>JAJDEF010000031.1 GCA_029259945.1 Planctomycetota bacterium
AATTACTCAGCCGAGGCAAAACCAAAATGACCGCCCTCACTGCCTGCATGCGAAAGCTGCTCCTGATCCTCAATGCCATCCTCAAAGAAAATAAACCCTGGAATTTTACGCAACCCTCTTGAAAATCAAGACAGTCGCTACTGACTTATGTATACCCTTATTCCGGCTGTCAACTGGCATACTGAAGAAGATTCAACCCAATAACAAGTTAGCCCTATGGACATATTCGGAATCCTCACCGGACTAAAAGGCAAAGTGCTCGACGCAGCGCACTTCGACCTACTGCGCAGTGCCTACGACCTCCAGAATCAGAACCTCGAACAACTGAAGGACAACAACGCGGCAATTACCGAAAGCAACGGACTACTGCGAGAACGCTGCGATAGACTCGAAACAGAAATTGGAAGACTCAAGGCTGAAAACGCAGAACTTCGTGCGGAACAGGCCAAGGGCAAAGAAGAGACTACCGACTATGTCCCAGACGGAATTCCGCTGCTGATTCTGCAACTCTATCGTCAAGTCGATGATCATCTTCTCTTCGATCAGCAAGCAGGATCCGTACTTCCGCACTCACAACTGGAAATTGAAGTCGCATTTGCAGAATTGTCCGCCAACAACATCGTCTCACTCGGCATCATGGGTGATCGCGGTGCAGGATACTTCCTTTCAACGGTCGGTAAGAAACTCGTGCTGCAAGTTGCTCCAAAATAACGGGCTAACTTGGTCGTTATACACAAAATAATTGAAGGATATTTTCTTGAGCCAGTTTCGCATAGATTTCTTAGAAGAGTACACTCCAGAATCCATAGTCGATGAAGTACGTAGAATCGAAATGATCACGAAGACTGGTACGATAACTCAGAAAGACATCAAGGACTATGGCCGGATATCAGTTTCACCAATTTACAAGCACTTTGCGAGCTTAGGAGAAGTGGCAGAGAAAGCTGGTTTGAGACCACACCGCAAAGTTGGAGACACGACAAAAGAAGACATCATCGACGAACTCAGAAGAATATCTGGGGTCATTCGCGGTAGACCTTTGAAACGATCTGATATCGAACAACACAGTAACATTTCTTACTACAAGATAATTAGCCAGTTCAGATCCCTCGGCAGAGCAGCCAGAGCGGCGGGTTTAACCCCGCATAAATCGACTAAACACGACAGAGATGATCTGCTTACCATATTGATTGACTTGTGGAATCAAACCCTTGAGAAGGAAGGAAGACGCCCATACACCACTGATTTAAAGAAATACGTATGCGGCATTTCTCAGTGTACGTATTCGCGGTCATTCGGAAGCTGGAAAAAGGCTCTGAAGGAAGCATATGACTACGTGACTGAAAAAGATATTATTGATGACTTGCCTTCTGAAACGCAAAAGGAATTCGTTCTAAGTCCCCAAGCCAAACCCAAGATCGAAAGCTCAACAGGCCCTCCACGGTCGGTAGAACGGAAGCACATATCAATCAGAAAGAGATTCTTCGTCTTTAAACGTGATCACTTCTCATGCGTAATCTGTGGAAGGTCTGGTGTCGGTGTAAAACTGGAGCTTGACCACAGAGTGCCTATATCTAAGAGGGGCACTGACGATTTAGACAATTTGCAGACACTATGTTTCGAGTGCAACAGAGGCAAAAGGGACAGTCTGGAATAGAGAAAACAAGCTGAGTGCATAACATCGCGCTGCACCCGACAGGGGTACAGCTTTGCTGACCCCTGCGGGTGAGCTTGGCGTTAGCTTCTAATGCGCCTCGGTTGCTCTCTCATCATGTAGTTTGGCACTCCAGCAATACCGGCCACAGCACTTACGTTGATATCGATGCCCCTAAACTGGTCCCGAATTCAGAGTCTCAATACTTGCCCCGTTTCTAGCTTTTGGGACCGTCCTTAGCGTACATTTTTACACGAATCTGGGCGGTACGCTTGAATCAGATCGGCGGAGTCGCCTAGCTTCGAGACGGCAATGGTGTGTGGTAGCGAGCTGAGAGTTACTCCGCTTCGATCTCGGCAAAAAGAGCGTCGACAAAATCGTTGGCGCTAAAAAGGGCCCAATCTTCGGGCTGTTCGCCCACGCCGACATATTTCACCGGCAAACCGACCTGCTGGCGGATGGCGACAACCACTCCCCCCTTGGCGGTCCCGTCCAATTTGGCCAGAACGATGCCGGTGCAGTCGACCGACTCCGTAAAACTATTCGCCTGGCTAATGCCGTTCTGCCCGGTGGTGGCATCGAGTACCAAAAGTACTTCGTGCGGAGCCTCGGGGATTTGCTTGCGGATGGCATCTTGGATTTTGGTGAGTTCTGCCATCAAGTTTTTCTGCGTCTGCAGACGGCCAGCGGTGTCGACGATGCAGACGTCGGCGTCTGTCTTGATGCACTCTTCCACCGCACGATAGGCGACCGAGGCCGGATGCGCCCCTGGCTCGCCGGTGACAATGTTCACGCCTAAACGCTCTGACCAAATGGTCAGTTGCTCGACCGCTGCCGCGCGGAAGGTGTCCCCTGCCCCGAGAACGACCTGTTTTCCTTCCGATTTGAGCAGATGTGCAAGCTTGGCAATTGAGGTGGTTTTACCGGCGCCGTTCACGCCGCACACCATAATGATGGTCGGCCCCGTTTCGGCAAATTGAATCGGAGCTTCGTCTTGGGCCATCAGTTCGGCAAGCTTCGTTTTCCAGGTCGCGACGACTTCTTCTAGCATGACAACGCGGCCACGGAGTTTGGTGGCCACTTCTTCAACGATTTCCTCGACCGAGTCGTACCCCATGTCGGTTTTGAAGAGAATCGCACGCATCTCGTTGAGAAAGTCATCGTCGATCAAGCGCCCTTCGTTTTTGAAGAGATCGCGAACATCGGTTTTAAGAAGATTTGCGGTCTTGGTCAGCCCGCGGCGGAGTTTGTCGAAAAGGCCCATAGGTAATTCGGATTTTGGATTTCGGAATGTGGACTAAAAAGAAAATGATAGCGAGCTGGGCCGTTTATGTCCCCAGCAATCATTGGTCGTGGGGAAGCAGCTTATCAAGGATTCCGTTAACGAATTGCGAAGATTGCGCGCTACCAAATCGCTTGGCGAGTTCGATCGATTCGTCAATCACGACCCGGTCGGGGGTGTCTTGGTAACGAATCTCGTAGGCACCAAGCCGTAGAACATTGCGGTCGGTGGCGGCCATGCGAGATAGGCTCCAGTTGTCGGCCTTTGCTTCGAGCAAAGCGTCGAGTTCCGTCTGATTGCGTAAGACACCAAGCACTAAGGTCTCAGCAAATTCGCGCAGCTGCGCATCTTTCAGTCGAGTCTGCAAGAAAGGGGCTAACTGGTCGCGGGAGTCTCTCGGATTCAGGTCTTCCTGAAACAAAGCCTGCAAAGCGACTTCGCGTGCTCGACTACGACGTGCCATGCTAAAAACTCCGAGAGAAAGAAAACCGTGTGATCGCTGCCCAAACCATTCTATTCGTTCGGACAGCTCTTGAGCAATCCAACCATTTTTAGGGCAGATTCGGCACACTCGCTGCCCTTATTGCCAACATTCCCCCCCGCACGATGGATCGCTTGTTCCATCGATTCACAGGTTAGGATGCCGAAGAGAATGGGCATGTCGAGTTCCAGCGAGAGTTGCATCAGCGCCAGACTCACCCCCTGGTTGAGATATTCGTTATGCGTCGTTTCGCCACGAATGACTGCGCCGAGGCAAATAATGCTCGCGTAAGAACCGCTCTTTGCAAGACGCTGCGCCACCACAGGAACTTCCCAAGCCCCCGGCACCCAAGCCACATCAATATGCGACTCTTCGACGCCAGCCGCCGTCAGGGTTTCGATCGCACCTTCCAAGAGCTTGGTAGTAATCGAACGATTCCATTCAGCAACAACAATCGCAAAACGATCGTTCGCATCGGGCGGCGAGGTAGGGAGGGTATTTGCCAAGGTATTGCTAAAAAGGAAAGGCGGGCAGTGGATCGCTTATTCTTCTTTGATGCCCATTAGGAACTCGGCGTTCGTTTTGGTTTTGCGTAGTCGCGAGACCAGTAGGTCCATGGCGTCGGGGGGATTCATCTCAGAAAGGACGCGCCGGAGCATACAGACGCGGCGGTGTTCTTCGGGGTCCATGAGCATTTCTTCGCGACGCGTGCCGCTGCAGTTGATATCAAGGGCAGGCCAAATGCGTCGGTCGACCATGCGTCGGTCGAGTACGATTTCTTGATTGCCGGTCCCTTTGAACTCCTCGAAGATCACTTCGTCCATGCGGCTGCCGGTGTCGATCAACGCGGTGGCAATGATCGTGAGCGAACCGCCCTCCTCCACCTTGCGAGCCGAGCCAAAAAATCGCTTGGGTCGTTGCATCGCATTCGCGTCGAGACCGCCCGAAAGCACTTTGCCCGAGTGGGGGCACTCGGCGTTCCATGCCCGCGCTAGACGTGTGATCGAGTCGAGAAAGATCACCACATCGTGGCCATATTCGACCATGCGCTTTGCTTTTTCGATCACCATATCGGCGACCTGGACGTGCCGTGATGAGGGCTCGTCGAAAGTCGAGCTGATCACTTCGCAATTTTCGCCTTTGACCTCACGTTCCATGTCGGTCACTTCTTCTGGCCGTTCGTCGATCAGCAGCATGATGACATAGGCGTCGGGGTAATTTACCAGCACACTTTGAGCCATCTTCTGCATCAAGATGGTTTTGCCTGCTCGCGGTGGGCTCACAATCAGCCCGCGTTGGCCGAAACCGATGGGGACAATCATGTCGAGAACACGCATGTCCACGTTCTCTGGGGTGGTCTCCATGACAACCCGCGCGTCGGGATGATTCGGCGTGAGATTGTCGAAGAAAATCTTCTTCGAAAGATTGTTGGGGTCTTGCCCATTGATCGATTCAATCCGCAACAAAGCGAAGTAACGTTCATTTTCTTTGGGTGGACGAATCGTACCTTCCACCGTCGCTCCCGTGTGGAGACCAAAACGGCGGATCTGGCTTGGAGAGACGTAAATATCGTCGGGGCAAGAGAGGTAATGGTATTCAGGACTGCGCAAAAAACCAAAACCATCGGGCAAGATTTCTAGCGTGCCGCAGCCCGACATCATCCCGTCAAGCTTCACTCGCTTTTTAAGCACGCGAAAGATCAGGTCTTGCTTCTTGAGGCTGGCCGCTTCTTCGATCCCCTCGCGATGGGCAGCCTCGATAAGATCGGGCATGCTCATCCGCTGCAGGGCGGCAATATGGACATTGGAATCGGGCTTGTCGGTGCGCTCGATGTTCTTACCAACACGACGAACCCGCTCTGCAGCTTTGTCGAGTTCTTCGGCAATCGAAAGTGGCTCTTCTCGATCTAGCTCAGCGAGACGCTGGCCATCGATTCCTTCGGGAACACCTCGCTCTAAAGGACGTCGTCGGTGAGAAGAGGTATGCGAGCGACCATGCCGCGGGCCGCGATTGCCGGTTTCGGCCATCTGTGTGAACTCCTGAATAGGCAGCAAGTTGCCAGCGCGCGAAAGGCACCAGCGGGAGGGAGGTGGGATCGTAGGAAAGTAAGAAGGAGATGACAGCGTTGCAGGAGGCTCCGCCGCCTCCCCAGTATTACAAGCAATAGCCCGACAAGCAACAGTTCTGCCTCATCCCGCCAGAATTAACGAATGAGTAGGTGTCAGCCGTCTGAGAAAGACGATTCCCAGAACTCCCGAACCGCATTCTTCAAGTCTTGAGCGGACTGGTGGTTGGCGATGATATAGGTTGCTTGTCGCCTTTTTTCATCTATCGGCATTTGAGCCGCTTCTCGACGGGTAAATTGCTCCTCCGTCCAATTCCGCAGTAAAGCCCTTTGAACTCGCGATTCTCGGGGTGAATCGACAAAAACTATCGCGTCGCACAAGTTACCCCAGCCCGCCTCAAGTAGCAGCGGAGCATCGATGACCGCCGCCCCGTGGCCTGTCTCGGTGAGCTGGGTCAGCTCAGATTCGAACTGCCGTCGAATCACGGGGTGGAGTGTTTTTTCTAAAAACCGCAGGTTTTCAGACCGGCAAGAATCCTCAGAAAATACGAGGCCCGCAATTTTCTGCCGGTCGACGTCGCCTGTAGGCAGCAGAATGTCCGTGCCCCAGCGATTCGTTAGAGCTTGCTTGACTTCTGGCAGGTTGATCGCCTGGTGGGCAGCCAAATCGGCATCGAGCACCTTCGCACCCAGCTCAGCAAGCTCGGTAGCTACCGCCGATTTTCCACTAGCAATTCCGCCGATCAGTCCAATTACCTTCATGAATTGTTCCTAAGCACCATCCCAAGGTTCACATTCAGCCCAGTTGTCCCCAAATTTTACATCGATTTTTAACGGAACATCGAGGGGCTGTACCTGGCTCATTTCTTCGACCACGAGCCTCGCTAAAACGTCGATCGCATCGGGAGCGACCTCGAACACCAATTCGTCATGGATTTGTAGCAACATGTTCGCCTGGGGAATCTCGACGGGCAAGCGCCGCTGGACTCCGATCATGGCGAGTTTAATCAAGTCGGCTGCCGATCCTTGGATCACTGTATTGACGGCCGTCCGTTCTGGGAGGGTCAGCTGGCGCAGGGCACCACTTTTGGTTTCCCGAAAATCTTTAGGCACAGGCCTGACGCCCTGCACCGAGCGTCGTCGCCCTAGCATGGTCGTTACGTAGCCCTGCTTTCGACATTCGGTCAGCGTATCGGTCATAAAATCGAGTACGCCCGGATAGCTAGCAAAATAGGTCTCGATAAACTCCGCCGCTTCCTCCTGAGAAATGCTTAAGGCCTTGGCTAAGCCGAAAGGGCTTTGCCCGTAGATGATACCAAAGTTGACCGCTTTAGCACGCCGTCGCATCTCGGAGGTGACCTCTGCCAGAGCCACCCCTTCGACCTGGCTGGCGACGAGCGTATGAATATCTTCGTCGTTGGCAAACGCTTCGCACAGCGCATGGTCGCTCGAAAGGTGGGCCATCACCCGTAGCTCGATCTGTGAATAGTCGGCCGCGAGTAGTTTCCAGCCCGGTTTTTCGGCACGAAAAGCGGAGCGTATTTCGCGCCCTTCCGCGGTACGGATAGGAATGTTTTGCAGATTCGGACTGCTGGAACTGAGCCGCCCAGTCGCAGCGACCACTTGGTTGAACGAGGCATGAACCCGGCCCGTTTCCGTGTAGATCATTTCTGGTAGCGCATCGACATAAGTATTGAGCAGCTTCGAAAACTGCCGATACTCGACAACCTTCGCCGGCAACGGGTGCATGTCTGCAAGTTCTTCCAGCACACTGGCATCGGTGCTGGGGCCGGTTTTCGTTTTTTTGACGACCGGAAGTCCCAGTTCTTGAAACAGCAATTGGCCAAGCTGTTTAGGCGAACTGATATTCAGCGGATGGCCGGCCATTTCTTCGATTTCGGCAGCCAGCTCTTGTAGTCGAGCACTGTACTGGCCGCTTAACACCCCCAAGCGTTTGCTATCGACACAGATGCCAAGATATTCCATCTCCGCAAGAATCTCGACTAAGGGCACCTCGACGTTTTTGTTGAGTTCGGTGAGGTCTTGCTCTTCGAGGCGAGCGGAAAGTAACGGATAGAGCTGTAGCGGAATGTCGGCGTCCTCGGCAGCGTAGGGGCCAACCTGGGCGACGGGTACTTCGTCCATCCGCTTTTGATTTTTGCCTTTACCAATGAGCGATTCGATTTTAAGAGTCGTGTGATCAAGATAACGGAGAGCTAACTGATCGAGACTATGGCTACGCTGCCCTGCATCGAGCAAGTAGCTGGCGACCATCGTGTCGAAGACAATTCCTTTCAGTCGAATGCCAGCATTACGCAACACCACAAGATCGTATTTTAAGTTTTGGCCAATCTTTTCGATGTCGGGATTTTCGAGCAGAGGACGCAGACAATCGGCAACCTGCTGGGGGTCGAGAACTTGGTCGTCTTCTGGGCCACGGACCGGAATGTAATATCCCTCGCCGGGTTCAAAGGCGATGGCATAACCCACAATCTCGGCTTTGCGTGGTGAGAGATCGGTCGTTTCAGTATCGATCGAAATCAGCGATTGCCGCTGAAGTTTCTCGATCAGCTCTTCAAGCTGCTCGGCGGTATCGACGATGTGGTAATTCCCCGTGACTTTTTCGATCTTTTCGGCGCCAGTGGCCGTATCTCCTCGGCCGTAGCCATCTAGTTCGACAACCCGTTCGCCGAGAGAGCGGAAACCAAAATCCTGAAACAATGTTTTGATGCGAGCGTGGTCAACGTTTCCTATTCGTGCCGCATTCCAGTCGGGAGTGATCGGCACCTCGGTATCCAACTTGACGAGTTTGCGCGATAGCAGCGCATCGTCGCGATACTCGATAAGATTCTGCCGGCGTTTGGCACCTGCAACTTCTTCGGCATGGGCCAGCACCGTTTCAAGGTCGTTATATTTTTCGAGAAGTTCTTTGGCAAACTTCGGGCCGATAAGCGGGACCCCAGGCACATTATCGACCTTGTCACCCACCAATGCCTGAAAGTCGACGACTTGGTCGGGACGAATGCCCCAATCTGCTTCTAAAGAGGCCGCGCCGTAAGTGCTGCCTTTGCGGATGTTGTAGATCGAGACGCGGTCGGTGATCAATTGCCGGCAATCTTTGTCGCCTGTCACAATCAGACAGTTGGCCTCTAGTTGATCGCTCATTTGTGAAACCGTCGCAAGAATATCGTCCGCTTCATAGCCGGGACTGGCCAATAGAGGGATTCCTAACGCCGCGAGCGTTTCTCTGATTTTGGGGATTTGTGAAACCAAATCCTCGGGCATCGAACCCCGATCAGCCTTGTAACCGTCGTAAAGCTCATGTCGAAAAGTCGGGCCCGGCAGATCAAAAGCACAGATCAGCGCATCGGGCCGGCGCGACTCCAGGAGTTGGAGCAGATCACGTACAAACCCATAAACGGCACCCACAGGCTCTCCGTGAGGGCTCGTCATTTCAGGAAGAGCGTGAAAGACTTGATAAATCAGTGAGTGGGAGTCGACCAAACAGATGTTCCAGCCCCGTAACGACTCGGGTTGGACTGCCTGGGCCTGCCCAGCTTCACCTCCAACAGAAGCTATTTCCGCTGGTTCGTCGGGCTCCATGCCCGGTAATGACGCTTGGTGGGAAGAATGGGGCATGGGATACTGGTGCTCTCAAATTCTGGTAGGGGTGGTACGTTGACCTGCGTATAGTCCGCAGCTTCTTGACACTACCTAATCCCCCAACTATGCTCGACTTAGGGCAATTCTACGACGGAACAGACTAGCGGAATTGGCAGAACCTCTTTTTTGCCAATGCGCCGTTCTGCGTTCGTAGTCAAATCACGGCAGATCGAGGCCCCGCCACCGCCTGTTAATCATCCTCACTTGTTGAAGTTTGCCTACCCGTCCCTAGCAAGTTTCTACCCAAACACCAAAGTTATTTTAGTCCTCCGATTGCCCGTCTCCTTTTGGGGCCAGCAGCATTTTCTGCGAGCGAATCCATGGCGTCTAAAGACAATCAGTCACTTCAGATTCTCGTTATCTCCCTTGCCATCGTGGGCATCCTGCTGAGTGTTGGTTTAATCTTAGTCAACAACCAACGCAAGGCGGAGTCCGCTCGAGCAGAGTCGGCAACGAGTAAGTCGAAAGAGGCCAATAATGCACTGCGTCAACTGCAGACCGAAAGCAACCTGTTCAAGCAGTGGATGGGCTTTCAAGAAGCCGACAACTTCGACACTGCAAAAAAGAACTTTGACGATGACATGGCGAAGTTTGGCAGCACGTTCGAAGAGAATAGTCGCTTCTATCGCACCATTTTAGAGAACCTATTCGTTGAGAATCAAAAGCTGGCGTCGGGTGAGTCGGCGGCCAAGCAGGAAGTCAAAAAGCTGAAAGAAAGTCTGCTCGCTGTCGAAAACGAGAAAAACGCACAGATTACGGAATTCGAAAACAAAATGAAAATCGTGAGCGCCGATCTTGCGAGTCAGCGTGAGGCGTTCTTACAGCAAGCCAAGCAGATTAACGAAGAGAAACAGCAAATTGCTGCCCGACTTGGCAAGAAACGCACCGAAATTGGCGAACTCACCACGAGGAACGCAACGGAGCAGACGACGCTGACAAATAAGATCGGTGATCTTGAACACGCCATGGAGATTTTGCAAAGCAACCAAATCGAACCCGACCCCTTCGCGCAACCTGCGGACGGATTACTCCGATGGGTCAACCAGCGTAACGGGACGGTTTGGATTAACTTGGGAAAGGCAGATGACTTGCGTCCTCAGGTAACTTTCAGTGTCTACGACGGCGATGAAAACGATGCGCTAGGAGCCCAGCGTAAAGGCAGCATCGAAGTGACTCGAATTCTGAGTGACCACATGGCAGAAGCCCGCATCACAGACGACCAAGCAACTCGCCCGCTGTTGGCAGGTGACAAGATTTATAGCCAGGTGTGGAATCGAGGACGACGCGTAGGCTTTGCGATTGCCGGTGTAATCGACTTTGATAACGATGGCCGAAGCGATTTAGATACCTTGAACCAAATCATCGCTATCAACAATGGCAAAGTAGACGCAGTTCCGGCAGAAGACGGTGCCATCGAAGGTCAAATGACCGTCGATACCCGCTATCTCGTTCTAGGTGATTTCCCCGAGGGGAACCGCCAAGAGGGCTTACGCTCGGCTTGGAGTAAAATGAGTGAAGAGGCCGACACACTCGGCGTCGAAACCATCACACTCGGCGAGTTCCTGAGCCTGATGGGATGGAAGTCAGAGCGACGTACCGTAAAACTTGGACCGGGAGCGAGTCAAGATGATTTTCGAGCCCGTCCCCAAGGGGTGACTGTGCCCTCCTCTGTGCCCGCAAGGGGCGATTTTTTCCGGCGCCGCAAGCCGCAGGCTAGTTATTAGCCAAAGGTGGATTAAGCTCGGCGACCATTCTAGCAAATCTTGACAGCAGTTGTCGCGTCTGAGGGGTGTCGTGACAGTGTTCGGCAAATTCTTCCACGGTCTTGCCCGCGATACGCTCAACGTACTGAGGATAAGCACGTATTCGGTCGAGAAACGAATCGCAATCTAGCTCGGGATGAAACTGCGTGCAATAGATTAATGCCTCGTCCAGCTTGAACGCTTGGTTCGCTACGACACTCGAAGAAGCGAGTAACGTGGCACTTGCTGGTAACTCTAC
Source organism: Planctomycetota bacterium (assembly GCA_029259945.1). GTDB lineage: Bacteria > Planctomycetota > Planctomycetia > Pirellulales > Lacipirellulaceae > Bythopirellula. Next base: position 11,147 of record JAJDEF010000031.1, read on the forward strand.
CACGTGATCTTCATGCCCCGATTGTCCATGAAAGTGGCATTCCAACTCACCAAACAAAGAATCTTGGCGACCAGCCTCGGTGAGTTCTAGTCGGGTAGTGCCCAGCTCGGCGTGGGCAGGGTCGTGGATGCAACGACCTCCCAAAGCGCGAGCAAACGCCTGAAACCCCCAGCAAGATGCAAACGTAGGTTTGCGTAGCTCATAAATGGTTCGCAACCCAGCCAATGCACGGTCGAGCCAAGGGGCCTCGCCTGCAGCCGAGTAGTTGCCACTGCCACCGATCAGCACAGCATCGACCTGCTTGAGGTCTTGTTCTGTGGGAGCCCCACGAAGTAAGTCGAAGGTGGAAATCGCCTCTTGGTCGCAGTCCAGCGCGTTAGCAAAACAGTCGATCTCTTGCAAACGAATAAGATCGTCGCGGTCGCGGATTTGCAGGAGCAAGAAACGAAGATGGGTCATGTGCAAATAAAAATAGGTAGTGCGCAGCCGTTAGCTGGCCGAAGGTGTGGGACAAGTAGAAGCGGTGTTGGCTGCCTGACGAGTAGCAATGTCGATACTTTCACACAGCGCACTACCAAGCAAGTCTAGCTCATCAAGCGAGATCGACAACGGTGGGATAATGACAAGTGTGTCTCGTAGGGGTCGCAGCATGACACCGCGGCTAAAGGTCTCTTGGCAGATGCAAGCTCCCACACGTAATTCCGCAGCAAATGGTTGGCATTCGCCAGGGACGGCAGTCAACTCAACCGCAGCAATCAGGCCCTTCTGCCGAGTTTCGGCAACGTGGGGAAGTTGTTTGATCTTTTTCAGATGGCTGGACAATTGTTCTGCTTTCGCAGGCAAGGTGGCAATAATCTGTCCCTCTTGCAAGGCATTGAGCGTGGCCAACGCAGCAGCACAGGCCAAGGGGTTCCCGCCGTAGGTATGGCCATGCATGAGCGTTCGCCCGCTCGCCGCCGAGCCGAGGAACGCGGAATAAATCTCAGGGGGCGTGATCGCGGCGGCCAGCGGCAAATAGCCACCGCTGAGGCTCTTGCCAAGACACAAAATGTCTGGCGTAACGTCCTCGTGGTCGCAAGCAAACATCTGGCCCGTCCGACCAAAGCCAGTGACGATTTCATCGGTGATCAAGAGTACGTTGTATTGGCGCGTCAGTTTCCGAACCCCTTGGAGATAGCCGGGAGGATGAAACACCATGCCGGCGGCTGCTTGAATCAACGGCTCTAAAACCACCGCAGCAACTTTCTCATGACGCTCTGCCAATAGCTTTTCAAGCTGCGCTAAGAAATAGTCGGCTGCTTGATCCTGCGGAATCGTCTCTGGCAGTCTGCGAGGATCGGGCGTCGGCAAATGGTGGACGTCGAACAAAAGCGGGCTGAAGATGCCATTGAACCGCTCAATACCACCCACGCTGGCACTACCAATCGTGTCGCCGTGATAAGCCTGGCTTAGAGCGATAAACTCCGTCTTTTCTGGACGGGGATTCTCGCATTGCCGCCAATACTGGAATGCCGTTTTCAGTGCGATCTCTACTGCCGAAGAACCATCGCTAGCGTAAAATACGTGTTGCAAATCGCCGGGAGCAATTTCGGCCAATTGCCGTGCCAGTTCAATCGCCGGAACATTGCTCATGCCGAGCGAAGTGCTATGGGCGACCTGATCGAGCTGTTCTCGAATGGCACCATCAATGCCCGGATGGCAATGTCCAAGCAAATTGCACCACATGCTGCTAATGCCATCAAGAAACCGATTGCCCTGGGTATCGGCGAGCCAAACTCCCTGCGCATGATCGATGATCTGCGGCTCGTACTCCTCCATTTGGGTAAACGCATGCCAAAAATGGTGTTGGTCCCAAGCGGCAAGTTGAGCATGTTCTGTCATCGTATTACCAACTCACTTTGACTTCGGCGCCCACTTCGACGCCGAGCATGATTTTTGCACTGTCGTCAACAATGACGATTTCAAGCGGATCGTTCGAGCCAAGGACTGCAACGAGTGTCATCGGAGGTTGTTCATCATGGGTGGCAAAGAGGCTGTGGGTTTCGTGGCCGTCGCAATGGATGGTTAGGGTTTCATCTGTGGGCGCACCGGCGAGCATCTCACGAGTAATATCGGTGACCAAATTGCCGTGCGAGTCGATCGCTACCACCTTCCCTTCAATTTGGTTTGCCACCGTTGCCTACTCCTGTTGGGCGAGTTTCAAGCAGATCTCTCGCACGCGCCCCGGATCGACATTCGGGTTACGCTTCTTTGCTTGACCAATCAACGCCCCAACCGCCTGCGGCTTGCCGCTTTGCACATCCGCGACAATTTTAGGATTCGCATCCAAAAGTTCCTGGCAGAGCGATTCCAGCGCCGATTCATCGACCTGCTCGATGCCCAGGCGATCGACGGTCGACGCAACGTCGATGCCATCGACCATCATCAACTCAAAGGCATCTTTTGCTCTGGTTTTGGGCAGTTTCCCTTCCACAATGGCCTGAATAAGCCCCGCCAGGTTGGTGGCCGAAATGGCGAATTCGCTAATTATGCTTTCACGTTCTTTTAATGCGCGAAGCACCTCTTGCGTAACCCAGTTGCAGGCAGCTTTCGCATCGTCGCAATGTTCGGCAACTTCGAGAAAATAATCAACCACCTCGCGGCCTTGATTCACCAACACATCAGTATCGTAAGACGACAGCCCAAATTCGCGGATTAACCGATTTCGAAAATCGGCCGGCAACTCGCCAAGCGCGTCTTTAACTTCTTGAATTTGCTCTGAGGTGACAATGATCGGCACCAGATCGGGGTCGGGGAAATAGCGGTAGTCGCTTGACTCTTCTTTGCTCCGCTGTCCGCGCGTGATGCCTGCGGCATCGTCCCATCCGCGAGTTTGCTTAGGCGAGTCCCCAATTTTTTTCCCCGTTTCTTGCCAAACGCGGAACTGCCGCTGTGCTTCGTAGTCGAGTGCCCGTTCGACCGCGCGAAAGCTGTTCATGTTTTTGATTTCGACGATGGGCGTTGCTACTTTTCCTTCGTCGGTATCCAGATGCAAATTAACATTGGCATCCACCCGCAAGCTGCCTTCTTGCATGTTGCAATCCGAGACGCCCAGATAAGTGAGCAGTAGTTTTAGCTCGCTAAGATAGGCCCTCGCCTCAGCCGAACTGCGCATGTCGGGTTCCGAGACAATCTCGAGCAGCGGAGTGCCGGTACGATTCAAGTCGATCTCGCTGTCCGCAGTTCCCGCCTGCTCGTCATGGACACTTTTGCCAGCGTCTTCTTCGAGGTGCGCGCGGGTAATCCGTACTCGCTTGGGCTCGAACCGATCTTTTTCGTCGTGGATTTCCAGATAACCGTTGGCCGACATCGGCAGATCGTACTGGCTAATCTGATAGCCCTTAGGCAAATCGGGATAGAAGTATTGTTTGCGATCCCACTTGGTGAATTCAGGGATTTCACAGTTCACCGCCACAGCCGTCTTGAGCGACAGGTCGTAAGCTTCTCGATTCATCACCGGCAAACTGCCCGGCATGCCAATACAGACAGGGCACGTTTGCGTATTTGGCTCTGCCCCAAATTGCGTACTACACCCACAGAACAACTTGCTATCCGTAGCAAGTTGCACATGCACTTCCAGGCCAATGATGGTGGTGTAAGTCTGCGACATAGTTTTAATGTTTTTTTGCACGCGAATCGGCACCTGGCCGGCGTTGATGCCAATCGGTGGCTTGTTCAAACATGCGTGCACCACGGAACAAAGTTTCTTCGGCAAGCGGCCGGGCTTGTAGCTGTAGGCCGATCGGCAACCCCGACTTGCTAAATCCGCACGGAATACTGATGCCGGGCAAGCCTGCAAGATTCGCGCTGACGGTATACAAATCGACCAAGTACATCGCGAGCGGATCGTCGGCCATCTCGCCGATCTTAAACGCTGGCTGCGCTGTCACGGGACCGGCAATCAGATCGACTTCTTCAAAGGCCGCATCGAAGTCTTGACGGATGAGTCGGCGTACTTTGAGGGCTTTAAGGTAGTAGGCGTCGTAGTAACCAGCGCTCAAGGCATAGGCTCCTAGCATGATGCGGCGTTTCACTTCGCTGCCAAAGCCTTCCGAGCGACTCTTGCGATACATTCGCACTAGCGAACTATCCAATGCGTCGAGAGCTGCTTGGTCGCCTGCCGCTTCAAGCTGTTTTCTCTCCGCTGCGAGTTCCTCTAATAAAGCCGCGCGGTCCGTCCGATGACCATAATGAACCCCATCGTAGCGGGCAAGGTTGCTCGAAGCTTCGCTAGGGGCAATCACGTAGTAGGTAGCGACCGCGTATTTGCTATGAGGTAACGAAATTTCTTTGACCGTCGCGCCAAGCGATTCGTAAACCTTGATTGCTTCGCGTACAGCAGCTTCGACTTCTTTGTCCAGCCCTTCGGCAAAATGTTCTCGAACGATACCTAATCGCAGTCCTTCGAGTGGCTGATCGATCGAAGCGGTGTACCGCGGCACTTCGGTATCAAGGGACGTGGCATCTTGAGGGTCGTGACCAGCAAGAGTTTCCAAAAGCAATGCCGCATCTTTGGTCGATCGCGACAGCGGGCCCACTTGATCAAGGCTGCTGGCAAATGCGACCAAGCCGAACCGACTCACGCGTCCGTAGGTGGGTTTCATCCCAACCACACCGCAAAGCCCGGCAGGTTGGCGAATCGATCCCCCGGTATCTGTCCCCACCGAGAGAGGTGCCATACCCGCAGCCACGCAGGCTGCCGCCCCGCCACTCGATCCGCCAGGGACTCGATCCCTATCCCAGGGATTTCTGGTCAATTGAAAAGAAGAATTCTCGGTCGATCCGCCCATGGCAAACTCGTCCATGTTCGTTCGTCCGATAAGCACTGCGTCTGCCGCTTTTAATTTTGCCACCACCGTGGAATTGTAAGGTGCTCGAAACGATTTGAGCATCTGCGAGGCGCAGGTTGTTAGCGTGTCGCTATCGCAAAGAACATCTTTCACCGCAACCGGCAAGCCGGCGAGCTTTCCGATTTGCTTTCCAGCTTTCCGTCGACGATCGACATCTGCCGCTTGTTTGAGAGCCGCGTCTGGGTCGACATGCAAAAAGGCACCGATCTGCTTGTCGTCCGTAGCAATTCGGTCGAGATAGGCTTGGGTAATTTCGACCGAAGAAGCATCGCCCCGAGCGAGCAGCTCAAGAAGTTCACTGGCAGAATGTTCGACTACCGACATGGACGCTCCCCCGTTAGTCATCCACCCAAGACAGGCGGCACGAGGTAGCCTCGCGGGTTGTGGCTAGGAGCGTTTGCCAACGCCTGTTCACGGGGTAGGCTGGTTTTCACTTCGTCCGAAGCGAAAACATTGCTTACCTCCACAGCATGGGCCATGGGTGCCACCCCATCGGTGTCGACTTCGCTCAGTTGATCGACATAGGCGACAATTTTTCCTAGCTCGACGGTGAGTGTCTCGATCTCAGTTTCCGACAGCTGAAGACGTGCCAACAGCGAAACTTTTTCTACGTCAGCGCGAGTAATGGCCATAGCAAATCCAACGTACGAACGATTCCTCGCCAGAGGCTCTGCGTATCACAAGCTGCCCGTATTAGAAGGAAGCCCGTAATCGAAGGAAGGGGTGCAACTCGTACTAGTTGGCTTTCCCAGCTTGTTGAGGAACCTGGAAGGGTGCGGCCTTGACGACCTTGGTGATTCGGCCCGAGCGGATACACTGCGTACAGGCATTGATCGACTTGTGCGTGCCATTGGTGGTGACCACATGAACCCGCTGCAAATTGGGTTTGAACTTACGCCGAGTAATACCGGTGATTTTGGTACCCACTCCGCCCAAGTACTTCTTTTTACCGCGGATTGCCACCGAATTACCCATCTGGGCACCCTTGCCGCATACATCACATTGTCGGGCCATCGTCTTGGTCCTTGTCGAAATAACAGTCGTTTTGAATCGAATCGCCCTGAGGCCAGCTATCCAGGGCCACCGGCATCGCTCGGTTCGTTACAAGCAAACCGCCCATTGTATCGCCCCACCAGATTTACGCAACTGTCGCTGAACTAGCGATTTAGCCATCGCGAAACCACCCTGCCCTACTGGACAATCGCCAGAACTTGGCCAGCCAGCTGGCTGTTCGTGGCAACCGATTCTGGGCTGTGGACAGTTGCCTGGCCCTGCCAATCGAAGAATTTTCCGCCGGCTTCCTCAATCACCGGTTGCAGTGCTGCCGTGTCCCACAGGCTCATGGCCGGATCGATCGCTACCTCAGCCCGGCCGGTGGCAACGAGAAGGTAGCCAAAAGCATCGCCCCAGGTTCGTGTCAGCCGGCTCTTGGCCTGGAGTTGATCGTAGACCTGTCGGGCATCTGATTTACGCTCTGTGGTAAACGATTTGACCGAACTGGTGACAACAACCGCATCAGCAAGATCGTCGACTTGTGACACCCGAGCCGCCTGGGGGTCACCCTCGCCAAGGACATGCCAACAGCCGAGGCTACGGGCGGCGTACACCATTTCGCCGGCAGCAGGGGCGAAAATCACGCCAATTTGCGGTTCGTCTTTTCGCAATACAGCGACCAACGTGGTATAGAGCGGGACTCCCGCGACAAACGCCTTGGTCCCGTCGATGGGGTCAAGCACCCAGCGAAAGTCGGTCGATCCGGGGGTTTCGCCAAATTCCTCGCCCAGAATCGCGTCTTCTGGAAACTGCTGGGCAATCTGCTCTCGGAGCAGCTTTTCTGCCGCTCGATCTGCGGCAGTGACCGGGGAACCGTCCGATTTGCGGATGACCTCGAGACCGGTAGCACGAAATAGTTGGAGGGTTTGCTCGCCTGCTAGTCGGGCGATTTTTACGGCAAAATCAAGCCGTGACTGGAGTTGTGAAGTTTCGACAGGAGCTGTCATAGCCCTAAAATACCAGAGTCAGCTATAGCTCGATACGGCCCAAATTTCACGATATGCCTGTCTGTAGTTGTTCTTGAATAGGGCTGATGGCTACACTACATCAAAAGACAAAATTTGGTCTTTTTAGCTGTTTAGCACGGATCGGGCCCCATCTGAGTGCCGGAAGGCTTCTGGCGGTTGTACTGCTTGGGTGAACCAAGATGCAGCATTAGGATAGGGCGATTTTTCCTTGAACCGTGGAGCGGGGCTCTTAGAATAGAGATACAAGGGTTGCCGCTCCCAGAGTCGACGCCGAAAGGCGGCAATGGGAGGAGTGTAGGAACAATGGGCGAAAATATTAGCCGTGCGGCTTATTTTTCTTTCGCAGTCGGGGTTGGGTTGGTGATTGGCCTACAACTATGGCCAGACAGTACTCAACAGGCCCTTGGTAACCAGCTGGCACTTGGAGGGCTGGCGTCGAACGGATTGATTACGCACGTTCAGGAGAGTGAAGGACGCGCAACGAGAGTGATTATCATCGACCCGCAGTTACGGTCGATGGGGGTGTACGACATCAGTCAAGATCATGGTGAGATCCAATTGAAGAGCATTCGTAATCTCAACGCAGATCTGCAAATGCTAGAATTCAATAGCGGAGGCATTTCGCCCGAAGACATCCAAAAAGCGATTCAGAGGCAACAGTAAATTTAGAACAACTTGGCTCGCGGACCAGCAAGGAGGTCACCGCCACGAGCTGGACTAGACCAGAATTGGTTTACAGCCGGTTTCGAAACCCACTTTCGGCACAAAAATCTCCGGCCGTGGGGTACCTTTTGGGAGTTTTGAAACCGCTTTTAGAAACGCACGAGGGTTCGATGGAACAGAAGTTTGTAAAGATGGAAGACGCCGTCGAGCGTCTTGGCGTCTCGACAGATCGTTTGAACGAGTTGCGAGAACATGGGGTGTTGCGCGCCTATCGCGACGGTGCTAGCTGGAAGTTCCGTGCTGACGAAGTCGAAAGGATGGTCGAGGAGGGTGTGCCTGAACTGCCTCCTCCAAGCGATATCGGTCTAGGCGAAGACTCGAGCGCGATGCTTGAGGCAGATGACACGGTCACCGCAGACGCAAGCGACTTTGTTCTCGATACGTCGGATGAACCGAGTGATCCTTCCGATTCGATCTTGCTCAGTGAAGAAGAGCTCGGCGAATCGGTGGGGCCAGCGGGCAGTACCATTATCGGCAAAAGCTCGTTGGATTCAGAAGACGCCGATTTAGAGCTTGCATTAGATGACGATACATCGGGCCCCGAAAGTGATGTAAAGCTTGCCTCCCCAGACATGTCCGACGTACTTTCGGATGATGACGAGGGCGTTCTTGAATTAGAGCTGGAGAGCAATTCTGGTGGTGCTGGTGCATTCGAAAATCTCGAAGAGTTAGAAATCGATCTCGCTGCCGAGTCGAGCCGCATCTTAGGCCCCGATGACGTTTCAAAAGTCCAAGCTGCCGCCGCTGCCCTAGAAGACAGCGATTTGTCGATCGGCGACGCTGACGCAGGGTCGACCGACGTCCCTTTGCAAGTTGAATCCACAGAAGCTTCGGGCTCAGACTCAGAACTTGATTTAGATTTGGCGGATGATCTGGTGCTGTCTGACTCTGAGGGGAGCGATATCACGCTCGAAAGCGGTGACAGCGGGATCAATCTGGCCCCAGCCGACAGTGGTTTGGCTTTGGATGACATTCCCTTGGAAATGGGTGGCTCGGCCATTTTGAGTTCTTTGGACTTGGGGGGCATGTCTGACCCAGAAATCTCTCTCGTCGGCGGTGGCTCAGACGTTTCAGATATCTCTGACATTTCGGAGATCGACGAGGAGCCCGTCGCCGAATTGCAAGTCGACGACGATTTCCAGCTCACCCCGCTCAGCGAAGGAACGCCCGACGACGATGGCGATAGTAGCTCGCAAGTCATCGCCCTAGATGCCGGCATTGAAGGCCTCGAGGACGACGATTTGGGTGACGACGTTGGTGTTCTGGATGATGTTGGCTTTAGCGAAGACGCTGGTGATGGAGTGATGCTCGCCGAAGATTTCGGCGAAGCACCTGCCGATGGCTTGGAGATGGGGACTTATGCAGGAGTGGGTGGCGCAGCGGCTTCGGTGGAAGTGCCTTATTCCACGCTGCAAATTGTGGGATTGAGCGGTTGTGTTATTTTGCTGGCCCTTGGCGGCGTGATGATGATGGACATGGTCCGTCATATCTGGAGCTGGGATCAACCCTACACCCTCAATAGCACTATCATTGATGCCATCTTGAACCTCTTCTAATTGGTAAAGTGGAATTCGCGAGGATTTTTGGATTGCACAACCGTGGCCAATCGGTCACGCTGCATCCTTAACGGTCAAAATCCCCCCCCTCTCCAATTCTCTACTTCCCATGATGAATCGACGTACCTGTGCGCTGACGGTGATGTCTCTCTGCGTATTGCTATCTGGGTGCGAGCCCCAAGAGGAAATCAGCACCTACGTCATTCCGAGAACCACCTCGCCACGCCAGCCTTTGGATCCTCAAGAGCTTGCCAACCAACTTGACCACACACTGGCAGCCATCGTCCCCCAAGGAGAACGGGCTTGGTTTTTCAAGCTGGTTGGATCGGCTCGGGCGGTGGATCGTCAACGCGATGGGGTGATTGAATTCCTCGCCACCGTCAAGCTCGACGAAACGGGCAAGAATCCACCAACATGGCAAACACCCGAAGCCTGGGAAGAACGACCTGCCTCGGAAATGAGGGTGGCCACACTGGTAATCCCCGACCAAGATAGCCCGCTCGAGCTAGCCATCTCCGTACTGCCTCTTTCCGGCGATTGGGATGCGTACCTAGCGAACAACGTGAATCGCTGGCTACGCCAACTGAAGCAAGGGCCCATGCAGCCAGAAACCGTCAAGAAGCTGGGCAAAGAGATACCGACCAACGGAGCGACAGCCACGCTGTTCGAGTTGGTGGGCATTATGCAGAAACAGCCTGGGGCGAATCCGCATGCCGGGTCTGCCCGTCGAGATCAGCCTGTAGAACAACCTTCTTCAGTTGCTGAAAATGCGGCACTTGAATACGAAACACCGGATGGGTGGCTACCTGGGCGTATGTCGATGATGCGTAAGGCAGCATTTCGTGTCGTTGCAGGTGAGGCTGAAGGTGAAGTGACGGTAATCGATCTCCCTGCTTCTGGAGGTGGGCAGGTTGCCGATGTCCAAGCCAATATACGCCGTTGGGCAGGTCAGGTGGGATTAGTTGAGATGGATGCGAAGGCGATCGACAAACTGGTCGAGTCGGTCACGATTGGTGGGATCGAGGGCCATTATGCCGAGCTATTTGGCCCCGAAAATGCTGATCGCCACGACGCCATGCTGGTCGCCATGCTCAAACACGACGGAAAGGTGTGGTTTATTAAAATGATTGGCCCCGCTTCTGTGGTATCTGCCCAGAAAACGGCTTTTCGCGAGTTTCTCAACTCGATTCGCTTCAAATAGCGACGAGCGACCCAGCCAGCGTTACATATCTATCCGACTGACGGTATGTTGTGGGGATGGCCTTTTGCCGTGATGGGTCGTATTCCAGCACCCTGCCCCTCCCTTCTCCTTCAACCCTGCTTCAATGCCGTGACTAGTACCGATGTTTCCGAAAGCCCGTCCGCAAGTTTCTCAACGTCGTCTTTGCCGGCGACGCTCTTGTCACCGTTGGCATCCCTGCGTCTGACGGTCTCGCTTTTTGCATTTTCGATTATTCTGGTGCTCGCCGGCACCTTGGCTCAAATCGACCATGACATCTGGTATGTCGTCCATAATTATTTTCGTACCTGGCTCGCCTGGATCGAGCTGAAAGTCTTCTTTCCGCGCGACTGGAATATCCCCGGAGTCCTCCCCTACCCGGGAGGATGGACTCTAGGGGCCGCTCTTGGTCTCAACCTCTTGGCGGCGCATGCCACTCGCTTCAAAGTCTCTGGCAAGGGACGCTCGTTGAAACTTGGGGGCGTTTTGATCGCGGTGGGTGTTGCCCTTACCTATCTCGTCGTCCAAAGCGGGCTGGACGATACCGTGGAAAGTGAACTCTCGCCTGCATTTTGCAATGGACTGTGGCACGGGCTACGCGCGGCACTTGGTGGCGGAACGCTGGCGCTGGGTTATTTATTGGCCTTGAGCTATGGCGAGCAACGTCGTTCTCCCTCGGCTTGGTTGTGGTGGTTGGGCACGGCAACTTGTGCCTTGCTAGCCGGGCTCACGTTTTGGCTTTTCACGCACCCCGAGGCAAGTCTCGACCCTTCTGGTCTTAGGATTTTATGGCAATTGTTAAAAGGCGGCGGGGCCGGCATCGTGCTGTTCGCGGGATGTCATTGGGTATTCGGCCGCCGGGCGGGCATTGTTTTGCTTCATGGCGGTATTGGGCTCATGATGTTTAGCGAGTTGTTTACCGGCATCTCGGCAGAAGAAGCCCATATGCGAATTCTTGAAGGGCAAACGGTTAGCTATGCCGTCGATAGTCGCTCGCTAGAACTTGTGGTGATCGACAAGTCGGATACCAAACAAGATGCCGTCACTCTGGTACCGGGATCGATATTACTGGATGCGTGGAGGTTGGAAAACGATATACAGCATTCTGCCCTCCCATTTACGCTCCGTGTAGTTGACTATTTACCAAATTCAACGGCACGCTTAGCCCAACCGGGTGAGACAAGCCTCGCGACCCAAGGCGTTGGCAAAGTTCATGTCGCCGTGCCCTTGCCGTCCAGCACGGGAGTCGGGGAACAGCAAGTCGACATGCCCTCACTCTACGTGGAACTGCTGTCAGGCGAGTCGTCTCTGGGCACCTACCTGCTCTCGCCCCTGCTCTCCCTCGAAACGATTCAGACGGATGGCAAACTCTACGAGATCGGGTTCCGTTTCAAGAGAATTCACAAGTCGTACTCGTTAAAACTGATCGACTTTCGCCACGACCTCTATGTCGGAACCAATACGCCGAAAAATTTCTCCTCTGAAGTACAACTCCTCGACGCGGCTCACAATGTTGATCGACGCGTGAAAATCTGGATGAACAATCCGTTGCGTTACGGCGGCGACACCATCTATCAAGCTAGTTTCGACCGCGAGAATTCTCGCCTTACCATCTTGCAAGTGGTCACCAATACGGGCTGGATGATTCCGTATGTCGCTTGCATGTTGGTTGCCACAGGAATGCTGGCCCATTTCGGCATGATGTTTTTTCGCTTCTCACAGCGGCAAACAGCACCAACCACCGATGCCGAAAATCATTCGCTTGGCTATTTATTAACCCATTGGCGTTCGCCCGCTGTTTGGGTACCCGCTCTAATCCTGTTTGTGTTCGCTAGCTGGGTGATGGGAAAAGCAAGAGTCCCCAAACTGCCCGCCACAACGATGCAGGTTCACCAGTTTGGCGCATTGCCAGTTGCCTACGACGGCCGGGTGAAGCCAATGGACACCATGGCCCGTAATACGCTCACGGTGTTGTCTGGACGTGAAAAACTGGATGACGAATCGAAAACGCCTGCAATCACTTGGCTACTCGACCTCATCACGAACTCGCCAGCGAGTGATCAGCATCGCTGCATCCGGATCGACAATTTAGAAGTGCTGGATTTTCTGGGGTTACAGCGCAGGGACGGGTTCCGCTATAGCCGAGCCGAAGTGCTTGAACATCGCAATCAGTGCGCGCAGCAGGCTAAGCTGGCGAGTGCTGTGCCGAAAAATGAGCGAACCTTAGTGCAGCAAAAGTTCATAGAATTGGGCGATAAGATCGTTTTGATGGACATCCTGCGAGCGTCGTTTGCATCCCCGATGATTAACACGGAATCGTTAGATGCGATGGAGGTAGGATTTCAGCGACTAGACCGTCAGATCGCACTTCTCAACCAAAGCGGGCCTCATGTCGTGCCGCCGGCAGATGCAACGACAGGCCAATGGCAGACGATGCTGGAAGCCGAGCGAAATTTGATTGTCCAGCGTGTTCAGAAAAAAGAAGTCAACGAAGCAACGGTGGCACTGCGGACGCTGCTCGAAGCTTATCGCTCGGCCGACGTGCAGAAATTTAATGGCGAGTTGGTCGCCTATCGAAAAATTGTCGAACAGCGATCTGACGAGGATGCAAAAGTCTCTGCGGAATTGACGGCTGCCGGTCAGCTAGGAGAGCGCAAAGAAGCCGAACGACTCCGATTCGCACGTGTGCAATTTGAGGCCTTTTTCAATCACTTTAATCCGTTTGTACTTGCCATGTCGCTCTATTTGGTGGCGTTTATTCTTGCCGCCGGATCGTGGTTGGGCTGGATGACCCTACTCAACCGTTCGGCCAACTGGCTGCTAATTTTTACCTTTGCCTTACACACCTTTGCCCTGGTCGCTCGTGTCTACATTTCTGGCCGACCTCCGGTGACAAACCTTTATTCGTCGGCGGTATTTATCGGTTGGGGGGCGGTGTTGTTTGCCTTGGTTTCTGAGCGAATTTACCGCTATGGACTCGGTAATTTACTTGCTGCGGTGGTTGGATTTCCGACGTTGTTTATTGCTTATAATCTTGCCGGCGATGGCGATACGTTTAGCGTTTTGCAAGCCGTGCTCGACACCCAATTTTGGCTTGCTACGCATGTGGTTTGTATCACTTTGGGCTACGCTACCACGCTGCTAGTCGGCACGTTGGGAGCTGCCTACTTGCTGATGACAAGAGTCACCCACCGACTCGACGATCTTCAACGGCAGCAACTCGTTCGCATGATGTATGGCACGCTTTGCTTCGCCACCTTTTTTAGCTTTATCGGCACCGTCCTGGGCGGCCTTTGGGCAGACGACTCTTGGGGACGATTTTGGGGATGGGATCCGAAAGAAAACGGCGCTCTGATGATCGTACTTTGGAATGCGCTCGTCTTGCATGCTCGCTGGGGTGGGCTAATCCGCCAAACGGGGCTCGCCGTGTTAGCCACCTTTGGCAATGTTGTCACGGCCTGGTCTTGGTTCGGAGTGAACCAAATGGGGGTTGGTTTGCATGCTTATGGTTTTCGATCGAACATGGCATTTTGGCTCACGATATTCGCAATCAGCCAACTTGCCATCATGTTGCTTGGATGCCTACCGGCTCACAGTGTGCAACGCCCACTTAAAAACGGAACGTCGGAAGCTTAGAATAATCGCTCTCGAAGTGCACGAAATCGCGCTTGCTCGGCGCGAAGATGCCCAGGCAACTGATTCGCTTCAAACACGGATGGCGTGACGAATACCTCGGCAGGCTGCGTATATCCTAGCGCGGTTGCCAACTGCCACAGAAGTCGTTGACTGCTGCGGTCGAGCTTGTGGGCTCGGCTGATTTCGCGAAAAAGTTTCTTCGGGTCGTTGCAGGGTTTGCTCAGATCGTTGTACCGGAGGAACATCACCACGGCGGCAACGATGGCGGCGATAATACCTATACCAATCAGGTAAGGCAGCACGTCGCTAAAGTCGATACGCCCTCGCGAACGGCGTAGGCCCATGCGCTGCAAGCGAGAAAATTGCGCGAGTAAATTTGAGGCAAGGAGTGTGAAGTTCATTTTTCGGCTTCCATCAAACTCAATTCGTTTTTGTCGGTGTGTTTAGTGTCTGTTCAATGATTTCTAAACTAGCGCGGGCTGCGCTTTGCACTGCCCCGCTACGGTCTGTCATTGCATGTCGCAAAGCTTCCTGCACTTCTGCCGTTGGACAGAACTGTAATGCATCTGCGGCGGCAGCTCGAACCATATGATCTGTATCCTCCAGTAGTTCGACGAGATTTTCACTCACTGAAGAGGTTAATTCCATGACCTCTACCATCTCGATAGCTCGCATTCTACGTTGTCGCGATTGCGATTCCATTTCTGCGGTCAAGCCTGTAATCGTATCGGGGTCGACTTTGCAGACAAGCAAACCGGTGCTTTTTTGCGTCTCTTCAGTCAGCGTTTCATAGCTTGCTAGGAAATTGCTGAAAGAAAATTCGGACAGAGCCTCTCGTGTTGCTTCTAGAACGACCTTGTGAGGGCTATCGAGTTGCTTGAGCAGGATGGCCATAGCACCCGGTATGTGGCGATCCCGCAATTGTTGTGTTGCGACAGCTTGAACGAGTGGGTCGTTGTCTTGGATAGAGTTAAGAACCAATCGATTGGCTAAATCACCTGGGATTGATTGGAGTGACTTGCACGCAGCAAGTCGCGCTGCTGGCTCGCCCTGATCCAAGAATTTTTTCAATAGTTCGAGCAAGTCGTCTTGCTTCATCCCTGAAGCGCCAATTAGCTTTATGCAGCGTGCTTGCCCTTGCTCGTCGAAGTGCTCGGTAAAGGGTTCGTTGGGTTTCAACCACTCAAACGATTGAATTCGACTCAGATTCTTGGTGATTTTCGGAAGGACCTCGTCTTCGGTAGATTCCAGAAGTCGTGAAATCAACAGCTCGTCGGTACGTCGACGAATAATGTTTAATACACTGAGCGAGGTACCTTTCGTTTTCAGAAAACTGATCAGGAGTTCGACGACCCCAGTGCTCTCGCTCGTTGCCAGAGTGTGGACAACGGACTGAAAGCAGGGATGATGCGGATCTTCGAGAATCGTTCGCATCAAACCGCAAGAGGGGCCACCGAGCACCACAAATGCTTCGATAAGAGCCGTACGCTGGTGACGACGGAAACGCTCGACACTGCGTTCCAAACTTTCAAGAACATAGCGACGGATCGATTCGGGATCGCGACGGTCGCTATAGTCGCGAGGACTAAGAACCATTTCGCTCAGTCGATCGACTTGCCGTAATACCAATTCGGTGGCAGCTTCGGCATGTGGATTCTTTTGATTCTCTGCGAGGGTGACCAGCGTGGGCACCAAATCAAATTCCGAGAATTGCTCGGCCAACTCACAAGCATTCTCGAACAATTGCGTATCGTCTGAGAGCACGGCATCACGGATTGCACCAGACAGCCTTCCGCGACCTTCGTGGACTAGCTCACGCTGACGAGGAGTGAATAGGTGCCAACGTTTTAAGACGGCTAGATGTCCAGCCTTGCTACGTCGGGTGACTAGGGCCTTAATTGCCCCTTCGTAGACCGCGACGTCGTCGCTCGCCAAAGCGACTAGGAGCACGGGGCCAGCCGAGTCGTTTCGACTTTCGGCCAGCACTTCCAACGATTTTTTAAGAGCGATGGTCAACGTTATTATGCTTTCGTTCTCTGGACGAACAGGCGGGGATTGATCCTGCCGACTCAAGGGTCACGTGAGTCGGTGAGGGTGTCATGCTTTGCTAATCAAGGGTAGGTCGCAAAAACACCCCAATAGGCGTGATTTACGGGCTTTTGAGGTGGAAACTGGGCTCAAGTTATATAATCGTTAGTGTGAAGAGGTTCACGGGTCAGAGATCGGGGGAATTTTGTCACGCGGTTTGGCAACAAAATGGACAAAACTCGCTGTTACTTTCGGTGGCTGGGGCTTCGTTTGTAGGGGTTTTCTATTTTTAAGGGGTTGAGTTTTGGCACGAAATCGGCTGTTTGGGGGTTTGGCGGACAAAACTCTTGGATTTTGTCCACTTTGGCATGCCAGGGGCACTGCCATGCTAGGGCTTTGATGAAATTTGTTTGGACAAAAGTCGGTGGGGTTTTGTCCTGTTTTGTCCACTTTGGATGACTTTATTGACAAAAAAGGTGACCGCTTATTTACACTGGTACTCGCTGAATATTTACGTACGGGTGCCACTGTCTGGCTTGCCCAGCAGTGGCACCCTGGTACCCGCATCGCACTGCTGGGCAAGCCAGACAGTGGCACCCAAGGGGGCTTCATGTTTTCGGTTTTCAAAGAGCGGGGCAAGGGCTATTGTCGTGGAATGGTGATTGGAATTCCATCGAAACTTTTGGCCGGCTGCGGGATGTTTGGTGTGAGATTTTTGATTGTTGATCGGAAAAAGATCTAAGGCTACCTACCGATTTACGAGAGACTTTGAAATGTCAACTCAATTATCGAGCTTTGAAATTCTTGATCGGGAGTTTTTGCCTGTTCGGGCTAAGATTCTGGAGATTGCTGCTTCGCTCGATCGCATGCAACGCGCTAAGGGTGACGTTGCTGAGGATGCTCGTTTACGGCAATTGCGGACGGCCGTTGAAAAACTTTTATCTACTGAGCCTGACCGCGCGGAACAGATTCACCTCTTGTTTAGTCGCCCCTATGATGAACAATGGCAAGACGTTTTGAAGCTTCCGCGTTAGGATTTTCAGCCGATTTCAAAAACCACTTTCGGCACGAAAATCTCCGGTCGCGGGATGCTTTTTTGGAGTTTTGAAACCGTTTCTAGAGAGATCACCCTGCCCTATGTACTACGTCGATCCTCATATTCACATGGTGTCGCGCACCACGGACGACTACGAGACGCTCGCCAAGATGGGGTGTGTGGCAATGAGCGAGCCTGCATTTTGGGCTGGATACGATCGCGGGAGCGTCGATGGGTTTCGCGATTATTTCGAGCAGCTTACCGCATTCGAGCCGCGACGCGCTCGCGATTACGGTATTCAGCATTTCACCTGGCTTTGCATCAACGCGAAAGAAGCTGAGAACGTTGCGCTTTCGCGCGAAGTCATTGCCATGATTCCTGAGTTTCTTGATCGACCCGGCGTACTCGGGATTGGTGAGATCGGCTTGAACAAGAATACGCGCAACGAAGCCATCGTGTTTCTCGAACATCTTGATCTTGCGATGAAGACCGATGAGCAGATTCTTATTCACACGCCACACCTGGAAGATAAATATCAGGGAACGCGGATGATTCTTGACATGCTCACGGGTGATCGTCGTATCGATCGATCGCGAGTACTCATCGATCATGTTGAGGAGCATACGGTCGAGCAGGTGCTCGACGAAGGATTTTGGGCCGGTATGACTCTCTATCCGGTTAGCAAATGCACCCCTGCCCGTGCGGTTGATATGGTTGAGCTGTATGGGAGCGAACGTCTGTTGGTAAATTCGGCGGGTGATTGGGGGCCCTCGAAGCCGACGGCTGTCCCCGATTTCATCCTAGAAATGCGTCGTCGGGGCCACTCTGAACGGGCGATTCGGCGAGTGGTTTACGACAACCCGATCGAGTTCTTTAGCCAGAGCCGTGGCTTTGTTTTCGACCCGCCCGATGCGGTTGAATTGGTTGAAAACTGAGGGGTAAACGATGCTGAGTTGGTTGCAAGCTGAAAATTGGATTTCGTAGTTTCCAGCTTTAGCTAAGAACAGGTAGGGCTTGGCTGTTGGACTCTTGAGTGGTAGATTATGGGGCTTGGTGGATTGTTGGCAGACACCATTGCCAGCGTAGCTTCAATTGGCAGAGCACCGCATTCGTAATGCGGATGTTGTGGGTTCGAATCCCACCGCTGGCTCTTGATGGAAATGCCCGTCCGATGGGTTGCCATCAGCCGGCTTACTTTACGGCAGATTGTCTTGGTGATGAAGACCAGGCAAGACGCTGTAAGTCTATAGAATATATTTTGTTGAGCAGAATTTAATCAGGAGTTGTGAAGCCATGTCGCAAATTGTCGACGTCGACCTCAGACAGATTGTCGTTGCTAACAGCACTTTCGGACCGAACGAAATCCAACAGATCGCGGCTGCGATTTCTGCTGACTACAACAATTTTCGCTTGCTTCGTGATTCGGTAGGTGAATTGGAGCAGCAAGAGGGACGCACTCCTGCTGCCTCCGCCCGTTTGGGAGTTTGCCAATATTTACTCGGCAGATACTCAGACGCGGTGCAGACGCTGACCAATGCGGATGGCGGGGCGTTGACTCAGTTTTATATGGGTAAAGCTCAGCTCGCCTTAGAAAACTATGCCGAAGCTTTGACTGCGTATGAGTCGGCTGAACGGGCAGGTTATAATCGTGACGAGGTTCTCCTTGCTCAAGCCGAGGCCAAGCGGTACACGGGAGATGCTCAGGCAGCGTTGCAGCGGCTGGATAGTCTGTCAGGGGCTGTTGAGCAGACGGCTGAATATCTTTACCAACGGTCTGCCACCGTTTCTGCGTTAGGCGGCAACTCGATCGAAGTCGTGGCCCTTTTAGAACGCGCAGTCGAAGCGGATGGTTACCATGCGGGGGCCTTGTTCGGTTTGGCTTTAGAGAATGATCGTTACGGGAACGATGAGTATGCTCGCCAACTCTATGAGCGAGCTGCTGCCCAGTTTCCTTCGCACATCGGCACACTGCTCAATTTAGGCTTGCTTTACGAGGATTTAGAACATTTCGAGCGTTCGAAGCAGTGTTATCAGCGGATTTTGGACGCATTTCCTTCGCATCCTCGTGCCCGGCTTTTCTTCAAAGATTCTGACGCATCGCGAGACATGTACTACGACGAAGAAGCTCGTCGTCGGCAGGAGCGATTGGTTCAGATTCTTAGTGTGCCGGTAACCGATTTTGAATTGTCGGTTCGCAGCCGTAACTGTTTGGAAAAAATGGGTGTTATGACGCTTGGCGACCTCACCGAAACGACCGAGCAAGATTTGTTATCTAGCAAGAACTTTGGCGAAACGTCGCTCGTCGAAATACGCGATATGCTGACGTCCAAAGGACTCGAGCTAGGGCAGTTTGCCGCTCAGTGGAAGGAAGAAGAACCTACTTACAACACTGACTCGCTCAGCGATGACGAGAAGGCTTTGCTCGACCGCCCGATTTCGGATTTGAACCTCTCGGTGCGTGCCCGAAAATGTATGGTTCGCCTTGGCTTGTCAACGATTGGTGAATTGCTACGACGCACGGCCGACAACTTGCTGGAATGCAAAAACTTTGGCGTGACCAGCTTGATCGAAGTTCGAGAAAAGCTGACGGAAGCCAATCTCAAGCTGCGTGGTGACTGAGACTGGACAGTTGAAAGAAGACGTTCCAGAGCCTGAAAGCAAGACACCGCCAGCGGATTGGTTTCGATTTGATCTGCATCATGTCGATGCTGGTTCGGATGCGCGCCAAGCGACGCTACACACCCCGCATGGCGCAGTCGAAACTCCTGCCTTCATGCCAGTAGGGACTCTAGGGACGGTTAAGGGCGTCGACATTGCGCGGGTTCGAGAAACCGGCGCACAAATGGTATTGGCGAATACCTACCACCTCGCTCTGCGTCCGGGCGAAGAGACGGTTGCGGCACTGGGTGGGCTGCATAAATTCATGGGTTGGTCGGGGCCGATTCTGACCGATAGTGGCGGATTTCAGGTCTTTAGCTTGGCCGATCGCGCCAAGATTACTGAGCAAGGGGTCGCCTTTCGTTCTCATATCGACGGGGCAGCGATTGAACTGACGCCAGAGCGCTCGGTTGCGATACAAGAAACCTTGGGCAGCGATATTGCGATGGTCTTCGACCATGTGGTTGAATTGCCAAATTCTGCCGAGGCAGTTGCTGAGGCCACTTGGCGTAGCGTTCGCTGGGCTGAGCGGTGCCGCAAGAGGGCAAGTCGAGAGGATCAGGCTCTGTTTGCGATCGTCCAGGGTGGGCTCGATTTGAACCTCCGTCGAGAGTGTGCCCAGGCATTGGTTCAGATGGATTTTCGGGGCTATGCCATCGGAGGGCTTAGCGTGGGAGAATCGGCGGAGGAGATGTATCGCACCTTAGATTCAACCGTCCCTGAACTACCCAGCAACCGTCCTCGTTACCTTATGGGGGTGGGTCGGCCAGAAGACTTGATCGAGGCGATGGGCCGTGGTATCGACATGTTCGATTGTGTCATGCCTACGCGAAATGGTCGAAATGCCCTGGCATTTACCGACGAAGGGCCGCTGAGGCTCCGCAATGCGGCTCATGAGCTAGAGAAGCGGCCGCTCGACGAGCGGTGCCCTTGCCCGGCTTGCCAACATAGCCGTGGTTATCTGCGGCATTTGTTTCAGGCGAAAGAGATGCTTGGTCCGATTCTGACCTCCATTCACAATTTGACCTACTACCAGCGACTGATGGCCGAGGGCCGTGAGGCGATTGTTGCAGACAGCTATACCGCCTATCGAGAAGAGAAGCTGCGAGGTTGGGGCCAGCATTGAGCCCATGAGACCAGGGACGCGATTTTGGCCTGTCTGCCTCTGTTGTGCCGCCCTTGTCCCTTACGTCGCTTCGATTTATGATACGGCGATCTTTGTCGGGCAAGGGGCTTGGCTGGGTAAGCGGGCCTGGCATCGCCGAGTGTGTCGGGCCGTTTCTGTTCGTGGCGAGTCACCTCGCAAAGATTCGTCAACCCTCAGGGGGTGCTTGGCGGCTCTACAATTTATCCTCTTTTTCAAATTGATAGCGAAGTGATTGAAGTGAACCTCAACCAGTTGATCCTATTAGCACAAGAAGATGTAGCACCGGCCACGCCGTTTGGAGGAATGATGCTGCCGTTGGCGGTCATTATGGTGCTGTTCTACTTTATGATTTTACGGCCGCAAAAAACCAAAGAGCAGTCGTTCCGCTCGATGATCGACAATCTGAAGGAGAAAGACCGTGTGGTCACGGTGGGTGGCATCCACGGCGTAGTCACGAATGTGTTGCGAGATCGAGACGAAGTTTCTATTCGCATCGATGAGTCGACCGGAACCAAGATTCGGGTTGGTACCTCGGCGATTGCTCGCTTGGTGACAGACGAAGATAAAAACGAAAAATAGATATTAGCCGCTGGTATCGCCAGCGGATTCGAGTCATTCACTCCCGACACAACTACGGGTTATCGAAAAAAATGATGAGCAAAATTGGAAGCAGTGCATTGAATGTAGTCGCCGATGGGTTCCAGCGAGTCGTACTGACTTTGGTCGTGCTTCTCAGCATGACTGGATATTCCATCGCTCAGGAATCAGCGAATACGCAAGACGACAACGTCGCGACTGTGGCAGAAGTGGCAGAGGATGTTGCTGAATCCGCGGAACCGGTTTCGGCAGAGAGTCGTACTGACGCTGCTGTTCCGGCAACCGAGGATGCGCCGGCTGCTGAGGAATCTGCACTGCCAGGGTTTATTCTACTTGCGATCGTGATAGCGCTGTTTGTGGTACCAATGTTTGTGGGCAGCCGCTTAGCGAAATCGTTAAAAATGCCCGACCATGGTTGGAAGTTTTCGCTGGCGATGGGCACGTTGGCAGCTGCAGCGGTGGTGATTTATCAAGGCGAGATTAAGTTTGGCCCTGATCTTAGCGGCGGTATCACGTTGATCTACGAGCTGCAGGATATCGCAGCCCAAGTGGATGACGATGCGTCAGAAGCCGATCCTTCAGCAGAGCAGGATCAGTCGGGTGCAGCCAAGAAGCGGCTTGTTCAGCAGCTGATAGGTGCCTTGAGCGAGCGCGTTGATCCCAGCGGAACGAAGGAAGTCACGATTCGAGCCTACGGGCCTGGGCAGATTGAAATCATCATTCCGAAGGCGAGTCAGCAGGAACTCGATTTCATCGAACGAAGAATTTATACCGCAGGTGCTTTGGAATTTCGGATCACCGCTTCTCCAGTTTTTGCTAAGCATCGCCACATTATCGAGCTTGCTAATTTGCTGCCTCCTGGCGAAAACGAAGTGCGATTGGATGACAAGAAAGCTGCCCAGTGGATGGCCTACGATGCCGACAAGTTTGGCTCGTCCGATCATTTAGTCACTCGCATTGCAGGCAGTGTGCCACAAGCCTTGGTCATGATGAACGACGGGTCGGATGTGACAGGCGAGTATCTCAAGCGTTCTTCAGCCGGCTTCGACCAAAAAGGCCGTCCCGAGGTGCGATTTGCTTTCAATCAGTTAGGCGCATTCCATTTTGGAAAGCTTACAGGTAAACATGTTCCGAATCCTTCAGGACAAGAATATCACCTCGGGATTATTCTCGATAAAAAGTTACTTTCTGCCCCGTCGATTCGAGAGAAGATTACGAGCCAAGGCCAAATCACCGGATCGATGGGTAAAGAAGAAGTCGATTTTATTGTTGGCATTCTCAATGCGGGTAGTTTGCCGGCAGCGTTGAATAAAGATCCAATCAGTCGTGAGCAGATTAGCCCAACTCTGGGTGCCGAGACGGTGGCGATGGGTAGAACCGCGATTCTCTACTCCTTGGCTGCAGTCATGGTCTTTATGCTGATCTACTATCGCTTTGCGGGCGTAGTGGCCTGTGTTGCCTTGACGGCCAACTTGTTGCTGATTCTCGGCTTGATGGTTCTTTTCAAGGCCGCGTTTACTCTGCCAGGACTTGCCGGTTTGGTGCTTACCATCGGTATGTCGGTGGACGCCAACGTCCTGATTTTTGAGCGAATACGCGAAGAGCGCAAACGGGGTGCGGCATTGCGGATGGCAATTCGTAACGGTTTTGCCCGGGCAACCCAGACCATCGTCGATGCCAATGTCACCACGTTGATTACGGCGATCGTGATCTACAAGATTGCTCCTGACAACGTGAAGGGTTTCGGCGTTACGTTGATCATTGGTATTTTGATGAGTATGTACGCGGCAATTTTCTTGTCGCGGATCATCTTCGACGTGGCTGAGAAATCTCGAAAGATTAGCGACTTGGGGATGGCTCAGATTATTGGTCAAACCAATTTTAATTTCCTTAACAAGCGATTTATTGGAGCGATTGCTTCATTTGCATTGATCGGTGTTGGAATCGGAGCGGTAACTCAACGGGGTGCCGACTTGCTGAATATCGATTTTACCGGCGGTAGCTCGGTCACCTTGGTTTTGAATGACGATGCGATCATGCCGTACGCTGAGGTCAAAAGCCTGCTCGACGAGACAGCGCTTAAAGACAAGAACCTTTCGCTAGTCGAGGTAGGTGATACGCAAACGCAATACAAAGTGAGTAGCGTCAACCAGGACGTTGAAGAAGTCCAGGAGATTTTGCACACAACGTTTGGCGACAAATTGAAGACTTATCGCGTGGAGTTGAAAGATATTACCCCACTCACCAGCCAAACAGACAACGCTGACCCGACCGTCCAGTTAGTCAACTTTCAAGAAGAGGCGGATGGGGAGACTCCCGAGAGCACTACGGAAACTAGCGAGGAAACTGCGGACACTCCGGCAGAAGAACCGTCCTCGGATGAAGAACCTGTGGATCCTTTTTTGGGGGGCACCAGCGTTAAGCTGAATTTCGACATGGGCGGTGATTCCGATGAAGATGCGGGTATTGGCTACGATTCGGTGGCGCAATTGGTGCGAGACGCTCTCGATGCAACAGGGCACAGTGGCGCGGCCATGGAAATCTCGAACCCGGAATACCGGACAGGGAGTGCTCGACGCTATGCCGAGTGGGATGTCAAGTTTGCGTTGCCCGAAGAAGAATCGCGCCAAGTGCTTCACCAATTAGAGGGCGTGATCAGCAGCCAACCCATCTTTCCTTTAGCCAACAAAATTGGCGGCCGCGTGGCGGGCGATATGAAGACCAAAGCGATTGCTGCGATCCTCATTAGTTTGGTGGGTATCGTGGCCTATATTTGGTTCCGTTTTCAACACGTCATGTACGGCCTCGCTGCGGTCGTGGCTTTGATTCACGATGTCTTGGTGACTCTAGGAATGATTGCAATCAGTGCCTATGTCGTGAGTAGTATCCCAGGACTTGCGGATGCCTTGCTGATCGAGAAATTCCAAATCAGTTTGCCGATTGTGGCTGCGTTTTTGACGATCATTGGTTATTCGCTGAACGATACGATCGTCGTGTTCGACCGCATTCGCGAAGTCAAAGGAAAGAGCCCCCACCTCACCAGCGAAATGATCAATACGAGCATCAACCAAACGCTTAGCCGAACGTTGCTGACCTCTGCGACGACGCTGCTTTCAGTGATCCTACTCTATACACTCGGTGGTGATGGTATCCATGGTTTTGCTTTTTCGCTGGTTGTAGGTGTGATCGTGGGTACGTACAGCTCAGTCTTCATCGCCTCGCCCACGTTGCTCTGGTTGAGTCAGCGCAGCAAGCAAACGGCGTAGAACTTTTCAGAGCGAAACACTTGTTCACCGGATTAGCCGTTTTGGCGCTAGCCACGGTTCGGTGGGGTGGTGCCGTTAGGTCCACCTTATCGTTGGGGTTCTACACGAAACGAATCGATGTGCCGCCGCTTCGCTTTGGCACATCCTTGTATCTTTTCAAGGCCGGCAGGATGTAGCATTGGCCCTTGTAATTGTTTCTCTTCCCAAAACGCTGGAAATTTCTTGGATTTGCAACTCATCAGACAAGCAGACCTGCTACAATGACGCAGAGTAGGCAAACTGAACTAATTTTTTGGACGTAGAACTAACGAAAAACCCCACATTGCCTGATTCTCACACGGCTTGAGGCCGAGGGAATCTAGCCGTGTGGGGTTTTTTTGCGCCTTCATTTACAACTTTGAAACGAGAACTGCAATGAAGTTGCTATACGAAGTCATATCAAACAGTTTACCTCTAAGTGTTCTCCTGCTCTTATCTTGCTCTGCGATGGACTGCATTGCTTATGGGTGGGGCGCAATTCAAACAGCAGTGCTGACAGCCCGACTAGCGCCCGACACAAATACTCCTTTTAGGAATTTCTCCCGTAGCGATTTGAGTGACGATGGTAAGCTCGTATTTTCGGAAGAATTCTCGCCTGGAATGAGCGTAATTACCCCTACTAAATTTCTTATACTGCCTATGCTCCGGCCTTACAGTCGAGGTCCTGTACCGCCAGATACTCACGGCCGCGAGCATCCGAGTACGTTCGTTTCGGATTGGGCATCTCATCTTATTAGAATAGCTATACAACCGAAGGTTAACTCATGAGATCGTTTTCTCTCCTCGCATTTCTTGTTGGATGCTTAGTCTCTTTAGGAGACCTTGCCAGTGCAAGTCAAATGTTCTCCGCCTCCGGAGTTGGAGGTATCGGGCTGCACTCCATAGACCAAGCGATTGGCGAACCCACACGCATAATGGATCTTCCGTTTGATGTGACTGACTTGGCTAGTAACGGCCAATCCGGCAATGCGTTCGTTTGGTCGGTTTCAGCTTTTTCCAATCAGTTGGCCAAGATTCGACCTGCTACAGAAGAAGTAGTATCGATCGTAGCCCTAAACGGGTCTATCGATGCAATAGCGATAGACCCGACTGACTCAACTTTCTTTGGTGTAGGAGGCACCCAGTTATTTGAGATTTCCCCTGCTACAGGAGAACTAACGGTTATTGGGGATCTATCTTTGCCGGTGAGTATTAATTCATTGACCTTCGGCCTCGATGGTACGTTATTCGGGCTTGGAAGCTCATCGTTGTATTCCATAAACACATCGGATGCTTCAGTCAGTGTCATCAACGATTCGCTTTCTGTTTCGTCATCATTGGGGGGAATCGCAGTCCATCCTAGCGATGGCACCATGTTCATGGTGAGCCTGGGCATTGATGGATACAAGCTCTTCACAGTCGATATTTCGGACGGTTTTCTGACGCCAATAGGTGATACACTTACTCGGCCTACAGGACTTGCATTTGCGACGATTCCAGAGCCAACTACTTCATCATTGCTGTTCATCTTTGCGAGCTTTTGGATCATTCGCCAAAGGCCAAGATAGACTTTCCCGCTTCTGACTCTTCTAGCGAAAGAATCATGCGGTGTGCGTAGCACAAGAAGAGAATCCCGCATTGCCTCTTGTCGCAAGCGACACCGACACTTGTCCGAATAATGTCCTAACAATGGCAGGAGCTAGACCGCGTCGGCTTCATCACAGGTGTTGCCGTCAGGGTTTGCGCGATCGGAATGAGTTGCCATGATTTGCTAGCGACTGCGCGGTATCGGGCGAAGCGACTCACCTGCGGCAATCTTAGAATCCGAAGCTGATGCTAGAGGGAGATGTCTCTTGGTGTCCTAGGGTAGCCTCTTTTTTGCGGATTCATTGTGAGCAGAACCAGGAAATTGCTGACGGTTGGTTTGATTCTTGGGTTTGGCTTTGGTTTGGCCTGGCCATTTCGTAAGACGGGTGATCAAGCTGCTGCACCCTCCTTGCCACATGACCAGCAGGCCGGCAATGTGTTCGCCACTACGCCTTCCTCCTCGATCCAGTCATCGGGAATGAGCCCCACGAGCAATCCCCCTGCACGGCATGTGGTTGCAAAAATGGCTAGCACCTCAGAGCGTGCCGTTGCGATATCGGGTTCGGCAAGTTTCGATTTGGCCAACCATCCGGTGACCCCAACCGCCCCACTGCGTGTGGCAAAGCCTTCTGCGCGTTCGGTTTACTCAACGGTCAATCAAGAATCAGCGAGGGAGCCTGAGGATGCGTGGTCTGAAGAGGTTCTGCACATCGTTCGAAATACCGACACGCTGGAAAAGCTTGCCGAGCGTTATCTGGGTGACGGGGGTCGCGCGCTAGAAATTTTCGATCTTAACCGCGATCAACTCGACAACCCGCACCTGTTGCCGATCGGGGCAAAATTGCGAATTCCTGTCGATGCAGCGCGTATGGTGAACTGACCTTTGGGCAAGTATCACTGTTGCGTAAGCGGCACTCCGACCAGGATGGTCGGGCTATAGGCGTGGGCGAGCGGAAAACTCGAATGAGAAACGCTCTTAGTTGTTTGCTTTGCGTGGAATCCACTCGAAGGATTGCGACATCAGCCGCGCGTCTAAAAACGTGTGGATGAGATTCAGCATATTGAAGTTTGGGTCGGTCAATAGTTTCGTCCCCTGAAGACGTGTGGGCAGTGAGATCAGGAATAGATCTTGCTTTTCTTGTCGTTGGTCAGGACGTATCTTATTGGGGTCGTCATGATACTTTAGTAGGAGTTTGTAAACTCTATTCGCATCTTTCTCTGCCCTCGCAGCTTGTGAGCCTACTACGAGCATGATGGATAACTTCTCTCGGACATCTGCTTGCCTCAAAGGCTCCCGCATCGCTAGTCCATATGCACTCCATTTTGGCGAAGCGAGGATCAGTGCTTTGACGTCCTGACCCTGTTTGCGCTGTGCAAGTTGAGGGACATCCCAGTCGTAGGCGGCATAGGCTGCGGCGACGTTGGCACCCATTCCCGAGCCAATGAGACAAAGTTTGTTAAGATTTAATTTGCCGGCATCATTTTCTTTCAACAAAAACTTTCGCACGGCTTCCATGTCGCGATAGACCATGTTGCTAAAATCTGCTTTTTTGAGCCGATCGGCTTCAAGTGTACGGGTTTGTCCATTCGGGGTAGTCATCCGAGTACTTTCACCATGCCCACGAAGGTCGACCGTAAGCACCGCATAGGACGAGTAGCCTTCTTGCGAAGGGTTTTGTAACTCTCTGGCTAGAGAATCAAAGACGGCACGACTCTCTTCGTGGTCGTGAAGCATGACAATGGGCACCGCCTCTTGGCCCAGGTTGCTCGGGTAATAGGTCGCTTTGAGCGTGACGCCATCTTTGGTATTGAGCGAGATTTCCTGAGGTTGATTTGCCCGAGAACCGTACGGTTGTGCTAATGCAATGGAGTCGCTGTATGCATATCCGCAAAGGATTCCCAAGACCATGAAAAATTGGGGGTGTGGACGACGCATATTTTCCTCAAAGCTTAGATATCTGAGTGGGTGGTAGCCGGCAGACAATTTCCCGTAAAAAGCCCGTGCAATCTATCATACCGCGCCCAACTTGCCGTGGCACGGCCAATGAAGTGCCAGACCTTAAGAATTTGCAGCGCTTGCCCTGGTTTGCGGGGTTAGACAGAATAGTAGGTAGAGGATTCTCTGGGGCAGAAAATAGAGGCATGGCATGACTCTTTTGCGGCGAACGACTGGGACAGAAGGTGCTGCACCTGTCGATAGGCTACCGTCAATTACTCGGAATGTGACCGCATGGTTTGCTAGTTTTGGCATCCATGCTCTTCTGCTGTTTGGGTTGGCAGTTGCCACTTTGGCTTTACCACACGAGCGAGACAAGCTGACTCTGTCTTATGAGCCTGTGGAACTGCCTGAAGAGACCGAACCGCTTTCAGAAGAGTTTCTTTCGTCGGATCGGCCGATGGAAGACTTGGGTGCGCTAAGCCAGTCTCGCGATTCCTCGGCACTTGCATCAGCCACGGTCATCGAGGAGCATTCGCTCGTGTTGTTCGAACCTGAGATGATCACCGACTACGGCGAACGTTTAGTGATCGAAGTCGACTCGCCCATTTTTGAAGGGCCCGAGATTACCGACGACTTGCCGGTACAAGGGGCGGGTAGTGTTGGAACCACCGGCGCGATGGGGGCCATCGATCGTATCACCCACGAGATACTCACTTCGGTTGAGCAGCAACCAACGCTTGTCGTTTGGCTCTTTGATCAGTCGGGAAGCCTTCGCAAAGAACGTGAGCGAATTCTTGATCGATTTCATGGCATCTACGAACAACTTGGTTTGATCGAAGCCGCTAATAATCCGGCATTCCATCAACATGACGATAAGCCCATGCTGACGGCCGTTGTTGGATTTGGCGAGCAGGTTCATGTACTGACTCCTCAACCCACCGACCAACTTGAGGAAATCGAGGCTGCAGTC
This sequence comes from Planctomycetota bacterium, assembly GCA_029259945.1. Lineage (GTDB taxonomy): Bacteria > Planctomycetota > Planctomycetia > Pirellulales > Lacipirellulaceae > Bythopirellula. The sequence continues at coordinate 40,437 of JAJDEF010000031.1, forward strand.
GCAGCGATCGAAGACGATGCCTCGGGGCGAGAAAACGTCTTTCGTGCCGTAGCCAGCGTGGCTGAGAAGTATCGCAATTATCGTCTGTCACGGCATGGTCGGCGCAATGTGATGATCATTGTTTTTACCGACGAGTCGGGCGACGACGTGAACGAAGCGGGCGCAACGGTCGATCTTTGCCGCAAATTGGCCATGCCGGTCTATATCGTGGGTCGACCTGCGCCGTTCGGCCGTCGAACCGCTTATGTGAAGTGGATTGACCCCGATCCTAATTTTGATCAGCGTCCACAATGGGTGCCGGTAAGTTTGGGGCCCGAGACACTGTTGCCAGAGCGGCTCAAGCTGCATTTTCTTGGTGCTGATGGTCGGGACGAACTGCTTGACTCGGGCTACGGCCCTTATGAGTTGACCCGACTTTGCTATGAAACGGGGGGGCTCTATTTTGCTGCCCACCCCAATCGTGCCGTGGGGCGTCGAGTGAGCGGGCGCGAAACGACAGAGCTGGCTACCCACTTTGCCGCTTTTTTTGATCCCAAAGTGATGCGGCGTTATCAGCCTGATTATATTTCGGTATTGGAGTATCGGCATCGTTTGAACAAGAATCGTGCCTGCCGTGCGCTGACCGAGGCTGCGCAGCTCTCTTGGACCACCCCGATTGACGGGGTTCGAACAAGGTTCCCTAAGCGAAACGAAGCGGAGCTTGCGGAATTGCTTTCCCGTTCGCAACGGGCTGCGGCGATTCGCCAGCCGAAGGTTGACCAGCTTTACCAAATTTTGCTGAGTGGCGAGTCGGCTCGCGGTGGGATTGAAAGCCCACGATGGCAGGCGGGCTACGACTTAGCGATGGGGCGCGTGTTGGCAACGAAAGTACGAATCGACGGCTACAATGCGACACTGGCCATTGCAAAGCAAGGCATGGCATTCAAAGACCCAGAGAATAACACCTGGGTATTAAAAACGGATTCCACTTTTTCAAACAGTAGTCTGGAAAAGTTGGCCAAGAAGGCAGAAGATTATTTGAATCGGGTAATCGATGAGCACACGAATACCCCCTGGGCGCTGCTTGCGCAACGCGAATTAAAAAGCCCTTTGGGTTGGCGCTGGGACGAAACGAGCACCTATTTGCCACCCCTTGAGCAACCCAGCGGTAATGCCAGACCTCAGCGGCCCCGTCGGGTGCCTCGGCCTACAGGACCCCCTCGCCGCAATCCTCCTGCGCTCTAGGCTTACTGATTCGCGACAGCATCGAGGGCGAAGGATGCGTTGGGATTGTGTTTGTAGAAGTACTCTGAAATCTGGCTGGAGACCACTTCGATAAACTGGCGTTGGAACTGCTGTACTGGCTTATCTGCAGCGGGGATGCCGCTGTTACGTGGAAATAAGATTTGACCGATGTTTCGTTCCCAGACTAAGCGGCCACGGCTGGCCATGTCGTAGACCGTGACTTGGACTTCGGCGTTGCCCTGGTAGAGCGTGGTGCCTTTGTAGAGATCGAAATTATCCATCTCGATATAAACAATCCGCGTTGCTTTGACGGCTCGTCCGAGATCTTTGAAGTTATCCCAATCTTGCTCGTCAATCCAATTGTCGACTTCGCTCGGGCTGACGACGTCGATACCAGGGACGTTGGCTTCGAGCATTTTGCTTACCCGTTTGCCGATACTACGCGCCGCTCCGGCGTGGCGATACTCGTTGGAAGATGGTGGGCGACAAACGACCACCACGCGCTGATCTTCCAGTAATTCACACTCGGCGGGCACGACGTTTCCGCCTTGCCACAGATAAATTCCGGTTGCCAAGATGGAGTGGACACAGCCTGAGGTCGAAACGACGACCAATGCCAGTAGCGCTGTAAAAATGCGCGAATGTTGTAGGGAGAAAGAGCGATCCATCATTCTTTCCTTGAAAGATAAGTAATACATTGCCTAAGGTGGCAGCTATTTCAAAAAAGTCTTTTTTGTCGACTTCATTACCAACGTTGCCACCAGTCGAGTAACACGACCAGCAGCCATGATGTTCCGACGAGCAGCAGCACTCGACCTTGCAATCGGCAGACGATCCATCGCCCGACGGTTGCCGAGACAAGCAGCCAAGGTACGGCAATCGTTGTCGCGGCACATAGTAATGTCCCGCCCAAATTGACTGTCACCGCCTGGGTGAGTTGGCCACGGACCGCGTACGCCCAAGCTGTTGTTGCTCCGCAGGTTGGACACACGTGTCCCGTCCATTGCTGGAAAAAACATGGCGTGAGCCCGAGTTGTTCGTGCGTGCCGAAACCACGGGGGTCGGGTTCTAGGTTGCGAGCGAGCAGTAGTACTGCTAATCCTGCGACTGCGAATCCAACCATCGCGAATCGGTACCCAACGGGTAGTTTTTTTGCTTGCGTCACTTTAACTACCTGACAAAAAGCGGGCGAACGATAGCTAAACATCCCTAGCTACACAAGGTGAATCGAGCTAGTGCTAGCCGTCATGAGCGAAAGGCGAAATCAGGTTTTTTTCGCTGCTAGCGATTCTAGCTCTGGAAGATCGTCTTCGGTGATGCAAAGTCGTTGAATGCTGGTAGCGAGGCCTGAGGTGGGGTCGACGTCGACGATAGTTCCACAGAGCCGGCAGTCTGCACTAGCCACTTCAAACTGGGTGGGGTTGGCGGTGAGTGTGGTTTCCATCACGCGGTCGATTCGTCGGCCGATGATGCTTTCGTAAGGGCCTGTCATGCCGACGTCACACTGAAAGGCAGTCCCCTCGGGCAAGATGCATTCATCTGCTGTTGGGACATGGGTATGTGTGCCTAGCACCGCCGATACTTTGCCGTCCAGAAATCGTCCCATGAGTTGTGCTTCGCTGGTGGCTTCGACATGGAAGTCAAGAAAACGCACACGTACATCCGCGGGCACCTCCGCCAAAGTTTGCTCAGCGGTTCGCCAAGGGGTGTCGATGGGCCGCATAAAGAGTTGACCAAGGATGCAGAGGACGGCTACCGGAGTTCCATCGCGTGCGTCCACTACCACCCATCGGCGTCCGACTGCTTCGTCAGGCAAGTTGGCAGGCCGAACGATGTTTTCTTTGTTCTTGAGGACCGAAAATATCTCTTTGCGGCGGTAGACATGATCGCCCAAGGTGATTGCGTCGACACCGGCTTTCACTAGCTGGCGATAAATGGCTGGGGTGAGCCCCGAACCGCCAGCGGCATTTTCTGCGTTGGCGATCACTAAATCGAGGTTGTCTCGAATGATAAGCCCAGGCACGGCTTTGGTTACCATGTCGCGGCCCGGGCGGCCGACAATATCGCCGATAAACAAGAATCGCAAGAAAATCACCCCGTCGATGGCATGGAGACAGCCAGAGGAATTAATGTGCTGTTTCAGTAATACGGGTTTCGCGAATCAAAGTGACTTTGATTTCACCAGGGTAAGTAAGCTGCTCTTCAAACGCTTTTGCGATGTCACGGCAAACTTTGGCGACCGACTCGTCGGTCGTATTTTTGGCACTGGCGATCACACGCACTTCGCGTCCCGCTTGGATGGCGAATGCCTGACGGACACCGGCAAAACCAGTAGCGATACTTTCGAGCTCTTGCATTCGTTTGACGTAACGGTCTAGCGTTTCGCGGCGAGCACCGGGACGCGATGCACTGCAGGCGTCGCCGGCAGCCGTGAGTACGGTGTAGGGCATGTCGGGGCGAATGTCATCGTGATGTCCAAGCGCGGCATGCACCACTTCGGGCCCTTCGCCGAAACGCTTGAGCAGGTCGGCGCCGATTTTGGGGTGCCCTCCTTCGAGGTCGTGGTCGGCTGCTTTACCGATGTCATGCAGAAGTCCAGCCCGTCGAGCGAGTTCTGCATCCATGCCCATCTCTTCGGCCAACATGCTGGCGATGAACGAGACTTCGATGGAATGTCGCAACACGTTTTGGCTGTAGCTGGTTCGGTATTTGAGTCGACCTAGCAATTCAATTACCCGATCGTGGAGGCCGAATACTTGCGCCTCTTGCATAGCTTCTTCGCCACTTTTGCGAATTTCGACATCAATTTCTTTTTCGGTCTCGGCAACCAGTTCTTCAATTCTTGTGGGATGGATACGGCCATCAGCGATTAGCTTGCCCAGTGCGATTCTAGCAATTTCGCGACGGACTGGATCGAAGGCGCTGACAATCACTACCCCCGGCGTGTCATCGATAATGACATCTACCCCGGTTGCTTTTTCTAGCGATCGTATGTTGCGGCCTTCGCGGCCGATAATTCGTCCTTTCATTTCATCATTGGGAATGTCGACCGTGCTGGTGGTCGATTCTGCCGTGTGGGCAGCGGCAAAACGCTGCAACGAAGTGATGAGCATTTCTTTCGCTTGGGCATCACATTTTTCGGCGATCTGTTTTTCGTGACGCAGGATGACTGCGCCTTGTTCCTGCACAAGCTCTTTCTCTAATCGCTCAAGCAGCCTCGCTTCGGCATCCTGGGGGCTGAGCCCGCTGAGCTGGTGCATCGTTTGCCGTTCGAGGTCTAGCAGGTCGTCCAACTCTTTTTGGTGTCGATTGGCATCGTCAAGCTTTTCAGAGAGTCGCCGCTGATTGTTTTCGACCATTTTCTCCTGCTTTTGGAGTTGGTCTTGTCGTTGGCCGAGTGCATCTTCGGTTTTATCGAGGTCGCGTTCGCGTTGGTGGAGCTCGTTGCGTATCTCGGTGTTCTCTCGCTCGAGTCGGTCCTTTTCTTTGAGGGCCATTTCTTTGGCCTCGACGGCAGCTTCTTTTCGACGAGAAACGGCCTCGACTTCGGCAAGCTTGATAATTTGAGCCGCCTCTTTGTCGGCATCGCGACGGCGCAAATAGTCGAGCAACTTAACGACCCCTGCACCCAATACGGTGGCAACGACAATTGCAACTATTTCTTGTGTTTCTAATGCTGCAAGTAGGGGCTGCAGTGGTGGGCTAATCGTAGATATCAGGAATAGTGTCATGAGATTTTTTCCAGGGAAATAACGTAATCCTGTTGGAGCATCTCTGACCAACTCAACGTACCTAAAAGTACGCAATGCTACCTGCGCAGGAAGGCGGCTAGGCTATCGTAGCCTGAGAGCGTTTGAGTTGGTTGGCAAACACCAAGGCAGCTCAACGTGTGAGCAGAGTCGCGGGAGAGATGTCCAACTGAGCCTGATTCGACCGAATCATCGGCTTAGACGGACTTTGCCCTATCGTTTTGGTTGTTCGAGTAATGAGAGCGGATGTACCTTAATAGGACACCACGCCCACATTACTTTTTTGTCTGTACGCAACGTATCCCAGACTGTCTGGAAAGACAGACTCAGCATAGTTTTGTTCCATGGCAACGGCAAGAAGCCATTGCAGCTAGAACGGCGCACAGACACAGCCCAGGCACTGCAAAGCGACGGACCACTTCGACCGTGAGATCGAAAGCCGACACCAAGCAGCATCAACGAGATCAGAATAAACTGGTAAATCTCAAGCATGTCAAACAACCGGTAACGCTCAAATTCAATCGAGTGTCTGGATAGGACTTCTCAGCAACGAACTCAAATCACACAACGCTCTCTCGCCAACTTCCCAACTACAGGGACTCGGTCGGAGACACGTAGTTTTTTTGCTTGCAGATTGGGTAGTTTGTCAGCATGAACTTTATCATGGCCGACTGCCTACCCCACCCTAGCGGCATCGTATCAGAATTGGGTGTCAATGCAAGCTGAACTGGGATATAAGGTTAGAGTTGGTGCTTTGTCAGGCATTCATCTTACGATCAGCCGTTTTGGGCGTGATACTCCGGCCAGGATGGCCGGGCTATGTTTGGTCCGTCGTTGTGGATGGGGCAGAGCACTCATGGGTTAAATGCTCTAGCTTTCCGAAGTTGCCAAAACAGAAGAGTTGTATCTTGCCCAACAATCCACCTATCTGTGCCACTGAAGATGAAGGCGGTGTTCCACAAGCATTGTGCCAGGCATGGCCCCTGGCCGGTTGGTTGAATGTTCATGTGGCTATCGCAATTTCGGGAGGCTGTGATAGCACCGCCTTGCTACGCGCGGTTTTACACCTTAAAGCCAAACAGGGTGGTGCAGGAAAGGTGATTGCGTTGCACGTCAACCATCAACTAAGGGGCGATGAATCAGAGCGTGATGTTAGGTGGTGTCAGCAGCAATGTGATTTACTCGGTGTGTCGTTGACCATTCTTCGCGGAAATGCGACCGAACGAGCTGAATCGGAGGGTGACGGTCTAGAGGCAGCGGCGCGGGCAGAACGGTATGAATTGCTGACCACAGCTGCTGAAAAAGCGGGGGCTCGTTATCTGGCAGTTGCGCATACTCAAAACGACCAAGTCGAAACCGTGCTATTTCGATTGTTGCGAGGGTCGGGGCTGCGAGGGCTTACTGGAATACCCCGCAGCAGGCCACTCACCCCGACGGTGACTCTTGTGCGTCCTTTGCTTGGATGTTTGCGTGCCGAGTTGGTCGACTATCTCACTTCGCTCGGCCAAACCTACCTCACCGATGGCAGCAATACGGATCGTCGCTTTGCCAGGAACCGCGTGCGACATGATCTGTTGCCGAAACTTCGCGATGAATTCAACCCAGAGGTCGATGCAGCACTCTTACGGTTGGCTTGCCAAGCAGAGGATGTCCAGCATTACCTTGAGGCTCAAGCCCAAGAGCTTCTTGAACGATGCGAAATTCGTCAGGCGAGTTCGAATGTGGCCCGAGAAGAAATTTCGCTAGCTTTGGCACCGCTTTCATCGGAGCCTGACGTCGTGGTTTGCGAGGCCTTACGTATCGTTTGGCGGTCTGCAGGGTTATCAGAACAGGCAATGACCTACGGCAAGTGGCGTCAGTTAGCCCAGCTTGCCAAGGCTGCCAATGAGAAGCCTGTCTTCAACCTTCCAGGTGGCATGGGTGCGTCCGTGTCTGATGGTCGACTCATCTTGCAGTGGTAAGCAGATCCTATCCGCTTTGCTAGCAGGTGTGCCCTGGTGGGCATTTTCTCTTGACCCCCTAGCCTCTCTGGGCCTAGGATTCCGCTCCCTATCTGCGCGCCCGTTGCGCTCCTGGCGGAAAGCTAGCAAGGCGATGGGGCGTGTAAATTGAATTACCGATTCATTCGGAAAGGTTTATTTATCGTCAGCCGATTTATCAACGCTTGTTGGTATTGTTTTAAGCTCAGCGCAATTCTCTTGGTGGTTGCTGTGTTGGCGGTTGGCGTCTACATGTTTACACGCATGGACGACGAAATACGTCGCCATGTCGAGCAGACATTGGCCGAGCATTTCCCTCATTTGAACGTCAGTGTTGGCGGGGCGCGGTTGGTGGAAGGTCGCGGCATCGCGATTTACAATCTTACGGTTTCGGAAACGTCTAGCACTCGCCTACAAAATAACTTGCTGGTCGTAGACGAGGTGATGGTTTACTGCGACGTGCAGCTCTCGAAGTTAGTCAAGGGTAAGTCGGAGGTACGGCGAGTCGTGGTTCGCCATCCTCAGGTATGGGCCACACGGCTCGCGGGCGGGCATTGGAATTTGGAGTCGTTATTGCCGCTGCCTCCGTGTGGAGCGACCCGACCACAGATTGATATTAAGAATGCTCAGATCGTAGTAAGCGATGCTACTCGTCCCGAACTTGCGGACCTTTCGTTAAACGATGTCAATTTGACTGTGCTCGCTGCAGAGGTAGTTGCACGCGACAAACCGTTCGAGATTCGGGGAACACTTGGTGGCCCTGGCCTGCGGCAGGTAGCAGTCCGTGCCCGATTCGATCCTACGGAAAAATTGCTGCACGCTGAGGCGGATCTCAATGATTTGCAAATTTCCAAGAAATTACTCGCCTGGGTGACGGCTTATTCGCCATCGGCCGTTGGCCCTACGACGCTGCAAGGGGTAATCAGTGGTGCGGTCGAAGTTCAGCATCGTTTTGAGGTGGGCAGTTCTCCTCAAGTGAAGGCGCAGCTTCATGTCACTGAAGGGCGCCTCGACGATTCTCGTCTGCCTTGGGCTGTGACGGAGCTATCCTGTCTTATTCATTGTGAAAACGAGACCATCAAGGTTGAGCAGCTTCAGGCCAATGTGGGTGCAGCGACAATGGTGATGCAATTAGAGCATCGTGGCTGGAGTTCTGAATCTCCTTTGGCCTTGGGCATGAGGATCGAAAATTTACCTCTTTCAAAGAAGCTTTACCGTGTGTTGCCGTCTATGCTCCGAAAAGAGTGGGATAAGTTTCGTCCCACGGGAGTGGTCGACGCTGATCTGCAAATCACTTTCGACGGCAAACGTTGGCGTCCGAGTGTTACGCTCACAGGACGCGAACTGGCATTCGAGTCGGATAAGTTTCGTTACCGACTCCAGGATGGTTCGGGCAAATTAAGTTACAAGACAGGTGAAGAAGGGCAACCAGCGCAGCTCGACATTCATTTGATTGGCCATGGGGGTGGCCAGCCGTTGGAAATCGTGGGTCAGGTTTTCGATCCTAGTCCGGGCGCGAGAGGGTGGGTCAACATCACGGGACAAAATGTCGTGATCGAGCCGAAAATGATTGCCGCCCTCCCAGATAAAACCCAAGCAGTGATCGAGTCGTTGCATCCCCAGGGAAAATTCAACGTGGCATGGCGACTCGAACGAACACAACAAGGCCAGGTCAAACCAAGCACAACACTTCAGTTGGACTTAGTCGATTGCCGTGTGAATTACGAGAAGTTTCCGTATCCGCTTCGCGGCATCTACGGAGTGATTGAAGCAAAGGACCAGGATTGGACGTTTCGAAATCTGGCGTCAGGTGGCTCACGCCGCGTTTTTTGTGAGGGCTATTTGCGACCACTCGAGGTGGGCAAAGAGCTATCGCTGAAGTTTACGGGCGAGCAAATCCCTCTTGATGACGATCTTCGTCAGGCTCTTCCGCCGGCTGTTCGCAAGGCGTGGGCAGAGATGAATCCGGTGGGGCGCGTGAATTTTGACGCGACCGTTCTTAGTCGGACCGGGTTCGCCAAGCCGTTGATTGGCGTTTCGATCAAGCCGGTGCCGGAGTCTGCGACCCTACAACCAAGGTTCTTTCCTTACTTGCTAGAAAAAGTTGCCGGAAAATTTGATTACCAAGATGGGCAATTGCTCTTGTCGGGGCTTAGCGCTCGACATGGTCGCACCACGATACGTACCAATGGGAGTGGTCACTTTCGGCCCGATGGCAGTTGGGACGTTGAATTGGCAGGCTTGTCGGTCGACCGGCTGGAGCCGCGTCGTGAGCTGCTCGCAGCGTTACCCCCGAAGCTGCAAAAGCTGGTCGAACAATTACGCCCCACGGGTAGCTTCAGTTTAAATAACACGACGCTGCAGTTTTCTAGGGCAAGTGGTTTTGACCCGGCAATCGCAACAAAGTGGGATACCCAGCTCAACTGTTTTCAATCGAATCTTCAGACTGGAATTGATGTAAAAAATATCCACGGCAGTATCCGACTGATCGGCGAAAACACGGAGCGTGGCAGCCACACGGCAGGCGAACTTGCTTTGGATACGGCAACGTTTCAGGAAGTGCAGTTTACGAACATACGCGGGCCGATGTGGATCGACGAAAACCGCTGTTTGCTAGGCCAATGGGCGACAGAAAAACAACAACTTCCCGCTCGCCATTTATCGGCTCAAGTTTACGATGGCTCAGTCGAGAGTGATGCCTGGGTTACTTTCGATGGGGTACCTCGTTACTCAGCCACCGTCTCGCTTAGAAATGCGGATCTTTTGCGAGTCGTTCGCGAGCGATTTCAAGGGGACCAGAACTTTACCGGACGAGTTGCTGCCAATCTTACTTTGGCTGGCCAAGGCCGTTCGCAGGAAACGATGGTGGGCACAGGCGAAGTTAATATCACCGAAGCCAATATCTACGAACTGCCGATCTTGGTCGGCTTGCTCAAAGTTTTGCGGAGTGAAACCCCGACGAGCACGGCCTTCAACGAATCGGACGTACGATTCCGAATCGAAGGTCGGCATATTTATCTTGATCAACTCGATTTCATAGGCGATGCGGTGAGTCTGCTCGGGCAGGGCGAGACGAATTTCGATCAAGAACTCAATTTAGCTTTTCATAGTGTTGTCGGGCGAAACGAGATTCGCCTACCTTTTGTGAAGAACTTTGTGAATCAGGTCGGCCAACAAACGATGCAAATGTATGTTGATGGCACTTTGGCCGACCCCCAAGTACATACCCAAGCGCTTCCCGGAATTAACCATCTCATACAGCAAATTCGGACGGATCTGGATTCCGAGGGTACCCCGCCCCCGACGCGAGAAGCCAAGCGAGGTTTTTCTTTGCTTCCGCGTTGGGGTAAGCAATAATTCAAGAGTGATAGCAGGAGAAATTAACGATCGCGGTGGCAGCACCATCTTTGCCTGAATTGTCCCCATGAAGCCACCGCTTTTCCACAAACACCAACCCCGGAAAGATAAGGAGCCGGAAAATGAATGTGGGACCAATGAGTGGCGTGGCAAGCAGTGCAGCCGGTGCACCCTTATCGCAATCTTCGGGTAGCGAAACCGAGCGCTCGCAGAAAGACGCCAGCGCGCGGCAACGACAGGTAGACTCCGACCAAAAAGGGGAGAAAGCCGCTGGCATCGGGCAAACCGAAGAGGACCAAGGTGCCTCTGATCGAGATGCGGATGGCCGTAGCTTCTGGAAGACGGCAGAGGAAAAGAAGCAGGAGCTGGAAGCAAGTCAGGCAAAGGAACCTCGACAGGCGAAAGATCCCACTGGGAATAGTGGCAACGCATTGGACCTGACAGGCTGAAGCTGTTTGACGTAGAATCAGAGTGGCCGTTCACAAGAGGAAAGGGAAAAGCAGGTCTCTCGCAAAGGCTCGAAGACGCAAAGGAAAGAAACAAAAAAGTATCTCGCAGAGACAGCAGAGTTTGAGTCTAGCGGTCGCGGCCCTTTCAACAGCCAGCATTTGGATATTTACTGTTCTTGTTATTTTCTCACACTTTTTCTCTGCCGTCTCTGCGCCTCTGCGTGATTCCTTTTACTTTTTTTGCGCCTTCGCGTCTTTGCGAGAGACTTTTACAAAGATTTGCCTAACGGCATATCGTGAACGGTTACGATAATTTTAATCAACTAGAAAAAACCACGACCAAGGATGGGGTGGATGAGCGATTCGTTGTCACTGTCAATGCGACTGGGTGGCTTGTTGGCCGCGCAGGGGATTCGTGCTTGGATGAGCACACTTGAGTATCGCGCGTTATTCTATGACAGGTCGCTTGATGCTCGATTTGAGAGCGAGCAACCGCGTATCTATATTTTTTGGCATGAGCATATTCTCATCCCCTTGTATCTACGTGGTCATTGCAATTTGGCGATGCTGCTCAGTCGGCATCGCGATGCTGACATTCTTGCTCGGGTGGCCTACCACATGGGTTTTGACTGTGTACGAGGTTCCAGCAATCGAGGTTCTGCCGCGGCGCTGCTAGAGATGTCGCGTCGTGGCAAACATATGAATCTTGCTATTACTCCCGACGGTCCGCGTGGCCCGCGACGGACAATGGCCGTTGGCGCCATTTACCTCGCTTCGAAACTAGGCATGCCTATCGTACCCTTGGGTTTTGGCACCGATCGTCCTTGGCGTATGAATAGCTGGGACCAACATGCAGTTCCCCGCCCCTTTTCGCAGGCTCGTGGCATCATTGGCCCCGCCGTTCATATCCCGACAGGGCTTGATCGTGAACAGTTGGAAACTCATCGGCAACGTGTCGAACGGTTGCTGACCGACTTAACTCTTGAAGCGGAAGATTGGGCTGTTAGCGGTGCTCGCCGCAAAGGCGAAGTTTGCGAGCGGCGTTGCGCACGAATTTTGCCCAGCCGTAGTACGCAGCCAACGGGCAAAAAGTTGACCTTACTCCCCTACCCTGCTGAGATTCCGTCAGCCGAAGAATCTGAGCGAGAGTGTTTCATTGCCTAGGTGAATTTCGGTAGTGGGTCAGTTACCTGCCGAGTTGGGCAAGGTGCTCTTGGGAGATTTCTTCCGTCAGGCTCAGAAGGTTTTCTACGCCGTGGCAAAGGATGTTTAACTCCTTGGCAGAGATCTCATATTTGGGATCATAGCGGGCACCGATGTAGGCGTAGTCGAACCGTTTGAACAATTCTTGTTCCGCCTCGGTGTTTTGAGAAAAGATGCCTGCGAGTCGGGCGTCGTGCTCCTGAGCCATCAGCCCCAGTACGCCCAGGTAGTGCTCGTGAGGGCAATAGTTGGTCAGCACCAACAAAACCGTCTTGTAGGCTGCTTCGGTCGATTGCTGAAGTTGGAAAGCGGCTCCCTTGAAGTCTTTGTCTGCAACATCGACCTCAAAGTGTTTGTAGAACCGCTGCGCCCTTTCATACCAGTGCTGAAAATGTTCTTGAGCCAGTCGCAATTGCTCTTCTGTCGACAAATGTTTTTCTTTGGCCAGCGTAAAATCGCCCGAGTCGTAAAGCAGGCGGCCATCGCGATCGACGTCTTTGAAGAAAAACTGTCCTTCGGCCAGCCGATTGTTCACAAACTCGAGGTCGTGCGCAATAATCCGCACCTGAGCGCTGAGCCCCAACCGGCGGCACTCCAGGGCAACATCCTCCCAAAGGACCGTGTCGTAGGCGGTTTGGCCCTGCCCGGTGATGGCAAGGATGTCGTAGTCAGAAACGTGCCCCGACTTGCGGTCGGCAGCCAGGTCGCCCACCTCTTTGTAGTCGCCACGGGCGTAGGAGCCGTAAAGGATGACCATGGCGATGTCGTCGCTCGCGGCACGAATCGCGTTGACGACGCTTCGCAGCTCCTGCTGCTTCCACTCCGGCAGGTGATCGGTCGAAGGTTTCATGACACGTGGAACCTATCGGAATAGAACCTGCCTGACAATGACTGGACTTCGCTTCTTGTCGCTTTGCGAGGGCAACCTGGTCTAGGTGCCGAAACCGCGTTGCGGTAAACAACGGCGTCCCAGGCTACGGTGAGGTGAGGCCTTCGGCCAAACTGGCCCCCTCCCGCCAGTTCATGGGGGCTACAAACGTGCCCCTGGTTTCCTGTAGAATGGGTGTCCTGTTGCTTTCGGTAGTCGAGGAACCCATGCCCGCTAGTTCGCCCGCTGTTGATGCGCCCAGTTCTACTCAGCCATTCTCGGTGAGTCAGTTGACTGCTCGATTGAAAGGTGTGGTCGAGAGCAACTTTTCAGAGGTTTGGGTGGCGGGCGAAATTTCTAATTTTTCTCGTCCGCAGTCGGGCCACTGTTACTTTACGCTGAAGGATGACCATGCCCAATTGCGTGCCGTCATTTGGCGCGGCACCGCGACACGACTCAAATTTGATGTTCAAGATGGGCTCGAGGTCGTTTGCCGTGGACGGCTCGATGTTTATCCCCCGCGAGGTAGTTATCAACTTGTCATTGAGCAATTGGTTCCCCAGGGCGTTGGCGCTTTGGAATTGGCTTTGCGAAAGCTTCGCGAGAAATTGACGCGAGAAGGCCTGTTCGACACCGAAAACAAAAGACCGTTGCCCCCCTTCCCTCGCCGTATTGGGGTGGTGACGAGTCCCACTGGTGCTGCGATTCGAGACTTTATCGAGGTGCTTCGCCGACGTTGGCAGGGTATCGACGTGTTTATTTTCCCGGTGCGTGTCCAAGGCGACGGTTCGGCAGACGAAATTGCTGCTGCGATCGGTCAAGCTAACCGACTCGTCCCTTCGCTTGATGTTTTGGTGGTAGGACGTGGCGGAGGTAGTTTGGAAGATCTTTGGGCGTTTAACGAAGAGACGGTTGTTCGAGCTATCGCTGCTTCGAGTGTGCCGACCGTCTCGGCAGTTGGCCACGAGATCGATGTCACTCTCGCTGATCTTGCCGCCGATGTGCGGGCGCTCACTCCCAGTGAAGCGGCAGAGCGTGTGGTGCCGTCGTCGCAAGATGTCACTGAGATCATGCAAGGTTTGCGTTCACGACTGTTGAATGCGTTGGTTGTTAAGGCGAGCAGTTATCGTAGTCGTGTGGATGCGATTTCCAGCCGTCCGGTGTTTACCCGCCCATTGGATGAAGTTCATCATCGGAGTCGGCAGACTGATGATTTGACGACTCGCCTGCATAGTGCCGCCAAAGTGCAGCTACGAGAACAGCAAAGTCGATTGACAGCGATAAGCGGGAAGCTCGACACCTTGAGCCCGTTGGGCGTCCTCGGTCGAGGGTATAGTCTTACTCAGGACCAAGCCAGCGGCCAACTCATTACTGCGGCGAGCCAAGTGACTGAGGGCCAGCAAATCGCGACACGTTTGGCGCAGGGAACTGTCGTGAGCACTGTGGAGCAAGTGCATAAGTGACGTAACCGTTCGGAGGAGGAAGGACGAGTCGGTTTCTCGCAAAGGCGCTAAGGCGCAAAGACAGTAGTGGGAATCTCGCAGAGCCGCAGAGACGACAGAGAAAAGGTGTGTGTGACAAACCATATCCGTAAATATCGTGATGTAGGTTGTTGGAAAGCCGTGCTTTGACGACTCTGCTGTCTCTGCGTCGCTGCGAGATATTTTTTATTTCCTTAGCTCCAGCTAAATAAAAAATTGCGTTTGTCGGAATTTTCAATGGATTCTTTTCCTTTGCGCCTTTGCAAGAGACACTTGCTAGGATTCGCCTAGGGGCATACTGTGAACGGTTACCAAGTAACACAACCTTAAAAAGTATTGAACAACCATGGCTAAGAAAAAAGTTACTAAATCGAAGCAGCCCACGTTTGAAGAGTCGCTTGCCCAGTTGGAGGAGATTGTTGCCAATCTCGAAGGGGGCAAACTCGAGCTTGCCGAGTCGTTGGAGCAGTATGAAAATGGGGTCAAACACTTGAAAGTCTGCTACGGCTTGCTAACCGAAGCGGAACGTCGGATCGAGCTGGTGAGCGAGGTCGACGCCTCGGGGCGGGCACAAACCCAGCCTTTTGAAGATGCCGGCGACGAATCGCTCGACAAGAAAAGTGCGGCTCGCAGCCGCCGGCGGAGTTCTAAGAGCAACCAATCTGCCTCGCGAGAAGTAGACGATGGGTCGTCACTGTTCTAAGATGGCCCTAACCACCTTTTATTGATTCCTGCGCCACCAATGAGCCGAGGGGGCCCAGCAAAAGTCCGGATTTAGCGGGCAAAATGCTATCGCCGGGGTTCATTTGCCGCGTATCCCTCAATAAGCTTGCAAAAAGAATTCTGCCGATGAACACCAAGACCGTGACACCGATTGATTTGAGTCTCGAACTTCGGGAACAAATAGAGGGCGCTTTGCGCGGGTATGTTGCATTCGACGAGGATTGTCCCGCCAAGCTACGCGAGGCGATCGAGTACAGCCTGTTGGCGCCGGGCAAACGACTTCGTCCTCAGCTGACGCTACTTGCCGCTCTGGCGTGTGGCGCTGAAATTGCACAAGCGCTGCCGGCTGCGGTCGCGGTTGAGATGATTCATGCCTACTCATTGGTCCACGACGACTTGCCGGCGATGGACGACGACGATCTCCGCCGTGGTCGTGCGACCTGCCATAAAAAATATGACGAAGCGACTGCCATTCTTGTCGGCGATGCTTTGATTCCGCGAGCGTTTGAAATTATTTCGAGAGAAATCAAACCGGCAGAACGAGCCGTCCGCTGTTGCCAGGAGCTTGCCCGTGCTGCGGGAGCGACTGCCCTGGTGGGCGGACAGGCCGCCGATCTTGACGGAGAATTTCGCGATCTCTCGGTCACTCAATTAGAATCGATCCATCGGCGCAAGACGGGAGCGCTGTTTTGTGTTGCTTTGCGGATGGGAGCGATCGTGGCGAACGCGAACGACGAACAGCTCGCTGCCCTCGACCAGTATGGCCAGCACCTAGGTTTAGCATTTCAGGTGGTCGACGATTTGCTGGATGTTTCAGGATCGGAAGGAGAAGTCGGCAAGCGTCTGGGTAAAGACCTTGAAAAGGGAAAAACGACCTATCCTGCGATGTTAGGCATTCAGGCCAGTCGCGAGCGTGCCGAACAGTTGATCGACGACGCCTGTCAGGCCCTTGGTAGCTTTGGAGAGGCGGCCGCTCCGCTCCGCGAGTTGGCTCTTTTTGTGAGGCAACGAAATCGTTGAATCTTGAGATACTGCCCAGCATTGAATCGCCCGACGACTTAGAGAAGTTGTCGTTGCCCAAGTTGGAATTGCTTGCCAGCGAAATTCGCGATGTGCTTTGCAATTTGGTGGCGTGTCGTAGCGCACATTTTGCATCGAATCTCGGCGTGGTGGAACTCTGTATTGCGCTGCACCATGTATTCGACTTTCGTCGAGACCGATTAATTTGGGATACAGGCCACCAAATTTATCCTCATAAATTGCTGACGGGGCGCTTTCCGCAGTTCGACTCGATGCGTACTAAAGGGGGCTTGATGGGGTACCCCAACCCCGTCGAAAGTGAGTACGACTTGTTTATGACGGGTCATGCGGGTTCGAGTGTTTCGACCGCCTTGGGGCTTGCCAGCGGCGACGATTTGCTCCGCGCGGGTGAAGGACGACAGTCGGTTGCAGTGATCGGCGACGGGGCGTTTCCTTCGGGGATCGTTTTCGAGGCGCTCAACAACGCTCGACAACAAGGCGAACGACTGCTGGTTGTGCTCAACGATAATCAGATGTCGATTTGCCCGCGTGTGGGCGGGGTGGCCGACTATCTCGACCGACTTCGCATTAGCCGAATGTATACAGGATTCAAAGACGAGATCGGAAAAATCCTTAGCAAAGTCCCGTTATTGGGCGATCCTACCGAGCGATTTTTGGTCCAACTGAAAGAGGCCGCCAAGGCGGGCTTAAGTGGCGGGATGATGTTCGAGGACATGGGGTTTCGCTACTTCGGCCCCATCGACGGGCACAATATCGGGCTATTGAAAAAATACTTGAAGATGGTCCGCCGTCTCGAAGGCCCCGTCTTGTTGCATGTCGTCACCGAAAAGGGGCATGGGTTTAAGCCCGCTGCTGCAGACCCGGTGTTGTTTCATGCACCCCCTCAATTCGAGCGTCGTGATGACCAAGTCGTGACGATGAAGAAAAGCTCGTCGAGGGCTTATACGCATGTTGCCTCAGAGGCGATTGCCGAGCAGATGCGTAGCAATCCGAAGGTTACCGTACTCACGGCAGCCATGTGCCAGGGGAATAAACTGGAAAAAGTTCGCGAAGAATTTCCCAAACGTTTTTTCGACACGGGGATTTGCGAATCGCATGCGGTCGCATTCGCTGCTGGGCAGGCCAAGGTCGGCATGCGGCCGATCGTTGATATCTACAGCACGTTTTTGCAGCGTTCGTACGACCAGATTTTTCAGGAAGTGGCGCTGCAAAATCTTCCGGTGACATTCATGCTCGATCGCGGGGGATTGGCCGGGCCTGATGGGCCGACCCATCATGGTGTTTTTGATTTTGGCTATCTGCGGGTCTTTCCGAAGATGGTGGTGATGGCCCCTGGCGATGCACAGGACTTGCCGGCCATGCTCGACTTCGCGCTCAGCTACGATGGCCCCTGTGCCATTCGTTACCCCAAGGCGGCTGCCGTGGAGGTTGATCGGACGGTCGCCTCCCTCGAAATCGGACGAAGCGAAGTTTTGCATTGGGGCACCGACGGCTGTCTCATTGCTTGCGGCGCACTTTTGCCGCGTTGCGTCGAAGTGGCCGAACGTCTGAAAAGCGAGGGGCTCGACATCGGCATCATCAATGCCCGATTCCTAAAACCGCTTGACACCGAGGTTATTCTGCGAGCGGTGCAAGAGTGTGATTTTGTAGTGACTGTCGAAGAAGCTGCGCTAGCCGGCGGTTTTGGCAGCGCGGTCGTCGAAGCGGCTGCCGACGCAGGGCTCGATGCCAGCCGTTTGCGACGGCTAGGCATCCCCGACCACTACGTCGAACATGGCGAGCGGGATGAACTGTTGGCTGATTTAGGGCTGGACGTGGCGAGTATCGAAAAGACCTGCCGAGAATTGGCTGGGGTTTCGGTTGAGAGCCGGTAGGCCTGAGCAAGTCAGCATAGTGCCGACGACTCGCAAAGGGTGAAATCACTTTCTCGGCAAATCGCTGCGATGGTGTTTTTATTACCGACATAGCCTGCTATAGCAGGCTATGTGCTGGCCTGTTATGATCCAAGTGGTTTGGAGAATTACTATGGCAGCCGATCGGTACAAAGACATTCTGAATAAGGCGAAGAAGCTTAGCCCGGAGCAACAAAACAAGCTCGTTGGCGAACTGTCTCAGATAGCCGGTCGTAAGAACGGCGGCAAGCATAGCATTCTTGACCTCGAAGGCCTGGGCAAAGAAGTTTGGGAAGGTGTTGACGCTGACGAGTACGTTGCCGAGGAACGAGACTCATGGGATGGGTAGAAGATCTTCACGGCAAAACGGTCGGGCTAGATACCTCGCCACTGATCTTTTTCATCGAAAAGCACCCTGTTTATGCGGACGTGGTGCGTCCTTTCTTTCAAGCAGTAGACCGAGGTGAAATTCACGTTGTCACGTCGACTGTGACGCTGCTCGAAGTTCTCGTCCATCCCATTCGCCGCAAAGACGAGTCGCTCGCGCATCAGTACAACGACATCCTGCTCACGTCACCTCATATCTTCACAATGCCGGTGACTCCGGTAACCGCACAATTAGCAGCAGAATTACGAGCTGACTACAAGTTGAAAACGCCAGATGCGATCCAGCTGGCTGTTGCAATGACAAATAATGCGGCTGCCTTTCTGACCAACGATCGCGACTATGGCAGCGTGCCTAGTATTGATGTCATCAAGCTCCACGACGTCCAAGCGTGAATTATAGGTGCAAAAAAGGGTGTGGGCGCCAGTGTGCCCACCTCTCAAGAAGACCAGGCAAACGGTCCGACTAGCGGCGTCTTTCTCGGCTGACGCCGCCCCTAAACGCTGCTATGCTAGGTGGTATGAGCCGTAGCCCCTCTTCGACTTCTGAACCATCCAAGCGTCCGCGGGTGATGATGTTGGCGGATGCGCAGAAGCCTCAGATTCGGGAACGTGCGGGCGAGCTGCGACCGATTCTTGAAAAGTATGTCGAAGTTGTGGCGATGGTTAACGACTTTTCGCAGGAGTTGCCTGCGGGCGAGGTCGACTACGCGGTGGTGTTGGGTGGGGATGGCTCGATGTTGCGGGCGGCGCATGCGATGGGGTACCAGCAGATTCCTGTGATCGGAGTGAATCTGGGCGATCTCGGATTCTTGGCTGATTTGCAGCCCGAGCAACTCGATGAAGTGCTGCCCAGGGTTTTGGCGGGGGAATTCCGCGTGGTTTCGCACCTGATGTTTGAATGTGAAGTCCACCGAGCGGGTGAACCATGCCATAAAGTGCTAGGGCTTAACGAGGTGGCAGTGCTAGCAGGTCCGCCGTTTGCGATGCTCGACGTGCAGCTTTACGTTGACGATGAATTGGTAACGACTTATAGTTGCGACGGCTTGATTGTCAGTACGCCGGTCGGATCGACCGCCCACAGCCTGTCGGCAGGGGGGCCGATCTTGCGAAAAGATTTGCAGGCGTTTGTCATCTCGCCGATTAGCCCCCACACGCTCACCAATCGTCCGGTGGTCGATTCGGCAGATCGGGAATATGAGTTAGCTGCTGCGAACCCGCACGAAGGAACATCGTTGGTGGTCGATGGCAAAGTGGTTTGCCGGCTGACTGCCGAAGACCGAATACGCGTCCGCCGCTCAGAAGCACAATTTCAGTTGATCGAAGTCCACGGCCACGGCTACTACCGCACGTTACGAGAGAAGTTAGGCTGGGGCGGACGATTGAAACCTGAACACTAAAATAAAAAGATGTATTTTACCACAGAGACACGGAGAACACAGAGTTTGGATGCTTGATTTGCAAATGATCAATGGTAGCCAAGAGTTCGAATCGACAACAATTTATCAATCCCCACTTTACTTTCCTCTCTGTGTCTCCCGTGCCTCTGTGGTTCCTACCTCCCACCATTTACGGTTGAAATGCCGCAGTTATTCTTGAATCGTTCCTAAGAGTCCCGCAAAGTTGAGTCGTTTTAATCTACTGAAGACGACTTTCCAAAAACAATAATTTGACCTAGAGGTGCAAGGATGCACAGGAAAAAATTCTTTCAATCGTTCATCGCAATTGCTCTAGTTGCCTCGTTCGCTGCCGTCACCTTGGCGGCTGAAAACCCCTCTTCGGTCGACCAGGGCAAGAAATATCTTTTGCAATACAAGTTCAAGCTGGGAGAGCAGCTGCGCTATCGTGTTTTGCACTCGACTGACATTCGTAGTACGGTGGAGTCCACGACGCAGCAGGCCGAGAGCAAAAGCGAATCGGTCAAAGTCTGGAAGGTTACGGATGTGCTTCCCAACGGAGAAATGGAATTTATTCACGTCGTTGAATCGGTGAAGATGTCGAACCGTGTGCCGGATCGGGCAAAGACCGAGTATGACAGTCAGAGTGACAAGACCCCGCCTCCTGGGTTTGAGCAAGCAGCGCGAGCCGTGGGTGTGCCGCTTTCGTTGATTCGTATCGCGCCCTCTGGTACGATCGTTGAACGCGAAGAAAAACATCCACAACCACCGGCCAGTGTGGATATGCCGATTACGTTGCAGTTCTCAGAAAATCCACTCGCAGTCGGCGAGAAATGGGACGCCACCTATGATGTACCCTCAGAGCGTAAGAGTGGTGCCAAACTCAAAGTCCGTACACGTCGTGTTTGCACCCTTAAACAAGTGAAGTCAGGCATTGCGACCATCACGGTAGAATATCAAATTCTCACACCCGTCAGCGCCTTTACCGAATCGCAGCTGGTCGATCGCCTTACCAAAGGCACCGTGCGATTTGATATCGAACGAGGTCGAGTGATTTCGCAAAACTTCGAAGCGAATCGCCGCATTCTCGGATTTGCCGGCAAGACAAGCAGCATGCACTACCGGTCTCGACTCGAAGAACGTCTGATCCATCCCGATAAAAATTTGGCCCGCCGGTCGAATCGTTCTCAAGGGCGATAACGATGATACTTCTTGCGCATGGGGCGGCTCCGTTAGGCATCGGCCTGGGTGCCGCGATCGCCGTGGTTTGTTCGTGGCACCGCAGCCGTTCGATCTTATGGATGATTGTGCACGGCACGCTTGGCTGGATCTACGTCATCTATTTTGCGCTAACCCGCGAGTCGGATGAAGTGCGGTAGCTGTGGACTGCCTCTGTTAGGTCTTCTATGGCGATCACCGCTACGGTATTTTTTTGTTTGCCAGTTGATAGATGGGCAAACTGAGGACGAGGGCTTCGATTCGGTTTAGCTCGGCGGAGAGCCTTGGGTCGTCGATACTGCCGAACTGTTTTTTGAATTCCTCGGCAGCTAGGTTTTCTTGCAGGTCGTCGACTGGGGGTAGAAAGGCTTCGCAAGAAAAGTTCTGCGCAACGATCGCTAAGGTGAGCTGGTCGGCAAGTACTCGCTCGGCAAATAGAATCCCTGCTTGATTAGCCGCCATGTCAGCAAAGCTAAAACCGCTGCCTTGATGAGCATCGGCCCACTCTTTGGCGAGCCCCAGTTTGTGCGAGTTCTTTCCGCCGATGGCGACCGTGGTAAAAGCGGAAATGAAAAAATGCCTTGCTAAATCGGCTCGTCCGCGCATTGTTGGCTGATCGAGCTTTTGGAGTTGGACGAGTCGATCGGCATCGCGTTCGACGAGAGTGATGAACCTGCTCGTGGGAGGGAACCTTCGCAAAGTGTCGGTATCGTCCATGAATATCCCTAGCGCCAGTAAAAAGGCACGGGGAGCATTACCCGACTTCAACCCCTGTGCCGCTTTCGCTGCTTGGCGGACTAATGAGTTTGTAACTGCATCGTGGTTCTTCGAAAACAAAGGGATCGAGGCTTTTGTTCCCAATGCTTTCTGTTGGTTGACGACGATTTGGTGTCGCAGTTTCGCTACGACTACCAAGTGGTCAAGTACTTGGTGAGTCTCCTTGACAAGTGGTGACGCCGACACACGTCGAATTAGCTGTTGATAGTTCGCGGCAGCCGGATCGTCGGGAAGCGATTTATGTAGCACCCCATAAATTTCAGCCATGCGATTCTTTTTCGATTCAGGAAGAGACGCCAAGCTGCGGATCCCACGGCTGCGAATTTCGTCACCGACCATGGCAATCAACAATGTGTTCACCGGATCGAATTGGATGTGCGAACCAAGTCGCCGCTGCTTGCCTCCTGAAATCACGGGGCGCATCACGCTGAAGGGTTCTGGACTATGGGCGGCACCAAGGTAGTGACCAATTTCGTGGACTAACAGTTCAAGACGCTCGGCTTCGCGTACCTGAGGTGACCGTTCTTTAAGGAGAATGTAGGGATGCAGCGCGCCGCGAGTGCCACCCAAGTGGACTCGTCCGCGGGCGATGCGGTATTGGCTGCTAAATCCAATGGCCAATAGAGCTGGCTGGGGCGAGACCTCTTGTTCAAACTCTCGAAGCGATCGCGAAAAATCGTTCACTAAATCGTCCGAATCCCAAGTCGAAACCGAATCGACCACCATTCGGACACCCGAATGCCGTTCGATAATCTCGGCGGCATCCTCGAAACGAGCACGTAGCCTTGCTTCCCAAATTCGTTGGTGTGTCGGCTCATCGTCGTCGACAAGCAGTTTGACATGAATAGCTGGCATCTCGAACGGCGTTTTGGCGAGCTTCTCCTTTTCTGCCTCTACTAGGTTGGGATCGGCACCAAGGCCAATTTTCTCGAGTCGTATCGCGCCGGGCTGAGTACCGTAGGTAAAGAAATAGACGCTCGACTCGTCGAGTTTATATTCTCGCTGCATGCGACTTTCTTGATAACGGACTCGGAGTGCCTTGTCGAAAAACACCGGTCTCGACTCGCCCGGTGCGATAGAGATGGACGTCGATAACTGACCCGATGGTAGCAATACGACTATCGCAGGGCTTGTGGTGCGGTTGGCGAGGACGACCACTTTCGCCATAGCTGGCGCTGAGAACGTTCCGCTCGCCACAATGAGCACGAGCGGAATAAGCCGTTTCAAAAGGTGATATACAATTGATCGCAACAAAATTGAATCATTTCTTGGAGCAGAACAGTGTGAATCGTCCGAGCTTCCATTTTACCACAGATCGAGCCGACGGCGATGACTATTGAAGCTTCTAGAGCAAAGCATGGAGCTCTTGCATGGCCAAAACATCGCGTTCACGCCCCTCGGTGGCAAAAGCTGCTTGTAAATTATTGAGCATCCGAGCGAGCCATTGCCGGTGTGTTGCCCGTGGTCGCAGCGGCGTGGCCGGTGCCAGAGGTCGTCCTGTTGAATGCTCGATACGCGCGGAGATTTCGTTTTCGTTGAGTGCTTCGCCTTGGTAGAACGGATCGATCGTTAATGAAGTCTCGCCGTCCGTTTCTACTTCGGCCAAGAAATGCCCCGGGGTGTTAATTCCATGCACCTCGATCCCCACAAGTTCTGCCACTCTTTTGTAGACCAAGACCAACGTGATGGGAATTCCATGCCGGGTTCGTAGCACATCGGGTAAGTAACTGTTGGCTGGGTTGTAGTAGTCAGCCGTGTTGCCGCGCAGTCCATAAACTTCGAACAACACATCGTGCAAGTGGGCTAACAAAGCTTGGGGGCTTTGCGAAAGGGCCCGTTTGCGAACGGTGTCGGCAAGGTTTTCGATAATTGTCTCGGTAGCTGCTAGGTCAGCTTCTGGCCGATCGTGCAGCGCAATGGCAAACGCGGCTCGAAATAAATTCGCCCCTCGATCCAGCTCAGCGATTTGCTCGTTGAAAAGCTGATAGGCGGCGGGGCGACAGTGAGAGGGGGTAGGCATCGGGGAGTTCTGTTCTAGACCGGGGCGGAGCAGCTATGGGGAAGTGTTAAGATTTCAATTTTTTTCGATTTCGCTTGAAACTTACCATTCTATCAACCCGAAAATATCAATGAGACTTGTCACTATACGCAACCTTGCTGACTATGCTAGCTAAGGCTGCTCTCATCAACAATTGAAACGACGCCGTAGAGCATCGTTTTTTTATCGGCTATCAGCGAAGTATCTAAAGGATTAGATCCTATGCTCGACTTCTCAAATACAAAATATCACGTGCCCGGTTTTCGTCACGACTTTCTTATTGCCCTAGGCGTGGGGCTGGCAAGTTATGCAATGCTAGCAAATGCTACGGCTGCCGAAAACGCTAGCGTCCAGCCTCTTCCTACGGTGGAAGAAAGCTTGCCGGTCGAGCAAGTTGCCTATTTTGCCACTGGCGAGCAATCCTCGATTACTGAACGACTGGGTGCGCTAGAACAAAACTATTCAAACCTGGAATCGAATTATAGCGACCTGAGCGACGACTACTCGGCACTGAAGAAAAAAATGAAGTCGCTAGTCGCGCCGGGGCACAGTGGATCGAAAATGAAGGTAAGCGGTCGAGTTCATATCGACCATTGGGCGTTCCCCGATAGCTCGTCGGCGATCAACGCATTTGAGGGCCGTGGCACTGGCACTCCGGTCAATCCTCAAGATCGCATTGGTTTTCGTCGCCTACGATTCGGGGTGAAAGGCGATCTTTGGGAAACCATGCTCTATAAGATCGAAGCAGAGTTTGCGGGCGGGAATAAGTCGGAATTTCGTGACGCCTACCTAGGTTGGAAAGATCTCCCCATACTGCAAAAAGTTTTAATAGGGAACCAAAAACGACCCTATGGCTTAGATCACCTGAATAGCAGCCGGTACAACGTGTTTTTAGAACGGCCGTTTGTGATCGAATCGTTCAATCAAGATGCCCGTCGACTAGGGATACAGTCGTATGGGGTCTCGGAGAATGAGGCCTGGAACTGGCGTTTTGGCGTTTTCAATCAGCGACTGATTCAGGACGAAGGCAACTACGCCAGCGACCACTATCAGGGTGAGGTCGCGGGACGTTTGGCCAACACGTTTTGGTACGACGAAACCTCAGGGGGCCGAGGCTATGGCCATTGGGCGGTTTCCGGAACATTAGCAGACACCGACGCAAATGCTGCAAGCATTCCTGGGCGGGCAACGAATGAAGCGCGATTCCGCCATCGCCCCGAAGCAAGATCCGCCAATCGTTGGCTCGACACGGGAATTCTTACCACGGCAGATGACTACGGGCTGCTAGGTGTTGAGAACGTGTGGAATTTTGGCCCGCTGCAAATGGTGGCCGAATACCAAAATCTTTGGCTCGACCGCGTTGGAGATGCCAGTCTTCATTTCCATGGCGGCTACGCCTACATCTCGTATTTTCTGACCGGTGAACATATTCCCTGGAAACGATCGGCGGGTACTTTGGATCGTGTCAAACCGCTCGAGAATTTCTTCCTCGTCGATACCTGCTGCGATGGTGTACGAGGCGGCTGGGGAGCTTGGCAAGTGGCTTACCGTTTTTCGTATGCTGACTTTAACGACGTAAATGTCTTCGGCGGCGTTGGCAAAAGCCATACCCTCGGGTTGAATTGGCACTGGAACCCCTACGCTCGTATGCAGTTCAACGCCATTTACGGAGAGATCGATAATCACACTGTAATTGACAGCAGTGGCGCGCCGACGGGAGGCCCGTTGTCGGGGCACTACACCATACTAGGCACGCGATTTATGGTCGATTTTTAGGTCAAGGCATTTTCAGATGAGTAGTTATTACTTCCTTCGGTCACAGTAGAGCACGGTGATGAAAATGGATCTTCAACGATATCGAAATTTTGGTGCGATTCTTCTGGGAACGGCACTGTTGGTTGCTTTTTCGTCGGCGGTGGCTCTTGCCGAGCAACAGGATATCCAACAGCCAATTTTGTTAGTCACCGCGTCGGAAGATTCCCAAGTGGTGCCCACGGGCTGCGATGGGGGGAGCTGCTGCAACGATTGCTGCACCGAGTCGGTCTGTTGCCCCGTGCGTGTAGAAGTCGAAGTGAAAAAGCACTGCTGGAATGTGAAGACTGAGAATGTATGTATTCCCGGATTTCGCTGGCCATGGGAATGTAATAGCAAAGTCAAGAAACCTAGCTGTGGCGACTGTTGCGACACAGGATGTGACTCTTGCGCGCCAAGATGTGGCCGTGTGCGATGCGTCAACGTGCTCGAAAAGCACGAGTACACCTGCAAAAAATGCGGCTACGAGTGGAAAGTCAAAAGTGTTTGCCGTGGCAACAGCACTTGCGATGCTTCAAATTGCTGCTGCCCAGAATGCGGCGGACAGGGGTGCGACTATTAAGGCGCTTACCGCGTCCAGGAAAGCCATTTCTGAAACAGGGATTTGACGAAGGGCGTCAAACGTGTTCGATTGAATTGATCTCCCACTTTGCGAATGGCGTCGGCCTGCGTCGGGTAAGGGTGAATGGTGCTGGCGATATTTTTGAGGCCGAGGCCGTTCGTCATCGCTAGTGTGATTTCTGAAATCATATCTCCGGCATTGTGGGCGACGATCGTCGCGCCAACGATTTCGTCGGATCCTGCCTTTACATGCACTTTGACGAATCCGTCGGTATCTCCTTCTAAGATCGCCCGATCAACCTCCGAAAATTCTTGCGTGTAGGTCTGGATCTCGATGCCACGGTCTGCCGCCTCTTTGGGATAGAGTCCCACGTGTGCAATTTCGGGGGACGTGTAGGTCGACCAAGGAATGATCAGCGAACTCGCCTTGGCTCGACCTTTGAACAAGGTGTTTTGAATGACCGTGCGAGCCATGAAGTCGGCGGCATGCGTAAATTTGTAGGGCGAACAAATATCTCCAGCGGCGTAGATCTCTGGGTTGGTGGTCTGCAAGCGATCGTTCACTTTGACACCTGCTCGCTTGTCGAACTCCACGCCTACCTTTTCAAGGCCCAAGCCATCCACATTCGGGGCTCGTCCGACCGCAACGAGTAGTTTGTCGACCGTTTCATCGTAGTGCTGGTCATGCGAGTCAACTGTGAGTCGCACACGGCCCCCTTCCGCTGGTTTGAGTTCCAGATTTTTGCCACAGCATAAGAGCTGAACCCCATCGCGAATCATCGACTCCCTTACAATGTCGGCAGCATCTTGATCTTCTCTCGGCAAGATGCCGTGAGTTGCTTCGATGAGAAAGACCTTCGAGCCCAATAGTGAAAACGATTGGGCAAGTTCACAGCCAATCGGGCCAGCGCCGATGATGCCTATGCGTTCTGGCCGTTCGGTCAGCGAGAATACCGATTCGTTGGTGAGGTACTCGACCTGATCTAAACCAGGAATCGGAGGTGCCGAGGCGCGTGCGCCGGTGGTAATCACCGCGCGTTTGAATTGAAGCGCATGCTCGCCAACACGGACGGTGTTGGAACCCGTGAACTCACCTTGCCCCAAATAGATATCGATCCCAAGATCTCGGAATCGGGCGGCAGAGTCGAGGGGGCTGATGTCTGCGCGGAGCTTACGCATTCGCTCCATCACGCGACCAAAATCAACCGAGACGCCTGCCGGCACGTCGATACCAAACTCGCCAGCGTGGCACACCGAACGCGCAGCGCGCGCAGCACTGATAATCGCCTTCGAAGGGACACAACCGACGTTAAGGCAGTCGCCGCCCATCAGCTCGCGTTCGATGAGGGCCACCTTGGCGCCTAAGCCGGCTGCTCCGGCGGCAGTGACAAGCCCTGCCGTCCCGGCTCCGATCACCACAAGATTGTAACGACCCGAGGGTGTGGGGTTTGTCCAATCCGATGGATGGACGTTCGCCTCTAGCTTCTGATTGTACTCGTCATGTGGTTGCAATTGCGTAAAATGGGGCATAAGGAAAAGTCTCGATCTTTTATGAGTAAATTGTGTAATGCTTTTTGGATGGGAAACAGGCGGCGGGGGTCGCGTGACAGAAATCCTAGGTTGCCGCTTCGGTCTCTTGGGGGACGTATTCGCGGATGGCGGTACGTGCAACTCGCGTGACATAGACGGTGACAACCAGTGTGGCCAACAGTCCGACGCCGAGTAACACTTTTTGCTGCCACCCACCATCGAAATTACCGCCTACCAAATCGGCGATATTCTTAATCGCGGTGCCAAAGTAAACGTAGAGTATCGTCCCGGGCAGCATGCCAATCCAACTGGCGAAAAAGTAATCGCGGGTGCGAACTTTGGTAATACTGAACAGGTAGTTCAGCACATTGAATGGAAACGCCGGCGAAAGCCGCGTGAGTAGCACGATCTTAAACCCAGCTTGTTCCACCGCTTGATCGACGGCTGCGAACTTGGGGTATTGCGCAGCTTTCTGCGAGACAAAGTCGCGCGCCATGGTGCGCCCGACCAAAAATGCGAGCAACGCCCCCAGCACACTCCCCACCGAGACGGCAATGGTTCCCGGCACGACACCAAAAGCAAAGCCGGCCCCTAGCGTAAGAATGGTTCCAGGCACCATCATGACGGTCGCAAATACGTAGACCACCGAAAGCAGTACCGGCCCCCAAATTCCGAGCGACTGAATATACTCAAAAAAACTCGTCAGGTAGGTGTTCAACGGCAGAAACTTAAACGCCAGGAACAGCGACACCAACGCCACAGCGAACACAAAGAGCTTAAGCTTGTGGCTCGCAGGGCCATTGGTGGCGGATTCGGTGTTGGAATTTGAAAGAGTCGCTTCTGGCATCGGTTGGCCTTTTGTTTAGACAGGAGTCAACGGTGATCTGCGACTATTGTTGCTATTTCTCGGTTTCATTGAAGTGCGATATCTCACGCAATGTAAAGAAACCCCGTAGTTGCGTAGTATGCTGGCACCTAGCTAGAATAGTGGAGACAATTCTTGATCCACCTGAATGGAGCGAGTAACCCCGATGGCATCGGTAACCCTAGAGAAAATTTCCAAAATCTACCCCGACGATATCTACGCGGTGCGTGACCTAGATCTAGAGATTCACGACGGCGAATTTCTTGTCTTGGTCGGTCCTTCGGGGTGCGGGAAAAGTACTACCCTGCGCATGGTTGCTGGGCTAGAGACCATCTCGTCGGGTACGCTGCGAATTGGTGACCGTGTGGTCAACGAGGTCCACCCACGTGACCGTGACATCGCGATGGTCTTTCAGAATTACGCGCTCTATCCCCATATGACCGTTTTTCAAAACATGGGTTTTGCGTTGAAGATGCGCAAAACCCCGAAAGAAGAAATCAACCGACAAGTTCGCGAAGCGGCAGCCATGTTGGGCCTTGAGTCGCTTCTCGACCGCAAGCCAAAGGCTCTCTCAGGCGGGCAGCGTCAACGGGTTGCCTTAGGCCGGGCAATTGTCCGCAAGCCGTCGGTTTTTCTATTCGACGAACCGCTGTCGAACCTCGACGCCAAGCTACGAGTAGAAACTCGCGCTGAGATTAAACGTCTACATCGCGAATTAAAAACAACGACCATCTATGTCACCCACGATCAAGAAGAGGCGATGACATTGGGCGATCGTGTGGTGGTGATGTGCGACGGCTGGAAACGGCAAGCCGATTCGCCTTTGAATATCTATCAAAAGCCGGCCGATCGGTTTGTAGCCGGTTTCCTGGGAATGCCGCCCATGAACTTTTTTGAAGGGCACCTGGAATCTGCCGATGATAATTTTTGGTTTGTCAGCGGTGAGGTACGGCTCAAGTTACCCGATGCTCAACCTGAATGGCTACAAGGCGAACAGCGAAGGCCAGTTGTTGCGGGCATTCGTCCCGAGGCATTTGACCTAAACCAAGACGAAGCCACCAACACAGCTTGTGGAATTTCTGCAACGGTGCAAGTGGTCGAACCTCTGGGCAGCATGATGGATGTTTATCTACAACGGCCCGCCGGCGAGAGGATTGTTTGTCGCGTGCCTGCCGCTGAACTCGAAGAAAGCAGACGGGTTACCTTACAAATTTCGTCGGAGGACATATACCTCTTTGAGCCAAACGAGCAAGGCGATCCTCGTTCGCCGACGTACTACGGCCAGAATCTTGCCACAGGAGGCCTCCGGCAGCTTGTATGAGTTGGCCAGTCGTGGCTTGGTGCGAGAGAGCATTCAATGAAACAGCACGGAGCCATTATTCTCTGCGGCGGTAATTCTTCTCGCATGGGTCGCGATAAAGCATGGCTACCCTTCGGGCATGAGTTGATGTTGCAGCGTGTTGTACGACTCGTCAGCGAAGTTGTCGAGCCAGACAAAATCGTCGTCGTCGCTGCTAGGGGCCAAGAATTGCCGCCCTTACCAAATCAAATCAAACTGACCTACGACGCTCGACCAGACCGTGGCCCTCTGGAAGGCCTCGCCGCCGGACTTCGCGCAACTCAGCCCGGCGTTGATGCCACGTATGTCACCGGTTGCGATGTCCCTCTGCTCGTTCCCGCGTTTATACAAAAGATGCTCACGCTTCTAGGCGATCACGATATCGTTGTCCCGGTCGAGGGCAAACACAAGCACCCGTTGGCTGCTGTTTACCGAACCCAGGTTCTGCGGCCGCTCGAAGAACTTCTCGACAACGACCAGCTTCGACCTGCCTCGCTCTTTTCCAAAGTAAAAACTTGGGAAGTCGAGGTTAACACGCTTGAATCTGTAGATCCCCACTTCACTTCGCTGGTCAACTGCAACCGACCGGAGGATTACCACGAGGCCTTGGCTGGACTTTGCTGAGCTAGGGAAGGCCGCAAATCTCATTCCACAAGTCCCGCTTCGGATATGCAAAGGCCAACGTCGCCCGACCCAACACAGACCTACTAGAACTCCAACTGAGGCAGAAAAACGCGAAAACAACTCAATACTACATTAATACAAGCTGAACAATTGAAACGATCCGATGTTGCCGATAGAATCCTCGTCCCTGACTTCCTGAGTAAAGGGCGGGGTAATTTTGGAGTGTTGAGCCCGTGGACACGCAAAGAATTTCGACGTAAACTGTTTTGCTCAACCACTTTGCCGGAGTGGCGGAATTGGCAGACGCGCTGGATTCAAAATCCAGTGACCGCAAGGTCGTGGGGGTTCAAGTCCCCCCTCCGGTACTACTGTTTTTATAGCCTCAACTCTTCTTTGGCCCTCTCGCGGCCCGACTGCCATGTTACGGCATGTGCAACAGATGTGCAACACTTTTCGCCGGCACGGGGGCATGGTTTCGCGTCATTCGAAGTTGGGTTTGGCTTCAGGATGCACGGCTGCTCACCTTGCCTCTGGCTCGGACCTTGCGACGGCCACGGTATTTCCCTCGCGGCATTCGGCATCTTTTCGACAATCCGCGACCGCCGCAAAATCCAAAGGCCGTCTTACAGACAGCGGATCGATCCCTGCTTTCATTGCCAAGAGTACGCCTGCAGCCTCCCAGTAGTTTGCGACGCTATAGAATTGGCCTGCCGCCCATGGCAAGCTGGCTAAGTCATTCTGCATGACGTTCGCGTTTTCCCGCACAGCGATCACCGGAATTCCCTGCTGGAGCGCTGCCAGCGTTGGCAGACCCAGGCAGCCATCCGGTATGACGAGACATGATATGTCGGCCGCTGACATGACCCCCGGAAGGTTGATTGCCTCCTCGTCCGTCACGACACGAGGACTTCGCTGCAATCCTTTGAGCACACAATTAAAGAAGGTCATCGAAACAGCCTCCGCGGCCATTCTTGGATCAACACGGTGGACGTCCATGTAAGCGACCTTTTTGTTCTCCATCATCGGGGAATGCGCAGACGGCACATTCTCCTGAAAAGATATCGCATGCGTGAGTAGCGCTTCTACGCCCCCCCACGGATTCACCATGTTGCCGCCACTTGCAAAGTATTCCTCGTGAAATCCTGGCGGAACGTCAACGATAGAAGCAACCGCGACAGCATCGAAAGTGCCTCGGCGATCCTCAATGACATTCAGAAGTGGTTGTATATCTTCGACCCGGCCTGCCGCTCGACCCGAATTCGTGTAGCGCGCACGTGACGTCAATGGCGTGTCGAGTATCACAATCTCGCTGCAAGAGAGCCCGTAACATGCTCGGGCAGCATTGATGGAATTGATAGTTGCATCGATGAACTGTCGGTCTTTATGGTTTCCTAGGACCGCGAGAATCCGATTGGCCCGAGTTTTCTCCAGCCCAACAGTGCCCATCAGCAGACGCGTAAGAACACTTCCTTCCACGTACATGCAATTGTCAGGCAATTCAATGATATCCGACGCATTGACCACGTTTGGATGCGTCACAAGATTGTCGCAGATCTCAGATAGCATGCTTACCACTGGAGCTGCGTCACCTGCGTGGCCGCCCAAGGATGTTCCGATACCGGTTGGTACAACAATCGCAGCATTGAAACGCTCTTCCCGCTTGATTTTCCGGCGTTGGAAGCGGAGCAATTCATCTCCAAACGGCGCAACATGTTCATGCGGTTGCGAGATTCCACCAATCTCGCACCGCCAGTCGGCTTTCGAGGACCCTACGACAGCGAAACGGACCGGAACGAATCCGTCAGGCAATTGCTCAAACAACGCAGAGCCGACCTGCTCCAATAGGGAGCCGTCATGCGCCGGCGCGGGAATTTGTAATTCAAGTTCAGATAACAACATTACTCGAAACTCCGTTTCTTTCAGCGAACTCTTCATACGTAAACTCCTTTACGAGGACGAGTTCGCCGTCTTCGGTAAGCATATAGATGGACGGAAGATTGATTCCATTGAAGTAGTGCCATTTAGTGGTTGTGTAGTCTCCGACATTGGCGAATACCACGCGATCTCCTATCGAAAGAGGCGCGTCGAATCCGTACTCGCCAAACAGATCGCCCGCCAGACATGAGCAGCCCGCGAGGATGTAGCGATGCTTTCCATCCTCATGAGACCCAAGCACGTCGGGTTCAAACTGAAACTCGAACACTTCTGGCATATGGTTGACTGTCGTATCGAGTACGGCAATCTCTTTGCCGTCTCGCGAAAAACGATCGACGACAGTAGACACCAAGTACCCTGCTTCTCTTACAAACGCGGTGCCTGGCTCGATAAATACGCTTAGGTTGTGATGGTTTTGTAACAGTGACACGGCAGCATAAAATGCAGTAAACGAATCTTCTGGAGCGAAAAGGTAACCTCCACCAAGATTGATCCAATTAACTTTATCCAGAAGGTGCCCGCATCGCTCGTCTATGTGTGTGACCGTTCTTAGCAACTGGCCGAAGTCACGCCCTTCGCAGTTCGTGTGGAAATGGATGCCCGTAATTGTGGTGCCATCTGCCTGAAGCTGTTTCCAATTCAGCAATAGCTCGTCTATGGAAACTCCCAATTTTGAGTGTTGCCGACATGGGTCGTACCGTTGATCGGAGACGAGCGATAACGCTGGGTTAACTCTTAGCCCAATGCTTGCTTCCTGCGCAATTTGACTGGCATTTTGGCGGAATTGCATTATCGAGTTGAAAGTGACGTAATCTCCTTCACTCAGTATCTCGCAAAATGAAGCGGCATCAAAATGTGGCGTGGTGATGTGCAAGGGGAGATTGGCTTCGCATTTCTCATTGGCGAAGCGAGCTTCAAACGGAGAGCAAACCGAGAACCCAGCAAGGGAGGGTGCAAGAGCTCCAACTGCGTGAGATTGGCAAAGCGCTTTCAGGCTATAGAGCAAGGCCACATTGCTATTTGCGCATATATCCGAAAGTCTCGCTGCTGACTCAATGAGTACGCATTCAGAGTACACGAGTGCAGGTGTTGCAAGGGCCAAGCGAGCTTCCCCTGTCAACACATCGGTGATGACATGATATCCGTTCATTCGCGTTCAATCGTCAGCAACGTATTCCCCCAAGTCATATGCCCTGAAAAACGCTCGTCGAAATCCGATGAAACTGTTAATGCTCTCGGCAGATGTTTCCGCGAGTATCTCTGTCTTATACTTATCAATTCTCTGTGCATTGCCCTGTTCCAGTGACAATAGCATTGCTTTAGCAAGGCGCTTCAGCATTCCAAGCACCGCATATCGTTCGCCACATACTTGTTGACGATCAAGTCCACACACCTCAATTGTTGTATTCCCTCGGTTCGCATTGGAACCTATCCCATAGGGTACAACCTGATTCGGGACATGGCTCCAGTCGAATCCGATACTATCTTCCGGGCTTTCCAATGCCGGATCGATTAGCATGGCTTTCTCATCATTCAAGTCAACGGTACGTGGGGTAGCTCGCAATGCAGCAATAGGGAATTTGGTCTTCTTGTAGTGTTGATTGCACATGCGACAAGAAAAGAAGAGATTATTCCAATCGTATGCGAGCCACCAATAACCATAGCCATCCTCCCCGTCGATAGCTGCTTTTGGTCGAAAATGCTCAATGTCGGATTCTCTGATTGAGTCTCTCAATCGCTCACAATAGCAACATCTACCATTCTGCATGCCCCACAACGCATCGCGGACTGGGCGTTCTCCCCATAGCCTCTCGAACTGGATTTTCTCTTTCTGTTTAACCAGCGTCTTGACCGTGGACTCAGCGGTGCTGCGCTTGGAGGAGGAATTTGTTAGAACATCTGGAACGGCGTAAGGGCGTTTCAAACTGATCATTTGTTGCTCTCCCTCACCGATTTTCTTTCCATCAACTCTTTGAGTTCTTGGTCGAGCTTTTCTTCTTTGAGCCGAATCTCCTGATGCGAGGCTTCAGTAATT
This sequence comes from Planctomycetota bacterium, assembly GCA_029259945.1. Classification (GTDB taxonomy): domain Bacteria; phylum Planctomycetota; class Planctomycetia; order Pirellulales; family Lacipirellulaceae; genus Bythopirellula. Next base: position 74,918 of record JAJDEF010000031.1, read on the forward strand.
GATATATCTCGCAAAACTGTGAGCGCCTTCTTGAAATCAGCGGAATTCACAGAATCAGGCCCCCGGTATGCGTTGCGCAAACTCTCAAGAGCTTCGTAAAGCGGATGAGGCCATCTCGGAATCCCAAACGCAGATTCAAGGACCTTGTCGTATCGCATGCCTGTCATTGAGGAGAGCACTTCGTCCACGATTTCGCCACCTTGATCCTCTCGCAGCACGATGGCTTCCCCGACAGCATGTCGTTTGTTTTTTCTTTCATAGATGCCGGCGGCGCAGAAAGGCGAATGTGATGTGGCGATAAACTGAACATCTGGGAATTGTTCCCCAAGAAGCCGCATTATGTGTCGTTGCCACTTAGGATGAAGGTGCTGCTCAATTTCATCAATGAGTACAATCCCACTGGGCTCCTTGAATCGCTGTGATGATAAATAGGTCCAACCAATCAGGTCCATGACCCAGTTCATTGTTGATCGATGACCATCAGATAAAGCGCCAAAGTTGGTTTCGTCGCCCTGTTCGCTTTTGATGCGGAAACCAGTACGCGATAGGATTACATCTGATTGTCGTACCATGAGGATCTCTGCAATCTGTCCTCGCAGTTTGCTTAATCGTTTCGTGTTTTCCCACCCCCTACGACGAGCTATCAGTTCTGGATTCTGCAGCTCCCATTCGTAGTTAAAAAGAGTGTATACCGCATCGGCGATTGCATATTCTTCGTACGAATTTGTTCCGTGCATTGCGCGATGAGGGCCATAAGCACAAACGAACAAATCGCTCCAAGGAAAGTTGTTTGGAATATCCTTTTTGATTTCTTCGATTTCGTGATCGAGTTTCGAGTGAGTGATACGAGTGACTAGTTTGTATTTTGTTTTTCCTTGATTGAGCACAATCTCAATCGATCCCTCCTTCTTGCCTTGCCTGATGAGACCGCCGTACATGTCACTTAACAACCCAGAAGCGCCTGCAGGGTCCGCAAGCCCAATTGCCAAAGCCCTCAATATTGTTGACTTGCCAACGCCATTGTCTCCCAGCACGAGGAGAGAATTATTAGTCATCGAAGATGACTCGAGGTTGATGGTCAAGTAACCAATTTTGCGGATATTCTTAAGACTTAACTGCGATATGTACATTTTAGTTTTCTGTTTGGTGCCCAAAGGCGGATTCAAAGTGACGCTGGTGGGGCCAGAGTAGCCACTAGCCGCGATACAATTTCAGATTTGACCTCACCAAAACGTTCGTTCCCTGTCATTGGCGCACAGGCCGCACCGCGAACACAAATGACGTCCACTCCGGTTGGCCAAAGCAATCGCAGGTCTTCTTCGTTTAGGCTGCCGGCGAGCCATGCCTCTTTGCCTACTTTGTGAAGCGAACGAACAAAGCCGGTAAGTTGGTCGACTGAATAATAGTCCAGCAGTCCCTTACCGATGTCTTTGCGGAACGTGTCGATGAGTATCCCATCGCAGTCGATGGATGTTGCGAGCAATGGCCCGTCAATCAGCGGATCGAAGGATACACAAAACTCCTCTTCCGGGAATACTGCGGGGTAAACCTTCTTGTCAGGGAACCACTCTTTGACAGTTCGCACAAGGTTGCGGCCAAGGTACTCAGCCGATTTCGCGTCGAAACCGGCAAAGCCGCACTTCACAAAGTCTGCCCCTGCAATGGCAACCCCCAACGCCGCTTGGCAGGCGGCACTACGCACAGCTTGTTGTTCACCGATATTCGTCGAAATGGGCATTGCCGAATGCCCGGCTGCATCAAGGCTTTCACGTATAGCTTTGATATTGAGTGGGTACGGCGTCCCCAAGGCGGAACCCGGATATTCCGCATCGGCAATATGCGCCCCTCCTTCAGCGGCGGCGACGGCTTCGTTTGGGCCGCGAACGCTAACCAATAATCGTTGCATAATGAAGCCTGCGAGAAAGTCGACGTAGTCAAGACCCAAAACGCTTCAGGATACTAATGAACGACCTTATTCGCTAGTAGGCACACCGGCAGCCTGCGTATCGCAGGCGAAGTGTGACAAGTAGTGACGATTGGGAAGAATTTGTCTACTTAATCATTGAACCGAAGCTTACCGGAAGTCTCCTTTCCATCGCGAAAGAGGTGGTCAAATGACGCACATCCGCCGGAGGCCACTGAACGTCTTGTCAGTCCCCAAAACTTGCGTCGGCCCGACACGCCGATGCAGTTTTCAGGTAATCCCCTACCCTCAGAGGTGAAATCGCCGAATGGCAGTGGGATTGTCGCTTGGCAAATCATCGCTTTCTCTTGAGGCATATTTTCTCCGAGCGGCCGTGCTCGTAGGGCAAGCGAGTACGGCAATCGCGCGTCTCTCGTAAAACGGGCAAACCAAAACAGCCGCCAACCGTAGCCGTCGGCGTCAGAACGCAAGGTTGTTCAGTTGCTCCACCTTGCCTTCCGCCTATGCCAACGGCACCAGGCGGTCTGTTTTTAGTTCTTCCCCCGTTTTTCACAATGAGTCACTTCTCATGTCACGTTATCGTTCCCAAACAAACACGCTTCAACAAGGTCGAGTCTTATGTCATCGATGTTCTCGCCCCCTTCGATGAGAACCTTGAAGTCGAATCACTTGAGATCGAGTGCGGGTGCTCCCTCGACGACTCCAAAGACAAGAGCTGCAAGCCCGATTGTTCGGAGTGCTGTGGAGCCGGGCGAAGACAGATCATGGTCAATCCGAACGTCAAGTGGGATTGGTGGCGAATCGGCGGTCGCTGGGACGGCACAATCCTTGACGAACCGAATGCCTCCGAGAACGGCTTTAATTTTGGTGACGAGCACGAAACACTCGACAAGAACATGGCGACCATCGACGACTTGTTGCGGCTCAAAGGCAAGTCGTTCGACCGTGTCGCCGTGCCGTTCGCCCTGATCACGCCCGAGGGTGAGTGGCATGAGAAAGGCAACATGGGCTGGTGGGGAATCGTAACGGACGAGCAAGAAGCCGCCGCATGGCAAAAGACCGTTCGAGAATTCTACAACTCATACCGCGACTGCCGCATCGTCTGCTGCGATCTCCATATTTGACGGCGGTCGCTGCTCATGAACGTATCCTATTTCAACGACTCCCCTCCTCTCGAATAGAGCCTGACTCCACGTCAGCCCCTCCGTCAAGCGCCATTTGACGGTGCGTTGACAGTCCGTTTGACGCACCGCTTACGGTATGCCAGACGGTCCGTCCTGCGGTGTGTCCTGGCAGCCCGTTGACGGTCCGTTACCCTCCGGCTGACGCTACGGCAGCGGTGCGCCAATGTTTGGCAAGCCCTCGGCAGTCTACTTCTAGCCAATCGGTCTTGGGCCTGACGGGGGGCAATGGCGTAGGGGTGCGCAACACACACCCTATTGACGTACCGCTGACGGAGCGACGTCTTTTGACAGACGGTGCGTCTCGACGTACCCTTCTGCCAAGAATCCCCCCGACTCCCATGCCAACTCTTACCACCGAAGGCTTCGTCAACAAACGCGATGCCGTAGAACTTTTCAACCGATCGCATCGCTCACTCAGCCGCGACATCACCACGGCCCTGAGGCTCAAAGACGAAAAAACGCTCCAGCACTTTCGTCTGCAAACTCAAGACGGCCAAGTGCGAGAGGGGACTGAGATCACCATCGAAATCTTGGACAAATTGCGAGACGCCAAACAGGTGCCGACTTGGTGGGCAGACCGAGACTACTTACACAAGCGTTACGGGTTGCGTGGTGAAGAACCGCAGCGGACCGCTGAGAAGGAGGCGAAGGTGAATTCGGACCCTGAGCGGCGAGAATTCTCCAAGCAACGACCTTCAGATACGCTGAGCGACTTCGGCACACTGGCCTTGCCAGATGATCCTGAACTGCGAGCGACTGTTCTGGAACACCTACATCACAACGATCAACATCATGCCCGCGATACCAAGGAGATGATGGATCGTATTTTACAGCTTGTCGAAACGAATCAGCAATTGCAATCTCAGACCAATACGCTGTTCAACCAATTCCAGGAAACGCTCAAGGAGGGTGGGGGACTGCGGAATCTCCTCGCCAGTTCGTCGGTGCCGCAGTCCGCTCCAGCTTCTCGGCCAGCTCAATCCAAGAAGCCAAGCGTAACAGATGCCAACGTTGTCGATGTTGCCTCTGTGAGCAGTTCCAAGAAGCCACAATCGACCCGAAAAAAATCAGCGAAGAAGAGGGTACCCCAGAGCAAGAAGCCGCCTGCCACAAAAAAACCTCAGCCAACCAAGCGGACCCCGTTTTGGAAACGAGATGTCCGTGATCTACTCGGATTTGATTCTTCTCGCTAATCCCTCTCGATATGCTCTTCCACCAGGACATCCAACGGCAATCATCAACTGCCCTGCTAGCACGTGTTCTTCCTGCTACCCGGCACTTTGCAAACAACCGCTTAGCAGGAGCTTTTCGTGCAAAAAACAGCCGCTTAGCAGGAACAGTCAAACTGCCGCTTAGCAGGATGTTGCTTTATAGGGAACGTAAACGTCTGGTCTTCGTAAACATCCTTTCCCACAAAACGCGGCGTTGCCGCGACGTGTGTCGATCTCTTTCTCTCGCTTCGTGAGCCAGCCCGATCTGTCGTACTACGGCCTGAAAGAACTGCCCCGATTCGGCAAGGACCATCTGGCACTTGCCGATTGGCGGCTCAGCGTTCCCCACCAGCGGCGTGTTGCCGGAGGAGGGGAGCCGCTGGCAGCGGTTCAGTACGAGTTCGACCATCCTAGTGGCAAAAAGAGGGTTTCGCTGGAAGGCGGCGCTACGATCGGACTGCCCACCGACGCGGACGATCTGTTTCTGATTGGATTGTTGACGCTTGGCGCAGCGCTCGATTTTCCGGCCAAGCTCCATTTTGAGCCGTCCCATGTTTTGCAGGTACTGCGTATGCCGGTGAAGCATCGGCATATTGTCAGCCAGCGTAAGGCGTATGAGCGATTTGTGGCCCTGACGGCCATGTTTGAAGGGGCTTGGTTCGATCGCAAGGCGAAGGCGGCCAGTGGTGATTTTATCACCGGTATCCTTGCCGAGGTCTATTACGAACCAAAACGTGGACGGAGACGCAAAGGCCAACAGCCCGCCAGCTACGTGCAGTTCACCAACAATTTTCATGAGAGTTTGATTCGAGGCAATCTCCTCAACATTGATCTTGAGTTGCTGTCGGCGTGGAGCAGTCCGACGGCGGCACTCCATTACCGCCACCTCAACAAGGTGTGGCACCATGGCCGCAAACCCTTTTCGTATAGCCGAGACCTCAAAGACATTGCCTGTGGCCACTTGCAAATGACCGACGGAAAAAATCTCAAGGAAAACTATTCCAAAGTGCTCAAGGAGATGGAGCAAAAGCGTTATCTCCAGTCGATGGCCAAAGAAGAGCGATTTGAGTCGATTCGGCGAGGTATTTGGCGAGTCCATTTTCAACTGCATCCGGATCGAGTGATCCAGCCGAAACAGTCTGCCAAGCCAGACTCTGGTGACGCGAGTACCGTAGTGAGGCTCTACGCTGAGTTGCGTCACGGCGCCAGTACCTATGAGCCTGAAGAGCATGAACTGAAACATGCCGCTGCACTCATTTCCGAGTTCGGCGTCGACGCGGTAAAAAAGGCGACACCCTTTGTCGTGGAAACGGTCAAGAAACAAAACCAAGAAGACATCTACTTTGGGTTTGCGGTCGCTTACTACAAAAAGCAATTGCAGCGACTGTCTCGATCGAACGCCCAGGCTCGGCAACACGTGGAAGCAACGGCGAAAGCGAAAGCAGAGCAGCAGCGTCTTAATGAGCAGGAACGACAGCGCGAAGATCTCCGCCGTCAGCGGATGCAGGCTTGGCAAGAAGCCGATCACACCAAACGCCAGACTCTTGTGCAACATGCAGTAAAAACCGCCATTAGCCAGTCCGTGCGGGATCGAATCCTCAACAGCACGCCCGAAAACCCTGCTCCGGAAGTTCTGCGAGAAATAGCTATTACCCCCACTCTATGATGTCTACTGCAACTAATCGAACCACAACGCCGCCGAATAATCTGGAAGCCGAAAAAACCGTACTCGGGGCACTGTTGATCGATCCTGATGTGATCCTGAAAGTGCTCCCGATCCTCTCGGCCAGTGATTTCTATGACCCGGTCTATCGCGTAGTGTTCGAGGCATGCACGAAGTTGCACGACGACCGGCAGCCGCTCGATTTCGTGACGGTTGCCAATGAGCTAAAATCGGATGCCAAAATTGAGAGCCTTGGCGGGAGTGCGTTTTTGGCAAACTTGGCGGAATCGGTTCCTACTGCCAGTAATGCCGCCAGCTACGCCCGGATCGTTCATCAAAAATCACTCCAGCGTGCGCTCATCGCCGTGGGTCAACGCATCAGTAAACTCGGGTACGAAGAGGGGAGTGACTCGGCCGAGCTGGTCGAGAGATCCCACTTGGAAGTACTCAGTCTATCCCACGCGGCAGATCAGTCTGCCCCCGAAACATTAGCCGACATCAGTGTTCGGCGTTACGATCAGGTTGCTGAACTGCAATCGGGAAACAATCCGGCAGCCTTGCGAAGCGTCAAGACTGGATTTTCTAACATCGACTACTACTTTAATGGACTGGCAGCCGGTTCGCTGACAGTAATCGCCGCCCGCCCATCGATGGGAAAAACCTCTCTCGCAGTAAACATGGCTATGAACGCTGCCACTGGTGAACGAAAAAACGTCCTGTTCTTCTCGCTGGAGATGGCCAAGGAAGAGATATCGGATCGTATTACTGCCAGTCTGCTAGGGGTCTCCACCTGGCAAATGCAGAAAGGTGATATGACCGACGAGCAAGTCGGACAGCTTGGCGCCGTGATTGATACGGTGAGCGACCTGCCACTCTTCATTGACGACGATCCTGATTCGACCATTTCCAACATCCGAGCCAAAGCGATTCGCCATCAACTCGAACACGGTCTGGATCTGCTGATTGTCGACTACCTGCAGTTGATCGAGCCGCCCCCAGGAAAATCTAGGGAAAACCGTGTTCAGGAAGTCTCCGCCATCTCTCGCGGTCTCAAGAAGCTAGCCAAGGAACTGCATGCGCCGGTGATCGCGTTGTCGCAACTCAGTCGAGCCGTGGAGAACCGCCCCAAATGCATTCCCCATCTTGCCGATTTGCGCGATTCAGGCACGATCGAACAGGACGCAGACAACGTATTGATGTTGTGGCGTGAGGGCTACTATGAAGAGGACTGCGACCAGCCCGATCGGACGACGGTTTTTATTCGCAAGAACCGCCAAGGACCTACCGCCGCGCCGGAACTTGTATTCGACCAAGAGAAAATGAGTTTTTCTCCGCTTGATCGGTCACACTCCGATAGTGGCAGCGATTGACGTGGTCTGTAGGCGGGTCTGCAGATGGTCTCCCAGTGGACCAGTTGACGGACCACTCCACGGACCACTCAGAGAGTGGCACTCGTGGGCTTGGCGAAGCCAAAAACACAACACTGCAAGGGCAACATCGCTCGCGGCCGGGAAGCCGCGAGGCCAAAGAAAATCACACGCCGGCCTCGGACCTCGGCACCATGGCGGAATGTTTCTTTGGCCTCGCAGCCTCCGTGGGTGATTTTCCGCGTTTTTGGCTATCGCACGCTATCGAAAAATCACCCACTACGGCCACTCGCTGCGTTGCCGCACTCCACTGCCCGACGACAGTAACGCACGGAGTGGACAACCGCCCCTACCTAGTCGGTAGGGGACTAACGGCAGCCCACCCGCTGCCACATCGTTCTCGCCCATGTTCCGCGTCCTCGCGGTGTTGACGACGAGGGGGTATTGTTGTGTTGTTACGCCGATCTCATTTCCTGGTGATAGTACTCGATGACCGCTTTCGCATGTGGGACAAGATCGGCGGGTACATCCATCGTTACTGGTTTTGTGTTGTCAGTGGGAATCATCCATTTCTTATCGTGTGTCTGCATCCATTTGCCGCCATTCCAGCCTTCGTTCCAAAGCCAGCCAGACACCGTCATGTATTTCATTCCGAGGGCATCGGCAAGTTCCTGGATCGTGGACGGCCCATGCTTCCGAAGATACGCATGAATCGACGATGACCGGTTGATCAGATGTTCCGGCAGTGGGTTGTACGGACACATGGCAACATGTTGCCGAGTTACCGGTGCTGGGGCAAGGGAAATTCGGGGAGGTTTCCTCGCAAGAACCGTCTCATCAGTTCCATGGGAAAGAACAAGAGCACCTCAATTTGCACGCTCTGGCCACGGCGACAAGGTCGTACGCTACGGCGTCTCCACCTTGATCGCCTCCGGTCCAGTGAGCGTACCCCGGCAAGGGTGCTCTCATTTCTTTCCCCATTTCACCTATGATCAATGATTTTCCCATCTGCAAAGACTGCTCCTGCGAGATTATCGACCGCAAGAACGAAGGCGTCTACCAAGAGGCTTTGTGTGAGCATTGCGAGCGTTCACGTATCGAGTCATTCGATAAAACACTGGCAGATCACGACTATACGCTCTGGCGTATTAGTACCGAGGATGCCCAAGAGATCGCACGTAAGGCACTAGGACGCGATTTGTCGCCAAAAGAACTGGAGATCATCCAACAAAACCTTGACCTGCCTTGGGCCGAGCATCTCGATCTGTTCATCGAATATCGCTTCGCTGACTGATTAAATCCTTCCGATTTGATTGATAGTTGCTTCCGCTCGGCGTCTGCTGCATCGTGTCATGGGCGTCGTTGCGGGATGGATCGGAAAAAATAAAACGCACCATGCGTTGTTGCCAGCATAGCGACGTATCTTGACTGTACCGGTTGTTTGTAGCGAATGTCATGTTGAGAGGCATTTGCTGATTTCAGTCCATTCGTTACGGTCAATCGATTCCGGTTCTCGGTCCTTGAACGTGCCACCGTGTTTGTTCCGACTCCAGACGAGATAGGTGTTTACGTTTCGCTCATGGAGTTGCCAGAGCAGCTCTTTCGCTCCCTGGTCGCCTTTGGCGTCCGTATCGAGCATGATGCCAATACGGCCTCCGGCATGTTCTTCCGCAAGCCGGCTTAGCTTGGTGAGTTGTTCACTGGTTGCTTTGTTGCTCATCAGCGCAACACTTGCTACGTCCAGATCGTGAAGTCGAATGCGATCATTAAAACCTTCGACGACCAGGAGGCCAATCTTGCGTAGCGATTCTTCGAATCGCTCATCGTCGAGCCATTCTTGGCCGTAGAGTTCCAGGCCTCGGCGGAAGAGTTTTGTGCTGGGAAAGCGATACTTGGCTAGCTCATCACCGCCTCGCCCTGCTTCGAGCCAGGCTTGGTGTTCTTTTTCGTATTTTAGATTACGGCCTACCCAAGCCAGTGGGCGGCCCTGTTCGTCACTCACACCAAAAACCCATTTGCCGCGTAGTGTGCTGCGGCTGCTGCTGGGCATGTAGCCGGTACGGCACTCGCCGCATAACGCCTCAGAGAAGAAGGAGCGACGGCGGGCGTAGGCCGAGGCTTCGGGGGACATCTCGGCGACATCGCTAATTAGCTGCTCGTCGAGGGTGACCAGTTTGCGGGCTGCTTCGTTCTCACTCTTCTCAAGTGGAACGTTGGGCTGTTTTTCTAGGACGATCTTGGTGGCGTCGCCGGTATCGTCCTGGATGTTGTTGACTGGGGCCGAGGAGGTCTCCGGTCGGCTGGCGCCGCCGGCGATTGCTTCCAGCTCCTCGGCAATCGCAAAAAACTCACGGCCACGCGGTTTGCCGCCGGCGGGCATTCCGCCATGCTTTAGGCAATAGGCGAGAGTCACGAGGTTGCCCTGGGCGCCGCAACCGTAGTTCTCGCGATGGCACTTCCACCGTTTGAATGGGTCGCTGACGTTGATCGAGACGCTACGGGTATCGCTATGGCCTTGGCAGTCTCGGCAGGGGCAAGCCATTCTTTGCTCACCGCTGGCTCCAAAACCTTCTGACAAGGTGATGCCGTAGTAGCTGGCGAGGCGCTCGACGGTAACCTGCTGTTGAAGCGAGTCGACATCAATATGTTTCCGAGGTTTCTCTGGCATTGGGCAAGTGGAAATAGGTGCGAATAAAAGGCGGACAGCGTAGGCTCTCGTTCCGGGTATGGCAAACAAATTCCTCTCCATTCAATCCCGGGACCGGCAACTGCTCAGTGAGCTGTTGCAATCACCGTTCGATGCGGTGCAGTTGTGGCAGTTGAGTCAAACGTACGCGCGACCGTTTACGGATGTCCATTTCGTGCGCCGTCGGTTGCGACGTCTACGCGACGCAGGGCTTGTGGCAATTTTTCAGTACTCGACTGAATCGGCTGGAGCACTCAATTATTACCGGCTGACTCAAGCGGGCTATCACTTGGTATGCGGCCCCGACAAGGTGCTGCCTACGCGCAGTCACTTCCGCGCCGTGTCGCCGGCATTGCAGCGGCATGTCAGGCATGTTGCATCGCTGCTCGTAAAAATCTGCACGTCGGCCGATGCCGCCAGCTTAGACATTCCGTTTCTGTTGGGTGACAATCAAGTCCGTCTCTCGTCGGGCACAGAGACATTTGTGCCGGATGCGACGTTTGGACTCAAGGCCAAGGGCAGGCCGCCACAACACTATCTGGTGGAAGTCGATTGCGGCTCGGAGCCGGTCTACTCGACCCGGCAGCGGGACTCGCTCCGCAAGAAGTTGTCGCTCTACTATGCGCACGAAGCCGCGTCCAAAAACACCTATCGTGTGTTGTTCCTGTTTGCCGAGGCAACGCCCCGTGTTGCACACTTCTTAAAATTGGCTCGTGAGATGACGCCCGACCCACGTCGGCACATTGTGATGGCGGCGGTGCTCGATAGCTTTTTGGAGCACGCCAACCCGCTCCAGTGGCCAATCTTTTTGAACCACGATCAGCGGTTGGTGAGTTTATTGCCTTGTCCCAGGCCGGATGAGGCTGCACTCGTGCAGTCGTCGTTACTATCCGAAAATCAGTTTGCTTCGGCACCCTGGTTCCGCTAACCTCCGCCGCTATCGTTGGCTCGCAAGGGGACTTCGACCGGGTCGTTCCGACGCCATAGCTCCAAGAGAATATTTTTCTTGTTGGTTCGCTATCATGGCGATGGCTGCCAACCCTCTTGGTTCATCCCATGCTGCACATGGGAGTCCGCTCCCGGACGTTCGCCGATCTCTGAGCCTCATGGGCTACGTTAGGCCCCGCTACGGTATTTGTATTAGCCCTGGCGGGTGTTTTTTAGGGGTGGTATTATCCCGCTCCTATCCTTGCCTACCTGCGAACACCGGCTGACAACGAGCGCGGCCCCCAGCATACCGAGCATCTTTTAGCCGACTTAATGCAAGCCAACACAAGGCAACTTGCTGCGTCGCTGCTTTACACGACGGTTGCGGGCGAGACCGTGCTGGCTCTGGATGTTGCCTCGCCACTATTGACACCACTCACCAGGGCCTTGGCGGCTCACTATCCGGGCGTTGGCGTCACTGGTCCGGGCCAAGTGGAGCCCGATCAGGGCGTTGTCCATACCGCCTACTTGCGATTGGTGCCAGATGTGCGGTCACTACGTACCGCATCAGTTTTTGAAGATGGGTTGCAACGGATACTCACTGAACCGGTGAGTGGTATTTTGGCTGCCGTGGCTGATCGCCACGATGGCCTGCAGGCGTCGATTCGATTTTCTCTGGAGAAGATTTCCCCACGCCGCAGACAACGTGCCAGGCGCGTTGCGGAATTGGCTGCCGGGTCGCTGGCACGGTGGTTGCCATCACTTGTAGATAGTATCGCTACGCGGGCTAATGGCACAATTTGGGAACGTCTGAGTGTGCTGCCGATGTCGTTCTTTTCTGTTGGAGCATTGCCACAAGACGCCGAGCGGAAGCTGGACGATCATTTGTATCTGGTGACCATCGAACTGCGCGTGGTGGCTCCAGCCGCAAAACGGGCACTTGCCCAAAAGCGGCTTGCCTTACTGGCTGCGGCGTTTGCGCCGTTCACGGCTCCTGGCAGTGTGACGCTACGATCCAGCATAAAAAGGTGTCGATCACTCTTGTCGGCTGCCGAGCTGGCCGCCTTGTGGCATCCGCCGGTTACGACAACTGAGACACCTTCGATGCGTTCCGCATCGTTACCCCACTTACCGGCTCCAGTGGAACTGAAAAACTCCTCAAAAGAAGAGGGGAGTCTTCCGTTGGGAAAGACGGTGACCGGTGAAAAACGTCTTTTCGGAATTCGCCCAGACGACCGGTTGCATCAGCTGGTAATCGGAAAGAGCGGCATGGGAAAATCAACCCTTTTGCACACGCAGATTGCTGCCGATGTGGTCCGTGAGGGGGTCGGCTTGGTCGATCCGCATGGCGATTTAGTGGACGACGTGCTGCAAACGATTCCCCGTCACCGCACCAACGACATCGTCGTTCTTGATCCGGCCAATCCGGCAAGTCCAACGATCAATCCGCTAGCTTGTCCTGATGCGTCGCAGCGGGCCCTCGTTGCTGAAAACAATCTGGCCGCCCTCAGCAAGGTGTTTGGGTTTGACGAGCAGTCGGCACCCCGGCTGATCCATATCCTCCGCTACACACTCTTGGCATTGGTCGGCACCGAGTATGGCAGTTATCTCTCCATCCGGCCGATGCTCACGGACAAGTCGTTTCGCAAACGGGTTGTCGATCGCGTTGAAGATCCCGAGGTGCGGAGCTTTTGGATCGATGAAGTGGGGAATTGGAGTGAACGCTACGAGCAAGAAGCAATGCCCGCGATCCTCAACAAGACAGGGCAGTTTACTGCCCATCCGGAGTTGCGGCGCATGTTCGGCAACCCAAACGGAGCAATTGATTTGAGACAACTGATGGACGACGGGAAGATTGTGCTAATAAGCCTCTCCCAGGGAAAACTTGGCGAGCCGGCCGCGCGCTTCGCCGGTTCGGTCCTGATGGCCGGCTTTCAGAACGCTGCGATGACGCGTGCCGATACGCATCGAACTGACCGGCGGCCGTTTTATCTTTACGCCGACGAGTACGCCACGTTCGTCAACAGCTCGTTTGCCGATACACTGGCTCAGGCCCGCAAGTACGGCCTCTATTTGACGGCTGCTCAGCAGATTATCAGTCAGGTCGACGAGGCGATCATGGACGCGATGTTCGGCAACTTGTCGACGCTCGTCACGTTTCAAGTTGCCCAAAAAGATGCGGAGCGTCTGGCGGCAGAGTTTGCAAGCGATGCCACGCCAGCCGATCTTATGCGACTGCCCAAGTATCACGCCATTGTTCGTACCGCAGTGCAAGGTGTCCCGTCCCGACCGTTTGTTGTGGCGACGTTGCCGCCACCGGTGGCGCGAAGCCTACACGCCGATCCCAAAACGATTCGCCGGGTGCTGAACAGACGTTTTGCGAAAACATCCGTCGAAATCTAGGCAAAGATTGTTCTAGCTCCTCAAGGGACGACTGTGCTATAATTAAGGCATGTCAGATAAGCTTATACTTGGCGATTCCCACTTCAAGCAGCTCCAGGAACGGGGCGAGCTGCAGATGGAAGAAATGCATGGCATTCAGGTGGTCATCATGACGGTGGACGCTCACCAGAAACTTCGACAAGTCGCCTACGACGATAGCGAATGGACCGACGAGGAGCAAAATGCCGTGATGGCCGAGGCCCTCGACGATCCCGAAGGCTGGGGAGCGCCTGGCATGGAAATCTATGACGAATTGTACGGAGACAAACCCTTAACCGATGCCCAAGATCAATAGAGGCGACATTCTTATCGCACGAATCACACAGGATGGCTTCACGAAAGTGAGACCGGTGGTAGTTGTGCAGAATGATCGCAACAACGCCCGTCTCTCCAATGTCATCGTGGCGATGATCACCAGCAACACCAAGCTGGCCGGCAAAGAGGCAACACAAGTCCTTATTGACTTGGCTACGCCCGAAGGCAAACAGGCTGGCTTGGCTTCTACGTCGGCTGTCAAATGTGAGAACCTCTACACGACTTCAACCAAGCGGCTCAAGAGAAAAGTCGGGAACCTCTCTGGCACGTTGATGCAGCAAGTCGATATAGCCCTCAAAGCGTCTCTCGCCTTGAAGTGATTTTCGTTTGATTGACAAGGGAAGCGCAGAGGAGCAGACTTGCTCCCTTTGTTTTTTTCTCACTACTCTCATGTCAGATGCAGCAATCGCCGAACCACCAGCCGCCGAGTTAGAACTTGATGCCTCCGAGCAAGACGGAAAAGCTACCAAGATTTCTGAACATCGTTACGGCCGCGTAGTCGTTACGTTGCTTGGAAAAGATGTCAAAAAGCAAGACGGCTCCAGCTTCACCAAGAAATTCTACAACGTCGAGAAGATTTACAAGGATGCCGAGGACAAGTGGCAGAGCACGTCTTACTTCGATGAAGCCGAGCTCTCGCTGTTGCCCCTTGCCATTGACGACGCACGCCGGGCCATGCACACGAAAAAGTAATCCTCCTCTTCTTGAGGTGTTTTTCCGTCAGCGGTCGCGGGTCGCCGTGGCGGCCCGGTGCCGCGACCGCTCGCGGGTCGAAAAATGCGGCACTAGCACCGCATAAGCACGCTTCGGCTTCACGCCCATTCAGCGGCTGATAAAATCAGCAATGCATCTGAATGGCTGCCTGGATCCGTTGCCCCGCCACGGCATAGGCATTCGGCTCACCGATAACCTTGTTGCCTTTGGCGATTTTACGCACGTCCGCGATCTCGACTCCACCGGCATCCTGGAGCAAGGAAATCAAATCTTCCTTGACGGAAGTGCGGATGCCCTGCAGCGCCACAACCGATTCAATGCAGAGTCCCTCCTTGGCGACCTGATCGCAACTCGGTTCGATCTCAGCACACTCCCCAGAATAGACAGGAATCTCGCCCACACGCGAAATGAGTTGGGCCCGTTTTACTTGTATTGGTGCTTCTTGGAACCGGTACATGGCCAGCAGCCGGTAGACCGACATACGGATTGTCTCGCTTGGCTCTGCCTCCAAGCAACTCTGAAAATACTCTTTGCCAGCGTCGGTATTCGCTACGCTTCGCACCACCTGACGAACTTTCCAGAACAGTTTTTCAGGCGAGCCGCCAATCATGATGACTTTTTCAGGTCGAGCGCCGTGTTGACGGAGGATCGGTAGGGCTGGAGTTGCCACGTCGTCTGCGGAGTAGGCAGCATGGGCGACTGCATAGCGAAGCCCCGTTTGTGAATCTCCAGCATGTTTTGAGCTCAAACGGGCGATCTTTTCACGCACGTCGATCGCTGCCGGAGAGACCGAGTGCTCGACAGCATGGGCCCAATAGTGTATCTGCTCGATGAGCAGCGGGGTGATTTCGCTGTGCTGGTCATCGTCGAAGAAAAAGCGGTCGGCAACTTCTGGGGTGGATGTCCGATCGATATATTCCCGTAAGAAGGTTTGAGTTTGCTCGGCGTTACGAGCGAATAGCTCGGCGTCGCCATTGGCATCACCGAGAAATCTGGCGGCCGAATAGACCACGACTCGTGGCAGGGCTTTTGGGTAGAGCATCTCTTCGCTGCTACCGAGCGGTCGCGACGCTGCATAGGCCTCCAAATCCCGCAATTTCTCTTGTTGGGACGGAGACAGTGTTCGGCCGCTGAGTACGGCAGCTTTCAGTTTGGTGATTTTTCTCAAATCGGGACCATGGGTCCCCTTCGCAGCACAAGAAAAAATCTCAATCCAGCGGCCGTTTTGCTGGAGGCTCGATAGTATTTGCTTGGGAGCCACGAGGTAGGCGGCCGTTCTGACGTTTGGGGAGTCTTGAGTCGTCCCTCCGTAACCAATCCGCAATTCGAGATCCTCGAAGTAATTGGGGTCACGACAAGCGGCAAGGGCCATCTCGACCAGATCCACGAGCCCTTGTTCGTCGATCCCCGTGACGAGTTCTTTAGTGGAAAGAAAGCTGCGGACCACCGCGCAGGCGTGTTCGCCCAGCGAACGCCTCTGCTCGGTCTCTGCAAAATAAGGCCGAACGGCTGTGGCAATACGTTGGGCGACGCTGGTGGCCTCTTTCAAGGGCAGGTTGGGTCGTTCGACCGTCAAAAGCGATCCTTGCCACTCTTGCTGGAGACCGCGAAATAAACTCTCGGCAAATTGACTCGCATCGTCGTCAGAGAGTTTTTCAATCCCGGTCGGGGAGTCAAGTTTCTCCAAAAACAGAGGGGGGGACGGTAATCGTTTTGCGCTCCAGGAGCGACACCTCGCTGCCGAGCGTCACCTTGGTGAGCTTGCTATCAGATTCGAGCACCACCTGATAGATGGAGTCGGACGGTTGCCGGATGCGATAGGTCGAGTTGGATTCTATACGGGCCAAGTGCAGAGCGACGGCGATCGACCCAGAGCCACACGCCGTTTCGTGAACCTCGGTATCAATGGAGTTGGTATAGACAAGCGGAGCAATCTTTACTTCGGCTCCCGAGTAGACAAATGGCACAAAACCAATTGCCGGGATGTGACTGATGCCCCGGTAGCTACGAAAATGCCTCGCCAAGGTTTTTATTTCTTCCCGTGAAGGAAGCTCGTCGACACGGACAGTAAAATGGGCAATACGATCCAGGACCGTCAAACAGAGGTCCTTGCCGAGGTTACTGACGTCGCAGGAGACAGAGAATCGGATTGAGCAGTGGTAGTCGTCGCCACGGGTGGATACGTCGCACTGAAGGTCTCGGCTGTAGCCGTCCGTCTCTAGCGTCACCGGGCTCTTCTGAGGATCATCGATAAAGGCCAACAGGGCCGTCGATCGTAGTGCGTTCACGCAAAACTCCGAAGCGATCATCTCCAAGCGTCGGTCCGCGTGTGTCGGGGTGGTTAGAAAACCGACTTGTTCCCCGCCGACCACGTCAGGACGAAGCAGATAGCGGGCAACGGTCGCGCGGTATTCGTCTGCCACGTCGCCGTTCTCCACGAGAACGGTCGGGTTCCCACCAGGGTAAATTTTGGCGACCGAGAGATCCAAAAGAAGTTGGGGTAAACAAGTAATAGCAAAGCACGAGTGCTGCTTTCTGTCAACTTTTTCCGTCTTTTGATGTCGGACTGGAACATTTAATTTGGGGCCAACATGGCCCCTTTGTATACCGGCCTCTCGTTGTCCGCCTCTTCATTTGGCGATTCAAGACTCCATAAAAAGCCGAGTTGAAACAAAGTTCAACCCGGCAGTTAGGGCTCCTGTCCAGGGAGTCTTTCAAGGGGATGGCCAAAGTGGTGATTAGTGTGGATGAAGCCATTGAGCAACGTCGGCAATTGCCACCAGTTCCTCTTGGCCCGTATCGTAGTTGCGGATCGAGCAGACGCTTTTCGTGTGCCGCTTGGCATCCATGAAGATGCCGTAGGGAATCCGCTTCTTGACGGCATACTTGGTCTGCCGGTCGATCTTGCGATCGACCAGATAGACCTCCGTCGAGATTCCAGCGGCTCGCAAAGCGGCCGCCAGAGAAAAATAATCACCACGAAGTGATGCGTCCATGTTGAACACGATCACTTCGACCGGAGATTTTCGTCCGACTTCAATCGCTCCATGGCGGAGCAAATGGTCGAACAAACGAGTCAGACCGATCGAGATCCCGACCCCCGGCAACTTCTGCTTGCAGAAGAGCCCAGCCAAGTCATCAAAACGTCCGCCGGAGCAGACACTGCCAAGCGACTCGTGGCCATGCAGGGTCGTCTCATACACGGTGCCTGTGTAATAGTTCAGGCCTCGCGTAATCGTCAGGTCGATTCGATAAACGTCGTCCGGGACGTCCAGCGAATGCATGTACCCAAGCACCTCGTCGAGTTCATTCACGCCCTGATCGAACCGTTCATTGAACTGAAACGATCGGAGGCTCGAAATGACTTCGTCCTTCGACCCTTCGATCGAGAGAAAGTCCATGATCTTCCTTACGGTATCGGTTGAAAGACCGACGCCGTCCTGGAACTCACGCTCGACCCATTCTTGGCCCTTCTTGGGAAGAAGATCGATGACCGACAGTGAGCTGCACACCACTTCCTGTGGCTTGCCCTCCTCGTCCGAACGTTCGGCTCGATACGTTTCAGGAACCTGGAGATGCGTGAACAATCCATTGTGAATCTTCCGGTTATTCATCCGAATGACGTATTTCGCCACTCCGATTTCTTGAAAGATCCCATGGATGACTGCTGGCATTTCTGCGTCATGCAGCAACGGCAGGTCGCCCATCCCAATGACATCGATGTCCGCTTGATAGAACTCACGAAAGCGTCCTGCTTGCTTTCGTTCGCCCCGATGGACCCGATCGATCTGATAACGACGAAACGGAAAGTCGATTTCCCCGCCACAATGTTGTGCGACGTAACGGGCCAGAGGGACCGTCAGATCGAATGGCAAAGCAATTTTCGGGATTTGTCGTTTGAACTTCCCGTCGACTAGTGTGTCAACGCCGTAGATCAGCTTTTGATCTTCCTCGTTCGCTTTCGCGAGCAAGATATTGAGTCGCTCGACACACGGGGTCTCCAGACGGAGAAATCCGTGAAGTTCGTAGTGCTTGGCGATGATCGCCTTTAAGCGATCGAATTCCATCTGCTCTTCAGGGAGCAGCTCGACGAATCCTGAGGGAATGTCGGGTTTCACATGAGTGTTCATCATACGTCTCCTAGAGTAGGGGTTTCGAGAAAGGGTTACAAATTAAACAGTCCCAGCGATTCATCGAGGTAACGGCCCGCTTGGGAGCCCGTTTCAATCGGTTTTGAAGGAATACAGGCGTTCTTGATCTGCTGCTTCCCCCAGATAAACGGCATGCCGTCGGCAACGCCGCCCGTACCGTGCATCGGGAGAATCAGCTTCAAGGTGACGCCCGTCTTCTTCAGGACTTCATTCATTTTGAGAATATGGGCGATCTCAATCAGAGTGCCCGCTTTCCCCGCGATCACGATGACCGCGTCGAGTAGCTTTGCGAAAACGCTCGCTTCATCGCCCCACCGCGATTGTCCGTAACGCGGCTCCACGCAAATGGGTAGGTCGATGCCGTCAACCACTTTGCCGCCCTCTTCTGCAATTTTCGGAAATACTCCGATCGTTTTGATATTGCGCTGTTGGGCAGCCAAGATGGCCGTCTTGGGGACACCGTACTTGGTACCTCCCGAGAGAACGGCAATCCGATAGTGACGCAGAATGTCGAGCGTTTGCCCGACCAACTGCTGCTCATAGGACGACACGAACTGGCCGTACAGTTTTTGGAGCGGGTCGTCGCCCGCAACTCCTGGCAATTCGGCATCCGCACCGCCTGAAAAGGCGATGATATGGTGGATGCCATGTTGCTTTTTGAACTCACGCACACGGTCGTCAAGCTCGCTACTGATTTCGCTCATAGTTATCTCCTTTGTGTTGTGAAAGACACCCGTTGGTGTGAAGGAACCATAATGGGTAGACTTGCGCTTTTTCAAAAATTGTGCAACAATACGCTTGTCTAATTTCTTTAGCACGATGGAGCGACTGGATTCTTCTCGCCCTTCACCGGAGGATCTGAGCGAACTGCTACTGGCGCTCATGTCATTGCAAAATGAGCAAGAGGGCTACGAGTTCTTGGTCGATCTTTGCAGTGCGAGTGAACTGAGCACCATGCAAGAGCGGTGGGAGATCGCCCGCTCGTTGTGGTCGGGCTTGCCCTACAAACGGATCGAGAGCGAAACGCAAACCAGCAGCACAACGATTGCCCGTGTTGCCAAGAGTTTGTTTCGGCCCTGCAGCGGTTACGAATCTGTCTTAAAACGCTTGCTGCCGTTGGCCGGACATCGACGCGACAATTTTGTTGACAGAAAGTAAAACCTCTGGCATCGTAGACGGGCTGATCCATTACGGTGCGTATGGTCCAACGGTTAGGACGTTGGCTTGTGGAGCCGAAAGTGAGGGTTCGATTCCCTCTACGCACCCTTCAGCAGTCAGCCGCCATCTCTAGGGATGGCGGCTTTTTCTGGCGATGTGCTGTCTGTTGGCTCTACTTCTAAAAGAGGATAAGAGGAAACAATGGGATGGCCTTTGGGCACTTGCCCATCGACGACGCTCGCCGGGCCATGCACACGAAATAACCTCCCTCTAAAACGACATCGGCCAATAGGGCCGCTTCCCTGGAAACGGCCGTTTTTGGCGACCCGTCTATTTATGAAAAAGCACGTCTTGATACGACTGCTGGAGCCGCGAACGAATTAGCTCCACAAAATGGGCCTGTTTTTCGATACCGAGGTAGTGCCGGTCCAGCTTTTGAGCTACGCGAAGTGTGGTTCCAGTGCCTGCGGTGCAGTCCATCACCAGCTCGCGCTGATTCGTTGATGCCAGGATTACCCGTCGCAACAGCTCTTCGGGAAGCTGGCATGGATGGGCTCGAATCCTTTCATTGGCGTTTCCCACCAAGCGAGGGATTTCCCAGACATCGTCGGGCACTCGGGGCCCCTTTGCCCGTTTGTCGCCCGCTTCCATTCTCTGGGAGGGCACTCGAATGTCATCGCAATTGAATGGCGATCGCTGCATGTCTCGTACATGCCAAAACAGGTGACGGTGGCCGCTAGGGAATCGGCTTTCGCCATACTGGCCAAAAGTCTCACGCCAAATGATTCGGTTTCGCCTCGGTAGCACGTCACTCAGGATGGCGCCGATGTCATCCGCCCATTTTTCAGGACTCAGCACCCAGATGCTGCCCCGCTCGGTGAGCCGTTTTACGCTCTCGCGAATAATCGTTTCGATCATCGTGAGATATTCGTCAGCTGGAAGTTTGTCGGCTTTGGCACCATCACCGTAATCGACGCCCATGTTGTACGGGGCATCCAAAAAGGCAGCGTTTACGAACCTTTCGGGCAAAGCAGGAAGAACCTCGATGCAGTCGCCATGGATGACCTTGTCGTCGTAGGAATGATTACGCACAGGTGGGGGACTCTGCCGACAACCGGACGGAAAGTCAAACAGCCCCGCTGGATCGATTATTGACACCCGTTTTCTGTCGTTTGGAAAAGTCCAGTTCTTTCTTCTTGAGTAGTTCTTGCTTGCGGTCGCGGGTCGCCGCGGCGATCCGGTGCAGCGGCCGCTCTTTTTTGTTGACGGCTGAATGGCCCACGCGTAGCATCCGCTCCTTTTGCCTCACTTCAAGATGATTGTTCCCGCAGTTCCCCGGTATCTCACCGAAGAAGAAGTCGCTGCCTTGCGCCCGGGCGACGTACATGACATTGACTCTGGCCTTGGCGGAAGTTTTTCTGTTCGGTTTGAAGGGCATGAAGAGGACCAGTTCGTGTTCCGCAACGTCTCACCTGGTTGGGAGCAGTGGGGCAGTGTGCGCTATACTTTTGACGAAGTCCGTCAGAGAGTCTACGACCTGGTTGCGGCGAATCCCACGCTACGCAGTTGGCAAGAAAAAGCAGCTTCCCGCTCTGCCGAATGACACGGGAACAACCATCAGAATTGCTTGACGAGGTACGCAAGCTCCGAGAAACGGGCGAAGCCCTCATTGAGCGTGTTGAGGATGTGGCCGCGTCGATTCGCTATATGACCAACAATCTGCTGGATGAGGAGTATCATCCAGAAATGGCTGCTGGCATCCGTCAGTTGGCTCGGCAAGTTGGTGAGCTGGTTTCTTTGTCGCCGACGTTTTCATCGCACGAGGCGCTAACGCCCTTTGCCAAACAGGTCGATGAATTTTCTGAGCGGTGCTGTGATTCTGTTAATGGGCAAGTTGGCGCTGTCGACCATCCGGTGAAACAAGCCGGTGCGTCGCGGAGCGACGCCGAGAAAAACGCCTCAGAAGAAGAGGAGAGGCGTTTGGGGTTGCATGCGGGGGAGGTCACGGGCGATGTCGAGGCGGATGACTCAGCCGAAGCGATCGGTGTGAGTGCCAATGGAGTGACGATGCCGACTGCCGCAGAGCCAAGCAATACCAGATCCGAACAGAATGGTGGCGCCTGTCAGCACTTCCTTTGGCCGGATGAGGGTCTTGAGCCACACGGCGATGAATTGGTCGTTGTCGAAAACAGCGATGGTGACGTAGCGATCTATACGGCCGATGGCGAGCACCTTGCGACCGAATCAGACCGAGCGAGTGCAGTTCGTTCGGCCGAGCTTCGACGGATCGGACAACGGCACGGCCCCGTTGACGCTAAGCGGCATGAAGAGTCGCAGACGGACAGAACGTTACCAAACGGCAGTAAGGAAGCGGACAGCGCCGCGGAGAAACCGGCGGTGGCGGAGTCTCAGGAGTTCCAAGCCGAGGGTATGGACTCCTTCGCCTCACACCACCGGCCTTACACGCTCGACGATTTGCAATCATTCCAAGAGCGGCTTGAGAATCAGCAGATCACGGCGGACGAACTCAAAACCGAGTTCCGCAGACTCCTCGATTCCCGCAATGCGATAATCGAAACGCTTGTCCAAGGAAATAATGCCAAACAGCTCAAGGCCAAGGCCATCCGATGCGGAAGTTGCAATGCCGGTCGTCAGACCAAAGCCGAAAACGCGGCAGCCATCTTCCATAGTATGACGGTGTGGCTGAATCTCCACCGATCGGTTCGATTTTCCCCGTTTGATGGCGAAACCTACGAAGATGCCCTGGCAAAAATGGTCGACGAGATCACCGAGGACGACTTGCAAGACTTTTTCAGACAGAACAGCGACCGACAGGCGGCCCATGAAAAGGCACTCGAAAATCCTGAGAACCTAACCGAGTTCAGCACATTTGTCCGTGAGTTGGGTGAGGGGCAGCTTACCGATGAGCAACACTTGCGTCGTGATCGGCTCTACGCCGATATGTCACGTCAAACGCGAGTCGAACGGAAATCAAACAGCGTCGGGCAGTTTCAGTCGGACCAACTCGACGGACTCGAGTTTTCCGTCAAGGAGGGTTTTCACGACAAGCGGCAGTGCAAGTTGTGGATTGTGCAGCTTTCGACTCGCGTCGATCGGGCCACTTACGGGGAGCTCAATGCCAAAGCGCACCAACTTGGCGGCCGTTACAGCTCTTTCAAGAAGAATGACGCGGGGTTTCAGTTTTTTACCGAGGAAGCAGCAGAAAAATTTGTCGGGCTCAAGGAGGGGGACGCGGACCGGAGCGAAGAACTGGAGGATCGGCGCATCCGCAAGATCACTGGCGCTGGGCAGCGATTTTCTGCGATGGCGGATCGACTCACCGAGCAAGCCGAAGCAACGCTTGCTGCCGATGACATCAAACTCAAAAACACACACCGTCGAGCCAAGCAAGCGGCGTCAGCCCGCGCCGGTGCTCGTGAGGCACTCGCAACCGCCAAGACGCTACGTTCACTGGCCTCTCAGCTCAAAGAAGGTGAGACGCCCTACCTAGATGGTATCCGTTATGCGACTCAGATCGAAACACTGCGATCGATTCTCAGGCGAGCCCGCTGGGCGCATATCAAACATGTGATGGACTCTGAGTACTCCGAATTGTCGAACTATCAGCAAAACGTCAAACAAGACGAACTCGAAAACCGCTCATCGGATGCTTCTGACATTCGCTACGCAGAATATCCCAAGCCGTATCTCTACCGTGGGCACTTAGAGCGGGCGTTCGCACAACTCGCGAGCACCAAAGGGGTAAAACAGATTACCGCCAAAATGCAGAAGCTGGTAGGACGCTGCCCGAAGGGACAGGAGCATGTCGAGTTCAACAGCGACCATGACATCAAGCTACTTGAAGATTTTTTGGGACGGGCGAAGGCGTCGGGCTACAACTGCTACTGGTTCGAGCATTGCCTCGAAGACCACAAGCGGCTGCGAGCAGCCAATATCCACGATGGCCACGAGTTGCGAGCGGCACTTGCCGAACTGCTGCCCCATCTGACACCCGCCGAGGGCGATGATCCGGTGACCCAGGCGATTGACGAGCTACGCGGCAAAGAGCTTCCCGGTTTCTATCCGACGCCGCGACCGATCATCTTGCAGATGCTCGATCTGGCTGACATTCAAGGCGATGATCGTGTGCTAGAGCCATCGGCCGGCATGGGGGATATTCTTGATGCAATCCGTCAGCGGCATCCCGATGTGGATCTCAAGGCGATTGAACGCAACCACACGCTGGCCGACGTATTGGCCGCCAAAGGGTACTCAGAGCTGACAACGTTCGGTGATTTTCTGGAACATCAATGCCCCTGTGACAAGATCGTTATGAATCCACCGTTTGATAGGCAGGGAGCTGACATCGATCACGTTCGCCACGCCTACGAACTACTATCAGTAGGTGGTCGCTTGGTAAGTGTGATGTGCAAAGGGCCATTCTTCCGTAGTGATACCAAGAGCCGCGAGTTTCGTGAGTGGCTCAACGGGCTCGATCATGATGTCGAGGAGTTGCCGGAGGGTGCCTTTCAAGGCATCGATGCGTTCCGGCAAACGGGCGTCCAAACCTGCTTGGTAACGATTGACAAGGCATGAGCGAACGAGCTTCAAGTTTGTCGGCTGCTTTGGCGCAAGAGTGGAAGGAATCACTCCTGAAGCAGGCTAAGATTGTCCGCGACTGGGAGGATGGACCGGAACGAGCCGAACAAGCAAAGGCTTTGATCAGGCAGGCCCTGGTGGAGTGGGCCACGGGAAAAATCAGCCAAGAAACCGAATCCATGCTCTACACCATTCTGGATTTCGCCATGCCTGAGCCCCATGCTATCGAGTCGGAGGACTGCGCGGTGGCCTACCAACAGCAGTTGGATCGGCAACATTGTCCTGAATGCGGCGACGGGCGATGTCCAACCGGTGATTGAAACTTATGTTGACGGGGTGCTACTGCTCAGTCGCAATTGGCACGATTGGCCTGGGCCGAGCCAGTACGTTGATCGTACGTCTCCTGTAAAACGGGCGAACCAAAACAGCCGCCGACTGTAGCCGCCGGCGTTCGGCCGCAAGCCCGCGTTGCTTTACTTGCCCCCGAACTCATGCCGACGGCCCCTGGCGGGCCGTTTTTAGTTCTTCCCCCCGTTCCTCATGAAAAACAGAGTCACCTACGAAATCCCATTCAAAGAAGCGTCCAAGGGCGTCATCGTCGTCAATGCATCCAAGGACGCCTCAACCGAGGAACTAATCTTTCTCGCCCAAGAGGCGTGGCGATCGGGAACCGTGACCCGCACTCGCACCAAAATCGACTTCGAGATCGGCGACGTTCGGCTTTCCATTCCCGGTGACCATTGATCGCCTATACATTTACTTCTTTCTTTACCCTTTTATGGTTTCTCACGTCCAGCCACCGGCACCCTATCCGCACAAGCTGATTCGTCACCCTGAAACGCCAATCAATACAAGCCCGACACCGTGGCTGACTAGCGTTCATGCCACACAGCGACGAGGCCCTTATGGCAGTGCAAGCTACCGTGGCAACTGTTCGGGCTACCTTATCAAAGACCTGATCCGCTATTTCGACGTACAGCGAGTCCTCGATCCGATGACGGGCAGTGGTACCTGCAACGACGTCTGCAGTGAACTTGGTATCGAGTGCGTCTCGTTCGATCTTCAGCAAGGAGACGATGCGTGTTCTGTTTCCAGCTACAAAGGACTTGGCAAATTCGACTTCGTTTGGCTTCATCCGCCCTATTGGCGACAGATCGTCTACAATGATGACCCGCGTTGTCTCTCGAATGCGCCTAGCCTGGAAGCCTTTGTAGAGCGGCTAGGGGATTTACTCGATTGTTGCTCGTCGGTTCTCAATCCAGACGGCAAGATCGCTGTGCTGATGGGAAATTACACGCAGCGAGGTCGCTACCTGCCGCTAACCTATCTGACCATGCAAGAAGCGATCCGACGTGGCCTGTGGCCCGCCTGTACCGAGATTATCCGATTGCAGTACAGGAATAGTTCTTCCAGTAAAACCTATCTCAGCAGCTTCATCCCAGGCGTTCACGATACCTGCATGGTATTTGGTTCAGCGTAAAATCAAATAGAATGCAAACAGCAATCGGCCATTCGACTGATGATTACTAACGAAAGCACGGCCGCATTATTTCGGTGGCTCGCCAGATTCGCGGACAAAAAATAAATCGCAGTAAGGGGTGCCGATTTATTTTTCCCCCGCTTCACATGACTCGCATCCCCAATAAATCCGACACTTGCGTCTATTGCAAGGCATTAGGAACAGAAGAAAACCCTTTATGCAATGGGCCAGTCTATGGTGATCCATTCAGTGATGAACCAGACGAAGAAAACTATTGCTACTGTGAGCAGTGCAGCAACCGTGGTGGCCTTAGCACGAAGGACGCACATCGGTTCTTTTCGTATTGCGTGGTGTGTCAACGTGAGTTCTGGGACTGCTCAGACAAGTATGTTCTGGAAGAGAACGATCTTAGAAATCCTTGTGATGAGACTGCTTGCCTACGCTGCATCAGAGATCATAAAGGAAGATAGCTAAGCAGAGTTGCTGGACAGCCTTGCCGGTTGTTCTGCCACTGGCTGAACTGGACCGCACCGAGGTTCCGCCCATGTTTGGCGATGGTTCGGCAACTCCGCTTCCTTCTTCTTGATCAGTTCTTTTCTCTTGATCGAAGCAGCGACTCAATTATCTTGCGCACGCTACTATCTTGTACTATCCTGGTCATGCTGATTCCTTTGCCGCTCCAGTGACCTCTTCCTGCCAGCAACATTGCAATAGCGCACAGCACCCCTGGTGGATCGATGATGATGCCTGCTTGGAGTATCTATTTAGGGAGCGTTTCAAAAAAGCGGCCTGTGCCCACTGCGGTCGACGCGGACGGTACTATCGCCACCGAGCCAAGCAATGCTATACGTGTGCCTGTGGCAGCAGCCACCTCTACCCGAGGCAGGGGACCGTTTTTGCCCGCTCGCCGCTGCCTCTCTCGAAGTGGTTCTATTCCATTTGGCGGATGAGCCAGTCCGAAGAGAAGTTGACGGCCGCAGCACTTTCGCGGTCGATCGGCGTTTCCTACCCGACCGCCTGGAAAATGGTCACAAACCTCCGGGCAAGGCAGCCCAAACAGGGTGAAACCACGTTTGATCGACTCCTCCGGAACTGCTTGCAATAAGTGGAGTTCGCCCGGTCTGGCCTTTTTTTGTCGGGCGTTGCCGACTTCTTGTCCGTTGCCACGTCGGTTATAATGGACAGCGACAATTTGAACTGACGTGCGAACGTCCGGTTAGCTTCACAACAAATCGCCAGCCGCTGCAGTAGTCTGTAGCGGAGTTTTAAGCAGAAGCAAGCCTGGAACGCCGCGCTCCCCGTATGGGAGCGTCGGCCCAGGTGCTGCTCTGCTTGCCCTCTGGCGAGGGTGTTGTGAGCGGTCTTGGTGTCTGGCGCTCCCTCTTTTCGTTCGGGGATTCTCCTCGAAGAGTGAGGCCGCAGGCACTTCGCCGTTACCGACGTTTGCGATCATTCTCTTGCCCTCTAAGGAGGATCGCGATGAAGTCCCTATGCCAGATTTGCTTGACATGGTTGCGTAACCGTGGTTACCTGTTATCACTTCTTCCCAACCTTTCTATGGGACTCGATAGTCAGCATTACATCCCTACTTCAACATCTGAGCGAACAGGTTCAGAGTACTCGGTTGAAGCGGTTCGCAGTGGTTTGCTAGAGCGGCTACGCAGTAGCGTACGGGCCAAGATGCTGGCAGCCGGTTTGGCGATCGGTGGTGCCGGTGCCATCAGTAGTGCGCCCGAGAAGGCTGACGCGGCCACGATGCGAACCGCCGAGATTTTGCCCGGTTCTCAGGTCAACGAGTTTGGCGATGACGAGTTTGGATTTGCGTGGAGCGGCGGCCAATTTCGATTTACCAACGTCGAGGACGACAGCAACCGCGATGTGTACTGGATCGGCGTGCGTTCGATGGACGATACCGAAGCTGACGCCGCCTTGTCCATTCCCGGCCACACACCGGCACCAGACCGAATCATTGGGCCCAATGAAATTCCAGGTGATGGCATCATGTCCCCCGACTTAATCCTTGATGGACAACTGCAAGTGCGAGAAGATTTCTTTGTAGCTGTTGGAGTTGATGAAAACGGGAATACTGCCCTTGGAGTAGACAAATTCTTGGAAAGCAGTGAGTTCTTTATCGGCCTCAGCCCAATCGAAGGTGATCCGGAAAATATCGACGAAGCCATGGCCATGACAAACGGCGTCGTCTACCAGGGTACCGCCCCCGGGCACCTTGATCCGGCCACAGCCTACGTTATTCGCCCCGCTGTTCAAACCCCCGAACCATCAACAGCCGTGCTCGGTGGCTTGGCTGCCGGTGGCGCAGCCGCGGCGGGCTTACGTCGCAAGCGAAAGAACAAGCAGTAGGCGATTTCATTGCCATGATTGATCTGTGGTACCATCACGGCAATGAAGCAACAATCCTGGCGACCCGCATTCACCCTGGCTGAGAAGTTAGTGGTCATTGGCATCATCGGCGTTTTGGCTTCTCTGGTTATGGAAGCTCTCCAACCGCAGAAGAATATCAATAGTGCTCATGATGCTACTCGTAAGCATGATCTGCGAGTATTGATCGACGCCCTGTACCAGTACCAAATTGATCAGGGCACTTGGCCTGTCGTTGATACGCTAGAAACTTTAGATACGAATGTACGTGATGTGTGCTCATTGACTGAACCACCTTATTTTTTCTGTACTATGGAAGTACCTCAACGCCTTGCCCTTAGTCCACTCATCCCCGACTATCTAGCCGAACTGCCACACGATCCGGAAAACCAAGAGCAGTATGAAACCGGCTATCGTCTCTGGCTGGACGCAGACGGGCGAGTTCATGCCGATGCGCCCTTGAGTGTCGACGCGAACAACCTGGAAATTTCCCGGTAGCACCCTATCGGCATCGTGAAGTCTCAGCATCAAATTGAAGCCCCTCAGCACAGCGACAAATGAGATACCGCTGTTCTTCTGAATTGAGCGCCTCATTCGCAACCAGAACCAAGAGGGCATCGTCTCGATTGGTTGTAACGTCAGCAATCGCCCCTGACCCGAAACGAGTGTGGCAGTGTTCCGTCGTGGTGGTACAACGGCCATATTGATCCAGCGGTATGAAGCACACGCAGCCGTTGGAACCATCAATGTATGCTTCTGGACCTTTGTTCTTCCGACATTCCTGAAGAAGAGTGTCTTTGTCGTGCCGAATCAAGGTGATACCCCAGCCAAACGGGGACCGAAGACAGGTGTCAACCGTATCGCTCTTGATTCGGTTGGAGCAGGCTATTTCCCATTTGGGATCAAGACAAGTGTGGGTTTCAATGCCGTTTTGCCGTGTGATGTTAGGATAATGATGACAATGGACAAAGCGATTGGTCCCAAAGATGGCGAGCAGTACCCACGGAGCCATCATGAAGATCAGTACCGGTGCTAACCGGCGAACCTGGGCATCAGGCCGCAGCCAGCGCAGGAATCGAGCCCGGAAAGGAGAACGCTTAGTGGCCATCAGTGACAGAAGTTTATCACCGGGGAATCAATCTCGCAAAGCGGCTCCCGCATTGCTTCGATTATCTCCAACACATGCCGCAGCTGCTGGCAACCTTCCGGACGGCTGGTCGAGCAGCTTTGTTTGGCTTCACGCACCAGTTGCAGCGCCTGGCGGTGGCCGCTCCGCACGGCTTTGGGCACCCGCTCGCCGGCTAGTTCCAGTTCACGAATCACCGTGCCGACGCGGGCCACCAAATCGTCAACGCGAAGAACCAGGTTTTCGATGCGGGAGCCGTCTGCCGGAGTGGTGCGTTGCTTCTGAGTGAGCATTGCCTGAATCTCCGTAAGCAGTGGCGCCAGTTGGTTGCGGACTGCTCGAATGTCAGCCTTCCCCACGCTTGGTTGGTCATATTCGGCGGTGAGAGAGGCGACCAGAGTCTGAGCGTCGTCAAGCTGGCCCGCTTCTTCGTCGGTGAAACGGTAGGTATCGCCGGTGCGCAGGTTACCGAGGCGCGTCGCTGCCCCATCCAATAGGTTACGCAATTCCGTCTGACGGGCAGAGATCCTCTCACCAACGAACTGCTGCTCCAGATGCTGGTCAATCCGTTTTTCTTCGGACGGTGTCAGGGTACGCTTCCTCTGCTCCGCTTCCCGGCGAAAAGCCTCAGTACGCTCTCGTTTCTCGCGAGCTTCTTGAGTGGCCGCTTTGTCGATGCCGCACGATTCGTGACGCCCCTTCTTCCAGGTACTCTTGAAGTCATCGAAAAACTGACACTGTTTGTAGACCACATCCGATTCGTCTACGAGCTGCGCCGATAGCGACCGCGTGTATTGCAAAGCCCCGATCAAAACCAGGAGCAGAACAACGACCACCGCCAGAATGGCGATGCGTCGTGAGCCGCGAGTCGGCTGGGTAGAAGAGGTCATGAAATGATTTTGTATTGCTACTATTTTACCACAGATAACCCTCTGGCAGCCAGTCAATCTTCCTTCCTTCATCATTCAAACCACGTTCTGATGAAACTGCTTAATCTGGATTGAACCTTCTTGAGTATATGCAAAACACCCCATACTGAACTTTGCTTGACACGGCAGTTGTTCAGTGGCACGGCAAGAAAAAAACTCACGGCAATGAAAGGTTCAGAATGCTTCAATCGGGCGAGAGAGAAAGATTTTGCGATCAAAACACGGGTAAACAACATGCACGTTATGTTTACCCAAGGGTGGCTTTTCCGCTACCGCAAGCGGTTTCTGTTAGTCAAGTTATCGCTTGAGCCAATAATCAGGGCTACTGATGTCGAGAAACACGCGGACGAACCACTTAACCAATCTCCAAATTGGTCGCATGAGAGCGAGATACCAATGCCAAAACATCCGTAGGAAGTTCATGTTTTTACTTTTCAAACCGGAGGACCAAAGATTCTACCTGTCCAAAGGAAAGATCCGTTTGCCCGCGTTTAAGCAAATCTTTCGTGATGTCCAGCCGGTAGCTACCGACAAAATCATTGGAAAACGCATCGTCGTCATAGACCGAGATTTCAATGGTTTGTCCAGGTTTAGCGCGAACTGACATTTCATCGTACGTGTTGAAATAAGAATTCTTGACAACGCTTGCCTTGAAACTGTCTCCACCGAACGTCTTTACTTTGAGTCGAACGATGAGATCAGGAGCACCCTTTCCGGAGTCCCAATGCTTGCCATTGCTTTTGCGAGCGGCAACATCGATGCTTTCCAGGTAAACCCGATACGCGTTCTTGGCTCTCGCCTTCTTAATTGCCGACACGACCGGTTTGACATTTTCGTCATAGGCTTCAGCAATATCATTGACATCCTCGGCAAGCTGAATGAATTGATCAAAAAGTTGGTCGGCGTTTGACCGCCCACCATTGATAACTGGCTTGGCAGCCACGTGTCTATTCGGAGCAAAATCTTGCGGATTAAGCTGAACGATTGTTCCTTGGCCTGGAGAATAGTAGGCAACCCAACACTCGCCCTCCGAGGGATAGGTTCGATTGTTCATTCTGACCTGATACAAGAATTTGCTGGCGTAGACCCTTTCTTTTCCGGCCAAGAGGGAGGCGGACTCCTTGGGCGAGAAGGACCAAGTGGAGTTGCGTTTCCGTTTTTCCCCGTTTTCGTCAAACCAGTATCCCGGAACCATGATTTCAAGCTGCGAGGCCGTCCGATTCCGAACCCTTACTCCATGTAATTTCGGTACGGGAGCCGGCTTGGCACCAATACTCCGGTTGATATCGGCTAGCTTGGAACGTTCTGTTTCACAGATCGCTCTCAGCTTTTCTCTTTTCTCGACTGTCATGAGTGGCAACTGTTCAATCCACTTCAAACGTTCGCCCGGCCGCGTCATCGACTCAGATCCCGCGATGAGCTGAACAAGCGAAAGCGGCTCTGTTCGTTTTTTCGTAGTGTTTTGCCCATAGGCTGATTGACAGCAGAGGAATCCGGCGAAAACCATGATCGCGAGTAACAAGGGCAGTAGCACAGAGTGCTTTCCCTGGCACAGCACTAACCGGTGGGACAAGATGTTCTTCATGATTCGTGGACCTTACATGGCAAGAGGAGAGCGATTTCGAAAAGGGGCGAACGAGTTCCGTCAGATCATTGCGGTGAAAGGACGAACTTATTTCGCAAACTCCCATCTATCAGAAAGCAGACCGTCTGTCACCTAGCCAATAGATCAGAAGTTTTGTTTCTTGAGGCCTGCGCGGCAAGCAATGCGCATGAGGCAAATTGGGTTACAAAACAAGATCGCCCAAATGAAAACTTTGCCGCTTGGGCAAGCCGCTTAGTTTGTGATGATTGTTCACAACGCGAGCACAACTTTTTCTTGTTCCTTGAGTGCTATGTACTCTACGCCCCTACAACGAACAGACCATTTTCATTAGGTTGAGTCTTGCCAGTATTCTCTGGCTTCAGGATTCCAAAATGCCTTGTGCGACTCTTTCGCAAGCATTGCGGCCGATCAGCAAGGCAGCCGACTATTGATCTCAGCCAGTTTGCCGTCTTGTTTCGGCCATTCACCTAGAGGATTTGCTTGTAGTTCGCGGTTTGTGACTGCGTTTCGCAGAATAAGATGTCGATTTCATGGCTTCAGATTCAAATATCTGACAATCGAGGTAGCACTTGGCGTACACATTCGTCGTCTTCTGGTGAGGAAAATCGCAGTGAGCAAAACCGATGACGAAGGGAAAGTCTTCGCGGTAGTCGTCATGAGCGGCCTGCTGATCTGGCTTGCTGTCTGGGCGATCGGTGCGCTGGTAGCCTATTCGACATCTTTCTACGACTATTTGTCGTCACTGAGCGGTACACCTTGGTGGTTGGTTCCTGTGGCGACTTTATTGGCTCTTGTGCTCGGTTTTACCTGCTACGGCCTTTATCTCAAGGCTGGAACAGAGCGACCTCGACTGAAGATTTCTCATGTCTCTCAGTCGCTGGACAAGACCTTTTTCAAGGCGTTTTTATTGCTACTCACCATCGGCACGGGCACCGCCGTTGCTTACCACATGGGCGATAGCCCGGCGCTGCTCCGGTTTGAAAGCTACGAAGCAATGCAACGCTACCAAGACATTCAGGCTGCTGAATCTGCGAAGACCGCACGACTTGAGCGGCTAGCAAATGAGCCCTCTCCGGCTGAAAAGGAGACACTGAGGCTGGCCCGATTGGAGAAAGAAAGACAAGAAAAGGCTCGCGAAGCCCTGAAAGAGCGCGAAGAGGAAGAGGCCCAGCACAAAGCGAGGATCGAAGAAGAACAACGGGCTGAAGCAAGCAGGGTTGAGCGACAGGCGCGACACGAGCGGCGCCAGCAGCAAGATAAGTTGTTCGACGAACTCTTGGCGAAGCATGGGGGACGTAAGTCGATTCCCTATTACCAAGAAGCTCGGACAGTAGCCGAACAACTTGGCCTCTCGTCCCATTTTTACAAGTCCGAACAGGACGGCCTCAAGAAAAAGTACCAGCATGCCGTTCAAGCTGCCAAAGAAAAATACGGTTCACCCCAAGATGCTAGGTTTTACCGATCCTGCTATCTCGCCGCGATGGATATCCAGTGGCCTGAGGAAGCACTCGACCATCTTACCCTCTTGGAAACGAACCTCCCCAGCGAGGCGTCATGGGTTGCCTATCGCAAATCCGTGCTGCAATACAGTCACTTCGCACAGCTTGACAAGGCCTTGCAATCAATTGATGCGGCGCTGCAGGCCGAACCGGATAATCCCGTCTATCACAACCTCAAGGGGATGTACCTGTGGAACCTTGGCAAGCTTAAGGAGTCGGCTGCCGAGTTTCATGCGGGCGATCACTACTTGAACGAGGAGATTCTTTACTATTTGATGAACGATGCAAGGTCCGTGTTTAAGCAGGCAGCCCGAAGACTCGATTCTCCGCACGCCACGCGATACGCTTTCTACCGCTTGTGGTTCTACGCAGTCGCCAGACCCGAAACGCACCAGAAACTGGCATCTATTGAAGCGGAAGCCGGTGCCCATGCTGCTGCTTCCTTCTCGGAGGTCGTGGAGCTTGTACGCCCCCATGTCAATGAGTTGGGACTACTCCAGCAAACCCGACATGATCGGGTTGCCTACGAAAATTTTTGCCAAGAAAACAACCTTCGTCCCGGCATCTTGGAAACCATTTGGGCCGCTGCACTGGCTGCTGAGGGCAACTATGCCGCTGCACGGATTTACGCTGAACGGGCCGTCGCGTTGATCGATGACGAAGCCCAAGCAGAAGTAGGGCAACACGTCGAACTCTACCGACGCAACCAGCCGCTACGCACCAAGGAACATACTCGTTTTCTGTTTCGGTACGGTTTGAAAGTACAGCTTCCTAACCTGTCGATTCCGCCGGTGCTTGCCAAACACCGATAATTTTCTCACCTGAACCACCATCATGAAATCTGCTCACCCAGCACCCTTTTATCGTTTGTTCTATGCCCAACTGTGGCTGCTTGCCGCGATTTTCTCGCTCTGGCTCCATTGGCATGTCATCGCTACCGGCAGCTATCTCACGCATGACTTTCCGCAGGGAGAGACGTGGTGGCATGTACTGGAGTGGGTGCTGCGGCTGACCGTCCTGCCTGTCCTCACATCGCTCTTGTTTGCTGCCGCTTCCTTCGTACTCGATCGCAAGATGTTTACCGGGCTCTCTCTCTTGGCAGGACCGGCGACTGTCGTGGCGCGGCTGCTCGTGTTCGAGACCACGACTTACCAGCAGTGGATCGTCGGCGGGGCGGCGGTTTTGGCAGGTGGCCACTACTTGTCCAAGATTCGTACCTATTGGGCCACGCTCATGTTTTGGATGAATCGATCGGCGCAGCGAGAACAGGTACTCAGCGAATATAACGACAACATTCGCTCGTTGGTCACCGCCCTGAGCGCAGCCCAAGAACACCTGCTCCCCGAAGAGCTTGCCGAGTTTCAATCGCTGAGCCCCGACGACGATGATTTTCACCACATCTTTGCGCCCTCGGTCGGGGAGGCCAAAGAGGAATTGCGTACCACCATCCAGCGGCTAAATCGATTCCTGAAGGTCGCCCATCGGCGTCGCGACGAGCCTCTCGCCCGTAGTCGCCGTACCCTCGAAAAACGGCGAACGCAACTGCGACCTCTCTATGAAGCGCACTGTAAGAAGAACCAGGAAAGCTATGGCAGGTACGTTTGGTCGCTGGGATATGACCTCTTTGAGCGGCAGCAGCCCACCGCCGACCAGTGGCGGCTGTTGAGCAGCGACAAGATCAATTTTTATGCAGATTCCGTGCAACAGTTTTTCGTCGATTCTGCCACCGAGACGGGCGGCGAAGCGGCCAACGTCAAAACTCGAACTGAAAACCTCCTGCGGGTCCATTACATGAAGCACGTGAAGCTGGTGGCACAACACTTCGACCGTAACCAGTTCAATGAGCTACTCGCCGAAGCCCGCGAGCTGGACGATGTGAAGGAGTACGTTGACCATATCCTCTCTATTCAAGATCGGATTTCGATTCTCGCCATCCGCCAGCGACTTGTGAACTACTACCAAAAGTATGCCGTAGTGCTCGCAGAGCATCTGCCCCGGGATGAATTTGACCGTCAGCTTGACGAACTGATGAAACTTGATTTTCCACTGAAACTCGTCGAATCCCACGAAGAGGAATTGCGAGCGGTACTTGACAAGTTCACGGAGAAAACGCGAGAAGAAATCGAACGTTGCCAAGAACTGGTCGAAGAGCAGCGTCGTCAAAAACAGCAAGTACGGTTCGAGACCGCGTTGCCACCCAATCTCCAGAGATTGCAGTACCTCACTGCGGAAATCGAAGAGGCTGATCGAGCTCCTATGACACCCACCGATCGGCATGATTACATTACCGATTGCCGGCGTGAAATGGACCTTGTCGAAAGTCAGTTGTCGGTCTTCCGTGAGGAAGATCCCGAACTGTTTGATGAGGTTCGCAGCCAACTGGAGCAGCCAGTGGTCGCGGCCTAAGTGGCCATATAACCAGAAAGGGTGTATTATATGTCCACTTCCCCACTCCGTATGTCTGCCGAGTATTCTTCTCACCAACATCAAAACGTCTATATCCTCCCTTCCTCCGATCTGGAGCAGCTGCGCCAGTACATTGACAAGTTTGTGCTGATTGTCACCCAATCGCAATCCGAATCGCAGCGCGAACTTGCCTCCTTCGAAGCTACCCGAAGCACTGAATGGCAGAAAAGTGCTCTGGAACAAAAGTGCCGTATCTTGGCGTGCTATCGACAGCAGCTTACTTCCTTGCAGCACAATCCGTATCCCACCGTCGAGGATTTTTCCAATCTGACGACGATTCTCGACGGACTCGCTTTGCAGAGCGCTGAACGTCTTCACCAAGTGAGCCGTTCAACTGATACAACTACCGAAGAGATCAGTAAAGCCCAAGAGCAGTACATGGAATTGGCAACAGCAATCACCAGTCCCGGCTACTCGGTGATCTTGAAAGACCCAGCCAATCCGATGCAGGCTGTTCCTGAAGTTACCGCAGAATCTGGTATTGCGGGAATCGATCGATTGGATGGTGCTTCGCACCAATTACGTGAGCAGTTTTCAGCGAGGATTGCGGAACTACTATCTCCAGTGACTCAGCAACCGTCTGCGGACACATCAGCAGCGACAACTCCGATGCCGGATGATGCACCCAATGGCCCACTGCCTCGCATCTATCCCCCTTCACAGCAAACCTAATAATCTCTTGGAGCGCCGACCATGGCCCTGGAAAACAACCGACGATTCCTATTGCGGCAAGAGATTCGCCGTACCCAACCGTATCACATCGGGCATCCCCTCTCGGCCGACAAGTTTGAGCACAATAAGCTGGAGCTTCAAACGGACACTTGGATGATGGTGGAGGATCCGCTACTGCGTCGCCACATGGCCTTCATGGGAACTAGCGGCAGCGGTAAGAGCAAGCTCATCGAATCGCTCTGTCGGCACCTGATCGATACTCAAAACGGATTTACGTTTATCGATCCCCATGGCGACACGGCCCAGGCTGTGGCTGATTACGCGGCCAAGATCGCCCGAGAAAAGGGTGACGACTATATCCTGCCCCGCTTTCACTATCTTAAACCTTCGCGTGATTGGCTCTTTTCACTGGACCCGTTTCATAGCGCTGAGGAGTCATTACCGGAGAACGTTGATCCAGAGTTTGCCCAGGAACTGGATATCGACAATCAGGCCCAAGAGATGGCCGATGTGCTCCTGCGCCGTTTTGCCCAACAAGACAAGGAAGTGATGCGACGGCTTTCGCATTGGCTCGAAAACGCCCTGGTGGCCGTCTCTACGCCCAATTGCAAAGGCCAAAAACTCGCCTTCAGCGACATCTTGGCCGTGCTCGACTCTTCCGATACCGATCTACCTCGCATACTCCATGCCATCAATGATCGACTGCCGCGTAAGGTTCGTCACCGCTATGACTTCTTTCAATCGATCAAAGACCCTCTCAAGCGTGAGCAATATATCGAGTCGACAATCAACAACGTGCGGGCCTTCCTAAAAAACATGCCTGAGTTGATTTTTGGCCGGCAGGCGCCGAGTATCGATTTTGCCGAGGCGATTCGCAATCGCCACTGTGTGGTGGTCAATCTTCGTGCCACGCGCCAAGGGATCAACGAACGGGCCGCCATGGCGATCGCTGATTTCGTGATCCACAAAGTAAAGCATGCTTGTCGGGAGAACGATGAAGCCAACCGACGTGTGCCGCATCACCTCATTGTCGATGAAGCGAGCATCTACCTTGCGGAAGATCTGGGGCATTTTCTGGATCAGGCCCGCAAGTGGAAATTGAGCGTCTGCCTCTCATCGCAGCGCCTCGGGCAGTTCGATCGGGGCGACGTAAAAGTGAGTCCCACGGTGATGGCCGAATCAGGCCTGTTTGTGTCGTTCCGGCAGAAAGACCTCGAAGAGGTACAAAACCTGGGCAAGTTTTTTGCGTACCCTAACTACAACCTGAAGGAACGCACTTCGAGAACCCAGGTACCGGACAAAGATTTTGACCGATTGGTTCCGATTACCGATACTTCCACCAGCAAGCAGCACGTCGAGTCGACCGGTACTTCCGCTGCGCACACCGACGGCAAGAGCCACGTCGAGGGTAGTTCTCACTCCGAAGGCATTTCAACCGCTACCGGCAAGAATCGCAACACAGGCTCCAGTGTCTCTACCAACCAGCACTATACACACGTTGATGTCGGAGGGATGCAGGTTCTGATGCCCGTGTCAGGATCAGGCGAATCTACTTTCCAGGGGAGCGGCGATTCCGATTCTACTAGCCGCAGCCAGTCCCACGGCACGATTGACGCCAATTCCACGATGGAGGCCGATACTACCGGCACGATGAAATCGGAGAGCCACGGCGAGTCGGCAACCGTCACGCTAAAGAATTCACTCGTTGCCGGTACCAGCGAGAAGTGGGACCCGACGGGACAGCCGGAACTCGCTATTCCCTATCAGGACGCCATGCACGAACGGCTGCTTACCTGTCTTCCCGATCGAATCGCCTTCTTGCGTACCAAAATTGATGGCATCGAGCAATCGATTCTGTTTCGTACTCCCGATATCGTGCCACCGATTGAGAATCCGGAGGAAGCGTCACGAGCACTTGACGAGTTCTTGGAGCGACTTTACAAGTCGAAGGACTATATGTTTCGTCCAACCAGTCTCGACAAGGCGACTGCCCGTCGACGCAAAAAATTCCTAGACCACGGCGAGCAGTCCCCTTCTTCATCACCTCCGAAACCAATGCACGGAAAACTACCCGAAAAGCCTGACGATTCTCCTGATGGGTTCTAGAGCAGCCTACTACCAAGTGATTCCATGATTCTCACCGAACGTGACCAACCGCTACTTGAATATCTGGCCCGTTACTACCTGCTAACGGCTGGGCAGGTACACAGGCTTTGCTA
The DNA here is from genome assembly GCA_029259945.1 of Planctomycetota bacterium. Taxonomy (GTDB): domain Bacteria; phylum Planctomycetota; class Planctomycetia; order Pirellulales; family Lacipirellulaceae; genus Bythopirellula. Next base: position 113,635 of record JAJDEF010000031.1, read on the forward strand.
CGCGGATAGTACCAGTCGCGTAGCTCGTCGTCGCTGTAGTAAGCTCGTGAGCGCCAACTACATCCATCGCTACCCAAAAAAGCATGACGACCGTAAACCGCCTGTCTATTATCTGGCGGACAAAGGAAAAGAGTGGCTGGCCGACTACTATGACGACGACCGCTATCTGGCGAAGCCGACCAAACTGCTTTGCCGTAGTGAGCATGTGCCGCATACGGTAGCGGTGGGAGATTTTCTGCATGTCCTTTACCAGGCGGCTAGTAAGCAGAACGACATAAAGATGCTTTCCTGCTTTCATGAGTTTGAGCCGATCAATGCTTCAGAAGCAGGTGCTAAGTCGAAACGTTTTTATACGCAGCTGCGCGATGCGCCACGGCTGATCTGCGACCCGGACGCAGGGGTGCTCTTTGAACGAGGCGAGCACCGGGTTGTCTACTATATTGAGCGGGAAATGGGGAACACCGGTTCGACCGTGGTACCCAAGAAAAAGTCGCCCGGCTACGAGGAACTCGACGCACGCGGCTTGTTTCGTGAGCACTTTCCGGCTACGACTTGGGACCATTTTTTTGTACTGTTTATCTGCCCGACGGCCAGGTGGCGGGACCGTTTTATGCAGCATGCGGCTGCTACCAGCAGCCAGGTCGTGACGCGATGGAAAGCGATTGCCGTAGAGGACGCGACTCCCGAGCGACTACTCTTCGAGCCAGTTGTACGGCAGCTGGGCGAAGAAAACTTACTACCCTTGATCCCGCCCCAATGATTTTTCTCTCTTGGGGTGTTTTAATGAGGCGCATGCCGTCCGCCCCCGTGTCCACCGGCGGACGGTGTTTCGGATACCCTCTGTTTGTTGTAAGTTGTTTCCTACCAGCAGATATGGGGTGCAAGGGGCGGCTTCGCCAACCCCTTGCTCTTCTACGATCCGGTCTCAACCACGAGCTGTCTGGTGTTGCTCGTGGGAGGCCGGACGCAGCGGACGTTCTTTGTCGTTGCGCTATGCTTCACTCCGCAGACCTCCCTTGCTATCGCAGAAGAGCAAGGGCTTCGCTCAGTCTCTCCGCCCCTGCACCCCAGTCTTCTCCTACGTCGAAGACACTGCCGGTCGCCAGGGCGACCGTCCGCTATCTGCCTTCCTTCCCTGTTGGTGTTGGTTGTTTGTCTGTTGGTTGTTTCACAAGGCCCAGCTCGGCTACCGCCTCCTTGAAGCGCAGTGCATAGCCAACCTTAGAAAACCCTCTACTAGCCAGCTGCTTGGCGACCGACGACTTTAGCTCTTCAAGGGCCAGTTGACCATGTTGCCTTACTACCGCAGTGATGATCCCTTTGACGTCTTCACGTGTGGGCGCTTTCTTGCCGCCAGTACGTCGCTTGTTTGCTTTCGGTTGCAATGCTTTCTTGGCCGCTTGCACGCGGGCTAGCTCCCCTTCGGTTTTAGACTGGAGGGTGCGCAACTTGTCGAGCGAAGCGGCTAGCGAGGCTTCCTCGCTTTGTAGTTGCTCGATAATCGTTACTACATTGGTATCTGCCATGAGTGGGTTCCTCTTACTACTTGCGTTACTACATCCGCCATAATCTCGGTATCACTCAAATCTATCCCGGTCTTCCTAGTACGACCAGTTGTCCGCACCCCTGTCCTCCCCCCAAGGTGGGGCTGTTTTCTAAAAATAGTTTGGTGATAATTGTGGGTGCTCACTATCGATTCCTTACTAGGCGTCGACTCGGTGCCGCTAATTTGACGATGATGGGCTGCTCACTGTGATGAGCATTTTGTTTACTACCCCAATTCACCATGACTACTTTGACATTGGAGGAAATTAAGAAGCAGTACGAGAGTCACGAGCGCGAGAGCGTCTACCTTTGGTACATACCTAAGGCCAGTCGATTCTGGCAGTGGCCACGCTGGGTCGATGTGACCGACGCGTTGACCAGTCTTAGCGATGACCAGCTCGTTCAGAAAGTTCAGGAAACCAACAACTTGTTCTTTGCAAGTCAGGTACCTTTGAACGATCGTAGCTTCGACCGATTTTTGAAGCGAGAAGTTCGGAAACGAATGGCTCGCAAGAAATGGTTGGCCTTTTACAGGCCAAGCCGCCGCATGGGGCCTGGTCCCCTCTTTGACGCGACGGTCTTTGGATTGGTGATTGTGCTGGGTACCGTGAACTTGTTCATGTAACCCGGCGGTGTAGGACGGATTTTGCCAGCAGTTGTTTGCCGAGTCAAACAATTGCAGGAGCTTGGGGACTTGGCTGAGGACGCCTTCGGGCGTGATTAGCTCTGTAACCGAGTGACGGATTGACCATCCCTACAATTGGTCACCCTTGGTACCCGGCTAACCCCGGGTACCACCCCTTACCATCAGCACTTGCTCATTCTAAACGACTACCGACACGGCGGTAGCAATGCGTGTGAGCAAGTAGATGGGTGCCTACGGGCGCTATTATTCGTGGTAGGTCACTTTGACGTGTCCCACCGGTTACCCCACTTCACCATGGCAAAAGCAAAGGAAAAATCATCGGCAGACAAGAAGCTCAATATCGTTCACCGGATTAAGCTCAGCGAGCTGATCCTTTCGGTCGGAGCCGATCGCAATTTTTCGATTCAGCGGACCTATGTCTACAACGGCAAGGTCGGCTACTCGAATTGGCTGCGACTCAAGGATCTCGGCGACACGAAGCAGTTGCTTGTGTCCTATGCCGCGTGGTGCGAAAAACACCCTGCGGCCAAGACGGCTGATGACCCAACGTAATCCTGTACCGCTACTCGCCTGCCGTGCACTGCCGAGTTGCGGAGATCGAGGTCTTCCTTTAGGACGCTTGTAAAAGTGTAATGGAGGTCGTCATTGGTTGACGGATTGACCATCCACATAATTGGTCACCCTTGGTACCCGGCTCACCCCGGGTACCACCTCTTTTCTCATTAAGAAAGGCGGCCTCCATGACAGAGACCGCCGCTGCGAATCCTTTCGCCTTGCCGGTTCACGCACTCACTTCGGCTTCCTTGGCTTCGACGTGCCCTTGAGCTAGTTGCAAACAACGTATTGCGGCAGGCAAATCGCCCATCGAAAAACTGCTTGTGAACTTGGTCTCATCGCCGTCGCGGTAGCTTCGTTGCACGTTGACCGTGCGAAATTTCCGCTTCGGCTGACCGTTTCCACCAGCTTCTTGTACGAACACGCTTGACGAAACGTTTGACAGACGGAACGTGGCTTCGGGACTTTTGGTCATTTTGGTGACCTCCAATCTTTTTGAAAGGATCGAATCGTCCGTAGACGCCTGGCCTAGAAATAGGTCAGCAGCACATGCTGCCAGCACTCGTTGCCGTTGGCAAGGAATTTGTTGGCGTTCTCATTGGCAGGGAACGAAACAAGGCCTCGCAGCGTGGTCGCCTGCAGGCCAGGATGCAAGCCAGTGGTTCCCGAGCAGGCGAACGGCAGCGGTTGCCGGCGCCGCTTGGCGGCTACGGCAACCGGCCCGCCTGCATGACGAAAACCAGGCTTGGCATCTGGCCTCATGGCAGCGACCGTAGCTGAGGCACTTTTATTCTTACTCCCCTACCAAAATGGCGAACGCCACTACAAAATCACCGGCCAAGCGGAAGCCCGCTTACACCGTCGCACTTGGCGACACCAGCGCAAGCGTCTTTGCGGAACTGCGGACTTCAGAGAAGGGTCGCACCTGGAAGAGCTATTCCGTCAGCCTCCAGCGCAGTTACATGGACGCGAAGACCCAAAAACGTGTTTACACGAATACGTTGTTCGAGAGCGATCTGCTCGACGCGTCGCAGGCCTTGGTCAAGGCTTACCACTGGACCGAGACGGATCGTCGCGAAGCAGCGAAAGCAGCTGCACAAGAAGAGGCGGCAGCCTCTGGGGAGTCGTGATCGACTCCCCCGCCCCGGACTTCGGCTCGGGGCTTAGTCATCTGTGCGTCACGATCTAACGCTGAATAGTTGATGAGCGAAAGAGTGTCCAGGTATCCAGGTATGAATGATCAGTTGTCCGCCCCCCTGTCCCCCGATAATTTTTTTCTCCTGACTACTTCTGGACTTAGCCGTCGGTGTGATTGGAATCATGCTGCTGCCTGATGAGATTTCCCTTGTCCTCGTGGAAAATACTGCTTTAATGAACGTGGCCAGCAATGCTTCGCTATGTGGAAGCAATGCCGGAGGTTTGGGACTTCGATGAGGACGCCCCCGCTGGCGTAGATTGTCGTTGTAACCGACTGAGGCTTGATCATGCCTTATCGATCGCCCTTGGTGAACGGGCACTCCCCCGTTCACCAATCTTTATTGTGTGGTCGCTTGCTGGCCACATCGGGCAATCTAGTCAGTCAGAGGTTACAACTCCGATGAACGATTCCACAATTCCCGAACGCATCCTTGCGACGGTTACCCAACTTCACGACCGACTTGGCGAGCTTGAGTCCCAACTGGCGAACCTCGCCACGAACCTACCAGCCATCTCCATCGATCGACGGTGGTATACAACAGCCGAAGTGGCTGAGCTGATGCGGGTTAGTAAATACACCGTACAGGAACGGTGGTGTAACCGTTCTCGAATCGATTGCTCAAAGGACGCTCAAACCGGGCGCTGGCGAATCCCAGTCCATGAACTGCGTCGGTTGCTTCGCGAAGGCCCGCCTCTATAGGGCCTCTGAACGTTCTCGTCAGCCGCTCCGGCACAACGAAATGACAGAAAGGAGAAGCTGGCTCGCCTAGATCGCCCCACATCCTGGCCATCAAAACGCCTACCGCTGCTTTGGGCATCGCTGCGATGGGCACTCCCCCGCCTGGATTATTCAGTCGCTTTCGCCTGGTGGGCAATATGATCTACGGAAGTAAGCGAACTACCGTTACTGCGGGCCGGCGTGCATGCCGACGGATGCTGGCGAACATCGACTTTCAACCACACCCACATCTGTTGTACGTCCGAGGCAGACGTCGCTTGTCATCATAATGACTGCACAATGCGATGTTTTGGTTTTTTCCAATGACTGGCGATCAGCCTACCCCCAACTCGCGCAGGAGTACTGGTCCTATGCAGATTCGGCACGATCGAAACTGCACAAAAGTGTCGGGCCGAAGCGAGTTGGGAACCTCCAATTCGCTCCGAAAATTGTTAGTATTTCAGATGGGAGGCAGCTTAACTTCTGCGGCGGGGTTGTGTAATGGAAGATAAGAGGGCAGTCTGTTGCGAGCCGATTCTTGTTGCCAAAATCCGGTGCAGAGGAGACGAAAAAACCGACTTTCACTCACGTTATGACCACATCAGCTGGGTCACGCAAGCGGTAGCCGATGCCGCGTACCGTCTGAATCAAATCGGCATGAGTGCCCATCTTTTGGCGTAAGGCACGAATGTGAACATCGATTGTGCGCTCCAGCACGATCGTGTCCTCTCCCAAAGAAACATCGATAAGTTCGCTCCGAGAAAAAGCTCTTCCAGGCTGCCGAACGAAAGCACTCAGTAATGAAAACTCACTAGGAGTGAGGCCAATCGGTTTGTCGTCTATCGTCGCACGGTGGCGACTTCGATCAATGAGAATCCCCTGACTGACAATGACATCGCGATCGCCACTACCCTTTTCTTTGCGTCGTAGAAGAGCGTTGATCCGCTGTAGGAGTACTTTAACGCTGAAAGGTTTAGTTACATAATCGTCTGCCCCTGCTGAGAACCCAACAATCTGATCCGTCTCCTCCGAGCGAGCAGTAAGCATCAACACGAGTAAGTCTTGAGTCGCCGGATCAGCGCGCAGCAGTCGACAGACTTCGAGTCCGTCAACCATCGGTAGCATCAGATCGAGCAAGACAAGGTCGGGGCAATGCAAACGGATTTCGCGGAGCCCTTGCTGTCCATCGCGAGCGACTCGCGTCTCGTACCCTTCCTGACTGAGATTGTATTCGAGCACCTCGGCCAGCGACGCATCATCTTCTACGATCAGAATATTAACTTTTGACATCGCCTACCCGTTCTCCGATTCGAGAGGAGTGTCTCCGTGCCAGTGCCGAGCAATCTCGCCATCGACGAGATAGATGACATCTTCGGCGATGTTTGTCGCGTGATCTCCGATACGCTCAATATGTCGTGAAGCAGAAAAGAACTGCAGTGCTGGTTCGATTTCGCTGATATTTCCCTGCAAAAACTGCTTGAGATCTCCAATCACTTGACGGTTCAACTCGTCGACGACATCATCGTGCTGACAAACCCTACGGGCGGCATCGACATCTAATCGAACAAAAGCGTCCAGTGCATCTCGAACCATCGCCGTAGCAGCCTCAACCATTTGGTCCAGCTTGTCCGGGAACTGAAATTCCGGATGCAACACAAGCACCTGGGCTCGCTCGCCGATGTTGATCGCCAAATCGGCAATACGCTCCAGATCACCGTTGATTTTTAGCACCATCGCCACGCGACGTAGATCGATAGCTACCGGTTGATGGAGCGCCAATATTTTCAGGCACTCTTCCTCGATCTCGACTTCTTGGCGGTTGACAGTGTCTTCATCGTTGTGAAGTTGCTCAATTAGGTCGGTACGCAATTCCCTCAGAGCCTGGCTGGCACGATAGACCATCTGCTCGACGATCGACGACTGAGCAAGCAGGTCTTGTTCGAGAGATTCGATATCTCGGTGTAGGTGTTGAGACATTGTTTGAATTCGGAGTTCGGAATGCGGAATGCGGAATGTTGGCTTCTAACTTCTACTCTAACCGAATCGACCTGTGATGTAGTCTTCGGTCTGCTTTTCCTTGGGGTTTGTGAAAAGCTCGTTGGTGTTTCCCACCTCAATCAAATGGCCTTCGTAAAAAAATGCGGTTTGATCAGAAACACGGGCTGCCTGCTGCATGTTGTGGGTAACAATCACGATTGTATAGATTTCTTTTAACTTAAAAATCAGTTCCTCGATTGCTGCGGTCGATTTAGGATCAAGGGCTGAGGCAGGTTCGTCCATGAGCAGCACGTCGGGGGCGGTGGCCAGTGCTCGGGCGATACAGAGCCTTTGCTGCTGACCACCAGAGAGCTGCAATGCCGAGTCATTCAACCGATCCTGCACTTCATCCCAAAGGGCCGATTGCCGTAAACACCTTTCAACGATCTCGTTCAGCTCGCTGCGTTTTCGTATTCCCGCGACCCGTGGTCCATAGGCGACGTTCTCGAAAATTGATTTGGGAAAAGGATTCGACTTCTGGAAAACCATTCCTACCCGCTTGCGAAGTTCAACGACATCGGTGCCGCGACGATAGATATCCGTCCCGTCGAGTAAAATTTCGCCGCTTATGGTTGTGCCTTCGATCATGTCGTTCATCCGGTTGAGGCAACGCAGGAAGGTTGACTTGCCACAGCCAGAGGGGCCAATCAGAGCGGTTACGCAGTGTTCAGGAATATCCAGCGTAACCTTGTAGAGTGCTTGTTTGGCCTCGTAGAAAAAATCGACTTCACGAGTGACAATTTTCTTCGATTGTCCAGCGATCTCGTCGGCCGACCGCGAGAAGTTCGACTGGCCGAGGGATAATGTTGATGCTCTTGCGAGTGGTTTTCTAGAACTGGTATCGGACATTCTCTTAGGCCTACCGTCTATGACAATTTCTGATAACGACATAAAGCTCGTCCTGCGGTGCTTTCGTCTCAAGTATTTGTGGAGTCGGGTTCAGTGAAAACAATCTCAAACCTACCAACGCTTATTCTTGCTAAATCGATATCGCAGAACAACGGCCAAAGCGTTCATGCAGATCAGCACAACAAGTAAAACAACAATGCCAGCCGCTGCAACTTCGTGAAAACCCTTTTGCGGTTGGCTTGTCCAACTAAATATTTGTAGTGGCAAAGCGGTGAATTCGTCGTTGAAAATATCTTCCGGCAAGAAGCGAACATAGGTTGCTGCACCAATCGCGACCAGCGGAGCTGCTTCGCCCAAGGCTCGCGACAGTGCGAGAATAACTCCTGTCATGATGCCTGGCAAAGCGGCTGGAAGTAGCTGATACCAAACCGTTTGCCAGCGGGTTGCTCCCAAGGCATAGGAGGCTTGGCGAATCGTGCTGGGCGTTGCTCTAAGCGATTCTTGTGTTGCTAGGATGACGATTGGTAATACGACAAGCGTCAATGTCAGGGCTCCGGCCACTAAGCTTCGGTTGAGTTGCATCGCCCTGACAAACAGCCCTAGCCCCAAGATTCCATAGACGATCGAAGGTACACCGGCCAAGTTGGCGATGTTAATTTGCACCAACGTTCGCCAGCGACTCTTTTTTGCGTACTCTTCCAAATAAATGGCTGATCCGACACCGATAGGCACGGAAAACAAAGCTGTCAGGCCAATCAAGTAAAGACTGCCAACAAGAGCTGGTTTGATTCCCGCTTTCTCTGCAAACCGCGAGGGAAATCGGTTGATGTAATCCCAACTGAGCGAGTCCCAGCCAAAGCTCACAATATTCCATAGCAGAAGCACAAGAATAGAAACGCAAAGCCAAGTTGCTCCAGCACAAAGCAACGCAAAGGTGCGGGAAGCAATTCTCGCATAAGGCCGACCACGTTTGTGTTCTACCTGGCTCATTCGTATTTCTCCTCGACACGAAGCAAAATCCACCGAGAAAATACGTTGAGTACGAAGGTCGAGACAAAAAGTGCCAGGCCCACTGCAAAGAGCGTACGATATTCAAGTGTGCCTGCGGGCGTGTCGCCTTGACTGACTTGGACGATGTAGGCAGTCATAGTTTGGATTCCCTCGAAGGGGTTGAGCGTAAGATTAGGTGTCGCCCCTGCTGCCAGAGTAACCGCCATCGTTTCTCCAACTGCCCTGGCGATAGCTAACAGACACGCTGCCATGATGCCCGACATCGCAGCGGGTAGGATAACGCCAAGCGTCACGTCGAGCTTCGTTGCCCCCAAAGCGTAAGCTCCCTCACGTAATGATCGTGGCACAGATTGCAGCACATCCTCACTCAGCGAGACGACCATCGGCAAAATCATGATACCAACAACAACACACGCATTGGCAGCGTTAAACAGATCGGCAGAAGGAATCGTATCGCGAATCAGCGGCGATACAAAAACAACTGCCAAATAGCCATAAACTACCGATGGAATGCCAGCCAGTATCTCAAGTATTGGTTTGACTATTTCACGCACGAGTGGCGAAGCGTATTCGCTCAAATAGATGGCCGTGGCAAGGCCCAAAGGAATGGCGATCAGTGCCGAGCCACCTGCCACGAGCAGGGTGCCACAAAACAAGGGCATAATTCCAAAATGCTGGGGCTTAAGCAGCGGAGACCATCGGGTTCCGGTGAGAAACTCCCACACAGACACTTCACGAAAAAATTGGACCGACTCGAATAGCAATACAAAAACGATTCCTACGGTCGTAACAATCGAGACCGCAGCACAGGCCAGCAGTAGTCCGTGGATTGCGAGCTCAAAAATCCCTCGCAAGTCCAAGTTTGCTGACTTACTGGCAAACTGTTCTCTTGTAGAAGCTGCCAAGAACATGTTGGTAAGGATCGCTGAAACCCGGTGCAGAAAAAGGAGAAAGAAACTACGTCAGCCACTATTGCAAAGCTGTTTTCAAAAGTTCTTTATTTTGCTTGGCGACCTCATCTGAGACTGGCACATATCCAACGTCGCCAGCCAATCGACCTACGTGCTCCAGATAGAATTTCACAAAGGCGAGCATTTCTGGGCGTTTGAGCGACGACTTTCGAACATAGATAAACAACGGCCTTGAGAGCGGCTTGTAGGAGCCATCTCGTACGGTTGTTTCATCAGGAGCCACGCATCCACCTCCACCATCAACTGCCAGCAACTTGAGTTGATCTTTGTTCTCGGCGTAGTAAGCATAGCCAAAATATCCGAGCCCGCCCTTGTCGGAGGCAACACCCCTTACAAGCTGGTTGTCGTTTTCACTTGCGGTATAGTCCGCTCGGCTAGCACGCTCTTCGCCGTTGATTGCTTTGGTGAAATAGTCGAATGTCCCCGAGTCAGTACCAGGGCCGTAGAGCTTCAGCGGCTCCTCGGGCCATTCCGGATTGACATCACTCCACTTCATCACGGTCTCACCGCTCTCGGGTCGCCAGATCGTTTTGAGCTGTTCAACCGTTAGACAATCTACCCAATCATTTTTGGGATTGACCACGACCGATAATCCATCAATAGCGACCGTGAATTCGATAAATTCAATTTCAGCAGCGACGCATTTTTCATGCTCTGTTTCTTTCATCTTACGCGAGGCGTCGCAGATATCGATCTCACCAGCAACGAACTTTTTCATGCCGCCACTCGTGCCAGCGGAACCAACTGAAACCTTGACCTTCGGGGACACCTCGCTGAATTCCTCCGCAACTGCCTGCGACACGGGGAAGACCGTACTTGAACCATGAATACGAACAGCACCTGTTAGAACAGCATCAGATTCAGCCCCGGACGAACTGGCAGTTGGCATCGTGGAGCTGCTGCAACCAACAACTAGAATTGTTAAGAGAGCGCCTAGCAAGCCAGCATGATGATGCGTTTTTCGACTTGAAATCATTTCTAGAGTCCTTGTTCTGAGATTGAAGCTCCGTAGAACATCACTCTAGTCTGCGGACATGAAGAAATTGTGAAGAATTGACAACAAAAGTCCAACCTTCTTTCAAGCGAGGGGAATGCGCACCTGAAATGTGCTCCCCTGGCCGAGCTTGCTCTCGACCGACACGCTTCCTCCCATCGTTTGGCAAAGGTGTTTGACGATGGAGAGACCTAAGCCTGTGCCACCTAATTCACGAGATCGGGCTTTGTCGACGCGATAGAACCTCTCGAAAAGCCTCTCTAAATGCTCTGGAGCAATACCAATGCCCGTGTCCGAGACCTCAATCACAGCCTCGGTAGATTCCTGATGGCAACGGATCACAATAGCCCCGCCAGAGGGCGTGTATTTGATCGCATTGTCGACCAAATTATCGAGTATTTGCATGAGCGATTCTTCGTCAGCCCGCACGATGGTCGAGTCCGATCCGGCTTCGTTTTGCAGTTCGATTTGAGCCGCCTTGGCACGCTCTTCACAATCTGTCAGACAGGCGGCAATAACCTGTTGCAGGGGTATTTCAGACAATTCTAAAGCCGCACCGCCTGCCTCGATCCGAGCGAGACTCAGCATATCAAGAATAAGAGCATGCAGCCGATCTGCCTGTTCATCGATTCGACGTAAAAAACGAGGAGCACTTTCGCTGTCGCCGAGGGCACCGTTAATTAGGGTTTCGGTGTAGGCTTTGATCGAACTGAGTGGTGTTTTGAGTTCGTGAGAAACATTCGCGATAAACTGCTGACGAAGGCCTTCCAAATGTTTCAATTCGGTCACATCGTGCAATACCAGAACAACGCCTGGGCAAGGATCGCCGGGCAGAGGAGTCGCGTGGATGTTGAGTGTACGCATGGTATCTGCTTGCCAAGAGAGGTCGCCCTGGCAAAGCTCTCCAGAGCGGAGAGTTTGCTCTACGATTTCCCGTAATTCATGGCTGCGAACGACTTCCAGCAAAGGACTCCCCACAATTTCATCGGGCTGGAAGGAAAGGGCTCTTCCTGCTGCGGCATTGGCAAACAGTACCTGCTGACGAGCATCGACGGCCAACACACCTTCGGCCATCCCTCCCAACACGGCATCTTGCTGTTGCCCGCTAACTCTAAGCTGCTTTTCCCTTGATTGGAGTTCTCTGCTCATATGCTCAAACGAACGTGCCAGAGTGCCCACCTCGTCACTTGAGTGGACTTCGATTCGGTTGGGATAGTTTCCAGTCGCAATGTCTTCGGCTGCGACCGTCAATTCCTTGATTGGGCGAATAATTCGCTGCGTAAGCCAATAAGTAATAACCAGCCCCGAGAACCCTACTAGAAGTCCAACTGACCAAATAAGTTGACGAATCGAGCGAACTTCCTGCTGAATGGAAGCCATCGATTGAGCCGCTCGAACATAACCGAGGATAAAGTTGTCTTGCTTAATCGCAAGTGCAACGTACAGAAACGGTTCGCCGAGAGTTGGGCTAACCCGCTGGGAGGTTCCTTCGCCTGAGTGAGAGGCCAAGACAAATTCTTTGCGGGAAAGATGGTTCTCCATCTTGACGACCTCAGCCAGTCCCGGTTGCTCCGAGTCAGCCAACACCACGCCGTCAGTGGCCACCAAGGTAAAACGGGTCTTCGTTTGTTCGCCAAGCAAGACCACCTTCTGCTGCAAGGCTTCACTTCTCCCTGTAGTTAAGGTTTCGCCTAAATCGTCGCGTAGCAACGTAGCAGAGTCATGCAACCGACGACGGACTTGTTCGACTAATTGCTCTTCTTGCCATCCAGACACAATGGCGACACATACGCTCAGAGCAAGCAGAACAAGCCCGGCATAGGTAAGGAAGAGTTTCCAAAACAGGCGAGAGGACCACATACAGCCCATGCTTGCCACAAGCGGCATGGATTGCAACCCCCACTTCTATTCGACAAGAAATGAAAAATAACGTTCCCAGATCCCTGGCAAGGTTGTTTAACACCCGTCGCTGGTCGCACTTCTCAGTAATTCAGAATTTCACCCCCTCCTCACAGCACCTTAACGAAGCACGTTTACAATCTCAGACATGTGGAGAAAGACAAAAGACAGTTGTGTAATCGGGCGGATTCAGAGGATCACGCACTCGCCTTTTGCCGAAGCTCAAAAGACTCGGCCAAATAGACATATCAGGAAGCGATTGATGCCTACTTCCCAAGAAAAAAACGCTGCCTCGTATGCTCCTCAGTACGGTCTTATCTACAAAATGACCAGTCAAAAAGGTTCAAAGCACAATGGCTTCTCTAGGCCCCTACATGGTTTCACACTTGTTGAACTTTTGGTTGTTATTTCGATTATTGGTGTCTTAGCAGGTCTGCTATTTCCTGCCCTGTCTGCTGCCCGTTCAGCAAGTCGAAAGACAGCGTGTGCGAACAACCTTCGGCAATTCGGAATCGTATTTCAGGCTTATTCTCAGAGCGCGAACGGTAGACTCTGCAGTGGAGCGTTTGATTGGATCAACGAAGGGGCTGTCACCGACATTGGTTGGGTTGCTGACTGTGTAGATCGGGGAACACCCGTTGGCGAAATGCTTTGCCCTGCAAACCCAGTACGTGCGTCGGAAACGTTGAATCAACTGCTCACGGCGGAGGCGAGCGCATTCAGCGACTGTGTTGACCCCTTGGGAAGGCCGCACGGGGTTGATCCCGATGGGACACCGCTCATCAATCCTTGCCGTAAAATTCTTGAGGACGGCCTTGCGCCGCTCAGCGATCAACGCGCCAACCTGATTCAAACGCGTCTCCTCGAAGAGTTCTACAACACAAACTTCGTAGCTAGCTGGACCTTTGTACGCAGTAAACCTCGTCTCGACAAAAGCGGGAATCTGATTGCAAAGACAAGTTCCTGCCTACCCTCGCTGAAATCGGCAGATGCGAGCATCGGACCGTTGAGACTTGTCGTCGTCGATGTAGCAAAAACTCCTGCAAGTATCGTCCCCCTCTTGGGCGATGGCGCTTTGGCAGGGGTCCTGGAGAGAGACATTGGAGATTTGCCTGCCGGTACGTTCACGACTGGTTCTTTCACGCGAGGGCCTGTCCTGAAATCGAGCCTAAAGCTCGCTTCTTTTGGAGCAGGAAAGCCCCGAGGCGGCGCTGGGGGGTGGTGGGGCGTTTGGGCAAAAAAAGTGCTGCAAGATTATCGAGGCTTCGCGCCGGTCCACCAAGGCCTCTGCAACGTGTTGATGGCAGACGGTAGTGTGAAGGCATTGAAAGACAGCAACGACGATGGCTTGATTAACAATGGCTTTCCTCAAGCATCGGGTGGCGGCTTTGCTGACGATGTGATCGAGGTGGAAGACCATCAACTCTTTAGCAAGGCGATGCTAAGGGGCCTTTAAGCATGCGTGCATCCGCACCGTGCAGTGACGTAAGAATCTTCAACGGTAAGAAAGGAGCAATCTCAAGCCATAACGCTGAAAGGCTTAGCAAGCCGCGCTATTAGGCGATCGTTTGTGAACTTCATCGCAAGGACTCGCCCCGTATTCTTCACCCAAGAAAACCATTTGTTCCGGCCGCATCCCGTGGCCTTCACTAACGAGGTATCATGATGAAAAAGCTACAGAGGCTCAGTGTTTTACGACGAAAAACGGTTGGAATTAGAGGTTTCACGCTAGTAGAACTTTTGGTGGTGATCGCCATTATTGGCGTGCTCGTAGCGCTTCTATTACCTGCGATTGCCAAGGCCCGAGAGGCGGCTCGACGAACGACCTGTGCTAATAACTTGCGTCAGTTCGGTCTCGGCTTTCATGCGTTTGCCGACAGTGATCCGCTAGAGCGACTTTGCACTGGTGCTGCCGACTATCGACGCGACGGAGCTTATGACGTCTATGGCTGGGTTGCCGACTTGGTGAACTCCCAAGCCGCCTCGCCACAGGAAATGTTATGTCCCTCGAATCCGTTGCGCGGGTCCGAAAAACTCAACGACCTCCTGGGCAAAGACACAACCGATGCAAAGGATGGCGCCCCTGCAGGCCGTTTGAGTGAAGGCATCGCCGGCAAAGCCGATTTCGAGGGCACTTCAGGTGGCGGTGGAAGCACTTTCGGAGGCACAGCCATCGATACAGACGAACGTGCCGCGCTGGTCGCCCGTGCGTTTCTGGCCAAGGGATACAACACAAACTATGCCGCTGGTTGGCACTTCGTTCGTTCAGCACCGAAGTTCTCGTTTGATTCTTCCACAACTCCTGCCAGCATCCTGTCAGTCAATGAAGGAATGAAAGGGTTGGCTGGCACGGCGGGGCCGCTGACTCGTCGCATGGCGGAAAACGCGGTCGTGCCTTCCTCGCACATCGCCTTACTTGGCGACGCGGCTCCGGGCGATGTCGATGAAGCTATCCTGGCTCGTACCATTGCTTATGGCCCCTCTGCAACGAGCGATCCGTTCAAAGGTACCAGCACAGAATCCCAGGTTTTCATCCAGGCTGGTGAACTGCTCACCGAGGCGTTTAACGATGGTCCTGCTTCGTTCAACGGAACCGATATCGATTTGTTAGCCAAACTCTCGAATCTGACTACGCAAATCGATAGGGAAAAAGCAGCAAACGGGCAAGTGAATAACGACCCTCCGACCGGTCCGTCTGGAAATAGTCTCTACTTACAAGACACACGCGACTGGCTCGCTGTCCATGGAGGCGTTTGCAATATCCTCATGGCAGACGGTTCGGTCAAAGTTTTCCACGACAACAATGGCGATGGATTCCTTGACCCGGGATTTCAAATTCCTGGCGGCTTGACCGAGGATCAATATGCCAGCATCGGATATCGTGAGAGCCCTAAGGAACCTGAATTACCGAAGACAAAAATCTTCAGTGGTATCTTTCTCAACCAGTTTTCTAAACGTTCGGCATTTGAGTAACAGCACCTTGGATTTCTTCTGAACGACTGGCGGCCGGTCGCATAAAAGTCGGCCGGCCGCCAGATTTTTCTTTCCGCCGCAAGCATTCGTCTATGCCCATAAGAAGCGCCATGAAGCCTAATCAACGCTCAAAGACTGCCGTCGACCAACAACGGCTGGTTACGTTCCTCATCGCTGGAATTACCGCCCTCTCCTTGAGCGGCTGCGATCACTCGACTCCGCAAGAAAGGGATTTGTTCGCAAAAAAGAATCCCACTCACACCTGGAATACCTCGACATATGCAGAAGTAACCTCACGGCAATTTCCCAAAATAGTACTCCATGACACTGTCGTCGATTTTGGCTTGGTTGAGCCGAAGACGGGTGCCAGACAAGTAATAGACGTTCGCAATGAAGGCAAGGCACCGCTGTTACTTAAACTACTGGACGACAATAGCACTTTTACGATTGATTGCACTCCTATTCCTCCCGGCGAAGAGCGCCAATTAACTTTGATTTGGACGCCGCCAAGCTTTTTCGAAAACTATCAAGGCACAGTTAGGCTACAAACCAATGACCCCTCGCAACCGACTCGAACTCTCGCAGTTACGGGACAAGCCCTCTACGCCATCGCTGTCGACCCGCCGGTTCTGCTGGCCAAACGCATGCGACCGAATCAGCCGCACAAGACAGAAGTCGTGATTTCCAGCCAACGCTGGGACACATTTTCTCTTGAAGACATTAAAACTGATTTGACGGGCCTGGACTTCGAGTTGACGCCGGCCGGTGAAGACGTGCTTGGATCGCTCAACGCCAAGTCCGGGTGGCTATTGAAGATCGCTCTGCCCTCTGGGCTCGCCTCTGGAGTAATTGATCAGTCGATCAATTTGCGCGTTAATCCCTCTTTAGCTGGGGCGAAGTCACGGCCCTTAAAGATTCCAATCCGTGGTCGAGTCCTGCGACGAATCGCCGTATATGGCAAAGGAATCGATTCGAACGGTACAATCAGCTTCGGAGTGGTTCCTTCGGGTCGCGAACACATGCGCCGCCTCATAGTAAAAGTTCACGACAACGACCCGCATCTGAGCGTGCGCGACTTGCAAATCACGCCATCGTTTGTGACAGCGAGATTACTTCCCTACGGCAGAGAGTCTGGCATTGACAACCTTTACCATCTTTTAATCTCGCTGCCCGCTACCGCGCCCGAAACTATCTGTCGAGGTGAACAGCTAGGAATGATTCGCTTTGAATTCGATCATCCGCGTATCAAAGAGTTGGTGTTAAATCTTGACTTCATCCTACACGACCGGATGCGTCATAAATACGTCTCGTTCAACGAACATGCAATCATAGGAAAACCCTAGAGATGTCAAACCACACAATGACTTCAAGTCCAGATACGTTTGAGCGACTCAAGACCATCCATTGCAAGAGTTGCGGGGAAGAAAGTTTGGCTGCTTGCCACTTCTGCGGCGGCTGCGGCCAGCAACTACAAGAGCCATGCCTTGATTGTGGCGAAAACAATTCGATTGATGTAAGCTACTGCGGGAAGTGTGGTGCGGATGTCGTGGCGATCGTGGCAGCCGCTCAACACACGATTGCCGAAGCCATCAGCCAGGCAGATAACCAAGCCGGGACCGGGCGATTTCAGGAAGCGGTCGCGATGCTAAAAGCTACCGTCGTTGCCGATCACCCTCAATTACAAAATCTTGTCGATCAGATCCACCGCCGAATAGAGCAGTTTCCAAAACAACGCGAAAAAGCCATTGCTGAGAGTCAGCAAATGATTAGTGAGGTGAATGGATTGTTAGAGCAACGGAAATTCCATCTTGCCCATCAACGTCTGAAAAGCGTTCTACCCACATTCCGCACTCAGGAGCTTCGCAAACTATTGGAAAACGTGCAGTCGAAGGTGGACGAGTCCGACTATCTACGGACTACGGTGCGCAAGATGCTCCACGATCGCAACTATGCTGATCTGCTTCAGCAGGTCAAGCGGTTGGCAGAGCTAAATCCTGACGACGAGCAAGTCATCGCACTTCTTGCCAAGCTCCAAGAACACGACGATCACAAAAGAACACAAGTCTCCGGCCAGTTGATTAAGCTCGTGAAGTTTGCGCTGGACAAATCCGACTACAAATCTGCGATGTCAGCGATCAACAAATTGCCCGTGCCAATTCAAAACAAGGAAACACTAAAACTCGTCCAAGCTGTCAAAGAACGCGTCTGGCTAGCTGAGCACCTTCGCACAGCTCCGTACATTACAACCACGGTACTAGCCTTGGCAGAGAGGATGAAGTCACTGCAACCCAATGACGATCAAAGCCGTAGCATCTCAAAAAAACTTACTCATCGCTGGCACCAAGCGGAGCGCAAGGATCTGACTCACCCCATCTCTTGGGCGAAATCACCGGATCAGACCGCTTTTGGTCTACCCGTCGACTTCTTACCACTGCCTGTAGAACTTGCACGCACAAGAAAGTCTCCTGCCGTCACTTGTCAGCCGATGCTGGTCCCCTTCGGATTAGCATTGCAGGCAATTGGCGAAGCTGAGATCAATATTGATCTTACGCCTCGCGATTCAAAACCATCATGGCTGAAACGATTAACTCGCCGAGGGCACAAAGAAACTGCCAAAGTTGGTTGGGGCATTAATATTGGAACGACAAATATCAAGGCGATTCAACTTGTTCGCGGCTCCAAGGACAGCGAAATTCAAGTTGCACAAAGCGTGACATACCCACTGCAAAATGATGCCCCAGAACAAACTCCTTGCCTCGGCAATACGATAAGTCAGTTTCTGAAGCGACACGACGTAGTCGATCAGCCATTAGTGATCAGTCTACCTGGCGTCCAAACATTTTTTCGTTACTTCGACATACCAGCACCCAAGCCAAGCAAGTTTGCAGAAGCCGTTCAGTACGAAATGCGTGCGCGCATACCGTTGAAAGAAGGAGCATTAGGATACGACTACCGCTGGTCAGAATTGACAGCAACAGAAAAGAGTGTCGTACCGCGTCGGCGTGTCTTGCTCGTAGCGGCAAAACGAAATCATATCGAAGAGCGACTGCAATTCTTCCGTGAGGCCAAAGTTAGTCGATGTGTCGTACAAAGCGATTGTCTGGCCATCGGCAATGCAGTTTTGCACAGCCGGAAGATCCCCATCAATTCTAACACCGGTTCTCTGGCTATCTTAGAAATCGACGCCGAGACGAGCAATCTCGTCGTCTTAAATAAGTCAGACGTTTGGTTCTGCGGACTATATCTCGGCACAAATTCAATGGATCAGGTGCTAGTCAACAAACTAAAAATCCCAAAAACCAAAGCCGAACTGCTTCGTATGCAGCCTCATAAGGCACCTTGCCTATACGAACTCCACGAGCTTCTCATACCCGAGTTCGCTGCGCTGGCCGCAACTTCACGGCGAGCGCTCGATCAGTACCAGCGTGAAGTAGGCCAACCAATCGCCCGACTTCTCCTTTGTGGTAGCGGCGCAGAGCAGCACGGGCTTTTGCGATACCTGCGACTTGGAAATTGAGAATTTGTTTGAGGGTAGGAAAGCGTCAGGAACGAATGGTACCAGGACGAATCAAAGTTTTATGATACCTAGTTTAGTGATCAGGCGGTCGACGCAGCAAGCGTTTTTTCTAACTGTAAACGCAAGTCTCTAACCTGCGGCGGAGTTCACGACCGCCGGTAGATAATGCAAGTTGCTAATCTGCTTCGATCACATCGTTCGAATGCAACTCGCGCGGCAAAAGTGGGCCGCGTGTGTCATTATATCGAGTGCGCGAGACGATTGATTCTCAGTTCTACCATGTTGCCGCTAAGTGACGCACAGGAGTACTGGTCTTGTGCAGATTCGGTATGGGCTAGAAACGGCGCAGAAGTGTCGGACCTGTACAGACTCGGTGTGTCCCCAAAAACGTTCCGACAGGCTCAACAGAAAATGAGTTTACCGGGCAGTGAATTAGTCACATGCAGTACGGCTACACTGGCACTCTGTCTGCGGAGTCGTTCAGTAAGCCAAGCGATAGCCGAACCGTGCGGTAGCGCCAGTCCCAAAGACGCCAGAACCGTGGACAAGATAGTTTTTGTCGGTGATATTTTCCAGGCTCAGACTCAAGCGGTGCTGATCACAGCAACCATAGGTGCGGCCAATGCGCAGGTTGAGAGTGGCGTAACCTGGCGTACCGCCCACTGGGATGCGCTCGTCGGTAATGTCACGGACTTGTTCCAGGCGATCTTGGCGACGTACCATCCAGGTGTAGGCCTCGAAATAGCTGCGGAGTCGGCGTTCACGCCAACGTAGGCCGAGAATGCCTTGGGTTGGCGGTACGCGGCTGAGCGGTGAATCGGTTACACGATTGACGCCATAGGTGTACCAGAAATTTCCGTACAGGCTCCAGCCCTCTTTGAGCAACCCGTCGAGCAAGTACTCACCGCTCGTCTCCACGCCCTGGACAAACGAGTCTTGGTTGGCCGACGCAAAAGTAGTCGGGGCTGCTGGATCGGGAACTATCGAGACTATGTTGTCCTGCAAATCCGTATAGAAAACGAATGTTTGTGTGCGCAGGCGATTGAAGTTGGTTTTGATACCTACTTCGTAGTTGATCGATCGTTCTGGGGTGAGGCCCAAGCTGGGAATGCTTTGCCCCTGTTGCAAGACGTTGGGATTGTTAGCCATCAGGTCGTCCAAGTTGGGGGCGCGAAACCCCTCAGAAATCGAACCGACTAGGTGAATGTCCCGATCGAGTTCGTAGACCAGACCGATCTGGCTCACCCAATCGTGATAGTTCGGGTTGATGAACAACGGTGTATCTACGCCGTTTACTTCCACGATCGGGGTGCCGGCCGTGTTGATGTTTTCGTAGCGAATGCCGGCAATCATATCGAGCCGCTCGGTCAGCGCCACATCCCAACTGGAAAACACGCCTATGCGTTGATACCATGCGTCGTCGGGCACAATCGGTCCGCTGGCTGTGCCGCCGAAGGGAGAATCAACGTCATCGTAGTACCAATCAAAACCGCTAGTCCATTTTCCGACCCAATCGAGATCTTTCACCGCGACCGCTTGCACTCCGATTGTTTCGACATCGGTTTCTTGGAACCGTGTAGTCGGTATGCCTCGTTTTTGGTTTTCTCGCTGACGGTTGTGCGAAGCCGTGACCGTTAGGGCGTCAATCGCCGCAATCGGTTCGAGTGCCTGATAGCGGATGTAGGCCAGGTCTCGCTGCTGGGGATTAAAGAATCTCGCTCCACCAAGCGAGTTGCTGTTGTTGAGGTCGCCTGGATATCCAGGGAAACGGTCGCTGCGTGGGAGATTGTCTTGCTGAAAATGTTGTAGCGAGACAGTGAGCATCTGATCCTTATTCAACAGATAGTTGAATTTGATGTCGCCCGCCCACTGCTCGTAATTCGTGCCCGGCTGTCGGCCAAAATCCCAACCTGTGTCGAGATTGTTGACATCGGCGTAGCTACCACCCGCGAAGACGCCAGCGTTGCCGATCCAGCCCTCGACATTCATCCGGCTGTAGGGCGCAGAGTTCGAAGTATTGTAATACTGGGTGAACTCGCCACCTGAATAGTCGCCGTGCCTCATGCCATAATGCGTATCAGGACCGCGAGTCACGACGTTGATTGTGCCGCCAATCGCATCCGAACCCCAAAGCACCGAACCTTGGCCACGCAAAACTTCGATATGATCGACCATCCCAGGGTCAATCGTATTGAAATACTGATTTGGCCCACGGCGGGTGATCGAGTTATTCAGTCGGATACCATCGACAAGAATCAATACTTGTTGACCCGTTAGTCCTCGGACGAAGGGCGATGCCTGTCCGGCGGCCGTGCTTTGCATCAGCACGCCGACTTCGTTTTGCAGGGCATGAAACATGTCAGGGGCCTGCCGCTCGGCAATTTCTTGCTGTGTGCGAATCGAAGCTGCCGTAGGTGTATCAAACAGCGATTTCTGCCCTCGCAAGATACCCGAACTTTCCCCAAACGGCCCTGAAGACTGGCCGAGTTGCATGTCGGAAAGACTGGGGAAATTCAGTGAAGTACCTGGGAAATTTACAGGAGAGTTTGTCGACACCGAGGGCACAGAAGATGTTGGCTCAGAGGTAGGAGGAGGTGTGACCTCGATTTCCGGCAACGTTGTTTCTGGGGGCTGATCCGATACAGCGGGCGGCTGAACAATGACCGGAGGTAGCGTGCCTTCCGGTTGGTCGCCGACCTGGGCGCTGAGGGGACTAACAAGAAGGAAAATGGCGCAAACTGAATAACAGAGATTCTTGAACATCGATCACTTCCAATTCAAAGAACGGCTCTTGCAGTCGTCGCGGCGCAGCTAGACCGCAAAAGCCGTTCGGGCATTACCTCGCTTATCGGATGCTAGCGATCAGAAGTATTGTGACGGTTATGCGGGGTGTTACAGCTTTGCCAGACTCCCCACTTTCCGAATTGGGGAGTCGATTCCGGCATCGCTGCTGTCGGTGCGGACGACATTCATGGCGATTGATGCTTAAATCTTGGACTAAGCGGCCCGATGATCAATTCGATCACTCTTCAGAGATGTCGTATTGATCCAACTTTTTTCGCAACGTCGTGCGGTGAAGGCCAAGACGACGAGCGGCCGACGCGCATTGTCCGTGATGCTTTTCAATGATTGCATGGAACAGAGGGGCTTCAACAAGACGCAACATTTGTTCGTACAAATCGTCCGCTTCTTCCGTATCGCCCAATTTGGCTTCCGTCCAACGCTCGATCAACGCGGCGATAGAATCTTCCAACGGTGGCTCGTGGTCATGGGTAGCAAACAATGAAGCAACCATCGGTTTGGGGAGATGGTAGGGTTCAATCACTCCACCACGCGCCACGATTACCGCGTGTTCCAGGGCATTGCGTAGCTCTCGGACGTTGCCGTGCCACCCTCGCTGTTTCAACTCACCGAGCGCCGCATCGGAAAGCACTGGCCCTGAATCCCGCTCGCCTCGTAGCGCACCAAGAAAATGTTGGACTAACTCGCCAATATCCTCAAGACGATCACGAAGCGGTGGGATATCGATACAATAGGCAGCAAGTCGGAAGTAAAGGTCATGACGAAAATTTCCATCCCTAACATTTGCTAAAAGGTCTTGATGCGTAGCGGAAACAACCCGGAAATCTGTCTTTACGGGTTCACCGGTCCCAACGGGAAAAATCTCTGCCTGATCCAGTGCTCGCAATAGCTTGACTTGTACAGATGGCGGGATGTCGGCGACTTCATCTAAAAATAGTGTGCCGCCATCGGCTTGCACCAATAGGCCAACTCGATCCTGATCGGCACCTGTAAATGCGCCTCGCACATGTCCAAACAGCTCACTCTCGGCAAGCGACGGGCTAAGCGATGCGACGTTTACCGGAACGAAAGGTCCGTCGGCTCGGTGGCCAAATTGGTGAATGGCACGAGCGGCCAATTCCTTGCCGGTGCCGCTCTCGCCGCACAGCAAAACGCTGGCGTCCGAAGCAGCCGTCAGGGCAATCTGCTTGAACACTTCTTGCATGGCAACGGACCGCCCGACTAGAGCCCCTGTGTGGCGGGCTACCTGAGGCTGGTTGACCAATTCCCTCTGGCCACTTGCAAGCGCACGGACCAGGGCGTGCTGGACAGTGTCAACGTCAAACGGTTTGACGATGTATTCAAACGCTCCGTTGCGGACCGATTCTACGGCGGTCTCTAAGTCGCCGTAGGCTGTAATCACGATGATCGGCACCTGTCCCACACGCTCGCGGAACTGATCAATCGCTGTCAGCCCATCCATGCCCGGCAGACGCACGTCGAGCACAATCACGTCGGGCTGGACATCTTCGACAGCATCCAGTGCTTGTTCGGCTGATGAAGCGGTAACCACTTCGTGTCCGATGCTTTCGCCCAGACGCGAGAGGCCCCAGCAAATACTTTGTTCGTCATCAACTACGAGCAATTTCGACACATTCAGTCTCCAAAGAGGTAAGTGCCCCTTTTTGATGAGGCAGTTCGAGCGTAAAGCGTGTTGTGTTGTCACGACGACGCCAGCGTATTTCGCCGCCGTGCTGCTCAGCGATTTCCTGTGCCACCGACAATCCCAGACCGGTTCCATCAGATTTATCCGTTATGAATGGTTCGAACAATTTCTGTCGGACGGAGCATGAAGGCCCGGCACCTGTATCTTCCACTTCTAAAAAGATGCGCCCGTGTTCATGTCGGTCAAGTTGTATGGTCACTCTTGCTTGTCTGATTTGTGGTGACGTATCCCCACCGCATTGAGAAGCCGCTTCAATCGCATTCAGTAGTAAATTCAGCAATACTTGCTCCAATGCATCCGCGTCACCATCTATCGTGAATTGTTCTGTGGCCGAACTCCACTCCAGTGAAACACCGACATGGCGTGCATACGGTTGTAGCAATGGGAGCGTGTTTTCGATCAGCTTCGTGAGGTCGACTGCACCTGTTGGCTTCGTGCTAGGCTTTCCCAGCGATAGAAAACGCTTGAGTTGCTTTTCCATCAGCGTTATTTGACGATTGGCGACTTCAAGACAGTCGCACCCGTTTTCGGCCCGGCACTCTCGTTGATGGAGTTCGATGGCCAGCCTACATCCTGTTGCCGAGTTACGCATCTGGTGTGCAATGCCACTGCCAAGTTGATTCAACGTATGGAGTCGCTCATTGTGTCGCACTTCGTCTTCATAGCGACTCAACAACTTGGCCATACGACTGACCGACTCACTCAAGTCCCTTACTTCATCGTCCCGATGAGGTAACTCCACGCCACGAAAATCGCCCTCGGCTATGCGTCCGACCTCGGCTTGCAACCGAAGCATCGGACGCACGATGCGGGACGCGACGAACGCGGCGACTAGGACGACAACGAATAGGGCGCCAGCCCCGATCAACAAAGGTGGATAGACTGCCTGCCGCCATACTTCGCGGTAACGCTGTTCAGGGAAGAGAATATGAAGCCGAACGGTTTGCTCCAGCGCGTTATGGCGTTGTAGCTCTGCAGCAGTATGAAAATACCACTGGTCGCCAACATAGATCGGTTTACCAAGGGTTAGCTCTTCGGTCTGCTGGAGCTGAGTTTGCACTGGAGCTGAGTTTACGAAAGAAAGATCGTCCGCATCCACAGTCCACGCCATCACCTGCCCCGAGTCGCCTACCAAGACGAATTCTGCACCCGTCAAACCGCGCATCTGCCGCAAGACCGCCTCGGTTAGCGGAAAAGTGGATTCGGAGAGCGTGGCAGTCACCTCTTGCAACTGATGCTCTATCTGCTGCTTCACCTTACGGCCGGAGAGATAGGCATTCAGCGCGCTGACTCCAACCAGCGCCGCAAGCATGACACCGATCATTGGCAACATAATCTGGTTTCGTAACGGCCAGCGCATCGCGGACTTTCTTGTTCTAGATTACCTTTTTTAACTCCAATCATAGAAGCCGAACAGCTACCACTCAATGGTAGCAAGTCGCCATCGACTGGTACCTTTGCAGTCTACCCTGGGAAGGCGAGGCGTCGGTTATTTCGTCACAGGTGTCGGAAGAATCGCCACGCATACTCTCCTTGGCGTGGCCGAAGGGAGCGATTTATGCGGATATTGAGACATTTTTTGCGTACTCACGCAAATCCTGTACGGCATGGTGTTTGCCTTACGCTCTGGGATTCTCTGGCTAATGCTGCGCGCAAATCGCGGAGCACCCTAAACCTATCTTGGAGACCCAACTTGCTAGGCGTGCGTTTTTCCTTGAAATCGTTACTCGGAGCGACGACTTTCGTCAGTATCGCTCTGGCCTCGCTGTTGCATCCCTGGCGAAGCTGGGGACCTGCAACAGTGTTGACTAGTCTGGTTTTACTCCTTCTGTTGTCAATCCCGGCAGCTATCTATGCACGCGGGCGGGTTCGCGCGTTTTATGTTGGTTTTGCCACGGTGGGCTGGGGTTACTTTTTTCTGACTTATGCTCCGTGGTTTGAAACAAACGTCAGCCGCCTGCTCTTGGCGGATCGAGTTGCCGAGTCGGCCTGTTTTGCAGTGACAGGTAGTCTCGGGGAGTCTCTCTATTTTCTCAGAGTGACTCACGCACTGTCCATTTTTGCACAGGCATATCTGGGTGGCTTGATCGCTAGCCGCTTCTACCTGAAGAACATTGAGCAATCGGATGCTGAAAAACGCCATGACACGGACGTGCTCGGGTCTGGACAAGATCTACGTGATAATTCAAAAAAACTCTCCTTGAGGAAAGCAGAATGACCAATCGAAGCAAAATGCCCCATCGAAGAACGGCTCTCCTGGCCTATATGTCCCTTGGTCCGTCGATCATGGCGCTGGCATGCGCCGCGTTTGCTGCGGATGAAGCAAATAGGGACCGTCCTGATAACCGACAATATTATCAGAGCGTCACCAAGGCGATCGCCTATCTTAAGACCAAGGGCCAAGCAGGCGACGGATCGTACAGCAGCAGGGCTGGAATTGGGCCCACGGCCTTGGTGACGGTCGCTCTGTTGCGACACGAGATTCCACCGAGTGATCCGCAGGTCGCGGGGAGTCTCACCTACCTTGAGAAGTTCGTTCAACCAGACGGCGGTATTTATCAACCAGGCACTCTCTACCGCAACTACGAAACTTGCCTGGCGCTGCTTTGCTTTTCCGAGGCCAATAGTAGCGGCCGCTATGACAATCTCATCAAAAAGGCCGATGCATTCCTCAAGAGTCTCCAGTGGGGTGGAAAAGGACCGGCGGACGTTGCCTACGGCGGAGGCGGCTATGGAAAGCACAAGCGACCCGATTTGTCGAACACCAGCTTTCTCATCGATGCACTAAAAGCAGCAGGAAACGATGCCGATAGCGACGCCATCCAAAGAGCTTTGGTTTTTGTTTCTCGCTGCCAGAACCTTGAATCCAAGTACAACACGACTCCCTTTTCTGACAAGAACCCTGACGGCGGATTCTATTACACGCCCGCCGTGGGCGGGTCGAGTCAGGCGGGGGAGACGGCAAACGGTGGTTTGCGCAGTTATGGCTCGATGACCTACGCCGGGCTCAAGAGCATGCTCTACGCTGGTGTGGGGCAGGACGATCCGCGTGTGAAGGCGGCTGTGCTGTGGGTGCGTAAGCATTACGACCTGAAATCTAATCCCGGTTTGGGCACTGCCGGGTTGTACTACTACTATCATCTTTTTGCCAAAGCTTTGCACGCGGCGGGTGAGAACACCTTTCTCGACTCCGACGGAAACGAACACCACTGGCGGACAGAACTCGCGGCTGAGTTAGCGTCGCGTCAGCAAACCGATGGTTCGTGGGTCAACAGAAACGACCGTTGGTTGGAAGGGGATGCCAACCTCGTCACCGGGTACGTCCTCTTAACGCTCAGCTATTGCCGTCCGTAACGTGGCGCGGTGAATAAACGTAGTTCTGTTTTGCAATCTACGTCACCAACGAATGCTTGCCCATGAGCCCCGACGAACAATTTCCCTCGGATTTGGACCCCGATGACGGTCCGCAACCATCTCCGACCGACGCCGATCGTCCTCTGATCATTCCGTCGGAAACCTTATTGCAAGGTCGCAGCGAAATTTGGATTGAACATGGCGACGAGATGTATCGCCTTCGCGTCACATCATCGGGTAAACTGTATCTGACAAAATGACCAGCTTGTGCACGCCTACCCAGCCAAAATGCCAACGATCATCACAAAATACATTTTGCAACCGCTTACCCACCCGTCCACCACTGGGGGAGCGATGCTTTGGTCGTTGGGACTGCACATCACCGCGTTTGCCGCTAGCTACAGTTGGTGGTCGAGCCCCATCACTCATGTTTCCTTTGCCGGCAACCGGTATGCCATACAATTGGAAGCGGCCTTTTCGGAAATGCCCTCCGAACAGGAAATCGAAACGGTGCTAGAGTTCGAGTCTCTTTTGCCTCCGGAGGATTTGTCTCCAACTAACCTACCACTATTGGAACGAGAATTGGTGGTTGTCCCAGCAACTTTGCAATTGCCCGACATTCCACTCCAAGACAGCGAATTTATCGAAGACGAACTACCACAGAGCGTCTTTTCTTCAAAGGAGCCTCATGAGGCCCAGCAGATTAAAGTATCTAAAAAAGAACCGCGACGCCAACTCTCGGAACCTTCCATGCCGGAAGCAATCACTGTCGAGCAACAATTTGCCGGTGCTGACGAGCAGACGCCGCCTGATCTAAGCGCCAACCGACCGCCCAGATATCCTACTGAGGCAATTCGCAGACATTGGGAAGGTGTCGTCCTGCTACGGTTGAGTATTTCCGCTTCGGGCAAGGTCGAACGAGTAGAAGTTGTCCAGTCTAGTGGCTACGCCCTACTCGATTCCACCGCCGTAGAAGCAGTGAGGACGTGGCATGCCCGCCCAGCTGAGCAAAACGGCAAACCTGTCGCGACCACCGAATTGCTTCCTATTCGCTTCAAAATTTGAGGCGTCTTCATGGAGATAGTCCGATTCTTGAATGGCCGAGGCATCTAAGCCGAATGAGCTAACTTGCTTCGAACACATCGTCCTGTGCGTCGAAGCGGCCATATCTCGAATCGGAGAATGTACTCATAGTGATGACGTCTGAAGCAGCTTGGCTGATTGTCACTGATCGCCTCATAGGCCATCGAGGCGTCGATCGCCACCACATTGGCTGTTTTAGGCACTCGCCGAATCTGTGCAGGTTCATACCACTAATTCATTCAGAGCTAAGCACTCTGCTTTTCGCCGTACCCCAAGACATCGATCAGCATCGGCCCGTCCTGAGGGAACAAATGTTGATACAGGTCGCGCATGTCTTCGGTACTGTGGCCCATCCACTTCCCAATGACTTCTGACGATATCCTTCCTGACCGTGCCAAATTCGCTCCGAACGAGTGCCGAAGGACGTGGAAACCTCTGACGACTGACCATTTGCTGTTTTTAAGGGGCCTCTTGAAGGAGTTGTGAGCCAAGTCAGGGTTCAGCGGTTTCGGGACCACCAATCCGTTGTTATCCCCAGCCGAAACTGTGTACTTGCCTCCGGGATGTTCGTCGAACCACTCTTGCATGATCGATACCAGATGTTGGTTGAGTGGCACGAATCGTGTTGACGAGGCTAGATCCTTCTTACGTTTCTTTTCACGAATCCGAACCAGTCGCTGCTCGAAGTCGAAATCATCAACCTGCGAGCGAATAATCTCACTGCGGCGAGCCCCGGTGTAAGCAGCAAACGCAAACATTGGATAGATGAACGGCTGAGCGGCACTATTCTTGACGTGTTCCAAAAAGTTTGCCACCTGCT
>JAJDEF010000032.1 GCA_029259945.1 Planctomycetota bacterium
ACTTGGTCACCCAAACAAAGTGATATTTGATGTCATAACGACTGTGCGAGCCTGTTCGATAGCTTTCCATTCCTCCAGTATAATATCCTAAAGGATTCGCCTAAAGGCGAGGGTTTTAGACCCGTCGCAAGGACAATAAACGCCATTTCAATAGGTCAAACCTACGCGAAATAGCAGCGTGTCGTCTGGCTCGATGTCTGGGGTGGCGCTGTCGAATTCAAAATTTCGAGCAAAGACATAGCCAAACTCGTATCGGCAACTCAGCCCGCCTACGATGTTGCGTTCGTAGCCAGCCAATACGCGGTAATCAGAGTAGATGATTATATCCTGCGCTTTCGTCGACGGCCGTTCGATCGACCACAGGCCACTTCCGAATTCACCCCCCACGTAAAACCAACGTTCGTCGCCGCTGCCGGGAATGCCGCCGGGCAGTCGCCACGCAATACGGGGGCGCGGGAAGATAAATTCCCATTTGACGTCCGGAGACGGTTGGTGAATCACACCACCTATCGGCAGCACCGAAACGCCAGCCCGATTATAATATCCAACGCCAAACACCCATTTTGTGCCTGGAGTGGTTTCGTAAACCACAAGGCCTCGTCCCGTGACGCGAAACGCATCGCCATTGCCTTGCTCGAAATCGCTGTAGTAACCAAGCGTGACAGCCACATCCATGGCCCAAGGCCCTCCGCCAAATTTACGCAGATGGCGGAACTCAAACGAGCTGTCGTAAACACGGTCGGGCAAGTCCGCGCCTACGGGAGCATCCAAAAAATGCACACCGAATTGCGGGGTAATAAGCAACGGTGTGTCGCGACGGAAAAACGGGAACCCAAACACGATTCCTGTTTCTAAATCGCCCCAACCTAGATTGTCACCATCCAGTTGCGGCAACCAAGTTCCTGTAAAAAATAGCTTTTGAAAGATCCCGTTGCGTGCCCCGGGCGGGACCTGGGGCTCCGTCGCTTTAGTGAATTCGTCCGCGTTGAGTACGGCATTCGGGGTCAGTGTCGCGACACGAAGCGAACTATCAAGTGGAGGAGAGAACTGCTTGCCTTGGGTGGTTGGTGCCACGGGCCCAGTAAACAACACGCTTGGCTGATAAGGAACCCCTTCAGAAACCACCTGACCACCCCATTGCTGAGTCGGAGGGGTCGCGATGAATTGGGGCTGTGTGCTTGGAGCTGCATGCACTGCGGTGACTGCAAACAATCGCAGAACCATCAACCAGCTAAAGCAGTGAAAAAGCAAGGGCTTAAGCAAACGGTTCAAAAAGAGACCCCTGCGCGAAGCATAATGCTATCGTCCAGTTTGAGTTTTGGCGGCAACACTGTCTTGCCGTACACAATTTCACGATCAAAGACATAGCCGACCTCAAAGTGGCCGCGTGCTTGGGTTTGAGTTTCCCACTCGAATCCGAAAAGTATTCGAATGTCGTTGTAATCAATATCGTCGGGAGCACCAGCGGCAACCCCTGCCGGATCGCGCTCGACGGTCCAGCGGCCGCCGCCATACTCCCCAGCAACGTAAACCCACCACTGACTCGAACCGACATTAATCGAGCGCTTACGGATTTTGGGGTTAGGAAATACAAGATACGCATCCCACTCGCTGCTCGGATGCCAATGGACACCACCTGCCGGGAGCAACTTGATACGATTGCGGTCGAGATACCACACCCCAACAAGAACATCAAACTGAGGAGAAATGGCAAGCACCCCCAGACCTCGTCCCAAGATGCGAATTGAATCCGAATTCAATTCGTTGAAGTCGGTCCAGACACCGGTTCGCAAACCAAGATCAGCGTGAAACCAATCGGTCAGCCGTGGATGCCAAGCACCATCGACATAGGCGTCGTAAACCCGCGGGGGCAAGTCGCCTCCAGCCGAGGGGCCATCAAACCAATTGAAGGCAAATCCAGGAGTAATTAAAAGAGGCGTATCGGGATTATAAAAAATCGGCACGCCGAAGGTGACGGCAAGTTCGGTGCGGTTGATACCTAGTGTCTCTGGGTCACTATCGCCCCATATCCAGGTCTGCTCGAAGCTGATTTCTTGCAAAAATCGTTGAAGACGGGCAACCGACCCATCAGAATTTTGATACTGATAGGCACCCGATTCCCACTGATAGGGGAGACCGCTTGGGAATAGCGAACCACCTTGTTGCGGCACCCCTGGCGTCGCAGGAGGAGCAAATTGCGGGGTGATGGGGGGAGTGACATTGGGAGCCAGGTTGTACGGCACATCAGGAGGTGGAGTGCCGAGCAGAGGATTGCCGTAGGGATCGAAGTTCGGCAACGACGGCACCGGAGTCGGTGGGATGACCGGCGTCGGGGTTCCATAGCTGGGCGCAGCCGAAGGAAACTGCACACGCTGGGCGACGAGCGACTCACCAAAGATCGCCCAACTTATGACTGCCAACAGAAATAGGAACATTCGCCGGAACACAGCTTGCCTCGAATAGCAAAAGTCGTAGTGCGGGGAAGCAACGATTGCGAGGCAGTTAGTACTAATTCAGCCCCAAGGTGTCAAGCTCGCTCGGCTGCTAGCACTTCGACGGCCACCATGGGTTGTGATCCAAGAGCAAACCCGACACTACCCATTCGCTGGCAAATGCGGTGGCTTCGGCATGCTAGCGTGGGCAGCGTCTTTGCGGCGTCGGGTATGGGTTGGCCGTTGTACACGACGCTGACTACGACTACGCAAGGCGACTAAGCAGATTTCTCGACCGTTGGATGCCAACTGGCGGGTACGAACGTCGCGATAACCCCAACTGCGAACACGTTCGATATAGCCTGGAAGCTGTGCTGCTAGCTTCCAATCCGTGAATTTTAGGGTGAGCAACAACCCTCGAACGGCAGTCGCTTTGTTCGAGACGATATCTTCAACAGCATCAAGTGTATAAGTGGGAGTGACGTTCATATCGGCAGCAAGCCAACGGACTCCGTGCAATTGTCGACGCGACACCTCAGCAGAACGTCGACGCAAGTGCTGAAAATTGGGATGCTCGTTCACTTCAAGCTCAACTTCCGCCGGGTCGACGCCCAGGACGCGAGCCCCCCGGTCGAGCAAGGCTTGTGCTGCCCCGCCTGGGGCGCAACCCAACTCAAGGCAGAGATCGCCCTTTAAGATCGGCAATGCAGACCATTCGAGCGATTCGGCCATTTTGAGATAGGCTCGACTCACTGCGTGCTCGGGCAAATCGAGTGGCGGTACTCCGCCTGGCCAGCAGTCGAAGCGCCGGGTTGTGCGATGGCAGCCGATCCACCACTCGTTGGGTTCGACCAGAACCACGTCAAGCACCCAGCCATTCCGGCGACTCGGTGGTCGCGGGACGGCTGGCATGGGGTGCAACGATTCGATGGGTGAGCGCTCGCGAATCACCCGCTCTACCTCTTGAGCTAAGAGCGTCTGCCCTGGCTCAAATCCGCGGGTGCCCGACAACTTGGCATCACGTTGCCAAGTGTGAATGTCAGCAAACCCCTCAGACGCAACTAACTGTTTAATAGCCGGAGTTTCCCAAACCTGCGCAGCCAACTCGCCTGTTTTCGAGCCCACCAACTTTCCTAACGAAAAACCGTAGGCCCGTGCAAACGTCGAAGGCAATTGAAATTGCTCGGGCTGCTGACAGGGCTCGCCCAGTTTGAAGGTAACAAACCCTGGTCGCGAAAAAGCAAGGCGTGCATCCGCAAGCCGAGCAGCAATTTCCTGCTTGAGCACCTGCTCTGCACCACGCTGGCAAACGGTAAAGATAAACTGAGGGGGCCAATCGTTGGACATGCAGGTGGTTCGCTAGGATAGAACTTGGTTCGTTACTCCCAGTGTAACACGCGGCTACCGCCTATCGATAGCTGGTGCCCCAATGTGGACGAGGGAATCAACCCATCCATTACCTAAGCACTGGCAAGTAATATCATTTCCCCACGGGCCGAATTGGGCTGTGGGAAAGCACAAAACGTTTTTCGCCGGCGGTGGCAAACTGTACGGTTGCCCGGCGGTTATGGCCCGAACCCGAGAGAGCGACAATCTTTCCCAGGCCGTGCTGCGGGTGAGAGACGGCCATGCCCTGGGCGAACACGTTGGGCGAAACCGGCTTTTGAGACTCAGTGGTTGCCCCTGCCAGTTGGGCGGCTGTGGTGACTTGGGCGGCTGCTATCTGCAAACTAGGTGTGTCCGACTCTTCGTCATCGGGTGGCTCAACGACAAATCCATCGTTCTGGGCTTCTAGTGCCACTGGATCGAACGCGAGGTCATCGTCCCAGGTAGACTCATCCCAACCGCCATCGTCCTTTGAATTCTGAGTAAGCTCGAGTTCTTCTCGCGGCATTTCAAGCAGAAACGAACTGGGGACGGTGCGACGTCGTTGCCCACGAAAATCGCGGTGCGCGGCGTAGCTAAGCTGCAAGTGTTTTTCCGCACGAGTGATACCCACGAATGCCAATCGCCGTTCCTCTTCGAGTTGCGATTCATCGCTGGTACTACGCTCGTGCGGCAACAGTCCGTGCTCGACTGCGATGAGATAAACTGACGGAAATTCTAAGCCCTTGGCGGCATGCAGCGTCATCAGCGTCACTTTTTCGGTCTCGGTCTCCCAGCCATCGGTCTCTCCGGTGAGCCAAGCATTTTCTAAATAGGTTTCTAAATGACCGCCCCCCGGATTTTTCTCGTCGAACTGCCGTGCGTCGGTGAGCAGCTCTTCGATATTCGCCAGTCGATTCAAGTCTTCTTCGGAGTCCCCTTCTTCGAGGTGCTCGTGATAACCCGACTCGCTCAGGATGGTGCCAAGAATCTCTTCGACGTCGCCTGCCGCAAGTTGGCTCAGCTTGTCAGCCAAAGAGACATAGACGGCCACTTTTTTAGCCGAGCGTACAGCCAGACCTTCGACCTGAACCGCCTCGCGCGCTGCATCCAGTAGCGAAAGGCCATGGCGGTAGGCATGCTGGGTGAGCCGATCGATCGTCTTACGACCGATGCCACGGGCAGGCGTGTTAATGGTGCGAAGCACCGCCTGATCGTCGCGAGGGTTGTTGATTAATTGGCAATAGGCCAGCACATCTTTGATTTCTTTACGTTGGTAAAACTCTTGGCCACGGATAATCTGGTAAGGGACACCCGCTTGGCGCAACGCGCTTTCGAGCACACGCGAAAGCGCGTTAACGCGGTAGAAAATGGCAAAGTCGCTCGCCTGGTGCCTGCCTGCCGCAATCGCTTCGGCAATTTGCGCTGCAATTCCTTCCGCTTCATCATCTTGATTGGCATACTCGACCAGGCGGACGGCGTTGCCTTCGTCGTTGTCGGTGAACAATGCTTTTTTCTTGCGTCGCAAATTATGAGCGATGAGCTGATCGGCCACGCGTAGAATGCGTTTTGTGCTTCGATAGTTCCGCTCGAGCCGAACGACTTTGACTTCTGGGTAGTCGGTCTCAAACTGTAAGATGTTATTGATGTCAGCCCCGCGCCAGCCATAAATCGATTGGTCGGGGTCGCCCGTCACCGCCAAGTTGGGATAGTCAACCGACAAGGCGCGAAGCAACACATATTGAACATGGTTGGTGTCTTGGTATTCATCGACAAGGATGTATCGAAATCGTTCGTCGAGCGTCGCGCGGACTTCTGCATTCTGATAAAGCAGTTGAGCGATGTGAAGAAGCAGGTCGTCGAAATCGACGGCCGAAGAGGCGAGTAGCCGCGCTTGATACGCGGGATAGATTTCAGCGACAATTTGGCTGAGCGGGCTTCCAGGTCGTGGTTCATATTTGTCGGCGGTGATTAATTTATTCTTGGCGGCACTAATGGCGTGGGCGATGCGATCGGGCGTGTAGTGCATCGTCTTGAAGTTGCCCGTATCGATCAATCGAGCCAGGGTCTGCTTGGCGTCTTTCGTATCGTATATCGTAAAATTGGGCGTCAACCCGACGTATTCGGCGTAGTGCCGCAACAGGCGGGCACCGAAGCGGTGAAAAGTGCTGACCCAAACCGGTTCTCCCGGCACCAACTGCTCGACGCGCGCGTGCATCTCGTCGGCAGCTTTATTCGTGAACGTGAGCGCAAGGATATTCGAAGCTGCAACACCCGCTTGTCGCATGTGCGCAATACGATGGGTAACGACCCGCGTCTTGCCGCTCCCAGGGCCTGCTAGCACAAGCATCGGGCCATCGACGTGGCGAACCGCCTCGCATTGTGCTTCGTTGAGAGATTCGAAAAGTGGATCCACGAACGATCAAGCTTTCTCTGGCTATCAAACACGATACGGTAAAAATACCGCACTCAAAAGTATCCAGTGTATCCTATGCCCAGGCCGTTTGTCGCGCCAATGACAGCAGATAGGAGGAGTTGCAAAAAATCTCACCAGTTCGCCATTTTTCTTTGCTGAAAAATGGCGGAAGTTGCTATACTCCCAACCAGATTGATACGCAATTTGCGTCCCAGGGTTGGGAAAGAACATTTCGAAGGTCGAGCCGGTCAAACTCGACCCTCACTCAGTAAGGGAAGGAGCCCACCATGACACGCGTTCCAATTAATCAAGCCGAACTGGCCAACCAAGGAATGCAAGAGCGTCTAGAGATGAGCACTGCCGAGATCGGCTTAGCCGTGCGAACAACCAACTGTCTCGAAGATCGCGGCATTTTCACCGTCAACGATCTTTTGCATTGCACCCGCGAAGATCTGCTAAGCATTTCGAACTTCGGAGAGAAAACTCTCGACGAGGTTTACAAGTCGCTGGAGAAAATCGGTTTTAATCGCCCCCAGCGCAACGTCCCTCGCTAGATCGATTTTTCGGCGAGGTAGCTCGCGAATCGTAGGGTGGGTGCAGCGGAGCGAAACCCACCGGAATTCGAATTAAGGTGCGTTCCTTGGGGGCAGTAAGTTACTGCTAACTCTAACCTTGAAACCATAAATCGCACGCACCGTTTTTTAACGACCACAGACCCTGCGACTGCTACCACACCAGGCCGTGCATATTGCACGGCCTTTTTTTGTGAGAAGGTAGGGGGAATGGTTGCTAGCCTTAAATTCTGCGCGAACGTTTCATTTGTTCATCACGTAAGGTACTCGAGGTTGAGTATCTCAAACGGCGCTGATGTATTTTGGCATCATTCGCCGCTTGGCTGCAGGGCTGCAGATTTTAGGCTAGAATTGACCAATAAGGGGATGCTTCTCTCTGCCGGCGGCACATTTCGCCAGCAGAGACAGCGGCCGCCCCAGGTGCCTGGATCACTTTTCCAGCCATCTTTTCCTAAGTCGCAAACTCTCCCCAAATTGAATTCGTCACCAAATTTGGTTTCGAAGACAGAAAATCATTGCCAAGAGTGGTGGTGGGAGATTAAACCTGTATTAGTGGGGGCGAGTAGGCTCCCCGTTCCTTTTTGCTTAACGAGATGATCAATCATGAAATCTTTTTCGATGCGTTTTGTCTTGGCTGGACTCGTGGTAACCGCGCTCACCGTGATGTCGATGAAAATGACCCGCGCGCAATGCTCGACTTGTCCAGCTCCGACCGTGGCCTATCAGCCGGTGGTTGCTCAAACGACAGTCGCCTATCGGCCTTACACCGCTTGGTATCCAGGAAAGCTTTTTGATCAGATGCGTCTGCGCCGATACGGAGTCACGACTGCTGCCGCAACGCCCACCTACACCACTTCGTACGCACCCTACACCGCCGGGTATGCCCCGTATACGGCAGCCTATCAGCCGTATGTGACGTCGTATGCTCCGTTAGGGCGAAGAATGGTAGCAAGGCCAATCCTACAAACCTCGTACTACGTTCCTGCTGTCGCAGGCAACCATTGTTCGACTTGCACACAAACGGTGGCTCGCCAAGTCGTGTTGCATCCCGTGGTTGCCTCTTGCTGTCATGCAGGATGCACCGGCTGCTCAGCTTGTTCGACTGGCGTAAGCCAAGCGTCGTACACCCAGCCCGCCTGCTCGAATTGTGCCGGTGGAGCAGCCGCGCCTAGTTACACAGCACCTCAAGGCGCAGCAACGGTCGGACCGAACACTGGGCAACCCGCACTAGGCCCCAACGAACAAGTTCCCACCCAATCGAACTACCCCTCGCTGAAGCCAACACCCGCCCCGGTTCCAGAAAGCAGTGCTCCAGAAGCGGCTCCTGCTGATTCCAACACATTGCTCGAAGCGCCACGGCTATTAGATCCTCGCGATCGCACGGCTAGCCGCCCCAGTGTGGATGTTTGGAATGCCGTCTACAGCCAGCCTGTCACTCGCCAAGCGGTTTCGCAAACGAGCTACAAGCCAACAAACACTGATGCCGATGGCTGGAGTTCGGTACCTAGCAACCGCTAGCTCAGACTAAAAGCAACTTAGCTGACCCAATGCCCTTGCCGTCTACGGATGGTGAGGGCATTTTTTTGTAGAAATAAATTAAACCGCAGAGAACGCAGAGTCGCGTAGAGAAAGTCCTGTTTTAAAAATCCCCTCTGCGCTCTCTGCGTCCTCTGCGGTAAAAAAATGATTGTCAAGTTAGCTGGGGCGCCTTCGCTGTATCAACATGCCCACGCTGGCCAGTGCTCCTAATAGCAGCGTGCTTGGCTCAGGCACAGACGCAATAGCAGGGGACAGTGGCCCTGTGTAATTTTGCTGCCAAAGCAGAAAATCTCCCCCGTCGGTGTCTCCATCCCCATCAGCGTCGCCGCTGCTATTCACGCCAAAACCTGTTGAGAATGTCGCAAGATCGATAGCATCGACATCGCCATCCTGGTCAAAATCACCCGGCGAAAAAGTGGGCGCCACGACCGTCCAACCAATGTCGGTTAGGGCAGCGGCATCAAGATCGGTTAACCGTTTCCGACCCCCCGAAGTGAGCGTGGGGTCCATCGCGGCTTCCTGAGATACGGCGGTTCCCAACACAACGCTCGTGGTTCCTTCCGCCCAATGCCCCGAACAAGTCCCGCTGCAATCCAGCGGCACCGGGCCACCATGTTCGCTAACAGCAGCGGTGCCGAAAAATGAAGTACCGCTCACCAAGCTGTTCCACTCCGCAGCAGTGCCTAATCCCAACGAATGGCCAAATTCGTGAATCGCGGTCGAAAAAAAGTCGCTTTCGCCTGCCGAAGGTGATGTCAAATGATCGAAGTGCCAGTTCGTACCCGCATCGTTATCAAACGAAATCACTCCACCCCAATTGGCAAAACCAGTCGCTTCACCTCGTGTCGACACAGCGTCAGAAAAAGCATCGGAAATAGCGTTAATCTGATTGATCTCTCCTTGAGTAAATCCTCCGGAAGGATTACTCGACCAACCCCACCCTCCCGGACCTCCAACACCCAACGTGCTGCCCGCCAAGCTCCGGGCCCCCACATAAATTCGGTACTCATCGCTAGCGATGGTCTCGTCGAACAGCGTAGTACTCGCGCCAGTGCCGGGGTTCGTAAAACTTGCTTGCCACTGCCAAGTGACCACCCCATCAAAATCTGAACTGTGAAAATCGGCGGGCGTCTGGATCGTAGACAATGTGTCCGTCAGCAACGTGGAGTAAAAGCCCGCGACTGCTTCTAACGACGCACGGGCTTGAATACCTGCCGCTGCTCCGTCAGGGTTGCCCGCCCCAAAAAAGTTGGCAGAGTCAAAAGAATAATCGATCGAAACCGTTACCGCTTTCGTCCGATCGGCTGTCAGTACAGCAAAGGCGAACACCCCGGCCAACAATAATCGAAAAAAACACTGCATCGCCTTCTCCCTATCTCCTGGATAAACCCGACAAAAATCCTAACGGTTTCGTGAACAATACACGGTACTACAGTCTAACGAGAAATGCCCCAAATCCCTAGAGACGGTTTCAAAACTCTAAAAATGCATCCCAGGGCCGAAGGTTTTCGGGCCGAATGTGGGTTTTGAAACCGTCTATGAGGCTTTCAGGGCTACTCGTTTTTACCCAACACGCTCCAAAATCAACGGCCCAACAGTTGGCCGTTCATCGGCAATTTGAATCGCCGCAGCCAATCGTTCTCTCCCTTCCTCGGCAAACAAATTGTCAGCAAAAACATGGGCCAGAGGTTGGTTCGCATCGACCCGATCGCCCAAACGGACGAGCATCTCAAAACCGGTCGAATGATCTAACGCATCGTCCAGTTGTTGACGACCGCCACGCATGCCAATCACCGCTTGACCAAGAAGCTCGGCATCGATCGCAGCAACAAATCCCGGTCGGCTTGCCAATACTTCGCTGCCTACGGCAACGGTACGCGGGGCGTCGAGATCGCCACCTTGGGCGGCTACCATCTTCGCAAATTTCTCTCGTGCTGCGCCTGTGTCAATTGTCTTTTGCAACTGCTCACGAGCTTTTTCGGCAGTCTCAGCACGCCCGGTAGAAATCAGCAGCTCCACGCCCAGGGCAACCGTTACTTCCATGAGATCAGGCGGCCCGTTGCCTTCCAACGCTGCAACCGACTCGTCCACTTCGACCGCGTTGCCGACAAGGCGACCCAACGGTTGATTCATGTCGGTGAGCAGCGCCGTGGCTGGCACTCCCATGCGTCGGCCTGTCTCGACCATCGACTGGGCCAATTCCCGAGCTGACTCGA
Organism: Planctomycetota bacterium; assembly: GCA_029259945.1. GTDB lineage: Bacteria > Planctomycetota > Planctomycetia > Pirellulales > Lacipirellulaceae > Bythopirellula. The sequence goes on from JAJDEF010000032.1 coordinate 10,541, forward strand.
CCGTTTTCATAAACGCACCGCTACCAAACTTGACGTCAAGCACCAATGCATCCAGCCCTTCGGCCAGTTTTTTGCTCATGATGCTGGCTGCAATCAGCGGAATCGAAGGCACCGTGGCAGTCACGTCACGCAACGCATAAAGTTTTCGATCCGCAGGAACCAGATCGGCCGTCGCGCCGGTGATTACGCAACCCACCGAGACAACAACCTTTCGCATCGCATCCAGCGACAAATCCGTACGAAAACCGCGAATCGATTCCAGCTTATCGAGCGTCCCCCCCGTGGCGCCAAGCCCACGGCCCGAAATCATCGGAACTTGTAAATCGCAACAAGCCAACATCGGCGCAAGCACTAACGAAACCTTGTCACCAATCCCGCCGGTTGAGTGTTTGTCGACCAGCGGCGAGCAGCCTTCATCCCACGCCAGTCGCACCCCGGAAGCCAACATGCAATCGGTCAGCGCCGCCGTTTCGCGGGGCGTCATCCCGCGCAAGTAAATCGCCATCGCTATGGCCGACATCTGATAGTCCGCAATTTCACCAGCGACATAACCATCTACAAACTCGCCGATCTCGTTATCGGTAAGCTCACCCCCATCACGTTTCTTGGAAATTATCCAGACAGGATTCATAGTGACCCCACCACCCCGCGTACGATAGGTTTGAGCTTCTCGACCGCAGCCTCCGCAGCAACAACCACATCGTGCCCCGTGGTCTCGCTGAGCGCATCAGGCAAACCAATGTTGGTAATAATCGAAAGCCCCAACACACGCATGCCCGCGTGACGGGCAGCAAGAACTTCGGGAACCGTCGACATACCGACGGCATCGGCACCAAGACGCCTCAGCATGCGATATTCGGCACGAGTTTCATAGGTCGGCCCAAGCATCGAAGCATAAACCCCCTGGTGCAACCGAAAGCCTTCTCGTCGAGCGACCGAAATGGCAACCTTGGCAAGTCGCAAACTATAGGGTTGCGACATATCGGGGAATCTTGGCCCCAGTTGCTCATCGTTCACCCCAACCAAAGGATTGGCAAACATGAAGTTGATCTGATCTTCGATCAGCATCACGTCCCCGACCGCATACGCAGGATTCAAGCCGCCTGCTGCATTCAAGATGATAAGCGTTTCAACGCCGAGCTGCTGCATCAACCGCACCGGCAAAGCAGCCTGCTGTGGCGAGCACCCTTGATAAAGATGAAAACGTCCCTGAAAGGCAATCAACGGCACCCCTTCGAGCTGCCCACAGACCAAGCGACCTCGATGCCCCGCAGCCATCTCCCCCGAAAATAACGGGAGGTCGGCATAGTCGAGGGTAGTCTCGATGGCAATCTGCTCAGCGAGACTTCCCAACCCAGTGCCAAGAATCACCCCCACCTGCGGCACCACCGGCCAATGCCGTGCGACGATTTTAGCAGTCGATTCAATTTGTGAAGCTATCTCAGGCATAATAAGACGCGAACTACTTGCCCAACTTTAGTTCTAATTTTACGCCTAACGCCGAGGCATATCGCATGAGCGTTCGCACCGTCGGATTCGGAATTTCGTCGTTTTCCAGCTTGCTGATTGCCTCACGTCCAATGCCCGACCGGTTGCGAATGTCTGCAAGACTCAGGCCTTGCCGTTCACGTTCAGCCTTGAGTTGGTTCAGTGCCTTGCGAGATGCTTCGTGTGCTTCAAAGACAACACGCCCCTCGGCAATGATAGCTTCCTTGTCCGCTCCAACAGCAGCAAGTTCCCGCTTGTAGATAGCCCGCTCTGAAGCTGTAGACTTCTTGTAAACTCGTTTTGCTTTTTTGGCCATTATTCCACCTCATAGGCTGTTATGGGGAGAAATTCATCGTCGTCAAGTTCTTTGTAGACACATGCCAAGTTTCGGCCATCTTCGGTTACGCCAAATGCAATTGGGCAGCCGGATGAACGGCTGACACCAACTGATAAAGGCTCGCAAACGATCGCCTCAAAATCATTTTGAGTCACCCCATTTTCAGCGAGATGCTTGACGTTGTCTTCCGTCCAGATAAAGAAATAGTAAGGCATGTGGCTAAAAGAAGTGTTGCATTAAATTATAACACCTGCGAACCGGGATGCAACAGCAAAAAGTGGTTCCTGGACGGACTTTCAAGACCTACTGGCTTCGTGGGCCAAGATGCCCAGCACCAAAGCCCTCAGCTTAGGCTCAGCCCCATTGGCAATCGCGATGATCTCTTCGACGACCGCCGGCTTCAGCGAATCAGGCAGACACATGTCGGTAATCACCGAAACACCAAAAACACGCATCTCGCTATGGACGGCAACAATCACCTCGGGCACGGTCGACATCCCAACGACATCGGCACCAATCGTTCGCAAGAACCGATATTCCGCACGGGTTTCAAGATTCGGCCCCGTCACAGCAACCATCACACCGCGATGCGCCACGAAATCTTCTCGACGAGCAATGTGTAAGCCCACGTCGATCAGTTCAGGCGTGTAAGGAGCACTCATATCCGGAAAACGCACACCAAGCCGCTCGTCGTTGATGCCTACCAACGGATTGTCGCCCATCAAGTTAATATGATCGTCGACAATCATCACGTCGCCTGACCGATGCAATGGATTCATGCCGCCCACCGCCTGGGTCACAATCATTAGCTCTGCCCCCAGCGCCTTCATCACTCGAACTGGCAACGTAATTTGATCGAGCGGGTAGCCTTCGTATTGATGAAACCGACCTTCCATCGCCATGATCGGCAAACCCTCAAGCCGTCCACAGATAAGCCGCCCTGCGTGGCCGACCGACGTCGATTGAGGAAAGTGGGGGATCTTCTCGTAGTCGATCGCAACCGCCGACTCAATTTGCTCCGCCAAACCGCCCAATCCCGTGCCGAGAATGATGCCTGCGCGAGGCACCTCCGACCACTGTTCGCGAATAAAATCCGCAGCCGCTTGGACTTGATCATAGAGTTCTAACATCGTGTTTTATTCTTTTCCTATTGGCCACGTTTTAGAATCTTACTCTGCGTGATAATTTTTTACTTCCGCCGGATGAAATGTCACGTTTTTCTGGATATTAGTTATCAATTTTCCTTTGCGCCTTTGCGAGAGACTTACTTTCTGTCACTTGTTCTCATCACCACACTCGCCCATCGCAATCGCCTTGGTGCTGCTTGTGCCAAGTCGCGTAGCCCCCAAGGCAACAAAACGCTCGGCATCGGCAAACGAACGGATGCCCCCCGAGGCTTTCACCTGCACCTGGTCGCCCGTATTTGCAACCATCAGACGAATATCATCTTCGGTGGCCCCGGTGCTGGTCAATGTCCCGTCGGCACCTTTTACAAAACCAAATCCGGTCGAGGTTTTCACAAAAGCAGCGCCAGCCTGCTCGCTCAGCTCACAGAGGCGAATTTTCAATGCATCGTCCGGCAACAACCCTGTCTCGAAAATAACCTTGGTGATGGCCCCGCAACTGCGGGCAGCCTCGACCACCGCATAAATGTCGTCCCCCACTTGCTGCCACTGTTCGGCCAATACGCAACCCAAATTCACCACCATGTCGACTTCGCGCGCCCCCGCTTCGCAGGCGACCTGCGTCTCGCAAACCTTAGCAGCCGTCGTGGTCCCACCGTGCGGAAATCCAATCACCGTGCTCGGCATTACCTTCGAGCCTGCCAGTAGTTCGCTGGCCAGATGCACCATCGATGGTTTGACGCACACACTCGCTACCCCTAGCTCGACACACAGGAGGCAATCCTCACGTAAATCGTCGGCCGTCTGCGTCGGGTGCAAAACCGCGTGGTCAATCATCGACACAATAGACATCGTCATATCCTAAGTGATTAGCGCGCAGGTAACCTAAGGGCGACCAACAACACAACGCGAAATACGGCTGCTCTCACTTGGAATGCACGAGAAGCCCTTGGCAATTCTAAGGCAACACCTCTTGCCCCGCCATGGTCACCAGGGCCACAAAAGCGTTCGCATCCATGCTCTCCGAATAGAACCCGACACTCCCGTCGGCGGAAGAAATGTTGATGCCTCCCACATGAAAACCAAACGGCTTGTTCACGTTATTGCAGTTTATTAGCTGCGAACTACCACAAAAGTCGTTGATCGTCATCCAAGTCCGCTGGCTCGCCCAACGAAAGCGACTGTTCCTGCTCCGGTCTTCCTCACCATTAAAAAATCGGGTTTCCTTCACGCCATCAAATGTCCCCGTGTAAAACCCAAACATAAACGGCTTAGCGACCGCCTCAAAGTACATCCCCGTATTAGAAAGCCCGTCGGTCACTTGTCCCGCTCGTACTCTGCGGCGATCCGTTTTGGCGGAATCCTCCATGTTGAGTTTGTCTTCCTGCAACAAGCCACGCCAAATAGGCTCGTCTTCGCCAATCCCTCCATGCGCATCAATCATGCCACTCACTAGCAGGTCTTTTAGTCCCGAACTACTCACGTCAACTCGAATCGCGCCGATGTAGTCGGTCGCATGCCGCAAGGGCTGATAGACAGGCGACGAAGGGCAGATGAGTATCCCGCCAATATCTTGCTTCGTATACGCTTCGTTGTCGTAAGGCGAGGTCGCGTTCCAGTCCCAATCGAAATCGATCACACTAAACTTATTGCCTTGCTCAAAATAGGGCAACAAAAAAGAAAGACCATTATGGCGCGCCAGCGGTGGCTTTTCTCCACTCGCGAGTCCGCCACTCGGATTCACACGCTCCTGCGCTGCCGGCGCAAAATAGCCCTGACTCGATTCAAAATTGAGTGCCGCCAGCGCAAGATTTTTTAGATTGACCACACACTGGGTCCGTCGAGCAGCTTCACGCGCCGCTTGCACCGCCGGAAGTAACAATGCAACAAGAATGCCGATGATCGCGATCACGACCAGCAGTTCAATCAGCGTAAACGCCAAACGACCAAATGCGCTTTGCCGAGAATGCATAGATGCCAACTCGTTGAAAGGAGGAGCAAACGCACACAAGACTAGTGATGATACACCCAATAAGAAAAAATAGCCAGAAGCCGGTGCCCATTGCAAGGTGAACTGCAAAGTCGCAATTGTATAAAATAAAACAAAATTAATTGAACCACAGAGGGCACAGAGAACACCGAGAAAAGCTTAGTTCCAGGCCCTCTGTGCTGCTCTGTGCTGCTCTGTGTCCTCTGTGGTAAATTTTTTTCCTGCCTTTTGATTGATCGTGCCGACTTTGCAGTCGTCCTGCGCCCATTGCGGTTCTGCTGCGCGAGAAAACCACTCCCTTCGTGGTGAGTACAAAACCGTCGCACTTTCAATACTGAAAATGCTTAATCTTCTCGCCCTTCTCTTCGATCTCGGTCAGCGATTCGATGCCAATCTCCAAATGCACGTCCGCCCAGTTTTGACTCACCTGGGCATCGCTTTTCAGCGTTTTTATCCCCTCATGCGTCATCGGCAAATCCGAGACCAACAGCAGTGCTCCACGGGCGATTTCGTTTTTATGGCCGACCACAAAAATCGTCGCCGCTTCCATGTCGATGGCGATCGGCGTGTATTCACGAAGTCGCAACTTAAATTCCTCGTCATGCTCCCACACCCGCCGGTTAGTCGTGTAAACCACCCCGGAGCGGTAATCAAGATTTCGCTCCACCAATTTTTCAGAAACAAACTTATGCAACTTAAAAGAGGGCAGCGCAGGCACCTTTTGCGGCAAATAGTCGTCGGAGGTTCCTTCGCCGCGAATCGCTCCGATGGGCAAAATAAAATTGCCGATTTCGGTCGTCCGTTTCAAACCACCGCATTTCCCAAGAAAAAGAACCGCCTTCGGGTGGTAGGCCGTCAACAAATCCATCACCGTCGCGGCATTAGGCGAACCAATTCCAAAATTGATGATCGTCAGCCCATCGCGATTCGTCGCCGCCTGCATCGGGTGATCTTCACCATAAACATCGCAGCCAAACTTCTCGGCAAATTTCTGCACGTAATTCCGAAAGTTGGTCAGCAACACGTAATCGCCAAACGCTTCGATCGGCATCCCCGTATAACGGGGCAACCAGTTCTGGGCGAGATCGTACTTAGTAACCATAAGAAAAACCGCTTGAAAGGGAGAAGGGAGCTTCAGAATACACCCCGACCGACAACAAACATAGCCCGGCCATCCTGGCCGGAATCATTACATCCGTACCCTCGATACCTAATACGAACGTCGATCATCATTTTCGAGCCACTCGGCAAATAGCTGACGGCATTCGTCCGTTCGCACCTCGCCCTGCAACCGTACGCGACTACCGCCCGCTTGCAACAATTCAGAGGCCGACAACGACAGCTCATTAAATCCCGCCGACGCCGCATCAGCTATGGTCGCCCCGTAGTAAACCGTATCGACTCGCGCCCAATGAAGGGCTGCCATACACATGGGGCACGGCTCGCAAGTGGTGGCCACCATCGCACCCGACAAAAAAATGTCTCCGGTCGCTTTGCACGCCTCCCGAATGGCATTCACTTCGGCATGCGCCGTGATATCCGTCGAAAGCACCACTGTATTATGAGCCCGTGCAACTATCTTGTCGCCGATCGCAATCGCGCAGCCAAAAGGGCTCTGCCCACAAGAAACCCCCTCGCGGCAAGACTCAATCGCAATTTGCATAAGATCAGCAGGTTTAATCATCACACGGTGCAAGAGAGGAAGGCAAAGTCAAAAAACCAAGCCGTCCAAGCTACCAGAATCAACCCACCCAAAGCTACAACACTCAGCGCCCCCATAGCCCGGCCATCCTGGCCTGAAATCACAAACGCCCCCACCCCCACTCAAAACTTTGGCTACCCGGTATCTGGAAAGTGGCCTCCGATGCGAACCGTGCAGATGCCCAAGGGCAAGCGGGGTTCCTTACGTCCGAAACAGCACCGGATGAGCCACTGGTCATGGTAGAAAACAACAGCCAAAAAAGCAAACAACCTCCGCGCCCTCCGCAGCAAATCCACCCGGCCAAATTTAATGATGGAAACCACCCACCAATACAAGACAATAGCCCTTACCTTCCGTTCTTTGGAAATCTAACGAAGCCCCGCTGGGTGCCACTGCCTGGCTTGCCCAGCAGTGCGAAGCGGTACCGGGGTTCCACCGCTAGACAAGTCGTAGCTATCTGCAAGATACAAGGGTAGGTGGTTCTGTCGGCGGTGGATGGTGATTACCGAGAGAGCAGATCCCGGCGGGTTCACCTACCTTTTGCGGATGGCCAAACGTTCTGATTAAAATTAGCGCCGATTAGCGAAGATAAGTGTTTCCCCGTTTATCGAAAAATTTTTAGCCACCGAGATCACAAAGTCTCTGAGTTCTCTGTGAACTCTGTGGCTAGAATAGCAGTCACCTTTTTTAACAATAAAGTCACCACATTTGGACAAAATACGACAAAACCCCACCGACTTTTGTCCAAGCCAAATCTCGCAAAACCTAACATTGAAACGTTTAAGAAAATATCAGCGGACAAATCGACCGAGTTTTGTCCGCAAAACCCCCAAACAGCCCTATTCGTGCCAAAACTCACTCCCACAAAAATAGAAAACCCCTATAAAAGAGCTACCAAACACCAACCACACCCAACAGTTTTGTCCATTTTGTCCAAGAACAGCCTGACAAAACTCCCAACACATCAACAATCATAAATCAAACATCCCACAGCCATGGCATACGACCCCCGATTACACATCGTGCTTTTTCAGCCCGAGATTCCCTACAACACCGGCAGCGTCGGACGCACCTGCGTCGCCGTCGGAGCCAAGCTATGGCTCGTGCGACCACTGGGTTTCCGAGTCGACGACTATCACCTCCGCCGTGCCGGGCTCGACTACTGGCAACATCTCGAGTGGCAAGCCGTCGACGACTGGCCGACGCTCGCCGAGCAGCTTTCAGGTCAACAATTCTGGTATTTCAGCAAAAAAGCGACACGGTCTTACGTCGATGTGCAGCTACGACGGGGCGATGTCCTGGTATTCGGCTCAGAATCGCAGGGATTGCCTGACTCAATACTGGCCGAGCAGCCGGATCGATGCCTACGGATTCCCACGCGAGACGACGTCCGAAGCCTCAATTTGTCGAATTCCGTCGCTGTGGCCGCCTATGAGGCCCTACGCCAGTCTGGCGATTTGGCCAATAGACTGCACCTATAAAATAAGGCAATCACGCTTCTCCTTGAGAAAAATCAGCCTAGGAAAGCCAAATTCCCCCATTTTGCTATCCACCCCTACTGCACGACCCGCCCACTTAGGCACTTCCTTGATCCTCAGAGAGAGACCACCCGATACGGATTTTAGGAGTGTCTAGGCCATGAAACTTTCGAGTAGAATGGCCGTGGCAAATTGCAAGAATTGACGACGAGCGGGGAACTAGTCACGATGGTGCATTCTCTTCGAGGGACAACGGCAATGACATTAGTGAGTGGCTTTGAAAAAATTGTTCGGCAGGACGAGCCGCTTGACGAGCGTACTTGGCTAAAGCTGGGTGGGGTGGCGTCGTTCTATGCCGAGCCCAAGTCGGTGGACGAACTGGCTGCCCTAGTCCGACGTTGTTGCGACGAGGGAGTCCCGATCCGAGTTCTTGGCAGCGGTTCCAATGTTCTGGTCCGCGACGAGGGCGTCTCTGGCATGGTGGTGAGCCTTTCGGGAGTTGGCTTTACCGATATCCAAATCCGCGGCAACCGCCTAGTTGCCGGGGGTGGTGCGAAGCTGGCACATGCGATTAGCGAGACTGTCCGCTCTGGACTGGCAGGCCTAGAACCGTTGGTCGGCATCCCGGGCACCATAGGTGGTGCCCTGCATGGAAATTCTGGTAGTCGCGGTGGCGACATTGGCCAATGGGCTTGCCGAGCAACCGTGATGACCCGTTCGGGCGAGATACTGCAGCGAGATCGAGAGGACTTGGTTTTCGCTTATCGTCAAAGCAGCCTTGATGAGCTTGTTATTCTCAGCGCCGAATTTTTGCTGGAAGATGAAGATCCCGAACTGCTCACCAAACGAATGCAAAAGCAGTGGATCGTCAAGAAAGCTGGCCAGCCGCTTTCCCATCAAAATGTCGCCAATGTCTTCAAAAACCCGCGCGGCATGAGCGCTGGAATGCTGATCGATCAGGCAGGGCTCAAGGGAACCCGAGTGGGCGGCGTCGAAGTGAGTCAACAACATGCCAACTTCATCGTGGCCGCCGAGGGTGCAACCAGTCAGGATGTCTTGCGATTGATCGACATCATTCGCAGCCGAGTTGCCGAGCGATTGGGCGTCGAGTTAGAAACCGAGCTTGAAATCTGGTAGCCCAGCGGTTTGTTTCCATTAAGAGCAGCGCACGGAGGTGTTGCAGTGGCACGGATTACAAAAAAACAACGTCCCAAATCAGACGAAATCCCCTCGAAGAGCTTTCTAGCTCGGGCAAGGTTAAAACTGCTCCAGCAAACGCGAGTGGTGGCTGCCTTGGTGGTGGTGCTCCTATTGGGCTGGGCAATGCAGCTTGTCTGGCAACAAGTTTCCCCGGCGATTATCCACCGGGATCGGTACTTGCTCACCGCCGACCGCATTACCACGACCCCTTTGCCTGAGTGGATTACCGCAGACGTACGGACTGAGGTAGTACACAACTCCGCGCTCGACCGACGCTTGTCGGTTCTCGACGATGCCTTTGTGAATGTGGTACGAGACGCTTTTGTTTTGCATCCTTGGGTAAAGTCGGTCGACCGAATTATCAAAAGTTACCCGCCCAAAGTGCATGTCGAGCTGACTTTTCGACGACCTGTGGCCGTGGTCGAGCTAGGCGGGCCCCAAGGAGTTGAGCTGATTCCCGTCGATCCACTGGGGGTGCAGCTGCCTGCCGCCGATGTGCCAGAGATTCGTAAACGCTATCTCCCACGAATTGGCGGGATTATCGGTCGCCCACCTGTCGGGCAGCAATGGACCGACCCGCGTGTTGCGGGGGCGGCTGCTTTGGCGGATAAACTGTCGGACGAATGGGAGTCGCTGCACTTGGTCGATATCTTGCCTTCAGCGCGTCCAGAGATTCAGGACGACCATCGCTATTTTGTGTTTGATTTGATCACCAGCGGAGGCACCAGAATCGTCTGGGGGGCTGCTCAAAATGCGGACCTGCCCGGGGAAGATTCCTTCCAAGCCAAGCTCGGACGTCTGCGAAAGTGTGCCAATGAACGCGGGCCGTTAGATTCAGTACGAGGGCCTGCAGTCGTCGACGTTCGCAAAGAACTGGCCATCACCCCGAGAACGGTCAAGAAAACACCGACACCACGAACGGTGAAGAAAGGCTCTGCCCCCAGCGAAATCGTGAAATGACCACGAAAGGTGGAGATGCGAACTAAGAACGATCGCCACTGACGCTTGGCGATTGGGCCGTCTCGAGCGAGCAACTTTCGACTTTGAGCAACCGGTCTTGCTCTTCCTGTCGGAGTTTTTCGGCCAACTCCTCTCGAATCACAGCCATTTCAGTAGGAGCATCGATACCAATACGTACCCCGCCACTACCGATCTTGACCACAGTAATCGCGATCTTGTCGCCAATGAAAATGCGCTCGCCAACTTTTCGGGACACCACCAACACGTCGTGAACTCCCTTTCTCATCGCTGTGGCCAAATAGCCGCGATCGAAACCTACACAATCAGCCAGTCGACAACACCTACTGGCCAGACTCCACTTAGGGTAACGTTAGTGATACCGAGTTCTGATTGCAAGCAACCTAGCTAGCAAAAAAGCTGAGAATTCCGCAAAATAATGGCGATTTAGGTAGTTGGCGAATCCTGGAAATACAGCAATAGGGGGATATGGCCCAAAAAGTAGCTGATTTGCCAGACGTGCTAGAAGCAATAAGGGTCGGAGCATATGGCACTAGAAAACGAACTCATAGCTTGGCTCAAAGAGAACCTCCCCAAAAGTTCTCGTATGCAGATCAACTTGGGAGACGATGCTGCAGTCTTTCGTTGTCTGTCTGGAAGTCACGCTGTTGTAACGACCGACATGCTGACCGACGGCGTCGACTTTTTGCTCGACGAAGTCGATCCTCAGCAGGTTGGGCACAAGTCTCTCGGTGTGAATCTCAGTGATTTAGCAGCGATGGCCGCTCGACCGGTGGCCGTGTTTGTCTCGTTGGTTTTGCCCCGGCAGGGGACAGCTAGCCTTTCGCCCTTACAGTTGGCGATTGAAATGTACCGTGGAATGTTGCCGCTGGCAGAGAAATTTGAGGTGGTAATCGCAGGTGGCGATACCAATGCTTGGGAAGGGCCCTTGGCGGTGAGTATTACCGCCATTGGTGAAACAACCGCACAAGGGCCACTCACACGGCCTGGGGGACAGGTGGGCGATCAGCTGTTAGTTACGGGTCAGTTGGGGGGGAGCATTCTCGGACGGCATCTGGCGGTCGAACCACGAGTTAACGAGGCACTCAAGCTTCATCAACGCTACGAGCTGACTGCTGGAATAGACATCTCTGATGGATTAACTCTTGACGTGTCGAGGTTGGCCGCTGCGAGTGGTATGGGAGCAGTTCTCGATCTGGCTGCGATCCCCATCACCGAGGATGCCCATCGGTTGAGCGAACAGGATGGGCGGTCGCCCTTGGAACACGCGTTGTCGGATGGTGAAGACTTTGAACTCGTGCTGACAGCGTCAGCCGAAGTGGCGGCAGAAATTATCGCAGATCAGCCACTTGATATTCCTGTGACTCGCATCGGCGAACTTGTCGAGACACCGGGGCTCTGGCAGGCCGACGCCACTGGCAAGCGTCTGCCACTGGTGCCACAAGGCTTTGAGCATCAAGGCAACGAATGACCGAGTTTCGTTATATCTCTGAGGATGAGAGCGCCACCGATCGCCTAGGGCAATGGTTAGCCGACGTGTTGCCCAGCGGCATGGTCGTGGCCCTCTGCGGCACGTTAGGAGCCGGGAAAACAAGGTTGGTTCAAAGCGTAGCCGTTGCCCTGGGCGTATCTCCCGATGCCGTTACCAGCCCCACGTTTATGCTCATTAACGAATATACAAGCGGATGTCGACCAATTTACCATTTCGACACGTACCGCCTGCATGACGAGGATGAGTTCCTCGAATTGGGGCCTGAAGAGTATTTTGATCGCGACGGGTTAACCTTCGTAGAATGGGCCGACCGGGTCGAACAATGTCTGCCCCCCGACTATTTGAAGGTGCAAATCGAGGTACTGGGCGAATATCGTCGTGAGTTTGCGGTGACCGCTAGTTCACCAACGGCGAATCGCATCGTGGAACAATTGATCGCGAAGGCCGCTTCTAAAGAATGAATTTGCTGAGATCTTCGTCTTTGGCGATATCTTCGAGCCGCTCGCGAACGTAGGCCGCATTGATCTCTACGTGGCCCATCTTCATGTCCGGTGCCTCGAAGCTGAGTTCCTCTAATAAGCGTTCCATGATGGTCTGGAGGCGTCGGGCACCGATGTTCTGGGTCGACTGATTCACTTGGTTGGCGTAGGTCGCCAGCGCCTCGATAGCATCCTCTTTGAACTCTATGCGGATGCCCTCGGTCTGCATTAGTGCCACATATTGCTTAGTCAACGCATTACGTGGCTCGTCCAGGATTCGAACAAAATCGTCTTTGGTCAGATCATCGAGTTCCACACGAATTGGGAATCGCCCTTGAAGCTCAGGCATCAAATCGCTTGGATTGGTCGAATGAAAAGCACCTGCGGCGACGAATAAAATGTGATCGGTGTGAACATAGCCATAACGGGTTTGAACCGTGGTACCTTCGACGATCGGCAGCAGGTCGCGCTGCACTCCCTGACGAGAAACGTCGGCACCCCGTCCACCTTCGGTAGCAACTACTTTGTCGATTTCGTCGATGAAAATGATGCCGGTGTCCTCAGCCAATTCGACAGCTAAGGCGTTGACCTTTTCTTGGTTGATGAGCGTTTCGCACTCTTGGTCGAATAAAACCTTGCGAGCTTCTGCGACCGTGAGTTCTCGGCTGATGACGTTCTTCGGCAGAATTTTTTCAAGCATCCCTTGCATGTCGAAGTCGAGCCCTTCGCCACCTGGGCCCCCCATGCCTGGGATCATCATGGCTTGTGCTTTTTGCTCGATCGAAATTTCTACCTTACGGTCTTCCAGTTCACCGTTGACGAGCATCGCTCTCATTTTTTCTCGGGTACGTTCGTAGCGTTCCGGCGATTCACTGGTATCGACACCCACGTCAAACGACGTCGGGGCGGGGGCCAGCATGTCGACCAGTCGATCGGTCACTCGTCGTTCGGCTTCTTTTTTGACGTTTGCCAACTCGCGTTCGCGAACCAAGCTGATCGCATGTTCGACCAATTCGCGGATCATGCTCTCGACATCACGGCCATAGTAGCCAACTTCGGTGTATTTAGAGGCTTCGACCTTGATGAACGGTGCCCCGGTTAGCTTCGCAAGTCGGCGAGCGATTTCGGTTTTGCCGACGCCGGTTGGGCCGATCATCAGAATGTTCTTCGGGGCGACTTCTTTGCGAAATTCATCGTCGAGTTGCTGTCGACGCCACCGGTTGCGGATGGCGATCGCCACTGCACGTTTCGCGTCGGCTTGGCCTACGATGTGTCGGTCGAGCTCTGCGACAATTTCTCGGGGAGTCAGATTTTTCACAGTGAAGACTTTCGGCGGGCGGCTAGCAAAAAAAGATAGAGCCGGTAAATGATGTTGAAATTTGAGGTAATCTGGCAACTAGGCTTCTTGCAGCTCTTCGATGACCAGATTTTGATTGGAATAGACACAGATGTCCCCCGCTATTTCAAGCGACTTGCGAACGATCTCAGCAGCTGAGAACGAGGTATTGGCTACCAACGCCCTCGCGGCTGACAAGGCGTAGTTGCCACCCGAGCCAATCCCCAGAATGCCGTCGCTAGGTTGAATCACGTCCCCGGTGCCAGAAACTAACAGCGTATGTTCGTCGTTGACCACGGCCACCAGTGCTTCGAGTCGGCGGAGCACACGGTCGGTACGCCATTCTTTGGCCAATTCGGTCGCCGCCCGAGGCAGGTTGGCTGGGTAATCCTTAAGCTTTGCTTCCAGCCGTTCCATCAGAGCAAAGGCATCGGCTGCCGCCCCTGCAAAACCAACCAGGACGCGGTCGTTCATCAGACGGCGTATTTTTACGGCATCCGACTTCACGACGGTTTGTCCCATGGTGACTTGTCCGTCGCCTCCCATGGCCACTTGGCCGTTGTGGCGAACCGTGAGTATCGTAGTCGAGCGAGTTTTCATAATGTGAACGTTTCGGGGAAGATCTTCTGGTAAACGGCCCATTCTCGCGAACCATCAGTCGGGCGACTAGGGGGTAGGGCTAAGACGGTTCTCGATTTGATAGCTTCTTTGCTTCGCACAACCATTTTTTTCGGTTGGCGACGCGCCCACATTTTTTGCATACGTGGGTTGGCTGCGAGACAATCGACTCCAGTAGGTCGAAATGTTCCTTGAGCTGAGAGTGCGACCACTCGCAAAGCTCTTTCTTCACCTCAGCTTTGTTAGCCACGGTCAGTCGTTTCCTGGTGAATTGTAAACGGGCACTGGGATTCAAGGAGCCTTGGGCGTACTATGGGGCGTTCTCCGCCTCAAAATTGTGCCCAGGTCAATCTTGATGAATGTTTCGCTTTCAGGCAATAGCCCTGAGCAACCGGCTGGGTTGCCTCGAAGTCCCGAATTGATGCGGCGCGAGGATACGGCGCTGTTGATCGTTGACGTACAGGAACGCCTGATTGTCGTCGAGCCCGGCAACAAACGAATTGTATGGAATATCAGGCGGTTGCTTGACGGGGCTAAGGTGCTGGGAGTCAAAGCCTATGCAACCGAGCAGTGCCCCGAGAAATTGGGGCCAACGGTCGCTCCACTGGCCGAGCGATTAGAAACCCACTCGGCTAGCAAATTGTCGTTTAGCTGCAACGAATGTGCCGAAATGTTTTCTGAATGGCGCAAAGCAGGTATCCAACGTGTCCTGGTTTGCGGCATTGAAACCCACGTTTGTATTCAGCAAACGGTTCTCGACTTATTGGCAGCGGGCTATCAGATCCTGCTGGCCGTCGATGCCGTGGGGGCCCGCCACTCGATTGACCATGAAATCGCCTTGCGACGGATGGAAGCGTCGGGGGCATTGCTGACAACCACCGAGGCAGCCCTATTCGAATGGTGTGCGCGTGCGGGAACTGCGGAATTTAAGGAAATCAGTGCCTTGGCCAAGGAATTGCCGCCCGCCGAAGATTGAGGTTTTCGGCCTGCGAAGGGGGATTACCAGTGCGCTGCTTCCTCGCCATCAAGTCGTAGTGTTAAGCATTTGGCACTGCCACCCGCTTTGACGAACTCGCCCAGAGGGGTCGCGATTGGCGAGTAGCCTGCCTGTCGAAGTTGTTCGTGGAGCAACGGACAGCCGCTGTTGGTAATCACCGTACGGCCAACGACCACCGCATTGCAGGCAAAGCTACGGGCCTCGCTTTCATCGACCGGGATCAGGTGCGAGACATGTTCGGCCAGTACACGTCGGCCATAGTCGTCGAAAGCGCCGGGAAAATAAATGGCTTCATCCTCGACAAGTGGGCAGAAGCACGTATCGAGGTGATAGTAGTAGGGGTCGACCAACTCCAGTGGCAAAACTCGTATGCCAAGAAGTTCACCGATTTGTTGATGCCCACCGGCGTCGCTGCGAAGACGATAGCCCGCGAATAGGGTTTCGCCGCAGAATAATGCATCGCCCGCCCCTTCAAACGAAAAGTCGCTTGGGGTATCGAACACCTGAAGGCCGTGGTTCGCCAGCCAGCGACGAAAGTGGGGTTCTTCGCCCTGGCGTTGCTCGTGTTTGAATCGGGCAAGAATCGCTTTTTGCTGGTAGATGATTGCCGCGTTGGCAGTAAATACGAGGTCAGGAAGCCCTGAGACTGGGGGTAATTCGGAGATGCCGGCCCCTGCTTCGATTAAACACTCGCGAAGAGCCTGCCACTGCCGGAGAGCCACGGCATGGTCTGCTTGTTTTTCGGTGCTCATCCAGGGATTGATCTCATACTCGATGCCATAGTAATCGGGCGGGCACATCAAGATGTGGGGAGCTGATTTGCTCATACTGCTATGAAACGCTACGGAGGCGGTCTAGGTGGAGTGTTCGGATTGTTCCAGGCGGCGTATTTCGGCAAGTAGCGATCGCAGGAAAGGTTCGACGTCGGTTACTAGGCCCACCGTCTGGAAGCTGCCGCGGTCGCTGAGCTTGATGACAGTGGAAGGGTTGATGTCGACGCAGACCACGTTGACCCAAGCCGGGAGCAGATTGCCGACGGCAATGGAATGCAAGGTTGTGGCAATCATCAAACAGAAAGTCACATCTCCAATGCTGGCACGCATGCGACCCTGGTTTTCTAACGCATCGGTGACGACGTCGGGCAAAGGGCCATCGTCGCGGATGCTGCCGGCCAATTGAAATTCGATCTTATTTTTGACGCATTCGTACATAATGCCCGACTGGAGAATGTCTTGCTCAACCGCATTGGCGATTGACCCCGCTCGACGAATACGATTGATAGCGCGGAGGTGGTGTTCGTGCCCAGCATCGACAAGGTCTCCTTGATCGACGTTCACGCCTAGACTGGTGCCGAAAAGTGATTGCTCGATATCGTGGGTAGCCAGGGCGTTACCGGCAAAAAGTTTGTGAACGTAGCCGTCGCGTATTAGATCGCAAATAAGGCTGCCGCTACCCGTATGGACGATGGCTGGGCCTCCGACCAATAGCGTTTTGCCGCTTCCTGCACGATTGTCGAATAATTGTCGCGCGATTTGGCGAATCATCACGCCTTTGGGCTTTTCTGTCGATACAGGACTGCTCATAAACCCGAATGCATGGTCTTGTTCTGTGCGCTCCAGCGGAAAAACGCGTGTGCCACTGTGGCCCACGACAATGGGCATTCCTTGTTGGACGTCTGACATAGCGATGCAACGCGCCTGGCTCGTGTTTGGGTCGACCGTAATGCCGCAATCCATTTCTTGATGTGCCACGGCATGCCAAGTGTCGTTTCGCTTAATTTCAGTGCGCTGATTGGTGGTGCTGTAAAACCCTTCTGGGAAAGCGCCATCGACGTCGGCTACGACGAGCTCGCAATCGCAACTCGAGGTCACCGTCGCCCCGTGATCGGAAACTTGGGCCACTATTTTTTGCAAGGCAACGTCATTCTCGGCGCGAATTTCGATGACTGCGGAGCTAGGGTCGGTGCGATTTTGTCCTACCGTGATATGCTTGATTTGAAAGGATCCGCCTGCGGTGGTAATGCAGTCGAGCACCTTGGGCAAAATAAGGCTGTCGATAATGTGACCACGGACTTCGACCTCTTCGAGGCACGAATGTGCCTCTGGCGAATTATTATTAGTGTCGAGGTGCTTAGCAGCCATTTGGAGGTGCCTCTGGGGATGGGAGAGTGCAAGAGTTGATCTCGGCAGTACAATGGGGAGATGCCAAGGAATTCTATCTCCTGCGTATTATTCTGCGGAGACCGACTTTTCCGGAGGAATACGCGAAATTGAGTGCTCAGACTTCAAGAACTGGGCCCTTGTCACTCTAGCGAGCCTTTTCGGAACTGGGTATTGGCCGTATATTGCGGGTAGTGAAGGGCGGCCTAGCCGTCTTGATTCACCGATAATCTAACATGCCGCCGTCATGAGCGAGCTGGCACTTATTTTTAGAAGAGACTATGGGCGAAAACGAATCAAAATCTCCGTGGGACAATTTAGCCGGGGAGCTTGGAGCAGAACCTGCCGCTGAGTCCTTTGAGCGTCAACAGGCTCCGGCAACGGAGATCGAGCCGGCCAAATCTGAGGTGAAAGAGGAATCTGCGGTGCCTCGAAAAGCGTTACCAAGTGCATGGAATGCTTTAGCAAGCGCGTTCGGCTTGAAAGCGGGAGACGTGCCTGACAAGAAAGTCGAGGTCTCGGGCGAAGCTGCTTCAGCAGCCAAGGTAGAGGCCTCAGAAGATAGTGTTGAGGCCGCTGCAAGCAGCGAAGAAGGTTCCGCAGAGCCGTTGCCAGACGAAATCGATCAGGCGATGAGCGAGGAGGATTGGTCTGAGAGTGAGGTATCGGGAGAAGCTACAAGTGAGGAGGAGCCCGAAGAAGCCGACACGGGGATCTCGGGGGAAGCCGCACGAAACGCATTCGATGCACTATTTTCTGCCAGCGGTTCAGCATGGGCCAGCCCCGCACCGAAACCGGATAGCAAAGAGCCGCTAGAAGACCAAACTAAATCTTCGGAGCTTGATGCCGAAGTTGTTGAACAGGCTGAAGAGACTTCTGAGGGGGAGGACGAAGAATCTCGTCCACGTCGGCGCAGGCCGCGTCGTCGGCGTCGAGGACGCGGGGGCCGCAAGCCTGCTGAAGATACGGTTGCTTCGGGTGACGAAGAAGAAAACGTAGCTGACCAAGAGGGTGAAAATCTCTCAGAAGAGGTATCTACCGATAAAGAGGAAGAGAAGGAAGAAAGACCGCGTCGACGTCGATCGCGTCGACGTCCCAAACGCTCGTCTACGAACAGTGACCCTACCTCCGACGTGAAAGCCACCGACGACGTAGACAGTGAGCTTGATGACGAGCTTGGTGACGGCGAAGATGATGGAGACGATCGCGACGGGACACGATCCCGTTCCAGTCATCGCAATCTTCCAACTTGGTCAGAAGCGATAGGCGAGATTGTCGATTCTAATCTGGCTCAGCGTAGCCAATCGCCTAGTAAGCCAAGCACTTCGCGTGGGCGCGGTCGTGGCCGTGGTGGGCGAGGCCGCAGCAAGAAAACTTGATGCGACGTTTTCTAAGATCGCTAGTGGAAGAGGGCAATTCATGACGGTTCGCTCGCAGCGAGTTGTGGGGAACGTGGTGGACGTGCCTGGCCGGCGAGTGTTTGCTGCTGAGGTTCATATTGCAGATGGCCGTATTGCAGCTATCAAGCCGGTAGATTCTCAGCCTCAAACCTATCTGTTGCCGGGATTTATCGACGCCCACGTGCATGTGGAAAGCTCGATGCTGGTGCCCAGCGAATTTGCACGTATAGCGGTTACGCACGGCACCGTGGCGACGGTGAGCGATCCTCACGAAATCGGCAACGTGTTAGGAGTGTCAGGCGTCGAGTATATGCTCGACAATGCAGGCGAGTCGCCCTTTAAGTTCTATTTTGGCGCGCCTTCGTGTGTCCCAGCGACCACGTTCGAGACGTCAGGCGCCGAGATAACCGTTGACGAAGTTAAGCTACTGCTGGACGACCCTCGGATTCTGTATCTCAGCGAGATGATGAATTTTCCCGGGGTGTTGAATGGTGCTCCAGATTGCATGGAGAAGATCGCCGCAGCTTTGCAGCGAGGAAAACCGGTCGATGGGCATGCACCCGGGTTACGTGGTGAAGAGGCGGCCCGATACATTGCCGCTGGTATTACGACCGACCACGAGTGTTTTACCAAGGAAGAGGCGTTCGACAAGCTTGCAGCAGGGGCCAAAATATCAATACGTGAAGGTTCTGCGGCTCGCAACTTCGACGCGCTGGTTGCGCTAATCGGCGAGCATCCGCTGCAGACGATGCTTTGCAGCGACGATAAGCATCCCGACGAATTGTTGACTGGGCATATCAATGTTTTGGTACGTCGCGCGGTTGAGCGAGGTATCGATGTCTACGATGTCTTGCAGGCGGCATGTCTTAACCCGATCGAGCATTATGCTCTCGACGTTGGAAGACTGCGTGTTGGCGACCCCGCCGATTTTATCGAAGTCGACTCGTTGGAAAAATTCGGTGTGCTGCGAACGTGGATTGATGGCGAAGTCGTAGCGGAACGAGGAGTCACAACGATCCCTCGTGTCGAGCCAACCGTAGTGAATCGCTTTAAAGCCACTTTGGTCGAGCCGGCTCAGTTGGCTGTTCAGCATGACGAAGGGATGTTGCAGGTTATCGAGGCACTCGATGGGCAGCTGATTACCAACCGGCTCTCGTTGCAGCCCAAAGTGGTTAATGATGAGGTTGTCAGCGATGTGGATCGTGACCTCTTAAAGATGGTGGTCGTTAACCGTTATCAAGCCGCACCGCCTGCGATTGCATTTATTCAGAATTTTGGCTTGAAGCACGGCGCAATGGCCTCTAGCGTCGCGCACGATTCACATAATGTGATTGCAGTCGGGGTGAGTGACGAGGATTTAGCATCAGCAATCAACGCCGTGATGGAAAGCGGGGGCGGGCTCAGCGCAGTTTACTCAGCCGAAAACGTGCGAGAAGTGCTTCCGTTGCCAGTCGCAGGGTTAATGGCCACAGGCACCTGCGTGGAAGTGGCGGCTGCTTATCAAAAGCTAGATGCTGCTGTGAAAGGCTGGGGCTCAAGCTTACGCGCACCCTACATGACGCTATCGTTTATGGCGTTGTTGGTGATCCCGGAATTGAAGCTCAGCGATCAGGGGCTCTTTGATGGCAAGAGGTTTGAATTCACCCCGTTGCATGCGTAATATTTTTAAAGCAAATCGCAGACGCACCGTTTATTAAGCTACTTAGGTTTCTAGTGATGTTTCTCTCGCAGCGAATTCGATTGAAAGCCCTTGCCCAGCTTTGCCACCGTTTGGCGACCGCAACCGGTGCGGGCATCGACGATCGAAAGATCTGGAGCGAGGAAGCAGAAAGGGGCACGCGTGGGCAGCGTCGTGTGGTGGCATTGATTCGCGATCAGTTGGCCAACAGAAAGTCGCTCACCGAAGCGCTGCCGGCCACGGGAAATTACTTCCCGCCTCTGTTTTGTCAGATGGTCGAAGTTGGAGAGAAGAGCGGACAGCTTGATGGAACCTACAAACGCTTGGCCAGCCATTATGATCGGACGATGAAAGCTCGGCGAGAATTTCTTGGCCAGCTCAGTTGGCCCATGCTTCAACTAGCGAGTTCTTTGCTGGTGATAGGCTTATTGATCTGGATCATGGGAATGATGCCCATCAACCGTGGTGCAGCCGGAGCGCAGGGCGACATTCTTGGCTTTGGTTTAATGGGCACCTCTGGGCTCATCGTGTATGTCAATTTTCTTGTTGTCTTAGGCATTGCGGGGTTGCTCGTTATCGAGGCGGCTCGTCGTGGAATTGGTTGGACACGCTCGTTGCAGCGGATGGTGATCCAACTCCCTGTGGTTGGTGGGGCACTGAAAACGCTTGCTCTGTCGCGTTTTACCTGGGCACTACAGTTGGTGCTCGATACACCGATGGATTTACGCCGTGCATTACCTCTGGCGCTAGAGGCCGCTGGCAACGACTACTACGCCCGCCATGGCGATGCAGTCGCAAACCGAATTGAGCTTGGGGAGACGATCCATACCTCACTGGCCGTGACAGGGGCGTTTCCTACGGAATTGCTCGATACCATAGCTGTCGGTGAACAAAGTGGCCGACTTGTAGAAACGATGGGACATCTGTCAGCAGAGTACCAACAGCGTGCAACGTCGGCGATTTCGTTGCTTGCTCAGGTGGCTGGCTACGCAGTCTGGTTACTCATCAGCGCTTGCATTATTGGGCTGATTTTTCGGATATTCTCGTTCTACACCGACACGCTGAATAGTGTTCTGTAACGTGCAAGGTCAGCGCAACGATTGCAAATGCTCGATAAGTGCAAGTTCTGGGCCTGCAAGTCGTTTATTAATTCTTATGCTGAGCGAGTCCGCAATGCCATCTTGGCTTAGGTCGTTTAGATAGTCGGTCAACAGGGCAGCTTTGTCATCATTCGATTCGAGAAGAAAATAGACCCATGCCCAAGCTTCGGCATAATCTGCTTGAGTCATGTCGGCCGCAACGTTGAGTTGCTCGAGCCGTGAGATATCGGGCTTCCAATTTTCTAGGTCGATTTTGGCGACGAGGTGATCGATGTGTGCCTGATTAACGCCCCGTTTAGCTCGACCTACCTCGAAATACTCGGCAAGTCCCTCGTCTAGCCAAAGTGGCAAATTGGGAATTGCCGCGTGTAGGTAGCCGTGTGAGGTTTCGTGGCGTAGATCCTCAGCCACATGATCGCCCCAGTGGGCATAGACAGCGAGCTCGATATCCGTCTCGACGAAAATGGCACGACGGCCGGCGAAGCTGGGGAAACGTTGTTCTAAAAAATCGTAGTAAGATTGATCATTGGAGAAGAGATAGACGTGAATTGGCTCGTCGGTTGCCGACAGCTTAAGCTTCTCGCTCATCACCCCGCGTTGGCTGGTGAGTTCCTCAACCAGCCGATGACGTTCTGGCAGCGAAAAATCGCTATGGATGATTAGTTGATCTCGCACCAACTGGTGAGCAAAAGGGGATGGCACAGCCGTAGCGCGAAACGACTGACAGCCGCTGAGAAGCACGATCAGAAAAAGTCCGATTGAATAAAAGCAAAGCAGTCGCATGGGCCCAACCGTCGGGGAGGAATGAAGCGGGACATTCTAGCGAGAGTGCCGCTAGGGGCGAAGGGCAAACCAGATGAAATTCGCATTGAAAGCGTTCTTCGGGAAAGTTAGTGGCCAGGAACAAGAAGAAACCACAGATGAACACGGATGGACGCAGATATTTAAGAAACGAACTCACACAGCAAACGCATCTGTCTGTGAATGATATCAGAATTCAATTTGCCTGAAACAAAAAACTACCCTCGGACAATCCCAAAAGAGCTGAGTAAATAGATGATAATTTTGCCTTCTCGTCATTATTGCAAGTGTAAATATTGGTGATGGGACGATCCGTGTTTATCTGTGTTCATCCGTGGCTAATTACTGCCCTAAGTAATAGCAATCGCTGGCCAAGTTCCTAAACCCATGAGCTTAGCCACTAAAAGTCCAGTAGAGACCAAAAAGGTTAGGTAGCTTTGCCGGCTATCAGCGCATCGAGTTCGCACTTTAGCTTGGGTAAGATCTCGTCATAAGAATATTGACCCAGGGGGTCGCCGCCGCGTTTTAGGTTGACGTGGGTGGGGCCGCACCAGAGGCCGAGATCGGCGTCGTCGGTTTCGCCTGGGCCGTTGACTCGGCAACCCATGACGGCGATGGTGATCGACTGCTCGGCTGCATAACGGGTCATCTCCTTGACTTGCTCCGCTAGCTCGATAAAGGCTTCATTCTCGACGCGAGAGCAGCTTGGGCAACTGATGATATTCAAAGTGTCAAGGCCATAGTCGACCACCGACCGGACACGGCCGTTGGCAATGTCGTCGAGGATTTGTCGGCCCGCTTCGATCTCTTCGGGCTTACGGGCATTGGCTACAGTAAGCGAAACGCGGATCGTATCACCGAGGCCGCGACTAATGAGCTGTTCGAATGCGATGCGTGTTTTGATGATCCCGTCTGGTGGCATGCCTGCTTCGGTCACACCGAGGTGCAGAGGCACGTCGGGACGCTGTTCGGCAAAGCGCTGATTGACTTCAACCACCTTTTTCGGGTCGGAGTCCTTCAGCGAGACGCAGTATCGCGTAAAGCCAAGCTCGTCGAGAGTTTGGCAGTGCTCGAGCGCGCTGTCGAGCATCGGGCTGATCGAATCGTCGGCTGCATAGTGGGCTTTTTTCTCGGGGTCGACACTGCCGCAATTGACTCCGATCCGCATCGCGCAGTCGTTATCCGCGGCGACGGCAGCTAGAAATTTCACTTTCTCTTGCCAAGGTTTCTCACGTTCGTGATGGTAAAGATGCCCCGGGTTATAGCGAAGCTTGTCGACATGGGGTGCGACGATTTCGGCGAGTCGGTAATTTTCTTGGAGATCGACCACGAGGTTTGCTTTGGTTTGCTTACGAATTTCGGCCAGCGATTGCGCATCGTTGGTACTGTCGACAGCGACACGCACGACGTCTGCACCGGCAGCGTGTAATGCGTTGATTTGCTCGACGGTTGCATCGATATCTTGCGTGTGGGTCGCCGTCATGCTCTGGACGGCAATCGGTTGCGCGCTGCCGATGGTCACTGAGCCAATGCGAACAGCGCGGGTTGGGTTTCGTGCGATGTTCAAAACGTGAAACTCTCCTCCAAGACGGGCCTAGTTTTTACCATAGTTAATCGCTGACATTGCTTTTGAGCAGTTTCTTAGCGGATTTGCAACCACAGGAGGCTCATGGAATAGGCGTTGAATAGGGCGTGTGCGGTGATGCAGGGGACGAGTCGGTGGGTGCGTTGGTAGAGGTAACCGAGGACGATGCCGAACAGAACGAGTGAAATCGGCGCAACCCCATGCCCCACATGTGCTAATCCAAAGGCCAAGCTGCTGATGAACAGGGGCATCCAGCCGTGGGGCAGTAAGCCTACACGGTGCTCAGTGATGGCATCATGGTTGATTGCCGGTTGGGTGAGGCCCCCTTCTTGTAGTTCGACAGGCAGTATGGGTTGCTCTGTAGCTTCTTGGATGCCAAATATTTCGTCTTCTCGTCGTTCAAGCCAACCTTGCAGAAGCAACCGAAAGGTGAACTCTTCGAATAATGGGGCAGCGATTACCGCCATCACCGCACCTGCGAGTAAAATCTGAGGTGATCGGTGCTGGATGATCTGCTCGATGAGTTGGTGCTCTTGTTCCGGTTGCAAGATTGCGGTCAGAATAAACTGAACGGAGTAGATTGGCAAAAGTGAAACCAGGCAAGCAAAAGCACCAAGGCCGATATCCTGAACGAATTGCCGTGGGGAGGTGGGTAGGCCTAGGTCTCGCTTCGTTGCACCACAGACCTTGGCCATCCAAGGCATTGCCAAAGCCACAAAGCCAACGGTGACTAGCGAGAAGACCAACCCGTCGAACATAAATTCGGCGGGATCAATTTCTGCTTCGGCAGTGGTATCAGCAATAAACAACTGGAGGAATGGAGCAATCACACAGTAGAGCGGAACAACAATGGCGATGGCTCCCCACGGGACACGCTGCCTGGGTTCCCTGGCGAGCAACGGCTTGCCGCTAGCACGCTGAAAGTTGGCTACAAGAATGGCCAGAAAACTTAAAGTGAGAGCGATGACAATCGTGGCTGTCGCAGACGCATTTATGGCTTCGTCCATCGGCGGCTCAAATTTTAGGGCTGGAGAAAAATATCCAGGTAATTTTGGGACTACTCAGCAGCGGTGAAAATCTTGATAGAAGCGAGTATGTAAGAAACCCCCGAATAGATTGTCAGCAGCACGGCAGCCCACGCGACGATGACCAATCCCGAAGACATCCAAGTGGGAGGAACCGTTTGCCAGGTGTTTGCTGCTTGGTCGACATAAGTGAGCTGGACGATGCTCCAGACGGCAGCAACGCATTGCAGCGCCATTTTCCATTTACCTACCCATTTGGCCGAGAAATCGCCCCCCTGTTGTTCGACAAAGGTGCGTAGCGCAGTGACAAGCAATTCGCGACCCACAATCACGACGGCCATCCAAGGCGCAATTCCTGAAGGAGCGATGCCATTGCTAAGCTGTGGAACCGCAGAAAGTAAAATAAAGGTGCCGCAGATGAATAGTTTGTCGGCGAAGGGATCGAGGACACGTCCAAGCTGAGTGATTTGGCTATACTTGCGAGCCCAATAGCCATCGAGCCAGTCGGTGCCTGCGGTGATGAGAAACAGCAGGAAGCTAATTCGGTAGTACCCTAGCGCAAGGAAAATGAATAACACCACGGAGAGTACAATACGCGCCAACGTGAGCTGGTTGGGCACGTTGAGAACTCGCGCGGAAGTGGTCGATTCTGACATGGGAGGAGAGTTTTGAGCTGTTCGTTAGCGAGGTTCACCACAAGCGACGCCGATGAGGTCGTAGTCTCGGCGTGCCACGATTTCACATGGTACCAGTCTTCCGGGAGAAATTCCTACCCCTGTTCCGGTAACGTAGACGACGCCATCGACATCGGGGGCGTCTGCGTAAGAGCGGCCGATCCATGCATCGGCTTGGCCCTCGACGGCAGTATCGATAATCACATCCAACTGACGACCGATTTGGGCGTCGTTCCAAGCAAATACCAACGCTTGTTGCTCGGCCATCAGCCGATCTCGACGGCTGTTCATGACCTCGTCAGGCACATGGTCGGGTAGCTTGGCGGCAGGAGTGTCTGGCTCGTGCGAGTAGGTAAAGACGCCTAGCCGCTCGAATTTTTGTTCTCGGACAAAGCCGACTAATTCTTCAAATTGCTCGTCGGTTTCGCCTGGGAAGCCAGTGATAAAGGTGGTACGCATGACCAAATTGGGAATGCCGACACGCAATTGCTCTAGCAAGGCTTCGGTTTCAGCGCGATTTACTCGGCGCTGCATCCGACGGAGCATCGTGTCGTTGGCGTGCTGCAAAGGAATGTCGAGATAAGGAATGATCCGCTGACTACCGCCAATCACGTCAATTAAGGGTTGGTCGATGTACATCGGATAAAAATACATCAGGCGAATCCAGTCGAGCCCTTCGACTTGATCGAGTTCCTGGAGCAACTCAGCGAGGCGAGGTTTTCCATACAAGTCCATGCCGTAGTAGGTGGTGTCTTGGGCAACGATCACCAGTTCGCGGACGCCATCGGCGGCTAATTCTTTTGCCTCGGCAATAACTTCTTCCATTGGTTTTGTAGCATGCTTGCCACGCATTTTTGGAATCGCGCAGAAGGTACAGAGTCGATCACAACCTTCTGAGATTTTCAGAAAAGCAAAATGTTTGGGCGTGATTCGAAAACGCGAGGTATCGGGCAGTGGATGCGTTGGAGCAGGCTGAAAGACCGTGCGCTGTTCCTGAAGCCCTCCGAGAATACGATCGGCAACTTTAGTGACTTCCTCTCGACCAAAAACACCGACAAGCTGGTCGATCTCTGGACGATCTTCCAGCAGTTGCTCTTTCTGACGCTCGGCGAGGCAGCCCGAGACAATCACTCCGCGCAAGTCGCCGCGGCGTTTGAGTTCGAGCATCTCGTCGATCATGGAAAACGATTCTTGCCGGGCCTGCTCGATGAAGCCACACGTATTGACGATCGCAAAATCGGCACCGGCCGCCTGATCGACTAGTTGGTAGCCGTCCAGTTGCAACATGCCGAGCATCCGCTCGCTGTCGACGGTGTTTTTAGGGCAACCGAGACTGATAAAGGCATAGTTGCCCTTGGAATCAGCACGTTTGTTATTGGTAGAGTAGTCATACACGAGTGAGAAGCAACTGAAGAACGAAGTGGAGGGCGTGGTTGCCAGGGCTAAGGCGCTTGGCAGCAAAGCTCATCATAGCCGATGGCACCCGCAATGACGACGGGTAAGCTGCACAGGCGTGTTGGGTAGGAGATATCGCTGGATTTTGTTCTTGCAATAGTACAGCCCATTAAGTAGTGTACTTATGTATACTTTCCGATATTAGAGGTCGATGCCCAGTGTTAAGCGAAATTCCAGGGGAGCAGTTTGCGAATGTTTTGGAAGACTGCGCACGGGAAGTTTTGGCCGAGGGGGCAGTCGAGGGGCCGCCGGTCGACGCCATTCGCGTTGCTCGACGGTTGCAATTGGTCGTAGCGCGCGATTCGTCGATGGACGAGCGGGCTCGCTATGTGCGAATTGGAGAAAGGGGTCGTGGAGGACGCGGAACTATCTTGTTAGCCGAAGATCCTCGCGCAGAACGGCGCCAATGGGCGGTCGCTCATGAGTTGGGGGAGTATGCTGCTCACCGTGTGTTTGCAGTGTTAGGGATTTCGGTGGCAGACATTCCGCCCTCAGGGCGTGAGGTGGTTGCCAATCGCTTGGCGAGCTGTCTGTTGTTGCCTCGCGAGTGGTTTGCAGCTGATGGCATGGATCTAAATTGGGATCTTTATGAGCTGAAAAGTCGATACAGCACGGCAAGCCATGAATTGATTGCTCGGCGGATGCTGGAGATGTCGCCGCCGGTGATGCTGACGGTATTCGACCAAGGTCGCATGACGTGGCGGCGGAGCAACATGTTGAGGCGTCCCCCAAGAATGACTCCGCCCGAAGAGAGCACTTGGCGAGTGGCTTTTGATGGTGGACAGTCTGCTGAATTTTCTGAGGCTTGCTTGCCTGAGGGGATTGCTGAAATACGGTGTTGGCCAATTCACGAGCCCGGCTGGCAACGCGAAATTTTGCGAACGGCGTTAGAAGATTGGTAATGCCTGTGTTTATTTTTAGCGTAGTTCGGCGATAATTTCATCAACGATGTAGGGTTTGCCAAAAACGGCTGAGGCCCCTGCTGCACGGATTTGCTCGACGTGTTCAATACGTGGGAAATCGAGCAGAGCCACGACCTTGCCGCCTTGATTTCGAACGCGGTCGCAAAAATTAGTGAGGCGGGTAAGTTCCTTCTTGCTGAGCTGGCCGCCGTCCCAAATGCCAGCGGCTACATCTGGCGGGAGATTTGCTGAATCGCCGTGGCCAGCCCAAGTGGAATTGATTCCTGTGTTGGCTAAGGCCGCTGAGAGCGATTCGAATACAGAAAAATCTTCGGCGTCAACCACAATGGTTCCGAGAGGTTGCTGCGGCGTCGAGGGTGCAGCGGCCAGATAGCGACCCGCTTGCGGATGGTCTAACGGCAGCGACCAAGGAGGGCAGATGCCGTCGGTCAAATTCTGCTGCGCCGCTCGCCACCAAGCGGCAAATTCATACCAGTAGAGCCGAAGCGTGCCATGCGGCGGCGAGCCGGTCCGCATTTCCCCCTCACACCAAGTGCCCGCGATGACAATGATGCGCGAAAGCGGGGCTAATTCGCTGAGTTGGTTGGCGTCGCGTTGGAGATATTCTCCAGGGGTTGATTGGGCGAGGAGGATCAACTCGGGAGGTGCATTGCTGCGAAGGAAATCGATTGCCGTAGGGATATCGGCGACAGATTGCCAAGATTCCTTGCTGCTGACTTCGGTGATTGCGGAGGCGAATTCATGTTCATGCCAATCGCCCACGGAAAGCACACTGACGAGTGCGTCTGAAGCAGGGCTAAGCTTGCTGTCGGTACTTGCTAAATTGGCAGAGGGATAGGGCATGCTGACGAGTCAATATTCTGAAGGATCGCTATTCCGTAATTTCTTCGTCGCGGCTTGTGATGAGCCGGTGAGCCTCGATGGCATCTGCTGACGATCGTAAGCTGGCAAGCCAATCGGGATCGTTGATCATGCGACTTAGTCGGGCAAGTATACGAAGGTGTTGGTGGTCGTCGGTTGCGCAGATCAAAAAAAACACATCGGTGAGGCCGCTGGTTCCGCCGAATGGGATTCCCTGCCCCGTTATTCCAAGAGCAAGGATGGATTCACCCAGGATGGATGATTGTGGCCGACGAGGATGGAGTAAGGCAACTCCAATGTCGAGGGCAGTCGGGTGAATGGCTTCACGTGCGGTGACCGCCTCGGCCATTTTTTCTGGATCCCACAGCATGCCTGTGTTGGCAGCTAGCTCGCACATGCTTGAAATGACGCTCGCTCGAGTGCGTGCGAGAAGTGGGGTCGCGATGGCTTCGACAGGCAACAACGTTGCGATTTGGATTTCTTGACTGTCGCGGGATTTAGCGCGCTCGAGGTTGGTTTCCATTTTCGCGAGCTGGATATCGTCAGAGGCGCCAATCCGATCTTCAAGCCAGTGGTGGATTTCTGCGCGAGAAAAACGCCATTGTCCACCGACTCGACGACCGGGCAGCTTGTCGCGTTCGGCGAGTTTGGTGATTTGCGCAGGCAGCATGTGCAAGTAAGTTGCCAAACTGCTGATGTCAAAGTTGTCGTCTGCCACTAGAAAAACTTTAAGAAAGGAAAAATTAGATTTGCCGACCGCCGAATGCTAGCACTCGACGGGTCTCGCCATTGTCGCGAGAAATGGGGGGGGCTGTCCAGTTCTTTTCTGCTCAAGCTGGCTGTGGGTGGTGAGTGTTTGGTAATCCGCCTTGACATGATTTCGCTAAATCAACACAATCTCGCACGCTCATGGTGAAGGAACTCCCCCAGAGATTCCTTTCACACTAGTGGGAGCATTTCGCAAGCGAAAACGGATTTTCGCACAGCGATTCAACAGAGACTGGCGATGCTCAACCCCCGCAATTGGTTGACGACTGCCACAACCAGGCAAGGAGGCCTGGCATGTTGTGCCCAAATGAACAATCGATTGGGGTATCGCTCGCCGAGCTATTTCCTGAAGCCACCCGAACTGGGGCTGGTCGTGTGATGGCCACCTCTTGCTGTACCGACTGGCGTCAACTCGAGCCGGGTGATGTCTATGTCGCTTTGCCTGATTCAGGCGACGGCACCACGGACGGTCACGAGCATGCTCGTCGAGCCGCTTCGCACGGCGCGATTGCTATCGTGTGTGAACAGCCAGTGCCCGTGTTTGATGTGCCAACCTATTTAGTGCCAGACAGTCGTGTCGCGTTGGGCGAACTGTCGCAAGCCTTGGTCGGCAATCCGTCGAATACGATCTCAGTGATCGCCGTGACTGGCAGTCATGGAAAGTCAACAACCATCGCATTGCTAGAATCGATTTTTTCAGCGGCTGGCAAACATTGCGGAACGATGAGTAGCCTGGGTTGCTACGACGGAATGAGTCATAGCGCCGGGATCAGCAACTCTCCTTCAGCCCCCGCGATTGCAGAACGGCTTGCTCGCATGGAGGCAGCCGGGTGTACGCACGCATTGCTCGAAGTATCGAGTCGAGCGATCAGCCAAGCTCGTCTTGCAGGAATAAACTTGGATTCGGTGAGTGTGACAAACGTCACCTCTGCTCACCTCGACTTACACAATTCGCTGGTGACATATCGCGAGGTTCAACGCCGTGTGTTGGATTATCTGTCGCCGGGCGGTGTAGTAACTTTGAATGCCGACGATCCGGAATGCGTCAAGTGGCTTGATGAGGTTCAGGGGCCTGTGTTGACGTGGGGATTGGGTGATCAAGCTGAAATCACTGCCCAGGTCGTGCAACAATTTGCGAACGAGCAGGTTTTTGTTCTCTCTGCTGGTGACGAGTCGGCGGCCGTGCGTAGCTCGATGGTGGGTGATCACCATGTTTCCAACTGTTTAGCAGCAGCCACGGTGGCTATGACCTACGGCATCGACTTGCAGACAATTGCTGCCGGGATTGAAGCGGTCGATCGTTTGTCCGGTCGGATGGAGCGAATTGATTGTGGACAGGGTTTTCCTGTTTACGTCGATGCGGCAGATACACCCGATGCGTTGCGAGCCAGCTTACGAACGGCTCGTCAATTGGCTCAAGGTCGTGTGATTTGTGTACTGGGCCCTATGGCGGGCCATTCAGCTTCCGTCGACTACACGCTGAGGCATATTGTCAGTCGCATGACTGATTTAGCGATTGCTTCGAGGCCACTTGGCAATGGAGATGACGAACAACTTGACTCGGCCCCGATCGAGATTATTGCAGATCGAGGCGAAGCAATTGCCTATGCGGTTGCGATTGCAGAACCGGGAGATGTCGTGGTCATTGCTGGAAGCCAACCTCGTCCGATACCAATCTTTGGTGAATCAGGCGATGCACAGCTTGCTCGGCAATTGCTTTATAGCCGCAATGAGTCAGCAATTCGCTTAGCCGCTTAGAAAAATACTACTTAGCGAAAACCATAAAGTCGTCGGCAAATAAGAGTTTAGATAACACGAAGATTGGATACAGAAAACATGGACTGGACTGATACCCTGATGCTCGACTCGAAGAGTAGTCACTCGGATGGGAGAAATCGTTTGCCGGCGGTGACCACGCAGGGTAATGCGACCCATGCTCTCTCTGCTCGGTTGATTGCCGTGCAAGGTATTTCGTTGCTTTATGTTGAGGGGACGACGAGAGAGGAAATTTCAACGGCCCTAGAACTGTTGCGCGGATTTAGAGCCACCGGACGCCGCGTCGTTCTTTGTGATACAGCGAATATGGTTGCGGGGCGCCCCCTCGGACGCGAAATTGTCGAATCGGGAGCCGTCTCTGCGGTCATAAGTTGTGGCGGGTGTGGGCGTGATTTAGCGATTGGTGCTCGCGATGCCGGACTCGATTTATCGAGCGTGGTGGTTTGTCGCAACTCGTCTGCCGCTTGCGAACTGCTCGCCTGCCGACTAGCACCAGGCGACACGGCCCTTGTATGGGGAGTAGGACAACGTGAGTGCAATCAGATAGTTGCCCGGCTAGAACAGCGTTTCGCATCGTCATCTGCTGCGGCAGCCTGATCGTTCAGAAGTATTTTTAAGAAATGGAAAGAATAAGATACAACGAGGTTTCATCGTTGGTTTGTCGGATTGCGGGGTCTGACATTCCGCCCTCCCTGGGGTAGGAGCACAATAGCTTGCCGAAAGCAGCTTCTGGGTCAGCTGCTTTGGCGAGTGCTTCACGATGAAGCTTATGTCTGAGCGCCGGGGTGACATTTATGTCACCCCGGTGTCTCAGCGGATACAAAAGCCTGCGTGTGATACCGCTGAATTCTCGGCAAGCCGGGCTTTGCTGCAAAGGAGTTTCCCGCATGTCTGCTGCCCCTCATATTCTATTTGCCGGTGGTGGAGCAGCTGGACATCTGTTTCCTGGAATCGCTGTCGCATCGCATTTGTCACAGAAAATGCCTGAGGCACAAATTACGTTCGCTGGTCCCGGTCGGGCTAGCGAGAAGTATGCGGTGCGATCGGCCGGATATCACTACACGTCGATTCCAGCTCAGCCTGTACCACAGAATCCGCTTCAAGCTTTTCGATTTGTTACCGATAATGTCGCAGGATACTGCGCTGCTAAGTGGATGTTGCGAGAAAAGCAGATTTCCTTGGTGGTCGGTTTAGGAGGATTTACTAGCACAGCAGTGGTGAGAGCCGCAGCGGCGCGAGACATTCCCTTTCTTTTGCTTGAGCAAAACGCAATTCCAAGTCGCACAACCCGTTGGATGTCGTCTGCATCAGCTAGGGTTTGCGCAGGCTACAAAGAAGTGAAGCCCCACCTTTCTATGGAGTCGCCAGTTGCTGTCACTGGTAATCCTGTACGCCCTGATTTCGAGCAACTCTATGAGCGCACCCATGCTTCCAGTCGGTCGTCCGAAGCGGCGACGATTCCGTTTTCTCAAGGCAATCAATCCCGACAAAAACGGGTGGTCATCCTTGGGGGTGCTGGTGGAGCTCGCTCTCTCAACGAATCGATGCCTAAAGCGTTAAAACAACTTGGTAAGGTGATCAACGATTGGCAAGTAATCCACCAAACGGGCGAAGGTCAGCTACAGGAAACGGAGAGTCGTTACCGCCAGTACGGTGTTGATGCGATTGCAGTGGCGTTTATTGACGAAATCGCCTCAGTTCTATTTGCTAGCGACGTAGTGATATGTCGCGCTGGCGGGACTACCTTGGCTGAACTTGCACTTGCAGGAGTGCCCGCGATTTTGGTGCCTTATCCGTTGGCGATCGACGACCATCAAATTGCAAATGCCAAAGTGGTCGCCTCAGCAGGTGCTTGCCGATTGATTGATGAAACCTCGCAGTCGTTAGATAGGGCCCTAGCGACAGAGCTGAGCACACTGCTTGCCGATGAACACTTGCGAAGTGAAATGAACCAGAAAATGCAACGACTGGCACAGCCCCACGCTTCGGCGGATATCGCCGCGATGATTCAAGAGACACTCTGCGGCTCGCAAAGCAATCGGCTTGCTGCGTAGCCTATCTCGGCTCGGGGATTTTTTGGACGGTACCGGGGGCAACCGCTTGGTGGCTTAGTGAACTTTCGAGTGCGGCGAAACAAAGTTCTAAGCTGGAGAGATTGTTTCGAGCGCTATGCGAGGGCTGACGTTTTTCTTCGATAGCACAAAGAAGTTCGCCCATCGTGCCGTGAAAACCATCGGGAAACCATGTGCCCTCGAGTTTTGGCGAGACGGTGCCTTTCTCCGTGATAATTTCGATTTGTTGATTGTCGGAGTCGGTGCCAGAACTACGGACGATACCACGGCTGCCGCTGATCAAAACCTGGTCCCAGTTACCGTTTGGCACATAGGCGTCGAAAACTAGCGATGCTTGAGCGCTGGTATATTCAACGAAGGCTTGCGCGATCAAAGGCGGCATCATGCCTTGTTTTGCTGCTTGGGTCGCCGAGGCGTAGACCCTTTGCGCGGTTTGGCTCACCATGATCGTCGAAAGAAAATCGAACCAGTGGATGGCAAAGTCATAGAGAATCAAGTGGTAGATTTTCTCGAACTCGGTGCCTCGTGTCCAACTGTGGTCCCAATGGACGCCACAATGAACCCCGACCACGTCACCGATCAATCCAGCTCGTACGACCTCTCGTAAGTAGCTAAAGTGAGGAGCCCAACGTCCATTTTGGTTGATTGCGAGTAACACCCCTTGCTGGTCCGCTAAATCAGCAAGGCGTTTCCCTTCATTAATATCTAAGACAAATGGTTTTTGGCTAAGGGCATGTTTACCGGCCCGAAGCGCATCTTCGGTGATCGGCGAGCGAACCTCTGGGTGCGTGGCGATGTCGATCACTTCGATGTCATCGATTTTTAGCAGGTCGCTACGGTCGGTGAAAACTTTGGCGTCGGGGTAGAATTTATCACGACGTTTTTCTGCGTTTTCGAGTTTTGGATCGCAGAAAGCGGCAACTTGGTATCCGGCGGCTTTGTAGGCTTGCAAATGATAGTCGGTGATTTCGCCACAACCGATCAGGCCAATTTTTGGCCGATAGTTTTTCGGGTCGCGTGGCATGTACGGCAAATCAGGAAATGCGATTTGCTTTGATTTGGTTTTTTGCGACATGGCGTTTGTATATGGGTAGACGAAAAATGAAACATGCTCTGGCTACGAAGTGGCCAGGGTAGCAAGTTGCTGGGGCGTTTGTCACGGGCAAGCAGTAGATCAGACGTATTGTCTGGGTCGTTAGAGGAAGGAAGACAAACTCTCGGCGACCTAAGGCTTGCAAAACTGTGGTAAATCGCTAACGTAGACTGCTTGAAATGACGCCCCCACCCATAGTAGCACCGATACTAGTATTATGGCGAAAACCGAAGAAAACAGCAGTAAACGGATTTTGTTAGTCGACGACGATGCCGAAATCATCGAATCGCTTCGACTGGCATTGGAAGCCCACGGATACGAAGTGCTGATCGCCCGCGATGGCAATCAGGGGCTGGCTTTGATCGAGCGGGAAGCACCCGATTTGGTGATTCTCGATATGATGATGCCCAAGCGAAGTGGTTTCTTGGTGCTTGAACGCCTGAAACGGATGGGCGAAAAGAAGCAACGCATCATCATGATCACCGCCAACGAGGGGGCCCGCCACAAATCGTATGCCGAGATGCTCGGCGTCGACGATTACATCCGCAAGCCATTCCCCATGGATCGTCTGGTCCAGAGCGTAAAGCGGCTGACCGGGGAGTGAGAGGGCAAGCCTTTTTAACGTTCACTTGCGTTAGCGGCTGTCAGAACACGTCTACTGCTTCATACACTTTCCCATGCTGCCTGAGCCACTCGATCTGGCCTTGCTTAGCCCGCTCTTCAATCTCTCGCAATAATTGCACCGATTCAGACTCGTAGCACGGTTCACTTGGATCGTCGGTTGGGATGACCGCTTCGACTTCAACAGCAACAACATAGCGGTCGGTGTGAACCCAACGAAGACGCTTGATTCGTTTTCCAGCAATTCGCATGTTTACCTCAGTCAAAGAAATGCACTGTGACCAGCTTCGCTACGCCGCTTTGAGACAAGTAAGACCAGACAGCCTTAAATTCAGTGCCATCTGGCAAGCTCTCAGTTACCTCGACTGTTGGGTTGGGTTCTGCATTAGGGAACTCTTGGATTAGTTTCCCTTCGTTGAGGCTTGCTACAACCTGCCACTCAAGTATACCTCGTTTTTCGAGCCGTTCCACTGCATGTTGGCCAACAAGATACTTTTCGGCCGTAACGAGTCGTTGAATCGTCTCAAATATCTGTCCCATTGCTAATCTCGTACCTTCATAGCGAGAGGATGGCATAGGAGGTATTTCGCCCGCAATGTGTCCAGATTTTTTGTCGCCCGTTCTGTTGCAGCATTATATCATTCCAGCCAGTCATCGAGGTTTGGCTCATTCACTTGGCGAATTTTTTTGAAACCTCTCTGGACATTGAGCGCATTGGCCTTCGAGTCATGCCGGTAAATATGCCGAAACAATCCTTCAAGTTCCACAATTTCTTCGTCCCTAATATTTTCCCAGACTTCAAATACCGAACAATGAGACCAAAAGCCAACTTTTTGCTTTCTATGTCCACGGAGCCTCCTGCGAACGCCTCCCTCTCCAGCTTTGGTCATTCCCACATAAACAACGTCGTATTTATCGATTTTAGGGCGATACTTGTAAAGGACATAGATGCCGCGAACTCCTCGTGGAAATTGGAGAACATCCTCGACCGGAACATATTCGATACAACGTTTAATAAGCCGTAATGCACTTTGATCCATGTTGTCTCTCGAAGCTCTATACGGTGCTTACTTCAACGCAATCGCCCTCGCCAACGGCTGTAGGATCGCCTCGATGACATAGTTCTCGATGATGTCGTGAGAGATTTCCTGGAGGCGGTCGAGTGTTTCTACGTAGGTTTGGCCAGCGGGCAGACTGCCGTATTGGCGCGCGGTGACGTAAACGCTGAGTTGCTCTTCTTGGTATTCGCCGGTGCGTATTTGGTAAGCGCTGGTACGCGGCTCAATGCTCAGTCGACATTGCAGTCGACATTCTTCGTCGAAGGCGAAGGTGATGTTGGGTTCGTTGTTGATGATGGTCGCCCCAGGCAGACTCGAGAAGCGATCCAGAGCAGGGCAAATCCCCAAAGCTTCGGCAATGAGCTGATTGTGGTTGCCACGGTAATTAAAATCGAAGCCAAACAAAAGATCGAGTGCCTCGCAGTCGAGTGCGCTGATCGATAAAGCGTAGGGAGCAATTTCTAGGGCTTGTCGATGTTGCTCGACAGCCGCTTCGACGGATTCAGGATTCACGTAGCCCGAGCAGACCCGCTGGGGCTCCACGGTACACCACCGATAGTTACCACGATCTTTGTCTTCTTCGAGAATGAAGCTCCCTTTTTCACGCGAATAAAAATTCCGCATTTCGGGATAATGCTTTTGCATTTGCTCGAAAAAGTGAAGGACGGTCTCTCGGCTACTCGGAAGCTCCATCTCGGTACTGAGATTCATATTGACGTAAAAATCGTCGGAAAGCGAACTATAGGAATTCATCGTTAGAAGATTGCCTCTTAGCAGTACGGCAGATAGGAAAACATAAAAGAAGTAAGATGATGACCTCAGTATATCGCTTTACCGAAAAGAGTGTCAAAGCTTCGGCGAAAAGAAATTCAAAGATAAGCCTTGCTACGGCGGTTTCGCTTGCCATTCGGGTAAGCAGTGGTAGACTGGTTGAAACGAATTCTGTACCGTTGAGGTAGTTTCTCGGGGAAAACATTTTGGACGCCCTTGCTTTCAAAACCGCCCTAGGTTACATGGCGTTTGCACGAAATTTTGACGTGCTGCTAGCAATTACCTTTGGCCATCGAACTCAGCTTGCCGCGACCAAGGCTCTCAACGCTCGTCTCGATGCCAACTTGCTCTGTGATTTTATCAACGACCCTACCGAAGACGCGCTCGTTGAACGATTGCACGGTTTCGCTGCCGGTAGGCTGACTCGCTTTGACGATGTGCCCGTCGATATGTCGTCTCGCACCATGTTTCAGCGCAAGGTGTTGGAAGCCTGCCGTGCGATTCCTGCGGGCGACACCCGCACCTACGGTGAATTGGCAGCGGACGCTGGCTACCCAGGTGCAGCCCGCGCAGTGGGTAGCGCGATGGCAAACAATCGAACGCCGCTAATTATCCCCTGCCATCGAGTCGTGCTAGCGTCGGGCGCAGCAGGGAAATTTTCTGCCCCTCAAGGTGAAGTCATGCGACGACGCCTGTTAGAGCTTGAAAAACCTCAGCGATGCTCTCTTGCTAAAAAATAGCTTTGCCCGTGCGATTCCGGCACTTTCTATTCAAGGACTGCATGCAGTTAAGTGTTAGGCAGATGCAGTAAAATTGCGAGTTTAGGTAAACTTTGCGGCCTCGGGTCGTCGACTTGTGGTAACGGATGTGCCGTTTGTAGCGGTTATGCGCGCGCTCAACGGGGAGTTGGGCTTCTACTTTTTCTTCCCCAAACAATTAGCTAGGTTGAATTTGCATGACTCGCGCGGTCCTTAAGAACCCGTACTTGGTAATCGTGTTGTCGCTGGCCATTTTGGTGCTGGGTGTCTACACGTATCCAAAAATCCCAAAGGACCTGCTGCCGATTTTCGAGACCTCCGCGGTGCAGATTGTCACTTTCTATCCCGGGATGCCGCCCGAGATTATGGAAAAAGACATCATGAGCCGCATGCAGCGGTGGACTGGTCAGTCGGTAGGCATCGAGCATCAAGAAGCCAAGGCGATGACCGGCGTGTGCATCGTCAAAGACTTTTTCCGTGAGGGGATTTCGCTCGATACGGCAATGGCACAGACGACCAGCTATGCCATGAGCGACATGTTTTACCTACCGCCCGGTACGATTCCGCCCATGTTGATGCCGATCGACCCGACGGCTTCGTTGCCGTTGTGTTTGGTCGTGGTCGATAGTCCAGGGATGAACGAGCAGCAGCTCTACGACATTGCGTACTACGAATTGCGAAATAAGTTGCAATCCATTCAAGGAGTGATTTCGCCAGCCGTTTTCGGCGGCAAGCTACGCCGCATTTACGCTTACATGGATCCGCGTAAGCTCGAAGCATATGGCCTGACATTGATGGACGTTCAGCATCAGCTCTCGAAATACAATGTGCTGATCCCCGCTGGAAATATGAAAGTCGGACAAAAAGATTTTCAGCTTTTCACCAACGCCGTGCCAGAAACAATCGAAGATTTGAACGATTCGATCATCAAAACGGTCGATGGCGTGCCAGTAAAAATCTCCGACATCGGACGCGTCGAAAACTCGTCGCAGATTCAATCGAACATTGTCCGAATCAATGGTGGCAGAAAGGCGTATATCCCCATTTATCGTCAGCCGGGAGCGAACTCGATTGAGATTGTGCAGACGATTCAGAAAAACCTAACCAACATTCTCGCACGGCTTAAAAACGAACGAGCTGGGGATGTGGGCATGGACGAGCTCGTGCTGTCGGTGGCGATGGATCAGTCGGGCCCCGTGAAGCAGAGTATCGCTGGATTGCAATTTGCGGCAGGACTCGGCGGATTGCTAGCGGGAATTGTCGTGCTTGTATTTCTGCGCAGTATCACTTCGACATTAATCGTGGTGGTGGTGATTCCACTCGCGATACTCGCGGCAATCGTGGGAATGTATTTTACGGGAAATACTGTCAACGCGATGACCCTTGGAGGGTTAGCGTTAGCGATCGGTATTTTGGTCGATCAGTCGATTGTGGTTCTTGAAAACATCGTGCGGCATGTGCGGATGGGTAAAGAGCCACCACAGGCAGCGCTCGATGGAACCCAAGAAGTGGTGATGCCAATTTTCATTTCGACCGTGACGTTTGCCGTGGTGTTTTTCCCCACGGTTTTTCTAAGCGGCTTGGCATCGTACCTGTTTACCCCCTTGGCGTTAGCAACGATTATCGCGATTTTGTTTTCCTTTGTGCTGTCCATCACGTTGGTGCCAGCCTATTGTGCTAAGTTTCTCCGTGTCGAGGCGCCGGAATCGACGGCCGAGGTGCATGGCCCGTGGACCAACGCCTTTGGCAACGTGGTTGCCGGTTGTCTGAAAATCCGATGGCTGATTGCACTCGGGGCAGCGGGCTTGTTTGCCGTCGCCGCCTTTTTGGCTACGCAGATGGGACAAGAGCTAATTCCACCGATCGACGCAGGGCAGTTTACGGTTTATGTCCGTATGCCTTCGGGCACAAATATCGACGTGACCGAAAGTGAAATCCAAAATATCGAACAAGCGATTATCGAAGAGACAGGCGAACCTGACCCGAGCTTTGCATTGGGTGTAGAAAAGATTGCCGGTTCTGATCTGCAGATTCTCATCTCCAACATCGGAGTTTTGAACGATTGGCCAGCGGCCTACACGCCGAATATCGGGCCGGGCGATGCGTTTATGTTGGTTCAGCTCAAAGGAAAGTCAGGGCGACCTGGGGCTTTTGACTATGTCGAGCGATTGCGACAAAAACTCAACGAGCGATTTCCTCAGGTCGAGTTCGCTTTCGATACGGGCGGAATGTTGACTAGCGCTCTTAATATGGGCGAACCGTCCCCCATTCATCTCCAAGTGAGCGGGGCAAAGCTCGAGGAAATGCGCGAAATTTCTGAGCACGTCGAGGCCGCTATTAATTCGGTACCTGGGACCGTGGACGTTCGCATCGCTCAGCGGTTAGATTATCCGACGCTCACCATCACGATGAATCGTGATAAGGCGGCTCGCATGGGGCTCACTCCAGAAGACGTCATGCAGAATCTCGTGTCGGCCACGAACAGCTCCGTGGGTTTCGATCCCGCGTTCTGGGTGGATAAATCGAAGGGCAATCACTACTTCATCGGTGTGCAATATCCCGAAGAGTTGCTAACCAACCTAGAGACGATTCGAAATATCCCAGTTGGCATGGTCGAGGGAATACCCGTTCGGCTGCGTAACATTGCTGAGATCCATCGGGCAGAAGGCCCCGGCGTGGTGAACCATCGCAACATTACTCGCGTGATGGATATCTATGCGAATGTAGGACGCGGGTACGATGCAGGCACGATCATGACTGCGATTGAATCACGGCTACTGACCGAGGGCAACCCGTTGGGGGCTTCGTTAGATCACGATGATCGCGGCGAAGTCTATCGATTGGCCAACTACCCAGGAACCGCACTGCGATCGCAAGGTGAAGTAAAAGAAATGCGAAAATCGTTCTCGCAATTTACCGCCGGATTTGTCATTGCCGCGGTGCTGGTGTATCTGGTGATGGTTGCGCAATTCCGAAGTTTTGTCGATCCATTTATTATCCTACTGACGGTGCCGTTGGGCTTTGTTGGTGTGGTAGCGATGCTGATGCTAACCGGCTCAAATCTCTCGATCATGTCAGCGATGGGCATCATTATGATGGTGGGTATCGTCGTCGAATACTCGATCGTGCTGGTTGACTTTGCCAATCACCGTTTGGCAGAGGGGCTCGGCGTGAAGGAAGCAATCATTGACGCCGCAAAGGTTCGCGCAAGGCCCATTTTGATGACGTCTCTCACCACTTGGTTAGCGTTGCTGCCCATGGCCATCGGTGGTTTTGGAGGGGAAGCCAACGCACCGCTTGCGCGAGCAATTATCGGTGGTGTGATTGCGGCAACGGTCTTGTCGTTGCTAGTCGTGCCGTGCTTGTACGTCATCTTCAAGCGACCACCGAAGGAACAGACACATTGGGCAACTACTTAATCGCGTCAGATTAAACAGAGTGAACGGCAATAGAGATTGTCGATCTCCAAAGGGAATGAAAAATGATTCAAAATACAACGATTCACCGCCACTATTGGATGGCAGTTGCATCGATGGCCCTGTTGATGGCTATTGCCGTCGGTTGCCAGCGTACAGCACCGCCGGTGAAAAGTGCCGATGCCGCAGAGAAAAAACCTGCCAAAGTATTAGTCGGCATTGCGAGAGAAAAAACGCTTCGTCAAACCATCGACCTGCCGGCTGTCGTCGAAAGTGACGAAACAGCAATGCTGATGACCAGGGTCGAGGCTTATGTCGGGGAGGTACTAGTCGACATTGGCGATGAAGTACAAAAAGGGCAAGTGCTGATCCGACTCGATGCACCAGAACTCTTGCACCAGGCTGCCGAGCAACGGGCGATGATTGGTCAGCTTGAGGCAGATGGACAAGTGCTCCTCGCCGAGGTGGCAGCTGCGCGTACTCAACTCGACGTGGTAAGGGCAAAATTGCGGCTGAAAAATTCTGAGCGAGACCGTCTGGAACGTCTAGTCAACACCGGAGCGATTGAAAGGCAGCGTCTCGAAGAAGCCGAGTCGTCGGCTCAGTCGGTTGCTGCCACGCTGGCTCGGTATGAGAATGGTTTGCAGGTTGCCCAGGCAAAACTGCTCAAAGGCAAATCCGAGATGGCAGTTGCCGAGAGTAAACTTCAGGCGGCGGAAGCACTTGCCAGCTACTTAGAGATTAAGGCACCGTTCTCGGGTGTGGTCGCTCGGCGAGATGTCGATTCCGGTAATTTGGTTCGCCCCGCAAATCAAGGCAAGGGTTCAAAGCCGTTGCTGGTGATCGAAAAGCTCGATCGTCTGCGTGCCATTATGCACGCAACCTCCGATGTTGCCGGCCAACTTTCAGTCGGTGATCAGGTAACGTTCTTGTCAGATGACAAGCCAAATAACCCCATTCATGCGGAGATATCTCGCACCTCGGGATCGTATGATGAGAGAACCCGCATGATGCGTGCGGAAATTGACATCGATAATTCGCCAGACTCAGCGACCGGGCAGCGCCCGATGCGCTCAGGCAGTTACGGTTCTGCAAAAATTGTATTACGAGAAGAAACCCTGCCTGTGGTTCCTGAGTCGGCTTTGCTTCATCGCAACGGGGTGACTTCGGTAGTCGTGATCCGAAACGAGGTTTGTCAAATTACGCCCGTCGAAATTGCGATGGAGAGCGAAGGCTTGGTCGGTATTCGTTCGGGAGTTGGGAACGGCGACTTAGTGGTTTTTGAAAATCCTGACGCGATTC
The DNA here is from genome assembly GCA_029259945.1 of Planctomycetota bacterium. Lineage (GTDB taxonomy): Bacteria > Planctomycetota > Planctomycetia > Pirellulales > Lacipirellulaceae > Bythopirellula. The sequence continues at coordinate 53,056 of JAJDEF010000032.1, forward strand.
AGCCAGGCCAAACCCTTTTGCGTAGCCAAACGGAGTTAGTTCCCTAGAGTAAGTCATTTTTTAGCCCAGCCAAGAACCTTGCTAGTTTGCCCGATCAAGGAAGATCGAACCATGTTTACGAAATTCACAGCCACGTGGCGACAACTATCGACCTGTCTGGCGCTGTCCCTTTCGGGTTGTATCTCGACGGGAGCAAAAGTTGCCGAGCTTGACGATCCCTTTCTGCCAGTGAAGCCTGCGGTTGTCTCAATTGAAAAAGAAGCTATCAAGTCCGTGACGACAACCTCATCGACACAGCCTGTGAACTTAGCCACCATCGAAGACGATCAGAGCAATTCGGATGTTGAGCAAGTTAGTCATCAAGCCCCGCTTTCGCTATCGCCATCAAATGTAGATATTTCAGACCGAGTTTTCCCAATCGACTTGGCCAATTCCTTGGGCTTAGGCGGTGCAGACAACCTCCAAGTACGGCTTGCGCGAACTCGACTTTTTCAGGCGCAGGCAAAACATTTTGCGGCCAAGACCTTGTGGTTGCCTTCGATTCGGTTTGGAGTGGGATACAACAAACACGATGGCCGACTGCAATCGACCCTTGGTGATGTGATTGAAGCCGATCGAAATTCGTTGTTCTACGGAGGTGGTCTGGGCTTGGGTGGGGCTCCGCTAGCGGGCGGGGCAGGTGGCCCTCCTCGACTGATGGTCAATCTGTCGCTCGCCGATGCCTATTTCAAGCCACTTGCTGCCTGCCAGGAAGTGGCTGCCAGTGGGGCTGCCGAGCGTATCGCAACGAACGATTCGTTGGCGAACATCGCTATTGGCTATCATAGTCTCGTCGAATCACACGGTTTATTGGCCAACGCGAATGCCGCTCGAGATTTGACCCAAAACATGCTGCAATTAGTCGAGAGTTTCGAGCGAGAAGGATTTAGTTCGAAAACTGAAGTCCTACGAGCGAAAACAGCTCTGACCGAGTGGCAACGCAAAGTCTCGGATGTTCAGCGCAAGACCGTTGTTCGTAGCGCAGAACTTGCCCGACAACTACGATTGCCACCGCAGGTGCAACTTGTGCCAGTCGAGGAGTTTGTCGTGCCGGTTGATTTTGTCGACACCTCGTTGGAAGTGGACGGGATGATCGCCCTCGCATGGCAAGGGCGCCCCGAAATTGCCCAATATGCAGCTAGACGCGAGGCGGCCTGCTTTCGTGTTCAAGAAGAAAAGTGGCGGCCCTGGATTCCTAATGTCCAAGTCGGTGCAAGCGCCGGTGGGTTCGGCGGTGGTCCCTCCACCGCATTTCCTTCAGCGGCGAGTCGTAGTGATGTCGATGTACTCGCCGTCTGGGAATGGCAAAATATGGGCTTAGGCAACGTGGCGTTGCAGCGTCAGCGTCGAGGCCAATTGCATGAACGCGTGTTAGATATCGAGGTAATGCGCGATCAGATTGCCTCAGAAGTCGTGGCGATCTCAGCAGATGTTGCGAGCTACCGCCAGCAAGTGGAATTAGCCCGCGAATCCATCGACGCGGCTCAGGAAAGCTACCAGCTCAACGAACAGCGAATTCGCGCCAACGAAGGCTTGCCTATCGAATTGCTGCAATCAATCTCTGCATTAGCCGATGCGCGAGACGCCTACACCGAGGCAGTCGCAAACTACAATCGCGCCCAATATCGCCTTCTCCGAGCGATGGGCAACCCTGCCGGTGTTCCTGCTGGAAGTGAAAAGATTGTCAGTAAGTGATCCTGGTTTTTTTTTCAGCGAAGTTTTCTCTCCTCGTTCGGCTTTTACACTTTACATGGGCAGTACGACGGCACCTTCCAGGAGTCGTTAAACTTTACGCGACCCCAGCCTTTGTAGAGTGGGCAAAGTAGAAAAATGCAAAAATCACACTCAGGCCAGTCCTATCATTGCTGCCGTTTGATAGGTCACCAGTGCCGCGACGTAAGCTAGGGCGGACATGTAGCCTAGTTGCAGTAGAGCCCAGTTCCAGGAGCCGGTTTCTCGCCGTGTGACGACTTGCGTTGGCAGACACTGCATCGCCAGTACGTAGAAAACCAGAAGGCTCAGGCAGGCTGCGGTGGTGAAGACGGGGCGACCGTCGGCATGGGTGCTGCGGCGGAGGCGATCGATGAGCAAGCTGCCTTCTCCCGCCTGGTCTTCGCTGATGCCGTAGAGCACAGCCATCGTCGAAACGACAACTTCGCGTGCGGCAAACGAGCTAATGACACCGATGCTCATTTTCCAGTCGAATCCTAAGGGCTCGAACACGGGCTCGACGGCTTGGCCAATCTGTCCAGCCCATGAATTTTCGAGTGCTACTTGGGCTACAAGTCGTTCCATCGCGATGGTTTCGCCGCTTGCCTCGAACGTGGCGATTTGCGATTGCACTTCAGTAGACATATCTTCGAGGGCCGTTTTTGGGTAGGTGGCGAGTACCCAAATCACAACCGAGATGACCATGATCGTGGTGCCGGCGGTTTTAACAAACGCCCACGAGCGATCGACCATCAGCAACAGCGCGTTTCGTAACGAAGGCAGTCGATAATTGGGTAGCTCGATGACCAAAGGTCGGGTGGGCCCTTTGAGCAGCGTTCGCTTAAACACCCACGCCGCGACCAGGGCCGTCACAATTCCCAAAGCATAGGCCGCAGTAAATAGCAACGATGCTTTGAGTGGATCGGTAGGAAACAACAACCCCATGACCATCGCATAGACGGGCAGTCGTGCAGAGCAGGTCATCAACGGCAGTACAAGAATCGTTACCAGCCGATCGCGCCGGTCGTCGATCACCCGCGATGCCATGATGGCAGGGATCGCGCAGGCATGGGCTGATAACATGGGCACAAAGGCCTTGCCGGGCAAGCCCACGCGATGCATGAGTCGGTCCATCACAAACGCGGCACGAGCGAGGTAGCCAGAATCTTCGAGCAACGCCAACATGAAAAACAGCATGCAAATTTGCGGAAGAAACACCAGCATGCCGCCTACGCCGCCGAAGATGCCATTGGTCACCAAGCTGCTGAAATCTCCGGCGGGTAGCCATTGCCCCACCGCTTGACTGGCTAAGCCGAACCAACCATCGATCATATCCATGGGGTACTGCGCCATCCAAAAAATCACGATGAACGTCAGTACCATGATGGCGGCAAAGCAGCCTAGCCCTACCACTTTATGGGTCAGCACTCGGTCGATAGCTTCGGTGAGTCGTCCATGGGCGGCGGCATCTCCCTGCGAAGTCGCGGCGCTGACGTTTTCGGCCCAGTTGTAACGAGCACTATACTGACAACCGCTGCAAGAACTACAGGATGCCAAGTCAGGGGGCGCCGCCGGCGGACTCTTCTCGCGAACTAGTGTTTTGAGTGTTTTGCGTAGTTCCTCGATGCCACGCCCCGATCGGGCAGAGACCGCCACGACCGGGCAGCCCAGTCTTGTGCTAAGCTCTTCGAGATCGAATTGTAAGCGATGCTTCTCAGCGATATCGATCATGTTGAGCGCGACGACCGTCGGCAGGTTGAGATCGAGGATTTGGCTGGCGAGGAATAGATTGCGTTCTAGGTTGGTGGCGTCGATCACCACTAACACCGCATCGGGGCGTGACCAACCAGAAAGTTTTCCGACGAGAGCATTGACGGCAACTCGCTCGTCGGGGGTGACTGCGTCGAGTGTATACAACCCTGGCAAATCAAGAAGCGTGGCCGACTGGCCGTCAAGCGTAACCCGTCCGCGCCGATGTTCGACAGTGGTCCCAGGAAAGTTTGCTGTCTGAGCCCTTAAGCCGGTGAGTCGGTTGAAGAGAGAGGTTTTTCCAGCGTTTGGATTTCCCGCCAGGGCAATCGTCACGGACCGATTCACCTGGGGCAAAACAGACAGGCCATTTTCATTTAGTGTCGAACTCAATGCGGTAGTAGCCTAGTATCTCTTTTTCGTTAAGACGGGCTCGACCGTTACGCCTTCTGCCAGTCGAGCCGAAAGTCCGATTCGAGCGCCTAAAATACGCACAATAAGCGGGTCGCCCGCTCGTACCAACTGCAACTGCCTTCCGACGCAAACCCCCATTGCCTTCAGCCGCGTGGCGTCCTCGTCGTCGAGTTGTAAGCCGGCGACCCTTGCGAGCGAATCGGGGGGCAGTTTTGGGAGTTGCACAGCAGTCATCGGAATGGAGGTAAAAGCGAGGCGGCTAGTTTAATGAGACTCATTCTCATTCCCATTTGATTCAGACTACGCTACCTCGCCCGGCTTCGCAAGGCGTAATGCAAAGGGCTCGTCGCAATCATCGCCCCTTTCGCTCCCTGTGGCTTATGTCGATTAGGGAGGGCCCCACAGCGTGCTAGCGTAACCTATATTTTTAGCGTTGCTGATCGAAAATGCCTGCCTGTTTTTTCCGACTCTGCTTGCTTGAAAACAGTGTCTATCGAAAACGAATATGGATATCTAAATGAACATCCGAGAAATCAATTCCCTAGACGAATTAGAGGAACTCAAGCCAATCTGGCGGGAGCTTCTCCGGCAAACGCCGAAGGCCAATTTTTTTCAGTCGTTTGACTGGCTGAAAGTTTATTGGAAATACTCGAGTGGCGATCAGCGTCTGAAAACTCTGGTGATGGAAGAGCGAGGGAGCATCGTTGGCATCATGCCGCTAGTCGTTCGTCGTGAAATGACAAAGGTTGGCCCGATCCGATTTTTGACCTATCCGCTCGATTACTGGGGATCGTTCTACGGTCCTATCGGACTTTATTCCGATCAGATTTTGGCCGCTGCGTTTGGCTACCTCAGCAATTCGAGTCAGGACTACGATGTACTCGAGCTGCGGTGGATCGAAGGGGACGCCGAGATATGCAGTGAAATAGAAACACTCTTCGAGATTGCCAACTTTTCTCCGCAACGTAGTCGCCTCGATTCGACTGCCGTGATCGACCTTTCTGGGTCGTGGGAAGACTACTTAGCTTCGCGAACCAGCAAATGGCGGAACAACTATCGTCGTTGGAAGCGGCAATTGAATGAACTCGGCGAGGTGCGCTATGTTCGTTTCCGTCCCGAAGCTGCAGCAGATGCCGACCCGCGGTGGGACTACTACGACGAATGTTTAAGAATCGCTGCCACGAGTTGGCAGGGCTCTTCGACCACCGGCACGACACTCACACACGAGACGGTGGCATCTTTTTTGAGAGAAACCCACGAAGTGGCTGCCCGCTGTGGTGGCGTTGATGTTAACTTGCTGTACCTTGACGATCGTGCCGTGGCTTTTGCTTACAACTATGTTTACCAAGGTTATGTCTACGGCTTGCGAGTGGGGTTTGATCCTACCGTGCCTGCAAAAGGGGTGGGCAACCTGCTTTATGCCATGGCGATCGAAGATTCGTTCGAGCGAGGTGACTGGCGCTATGATTTCGGCCCCCGCCACTTGGAATGCAAGCGAGCCTTGTTGACCGACGTTTTGCCGGTCTCACGGATTAGCTGCTACCGTCAGTGGTCGCTTCGCCAGCAGCTCTTACGCTGGAAACGTCAACTCGATGCTCGGTCGGACGGGGTAGCCGTTCCTGCTCGTTGCAATTAGCTAAGTGGCCACCTGCTTTTGAAGTCGGTCGGTGTATGTTTCGGACCAGGATGGTCCGGCTATGTGGGATTGCAAAGAGCGGCGTTGGGTTCTCGATCACTGCGGGAAGCAATTTCCAAACGCGAGGAGTAGCTTCAATGGGCCATTGAGGCGTACCTTTCGCCGCAACAATGCCCAAACGATGTTTTTTTCTTTTCTCAGAAATCCGATCCATGTTTTTGCGTCTGCGGTGATTTGCAGGTCGGGCTTGCCGATGTGCCCCTCTTCGATGCGGATGGTCTTGTCACGAATCGTAATGGTTGCCTTGTGTTCTTCTTCGCCGGTGAAACTAAAGTGGTACCGTGCGCTCAGGTTAGCAGACTTCTCTGGTTGAAAAACCAACGATGCGCCGAGCAAAAACCCTTCGATCGTGTTTGGACGCAAGGTGTTTCCGACCTGCTTGACTTGTTTATGAGGAAACCGCTTCCTAGCGTGTTCGGCAGCGTCAGAGTTATTTAGCACGTAAACCGTTTCTATCTTTTCTTGCAGTGGGCGCACATTTTCGCGTAGGTGCGCTTTCTTATCTTCTAAATAGGGGCCAATCACTTCTTCGCCGGCGGGGCAAACCGAAAGGCAGTAGGCTGCTTTGTAATTCGCTCCGAACGAAAGACTTTGCCACATCGAAGCGGATTCGGAATCGGTGACTCGGCTGCGATAGTCGATCGCTCCTTTGGCCTCAGCTACCTGCTCGGTCCAATCGGTAAAGCCCCCCATAAACTCTCGGTAATTGTGGGTATAGCAGGCTGAAAAGTTGAAATCGCCGGTGGGCGAAATCGCCCCGACCGGGCAGGCTGCTACGCACAGTTTGCATTCTAGGCAGGGGTTGTAATCGATCGGTTGGGCCTGCTCAGATACCTCAGCGTCTACTAAAAGGGTTCCAAGCAGAATAAAGTTGCCGAATCGCGGGTGAATGACGTTTCGGTGAATTCCCATCTTGCCCAACCCGGCCGCCACGGCGATCGGCTTGTGCGAAACCACCCAAACCTTGCCAGGAAATTTCTCCATTTCCATGGGAAAACCCATCGCAGGGTTGAGCGCCTTAACCCCTTGCTCTTCCAAGGTGCGAACTACCGCCCGCCCGATTTCATTGATTTCGTCGCCGGCGTGATGAAATTCCATGTTCGCGATCGAGCGAGCTGGTGTGCGAAGAGATTCTCGATTCATTCGGACAATGTAGCTAACGAGGACTCGAGTACGAGGAAAAGCTTGTAAGATATCCTCCCTTTGATCGTCGACCTCTGGCCGATCGATTTTGACAACCCCGACATCATCGCCGCCAGCATCCAGAACGAGCTTCTGCAGCCATTGGGCATCCAGGGTTTGCAAGGCCTGCGAATCTTTTGTTGCACCACCTTCGCGATACTTGATGACGGCTGGGTGTTCAGCAAGTTTCATGTTGGTTCCCTTTCAATCTATCACGCGAGACTTTTACTTTCCGTACTCTCGCCTTGTTGAAAAAACATCTATGCCCGCAAGTCTGAGAGACATACGCTGGCAAACTCCCTCGTAACCGTTCTCCACCATAATCGTTGTCTACCGTAGCAATCGCGCCCCTAAGTTGCATATGCAACTTAGGGGCAAAAAAATCCTTTTCGTATAACTGCTGTTCCGACGCGCCACTCCGGCGCTTCCGGCCAGGATGGTCGGGCTATATAGTCTTGTCGCCAACGGCACTCTGTGCTGCTCGGTGTCCTCAGTGACTATCCTTTGATTGATCCCAGGCTTTGCAACTATACCGAGAACCCAACTTTACGTTTTTACTGTCGTGTCTGCCATCGTGCCGTTGTGGTAAAATTTTTTACTGCATCACTTGCTACTTTATGCGGTTGACCATTTGTTTTACCGTGGTGATTTCTTTTGTGCTTAGTAACGTCTCCACCTCTTGCTGGGCAGCCTGCCAGTCGGTCCACACTTTTTTTAACAGCGACTGGCCACGGCGAGTCACTCTCAGCAAATAGCTATTCCCTCCTTCGCCAGGCAGGAACTCTATCCAGGCATTCTCTTCCATACGTTTTACGTTCCTGCTGAGCGTCGACTTTTCGAGCGAAAGTAATCGGCCTATTTTCGAGGGCTGAATGGGGCCTCGCAGTGTGACGGCAACAAGAATGTTAAGTTGTGAAATTTTTATCTCGTGGTGGCGAATCCTGTCATCGTAAATACGTGATACGATGCGATTGAGCATCCTAACGCGCACACCGACACAATCATGGGCAATGGTGCGTGCAATCTCTTTCGCATCGTTTTTTGCTGGCATAATTTTTTTTGTCAGGGCGGATGAGCTTGAATTGTCATTTACGAAAAACGATTTACTACTCGTTTCGCACAAGAGCAAATCTATATCCCACATTCCAGTACTCTGTTGTATATGCAACACGAAGGCGAGTCAAGCATTTTGGTCAACTTATTTTGCTTCTTCGCGAAAAAGAGTTTGTGGGGAGGGAATAAAAAGCACAGATAAACACCTATCGACGCGGATATTCTGAAGCGTAGCGGCTATTGGCTGTTTGATGGGTGGATTTTGAACTTGCGTGAACATCGGACGAAAGCCCTTCGCCCACGGGCTAGTCATTCTGAAAACAGCCGTGGGCGCTAGCGGTGGTTTTCTTTCTTGCAAAAATGCAGGGAGAACCGGGGCTAGCGCCTTTCGGCTGATGTGTCGATGAAACAGACTTTCTCTGTGTCCCCTGTGGTTTTATTTAATGCGGTGTGACATTGCTGTTCTCTTGCATGCTTGATGCACTCAGCTTGATTTTTTTGAGAAAACTGATAAACTTATAGAAACCTGGACGAAAGTCTGGGGTTCTAAGTTCTAGGCCAGGTGCTGGGGGCACAGGTCATTCAAAGAACGGGCTGGAAAAATTGGGCTGGGTGACGGGGGGCAAAAGGGTCTTTCGGGGCGATTGGCTTTTTTGCAGAGGTTGCTACTCAATATGGCAAGGATAGTCGTTTCTAGGTGAGTCGTTGGTTAATTTTCGGCTAATTACTCGTTTTTTGGAATGGCTAAGCTAGGGAACAGAATTTTTCATTATTGCTTTGCGCTGGAGTTGCGCGCATTAGCAAAAGAAATGGTGTTTCACCTTGCGTGAGAGGTACGCGCTGAGTCAATCGCTAGGAATTTTTTTGGGGGCTATTACCGTGTACGGAGAACTTTTCCCATGTCGAAATCGAAACGACGTCGCAAGAACAAAAATCGCGTGAATAGCAAACGAAGGGGGATGCGTTTTGAATCGTTGGAGTCGCGCACCCTACTGGCTGCCGACTTCGCAGCAGTCGATCTCCCGTTGGTGGATATCGATCCTATAGCCCCGCCGATTTCGGTAGTGGTTGCTGAGGGAACTGAGAACAGCGACTTTATCTATGCCTTTGTCGATCCGAACGAGACGTTGCACGTCTTTGTCAACGGCGACGAAACGACCCACGATAGCAGCCAAATAGACGGGATTGTGGTCAACGCCAAGGATGGCAATGACATCGTTTGGATGGCTCCGAGTGTGGGGCAATGGACCCAAATCCATGGTGGCGAGGGGGCTGACATCCTCTTGGGCGGTAGCGGCAACGATACTATTCGTGGCGGCGCCGGCAACGACTGGATTATGGGCATGGGTGGTAACGACCTGCTCCTCGGTGGCGCCGGCAATGACCGCATGTATGGACAACTTGGCAACGACGCCTTACTTGGCGGAGAAGGTAACGATCAACTCCACGGCAATGCTGGCGACGACGCCATGGCGGGTGGCCAGGGAGACGATAATCTCTACGGCGGCAACGGCAACGATTGGCTGTTCGGCGATGCCACGAACGGTGTTCCTGACAACTACTCGGGACTAGTCAATTACGCCCGTGAATACACCAACGTCAACCACGGAAACGACCATCTTGATGGTGGTGCCGGCAACGACATCATGCTTGCAGGGAATGGGAACGACATCGCCTACGGTGGCGACGGGTCGGATATTATTCTCGGCGGGTGGGGTAACGATGGGATACGAGGTGGCGATGGAAGAGACTTTGTGCTTGGTGGACATGGAAGCGATCACCTCGACGGTGGTAATGGGAACGATCTGGTGATTGGTGACCCGCATGCGGCGGGTGGCGTGGATCCAGGTGATCCGCTAGAAGAACCTGACATCACTGGTGTCATTGAGCGAGACGGTCTGCTCGACGCTGATCCGATCTTCCGCAAGATCGACAGTTCAACGAATTCACCCGGCGCGGTGTTAGTCGCGGCAGTCGATGTGGTGTTTAGTTCCGATGATACGATCTACGGCGGTGCCGGCGACGACATTCTGCTTGGAATGGCTGGCAACGACCATATCTATGGCGGACTAGGCAACGATGCTATCCATGGCGGTGTTGGTAACGACTACTTGTTTGGTGGTGCCGGCAACGATTTGATCGTAGGGGCTGCCGGGAACGACTGGATCGACGGCGGTGTTGGCAACGATCGCTTATTCGGTGGTCGTGGACGGGATTACCTTTTCGGCAGGGCTGGCAACGACCAGATCCGCGGCGGATCGGGAAATGACCTCCTACTCGGTGGCGTCGGTGACGACTCACTGCATGGCGGTTCTGGCAACGACCTTCTCGTCGGTGGTCTGGGTGCCGATAAGATTTTGGCCCTGGATGGTGAAATCGATTTTCTCGTGGTCGACGCCGACGATGAGATCGAAGCGGACGATGAAGATGTGATTTTTAATGTTTAAGGATGCGAAGACCTGAGCACTAAGTTGTGGCGTCCCGTCCCAAAACTACTTTGGGGCGGGAGGTCGCACTTGTGTCGAGTCGGGCTACTCTTCGAAGCGAAGCTCTAGGATTTCGAAGCGATTGGTGCCGGCGGGGACTTCGATTTCTACTTTGTCGCCTACTTTTTTGCCGAGCAAGCCTCGAGCGATCGGACTGGTGATGAGAATTTTCCCGACGTCGTAGTCTTCTTCGCCAGCGCCGACGAGCGTAAATTCTTCGCTATCGCCAAAATCAAGATCCTTCACCACCACAGTGACCCCGAATACGACTTGGTCTTTCGGGAGAGTTGCGGTATCGACGATGTCGGCACGGGCTAGCTTATCTCGAAGGAGATTAATTTTTGCTTGGAGCATGCCTTGGCTTTCACGAGCACCGTGATACTCGGCGTTTTCGCTGAGATCGCCTTCGGCACGGGCAGCGGCGATTCGCTTTTCGATGACCGGCATTTGCTCGTTTTCCATGTCGTTTAACTCGACTTTAAGCTTGTCAAAGCCGGTACGGGTCATCGGAACGCGTTCAGACATCGGAAACCTCACCTACAAAACCTACGGATGCAGCAGTCATGCCGCACTACTCGGCAAACCAAACAAAACGGGTCTCCCTTGCGGAAGACCCTAAACTAGTGGGCTATTATCTCACCGGAGGGCAACCATGTAAAGGTCGGCCGCGGTTCGGCTGAAATCATCATTCGCCGATATAAAGCAAACAGCCACAGGATTTACAGAAAACTGGCTTGGAGAGCAATAATTCGTTCTTCATGTTGAGCGTGATATTCACGCCGCATCCCAGGCAGACTTGGTCGTCCACGCCCGCCATTCCCTCGGCCCCTTTGCCGCGAATCACCCGTTGATAATCGACCTTAAAGTCGGTGGGCAGTTCTTTTTCGGCATGGGTTAGCTCTCCCTCAAGACGCTCGATATCGCCTTGGATCACCTGCGACTCCTGTGTGACTTTATCGCGGCATTTTGTAAGTTCGTCTTTTGCTACTTCAACGATCGACAGGGACTCAGAAACTTTTTTTTCTAATAGTTCGATTTTGTCGAAGGCTTCGAGGATCTCGTCGGCGAGCACGCTGCCCGCCATCTCGGCGGCTGCGATTTGCTCGAGCAGCGCTTGATACTCTTTATTGCTAGAACAGGCATTTAGCTTTCGCTTGAGGTCGTCGACTTTTTGTTCGCCCGACTTCAAATCGAGTTGCTTTTGGTCGGTGGCCATCTTCGTTTGTTTAACGTGCTCTTGTGCAGCGCTGAGGACGGTTTGTTGCTGGTCAACATTGGCCTCACGTGCCAGAACTTGCTTTGGGCCGCGGGCGAGGCGATCACGCAGATCGCTAAGCTGGCCGTGGATACGGTGAAGTTCTCGCAACACTTCGGTCGAAACCGCCATGGATGTCTCCGAGTTTATATAAGGAACCCACAAAATCGCCTGTGGGTATCAAGGAATCGTGCTACAGCCGAGTGGGCCCAGCCCCGCATTGTAGCGTCCCCAACCGAATGTCAGAAGGTGCTGAATAATCGCGGAATTGGATGTCTAGCCCTATATGGGCGTCGGCTAGATTGATTTAATTCTACACCTGAAGCCACTTCGGCTTTTCACGCCGACGCAGGATAGCGTTTTCGACCACATTATCGCAGGATGGTGTGCTCGCACCCATCTTTCGGTGCAGTTGATGGGTGAACCTATCGGTGGTAAGGGTACCTTAATGGGTATGATTGTTGTCAACAGAACCTCTGATCGTACTACTTACTCATCCATGGGCATGAAGCTGCCGAACACGCAGAGCAGTCCAAAAACCAAGCCTGCGATGCCAATCGGCCAACCCCATAAAACTTGCAGCATCATTCCGATCCCCCGACGACGGCCAACGAATTCATAAGAGTCCAGTGCATGAGGAGTGAGAAAAGAGAAGACACCAATGGCTACAAAACCGAAACCTGCCAGAAGCCAACGCCAGTTCTTTTTTAGGTTCTCCGGACTCATCAAGGTTTCCTCGCCGTCTACATAGCTTTGCGAGACTCTTGCCTTGGCGGTTCTATTTCTGCTGGCTTTGGCAGCTTGATCGGCGAACATCCCGCGGCGTAATTCGATCTCTTGCCGCCGGCTCCGCACTTGTTTCAAGTTTGAAAGTACCTTTGGACCCCGCAGCAAAACCCAACCTACCATGCAAAGGAGCAAGCCGCCTAGCACCCATTCTGGATTAACGAGAAGACTCTGCACGCGATTGCCTAAGTTGTTATTAGTTGGGGATTTCCGAAACAGATCACTAAAGATTGTAACAAAATCGAACAATAGGTGCGACTTGGTGAAGAGTCCCTATTCGCTGTAGGCAGAAGAGTCGACAGAGCAAACGCAAACTGTTTCGTGAACTTGGTTAGACTCATTTATACCTCGAAACGGCCAGCGACGTCGCACCTCTGAGATCGCTTGTCTCAAAATGGCGCGAGCTTGAGGCTCGCAAAGAAAGTGCCGGCGGTGATGGGTGACTACCGTAAAAAAGAACGATCCTCCCGCTACATAAGCTCTGCGGTAGCTTGTCATGTTTGTCAGTCTAGGCCGTCGGAGATCGCGTTGCAACAACTCGCGAATCGATGGGCTGCCGCTTCGCTCTAGCCCATCTTACTTTTGCGAATCTGGCGGTACCCTCTATGCAGAAGACTGTTCATCGAGAGGGGGTAGGCAATAGAATCATTGACTGATAATACGGCAGCTGTGATGCTCGCTTTCGTGCCGCCCACCCCATACCATGAACTATCCCGGGGAAATTGATGACTGCTTTTCCTGATGTTGGCCGTATTCTTTTCGAAGGCCCTGCGAGCAAGAATCTGCTTGCGTTTCGTTATTATGATGCTGATGAGATGGTCGAGGGCGCCGCGATGCGCGACCAGCTCAGGTTTAGTGTCGTTTATTGGCACACTTTTCGTGGGCAGGGCGCCGATCCCTTCGGACCGGGTACTGCGTTACGGCCGTGGGATGATGGTAGTGAATCGATCGAAAACGCGAAGAACCGTGCCCGCGTCGCTTTTGAGTTTATCGAGAAGCTTGGCGCGCCGTTTTATACGTTTCACGACCGTGACGTTGCGCCAGAGGGAAGCAGCCTTGCTGAAACGAATAAGAATCTTGATGCGGTGGTCGACGTGCTGGAAGAAGAGCAACAGCGCACGGGAATCAAACTCTTGTGGGGCACCGCCAATCTGTTTAGCAATCCGCGTTATATGCACGGTGCGGCGACGAGCCCCAATTGCGAGGCGTTTGCGTTTGCAGCGGCCCAGGTAAAGAAAGCGATCGAGGTGACTTATCGGTTGGGTGGCGAAGGCTACACCCTTTGGGGTGGGCGCGAGGGCTATCAAAATTTATGGAACACCGATATGGCGCGCGAGCTGGACCACTTGGCGCAATTTCTGCACATGGCGATCGACTATGCGAAGGAAATTGGTTTCACGGGGCAGTTTTATATCGAGCCCAAACCAAAAGAGCCAACCAAGCATCAATACGACTCGGATGCTGCCGCTTGTTTGAACTTTTTGCGGCAGTACGATTTGCTCGATCACTTTAAGCTCAATCTAGAAACCAATCATGCGACGCTCGCTGGTCATACGATGCAGCACGAGTTGGAGGTGGCGGGGTCGACCGGTGCGTTGGGATCGATCGACGCCAACACAGGCGACTTGCTGTTGGGCTGGGACACCGATCAATTTCCGACCGATATTTATTTAACAACGCAATGTATGCTCTCGATTTTGAAGTATGGAGGCTTGAACCCTGGGGGCGTGAATTTTGATGCCAAGGTCCGACGCGAAAGTTTCGAGCCGATCGACCTGTTTTATGCACACATCGGCGCCATGGATGCCTTTGCCCGTGGGCTAAAGATTGCCGCCGATATTCGGGCCGATGGTCGGCTGCAAGAGCTGCTCGCCGAGCGATATTCCAGTTGGGATGACGGCCTGGGGGCTGAAATTACGGTAGGCAAACATGATTTTGCCTCGCTAGAGAAGATTATGCTCGACAAGGGCGAAGCCGAAGCCAACCGGAGCGGGCGGCAGGAAATGCTGGAGAATCTGATCAATACTTATCTTTAGAGTGTTGAGGCGCTGGGCGCGAGTTTTCGATTTCTAACTCGCGCCTAGCGCCTCACGACTCGACACTTTATTGTCGCGCTGGGCAGAGATTGTCAACCAGCTTTTGGAAACCGAGGCAAGCTGCGAAAGGGTTTCCTCGTTGGTAGCTTAGCTCGAGTAGGCAGACGCCAAGTGGTGAATGAGAATTGCTTAATCGCAGGGCCAGACAAGGGCGATTTAACGAGAACAGCTTCGACTATTCTCTATTCACTCTGCTAGGAACAGCCCGTGGCAAGTGCCGATCTTTCGCAACTGACTGCTATCATCCCCGCCTCGAATCGACAGAAATCGCTGACTCGCTTAGTGCGTAGTCTGCGAAAAGGCTATCCAGAGCTACGCATTCTGGTCGCCGACGACAGCCAAGAGGCTTTGACATGCAAGCAAGCCGACTCCATTCGCTTGCCAGTGGGAATCGGTCGCAGCGCTGCATGCAACGCCCTGCTATCGCGGCTTCGGACGCCCTATTTTCTGCTTCTGGACGACCGTTGCGAGCTTGCTAAGGAAACTCGCCTCGAAGCTTTGCTTGATCTGGTGGCTGGTGACAAGCTCGACGTGGCGGCGGGCGATTTGCTTGGCTGCGAACGGCGATTCTGGTTTTTTGTTCGGCGGCGACCTGCGTCGGGGCATGGGACGTTTGAAATTGCCGGCGATCTGCTCGCCTTACACCGAGGCCATCGGACGGTGGGCGAAGGCTATGCATGGTGCGACATGGTGCCTAATTTCTTCGTGGCTCGTACCGAAAAGGTGCGCGACTTGGGTGGCTGGGATCCCGAACTTAAAAACGATGAGCGGGAAGAATTTTTTATGCGGGGGCACCGTCAGGGTCTACGCGTGGGTCTTGCGTCAGAGGTGGTAGCGTTGCAATGGAACGACCGTAATGCTTCCAGCGATTTGGAGCGCCCCCCCTGCCTAAAAAATCTTGCAACGGCCAAGATGGGGTTGTCGCAGATGACCGATTTTGACGGGCAAGTGTTTAGGGCCCCCCGACGGGTGGCTGCTGCTTAGCTGGGAAGGACGACCGGGGAATCGGGCCAGGATGGCCCAGCTATGTGTTTTGTTGCTTGGTTGCAGCCGTAGAATGCGCTGGCGCTCTTATCTGAAGTTACAAAGCTGCTATTTTCTTTATTTTCCCTATTGCTTATATCGTTATGTATCGATATACTTACATATAGAAAGGGCGACAAACGCATGGCTGCTACCAAGAAAACCAAGCTGATGAGCATGAAATCGCTGGAACAGGCGGCTGAGTGTTTGCGCACCCTGGCACACCCGCACCGGTTGCGAATGGTGCAGATGCTACTGCAGGACGACTACACGGTGGGCGAGCTGGCAGAAGCCTGTGAGATTTCGCCGCATATGGCGTCAGAACACCTTCGCAAGATGCAACATTGCGGTTTTATGGAGAGCAAGAAAGATGCGCAACGGCGTTATTACCAGGTCGTCGAGCCGCATCTGGCCAATATCCTAGGCTGTATCGAAAAACGGTTTGAGTAGCCGTTACGTTGTTTGCAAAGAAGCTGCTCCTGTTTCATTCACACACCAAATATTGTTTACCTAGAGGAGTTCGCCATGTCTGTTGAAATCATCGAACCACGGCAACTTTATCAGCTGTTGAGTGACGGGAAATCTGTCGAGTTGATCGATGTGAGGACGCCTGCAGAGTTTCGAGAGACGCATGCAGCGATCGCCCATAACGTGCCTCTAGATAAGCTAAACCCGGAAGCCGTTATGCAAGCCCGTAATGGAAGTGCGGACGAGCCACTTTATTTGATCTGTCGTAGCGGCAGTCGAGCGAATCAAGCTTGCCAAAAGTTTCTTGATGCTGGTTTCACGAATGTTCTCAGCGTCGAAGGAGGAACACTTGCATGGGAACAGGCCGGACTCGACGTGGTACGTGGCAAAAAAACCATTTCTCTTGAGAGACAGGTTCGAATTGCAGCAGGCTCGCTAGTATTTTTAGGAGCCGTCCTCGGATTTTTCGTGAATCCCTACTTTATCGGTTTATCGGCGTTCATTGGAGCAGGATTAACTTTTGCAGGGATCACCGACAGCTGCGGGATGGGACTCATGCTTTCAAAAATGCCCTGGAATCAAGTCCAGGGAGAAACAACTTCGTGCTGTGTTCGTTAGCTTAACGATCTTGCATTGTTTTTCTCAACTCTGAACAAAAAGGAGAGTGGGCTATGAAAATTGTTATCGTAGGTGCCGTGGCAGGTGGGGCATCGGCGGCAGCCCGCGCGCGTCGTTTGGATGAAGATGCAGAGATTATTCTGTTCGAGCGGGGCGAGGCACCCTCGTTTGCCAACTGCGGTCTTCCTTACTTTATAGGAGGCGTGATTCAGCAGCGGGCATCTTTGCTGGTGGCACCCAAACAACAACTTGAAGACCGATATCGACTTGATGTACGTACTCGCACCGAAGTGACGGCCATTGATCGCGACAAGAAGATAGTAAACGTCCAGGACCTGGAAACGGGCAACAAGTATCAGCAGGAGTACGATAAACTGATCCTATCGCCCGGAGCCACGCCCTTGCGTCCACCAATTCCGGGGGCTGACTTGCCGGGAGTTTTTACGTTGCGTGATCTTCGCGATGCAGATCGCTTGCACAAAAAAGTACGAGAAGCAAAGCATGCCGTCGTCATCGGGGCGGGATTCATCGGGCTGGAAATGGCCGAGAACCTTGTCCATCAAGGGCTCAAGACCACGGTGGTAGAACTCGCGGACCAAATACTACCTCCCTGGGACGCCGAAATGGTGGCGCCTGTGGCAGAATACTTGCAGGGGAAAGGTATCGCCCTAAAGTTATCGGACGCAGCTGAAGCCATTGAAGAAGACGGCACCTCGATGCAAGTTCGGTTGCGCTCAGGAGAACAAGTTGCGGCCGATCTTGTGGTGATGAGTGTTGGAGTGCGTCCCGAAAACACCCTCGCCGTGGCTGCTGGCTTGGCGGTTGGGCCACGTGGAGGAATTCAAGTCAACCG
Source organism: Planctomycetota bacterium (assembly GCA_029259945.1). Lineage (GTDB taxonomy): Bacteria > Planctomycetota > Planctomycetia > Pirellulales > Lacipirellulaceae > Bythopirellula. The sequence continues at coordinate 70,484 of JAJDEF010000032.1, forward strand.
ACACATGCAAACGACAGACGACGACATCTATGCGGTCGGCGATGCGGTTGAGGTGCGACACTTTATCGATGACTCGCCAATACAAATTCCGCTTGGAGGCCCTGCCAATCGGCAGGGTCGGATCGCAGCCGATCATATCTTCGGACGTAACTCGACATATCGCGGCACCCAGGGCACAGCAATTGTTGGAGTGTTCGACATGGTGGCCGCGATGACTGGCCACAGCGAGAAAGCGCTTTTAGCGGCCAAGCATCCGTACTTAAAGGCTTACGTTCACCCCAAAGATCACGCGGGCTATTATCCCGGCGCTGAGTCGCTATCGATCAAGCTTTTGTTTTCTCCCGACGATGGCAAAATTTCAGGCGCCCAGGCAGTTGGTCGTAAGGGAGTGGATAAACGCATTGACGTTTTGGCGGTCGCCATCCAAGCAGGCATGACCGTCTACGACCTTGAAGAAATGGAGCTGGCCTATGCACCGCAATTTGGCTCGGCCAAAGATCCGGTAAACATGGCCGGGTTTGTCGCGGCCGGCATGTTGCGTGGCGATCATCCGATGGAACATGCAGAGTTATTACTGGACAACGACTCCGATCAGAAACCATTTATCCTAGATGTACGTTCACCTGCAGAGTTCAAGGCAGGCCACGTGCCTGGGGCGGTGAATATCTCGGTCGACGTATTGAGAAACCGCCTGGACGAACTTCCGCGTGATCAGCCAATTGTGACTTATTGCAAAATAGGAATGCGCGGCTATCTGGCGACCAGGATTCTTATGCAACGCGGGTTTACAGTGAGCAATATTGGCGGTGGGTATACCACGTATCAGGCGATGGCGTTGAGCAAGGGTTTTTAACCGAAAAGGTAGGTGCAAGCACCTACCCTGCGGTGGAGGTCACGTCCACAAATCATTTGGTGGCGATGGTGCAGGACATGCCTAGGACTCGGCAAAGTAGGTCTGCGGGGCGGATGGGTAGGTGATCGAGTAGCGGTTCTACGATTTGCTTTGCGACGCGGAGCCCGTTGCCGCAGGTGAGGATGCGTTTTTTGGTGACCACCAGCGGGGTGGCGACGCTTCGGAATCCGGCTTTCTTTAGTAACTGCGAAACTTCGGCAAGTCGATACTCTTTGAGATGCAGGCCACGGGCTTCGGTCCTTGGCGGGCAAAAGTCTCCGGTGACGTCAGACGGGCGCAAAAGCCAATTGGGCGTGATCGTTACCAACGTGCCGCCTGGAATTAGCAGTCGGTGTAGCTGACGGAGGTAGTCGTCAATTTCGTCAGGGCAGATGTGCTCGAAAACGTCGTTCCAGTAGATCAGACTTGGTTTGCCGGCGAGTGTATTTTCGTCAAGCGAAAGTAAATCGCCGAGTAGCAACTGATCGGCATAGCGCTGGCCGAGCACTTCGATTGCTTCGTCGCGCATTGCGGTTGAAACTTCGATCCCGCCGACGAAAAAACCGCGATCACTGGCATGTTTAAGCATCATGCCGCTGCCGTAGCCGACTTCAAAAAGTCGTGGCTGACCAAAACCTTGTCGGACTTGTCGATCGAGCAGGCTTAGCACAAGCTTTACATAGCGAGCATCGAGGCCCATCACCAACGGTTGGTCGTCGGCCTGTTGAGCAGCGAGGATACTACAGATGGTGTCGTAGGCCTGAGCCACTACGGCCGTCCGCTGCTCCGAACCGCGAGGAGCGTTTTTGATGGCGATGGCAAACTGCTGTTCCTGCTGCCACTGCAATTCTTGGAGCTCGCCGACGCTTAAGCCGGCCAACGATTGCGGCTGGCCATCGGCGAGCGTCACCTCGGCGTTGGTGGCTTGAGGTTCTTCGGTCGAGGGAGATTCGGTGGCAAGCATGGGCGCAGTATCTCTGTTGAAATCTAGTGATCTAGGTTAAATGTAGTGCGCAAAGCGCTGGTCTGCTGCGAGGTGGTCGGAGAATGGGGGTTACTCCTGTTGTGCGGTTTGGTGGCTCCGGCAACTCGTAGAGTTGCGGCTATTGATTTTTAAGACAGTCGCTACTACTGCGTTCTGAGGTTGGGTACAATGATCCGACTAGAACCGCCTGCACCCTTATCCTAAGGACCGAGACGTTGACCGAGCCACTCAACCAATATAGCCGCCACATTACTCAGCCCAAATCGCAAGGTGCTAGCCAGGCGATGCTCTACGGCACAGGACTGACCGATGACGATTTGCAAAAACCCCAAATAGGCATCGCGAGCGTGTGGTACGAGGGAAACACGTGCAACATGCACTTGCTCGATTTGGCGGCGAAGGTCAAAGAGGGCGTCGAACAGGCTGGGCTCGTTGGGATGCGATTCAACACGATCGGGGTGTCGGACGGCATTTCGATGGGAACGTCGGGTATGAGTTATTCGCTGCAATCGCGAGACATCATTGCCGATTCGATCGAGACGGTTATGGGTGCCCAGTGGTACGACGCTTGTATAGCGTTGCCGGGTTGCGACAAAAATATGCCGGGCTGCATCATGGCGATGGGACGACTCAACCGTCCTGGGATTATGGTCTATGGCGGAACGATCAAAGCAGGTTTTACGCATTTTGGCAAGGACAAAGAAAAACGCGATATCGTCAGCGCCTTTCAATGCTATGGCGAATACCTGGCCGGCACGATTAGCGAAGAGGAGCGGCAGGAAATTGTTCGTAAGAGTTGCCCCGGGGCGGGCGCGTGTGGCGGGATGTATACGGCCAACACGATGGCGTCAGCTATTGAAGCGATGGGCATGTCGTTGCCCTATAGCTCGTCGATCCCGGCAGAGGATCCCGACAAACTCAAAGAATGTTTACAAGCGGGCGAAGCGATTCGTGTTTGTTTAGAAAAAGACATCAAACCTCGCGACATTATGACACGCGCAGCATTCGAGAATGCCATGGTCGTGATAATGGCCGTCGGTGGTTCGACGAACGCGGTGCTGCACCTACTGGCGATGGCCCGTAGTGTGGACGTGGAGCTGACGATCGATGATTTTCAATCGGTGAGCGATCGCGTGCCATTTTTGGCCGACCTCAAGCCAAGTGGACGCTATGTGCAAGAAGATCTGCACAAAGTCGGCGGTACGCCGGCGGTGATGAAGTTATTGTTGGAAGAAGGTTTGCTCGATGGCGACTGCCTCACGGTGACGGGCAAGACCGTGGCAGAGAATTTGGCTGCTTTGCCGGGGCTTGCCGAGGGGCAAGATGTGGTGCGACCCTTTTCTAACCCGATCAAAGCGACCGGCCATATTTGCATCATGCGAGGAAACCTCTGCCCCGAGGGGGCCGTGGCGAAGATTACGGGGAAAGAAGGCCTGCAGTTTTCGGGCGCAGCCAACGTGTTTGACTCGGAAGAAGCGATGCTTGCTGCGCTCGAGCAAAAGAAGATCAACAAAGGCGACGTCGTGATTATTCGGTACGAAGGCCCCCAAGGCGGGCCCGGGATGCCGGAAATGTTGACACCGACCAGCGCCATTATGGGCGCCGGGCTCGGCAGTGATGTGACCTTGCTCACCGATGGTCGGTTTAGCGGTGGGTCGCACGGGTTTATCGTGGGGCACATTACGCCCGAAGCCCAAGTGGGTGGTCCGATCGCGTTGATCAAAACGGGGGACAAGATCGCGATCGACGCCGAAACGAACACCATTGAGGTCGATCTCTCGGACAACGAGTGGGAACGCCGTCGGGCAGCCTGGCAGGTGCCTGAGTTTAAGGCGACTCGCGGGACGCTCTATAAGTACATCAAAAACGTTAAAAGCGCCAGTGAAGGGTGCGTGACGGACGAATGATGCCTCTGAGTTTAGACATATCAGACCAGAATGGTCGAGCTATGTTTTGCATCAAGAGTGACTTATAAGTCGACGCAACTGTGCGGTGGACTTGATACCTCTTGCCGCTTTGCGGCCTCGTCCGAGAATAACCGAGGCTACTCACTTCCTCGGTGCTCTCTGTGGCTTATCTTTCTTAAACAACGTGACCATTCAGTTCTCCTGTCTTGCTCATGTACAACAATCCTCAAACGAATTGTGAAGTCCCTTCTAACATTACATTTAAGGGACGGGCTCAGTCATCAGCACTGCTGATCGTTGGTGACATGGCCGATGCGAGAATTTGTTCGACGTAGATATTGAGTAGCTGTTGCGCGTCGTTTGTCGAGATTGCTCGTGAGTCGTAATGTTGGGTGACACCTAATCTTCCTGCGTAGGTTAATACGCCGAAGGCAGAAATGGTCTTCGGGCGGACGGGGGGCAATAGGCATATCTCATCGAGTTGCAAATTGCCGACGATGATTTTTTCGCCTTGGCGTGGCAAGCACGAATCGGCGAGTGGGCGCAAGAGGTTACTTAGCACGGCTGTGCAGCGACATTGCTCATCATCTGTCATGCGGGTAACGACCCCTAGTGGCTTCAGAAGCCGTAGAGACAATGGAAAAGTGAGACCTAGGTCGAGTTTCTTGATGCAACTCATTTCGCGGTGAATGGTGGCAAGCAGGTGATTACGGTTTTTAATTACTTTTGGACGTCGATCAAGAAACACCATACTCACGGTATTCACCGCAGAATCGCATTCTGCGCCAGGGCGACGGAGATTTACCGGCACGGATAGCCGAATCCATCGGCAGGGATGTGCGATTCGTTGCTGTTCTCTGAACTGTTGAATAGAGATGAACAAGTCGCTAGCCAGCAGGTTGTTGACTGTTGTTCGAGATGCTTTTGCAGCGGTGATGATTGCCTGAGTTTCGTCCGAGCTAAATTGGTGCTGTACGGAAGTGGGGTACTGCTTAGGTAGCGGCAGTTTGAGGTTTGCCGGCTCGACTGGGATAAGAGGCGCAGGGGTATGCACCAAAAACTTTCGAGCACCTAGCAGGCCGACGAGTTGCTTAGGAGCGATGCGAAAAAGATCCCAGCGAGTGAGGCCAAACTTGGCTCGATTTCTTAGAGGACATTTGCCGGAACTTGCTTGGAGTTCAGGAAGGGGGGGGTCGCTTATGTCGTTTGCATAGTCAACGAGCACGTCTTCGATTAGTTCAAGACCACCGAGAGCATCGCAGCAAGCATGGTGAAACTGGAAAAGCAACTCGGTCGCGCCCTCAGTTTGTGAGCCAAAGACTTCTAGCCCCGACCGCTTACTGAGATCAAGGTAAGCGGGGTGGGTTTCATCGCTATCTGCCGATTCTGTTTCCCAATGGACAGACGCGGTGCTGGTGTCGAGCGGGTGCCAGTCAAAGCGATTGCCACTAACTTTTTGTGCGGTTGCGGACAATAGTGGGTGTCGCGAAAGTACTTGGCGTAGAGCTGTATCTAACACTGATGCGTTGCAATGGCCCGTCAGTTTGAGCCGAATAAAAAAGCTCATCGGATGGGTGGGGGGATCATCGAAGAGCATGTATTCTTCGAATGGGGCCAACGGTAGCGGCAGGCTCATTGGCGGCACCCTTAGTTCAGACAATAGCTGAGCAGTTGCCGCACGATGAACCAGGGTGTAGATGCAACTACTACAGATAATACATTATCGAGAGGAGAGTTCCTGGAGATACTGGGAGAATTCTTTGGCATCGAGGCCGATGCGGTCGTACAGCTGCTTTTGTAATTGCTGCTGTGTATATTGCCAACGCGCGGCCATCATCATACGCCTGCCGTACCAGCTATTTGCTTCACTGAGGAAGAGTTGGCGTAATTCGTCGTTCGTTTTTTCGCGGCGGTCGAGTCGCGCGACATAGGCGTTGCTATGGTCGTAATTTTGGAGAGCCACGACTTCATTCGGCTCCAGTTGAAAAGCCTTACTCATAAAATTGAGGCCAATGGCGGTTAGTGGAGGTGCTTCGCCAAGTCGGGCGCCACCGCGCATCTCTGAGGGAGTTGTGCCAAAGGTGCGCGTGCTAAACAGGTCGGTAGTGACCACTTCGTAGCCTTTGTCGGCAAAGAAGGTGGCTAATGTTCCGTCTGCCTCTTGGGCTTCTTTGGCAAGCTGCTGGGCTGTTTCCAAGGCAATTTCCGCAGCCTTGCTCTGCTTCCAGGAGGCAACGACTTTGTCTCTGATCTCGTTGAATTCTGGAGTGTGGCTCGCTTGATCCTCTGTTTTTATGACCAAGTACCATTGTCCATCGAGGTCTTGGGCTAAGAAAGGCTCGTGAAGTGGCATGCTGGTAAACGCTGCTCGTGTTACCGTGAGTCGGCCTGTCTGAATGTCGACTGCCTTTCCAACAAATGTGTCGGCAAGTTGACGGCCAGAAAGTGCGGTTGTCGATTCACTGACCAAGCCATGTTCCTTTGCCATGCCAGACAGGTTGGCAAGTTTGGCAGGTACGGCGGGAGGTGATTGTTCTTGGCTCTGAGCCGTGATGACTCGGCCGCCATAATCGTTGTACTCCAAATCCAACTCGGCATAGGCGAGCTCCATAATGCGTTTGAGCTCGACCACCGCCTTGTCGTTGGCCAACTGTCGGCGAATCTGCTCGCTGACCGACTCAAGCGGTTCATACTCGACTTCCTCGTCAGGCTCGCTATCCGAAGCCTCTTCTTGTGTCTCTGCGGCAGAGGAGTTGTCATCGGATTTGGCAAACTGAGCACGCTTATTTCGTTCGTAGTAATCTGCGATTTCTTCGTCTGTGACGGCATCAAGAAGGTTCTCTGTCCAGGCGGTGACATCGCCTAGCAGGTATTGAAGTCGCACACGGCGAGGTTCTTTGAAGCCGGCTTGGTAAGACGGAAGTGGAACGCCACCGACAAGGTGAATTGTGTTCTCTAATCGATCCTTGTTGTCGTCGTAGAACCGTTTCAATTCGTCGTCATTGGGATCTTCGGTCTTTGTCAAGAATTGATCGGTAGGCAAGATCGCGGCTTCCAGGGCAATTCGCTTGTTGATCACGAGCCAGTCTTGCCATCGCTGCTCTGGCAGAACATTACGTACTGAAGAGCTATAGCTATTGAAGTAGTACTCACCCAGCAGCATCTCGCGCAAGCCTGAGAAAAGTTGGTCTTCGGCACCTCGAATGCCTGCCGCGCCTTGAGACGCCCTAATAAGCAAGCTGCGAATTTCAGCTCCCGTGACCCGGCGGAATCCTACCTCGCTGAGATAATGGTTGATGAAGCTATCGCTAATCGCAATATCTGCCTTTCTGGCAAGATCAGCAAAAACTCGTCTCTTAACCACGTCGGTCTCGACGCTGCCTGGAGGAGGGTTTTCGCTAAGCATGAAATTGGGGATGGAGGGCTGAAGAGGAGTGCCGCCTTCATCGAGAATGCGCCGTGCGCCGATGATTTGCAAATTACGCAGGAAGCCACTGATGAAGTAGCGACGCCTTGTCAAGTTGGCGAGCTCCTGCTCGTTGATCGAGTCACCATCCCAAAGGACGACCGTTTTCTTGCTAGACTGGCGTGGACCGGCACCCGACCACTCTTGAAGCATTTTGGACAGCGGGTCAGCCAGGACAAAAACAAACATGGCCGTGCCCCCCGCCAACGCGAGAAATAGCTTCTGATTCTTGCGGAAATAGTGAAAAGGACTTGCCATCGATGCGTCTCTTGAGTGGTTTGTCCAGTATAGGCCTCTTGACAGCCCAACCGGTACAGAAGTAATGATTGACGACATAAATCGTTCATCGAGAGACCCGTGATTCTAGGTCAGATCGACGTAAATGCAATCCCAATCGGCAGTATGGGTGACAACCGACTGCCAGATTGCCTGCCGATCTAGGGGTAAACTAGGAGGTCAGGCTGCCCAAATGGCCAGTTGGCGATTGGTGGGTAGATGAGATTTGAATGGCGGATACAGTTAGTTTACAGGCTCGTAGGGATTGGTCTGGTGAGGTGGGCCCCCTAGACTTTGCTCACGAGCAGGCCCAGAGACTGCGGATATAGAGTTCACACGCTTATGATGTCACAGGAGCCAGTGCGACCGCATTGATTTGGTACGAATATGGGAAAGAAGAAAACAGCTGCCGTCAAGAGTAACGGTCAGGCGCTGGTGATTGTCGAATCACCAGCCAAAGCAAAGACCATTGCTAAGTATTTGGGCAAGGGGTATCGAGTCGAGGCGAGCATTGGCCATGTGCGCGATTTGCCTCAGGGAGCGAAGCAAATTCCCGCTAAATACAAGGGCGAATCCTGGTCAAATTTAGGTGTCAATGTTGATGATAACTTTACGCCTATTTATGTTGTGCCTCCCGGCAAAACGAAGCAGATCAAGTTGCTCAAAGATCAGCTCAAGGGCTCCGATGCCCTTTATCTCGCGACGGACGAAGACCGCGAGGGAGAGGCCATTAGTTGGCATCTACTGGAATTGCTAAAACCCAAAGTGCCGGTGCATCGGTTGGTATTTCATGAGATTACTAAAGATGCGATTCAGGCCGCTTTGGCCGAGCCGCGTGACATTGACGAAGGCATGGTACGCGCGCAAGAGACTCGACGGATTTTAGACAGATTATTTGGCTACGAAGTTTCGCCCTTGCTATGGCGCAAAGTTCGACCCAGGCTGTCCGCCGGTCGTGTGCAAAGCGTTGCCGTGCGTTTGATTGTTCAACGCGAACGTGAACGCATGGCGTTTGTGTCAGGCACTTGGTGGGATCTCTTAGGAGTATTTTCCAAGCAAAGTGGACAATCGCTTGAAGCGCTGCTGATGTCGGTATCGGGACGGAAGATTCCCACAGGCAAGGATTTCGATTCAACCAACGGGAAGCTAAAAAATAACGACCTCATGCTGCTAGACGGCGAGGCCGCTCACGGCTTAGCAGAGCGAATCCGCTCGGGCGAGTTTCGAGTCGCTTCGGTCGAAGACAAACCGTATACCACCAAACCCTATCCACCCTTTACGACCAGTACCTTGCAGCAGGAAGCCAACCGTAAGCTTGGGTTTACCGCCCGACGGGCGATGCAGGTAGCTCAAAGCCTGTACGAAAACGGTCATATCACGTACATGCGAACCGATTCGACCAACCTCGCTTCGGTGGCAGTCGAGGATGCTCGGAAGTTAGTGGAGAAAAGCTACGGCAGCGATTTTCTGCCGAGCGAACCCCGTACTTACAAATCAAAAGTTAAAAATGCCCAAGAGGCCCATGAGGCGATTCGCCCTGCAGGCCACCCGTTTGAGCTGCCCGAAGTCATGAGGGCAACGCTTAATAATGACGAATTTCGATTGTTCGATCTGATTTGGAAGCGAACCATCGCGAGCCAAATGGCGGATTCCCGAGGCCGTCGGATCGTGGTGACGATTGAAGGCGAAGATTGCGTTTTCCAGGTAAGCGGCAAGACGATCGACTTCCCTGGGTATTTACGAGCTTATGTCGAGGGGTCGGACGATCCGAATGCGGAGTTGGCCGACCAAGAACGCGCACTGCCGAATCTCGAAGTAGGCGAAGTGTTGAGTTGCACCGCACTCGATGCCAAGGAACACCGCACTCAGCCGCCCGGGCGGTTTAGCGAGGCAGCACTCACCAAAGCCTTAGAAGAACGAGGCATTGGTCGCCCGAGTACCTATGCTTCGATTATCGATACGATTCTCGCGCGAAGCTATGTCTTCAAGAAAGCAAGCGCGTTGGTACCGACCTGGGTCGCTTTTTCGGTAGTGACTTTGCTCGAAGAAAATTTGGGGGGCTTGGTCGATTACAAATTCACCGCACAGATGGAAGACGATTTAGATTCCATTAGCCGTGGTGAGACAGGGCACATTGAATATCTCAACAATTTCTATTTTGGCAACGGTGCCCCAGGACTCAAGAAACAGTTAGAAAATAAAATCGAGAAAATCGATCCTGCCAAAATCAGTCGGATTTTCATTGGCAAGCCAGAAGATGGCCCCGACGTCTTTGTGCGGGTAGGCCGCTATTCGCCCTACGTCGAGCAAGGCGATCGAACTGCCTCGCTAAAAGATGAGACGCCGCCCGACGAAGTCACTCTCGAAGCAGCACTCAAGTTGCTAGACCAAGCTCAGTTGGCCGATGAACCGCTAGGAACCTGTCCCGACACAAACAAGCCGGTCTACCTGAAAGTGGGACGGTTTGGGCCATACATCCAGCGAGGCTCGACCGATGATGAAGAGAAGCCGCAGAATGCAGGCCTACTGAAAGGCATGGAACCTGAGGATGTCGACTTCGCGACCGCCCTGAAGCTGCTCTCGTTGCCTCGTGATTTAGGCGAGCATCCTCTCACCGACAAAACTAAGGCCGATGAGGCCGAAGGCAAGGCTTCGCTGCTCGGCAAGCCCGTGTTGGCCCACAACGGGCGATATGGGCCCTACATCCAGTGCGAAAAGGAAACGCGTTCGTTGCCTGCAGACATTTCTCCGCTTGAGGTGTCGTTGCAGCAAGCAGTTGAGTTGTTGGCCCAGCCAAAGACGCGAGGTCGCGGCGCCGCCAAAAAACCGCCACTGAAAATTTTCGACCCGTCACCAGTCACCGAAAAGCCAGTTCAGATTTTAGACGGACGTTTTGGCCCGTACATCACCGATGGTTCGACCAACGTTTCGTTGCGCAAGGGAATGATCGTCGAAGAAATCACCTTCGACGAAGCGGTCTCGATGCTCGCCGACAAGGCAGCTCAGGGCCCCCTCAAGAAGAAAAAGAAAGCCGCTAAAAAGAAGCCTGCCAAGAAAAAAGCGGCTAAGAAAAAGGCCGTGAAAAAGAAATCAACCGCTAAGAAAAAGTCGGTCAAAAAGAAAAGCGGGTAGCAGGGAATCAATCTATGACGATGAGCGAATCGGTCAAGATTTCAGCGAGTCTAGACGAGATTTGGCCCTTTGTTGCAGATCCTGTAGGCCAAGCGACTTGGAACGACAAGATCGTCGAGGTCGACCGGACGTCCGACTTGCCCGTTACTTTGGGCGAACACTTCAAGATAACTTATCGAATGTCGGGTAAGGATCGCAAGTCCAACGTGGAGGTGATCGCGTGTAGCCCACCCTGCGAAGTCCATTTTCGCCATCAATACGAGTGGAAGTCGCGACGCAGCTTTGTCGAAGAGCGATACACTTTGCAGCAAGTTGGCGATCAGGTGAAAGTCACTCAACAGATCGATATGGCCGCCTCTGGGATCCCTTGGATTTTCCGAGTGCTAATCTGGCTAATTAGTCGATTCGGCAAGTCCGTTGATCAGTCATCGATGGGAAAACTCAAAGAGGTTGTCGAGAATTCTGTCGGTCAGCAGTAGAGCTCGGGCGATTCCCCCAAAACTGCGTACCCTATTCAACAGACGACACGCCTTCGGCCAAATGTTAGATGGCGAGTGTGTTCCCTACTGAGTGAACCCACGCAAGCGTAGAGCATGGCACCCAGTTGAGGTGCGTATTGAGCAGTTCTGGCCAAGATGGCCCGGCTATAGGCGGGGTACCTTAAACCACCAAGCGGTAGGCTTCGATCGATTTTGCGATGGCTGCGCGGTCGGGCTTGGTTCGGATCGACATGTAGCCGATGATTTCGCCGCCCTCGTAGCATGGGAAAACCATGGCCTTCACCCAGTAGATCTTTCCGAGCTTCGTTGCATTGGCAACGTAGCCCTGCCAGAGTTTTCCGTCTTTGATCGTCGTCCAGAGGTCGGCGAAAGCGGTCTTGGGCATGTCGGGGTGCCGAATCGTGTTGTGAGGTTTGCCAACAAGTTCGCCTGGACCGTACTCAGCGATTTCGTAGAAACGATTGTTAGCGAAGGTGATCATCCCGCGCGTGTCGGTCGCCGAGATGAGGATGTCATCTTCCGCGAGAACCACCTCTTGCTGACCACCGGCAAACCGCTCGGGGGCATGGAACTCGCTGGCCTCGACGACAGGTAATAGCCGCTCCAAGGGATCGACCGATCCGAGCACCTCTCCATTCCTGTTCGACATTTTGAGCAAGAAGGTAAATGTTTTGCCGATGGTGTCTATTTCTTGCGATTCGTTTCTTACTTGAATCGAAGACTCGGTGAGTTGATCGAAGTTTTTAGACGTTACCTGGAGTTGCTCGCTGAAACCGGCCGTTTCTTCAGAAATCGATGCGGCACTTTCGCGAGTTGTCGTTACGGTATCGATCGACTCTTGCATTTTCTGAACCGATTGCTCGATACTCTTCGATAAATTGGTGATCGATTCGCCAATTTTTTTCATGGTGGTGGCAATTTTTTGGTTAGCTTCTTTCGTGATTCCCGAAAGTTCTTTGACTTCGTTCGCAACCACGGCAAACCCCTTGCCGGCT
>JAJDEF010000033.1 GCA_029259945.1 Planctomycetota bacterium
TACATTCGCGGCCAAGACGGTACGGAGCCGAGTGATGGTGACGATAAATTTCAGGTAACCTCCTCGTAAGTGAAGGACTTTAGTCCGGAGCTTACGAAACTTTCAAACCCACCTGCTTTAGCGGGTGGTAGTTTAGTTTGATCGATTGCTGCTTTCACCGTCGAAACAAGTTTTTTTCCGTCGTACGGTTTTTGGACAAAGAACTTGGCGCCTGCGTCGAGTGCACGTTGTTCGTCTCGGAGGCTTGCCGAGAGCATCACGACGGGAATGTTTCTGGTTTCTTTGCTCGCTCGCAACTCGGCGAGAGTTTCCATGCCGTCCTTTTTGGGCATAAGCACATCTAGCAGGATTGCTTGCGGCATGTCCTGCGAAGCGGTCGCCATTCCTTCTTCGCCATTGCCGGCAATAAGGGTTTCGTAGCCAGCGGCGTTCAGCCAGCGGCTAACGCCTTCTCGAATGTCGGGTTCGTCATCCACAACCAGTATTCGGCTTTTTTCTGTCATTAAACGGTCCCTTCGCAATTCGTCAGACAATCGGCATTCGCATGTTGGACGAGTGCTTCAAAATCCAGCAAGATGGCGTCCTTCGAGTCTTGTGCATCCCATTGGTTTCGAGTTTCGGCTCGATAGTCGGGCAAGGGGCCCAGTGGGCGATTTCGATTAGCCTTATTAAATTCTGCCTTGGCTCGCTTAAACCATTTTCCCGATTCATAGGGAGAGACAGCCATCACGAGCAGCCACGTTTGAGACGTGGTGCGAAACAATAAATCGTTGCAACGCAGCAGGCAATTGAGGAAGCCGTCGAATTCATCGCAAGAAGTCAAGTTCGCGTCGCCGTCGACAGTAATTTCAACGACACGTAACGAATCTGCGTAGGTTTCGTTGACGGTTAGCCAACGACGTAAAACTTCGGAGGGGTTGGCAGTTGGGATGGTGAACGAAAATGTGCTCCCTTTTCCAAGCTGACTTTGTACGCCCATTTCTCCCAAATTGAGTTTGCAAAGCTGCTGTGCGATATTCAAACCAAGCCCAAACCCTTTGACGGTGGACTTGATATGCGTGTTTAGCTGTTGAAATCGTTGGAAAATTTGATCCAGCGATTTCTTTTCGATACCAGGTCCGTTGTCTGTCACACCCACCACGACTTGATGCCCCGCTGGGTCGGCTTCGGCCCATAGCCGTACACGGCCTTGGTCGCCGGCGAACTTGATCGCATTGATGGCAAGATTCGTGATAACACGTCCCACCTTGTCGGCATCGCAATAAACGTCGGGTAGGCTAGCATCGCATTCAACGACCAGTTCGATATTTTTGACCAGTGCCCGCTGTTCGAGTAGCGATTCGGCTCGCTCAATGATATCTTTCATCTGAACATTGCGTCGCCATGCACCTAATAGTCCAGATTCTAATTTACTAGCGTCGAGCAAATCGTCGACCATGTGGTTGAGGTCGTCTGCTCGCACACTCACTTTGTCGAGCATGGTTTGTTGCTCGTCATTGACATTGCCGACCATCCCCTCGCGGATGATCGAGACATAGTCTTTAATCACCGTGAGTGGGGTGCGAAAGTCGTGAGACACGTTGTCGACAAATTCCTGGGCTGTTTTGTATAAACGCCGTAAGTGTCGATTCTTTTTTTGCAGCAGTAGAGATTGTTCTTGCAGTTGCTGTTGGCTTTGCTCCAGTTCTGAGACGAGGGCGTTAACTTCGTTGACCGACTGTTGGCGTTGAACCGCATGAAGAATCGCTCGAGTAACGATGCGTTTGCTAAATTCGCCCTTCACCAAATAGTCTTGTGCTCCTGCAAGCAGAATGTCTCTTTCAACGTCCTCGTCTTCTAGCGAGGAAAGCACAATGATCGGCGTTTGGCCGCAATGGGCTCTTAGCTGAGCGACTGTCTCAAACCCAAAGCTGTCAGGAACGGAGAGGTCGGTAATCACAATGTCGTATGCTTGCTGGCTGAGCTTCTCAATCGCCGCCGCCAGAGTCTGGGCCCAATCGATATCAAATTGACATTTCTCCGTACGAAGTAGTTTGGAGGTAAGCCGATGGTCGTCGGCATCATCTTCCAGCAAGAGTACTTTGATAGTGTCGGCGTCGATCATCGTAGTTCCTCATCATCGTCTTGCTGCCGAATATCAATGAATCGGCTGATGTGGTGTAGTAGCTCGTCGAAGTGAGCTGGCTTTTGCAAGAAGACATCAGCGCCTGCATTGAGCAACTGTTGTTTCAACATCGGGTCACGCATTCCGGTGAGGATGATGACAGGAATATCTGCAGTCGCGGCATTTCTTTTGATGCTGTCTAGCAGGTACTGGCCGTCGCCGTTGGGCATGGCCAAGTCCATAAGAATCAGGTCAGGGCGTGTTTTGATAGCTTCGACAATGCCTTGCATGCCGTAAAAGGCCCGCTCGATTTCCACGTTATACTCGCGCATCCGCAATTCGATCGTGGTTTGGATATCAGGATCGTCGTCGACACAGAGAATGGATGGTTTGCGGTTTTCAAAGGCGTGTGGGCCGCAATGTTTTTGGATTCTTCGGTCAATCATCGTGGTCATATTAAGTACCTCCTCCGCGACAAAAAAAGGATGTCGTGGTAGCAAAGTGGTCTAATCGATGGGTGGCTACAATACACAGAACAAGCCCATTGGGCTTCGGCGTTTCAACCAAGTTTCTGAGGCAGCTTGCGGCTGCGGGGTAAGAGCCCCTTAGGTATGTAGCTCAAAAAGAAAGCGTAGGAGTGTTCCACTCGCCAAAATCGGCAAAAAAGGGAGAAAACACCAGTCAGGAAAAGCTGCCCCGTTACGGGGGGGCATTAGAACCCTAGCTTACGGTAGGGGGAAAGCAAGTTAGCAGTGGGCAAAAAGTTCAATTGAACGGTTTTGCCAGCGTTGCGGATTGGCAGCGCTTTCATTCGGGAAAGGGCAGACAATATCTGCAATTTTGGCAGCGAAAGCAATTTTGCCTACACAACAAGATCGACGTTTTGCTTTGCTTAACGATGTCGGGCTGGTAAGGTAAGGTGCTGAAATTCGTGAATGCCTTACAGGCCAGCTTCTGAATCGCCTGCCAACGGCGATCATCACTCGTCCCGAGTGGGCGATGAGGGACTCGAACCCCCGACATCCACGGTGTAAACGTGGCGCTCTAGCCAACTGAGCTAATCGCCCTTCCAATAGGGGAGATCGTAGCCTGAGCGATGGGGCGAGTCAATCCGATAGCTAATTTTGAGAGGACGAGAATCTTGCAGCATTTGTTGATCGTTGTGGTTGCGGCCATTCATCTGTTGGCCATGAACCTTGCTAGCGCTGGCCCGTTGTACTGTATTTGGCTTCGGGGGTTACGCAGTCCTGCTTCAGAACCTCGCAGTGGACTGGGAAGAGCGATGGCGTGGCTTTCGTTGGCCGCTTTTGTATTAGGCATGGCTACCGGTGGTGTCATGTTGCTTTTTTCAAGCTCGTCAGGATTCCTTGCTGCCGTAGGCCGGTTTCCTGACCGTGCCGTTTGGATGGCAGGGTGGGAACTTCTTTTTACTTTTGTTTGTCTCTTGGTTTATGCCATGAGCTGGAGGAAGCTTGGCGGTCGCCCACTGCTGCATGCCATACTGCCGATGCTTGCCACTACAAATTTGCTGTATCACTTTCCGCCGTTGATGGCCGTTCTCGGAAAAGTGGCTGTGAATCCGAATTGGACGAGCGTTGAAATCATTGATCGACCCGCTTTTCTAAGCTTGATGTTTGAAGACGAGGTGCTTTCGTTTTCGGCTCATTTTTTCTTAGCATCCATAACGGTGGCGGCAGTTGCTTTATTTATGTTGCATGCAAGGTACTACTCGAAGGGCGATGGCGGGCAAGTCGAGGGGAAAAAAGTCGTCTCGAAAGCAGCGGTCGCCGCGCTTATTGCGAGTGCATTACAGCTTCCCGTGGGCATTTGGATACTCGTTGCCTTGCCTAGCCAAGGGCGGGGAATGCTGATGGGAGGCGATTTAGTGACAAGCCTCATGTTTGTAGCGAGCATGGGAATAACGTTTGTTTTCTTGCAAAACCTAGCCGTTGTGGCTTTTGGTGACATTCAACCCAGTACACTTCGTCGCACCGGCTTGTGGTTGATTGTTTTGGTGTTGTTAATGACGGCCACCTTGCGGGCAACTCATGCTACTCATGCAGATCAATCGACGGCTCAGCAAATAGGAAAAGCCGTGGAAGCTGGGCCTCCACGGCTGATGCGTTTACTTTAATTGGTAATGCAGTTAGCCCTTGTTGTCCTTGTCTTTTTCTTCGGCGGGCTCTTTCAGTAATGCTTCTAAAGAGCCGCCTGGCAATTTGCCTTCGGCAATCAACTCGCCAAAAGTTGGGCTACTTTCGTCGTTGGGGTCACGGCGCATCTCTGCTACCGCCTTCAGCGAAGCAACAATCTTCTCCAAGTCCTTTTTGTCTTTTTTCTTGTCGAGTAGCATGCTCAGTTGTTGGCCGTAGGGGTTACGATTCTTTTTTTTCTTTCCCTGGTGGCAAACCAAGCATTTTTTCTTTTTGTCTGCAGCAATCGTCGCCAATTCAGAATCTTGATTGGCATCTTCGCCAAGATAAAGTTTGATGAATTGTTTATGGAATGGCATGATCGCGGCGGCTGGGCGGGCGAATCCGCATGTGGCCAAAAGGCCGACCATCAGCGTGAGTCCAAACTTTTGCATCAATAAACTCCTCAGTGTTGGTTCAACAGAACAACGCAAAGCAACTTCAGTGCATATCGTTTTTTTGTAACCGTCGACAATATAATATACCGTTAAGCAAATTATATAAAAGTCTCTCGCAAAGGCGCTAAGACGCAAAAAAAGTAAAGGAAATCACGCAGAGTCGCAGAGACGGCAGAGAAACGGTGTGTAAAAACAAGAGCAGTAGATATCCCAATGCTGGCTGTTGAAAGGGTTTTGACCGCATGACTCAATGACTCCGCTGTCTCTGCGACTCTGCGAGACACTTTTCTGCTTCTTTCCTTTGCGTCTTCGCGAGAGGTCTACGCGACTTTCCTTCTGTGAACGGTTACGTTTTTTATTCCAGTGCCTAGTAGCAGCACCGGTTTATCCCATGTGGTTTACGATCGCTTGGCCGAATTCACTACATTTGACCAGGGTGGCATCGTCCATTTGCCGCTCGAAATCGTAGGTGACGGTTTTGGCGGCAATCGCACCGTTGATGCCTTTCAGAATGAGATCGGCGGCCTCGGTCCATCCGAGATAGCGGAACATCATTTCGCCGGAGAGAATCACCGAACCCGGGTTCACCTTGTCTTGGTCGGTATATTTTGGCGCGGTGCCATGCGTGGCCTCGAAGATGGCGTGGCCGGTGTCGTAGTTGATGTTTCCGCCGGGGGCGATGCCGATGCCTCCGACGCAAGCGGCCAATGCATCGCTGATGTAATCTCCATTGAGATTGAGCGTTGCGATGACTTCGTACTCGGCCGGACGAGTGAGTATTTGTTGCAGCATGGCGTCTGCGATGACGTCTTTGATGATGATATCGCTCTTCAAACTTGGATTGGCAGACTGGCGAAGAATGTGCCAGGGGCCACCGTCCAAGGGTTCCGCACCAAACTGTTCGGCGGCACACTGATATCCCCAATCTCGGAAGCCACCTTCGGTGAACTTCATGATGTTGCCTTTGTGCACCAGCGTGACCGAATCACGTTCATTGTCAATCGCATACTGAATCGCGGCTTTGACCAACCGGGCGGTTCCTTCTTGGCTAACCGGTTTGATGCCAATGCCCACCGAATCGGGGAAGCGAACCTTTTTCCAAAGCTCGGGGAAAGCTTTGGAGAAGAGTTGACTGAATCGTTTGCAGTCGTCGCTACCCGCTTCAAACTCGATGCCGGCATAGATGTCTTCCGAATTCTCGCGGAAGATGACCATGTCGGTCAGTTCAGGTTGTTTGACCGGGCTCGGTACTCCTTTGAAGTACTGCACCGGGCGAAGGCAGACGTACAGGTCGAGGATTTGACGCAATGCGACGTTGAGCGAACGAATACCGCCACCAATGGGAGTCGTGAGCGGCCCTTTAATGCCGACGATCAACTCGCGAAATGCGGCTAGGGTCTCGTCGGGCAACCAACTGCCGACCGAATCGAAAGCCTTCTGTCCGGCCAGAACTTCGTGCCAAGCGATCTGCCGTTCGCCGCCGTAGGCCTTTTCGACGGCTGCATCGAAAACCAATTGGCTAGCGCGCCAGATGTCGGGGCCTATTCCATCGCCTTCGATGAAGGGAATGATCGGGTGGTTGGGAACTTGCAGGCTGTCCCCTTGTTTGGTGATGGGCTGGCCAGTGGCGACGTCCGTCATATTCATCGACTCCCTGATATCAAAAATGGGGGGTTGCGTGTTGAGTAGGATCGAATGCAATCTGTGTGGAACCAACGATTTTCGGCCCAAGTCGGCCCAGGGTCAATGGTGTGTCCCAAATTGTTCATTTGTAGCGATTTGTCGCGAAGCTTCGCAGGCCTTATACTCCCCTGCATGAAGGATCGATTACCGTTGATCCCGTATGCAATAGGAACTCGCTTTGAGGTGCGTAGAAATGACACGTTTTCTGAACCGTCGTGAATTTGTGGCTGCTACGGCGGCGACTACCGCTGGCCTTGCTCTGGGAGCTACTACCATGCCCAATTTGCTAGCGCACGACTCGAAAGAGCCCCTTTTTAAGATATCGCTCGCCGAATGGTCGCTTCACCGTATGCTTTTTGCCGGAAAGCTCAGTAATCTCGATTTTCCCGCCTTCACGAAGTCGGAATTCGGCATCGAGGCGGTCGAGTACGTCAGCGTCTTCTTCAAAGATAAGGGCAAGGATATTGCCTATCTTACTGATCTCAAGCAACGGGCTGCCGATGCTGGCGTTGCCAATGTGCTGATAATGATTGATGGCGAGGGCTACCTCGGCGACCCCGATGCTAGCAAGCGGAAGCAAGCGGTTGAGAATCACTATCCATGGGTCGAAGCGGCGAAATTCCTGGGTTGCCATGCCATTCGAGTGAATGCCCATTCGGAAGGAAGCTTCGAGGAACAGCAGAAGCTAGCTGCCGACGGACTACGGAGCCTGTCGGAATTCGCCATAGAGCACGAAATCAGTGTTATCGTCGAAAATCACGGGGGCAACTCTTCCAACGGCCAGTGGCTGGCTTCGGTGATCAAGGCAGTCGACATGCCCAGCTGCGGCACGTTACCCGACTTCGGAAATTTTATGCTTCGTAAGAATGAGGATGGCACCATAGACTGGTACGACCGCTATCAAGGAGTCGCTGAACTGATGCCCTTCGCCAAAGCGGTGAGCGCGAAAAGCCACGAATTCGACGAAGAAGGCAACGTCGTGGAGACGGACTTCTTGAAGATGATGAAAATAGTGCTCGACGCTGGCTATCACGGATATGTCGGAATTGAGTGGGAGGGTGCCGAGCCCTCAGAAGTCGAAGGTACCCGGCTTACCAAGAAACTCTTGGAGAAGATCCGCGACGAATTGTCCGCCTGATCGACCAGCACTAAGGATGACGAGTTCTGAAAAAATTCCGACTTTCCCTCAAGCGGCCTCATCGGCCGCTTTTTTTATTGCGAAAGCACTGAATTTCAAGTGTTTAGCCAGGATGTCTTACCTTGCCAGCATAACTGGACACTCGAATAAACGGGAACGCCATGACTGCCTAATAATTAAGCAGTCGACCCCGCCTGGACGCCGGGCAGTGACTGCACAGAAATAGGCAGCCCACGACAGTCGACGTAAGTGCAAGCAGTGCAAGGACCTTGGTGATTCACTTGCCTGCTAGCCAATACTGAGGACAAACACGGAGGCCGTTGTGGTCCTTCGAGCCGACCACCGAAGCATCGTAAGGAGACACAAGCTGTGCTAACTCAATCTCAGGAAAAGTATCGAGAAATTCTACAAGTCGCCGAAAACCTTTATCGCCAAGATCCAGACTGGGTCACATTCTTTCGCGAAGTTGTAGGGATCGATGGTGCCGTCCGTAGGAGCTTTCCCTCGTTTGACGAGCTGACCGAATTTGAGCAAAGCGAGGAATTCGACAAGATCCAAAAGATGCTGGTCAAGCTTCGCGAAAAGCGGACTGCTGCAGACCCCGAAACCGAGCCGACCCGCGTGATCACGGTTCGTCTGCCAAAGAGCATGCACGAGTACCTTCGGACCGAAGCCCACGACCTGCGGACGAGCATGAACAAGCTGTGCATCTCGAAACTGCTGCAGGTTGTCGGCGAGGAAATGATCCCGAACGAGCGATCTGCTAGCAACTCGAAGCCGGCCCCACTGCGTCAGGCCCCAATCAACAGCCTGACTCCAACTCCGGTCGCAAGTTTGGCTTCGACCCCGACGCAGTCGCCAACATTGGGGCAACCAATCCCCCAACCTCAGACGGCTCCGTCCCCCTTCAAGCCGGCCCAACCGCGCTTCTAGGTTCAGGTAGCGACAAGTCGGCAATGTTTGAAAACCGTCCCCCATCGCGGGGGCGGTTTTTTTGTTTACGTTGAGTTTTCAGACCCCACGCCCCCCCCATAGCCCGGCCATCCTGGCCGGAGTAACGACTACCTCAGGCCGTAGGCTAGGTGCTTGCACCTACCTTTTCTCTAGCGGTAAACTCAATGGTAAGTTTTCCGAAGATTTACCCGCTTTCAAGGGGAAAGGACCATGAAACTACGGCAATGGGGCGTTGGAGTTGCGGCATTTGTCTTGGCTATGGGTGGTCTTACCGGTGGCCAACGCTCGAATGAATTGCTCGCAGAAGAATTTACCTATGTGCTTCAGGAAGGGCAGCCTGGGTTTCATGTCGAAGATGTAGCCATATCGGTGGATCCGCGTTTGCAGAAGCATAACCTTGGGGGGATGTGGTCGCTAGATATTTGGCAAGATAACGGTGTCGCTTTAATTCGTTTTGACCTCTCTTCGATACCACCGACTGCTAGGGTGAAGTCTGCCATATTGGAACTGCTTAGCTATTCAGTTGGCTTTTCACAGACTGACATCAGACGGTCATGGCCCGTACATGTATACGAATGCAATCATGAATGGAAAGAGGGAACTGGGCTGAATACATCTGCGATTCAGGATGGAGCCACAATTAGAACGTCTGACGGCACACAGCCATGGCCTAATGGTCAGGTTACCGCAAGCGCTGGAGAATTGTTGGCGACGACGGTGCACAGAGGTGGCAAAACACGCTGGTACAAGTGGCGCTTAAAGCCGGAGATCGTCGAGGAATGGATTTCTGGCGAGCGACCGAACCGTGGCCTGATGGTATGGGGGAAACGGCCAGGAAAAGCAGTATCTTTTGTCTCGAGCCAGTCGTCGACAGTCGTAAACCGCCCGATTCTCCGTGTAACCATCCAAGGGCCAGCAGATGTCGTACGGCAGTACAAGGTGAGAGTCGCAGCAGATGTGAAGGCTGCAAAACGTTTAATGGTGGCTGAACGCTACAAGAAGTTTAGAAAACGGGAGCCGACCAACGTTGGGTTGACTGGTGAGGCGGTGCGAATCGGGGATATCGAGTGGACCGTTGTTGCCGTACAAAACATGGGAAATACTCTAAAAAGCAGCAATGAATTCATAGATGACTTGAAGACCAATGGTAAGTTTGTTTGGGTCGAAGTTCGCGTTGAGAACAAAGGGAAGGACTTGAGAACATTAGTCGCTCCGCCGATTCTGGATGGAGCCGGAAGAGGTTTTGTTTCTTCCAGCGAAGACACGTTTCACGTACCAGAAGATAAGAATTTGTTTCTCCTCAAAAACCTGAATCCCAACATTCCGTTCAATGCAGTATTGATTTACGAAGTTCCCAATGACTCATCACAAATTAGCTTGATTGTTGGAGATCTAGACCTGTTTGACGCAGGGGAAGGTGCGATTGACCTCGGGCTGTGAAGAGCGACTTTTCATGCTGCAGGTAGCCGCTAAGATGCCTGGTGGCTAGAGCATCTTCTGCGGGACTATTCTTCTCGGGCCGCAGAGTGCCACCTGCGATACTAAAATCCCCGAATCCCAACCGCGAAAACTCTGCCGTCTCCGCGTCTCTGCGAGGAACTACCTGGCCAAAAATATCAATGGAATCCCACCCACCATTCCACGACAATAACACCAGTACCCCGCTCTTTGAAAATCTAAAAACACCTTCACGGACGGCCAAACGTTCTATAGCCCGGCCATCCTGGCCGGGTGCCATGCTCCACGCTTGCGTGGGCATGCGAAGCGCCAGTGCGTCCTCTGTCAAAACATGCCCACGCAAGCGTGGAGCATGGCACCCAAATTCAGCGAGTATGAGCGAAAATCAGCGGTTCCCCTTTTGACAATAAAGTCACCACATTTGGACAAAATAGGACAAAACCCTAGCGGCTTTTGTCTGCGCAAAATTTCGCAAAGCCGAGCATCGCAGCGTTTAAGAAAATATCAGTGGACAAAACCAAAGAGTTTTGTCCGCTAAAACCCCAAACAGCCCGATTCGTGCCAAAACTCGATCCCGAAAAAACACGGAACCTCGACAAAAGAAGTGCGAAACGTAAACTACACCCAAGAGTTTTGTCCATTTTGTCACCTGTCACCGTGACAAAACTAGCGGCTCATGCTGGTCAAAAAAAACGCTACCCAATAATCAAAGAGTGACTAACCACCAACCACTTTCCATTGCACCTATGCTATTCGACACACATACCCATCTTGACCAAAAAGAATTTGACTCCAACCGAGACGAAGTACTCAGGCGGGCACAAGAGGCTGGGGTAAAATATTTAGTAGCGGTGGGATGTACCGCCAGCGATAGCCAAAAATGTGTGCAGTTAGCCGCCCAGTACGATGGGGTCTATGCGGCTGTGGGGATACAGCCAAACTACATTGCCGAAGCCGGGGTCAACGATTGGGCGGTTATCGAGGAATTGGCAACGGCAACGGGAGTCGTCGCCATTGGCGAAACCGGACTCGATCGTCATTGGGACTACACCCCATTCGACATACAACAAGACTATTTTGATCGACACATTCGCCTTGCGCAAAAGCACGATCTTCCTTTCGTAGTCCACATGCGAGATTGTGATGACGATATTATGCAGATGCTTCGCAAAGCTCGCCAATCAGGTCTCCTCAAGGGGATCATGCACTCGTTCACCGGCGATGCCCAAATGGCAGCGGAGTGTGTTGAACTGGGCATGCATATCAGTTTCGCAGGCATGTTGACCTTTAAGAAGTCACAAGCTCTGCGCGAATGTGCAGCAACGATTCCAGACGAACGGTTATTAGTCGAAACCGATTGCCCCTATCTCTCGCCCGAACCGGTTCGAAGCAAGCGGCCAAACGAACCAGCATTTGTACGTCACACGGCAACCTGCCTAGCCGAAGTACGGCAAGTTAGCCTGGACGAACTGGCCAAACAGACAACAAAAAACGCCTGTCGACTATTTGGTCTCACAAGCTAAAAAGAAGAAGCCCAACGAATTCTCGTTAGGCTTCTTCTTTTGAAAGAAAATTCTACTACTGTTAGTGGTAGGTAGTTTCCGAGCCTTCCTTGGCAAGCTGCATCGCGTCGTAGAGTTCGCTCCCTGCGTAAGGCCTTGGGTGCCTATACTGACCGGCAGTCGACGAGGAGCCAGAGCTACAGGCATCGCAGTCACATGATGGATTGGTATGCCAATCGCCCCGATAGACGTCGGAACTACAATCAGAGCATCCGGTAAGTGCGTTTCTAATTCTTTGCAACAATCGACATTGGCCAATCACCGGACTGCCACAACCGACCGACGTGCTACAGCTATCACAGGATTCTGGAAGGCCACAACTTGCGTCGGGACAGCCACAAGAAGCATCGGGACACGAGCAAGACGCTTCAGGGCATCCGCACGAAGCATCTGGACAACCACAAGAGGCGTCAGCGAGCCCACAGCTTGCACAACCGCCGCCACAGCCGCCTATAAGAGGGCACTGCCCGAGGCCTCCACAGCAGCCTACGCTAGCCGCGCATACAACCGCAAGTAACATCGTGTATAGTCGAGTTGCCATAATCCCCTTACTCCAACGTTTGATTGTTTTAGAGGGCGAATGCAACTTGCACCGCCTCGTTACCTTTAGTTTGCCGTTTCGCCAAGCAGACACGCACCGCTGCGGTCGCACTGGGCACCTAAGGTGTGCCCTTAGGTGTTGGTTCGAGGAGATTTATCGGCGACATGGCTCGCCGCAGGCCAGAAAATCGCTAAAATCAGAAGAGATTAACAACTGGCACTGCCAGTTTTGCTAGCAACCGAACCCCCAATTCGCTGCAGTATTTTAGAAAACTAGCCCCCTGCCCCATCGAACGGACCCAACATGGAAGCCTCGGCCAAAGAGTTTTTTAAGCAGATATTAGAAACACCCAGCCCCTCAGGTTATGAACAGCCCGTGCAAGAATTAGTGCGCAACTACGTCGGTGAATTTGCCGACGAGGTCACCACCGATTTACATGGAAATGTCATTGCCTGCTGCAACCCAGGTGCTCCGCTACGGGTGATGTTCGCCGGGCATGCCGACCAAATTGGTTTGCTGGTCACTCACATCAACGACAAGGGTTTCATTTACACCAACACCATTGGTGGCTGGGATCCCCAACAGTTGATCGGTCAACGCATGACCATCTACACCGCCAATGGACCGATCCCTGCAATCATCTCCCGAAAGCCTATTCATCTACTCGACCAAGACGAGCGCAAGATAGTGGTTAAAACCAAAGACATGTGGCTCGACATTGGTGCCAAAGACAAAGAAGAGGCAGCCGAGGCCGTCGCCATCGGCGATCCCGTCACACTCGAATTAGGTTACCAAGAGATGCGCAACGGCTTGGCAAATTCACCAGGCATGGACGACAAAACGGGACTTTGGGTCTGCACGGAAGCGCTACGACGAGCCAAAGCCAAGGGGCTCAATGTCGCTCTGTACTCCGTTGCAACTGTTCAAGAAGAAGTAGGCCTGCGTGGAGCCACAACGAGCGCCTACGGGGTGAACCCTCACGTTGGCGTTGCAGTGGATGTCACGCATGCAACCGATTGCCCAACGATCGACAAGAATCAGGAAGGGGATATCAAACTTGGCGAAGGACCGGTCGTTTACCGTGGCCCTAACATGAACCCCGTGGTTGTCGACCGTTTGCGTGAAGCCGCAGAAAACGCAAGCTTATCTTTGCAATGGAAGGCTATCGGCAGGGGGACCGGCACCGACGCCAATCCCATCCAGCTTACGCGGGCTGGGGTAGCCGCAGGTTTGGTAAGTCTCCCCAACCGCTATATGCACAGCGCCGTTGAAACCATTTCGCTAGACGACCTCGACGCTTGCGCCGATCTGTTAGCCACCTTTGCTGCCAGCATCGAAAAAGACGCCGACTTTACACCCCGTTAAAAATTAAGCTTCATCGCCTGCATGAATTTGCAGATAGCTTTCGTACCGACGGACATCGATATTTCCGTCGGCAACCGCGTCTTTGATGGCACAAGGTTCTTCGTGAGTGTGCGTACAGTCTGGATAGCGGCAATGGCTGACATAGGGTCGTAAGTCACGAAACAAACCAGCGACTTCCTCGGGAATAACATCCCAAAGTTGAAACTGCCGAATCCCCGGAGTATCGACCACAAATCCACCTTGCGCAAGCGGGATAAGCTCTGCCGTAGTGGTGGTATGACGACCTTTTTCGGTATCTCCGCTTACGGTTTGCACACGAAGCTTGAGGCCAGGTTCAATCGCATTGAGGAGGCTCGACTTTCCCACGCCGCTTTGACCCGTCAGCACAGTTTCACGTCCTGCAAGTTGTTCGCGAAGTGCCTGAATCCCCCAACCTGCGGTCGCCGAAAGTGGCAAGACTTGATAACCCAGTTGGCTGTAAACGCCAATCAGTGGCTGAAGTTCGGCGGGGTCAACGAGATCAACTTTGTTGAGACCGATAATGGGGACAATCTTCGCACGCTCTGCCGTCACCAAATATCGGTCGAGAAGATTTGGCTTCAGGCGAGGTTGGGCGGCACTGGCAACAATCAAAATTTGATCGACGTTGGCTACGATGACGTGTTGACGTTGCCGGCTGGTACGGCAAAGAACACCTCGACGGGGTTCCACGCGTTCGATAATTCCCTCGTCGACACCCGCGGGGCGTACCCAAACAATATCGCCCGCCGCAACCACATGCCTTTGCTCAGTACTCAAAGTTTTTAGCAGCCGACGCGTGGCACATTTCCGTTGGGTGCCGTCCTCTTGCACCACCACGCTGACTAACCCTTGGACACGCAACACACGACCTCGACGGCAAATCGTTTTATCGACATCGGGTAGTAAAACCGATCCCGAAGCATCTTCGACGATCTCTGCACCAGACAGCGTACGCTTTCGCGTCAGCTCTCCCTTGCCAGTCACACTCTCCCGCGTTTCGACGTCAGCGACCGACTCTTGATCCGCGTCATAATCTCGAGTGAGGTCTTTCTGCCGCGTACGGACAGACCGGTTTTTGCGGAAATTAGCTCGGACTTTTTGTTTCTTCTTTGCCATATTCGACTTAAAAAATTGCCTCCATGAAAAAGGACCGAACATACGAGTTCGGCCCTTGGTTCAACTTTCTACGGCCCTCGACTAAACAGGACTGTCGGGCAAGTCGATTTGCCCAGCGCTATCGTCGAGCACATCGAACCGCTTTTTCCCAGAATACTCGTTTCGGCGTTTGTTCGACCCCGCACCCTCTTTGGGGGCGCTCGATTTCAGGCCTGCCCGCGAAAGCAACGATTCGGTCATTATTTCCGAAGGCAAATCGTCCGCAGGCGGGGGGCCGATAGCCCCGAGATCAGCGGGGGAATATTGCATTTCGTACTTATGCTTTGAAACCGCCAACTTATCCCCTGGGTCAAGACGTTTTTCTTGAACCTTCAGACCGTTGACCTTCACTCCGTTGCGGCTCTGCATGTCGCGGATGTACCAATAGCCATTGTTGATAAACAGTTGGCAATGATGGGCTGAAACATTGGCAAAACGGAGCACGATGTCGCAACTCTCGCGTCGCCCTATCAGAAGCTTCTTTTTGATGAGCGGAATAGGATCGCCGCCACCAGATGGAATAAGTTCACCATACATAATGTTTTACTCTTGCGAAAAACGAACCATGCCCCAAGATAATAGGGAATAAATAATTTATTTCGTGCAGGTACGCTCGCAAGACGGGCCATCCGAGCGACCTCCCCTGGCCACCCCCCACTTTACGTAATCAAGCACGTGTCGTCAACTAAATCAGTTCCATCAAGAGGTTTACGACTTCTCTGGCGCGACCAGGAACTGCCGTTTTACGCCTATAACTTCGCTCTCAAACAGCGATTTGGATTTCGTGTACAGAAAGTCAGCCTCGATGCCGGATTTACCTGCCCGAACGTAGACGGTTCCGTGGCAACCGGTGGCTGCACCTTCTGCGATAACCGCAGCTTTAGCCCCAGTCGTCGACTGCCCAGGGCAGGAATCTTGGGACAGATCGACCAAAGCATCGCCCGTATGCGTAAACGCTACAAAAACTGTCAACACTATCTCGCCTACTTCCAACCCGCCACAAACACCTACGCACCCGTCGACCGCCTGCGAACACTCTACGAAGAAGCGCTGTCTCACCCCCAAGTCGTTGGGCTGGCGATCGGCACGCGAAGCGATTGTGTCCCTGACGACGTCCTCGATTTACTCGAGGAACTTGCAAAGAAAACCTACCTGTCGGTCGAGTACGGCATGCAAACCATGCACAACCGATCACTGGAGTGGATGAATCGAGGGCACGATCACCAATCGTTTCTCGATGCGGTCGAGCGAAGCCGCGGGCGAGGTTTTGAAATTTGTGCTCACGCCATCCTGGGGCTGCCCGGCGAATCTCATGACGACATGCTCGCCACCGCTCGCGAGTTGGCCCGCGTAAATATCGACGCGGTCAAACTTCATAACCTCTACTGCGTGAAAAACACCAAACTGGCCGAGCAGGTCGAAGCGGGCGAAGTACAACTGATAGAGCACGATGCCTACGTGCAGGCGGTGGTCGACTTCCTCGAGCTTTTGCCTCCAACGATGGTGGTCGAACGCATCAGCGGCGATGCCCCGCCCGACTACTTTGTCGGCCCCAACTGGTGCCTCGATAAGCCTGCGGTAAAACTGGCGATCGAATCCGAATTCAAACGGCGAAATAGCCGGCAAGGCCACCGATTCGAAGCCCAATAGCCGCCACTCTACGAGTAGCCGGAGTTCAATAGAGCCAGAGAATCTGGGCAAAACTCTACCAGCACGCTACGATGGTAGTTACAGCCACGCAGAGGATCGGGGGATCGCCGGTTTCGATTCGTCGAGACGGGAGGAAAGTCCGGGCACCGTAGGGCAAGGTGGTGGGTAACTCCCACCGGCCGTGAGGCTAGGGAAAGTGCCACAGAAAACAAACCGCCTAAGGGGAGTTCGCTCCTCCGGTAAGGGTGAAAAGGTGCGGTAAGAGCGCACCAGCAGACGGGGTGACCCGTTTGGCTTGGTAAACCCCACTTGGTGCAAGGCCAAACAGAGAGCATGAGCCGGCCCGGCTCGTCACGACTCTCGGGTAGGCCGCTTGAGACGGCAGGCAACTGTCGTCCTAGAGGAATGATCGCCAACCCCTTGTTCGCTAGTCGAACAGGGGGTAACAAAACCCGGCTTACAGGCCCTCTGCGAGGCTGTATTTTTGTTCTTCGGAATTAGCCGTTTTGGCAGCCTTCGGGGTCCGAGTTTTGTCACGGGGTTTGGTGACAAAATGGACAAAACTCTTGGGTGCTGTTGGTGTTTCGGACTTCATTTATCGGGGTTTCGATTTTTTGAGGGCCTGAGTTTTGGCACGAATCGGGCTGTTTGGGGTTTTAGCGGACAAAACTCTTTGGTTTTGTCCACTTTGGCATGCTGTGGATTCTGTAATTGCCGAACTTTCTTTCGATTGGGTTGGACAAAAGTCCGTGGGGTTTTGACCTGTTTTGTCCAAATGGGGTGCCATTATTGTCGAAAAAGGTAACCGCTGATTTGCGCTCATACTCACTAAACTTTTATTCTGGTTGGGTGTCAGGTAGAGGCACCCAACGGGGGCTTTGTGTTTTGATTTCCAAAGAACGAGGGTACAGCTATTGTCGTGGAATGATGGGTGGAATTCCATCGGTACTTTTAGCCAGGTGGAAGCGATGTAGCGGGCCGCAAACCCGGTGGTGTGAGTTGTCGAATTTCCTTGTCGCATGGCGTTTTACACGCTATCGAGGCTTAGGGACCAAAGGTCACCGCTATAAATTTGACTTTTTTGAGGAAATTTGCTCACAATGGCACCCGTAGCTTCATCTATAGCAACGGGGCACTTTTGGCGTACGTCCACGGGACAGTAGACAGTCGCAATTTTGATTGAAGAGCAACTAGAAACAACCGCATCGAATTCGCCGCTTTATAGTCCAATTGAGAACGAGGCTTGGCAGCGTTTTATTGCGCTCCGCGACGCGGATGCGTTTGCGGCTATTGTGCGCGCGTACTATGGCCTCGTCTATTCTGTGTGCCGTCGCGCGCTAGGTGGTAATCTCACCGACGTAGATGACGCTGTCCAAGAGACGTTTATCAAGCTTTCGGTGAATGCGGAATCGATTAAGACGAATCTTGCCAGTTGGCTCCATAGCTGCGCTCTAAATACCGCGTGCGAGTTGGTTCGCAAGGATCAGAGCCGACGCCGCCGTGAGACAAAATGGTCTAGGGAAAAGAACCGTCGGCGGGAGGTGGCCTCTGACGCGGAAATTCCACGAAATCACAACGGCGATTTGGATGAGGCAATCGAGTCGCTCGGCAGCACGGACCGGACGCTCGTTATTGAACATTTTTTGGTGGGACGCTCTCAGACGGAGTTGGCTCGAGAGCTTGGCATCACACCGTCTGCCGTGAGCAGGCGACTAGCCAACACCTTAGAGAGGCTTCGCAATAGACTAGCGCAGGTTGGCGTGACGGTAACGGCCTCGACCCTGGCATCACAACTTACTTCGGGCACAGCCAAGGCGATGTCTACGGTCGGGTCGATACCGGGCATCGCGGAGTCAGTCCTGTTGGCTTCGGGTGGAACAAACTCCACCGCCGCATCGTGGCTTACCTTCGGCGGCAAGCTGTCTGCGAAGGCTTGGATGGTTATTGGCACAGTAATGGCTATTCTGTCCGTTGCTTCGCTTGTTGGTTACTTCGTCATTCGGCCGCCCACGCCGAGCATCATGCTGCGGGGGCCTCTTGTCGTGACTGGCGGTCATCCAATCGACTCCCTTGGGCAGGCAGTTGCCTTAAGCGGCCCGCACCTGCTCGTTGGTGCTCCGACTGACGACAATGCTGGTGCAAAAGCGGGTGCATTCTATGCTTTCCGGCATGACGGAACCAACTGGGTGCAATCGCAGAAGATTGTATCGCCAGAAGGTGCCCATTCAACCTTTGGTGGAACAATTTCAATCGATGGAAATGTTGCGGCCATAGGGATTGACAACGATGTAGTCCCAGCCGCAAAGATCAGACGCGCAGGCAAAGTGCATCTCTACCAATATGAGTCCGACCACTGGATTCACGAGCAAACACTTGGAGACGATGGCACCGATAAGAATAACCGCTTCGGATCGGCAGTCGCGGTAAGTGAAGGCCACCTTCTGATAGGTGCTAAGTACGACGACGACCGTGCGAACAATGCGGGTGCGGTCTACGCCTACTGTCGAGTCGATGGCATCTGGACGCCGACTCAAAAACTACTGCCGCGTGACGACTATGCGGCAGCTGGATTTGGCTGGTTCGTGGCTATGGAAAAATCATGGGCAATTGTTGGCGCGCCGGGAGACGATGAGGACGGCGATTCTGCTGGTGCGGTATACGTTTTCCGATGGTCAGACGGCAAATGGCAAGCTTACCAGAAACTCCGGGCCTCGGACGGAGCAGCGGGACGTGTTTTTGGTGGATCGATCGCGTTGGATGCCAACACATTGGTAGTCGGCGCACCCAATCGCGCATCAGAATCAGGAGGTCCTGGGGCTGTGTACATCTTCGATCTCCAGAATGGACGCTGGGTTGAGCGGCAGAAGCTGGTCGCGCTCGATCGCAGATCACGATCGGAACCTTTGCGGGATGTGTGGGAATTCCAACGTCCCCGAAATGGCCGCGTGAAAGCGCAGTTGAAGAATCAGATTCAACGGAGTAATGATTTTGGCGATCGGGTCTCCTTAGATGGTGACGTGTTGGTCGTTGGCGCACGGCTCGATTCTTCCGTCTCTCTTCCCGAAGCTGGTGCCGCTTATGTTTTCCGCAAGCGTTGGGGTATGTGGGTAGAATCGCAAATTCTTCGGCCGACAACTGCGGAGCGGTACGCCGCCTTCGGCGATGCTGTGAGTGTGTCCGATGGGAGGATCGTCGTTGGGTGCGCGGGGGGGTACTGCAAAGACTTATCTAGCGTTGAATCACAACGGCTGAATAGAGAATTGAAATCGGGTAAAACCCCAGTTTTGTCTGATTTCAGAGAGAAACCGGGCCGTGCATACTCATTCGATGTGGAATAGGGAAAATCTGGCATTTTATGACGATTTCCCGCACAATTATCACTGGTGCTGCATCTAAACAGCAGAAACCCACGCTTTGTGGGCGGCCTCTCCCTGAAGGGGCGGGCACAGCTTCTTCACTGAACAAGGTACGATCTACTGCCGATTTAATGCAAAGCTAACTACCCGCCCGCTGGGCTGCGGTTCTTCTTTTGCTTTGCACTTCTAAACGGGACGGCGCTGCTGCCGTTTCTTCCTGTGTTTTAGGTTTTGCAATCGTCTTTGCGCATTTTTTTGCCGGCCATCTCATCTGGCAAGCGCCAACTGCCCGACGATCCAAAATTCGCCCTCAACCACTTGGCACGGGCAATGCCTGAAACAGTTTTCCGGTTCATTTGCAAGAGGCATTATTAGAAGAGGACTCCATGATGAAACTCGCTTATAAAATTGGTCACCGTTGTTTATTGTCCTTGCGACGGGTCTAAAACCCTCGCCTTTAGGCGAATCCTTTAGGATATTATACTGGAGGAATGGAAAGCTATCGAACAGGCTCGCACAGTCGTTATGACATCAAATATCACTTTGTTTGGGTGACCAAGT
>JAJDEF010000034.1 GCA_029259945.1 Planctomycetota bacterium
ACTTGGTCACCCAAACAAAGTGATATTTGATGTCATAACGACTGTGCGAGCCTGTTCGATAGCTTTCCATTCCTCCAGTATAATATCCTAAAGGATTCGCCTAAAGGCGAGGGTTTTAGACCCGTCGCAAGGACAATAAAATGTCTGGCGAATTTAGGTCTCCAATTTCCGAACCTCAATTTTCTTCGGAAAACTTGGGGGCCAAAGAAATAGCCGCTGCAGTCAATTGCCCTAAAGGGAGTCAAATACGTGTGAAACAATTATTTTCTAATCACGCAAACAATGTTGGTTAGCCATCGAGATGCCGCTGACGATGCTGCCGATGATGCCGACGAAGCCTTGGTCGGTGCCGCAAATAAATAGATTCTCTAGATGCGTACGGCCATCGAACTGTTTTTCTGGCGATCCATAGATTGCGCCGTTGTCGTGCCCGGTAAAACGCACGACGGTTGTTGGCGTGAACATATCGGTGTCGATCACCCGGTTTCGATAGTCGGGCACAAATTGAACCGCCGATTCGGTGATACGGTCATACCAGCGGAGTTTTTCTAATTGATACTCTTGCTCGTCCAAGTTTTTCCAATAGTCAAAATTCGCGAGCGAAGTAATCCGCATGGTCCCTTCGGCCAAGGGCTCGTCGTAGGCGAAGTTATTCGGGCTGCAAATCACTCCGCTACGAACATCGCAGGGCGATTTTGAATTTTCCCACGCGAAGTCGGCGGAATCATTAAAAAAGGTAATCGCCCGATCGTGCTCTAGTTGCTTCGGCTGGACATCGAGGGTGGCAATGGTCTCGCAAAAACTCAAATTCCCAGAGCTCCGACTAATTACTGGGGCACCATCATCACACATTCGCATCGTCGCGGGCCAACCCGCCGAGGAGAGCACCCGTCGCCCGTGAAGAACTTCGCCACTTTCCAGCACCACGCCAGTCACCCGCCCCTCTTCGACCATCAAACGTTCGACCCCTGACCGTAGCTTTAGTTCCCCACCAAGGCCACGAAACTTACGCACGAGGAGTTTTAATATCAGGCGCACACCGGCATACGGTCTGCCGAGTCCTTCCATCAAAATACTGCGGAACATGATCGAAAATTGCCCCCAGTCCATGTCATGCTCGCGAGCTGAGCCATAGAACATGAGCGGGCAGAAAAACATCTCAATCAGCAATGGTTCGGTAATAATCTCGGCAATTCGCTCGCGCGCCGAAATCGCTTGGTGCGATTCGTCGAGGTCGTCGTAGTCGACGACAGCATTGATTAGTTGCTCGAAATTATCTTGCTGTGCCGGAAACTCGCGGGCAACTTCGGCTCGCAATAGATCGAGATCGTTATCAAATCGCAATCGAACCCCAGGGAAAACGATGTCCGAACCCAACTGGGCCGAGATATCTAGTTCATCCCAGGAGATACGCAACTGACGCAACAGCCGCGCGAGGGGGCCCTTTTTGGTACCCTTAGGCGTGATGTTGGTGAGCGCATGCAGACCGACATCATAATCGCGTCCGCGCATACGGTAGAACGAATTGAGCCCGCCAATCGTGGTGTGGCGCTCGAGAATGCAGACGCGTTGATCGTAATAGGCGAGGCGAATACCGGCAGCCAGCCCCGACATGCCTGCGCCGATGATGATCGTGTCGTACATAGGAGTTAATGACGAATGCCGAAATACGAATGACGAAACCGTGCAGTCAATCGTCATTCGTCATTTGGATTTCGTCATTCAGACTTTCTGGATATCTTTCATCAGTGGTTCGAGAAACGTCACTGTCGAATTCATGCTGGCTAGCTGCACGTAATCGTCTTCAGGGATTTGAATCCGATGTCGCTTGCGCAGTTCCATGACGATGTCTAGGAAATCCATGCTGTCGAGCTCCATCTGATCACGAAAATTGACCGCGTCGTCGATATTCGACAAATCTTCGTCGGGGGCAATCACTTCAAGAATATCCAGGATTTCTTCTCTGATCTCACCTGTTGTCATGCTGCTTTTTCTCCATGATAGTTCCATAATCAGGGCGGTCTTCACCCCGCTTTTATTAGACTTTCTTGATAACGACTGCCGAGTTGATACCCAACATGCCAAACGAATTATTGAGAATCACTTCGATCGATGAATTTTCTCTTGGCTCATTCAATACGAGCCCCGGCAACTCACACTCGGGATCAAGATTGTCGACGTTGATCGTAGGATGGCACACCCCGTCGTCAAACGAGGGCAAGTTCCCTGCCAATTCGAGCGAACCCGCCGCTCCCATGGCATGACCAATGTAGCTCTTCGTGTTGTTGACCAGCGTGGACTTCGAATCGCCAAACACTCGCTTTAAGGCCGCACACTCTTGAATATCGCCGCTGGGAGTTGCCGTGGCATGCGAGCTGACTAAATCAATCTCGTTGACATTCAAACCGGCGCGGTCGATCGCCATGTTCATGCAGCGCGCTTGCTGCTCAGGGTTTGGCAAAACAAAGTCGCTGGCATCGCTGGTCATCGCGTAGCCAACTAGCTCGCCATAAATTTTTGCTCCGCGGCGCGACGCATCGCTATAGCGTTCGAGCGTGAACAGACAGCCACCTTCGGAAACGACGATGCCGTTGCGATCGCGGTCGAAGGGCCGACTGGCACGCGTTGGGTCGTCGTTCTCTGCCAGTGCCCCTTGGCTTGCGAATCCGGCAAAGATACCGAAGGTCCGAATGCTCTCCGACACGCCACCAGCGATGGCAAAATCGCACTCGCCGAGTTGTAACATTTGGGCGCCCTGGATCATTCCCGCGTTGCCTGCCGCACAAGCAGCACCAATCGTGTAATGAGGACCCGTGATACCCAAGTTCAACGTCACCTCGCCCGCCGGGTTGTTCGCGACGGTACGCGGATTATGGTGATGCGACCAAACCTTGGTGTCGTAGTCGAAGGCTTTGATCTCGTGAACTTCGTTCTCGGTTTCGACATTGCCATGTTCGGTCACGCCGACGTAGACGCCAACGCGCGAGCGATCGACCTGCGACCACTCGATGCCAGAATCTTGAATCGCCTCGTTCGAGCAGTAAATCGCAACGCTCCCGGCTCGTGTCCCACGGCGAAGCTCTTTGCGCTTTTGATATTTGAGTTCGTCGAAATGGCAGACTCCCGCCAACGTGTCGCCCACATATCGAATGTGATAGGGTTCGACGCCGCTCTTGCCAGCCAGCAGGGCAGCCCGATAGTCGGCCAGATTGTCGCCATTGGGTGCCGTGAGCCCCAGGCCAGTAATCACGATTCGATGTTCATCCTGAGCACTACGGATCATGAGAATGGAGGCTGCTAAGGGTCTGGCCGAAACCCGGTTTTCCGGGGCGTGGAGGTGGTTTATTACGAACCCCTGAAGCTACCTAAAGCCCCGGTATTTGACAACCCGCCGACCGCCTTGAATCGCCCCTTCGAGAATGGCGAAATCCGCCTATTCTGCCAAATCAGCAAACCCTAAATGCTGGCGGTAGGCTGCCCGTTGCTTTTGGGTGCCGAGTTGCTTGGTAATCGCCTGCCACTGTTCAGCGGCTAATGCCAGAGTCTCTCTGGCGGACTGCTCGCCGTGGACGGCTAGCTCGATCTGATGGTCAAGCGTCTGAAGATAGTCGTCGATCCCTGGAATTCTGGGCAGCAGAAAGCAGTTCTCTCCCGAGAGTAACGCAGTGACCTCGGCTGCGACGCCTTCCGCCGCGTTTTTCCGATCGAGCCACTTTTGTGATTGGGACACTTGGGAGGTACGAAACCAAATGGTAGCATCGCTGCGCTGGCTCAGCTGAATAGCCGGTTCTCCACTCGTTAACCAAACGAGCAATTTGAATGCGGAAGCCGAGTTTCTCGAAGCTCGCAACACACTTACCGATCGCCCCGAAAAACCAAGCATCGTAACCGAACCGGTCGCCTCGTTGACTTCCCAACTTCCTCGACTTGCCCGATACACCTCGGGGGCTTTGGGGAAGGGGAGAAATTGGATCGCTATTGCTCCGTCTGTCTCATAAGAATGCGACGTCGGCCAAGCGATGCCAAACGGATTGTCTTTCCCAAAATTCCTACTGCGGTAAACAGTGAGCATTTCGTCAAGCCCCTTTGCAAAAGGTGGCGATTCGATACGCGGTTTCATCGATTGCGGGTCGAACAAAACGGCAGGATCATTTTTTAGCTCAGTATACGATACCCCTCGCACAAGAGACTCCACCGCCCAACGATAGCGAAGGTGGGGGGAGCGCAATGGCAAACCGGTTTGGAGATTGATCCCTCCTAAAGGCAAGGAGTCGGAAGGGCACGCAATCATCAACGGGGGAGAACCCAGCGACAAACCGTAAATTTTTTCTCCGAAGCGAATCGATCGGTTTCGCACTAAGGGGAGCAGGTCGCTGAAACCAAATCTTGGATTCGTAAGCAACGTCTCGCGGACAACCCGTAGCCACTTGTGGCCAACCAAAGTCCCGACATAACGAGACGGATAAATCACCAAATCGGCGGCAAGCTTTTCGGCCGCAAGAAACTCGTCGGTGCTCATTTCGGCGACCTCTATCTGGCCACCGCTTCGCTCCGACCATTCGCCACGTAACAGGTTGATACCCGCAGCAAGTTTTTCGTCGTCAATCACCAGCACGTTTAGCTTAACCGCAGCTCGCGTGGCCACCGGTTGCGAAGGCAAATCGCCAACCTCTACGGTTTTTTTGCTGCAACCCGACACCGTCAACAAAATACCAACCAAGCTAAGCCAGAGCGTTCGAAACATCGTTTAGGCCAAGAAGTTAAAAAGATTATGAGTTGCAGTTATCCGAAAACCGTGGATTATACTTGTAGCAACCTTCTCGTGGCAGGGCTATCAATATCACCCCCAATCAAATATTTATTATCTATGAGCGTTTGCATTGGAATCGATATTGGCACCTCAGGCACCAAAGCTCTTGCCATGGATGCCCAGGGAAATATTCTCGCCGAGGCTTCGGCTAGTTATCCCTGCCACCATCCAAAACCACTTTGGAGCGAGCAAAATCCTGACGACTGGTGGAAGGCCACGGTCAAAACCGTCCGAGCCGTGGTGAAGCAAGCGAAACTCAAGCCAGCCGATGTTGCAGCAATTGGTCTCTCGGGGCAAATGCACGGGGCGGTTTTTCTCGACCGTCAAAATAAGGTCATCCGCCCCGCCATCCTTTGGAACGATCAGCGCACGGCAGCAGAGTGCGAAGAGATCGAACGTCGTGTAGGCGGACGAAAACGACTTATCAAGATGGTTGCGAATCCGGCTCTCACTGGTTTTACCGCACCGAAAATTCTTTGGCTACGAAACCACGAACCGCGCAACTTCCAACGAACCGTCAAAGTTTTGTTGCCTAAAGACGAAATACGTCGTCGGCTCACTGGTGAATTTGCGACCGAAGTGAGCGATGCTAGCGGCACGTTGCTGCTTGATGTGGTGAAACGAAAATGGTCGAAAAAATTGCTGGGCAAATTGGAACTCGACTCCAGCCTGCTCCCCCCGTGTTACGAATCCGAAGAAGTTACGGGCAAGTTGACCAAGGAGGTCGCCAAAAATCTTGGGCTCTCGACCGATTGCGTGGTCGTAGGCGGCGCTGGCGATTGTGCAGCAGGAGCCATCGGCAACGGCATCGTCCGACGCGGACTTCTTGGCACCTCACTTGGCACGTCAGGAGTTGTTTTTGCGCATAGCGACCAACCTCAGTTCGATCCCCAGGGCCGACTCCATACTTTCTGCCATGCGGTGCGAGGCAAATGGCACCTGATGGGCGTCACACTCACCGCCGGCGGTTCTCTCGGCTGGTTTCAAGACGCCTTCTGTACCGATGCAAAAGGCAAAACGATTTCGTTCAAAAAATTAATCGCCGAAGCCGAGCAAACGCCCACTGGCGCCGAAGGCATACAATTTCTCCCTTATCTTTCTGGCGAGCGGACTCCGCACCTCGACCCCCATGCCCGTGGGGCGTTCATCGGCCTGACTCTCAAACATTCGCGCGGGCACCTAGTCCGTTCGATTCTCGAAGGGGTCACCTTTTCGCTTCGCGATTGCCTCTGCATCATGCAAGACCTCGGAGTTCCGATTCGACAAATCCGCGCGTCGGGCGGCGGCGCCAAAAGCCCCTTTTGGCGACAAATGCAAGCCGACATCTTTGGCAAACCGGTCACGTCGATGGTTGCCGACGAAGGAGCCGCCTATGGTGTGGCCCTCATAGCAGCCGTGGGCGCAGGCAACTTCAAAAATATCAGCGAAGCATGCAAGGCAACCATCAAGACGGCGGAGCAGTCGAAGCCAAACGCGAAAACGCGAAAAGTTTATGACCGTAAGTTTCCGGTCTTCCAAGGATTATATAAGGCACTTCGCCCAGAGTATCCGAAGCTGGAGGAGTGATCTACAAGAACAATCAACCGAACAAATCTTCGATGGGTCGAGCACCGTGCAGTACACGGTAGAGAAGAATGCCGCCTATCAGAGGCTTGTAGAACAACAAGTATCTTCCGTGGATATAGCGGCGAAGATCTTTCCTTAGATGATTTACAGACTCACCCATTTCAGGATTGTTTGCAATCAGGCGAAGCGCGCGGTCGACGCTGTCTAGCCACCTGTCATCAGCTGTTGGATTATCACACGCAATATAGGAAGCAATCTCGGCTAGATCGCGTGCGGCATCAGAAGACCGGGTGATCCGGGCCATCGCTCATCCCTATTCGGTCTTTTTTTGGGCAAGTCGTTGGCGCACTTGGGCCTTAATGTCATTCACATCCCAATCGGAGACCTCTCCGCGATCGATCGAAGCTTGGGCTTCGTCAAGTTTCGCACGTACATAGTCGTCGTCGATAGCAGGCACAGACGGTTCTGTGAGAAAGTAGACCTGTTGAGTATTGGGGTCTACTAAGTGCGCGTATCCCTCACCCTCTCGTACCGCAGCGAGTTGTTCGGGAGACAGCGGAGCCTGTCGAGGAGTTTCCATACCTGAAGTATACCACGTTGACCGTCATGATTCCTAATGGGCTGTGAAATTTGCATAAATCCGGGCGCCGTTGCTACCCGCCAAGCTTCTTCTCCATGCTCTAGCGAAAGAATCGCGTGCCCTTTACGCTGTTTAGATGCAAACCGCTTCTGAGAGTAAAATTGACCCTCACCGCCGCGACCCTGAAAGAGGTCTCCAGCGCTGGCTAGAGGTTGGTCTTATCTTTGCTGTTTTCTTCATCCTCAGCGGGGCCCCTGCCCCTCATATCAACGAGGCGCATTACCTCACTAAGGCCAAACATTATTGGAATCCCGCCTGGGGCGCAGGCGATCTCTTCCTAGATTCAGCCGATGCCCATCTCCCGTTTTTCTGGAGCATCGGTTGGTTGTGCAACTGGTTCTCACTAGCCTTCGTGGCTTGGATCGCCCGGTTGGTGGCTTGGTTACTACTCGCCATCTCTTGGCAACGGCTTAGCAGCCGAGTGGTCGTTGCGCCTTATGCCTCGATTTTGACGGCCACGTTGTTTGTCGCCTTGATTGCCAATCACAACTTTGCGGGCGAGTGGGTCGTTGGCGGGGTAGAAGGCAAGTGTTTTGCCTATGCGTTCGTGTTTTGGGGGTTGGCGGCGATCGCTGACAGCCGGTGGCGAATCGTCTGGCCGTTGCTGGGCTTGGCCTCTGCTTTCCACGTTATCGTCGGCGGTTGGTCGACCATCTGTGCTCTAACTATCTGGCTACGCCAAAGCCGCGCCGATAGCCCTCGATTGGAGGCAATGCTCCCCTGGTTGCTGCTTGGCGGGCTCTTGGCACTGCCGGGAATTCTCCCTGCGATTCAGTTAACCGCCGAGGTTCCTGCAGCCGTTAGCACCGAGGCAAATCAAATCTATGTCTTCCATCGACTCCCGCATCACCTGGCGCCACTCACACTGCCCTCCGACGAATTGGCGGAAAGAGCCATTCGATTTGGGATACTTTTGCTAGGATTTTGCGCACTCGGCTTTTTGTTCCAGAAGGCTCAACGATCAGCACTAGTCTCACCAAAACCCGACTCGCCCGAACACGTCGATCAAAATGTCGGCTTAGCGCGTATGTTTCAATTCGCCGAAGCGAGCCTCATTCTCTTTTTGCTCGGAGCGATCTGGGAGCTTGCCACCTGGAACCATCCGCCCCTCGCAGCAAAGTTATTGAAATTCTATTGGTTTCGATTGGCCGATGTTGCCCTCCCCTTGGTGGTGAGCTTCGCCATCGTTTGGCAAGTCTATCGATTGATCCGATCGCATTCGAAATGGGCAACCCTCGCGTTGCTACTCGCGGCGGCTTACCCCGGTTGGCATTTATACACGGTGAGCGCAGCCCGCTGGGATTGGCCGGCGGCCCCCGCCGATCGACGCATTCGGAATCCTCTTGCATGGAAAGAAGTTTGTGAGTGGGCACGTCAGAACACCACCACGAACGACCTGTTTCTGGTGCCTCGAAAGAGCAGCACCTTCAAATGGTACGCTGGCCGCAACGATCTCGTTACTTGGAAGGACGTGCCCCAAGACGCCAACTCTCTGTTAATTTGGCGAGATCGTTACCAAAATGTTTTCGCGTACACCGATCAGTTTGGCGAACGACAACTTTATTATTCTCTGGCAGAGCAAGGGACCGAGCGTATCCAAAAGCTGGCCGAAAAGTATGGCGTTGATTACGTGGTGACCAAAGAATACCCCCCCCTATTTTTACCCGTGGCATTTACCAACGAATCGTTTACGATTTATGCCACTTCACCCACTAGCAAAGCTTCGATTCCATGAGCGACTTTCAGCCACCTGCCCCAGAACTTTGCACCGTGGTCTTCGATCTCGATGGGCTGATGTTTAACACCGAGGACCTTTACCAACACGTCGGGCGAGAAGTGCTTGCTCGTCGAGGTAAAGAATTCACCGACGAGCTGCTCGACCAGATGATGGGGCGCAAGTCGACCGTGGCGCTACAAATTATGATCGACTGGTACGATCTCGACATCACAGTCCCCGACCTGGCTGCCGAATCGGCCGAAGTGATGATCGGGCTTCTGCCTGATCGACTCGCCCCACTGCCCGGTTTGCTAGCGCTGTTGGATGCCTTAGAAGCCGCTCAAATTCCCAAAGCGATCGCCACAAGTAGCCCCCGCGATTTTGTCGTCCGCGTTCTCGACCAGTTTCAAATGCAAACTCGGTTTGAGCACGTCCTCACCGCCGAAGATATCACCCAAGGCAAACCGGCCCCCGATGTCTACCTGCTAGCAGCGAAATCTCTTGGCCATGCACCACGGCAAACGATGGTGTTAGAAGACAGTCAAATCGGTTGTCAGGCCGCCGTCGCGGCAGAGACCTTTGCAGTTGCCGTCCCCAGCGGTCGAAGCCTGCAACACAAGTTTGATGGCGTCGAATTTATCGCCCACTCGCTTGAAGATAGCCGAATTTACGCGGCTTTGAATCTTTCGCCGCCGAATGCGTGCTAGCGTCACAGGTTTACATAACCTCGTTCTAGTTTCTCTCACCGACACCAACGAAAAATGTCGATAGAGAGCTTCGAGTACATCTCATCCCATAGGCAGTTCTTTTGGGCTGCCGTTTGTTCTTTTCGATTTCCTTAAGGGGGGGCTCCCGATGGATCGGAAACTCGTAGGCGCTATCCTACTGGTCTTCGCCAGTGGCGGTTGCCGCATGTGTCAAAGTTGTGGCGATCATCTACCACCCGTATTAGACGGGCCGTATCCGGCGACCGGCGCACGCGCAGGTTCCGTATTTGGTGGCGTCATCGTCCCCGCTTCTAACGAAGTCGACGAAATCGTTCCACTAGAAGAAATTGAAGATCCCGTGGCGGAAGAAGAATAGTTGGCGTTGGCGCCTTACCAAATCTCAATCCTGAAATTAGCCGTTTTGGCGCTATCCACGGTTACTCCAAAAAAATCGGGCCGTCCGCCTGCGGTTGCTCGACGCGCGTTCCATTGAATTCGCTGTTGTGCCGATACCTATCTGCCAACCGGGCCATCGAACTTTTTTCGGTAGGCGATTCGGCTGTTTGCTGAGCCGTTGCCGAAGTGCTGGTGTCGGCCATTGCCAATTGCTCGACCCAAGCTCGAAACATCTGCAGCTGATAGGCTGGCAACGGCTTGGATGCGCCTGAAGCATGCGTCGTGTGGGCAAAACGCAACAGCGGGCTGTCCGCCGCATTCTGAAATTCAATCTGCTTGAGCACCGAAGCCAGATTAAGCTTCGTGGCTTCGGGGTGCCCTGCCCCATCCGTGGCCAATCGATTCAACTGCCACTGCCGCGAGGAATCGGGCTGATGGCAACCTGTCGCACAAGATTTTGCCAATATCGGCTGGATTTTTCTAACAAACAGGACACGCGCCCATCGTGGGGCCTGCTTAATTGCTGAGGTGTCAGCTTGTTCTACCGAGGCAACAACCTGCTTCATAGGCAACTTGGGCGATTTTATCTCGCGCTGTAACGCTTGATTTAATTGTCGTTCGAGCCGCGACAGCTTCCGATGGTGCGGATCGACGGCACGCGCCTCGAACAATTCGTGCGAGGCAAATTCCAATAGCTCGTGACGCAAGCACCACGCAGCCAATTCGACATGCGAATCGACCATCGAACCAACTCGCATCTCGCGTCGACGATGGTACGCCTCGTCAAGTGTCTCGCAAAACATCTCAACCTGATCGACCCGTACTTGAAGTTGACCATGCTCCAATTCCACACGGAAATATTCCGCCAGCCGAGTGACTCGCCCTTCGATCACATTGCCATTACGAAGCACCAGCAGCCCATCAGCCGTCTCCGGCAACTCAGAATCGCCATAAGCGAAAGGCACCAGAGTAAGAGCCCCTAGCAGCAGGCAAAAAAACAGCCGAAAACGTCCAAAAGAAAAACCATCCATAGCGAGCGGAGAGTAGGGAAATTGACCCGGCGGGTCAAGATAAGCAGGGGTAGAGCCTAGGACGACTACAAATCGGTACGATCAATCAAAGATAGAAAGAAAGATTTACCACAGAGCAGCACAGAGTGCCTGGAAATAAGCTTTTTCTCCGTGTTCTCTGTGCCCTCTGTGGTTCAGTCAGTAGAATGTGTGAAACGCACCAATTACCCCACGTGGCGCGATGACGCAAAAGGTGCGCTTCGCTATCGCTGCACGCATCCTATTCACTTTTTCGATAGAGGGGTGATAGGTTGCCTAGGTCAGTAGTAGACGGACAACAGCGCAGTTCGGAATGGCTCTGATACCTACCAGATTCATTCCGCAGAAGGCTTTGCCTTCGGAGCGTCGAGACCAAATACTTTTCGCAGGAAGTCGAGCTCAGTCGCACCGACATGGGGGCAGTCGGCGCATACGAGTTCAACCATTTGTTGCGAGCCCACTTCTTTGTACTTGCCGCGCATCAGATCCCCGAATTTCGCGTGGTGAATGCTGGTGTCGAAGCTCGTGTCGACCGGCAGTGGTGTACCCGACAGGGTTCCGCCATGGCGGAGCTGTAACGGCGGATCGTCGGTACTGACGTAGCTGAGGGGACTGAACTCAGCCACCCTCTTTCGCATGGCCGGCAGGTCGAGTTCTTCAATTTTCTTGATGTCAAATATAGGAAAAACCGAGGGATGAATGTCCGGGTTTCCGCCCACATGCTCGGTGATCACGTCTG
The DNA here is from genome assembly GCA_029259945.1 of Planctomycetota bacterium. GTDB lineage: Bacteria > Planctomycetota > Planctomycetia > Pirellulales > Lacipirellulaceae > Bythopirellula. The sequence goes on from JAJDEF010000034.1 coordinate 11,625, forward strand.
GATCGAGGGTGGTCGGTCCCGAATAGCCCACGACGCCAAGCACTCGAGATGACTGCCGCGCCAGCGGATCCTCGCTTTCCGAGGTGGCGAAGTCATCATGCAGAGCGATCCAGAGCGACATCATGGCGCCAGCAGAGCCGCCGCTGAGCACAATGCGTTCCGGGTCTAGGTTCCACCGTTTCGCCTGCAACCTCACAAACTGAACGACCCGTACGCCATCCACGAGCGAGCCCGGAAATGGTTCGCTGTCAGGCCCTGTTACAAAGCGATAATTGGCGCTGATGACAGAAATCCCGTTGGCCAAACAGTCTCTCGCAATCAAACGCTGACGAGCAACTTCTTTGTCGCCAGCCACGAAGCCGCCTCCGTGAAAATAGATCAGCACCGGCGTTGGCGAGTCAGACTCGGCTGCGAAAAAGTCAAGCAGATTGCGGGGGTGAACGCCGTAACGAACGTCTTGGGAAGTCGGGGTGAGTTCGAAAGGCTGGCCAAAGACTTGAGGTGTCAGGTCAATCAAAAGCCCAGGAGCGAAAGCAAGCAGCCATGCGGCCGCGAACAGAGAGATCATGTGATTGAAAATGGCCAAGTGAAGCTTCCTTCTCGACGATACGGTCAGGGTGATAAGACGGGATTTTCCATTATAGGTTGAGCTTGGAACCGATCCAGGCTACAAACTGCGGCCTATTTTAATATCGCCCCCCACTCCGCGTCTAGACACAGGGAAATTACTGGTATTTTCTCGGCCCCTGCCTGTAGCTGGTCGGACGACTTTCTTACGTTTATCTGCAACAGACTTGCGGACTAGGATGCAAGGCTCTGGCAATACTAGAAATTGCCTTCTTTCTACGTTATATTCGAGGGTAAGCTGCCCGACGGTGTGGCAGGTCGAGTCGAAGTCGAGAGCCAGCGGCGAGTGAATTCACAGTTCTTACAGCGTCGGCAGGTTTTCTATTCGGGCAACGTCCAGGGAGTTGGTTTTCGCTATTCGACTCACCGGATTGCCCAAGATTTTGAGGTGACCGGCTTTGTCCGTAACTTGCCGGATGGCCGAGTCGAACTCATTGCAGAAGGCAGCAAACCCCAACTCAATGATTTTTTGGCGACCGTTGCCGCACAAATGTCCGAGCAGATTCGTAGCGTCCAATGTGATACCAGGCCTGCCATAGACGAATTCCACCGCTTTGATATCCGATACTAATTATAAACCCCTACCTGCTATTGTTATCTCCTTATGACAAATCTCGTAATCTGGCTGACCCCCATTTGGCTACTCTCGATTGGTGCGACTTTTGGCACGCTTGTTCTCCTTGCACTCTGGGGAATCAGCGCGGTGGCGAACCGCCAACTTGCCAAATCGATTGGGGTCACCATTCAAGAAAGCATCCTTCTGCCAATCTCCTACACGCTGGCAACGGCGGCAGTGCTCGCAGCCATGGCCACTCCGTTAATGCCTCTCGACAAGATGCTCTCGTCGCTCGAGCGGGTACCTCATGTGGGAACCATTCAGTTCCAACAAGAGCTCGAACCTGGCGCAACCGACGTCGAGGTGCCGGTTTCGTTTCTCATCGACGAGCTTCTTAGCTATACCGTCGAGAGCGATCAAGAAATCGCGATGAACGTCGAGCCAGGCAAAGGTTTTGCTGAACCGCTAATATTGGTCGAAGGCGGCCTGCTCTACAAATGGAGCCCCGGCAGCAATCTGGCCCGTGGGTTTGACGAAAATATCGAAAAGCTCTACCTCTCGAACGAAAGCGACCTAGCGACCCTCGTGACCGCGACTTTTCACACCGATGTGGCCATGCCAGAGGTTCACGATCTGCCGATTGTTGCCGCGAGTGTAATCGGTTTTTATCTCGTGTTCTTCCTCATCCGCTGGCTCGCACCGCGCGTTTCTATCATCGCCACCGCCACGGCAAAAGAAGCCATTTCGCAGCCCATTTATATCTTACTGATGGTCATCGGTGTCGCTGCGCTCGTGACCTACATCTACATTCCGTATAATACGTTTGGCGAAGATATAAAAATGCTGATGACCTCAGGCATGACCACCATCAAGGTTCTTGCCATTGTGGTTGCCCTCTGGACTGCGAGCGTTTCGGTCTCCGAAGAAATCGAAGGTCGCACGGCTCTTACCGTTCTCTCGAAACCCATCGGTCGACGTCAATTTATCCTGGGTAAATTCCTTGGAATCGTTTGGCCTATTTTGCTGATGTTTGTCATCTTGGGCATCATCTTTCTACTGACCGTCTCGTATAAGGTGGTCTACGACGCACGAGAATCTGCCAAAGAGGCCCCCAACTGGCAACTTTGCTACGAAGCAATTGTGCGAATCGTTCCAGGCCTTGTGCTCGCATTTTACGAGGCGGTCATCATGGCGGCTATCAGTGTTGCTATTTCCACGCGTCTGTCGATGCTCCCCAATCTAGTGATCTGCGGCTCGATCTACGTGCTTGGCCACCTCGGTCCGCTGATTGTGAAGTCTTCGGCAGGCGAAATTGTTTTTGTGAAATTCATCGGGCGACTGATCTCGGTCATGCTCCCGGTACTCGATCATTTTGAGATCGAAGGTGCCATCGCCGGGGCCTCAACCGTTCCGGGGGCCTACCTATGGACTGCCCTGCTCTACAGCTTTCTCTATTGCACCGCGGCCATGCTGCTTGCGCTGATCTTCTTCGAAGATCGCGACTTGGCATAGAAAAATCGGCCCAAGAACGATCAACCAGCCTTGCGTTTGATGACGACCGTATCGTCCTCTGACCAATGATCTGGCCCAGAAAGGACGGTCGGTAGCTGGGGCATTGCAAAGGCACCCTGCCGAGTTCCTTGCTTGCCATCCCATTGATGCGACGCAACCTGTTCGAGAACCTGCTCGGCGATGGCGACCGCATCACGCCCATGGGCACCGGTGACCAGAGGGCTGCTACTGGTACGAATGGCAGCACAAAAATCAAGCTGCTCCTGCTCGATGGCATTGGTTTCGACGACAGGCAAATCACGCTTCACAAGCAACTCTGAGAATATTCGCTCGCTAAGATGCGACTTCTGATCAGCGGTCAAAGTGTTTGCGTCAAATTCTCGATGCAAGACCTCTGCCGTTGGTTCCACAATCGAGGACCGACGTGCCGCAAAATCGATATTCGCACAGCATTCCGAAGTAAATACTTGCATCGACCGTTCGGCGGTGTAGCTCACGCGCGAGGCCGTTAAGTTCGCAACGCACCCCGAAGCAAAATGCAGTCTTGCATTCACCATATCCTCTTGGTCACCAAGAACAGAAATCCCAAAAGCATCAACAGCCACTATTTCCGAGCGTACTAGGCTCAAAACGACATCAATGTCATGGATCATCAAATCCATCACCACGCCGACATCGGTCGAACGGAAGGTGTAGCTACTTAAACGTCTAGCTTCGATATATTTCGGCTCGTCTAGCTTGCTATGAACCGAGACAAGAGCCGGATTGAACCTTTCGACATGCCCGACTTGCAACACAATCTGCTGCCGATCAGCAAGCTCGACCATCTCGTTAGCTTCTTGAAGCGTTGGCGTAATAGGCTTTTCCACCAGCAAATGGATTCCACCACGCAGTAGATCGTTTGCGATAGCAGCATGACTTGAGGTAGGTGTCGCGATGATTGCCGCATCGACAACGCCAAATAGATCACGATAGTCTGCCAATGGCTTTGCCCCGGTGTCGGCAGCCACCTGTTCACGAGTAGCAGACTCGGAATCGACCACGGCCACAAGCTGCGAGTCTTCAAGCCCCGAAGCAATCCGCGCATGGATTTTCCCGAGGTGCCCAGTGCCAACCACAGCAAGTCGCATACGGCTCACGCTGCTCTCCTTGCTTCTCGCCCTCGACCATGCTTACCTTCCTGTTGCCCTTCGACAAAGTTCAACAGTTTCTCAACTTCGGTATTCAACTGGCCATTCGATCGCAATATCTCGCGAGCATGGGTTAACCCAACTTTCGACCGATATAGCAATCGATGTGCTGCTGCCAAGCCGTCAATGGTCGCATTAGAAAAATCATTGCGTTTCAAAGCGACAATATTAATACAGCGTGGCCGGGCGGCAATTCCCTCGACCAGCATATAAGGCGGAACATCGTGCAAAGCGCGACTTAGCCCTGCCAAGAAGCTATAACTGCCGATCGACACAAAGTGATGGACGGCACAACCGCCAGATATCGAGGCGTAGTCTTGTACATGAACATGCCCTGCCAACATCGAACCGTTGGCTATAATGATATGATTACCTAGCTTGCAGTCGTGCGCGACATGGGCATTTCCCATCAGGAAATTGTGATCGCCTATTCGAGTCACGCCATCTTCTTTTTCGCTCGCACGATTGATGGTCACGCCTTCGCGTAACGTATTTCCATCGCCAATCACTACGCAAGTATCGCCGCCTTCGAAGCTGATATCCTGAGGCTCTGCACCGACAACCACATTGGGGTAGAACACATTCTCGCGCCCAATCGTCACGTTACCCATCAAGGTCACGTTATTCAACAATCGAGTGCCCTGGCCGATTTTTACGCCAGCACCAATGGTGCAGAACGGGCCAATCTCGACGTCTTCGCCGATCTCAGCCTTCGGATCGATCCATGCGTTTGCTGCTATGCTTGATGCCATTTTCAAATTCTCTTGGTCGTTAAAACGACGTAAACCAGACCGATACGGTCATAATAGTTTTAAGCGGTCGCCCCTAGCGGAGCGACTGTCGAAAATCTTGTCACCAATTCTCTCGCCAATGCGGCATTCAGTTTGTGGCTACTTCGATGCGCAACGATATGCCCCACAATCTGGCAGCCCGTCAGCGCTAAATCGCCAATTAAATCTAACGCCTTGTGTCGTGCACACTCATTCTTAAACCGCAACTCATTTCCCACGAGACCATGGTCAGAAAACATCAACAAATCGCTGGGGGTCACACGACTCCCCAATCCTTGTCGAACCAATGCCTCGGCTTCTCGCTCTAAAATAAAAGTTCTGCATGGCGCAATCTCTTGCCGAAAGCGTTCCGGAGTCACTTCAATCAGCGCCGACTGACGTCCGATGACCGCGTCGTAGGGATAATCTAATTCGAACTCAATTCGATATCCCCCATCGACTACCGGACGAGCTTCGATCCATGACTCGCCATCACTCAGCCGCACAATCTCAGTGATTTCTAGTTGCGCTACCTCGGCGTTTTGATCAACAGTTTCAACAGAATCTAATGCCTCAACAAAAGTCAGCGACGAACCGTCGCAGCCCGGCATCTCGGCCTGATCGATACCGACCTCGCAATTGTCGATTTGCAAACCAGCCAAGGCAGCCATTGCGTGCTCGACCATCGCCGCTTCCACACCCTCGAAACAAAGATTAGTGCGACGAGGCACGTCGGCCCGATACTCTGCACGTGCTTCAACACGAGCATCCGAGCCAATATCATCCCGCACAAACACGATGCCTTCGCCTGCCTCGGCTGGCCGAAACTCCACGCGCACATCACGTCCAGTCCAGTAGCCAAATCCTTCGACCGTGACCGGTTGGCTAATCGTACGTTGAAGTCGAGGTTGCAACATAGGTGCTAAACTGCTCGAGAAAAAAGAGAGGATACCAGAACATCAAAGGCAAAACATCAAGAACGATCCTCACCAAGGATTCGTCTTCATCGTTTCTGCCTAGCGCCGTGTACTACCACCTGCGTTCGCAGCTGGGGCGACGCCATCAGCGGTTCCGCCTCGATTTAACAAGGCCAACACATCAGGCGTGATGTCGATGTTATTCTGCGCAACAACTGGTTTATTGATGGCTTGCAGCACCGATTCGCGACGGTTGGGATCGATCTGATCGCCATTAAACCTAATCACCAACCCAATGTTATGTTGTTGAGCGTAATGCTGCACCGCATTGCTCACCTGAAGATAGGTCTGATAGTAAACCTTGGCTTCTCGCTCTAAAAAGTCCTTGCGAATGCGACCAGCTTTCAGATTGAAATCTGCTTTTGCACGAGCAATGTCTTCGTCCAACTGCTTGAACTCAGGAGAGCCTGGATTGAATTGCTGACGTTGCTCTTCTTTTGCCTGAACGGAGTCGCGTTCTGTTTTGAGTTGCCCTTCGGCGGTCTCCATCTCTTTCTTCATCCCGTCCATGGCGGCTCGGAATTGCTGGAAATTCTTGAAGATGTAGCTCACATCCACAACGGCCATGCCATAGCGAGAGGCATTGGCACTAGGACCAGCACCTGTCGATTCTTGAGCAACAACGGGGGTGGCGATCAACGCCAAAGAAAAAGCAACGATCGTCGATAGTAATAAATTTCTCACGTCAGCACTCCTTGCTGAATAGGGTCATCCTTGACCGAACGAAGGGACCGGCCCGACGCAACAGTCACGCCCGGAAAAAACTCGCGGGGTGGGGCGGTGGTTAAATTGCGGGGCGTATTGTGCCGAGAGTGCTCGATGCCGTAAAGAGCATTTCGCAAAAGTTACAAACCACGCAAAAATGAAGACAATCGCAGAAATTTTCGACCGCTAGCATCCTGGGATCCCTGATTACTTTTTAGAGAAATCCGCGTTTGACACACACCACCCGAATCTCTATTTTCCCCGCCCCATCCCACCTGTTTCCCACCGCTACCGCCGCCCCGCTCTCAGGAGGTCGACCAATTGTCTTCTACGGCTTGTGTTTTGATTGTCGATTCCTCGACCGAATCGCGAGATATCCTGCGAACGCTGCTAGAGCGACAGGGCACCGAGACCCTGGAAGCCACGGCAGCCACTCAGGCCACCGAGATTCTTGAGCTTCAGCAGCCCGATCTAGTGGTTTACAACGCGGAATGCGACCCCAACCCCGACCAGGTAGAAACCCGCTCCTTGGGGCATACCGCCTCCCGCAACGACACCCCAATCGTTGTACTCGGAACCACTAAGCGGCAATTAAGTCCTTTACCGACAGGACATTTGGTCACCAAACCCTACCATTATGCCCCGCTGATCCGTAGAATTGAGGGATTGTTGCGGAGTAGCGTCTAGGTCGCTCTCCGCCGACTCTCCTCTCAGAAAAGAACAGATCTGTGGCTTCGCTTTTCGTAATACAGGGACGCGATCAGGGTACGCGTTTCGTACTGGAAGAACCGGTCCACTCCGTTGGTCGGACTCATGACAACTCCGTGCGATTGCACGACACCGAGATTTCGCGCGCTCATGCCGAGCTCATCCGTCAGGGCGATAGCTACATACTGCGAGATCTTTCCAGCTCGAACGGGTGCTTTGTCAATGGTCAGCCCGTCGACGAACACGAGCTGGTAAGCGGCGATCAACTTCAGTTTGGAAAATCGCTGCTCCTCTACACGGGCTTTGTCGAAGATACTCTCGAAGACATCGCAGACAAAATTGATATCGACCCGAAACCTCATAGCGGCGATAGCTCGCGCATTGTTGCTGTGGTGGGCCAATCGGAAGGGAGCGAATGGCTACTGCCCGGTGCCGACGAATCCTCCAGCCCCTATCTGGCTCGCGCTCGAAGCAATCTACAAATCATGTATCGGACTGCACTGGCCGTCAGTCACACGATGGATATCGACCAACTCCTTGCACGGATCATGGAAATGATCTTTGAATGGGTCGATGCCGATCGGGGCTGCATCATGCTGAAAGATATCGAGACTGACAAACTCGTTCCCAAAGTACGACGGCATCGCCGAGGTATTCGCACCGACGAAAAAATCACCATCAGCAAAACCATTCTCGACTATGTCGTCGAGCATAACGAAGGCGTCCTCACCAGCGATGCCCGCGACGACAAACGTTGGGATCCTGCGCAAAGCATCGTCAAACTCGGGGTCCGCGAGGCGATCTGCGTTCCGATGCAAGGTCGCTACGACGTCGTGGGCGTCATCTACATCGACACATCGATCACGCCGCAGCGCATGTTGATGAACGAAGGCAAGGCCGATCAATTCACCGAAGAACACCTCCGGCTAATGATCGCGATTGCCCACCAGGCCGCATTGGCGGTCGAAGATACCTCCTATTACAAAGCGATGGTACAAGCAGAACGTCTTGCGGCTGTCGGCCAAACCATCGCTTCGCTCTCGCATCACATCAAAAACATTCTTCAAGGGGTGCGAGGGGGCAGCTACTTAATCGAACTCGGGCTAGGTGATCACGGGCAAGCCTCAAACGAATCGGATAGCAAAGCAGCAAGTGCCGCAGTCGACACTATTCGCAAGGGCTGGAACATTGTCGAACGCAACCAAGATCGCATCTCAAAGCTCGTGATGGACATGCTCACGTTCAGCAAAGAACGCGAACCCGAACCCGAACCCTCAAACTTAAATCGCGTGACCAGCGAAGTCGTCGAACTGATGCAGGCCCGTGCTGAAGAACTCGGCGTCAAGCTCCAATGGACGCCCGCCGAAACCATGCCGACTCTAATGTTCGACCCCGAAGCAATGCACAATGCGCTGTTTAACGTCGTAACCAATGCACTCGACGCCTGTGAAGAATCGGATGACGGGCTTGTCACGGTCCACTCCGAGTTCGACAGCGAGAAAAAATTAGCCCAAGTCGTGATTGAAGATAACGGGCCAGGTATCGCGCCCGAAGATCTCGACGCAATTTTCAATGTCTTTATCTCCCGCAAAGCGGGACGCGGCACAGGCCTAGGGCTCCCTGTGAGTCGAAAAATCCTCGAAGAGCACGGCGGGCAAATCCTTGTCGATAGCGAACCGGGACGCGGAAGTCGCTTTCAACTCGAATTTCCGGCGAATGTTGCAACGCCGAAGAAAAAAACTTCTTCCCCAACGCATGCCACGATGGCCTCTGCCAAGCTACCGCCGAACGCTCATTCCGACGCTTCGTCGCATTGAACGTAACCGTTCACGGTATATCGCTGGAAGCATCTTTGTAAAAGTCTCTCGCAAAGGCGCTAAGGCGCAAAGAAAAATTGAGTGACAGTGACAGGAGCAGTAAACTTCAAAAGGTGCGCTAGTTGTGTGGCGAGAGTTAATAAAACTAGCACCTCGCGCCTCACAACTAGCGCCTCCTGCAAGAAGAAACGACTCTGCTGCCTCTGCGTCTCTGCGAGATACTTTTTTATTCAATTCCTTTGCGCCTTAGCGCCTTTGCGAGAGGCCGATTCGCCTTTTATCCTGTGAACGGCTACCTTTGAGCTAACCCTCATATCGCGCATTCAAACCGACAAACGGGTTGGTTTGTTTCTCTTTGCCAATCGTCGTCGCGGGGCCATGGCCGGACCAAACGATGGTATCGTCAGCCAGCGAAAACAGTTTTTCGTCGATCGACTGCTTCAACACTTCGAAGCTACAGTCTGGGAAATCCGTCCGCCCAACGCTGCCGGCGAATAGTACGTCGCCGCCAAACACTTGCGCCAGGGTTTGTTCTGACCACACAAATACCACATGCCCGGTCGAATGCCCCGGGGTGTCGAGTACCTGGAAACGAAAACCGGCGAACTCGACCACATCGCCCTCCCGGACGGTCTGATCTGCTGGCGGACTTGTCAAATTAAAGCCAAAACCAGCCGACAAGTTCTGCTCGGGGTCGATCAGCTTGACGGCATCTCCTTCGCCAATAATCAGCGGTGCCGTGGGCCAGCGAGCTTTCAAAGCCGCATTGCCAGCAATATGGTCGGCATGTCCATGGGTGCAAAGAATTGCCGCTACTGAGAGGCTATGTTCGTCGAGCACGGCCAAAATCTTCTCTGGCTCCAGTCCCGGATCGATCACCACACAATCCTGCCGTCCCTCGAAATAAGCGACATAAGAATTCTCCTCGAAAGGGACCGACAAAATGGTTAAAATGGCGGGGTCAGTAGTCTGCATTTGCTAGAATGTCCTATTTCCTGCAGCCGCAGGCTGCGTTAAGATTCCCACCTGCTAACATACAGGAGCAGCTCTGGCGTTTAAGTAAAATAAACGACCTACGTAAAAAAGCCGAACTGGACAGAAGATTGTAATTGTTTCTGCTACCACCGGCGATAGTTACTAGTGGGCTCTCCTACCGTGATTAGCTACCATGCCCGCCAAGTCTACCCAAACAGAGCAAAAAAACGGCTGACAATGTGCGCCGCCCATGCGGAACACCGTTTGCACGTGCATTGGTAATTTGCCCACTGAACAGCTAGCTGCACTGGTAATAATCCCTGCCCTGCCGCTATTTTCACTGGTCTTTTGCCTTGGTAGCCTTTACTAGAATATAATATCGGCCACTGCCAGGAGAATGGAAATCATGCGTAGGAAGCTCCATTTCGTCATTCAGCGTGTCAGCACTTTGCTTGTGATACTCACGAGCATGGTTGCTGCGGGTTCTTTGGCCCAAGCCCAGCAAGAGAACCAACTCGTCGAGCCTATCTTTCGTGTCTCGAACGAAGAAAACGTCGATCAAACCCCGAAGTTAGCCGCCAGAATCGCCACCGCAGCTCCGGTTGCGCCCTTCGACCTCACGCAGCGTCCGGGCGAGCACCCACTGATGCCCTCCCTTCGGATGGCTCAAACGGCCCTTCAAAATATCGACGCAAACATCACTGACTACAGCGCCATCCTTCGCAAGCAAGAGCGCATCGATGGCGTGCTGATGGACGAAGAGATTGCCTACATCAAAATCCGCCATAATCCGTATGCGGTCTACATGTTCTTTCTCAAGCCCCATAAGGGCCGCGAATGTCTCTACCCGAACGTCGACGGCAAGCTCGTCGCTATGGACTGCGGCTGGAAACGTCGATTCGGAAAACTCCCACTCGATCCTAACGGGGCTCTTGCGATGAAGGGTCAAAAATACCCCATCGTCAAGCTTGGTGTTCGCGAGCTGACGAACGAGCTGGTGACGGTCGCCAGCCAAGATGTCAACTTCGGCGAATGCGAAGTCAAAACCTTCCAGAATAAACTCAATGGGCGGCCCGTCACTCAGATCGTCGTCACCCACCCCACCGAGCGAAGTAACTTTCGCTACCATCGGGCAGAACTATTCATCGACAACGAGCTTCGGATACCCATTCGCTACGCCGCCTACGCCTGGCCCACCGTCGCCGGCGAGAAGCCCCCCTTGGAAGAATCCTACACCTATCTCAACATCAAGATTAACAACGGATTCACCGACCTCGACTTCAGCGCCGATAACCCAGCGTACTTTAAGAAGTAATTCTTAGAGCCCATCCATTTTCCGGTAGGGTGCGTGGAGCGATAGCGCAACGCACCTTTTACTGTCCGGTGGGTTTCGCTTCGCTGCACCCACCCTACATGTCCTTTGCTGTTACGCGCCCATAGCCCGGCCATCCTGGCCGGAAACACGGTAACGCACTCTAAGGCTTAGCCAGCGTAATCTCATACCGGTAGGCAAGCCCCGCCATACCATCACTCAACGGCATTTCTAAGATGGCTGTCTCACCGTCGAGGTGGTACTGATACGGCTCGGTAGTAATCGGATTGCGCGGCACAGGGACGACCTCGATTTGATCCAGCGATTCAGGAAACGACCCCGTCTCGGCGGCGTGCATCCGTAGGGCTTCGATCACGAGCAGAGCATTCCTTTTCCATACCGGGCGGATTTTTGCCACGCGTACCGCTTGCAGGGCAGGCAATAGTACTCCGGCCATCGCGCGGCCCGCATTATTGGGTGGGCCATCTTCTTGCCAAATCTGGTCCATCTCCAATCGCTGTGCCCTCATTTCCGCATAAGGCACGTACCACCATTTTTCTACTTCGTCGGCAATGCGTCGATACTCGCGTGCGGCATCGATCATCATCACTTGCCCGACTGCCATCTGCTCGACGCGCTCTGCAGACATTCCCGAATCAAGAAGCCGTTGCTTTGCCGCCGGGTAGGCAGCTTCTGAAAACCCTAAAACTATCAACTTTTTCTTCGGATCCTCCGTTGGAGCAGATATACCTGTCCATTCGACTTCAGAAATATCTTCAAACACCTTCGCACATTCGCGGACCAATCGTGCCCACTTCTTGGGCGAATGCTCGGCAGTCTCGGCATCCATCAACGGGGGAAAGACTCTTAGCCCTAACGTCATTTCCAACCTTATCGCTTCGGTGCAATCGACAAGCGGCGAAGGCAGTTCTGCAAGTGCCCAGTACAGATTCGGCGAATCGGGTGCTGCGATCAAATCCACCACGGTTCTCTGAGTCGCCCCCTCGATCGCAATGCCAATAAGATTGCCAACGACTAACATTTCGCGCCCGAGATCTCGCCCCAGTCGAAATTGCATTCGCAAATGCTCAATCGCATCGTCATAATGTCCTTCGGCAATTGCCAACCGTGTACGAATGGCCAACATCCGGGCAATAGAACGCGATTGTTGAAAGTCGGGAAGAAAGAAAGTGAGAGCCACAGGGCCTTTGATATCCTCTACTTCGAGCCCCCAATCGCTATCTCGGCATCGGGTCGCAGGCTGAATAAACTGCTCGACAATCGTATCAAAAGCAGCCGAGGCTTCGCGAACCTCTTCTAACGGCATCTCCTCGATGGCAATTCCGCCAAAACCCCAATCGTACACCGTCTCTCCATGCTGCTCTCTCACTTTTTTCCAAGCACCACTTAAGTGGTTTTCTGCGAACGATCTTACGTAGTGTATCGCAGCATTGCCTGGTTTGAGTTCGTTGGGCCGTAGCCACATGCGATGTTTCAGCGCTGGACGCGGTTCAGCCGCTGGCGAAACCGTCATGTAATAGATATGAAGACCATCTTCACGCTGCTGGACGACCAATCCCGCCCAAACGGCAGGCGAATAATTCGCGGCCGTGAAGACTGCTAATCCAATCAAACATCGCAGCACGCATTTACGAAAAACGCTCATCGAATTCCCCTCTCGGAATTTCACGAAAGGGCCCCTGGTAGCTAATTCTAAGTGGCAACCTAAAAACTCTGTAGGGAACGTGCCTCCGTGCCGTTCCGTCGTGTACCGTCCAAACGGAACGCCACAGAGGGCGGTTCCCTACAGAAACAACACCGATCAGCCAGCATTCTTGCAGAAAACCGTAAAGATTTCCAGTGCTATTTTAGATATTACCCCGGGTAGAATGCCCTATGTCATTACGGGAGGGCTCCGGCGATCCGTAAGATCGCGGCTATTGGGTGAGGCCTCTACTGCTGGGGGGCGCTTAGTAGGCGTTTTCTTGTTTTGCAACGACCACTAGTGTTTTCAGCAGAATCTTCAGATCCATGGCGAGCGACCATTCGCGGATGTAGCGGTGGTCGAACTCGATACGGCGCTCCATCTTATCGAGCGTTTCGGTCTCGCCGCGCGCACCATTCACTTGCGCCAGTCCAGTGATGCCCGGCTTTACCTTGTGACGCAACATGTAGCCTTCGATCAAGCTACGGTACTCCTCGTTATGGGCGCTGGCATGGGGTCGCGGCCCCACAAGCGACATGCTGCCGCACACCACATTCAACAATTGCGGCAATTCGTCGATCGACGTGCGGCGCAAAATCCGCCCTATTGGCGTCACGCGGTCGTCGCCCTTCGAGGCTTGTTTTACTTCTGCTCCGTTGTCGCAAGACCGCATCGAACGGAATTTCCAGACATTGATCTCTTCGCCCACCAATCCATAACGACGCTGTCGAAAGAATACCGGCCCCGGTGACGAGTATTTTATTAACAAAGCAACAATCGCCATGGGCACGGCTAGAACCACCAGCGCTAACGACGCCACTACCAAATCAAAACCCCGTTTCAGCACCCCATCGATCCCAGAAATGGGCGTCTCAAACACACTCACAATCGGCAGCCCATTGATCTGATTCCAACGAGCATGCAGCATCTGAAAGACAAAAAAGTCGGGCACGATATAAACCGAGGCCGTCGTATCACCCAACTTTTCAAGGTAGTCACGAATCCGCTTCTCAGCGCGCATTGGGAACGTGATGAAAACCATGTCCACCTCGCCACGTTTAGCCATGTCAACCAATTTGCTCAGCGTACCCACGCGTGGGCATTTTTCTTCGATCTCTTCATCGATCCGAGAGGCCGGACGGTCGTCAAAAAAACCAGCCAACGACAGGCCGAGCTCGGGAGAAGCTTGGATATTTTCAGCTAACTGAAAACCTAATTGATTGATGCCGCAAATGGCAAAGCTACGCGAGTTCAGTCCTCGACGGCGCAAACTCTTCAATACGCCTCGCGAGAGGATGCGTCCACAAGCCATCGCCACCGGCGTCAAAGCCAACCATACCAGTTTTGTTTGATAGCTAAACTCTGCGTTAAAGCGAGTAACTAAGCCAATGCCCAATACCGCCGGTGCCGTGTAAAGCCAATTGATCAGCACACACCACAACTCGGTTCCAAGTCGGGCACCACGCCAGCTGCGATACAAACCACTCACTTCGATGGCAATGCTATGCACCAACAACGTAGTCGCACCCACAACGGCCAAATTCTCGATGTGCTCTTGGTCCGTGTAGCGAGTCGCAACTAAAGTCGCGCAAAGAATGGCAGCCGCATCGAGCAACCGATAAGCCACATCGACAAACGAGCGGTGAGTGCGGACAGAATAATCAGAAGCCATAGCCATAAGAGGTCTTTAAGTCAAAAGGAGCAATAGCCGCGATCTTACAGATCGCCGGAGGCCAACCAAATCGTGTTTTGCAAGTCTACTTTCTTTACCGGCATAAGACGGTTGAACTTTGGCAACATCGCCCGCTCAGATGTTGCCAAAAAGCAACGATTCAGGAGCCAATCGCCTAAACTGCGGGAACTTTCCGTCTTTTCAGGGCGTCTTATATCACAGCGTGGCCAACGACTGGCCCTAGACCTATCCGGGCGAACTCGCATAAAACATGTTTGGCTAGCCAAATCACGGAACGACAGCCCCCCCCCAATTTGAAGCGGCACTCGCATGAATAAACTAACGACACCCAAAATTCTGGCAATCGCGTTCTCTGGCTTGCTGCTCACTAGCGCGATGCTCCTGGCCGATCCGCCAGCGAATCCTCAACCAGCTGAAAAACTGCTGGAAGACGGCAACTACCAAGAAGCCCTGCAGGCCTTCCGCAAACTTCTGCTCGACCCAAAAAATGACCCGACAGACAACCCCGCTCCCACGCAATGGGTGGCAAGTTATCAACGAACGCTAGAGTGCTACCATCGCCTCAACCAATTGGAAGAAATCGACGAGTTCCGCGAAGCGGTCGCCACGCTATACTCAAAAAACTGGCAAGTCCTCGCAGCCGTCGCTCGCAGTTATATCGATCAAGAGCACACCGGCTACGAGATTGCAGGAAAGTTCAAACGGGGCCACCATCGCGGCGGCGGAAAAATGATGAACGCCATCAGCCGCGACCGTGTCCGCTCGTTGCAACTCTATCGGCAAGCTTTTCGGCTGCTCGAAAAGCAGACCGACGAACACACTTCTCCAGAGGCCAGCAACTTCCTCGATGCATTTGCTGCCACTCTGATGCAGGGGCACAGCTACGGCCAAGCATGGCGACTCCAAGCTCTCACCTCGCTTGCCGAACTACCCGATTACGAAGCCGCCTGGGGCCACCAAACGGGCAGAACCCAAGGAGCCGCTGTGGATGACCGTGGGCAACCGATTTTCTACGACGCCCCTTCATCGTGGGAAGAAGCCCAAAACGATGGCGAGCGCTGGCGTTGGCTCCTCGACCAGTCGGTCGCTTGGCAACCCGATCGCCATAATCATCAACTCTTGGTTCGCGCACAGTTCTTACAATCGCAATTTGGCGTTGAGACCCTGGCTAACTATGGATGGTGGTTTGGCCGGCGAACAGAACCCGAAAACGCCTCAGAGACTGGCACATTTGCGCTGCATACACTCGGCGAGAACGAAACCATTGCCCGGCTAGCAACGGGGATCAAACGCATTACGTTGCCCGACGAACACAACCACGTCAAGCTACGTCAAAAGGTGTTAGAAAATGCATCGCAAGAAAAAACGAGTAGCGATTGGCGCACTGCTGCACAGGCACTCGCCCAAACTTTCGAAAACCGTCGTCAGTATCCACGCGCCGCCGAATTCTGGCGTCAACTCGCCGAACAAAAAAACGACTTTCACCATGCCGAGAAACGCCTAGCGCAAATCGTCGACAATTGGGGACGGTTTGAGCACACGATGACGCAACCGGCCAACACCGGCGCAACCGTTGATTTCCGCTTCCGTAACGGCCGCCGGGTCGATTTCGTGGCGCATCGAATCCAAGTCCGCAATCTACTCGACGATGTAAAATCCTACCTAGCAGACGAACCTAAAAAACTCGACTGGCAGCAGGCCCAAGTCGAAAACCTGGGGCACCGACTTGTGATTCAAAACCAGGAAAAATATCTTGGCGAGGAGGTTGCCCGCTGGAGTCTTGATCTCGATCCACTCGAAAAACACTTCGACCAACGCATTACAGTCACCACCCCGTTACAAAAATCAGGGGCCTATCTGCTCACTTCGACGATGGCGGACGGCAACACCACCCGCATCATTCTTTGGCTCACCGACACAGCCATTGTCCAAAAACCACTCGCCAATAAGTCACTCTACTACGTAGCCGACGCGATCACCGGTCGTCCAATTCCCGACTGCAACGTCGAGTTCTTCGGCTTTTGGCAAGAACACCTTGGCGAAAACAAGTATCACATCCACACCAAAAACCTTGCCGAACATACCGACGCCAACGGCCTCGTCGAACTCGCGGCTGACGAAAATCGCAACCGCCACCAATGGATCACCATCGCGACGACTCCTGAGGGCCGGTTGGCATACCTAGGATTTCGCGGCATTTGGTCGGGCAACTACCACGACGCTCCCTATCAACAAGTAAAAGTTTTTACGATCACCGACCGACCCGTCTATCGTCCCGACCAGAATGTGCAATTCAAATTTTGGGTTCGCCACGCCCGCTACGATCTCGACGACGAATCGCAATATGCAAACCAGTCATTCCGCATCGAAATCTACGACCCAAAAAACGAAAAAGTCTACAGCACTGATATCGTCTCCGACGCTTACGGCGGCCTCGAAGGCACCTGGCAAATTCCCGTCGAGACAACACTTGGTCAATATCGCATCAACGTCGTCAATCACGGCGGTGGCACTTTTCGTGTAGAAGAATACAAAAAACCTGAATTCGAGGTCACGGTCGACGCCCCAAGCGAACCGGTAACCCTCGGCGAAAGAATTACCGCAAAAATCTCGGCCCGCTACTATTTCGGCAAACCGGTGACCAACGCCAAAGTGAAATACAAAATCCTTCGCACCACCCACAGCCAAAATTGGTATCCCCCAATGCCCTGGGATTGGCTCTATGGCTCGGGCTATGGGTGGTTTGCCCAAGACTACCGCTGGTATCCCGGCTGGAACCGTTGGGGCTGCTTGGCTCCGCGCCCCTGGTGGTTTTGGCGAGCCTCGACTCCCCCCGAAGTCATCGCCGAACGCGAGGTTGCCATCGGAGCCGATGGCACGGTCGAGGTTGAAATCGATACGGCGATCGCCAAACAATTCCATCCCGACCAAGACCACAGCTACCAAATCCAAGCCGAAGTGGTCGACGATTCTCGCCGTACGATCGTCGGCAATGGCCGAGTGCTGGTTGCCCGCCAACCGTTTCAAGTTTATGTATGGGCAGATCGCGGCCACTACCGCGCCGGCGACACCATCTCAGTCGGCGCAGCAGCCCGTACTCCTGATGGCAAACCGGTCGTAGGCACCGGGTCACTCCGTCTGCTAAAAATTCGCTACGACGACGGAAAACCTGTCGAAACCGAAGTCGGGCGCTGGGAGCTTGCAACCACCGAAAGCGGACGGGCAGAACTCCAGGTGAAAGCCTCAGAACCAGGCCGCTATCGTATTTCTTACGAACTCACCGACGCAAACGACCACACTCTCGAAGGTGGCCACATCCTCACGGTCGCGGGCACTGGCTTCGATGGTTCTGGATTCCGCTTCAACGATCTCGAACTTATCCCTGACCGCTCAAAGTATAAGCCGGGCGATACTGCTGCGATTCAGATCAACACCAACCGCGCTGGCGCAGCCGTCTTGCTTTTTCTGCGGCCCACGAACGGCACGTACCTCCCTCCCCGACTCGTCCAACTCGAAGGAAAGACGGCCACCGTCGACCTGGAGATTTCCGCCAAAGATACGCCCAATTTTTTCATCGAGGCAGTCACCGTGCATCATGGGCGAGTCCACACGGCGACCCGCGAACTTTTTGTTCCGCCGGCCAAGCGTGTCCTCAACGTCGAAGTCGTTCCTGAAACCGACGCCTATCTCCCCGGTCAGACCGCAAAAATTCTGGTGAAGCTTACTGACACCCAAGGTGAACCCTATGTGGGGTCGCTCGCCCTCTCGATCTACGACCGCGCGCTAGAATATATCTCCGGTGGCAGCAACGTCGTCGACATCCGCGAATTCTTTTGGAAGTGGCGTCGAAGTCATCGGCCTCGCGGCGCAAACAATCTGCAGCGAGCTTTCGCGCCGCTCATCAAACCCAACGAACCCCAGATGGGCAACCTCGGCATCTTCGGCGGGTCCGTCGTTGATGAAATAGCGGATTTACGCGAGGGAAAATTACTCAATTTTAATCGCCAAAGCCGCTATGGCCGGTCACTCTCTGAATTTAGCTTAGGTTCCGCCGCCGCAATGGAAATGAGCGATGGCGAAGCTACTTCAGCAGCTGAAGATGCCGCAGAACTCTCCCAACCCACCCTACGTAAAAACTTCGCCGATACCGCACTTTGGGTAGGCTCGCTACTCACCAATGCCGAAGGCATTGCCGAAGTAAAACTCGACATGCCTGAAAACCTCACCGCCTGGAAAATCCGCGCCTGGGGCATGGGCCACGGCACACGCGTCGGCGAGGGGTCAGCGGAAATCGTCACGCGAAAAAACATCGTCGTCCGCCTGCAGGCTCCCCGTTTCTTTGTTGAAAGTGACGAAGTCGTCCTCTCGGCTAACGTCCATAACTATTTACCAACGGCAAAACAGGTAACGGTGCAGCTTGAACTGGAAGGTGGCACACTATTTCCTGATTCCTCGGCTCTTACGGTTAAAACCATCAAGATCGAACCTGGCGGCGAACAGCGCGTCGATTGGCGAGTGCAAGTCGCGCACGAAGGAACGGCCACCATCCGCATGAGTGCCCTGGCCGGCGATGAATCAGACGCCATGCAGATGACTTTTCCTGTCTATGTGCATGGGATGCTGAAAACCGATTCGTTCTCAGGCGCAATTCGCCCAGCCAAATCACTGGGCCAATTCACCATCCACGTCCCCGAAGAACGTCGCATCGAGCAAACCCGTCTCGAAATTCGATACACCCCGACCCTGGCAGGCGCGATGGTCGATGCGTTGCCTTATCTTGTCGACTATCCCTATGGCTGCACCGAGCAAACGCTCAACCGATTTTTGCCGGCCGTCATCACGCAACAAACGCTTAAACGCATGGGCGTCGATCTCGCCGCGATTCAAGAAAAACGTACAAATCTCAACTCGCAAGAAATTGGCGACGACCAACAGCGGGTAACCGATTGGCAGCGTTTCGAACGCAATCCCGTGTTCGACCAAGACGAGCTAGAAAAAATCGTCAAAGCGGGCGTTCATCGACTCACCGAAATGCAACTCGCCGACGGCGGTTGGGGCTGGTTCAGCGGCTACGGCGAAAAGAGTTACGCCCACACCACTGCAGTGGTCGTCCACGGGCTACAAATCGCCAAACAAAACGGCGTCGCAATTGTGTCGAGCGTCTTGGAACGCGGAATAAAGTGGTTGGAAGCACATCAAATCAACCAAGTGTACCACTTGGAAAACTGGAAGAAACGTAGCGGCGCTAAATTAGTTCGCGCCAAACAACATGCCGACAACCTCGACGCCCTCGTCTACTTAGTGCTAGCCGAAGCAAATCAGCACAACGAACAAATGAAAAACTACCTCTACCGAGACCGCACCCACCTAGCCGTTTACGGCTTAGCCACCTTCGGTCTCGCGTTGCATCACCAAGATGACAAAGAGCGACTTGCAATGGTGATGCGAAACCTTAGCCAATACGTCGAGCAAGACGACGAAAACCAAACCGCCTGGCTCAAACTACCCAACAACGGCTGGTGGCACTGGTACGGAAGCGAGTACGAAGCACACGCCTACTATCTAAAACTCCTCGCAGCGACCGATCCCGATAGCGAAGTCGCCCCGCGACTCGTCAAATACTTACTCAACAACCGCAAGCATGCCACCTATTGGAACAGCACACGCGACACGGCCCTTGTGGTCGAAGCCTTTGCAGATTTCCTGAAAGCGACCGGCGAAGACGAGCCTGACCTCACCGTCGAAGTTTGGGTCGATGGCGAAAAGCGTAAAGAGGTAACGATTAACAGCGAAAACCTCTTTACGTTCGACAACAAGCTGATACTCGCCGGCAAACAACTCTCTGCAGGGCGGCATACGGTTGAAATTCGTAAGCAAGGCAACTCGCCACTTTACTACAACGGCTATCTCACCAATTTTACGTTGGAAGACCACATCACAGCCACAGGGTTAGAGCTAAAGGTCGAACGCCGTTACTTCAAACTCACGCCTACCGAAAAACGTAAAAACGTCCCCGGCAGCCGTGGGCAAGTCGTCAGCCAGCCGGTCGAAAAATATCAACGACACCCCCTTCAAAACCTTGATGAACTAACCAGCGGCGACCTCGTCGAAGTCGAACTCATTGTCGAAAGCAAGAACGACTACGAATACATCCTCCTCGAAGACATGAAAGCCGCCGGTTTCGAGCCTTTCGACATCCGCAGCGGCTACAACGGCAACGAGATGGGTGCCTATCTCGAACTACGCGACAACCGAGTCAGCCTGTTTGTCGCACGACTCGCGCGCGGACGGCACAGCGTCTCTTACCGGCTACGCGCCGAAATCCCAGGCAAGTTCAGCGCCCTCCCCACCCGAGCTTCAGCCATGTACGCCCCCGAACTAAAAGCCAACAGCAACGAATTCCACCTGCAAATTGTCGACTAGAAGGGTGCCATGCTCCACGCTCGCGTGGGCATGCCTGGGTAGAAGCCGCACTAACAATGCGCATGCTCACGACAAGCGTGAGCATGGCACCCGGCCAAAGATAGCCGCAAATCTACGATTCACAGAGCCATGAACCCGAATCCTAACCGCTGGTGACAATCAGCCCGTCGGTCTATAATCGCGGGACACTCGTTACTCTCTCGAAAGGATTCGTCATGTCGACTGCCGCCGAAGAACAAGTGCTCGTTATTCCTACGAGCGAATTTCACGCGATCGGGCACTTTCAAGGGTTTTCGCCCGACGTCGACGCCTATCTACCGGCGCTGTTCGAAAGCAACTCGCTCAGCTATCGTCCTCGTAGCGAAATGGAGCAAGACCCCAGCTACAAACAACTGATTCCCTACGTCCTGTTTCGCTACACCGACGACTCTGGCAATAAGTTATTGTTTCAGTACACCCGCGGCGGGGGCCAAGGCGAAACCCGACTTCATGCGAAGCGCAGCGTGGGCATTGGCGGACACATCTCGACCGAAGACGCCGCTGCCGGCACCACCCAAGATGTTTATCGAGAAGGGTTACTACGAGAATTGGGCGAAGAGGTCGTCATCGAAACTGCTTTTACCGAAAAACAAGTCGGCCTCATCAACGACGACGAAACCCCCGTCGGCAAAGTCCATCTGGGCGTGGTCCACCTGTTCGATGTCGAACACCCCAACGTCCACCCTCGCGAAGACGAGATTCTCAACGCATACTTCTTGCCAGTCGACGAAATTTTATCCCAGCTCGACGAGTTCGAAAGCTGGTCGCAAATCGTTGTAAAAGCCCTCTTTGGTTGAGTTTCGCTCTCGAAGGCGGAAAGATGACTAGGTCTCTCGCAAAGGCGCTAAGACGCAAAGGAAAGAAACAATCAAAGAATTCCAAAAAGCGTGACATTAGTACGACTGAAGTAATGTCACAAGAAATATTCTCGCAGAGACGCCGAGACTGCAGAGTCAACTAGAAAAGGACTTCTCAACAGCCAGCATTCGGTATTTGTTGCTCTTATTAGTTCTTAATTCCACACATTTTCCCTGCCGTCTCTGCGACTCTACGTGATTCCTATCACCTTTTTCGCGCCTTAGCGTCTTTGCGAGAGACACTTACAAAGAACACCGCAAACGGTTACTCGCGTCATTCGCGGGGAACAAGACGGCAGTATAACGGACTCCGTGGCCAGCATGAACCACCCGCCCATTTACCTCGACAATCACGCCACCACTCGCGTCGACCCTCGCGTTGTCGACGCCATGCTGCCCTATTTTACCGATACGTTCGGCAACCCGGGCAGCACAAGCCACGGCTACGGCGAAGCCGCCCACGACGCGGTCGAACAAGGGCGTGCCTCGATTGCTTCTGCCATCAGAGCCGATCCTCGCGAAATCATCTTTACCAGCGGCGCCACCGAAAGCAACAATCTTGCCCTGCGAGGAGTCGCCCAGCGGCGGCGCCGACGTGGCAATCATCTCATTAGTGTCGAAACCGAGCACAGCTCGGTCTTAGAGCCACTCAAGCATCTCTCGCAACACGATTACGAAATCACGCTTTTACAAGTGGAACCCTTCTCAAGTCCCCACGCAGGTTGGCTTGACCCACAAAAAGTCGACGACGCCATTCGCGACGATACCGTCCTGGTGAGTGTGATGCTCGCAAACAACGAAATCGGTGTCATCCAATCGCTTGCTGAGATCGCCAGCATCTGCCACCGCCACGGTGTCCTGCTGCATTGCGACGCAGCCCAAGCCATCGGAAAAATTTCCGTCAACATCGACCAATTGCAGGTCGACCTGCTCAGTTTCACCGCTCACAAAATCTATGGCCCCAAAGGTATCGGAGCCCTCTACGTTCGTCGGCGCGATCCGATGGTTCGACTTGAACCCCAAATCCTCGGCGGCGGCCAACAGCACGGACTTCGCAGCGGCACACTCAACACCCCAGGAATCGTCGGCTTCGCGAAAGCCCTAGAGCTTTGCCTCACGGAACTACCCACCGAAGCACAGCGCCAAACCGCCTTGCGATCTCGCCTCTGGAATGGGCTCTGCGATCGCCTGGGCAAGCTCCAACTCTGCGGGCCTGCGTTTGACGAACACGACACCCTGGGCCAACCACTGCGGCTGTCCGGCAATCTCAATTTCGCGCTGGGCGACGTCGATGGCGAAGCGATACTGCTAGCGATCAAGAACATTGCGATTAGCTCAGGAGCCACCTGCGCGTCTACCGACCCCGGCCCCAGCCATGTTCTGCTGGCATTGGGAATGACCAACGACCTAGCCCGCAGCAGCCTACGAATCGGCCTGGGCCGTTTCAATACCGAAACTGAGGTCGATCTGGCTATCGAGGCGATCACCCAGAGCGTAGAAAATCTGCGAAAAATGGGCTCCAGCTAGAGTTCGACTTTCCCCCGCCAACATTTTGCTATAATGTAGGTGCAACGTGTTGACCGTCTCTTCTGGACGGCAAGCCGACTTACCCCGTCGAATCAAGGATTCACCCGATGAGCGTTATCATTACCGAAAAAGCAGCCGGCGAAGTCAAACGAATTATCGAAGATCAGAAGCTCGAAGAAGGCACCGTCCTGCGGGTGGGGGTCTCTGGCGGCGGCTGCAGCGGCTTTAGCTATGCTCTCGGTTTCGACAAAAGCTACGACGAAAAAGTCGACGCCAAGTATGAGTACCACGGTGTTTCTGTGGTCGTCGACAAGAAGAGTGCTCTCTATCTCGATGGTACAACGGTCGACTTTTACGACGGCATCGAGAAACGTGGATTCACCTTCGACAATCCCAACGCGGTGAAAAGCTGCGGCTGCGGTAGCTCGTTCCAAGCCTAACACGACCGCGACTACCCCTACGACCGTTACCCAGTGGTATCTCTGCGCGCACGTTTGGCATCGCTCCTTCACTCTCGTCCTCCTTGCAAGCTAAGCTTGCGATAGGATTGCAAGACAAGCTTGCGATGGGGACGATCTCTTCTCTTTTTTCTGTAGTGAATGCCATGAAGGAATTTCTACATCGTCTACTGCTAGACGAAGATGGACCGACAGCCGTCGAATATGCCGTCATGCTGGCGATGATCATCACGGTCTGTGTCGGATCAGTGCGTATCTTCGGCGCAGCAACGGCAGACAGTCTTGACAATTCCGCGACCGAAATCGCCAACGCATTTAAGTAAAAAAGTGTCGCTCTTTCTCTGCTATTCGGTCACTCGGAAAGACAATCTCCTAAAGCCCACCTCGCCTCTCAACTCGCCTGCTCCTACAGAGCGTTCTCAGTAGGAGAGTACCTAAAGTAAATACGTTTTTTCACTGCGAGCCTAAAGTACACCTTGCAACTGGACGATTGTAACTGTGTAACCTATTGCGAAGTGCGGCTCTCCTCGAGCCTAGGAGGCTACCTGCCCCAGTCCCCTTGCCGAGGAGAGCCTTTTTCATTCCGGATATTGGATATTCAAGTCTTGTTCCCAAGGGAGTCGGCACAAAAAATATAGCCCGGCCATCCTGGCCGAGAATATCGGAACACACCCCCGGCACAAGCTCTCAGAAAATCAGCATCGCATCGCCATAGCTATAAAAGCGATACTCTTCGTTCACCGCTTCTTCATAAGCCCCACGGATTAGCTTCGAGCCACCAAAGGCTTGAACTAACAACAAAAGAGTCGTCCGTGGGAAGTGAAAATTCGTCAGCAACACATCCACCGCCCGAAATTCGTAAGGCGGACGAATAAATAACTCGGTATCTCCTTGCCAAGCTTTCAGCAATGTCTCGGCTGGCATGTCCGCCGGCTGCTCTCTTGCTACCGACTCTAAAAGCCGTGTGACGGTCGTCCCTACAGCAACGACCCTGCCCTCCGCGGCTCGAGTCGCGTTCAACTCCTGGGCGGCTAAGTCAGGCAGTTCGCCCCACTCGCGATGCATCGGATGATCCGCAGGATCTTCGACCGCGATAGGCCGAAAGGTCCCTATCCCCACATGCAACGTCAACGCCGAAAGCTCGACTCCCGACTGCGTGATCGCCTTCAATAAATCCTCGGTAAAATGCAACCCAGCAGTCGGAGCGGCAACCGCTCCAGGGCGTTTGGCAAACACCGTCTGATAATCGCACACATCGCTATCGACCATATTCCCCCCGCGAATATAGGGAGGCAACGGCACACGACCAATCTGCTGCAACAATTCAAACGTCGGCACTGTCGATTCTGGTCGAGCTGCCCAGCGACCATCCTCCAAACGCTCTAGCAACCACAATTTCGTGACCGCCCTGCCATCGCGATCTTCGAGCGTAATCGACTCCATCGGCTGCAAATGCCCACGGGTTTTGCAGACCACCTGCCAATCACCTTCGCCTACCTTACCCAAAAACAACCCCTGCCAACGCCCCCCGGTCGAAGTTCGTACCCCTCGCAACTGGGCGGGTATCACTTTCGTGTCATTCAACGCCAACCGATCACCCGGTTGCAAAAGCCGAGGCAGATCTCGCATATGGGCATGATTGATCGTTCCCTTGCTGCGGTCGATCACCATGAGCCGAGCATCGGCCCGATTCTGCAAAGGCTCTTGAGCAACCAGCTCAGCGGGCAAGTCATATTCGATCCACGGCTCCATGTGACAACCGTACCAAAGTCAACAGGTTTGTGTAATTGGTCTCGTGAGACGAATCGCGTCACCACCTCTCGCCCAGACGGTTACTCACTTGTTAGAATGTTTGAAACTCACCGATCCACCATCGACACCGAGATATCCCCTTGCCTCACTCCACTTGCCATGTTCCCGTCTTGCTTGATGAAGTAATCCAGTGGATGGAGCCTGCCGCAGGCAAGTTGCTTGTCGATGGCACCCTGGGTGGTGGCGGCCACTCGGCTGCGCTCGCTTCGCGAGTTGTGCCTGACGGAAAAATCATCGCCGTCGATCTCGATCCCGAAGCCATCGAAGTTGCACTTCCAACCATCGGCACGTTGCCTGTCGAAGTCCTAGTCGGCAATTACACCGATATCCCACAAATTCTCGAACAACTCGAAATCGAAGCGGTCGATGGTATCCTCCTCGACATTGGCCTCTCGAGCGATCAACTGGCCGACAAAGATCGCGGCTTTAGTTTCCAAAGTACCGGCTCGTTAGACCTGCGCTTCGACCGTTCGCGAGGCAAACCGGCTTGGAATCTTCTCGAGCGACTCAGCGAAAAGCATCTAGCCGACATGATTTACGAATACGGCGAAGAACGACTCAGTCGTCGCATCGCGCGCAAGATTGTTGCCAACCGACGCAACGATCCCATTCGAACCGCCGACCAACTAGCCAGCCTTGTCCGTAGTTGTGTCCCCCGCAGCCGTGGCCACCGTATCGATCCCGCGACGCGCACCTTTCAGGCACTGCGCATCGCCGTCAACGACGAACTAAAATCGCTGCAAGAAGCGCTCAAGCATCTTCCTAACTGCCTCAAACCGGGGGGCCGCCTCGTAATCATCAGTTTCCATTCGCTAGAAGACCGACTGGTAAAACACGGCTTCCGAAACGACGACCGTCTTGAGGTGCTAACCAAACGGCCTGTCCGTGCCAGCGAAGAAGAAACTGCCAAAAATCCACGGGCCTCGAGTGCGAAATTACGTGTGGCTAAGCGGATTGGTTGAAGGCTGTAGGGATTTGTACGGTTTTTCACCCTGACAAATATTCGACAGAAATGTAGGGGCCGACTAGAATAGGGGACTCAGGTGCATTTTCTATGGCATGATTTCTCAAGAACGTTTCCCATCAGTTAAAGAAGCCATTCGGCACGATGGGGACACCCCGGAACAGCAAGAGATTTGAAAATGTGGATAACTAAGTTACTACGAACCCCTCTCGGGGTTCTGCCTGCCGTTGTAGCCATTCTGGCCATCATGTGCTCCCTTGTTAATGCAACGATAGTGCGCTATGACACGACGCTCGGCACGATTGATGCCAGGCTCTACGATACGGCCACCCCGCTATCGACTGCCAATTTTCTTGGCTATTCAAGTAGTGGGCGTTATGACGGAACATTCATTCACCGGAGTATCCCCGGATTTATTACCCAAGGTGGTGGCTTCAGTATGGATGCAGCGGGGATTTTCAGTGCGACAAGTGTCGTTACCGATCCTCCTGTGCTCAATGAACCGGGAATCTCGAATCTTCGCGGTACGATTGCCATGGCCAAGCTTGGCGGCGATCCGAACAGCGCGACCAGTCAATGGTTTTTCAATCTGGCCGACAATAGCGCCAATCTCGACGCCCAGAATGGCGGGTTTACCGTTTTTGGCCGTGTGGTGGGCAGCGGCATGGGTGTCGTAGACAGCATCGCTGCATTAGATCGGGTCAGTGCTGGCGGCGCGTTTACCGACTTACCTGTACTAGACTTTGATGCTGTCATTGCTCAAGGCAATGCCTTCAACTCCGACGTAGTTCTCATCAATAGCGTGACTGAACTCAGTCTGCCCGACGGGGATTACGACTTCGATGGCGATGTCGACGGGGACGATTTCCTCGTTTGGCAAAACACATTAGGCTCCACCACTGAAGCCGAAGCAGACGGCAATGGCAACGGCATCGTCGATGCGGCCGACCTAGCCATTTGGCAAGCGGGAATGTCTTCGTTTTCCGATGGCGACTACGACTTCGACTCCGATGTTGACGGAGACGATTTTCTCGTTTGGCAGAAGACATTCGGGTCAACCATCAATCTAGGAGCCGATGGCAACAACAACGGCATCGTCGATGCGGCTGATCTGGCCATTTGGGAAGCCGAGTTTGGCACCACCCCTGCTATCGCCGCCGCTACAGGAATTCCCGAACCTGCCACTCTAGGGCTGGTCGTGCTTGGAACCACTCTTTTACTGGGCATTCGACGACGCACTGCATGAGGTCTACAGGCAACATGCGTTGTTGAATAACCTCTTAGTGACCATTCCTGTATCGAATCCTTAACGCCGTTGTTGATCGCAAACAACAAAAAAGTTTTCTCGCTGAACAAGATGGAATTTCTTTCGTTGTTCTCCTCGAAACGTTTGACATCTGAGGTTCTTGACATAGGTTTCATGTGGAGTCGGAACGGCAGGTTGCCAGACTGCTCCAACGGTGAGCGCTGCAGGCGCCCGCCAGCTAAGCTTCTCTTCTCCTTTGACCAGTTCTGGTTTCTCACGGACGTCTTAGGTGAGAGTGGCGAAGCAACTATGAGCCTGCTGCGTCATCATCCTCGATAAAGGCAAACCGACCGTCAGGTCGGGGCGCAAAGCTTGGGGACGGCGACTTAACCCTCGACGTTTGCCCGGCTGCCGAAAGGATGCACGATTCGCGACGCAGCGAACCGCGGCCTTCCGAGGTGATACGCACTTTTCGTGTTAGTTTTTTAGGCTTGAGTATCGCAACTTGCAGGTTCAGCCAGACGCTTTGTTTGACTGTGATGCTGAAGTCAAAACCGGGAGCTACCCTTTTTTCGCTCCTGACAACCTTGTAGGGTGTCGGCCATTGCGGCAGACACTGAGAACCGGAGGACGCTATGAAGAGTCTCACTAAGAAGGTACAACGTTTCCTCGTCTCTGAAGATGGACCCACCGCGGTTGAGTATGCCGTCATGTTGGCGTTGATCGTGATTGTCTGCTTGACGGCTGTCCGTGCGATCGGCACGAACGCTGCGGCCAAATTCACGGAAGCAGCGAACGCTCTGACTTAAACACCGCTGGTGTGCGTGACACCCTATTTGGTTCTAGGGTTGCCGAATCAGCAGACCGTTGGTTCCGCCCTAAAGCAAAAATAGATGCGACTTCAATCCTCTCGGGGCAAATGCCCCGAGAGGATTTTTTCGTTTGCCATAAGGCCCACTATAGCCGGGCCATCCTGGCCCGAATGAATCCAGAACTACCGAATTTCACAAGGTATGCTTTCATACGAACAAATTTTGACCAAAATAATTTTCATCCATGAATGGACTTGGCGTGCCCACTAAAAACAGCAACCAAAAATCATTTTCTTGCTTCGCGGTGTTAATGGCACTCTGCGCAGCGGCGCATGTCTCGGTTCATTTGCCGCAAGCGACGTTCTCGGCAAGCTGGGTACTAGGCGTGGCTATTTTCTTAATCGCCATGCAACTGATTTATCAGCCCTCAGTCCGTGTGTTCCTAGGGCTGGCTGCGCTGCAGGTTGCTCATGTCGTTGTAGACGCTCCCTATAACCCAGACCACTGGCTGCTGCTGTTCTTCGTCAATCTGGTGATCCTTACTTCAGCGATCAAAGTTTGGCGAAAAGATCATGCCGTCACGCCAGAGCGACTAATGGAAACTCTGGCACCCGGGACACGCCTCGTGTTTTTGGTCTGCTATGGTTTCGCGGCGTTCGCCAAATTTAATTTCGACTTCCTCTTCAGCGAGCACAGCGTGGCTCTTGAAATGCTTGGCTACCAAATCGGAGCTATGCCGTCTCTCTCCTGGATCATTTGGCCCCCTGCCATCCCCTGGGTGACGTTGGGCTGCGAAGCTGCCATCCCTCTGCTCCTACTACTACCAAACCGAACCCGCCATCTTGGAATTTTGATCGGCGTTTTTTTTCACGCGGCTCTAATAATCTCACCCGCAATCAAAGTCTTCGACTTTACGATCGTCGTCTACACGATGCTGTACTTATTCACGCCTGCCGGGTTTGAAAGAAACTTGCGCCAATGGCTCTCTGGAATTAGAAAACAGGCTCCACATCTATGGCACTTGCTGAGCCGATTGCGTGGAATCGCTTTATTGACTCCGGCAATCGCTCTCATTGTAACCTCAACGAGCTATCCACTACTCGAAATACCGCCGCGACTACTCTGGCTCCGCTGGATGGTTGCCATGAGTATCATTTGCGGTCTCGGTGGGCTTTGTATGATTGGCCTATTTTCCGGTGACCGGCAAAAGCTATCGTTGGAGTGGTTCCCGCGATGGGGTCTGCCCTACGCAGTTGTCGGGCTAGCGATCGTCAACGGGCTTTGTCCCTATCTCGGTTTGAAAACACAAGGTTCGTTCACCATGTTCAGCAATCTGCAAACCGAAGCCGGTGCATGGAACCATTTGCTCATGCCCGAGTCGGTGCGAGTCGTGGGACAATACCAAGATCGATTAGTTCGTGTGTTGGCAAGCAACGATCCGGAGCTAAACCGAAAATACATCGAGCCAGGGTTGCTCGCACCCGAATTTGAGCTTCGGCGGCGCATCATGCAGCAACCGTCGCTCTCACTAACGATGGCCGATGGTGACCAAGAGGTCGAAATCAATCCTGCCTCGCAAGATGCCATCCTCGGAACTCCCATCGACTTACTCTCGCGAAAGCTCCTCATCTTTCGCCCCGTCAGCCCCGACGGACGGCCATTCACTACGAATTAGGGCGATCGAAACTAAAAAGTTGGCATTCCTAAATTAGCCGTTTTGGCGGTAGCCACGGTTTTTGTAAGCAACCCTGGCGAGAGGCAAAAAGGCTAATACCGGTTGTAAATATTAT
>JAJDEF010000035.1 GCA_029259945.1 Planctomycetota bacterium
ACTTGGTCACCCAAACAAAGTGATATTTGATGTCATAACGACTGTGCGAGCCTGTTCGATAGCTTTCCATTCCTCCAGTATAATATCCTAAAGGATTCGCCTAAAGGCGAGGGTTTTAGACCCGTCGCAAGGACAATAAAAACCGTGGCTAGCGCCAAGCGGCTAATTGCGCCTCCTCCGCATCAATAGTCCCACAGTAACCAAAGCCCCTAAAAGAAGCGTACTTGGCTCAGGGATACTTGCCACGCGAAAACCAATGTTGTCGCCCGCGACGGTCGGGTTGAGGTTTAACCGAACCAACGACAGCAAGACGCCGGAGTTTAACTTCCAGACACCCCCTCGAACGTCACGTGCAAACGAACTTGAGTCGTTCACTAAATCAAAATCGGTCTCTTCCCATTCCCAAACATTGCCCCCCTGGCCCATCGTGCCGTAGGGACTTAACCCGCCAGCCTGCGTAATGTCTGCAGGATCCGCGAAGAAGGGTTGACTGACAACAGCTGTGCCAGCTGCAGTGCCGCTGGCGACGGCAGTGGGCGGTGTGTCGCTACCTGTGGGGTAATCGTAGTAGACGTCTGCGATCGGATCGTAGTAAGCCGCCTTGTACCACTCGTCGGCGCTTGGCAGGAAATACTTGGCGTTACTGTTGCGGTAGAGGTTGTTCGGATTGTAGCCTGCGTCGCCCGGCGTCCAAAGCTCAAAGATATTGCCGTTAAACTTGTAGGCGGGTGTGCTACCGCCATCGATGTTAAGCCAATTGACGAACTGCGCCGCCTCGAACCAACTGATCGAAGTGACCGGTTTGTTGGCACCGCGATTGAGATGCGTGATGCTTAGGCTGCTTTGTGCGTTCGCCTTATCGATCATGTCTTCGGAGATTTCGAACTGTCCAATGCGATAGGTGTTGGCTACTGAGCCTGCCGGGTTTGGATCGCCCGTGGTGTCGTCGGCGTTGCCTGGGTTGCCGATCGTGACAAAGTCGATGGCAAACGTATTGAGGCCGCTGCCGAAAGTGTCAGCATAAGTAGATGCGGCGAATGAGACCGCCAATGCTACAAATGCGAATGTAGTGATGATTTTCATCGATCTTCCCTTTCAATGTATAAATATCGGGGTATCTGGGTATAAATATCAGGTAATCTGGCTGGATGCACGAAAAAAGCGGGTAGCCCAGGTTGCCCTGCAACCTCGCTTCGCAAAACGACATCCAGTCATTAAGTATTAGCAATACAAGCACGACGCGCAAGCGAGTGTGTTTTTTCGCACGCCTGGACACACTCGCTTGCGCGTCGTGCTTGTATTCATGCCATCCGAGGATGGATTGCCTCTGGTCACACCCAGTAAATATGGGGTAGAATGGCCAAGCAGGATGTTTGTCGATTTACTGCCTTCTACTGCTGTTGGACCTCGCAATGTCGATGCCGACCTCCCCCACACGATTGCTCACCTGTGAGGCCTGCGGTGCCACCTTACCGTTTGAGCCTGAACACGCCGGGCAACGATGTCGGTGTGGCGGCTGCGGGAAGATTCTCGTTGTGCCGGGCGAAGACTACGGCCCAAAGCAAGAGACGGCCCCCGAATATGTCAGCTTCGCTTGCCGTGTTTGCCAAACCACGCTCTCTGCACGTGTCGAGCATGTGGGTCGCAAGGCGAAATGCCCCGATTGCTACTCGCGTACCGTGGTGCCACCCCCGACGAAGGTAAAGAAAAAACAGCCGCCCCAAGCCATGCACGGGCAACAATATGGCCTCTGGGACGTCGACACGGCACCGTTGCCCGCAGAATTAGCGGCCAAGCAACCCAAGTTCTTTCCCGTCTATTGCCGCCTGTGCCAAACGCTGATGCATGCCCAACCCAAACAAGTGGGCTCGAAACTAACGTGCCCCGATTGCGGCGTAAAAACTCTGGTTGTCGAGCCGCCGCCTGAGAAGCCCAAGGCTTCGGCGCTAGTGCCCGACGGCGAAGAATATCAACTCGACGAAACGTCTGCGCCCAGCCCGCGCCCTGCGCCCACGCCACCGGAGGCCGTCGAAGGGCAGAAAATCGTTGAGTACCGCGATCAACTGCAGAAGGAGTATGGCGAGCGACCTCGACTGCCACGGCTACCGACGCTTCAAGGCATCTTTCCCATGCTGCTACGAAGCCCCATCCCCGCTTGGTGGTTGGGATTATCTTGCGCGCTCACCGCTGCGGTCATGCTTGGTCTTGAGGCAGGGTCGTCAATGGGCGGCGGTTTCGCAGCGATTATGGGTGTGTGTTTCTTGGCGATGGCCTGCATCCTAGGAATTCTGACGCTTTCCGCCCTAACCACACTTTGGTGCGGCATATTGACCGACAGCTCCGAGGGCAACCAACGACTATACAACCCGCCTAGCCCTGCGCCTCAAGAATGGTTCGGTGCCCTGTTATACGTAGGAATCGCTTTGGCGGTCAGCCTGTTTCCAGCCTGGGTCCTTGCAGCAATAGTGCCCAATCGAATTGCGGTGATCGGCATCAGCTTGCTCCTCTGTTTTCCGGTCGTACTCTTGTCGACACTCGAGCAAGGCTCGCCCATGGAAATCCTCTCCCCGCGACTCTTAAAAAGCCTGATCCAGCGAGCACCCCTATGGCTGCTCTTCTACCTGCAAACGGCAATTCTTGTGGGTGCCTCTGCCTGGGTGACTGTGCAATGGTTGCCGAATTCGCTGATGGCAATCATTCCGTTTTCGGTCGCCGTTTCGCTTCTTTACTTTCGACTTTTAGGCCGATTTGCCTGGTGGCTCGCCGAATCGATGCCCGTCGAAGACGACGTCGACTCCAATTGATTGATCTGCATCGAAAACCGAACCGTTTTGAGGTGCGTCTCTAACCCTCACCGTCGGCATGAGTGGCGAACAACTGCGAGAGTAACCGGCACAACCCGACCCGTTTACCAACGCATGTGGTGTCGGTTGTGATCTCGCCGAGCATACTAAAGGGAGTCCCCCCTTTCCCTCTCGCTACGAGGCACCGACCAATGTCCCTCTGGTTTAATCACTGCAGTCCCCGTCACAAAGACAAAGGCAAGTTTCTGCACCAAGCACGAACTGGTATGACCAGTTCTGGCAATGACACACATCGGGGCTGGACCTACCATTTCACCAATCATCAGACCGGCACGAGCGTCAAACGCACGACCTACGGTGTCTCGATCGCCGATCCCCACAGCAGTCGGGTAGAATATCTGCGCGGTTTTTCCAATCTCGACCAAGCCGCGAGCGCTGCCTGCAAATGGATCGACTTGATGTTCGAGAAAATGGGCGAACCGTTGCCAAACGCTGCCCTAGGCAACATTCCGAAGTTCCCCAATGCCGCAGTGAATCAGGTAAAATAACGCACAGCGTTGCGAAAGAGGGCCAAGCCTTGCCCTTCGCTCTGCTCAGGCAATCGCGTCCATTGAGGATGCTGCGTCGGATCGACAAACCGCTCGGGGTGGGGCATCAAACCAAACACGCGGCCCGACTTGTCGCACATGCCCGCCACATGCCGTGCCGAACCATTCGGGTTGAAGTCAGCAGCCTCGTTTTCTCCTGGGCACCCTTTTCCCCCAGGACAATAGCGAAGCACCAGTTGCCCCGCCTTCTCAAGCTGATCTAACGTGGGCTCATCACGGGCAACAAATTTCCCCTCGGCATGGGCGATTGGCAAAAACAGCTCCTCTGTCTCCGCTAGAAAGACGCACTTCGAACCCTCAGCGCGAAGGTGAACCCAACGGTCAAGAAACTGGTGCGAGTCGTTCCACGCCAACGATGCCGCCGGCCCGGCGGGGTCGTCCGTATCGAGTAGCCCCGACTTGATCAGTACCTGAAACCCATTGCAAATGCCTAAGACCAACTTGCCCGCCTCGCGAAATTCTCGCATCACCTCAGCCAAATGATGCCGAATCTGGTTGGCAAAGATTCGACCCGCCGCCACGTCGTCGCCGTAGCTAAACCCACCGGGGAGGCAAAGCACTTGGTAGTCGGTGGCCAATTGGGGCGACTCCAACAGACGATTTAAGTGCAGGACGTCAGGCAGGCCCCCGGCCTGTTGAAATGCGAACGCAGTTTCGGCGTCGCAATTGGTTCCTGGGGCTCGAAGGATCAAAATACGGGGTTGGGACATGGGATTTATGATGTTTGATTTATGATTGGTGATCTTGGAATGTTCGCTACTTGGTCAGGGGTTGTTGCCATGCCGCTTTGAGGTCGGCGAGGTTGGCTTCGATCAGAGGGGGGCCCTCCGCGGCGTCGACAATTCGTAGTCGTGGCTCTGATTCGGTTCGGCCGATGCGCTGGTGCGGAATTTCGCTAAACTGCTGTTCGAAAGCCGATGCGTTGTCGGGCAAGACTTCGCAAAGGAAGCGGGTGTTTGATTCGCTGAATAGTCGAACCACGGCACTCAGCGAGTCGTCGTCGACCGGCATCGAAGCAAGTTCGATCTCTGCCCCCACCCCTCCGGCAAAAGCCATCTCGGCGGCAGCCACCGCAAGGCCACCCTCGCTCAGATCGTGACACGATCGCACCAACCCTTGCTGGATGGCACCGTGTAACGAAGCAAAGGTCTGCTTGGCAACGGGCGGATCGACCGCCGGGGCAGCACCGCCGGAGAGCCCGTTGACCAACGCAAAATGCGAACCGCCGAGTTCGTCTTTGGTCGTGCCGACGAGATACAGCAAATTTCCAGCCGCCTTGAGATCCATCGTGATGCATTTCAAGACATCGTCGACCTGCCCCATCGCGCTAATCAAAAGCGTAGGCGGAATGGCAATAGTCTGTTTGGTGCCTTGGGCGTCGGTGTAACTAAACTCGTTGTTCAGGCTATCTTTGCCACTGATAAACGGCGTTTCGAGCACCAGTGATAAGTCGTGGCAGGCCAAGGCGGCTCGCACAAGGCTGCCTAGGGTCTCGCTCTTTTCGCAGTCGCCCCAGCAGAAGTTATCGAGAATGGCCACGCGGCTAGGATCGGCTCCCACCGCCACACAGTTTCGCATCGCCTCGTCGATCGCGCTGGCCGCCATGTGGTAGGTGTCGAGGTCGCCATAGTGAGGATTCATGCCACAAGAAACCACGATTCCACGCCGCGAACCAAGCACCGGTCGCACGACCGCCGCGTCGCCGGGGCCATCCATCGCGACCCCCACCAACGGCTTAATCGCACTGCCGCCCTGCACTTCATGGTCGTATTGCCGAACAATCTCTTGCTTGCTGGCCACATTATACGAACCAAGCACCTGGCGTAGATCGTCGGTATAGTCGTCGCGCGCGGGAAGCGCAAGCGGTGTGACTGGCACAGGATTGTAAATGGCCTCACGCACCACCGGCGGACGCCCATTATGCAAGAGATCCATCGTCAGGTCGGCAACCACGTTCTCGCCATACTTCAACACCAACCGCCCGGTCGGCTCGAATTTCCCGATGACCGTGGCCTCAACGCTCTCCTCCGCACAAAGCCGCTGTACCTCGTCCCAGTGCTTTTCAGGCACACTAATGACCATCCGCTCTTGGGCTTCAGAAATCCAGATCTCGGTGTAAGAGAGGCCTTCGTACTTGACCGGAGCACGGTCGAGCCAAACTTCGGCACCAATCTCTTCACCCATTTCGCCGACCGCACTACTAAACCCGCCTGCCCCGCAGTCGGTAATGGCGGTGTACAACCCTCGATCGCGAATATCGAGCAACACATCGAGCACTTTTTTCTCTTCAATCGCGTTGCCGATCTGCACGGCACCGCCAGAGAGCGTTTCGCTTTCGCTGGTCAGCTCGGCGCTAGAGAACGTCGCCCCATGAATCCCGTCGCGACCCGTTCGCCCCCCTACGCTCACAATCAGATCGCCGGGCAACGGCTGCTTGAACGACATTTCACGCGGGATCAGCCCCACGTTGCCACAATAAACAAGCGGATTGCCCAGATAGCGAGGGTCGAAATAAACGGCACCGTTCACCGTCGGTATCCCCATCCGATTGCCATAATCGCGAACCCCGCTCACCACGCCACGCATCACCTGCTTAGGATTCAACACGCCCGGCGGCAGCGAATCGGCGGGCGTGTCTGGCGGGGCGAAGCAAAAAACATCGTTATTGCAAATCGGCTTGGCGCCCATGCCGGTGCCGATGGTGTCGCGAATCACCCCGCCCATCCCCGTGTTGGCACCGCCGTAGGGCTCGAGAGCCGACGGGTGGTTATGCGTCTCGACCTTAAATGCGATGTTGAATTCGTCGTCGAAACGGACGATGCCTGCGTTATCGCGAAAAACGCTCACACACCAATCGTCGTCGCCCCATCGGGTGCGTAGCTGTTCGGTGGCTGCGAAGATCGTCTCTTTCAGCATGTTCTCGAATTTTCGCTCGCCATGCTCGTCGCGATAAGCAATGCGACCAGCCAAGGTCTTGTGGCTGCAATGTTCGCTCCAAGTTTGAGCAATCGTTTCAAGCTCGATGTCGGTCGGGTCGCGTCCCAGATCGGCATAATAGCGCTGAATGGTCTCCATCTCTGCCAGTTGAAGATAGAGCTGCCCCTCAAGGCTAAGCTTGGCCAGCCCTTCTTTGTCTAACTCGGCTAAAGAGACTCGCTTCAGTTCAAACTGATACTTGCTCCCCAGTTCCAAACGATCGAAAGGCAGAGGGCCAACGACAATCTGCTCAATCGCATCGTTGGCCAAAATTCGTGAGCCGATGGTCTGCAGCTCTGCTTCGTTTGCCCCGGTTATCCAGTACTTTCGCAAAGTGCGAATGGCATCAATCGAAAACCCAAAATCGCGGGCGGCGGCCTCTGCACTCATGGCCACCGGATCCATGACCCCCGGTTTGAGCAGCACCTGAATGAGCGTGGCCCTCTCGGCATCGCTGCCCGACGGAGGGGCCAACAGGCTTGCGTCACCAATCGGAGCCGCGACCATTCGCTCGACGATTTCGTCCGCAAAAAGCTCGGCGGCTAATCGGTCGGCTTGGTTTGCGTCGAGCGCTGGCCCCTCAACCAAAAAACCACGGGCAGACCAGACAGCAAGTCCTTCGGCGATCCCCACGTCGGCAGCATCGGCTACCACACGCTCCGCGTCTTGGTCGGGTTTGTCTTGATGGGGGTGTACGTCAATTTCCCAAAGCATCTCGAATCCGTTTCGCCTGTTGCAAAGTTTCGTGAATCTGTGTCCAGTTTTCTTCGTGAAGTGCCGTCTGCATTTGTGTGAGTTGGTCGATCAGCCCCGCCAACGACGCCGAGACAGCCTGACGGTTCTGAGCAAAAATCGAACCCCATAGCTCAGGGTCAGCAGCCGCAACCCGAGTCGTATCCGCCCAGCCGGTCGCTGCCAGCGGGAGCCATTCTTCCGGCGTGCCTGCTGCCAGTGCCGAGGCCACCAAATGGGGCAGATGGCTAGTCGTCGCAAGTGCCCGATCATGCTGCTCTGGCGACATCCGCTGGACCCTAGCGCCCAGAGCCTCCCAAAACTCGACCACACGATCCAGGGTTTTGTCAGGAGTCTGCGAAGTTGGGGTCACCACAACCACCTTGTCTTCGAGCAGGTCGGCCCGAGCATGTTCTGGCCCGCTACGGTGGTCGCCCGCCAATGGGTGGCTACCCACAAAACGATCGCCCACCGCCGTAGAACTCGATTCCACGGCCGAGCAAATGGCCCCTTTGATACTCCCCACGTCCGTGACGAAAGCCCCTTCTGCAGCTGCCGCAGTCGCTCGACAAACATCGTCGGCCACCGAGGCAACAGGAGTCGCGACGATCACCACCTCTGCTTCGTCGAGGCCCGCTTCAAAATCGGTCGTGCCATGATCGATGGCCCCGCATGCCAGCGCCTTGTCGAGACTCGTCTGCCGTCGCCCCACACCCACCACGCGTGCTGCCAATTTGCGCTGCCGCAATGCCAAACCGATCGAACCGCCAATCAGCCCAACCCCAACAATCGCGACCGTTCGATAAGCTGGCATGGGGAGGCAAAATAAGGGCTGGAGGGAAAAAAATGGGGCGACTAGCCAGAACGAACGCCCATTCTAGCAAAGTGTCTGCCAATTGCATGGGGGCAAGCTGGCAACCCGGGTCGTTCTGTTTTTTGGCCAACGGCCTACCAACCGCGCAAAGCGTCAAAACCGTGGCCTTGGCTATATTTTCGATAACCAGAAATGTTGGGGCCGGTCTGTTAAATTTTATACAAAAATAGCCCTCTATCGCATTTACCGCCGAGCTTTTACGGCGGAGTAGGGGTAGAATCCCGTAAGCGATTGCAGGAATAGCAAATCGCCCAAACGCAGGGAACGTCGTTGATGCTAACCGCGAAGGGAGTTGCTTTGCCTAGCCTGCCGCTTTTTGCGTGAGGAGTTTGCCATGATCCGCTCAATGATACTATGCCTCGTTTGCCTTGCTGGCCCGCTGGCCGGACAACTCGCCGCCCAAGACTGGGCCGAGCGGATGTTCAACAAACTCGATCATGACTTTGGCACCGTAGCCCGTGGTTCCGATACGGTCTTCCGCTTCGAAGTGACCAATCTCTACAAGCAGCCGATGCACATCACCGGCGTCCGCTCTAGCTGTGGTTGCACCACGCCCACGATTGAACACGCCAAATTCAATACGCACGAAAAAGCCTACATCGTTGCCAAATTCAATACGCGCACGTTCACCGGACAGCACGGTGCAACGCTCACCATTTCGCTGGGCGCCCCATTTGCAGCACAAGTGCAAGTAAGAGTTCATGGCAATATCCGCGGCGACGTGGTTTTCGAGCCGGGTGCCATTCAATTTGGCAACATCGATCAAGGGACGACTGCCGAGCGACAAATTACGGTGAACTTTGCAGGCCGCAGAAACTGGAAAATTGTCGACATCACCAACGACAACGACTACTTCGAAGTAGAACTCCAAGAAACCTATCGAAGTGTGGGCAAAGTCTCTTACGGATTGCTCGTCCGTCTGAAAGACAACCTGCCAGCCGGATATATCAAAGACCAGCTCACCGTAGTCACCAACGATTCGCGATCAGAAACGCAGCGAATCCCGCTTTTCGTCGAAGGTCGCGTGATTCCAGAAATTTCCGTCACCCCGGCGAATTGGACGCTAGGCGATATCGAAGCGAACGCGCCGGTCACCCGAAAAGTCGTCGTGCGAGGCAAGAAACCTTTCCAGATTGTTGAAGTGAGCTGCAGTGACGAGCGGTTCACCTTCAAAGTAGACAAGGAGACGCGGGTGCTGCACTTTGTCGAAATCACCTGCAACGCAGGCTCGGTTGCAGGTGCAATAAAAGTCCCTGTGAGAATCGTGACCGATCGTGGCGAAAATCGCGGCGCAGTGATCACCATCTCCGCGAATGTCAAAGAGCCTGCTGTCAACTTAGAAACACAAGCGGGTAGCGAAAACCAGAGCAACACTACCGAACTAGACGATCAAGTTGCTGGCACTGCTAGTAACTAGGGATTGCCATGTTGGGTGCCACTGCTGGCTTGTCCAGCAGTGCGAAGTGGGTACCAGGGTTCCACTGCTGGACAAGCCAGACAGTGGCACCCCTCAATTCAGCTGTGTCGGTTCACTAGTGCTATGCGTGCCCTACGAGCTATTGCGATAGCACGAGGTTTCCGTTGACACATCTCGTCGCGACCGGCATAATCCCCGCCCATTTCGCGCCTCGTTGCTAAGAGTTTGAGAGTTAGCAACCCGCGCGAAGTGTTTTTCTCATCACCCTTTTCTTACACTGGATTCGCATGGCCGCGAACCATGGGCTAACGATTGATCGAAGCTGCCGTCGTCTGCTGACGCAATGCTTCACTTCTGCGCTGGTAACGCTCACGGTGCTTGCCTCTGTCCTCGACGCGGCAGAATCAACGACTTCGCAAGACAACGCTTTCAACGATCCTGAAGCTGCCGCTTTTGACGAGTGGGAGACCATCGTCGACGACGAGTCTCGCATGCAATGGGATCTCCCTCAGCTAAAACCCATCGATTGGATACGCCACTATGGATTCCGCCATTCGTCCTCGCATGGGCGGCACATCGGAAAAGGCCTTCCGCTGGAAGGCACCAGTGTTTTAAACCGACCTTACCACTTGGATTGGTTTGTGGGGCCCCTACTCGGCGACGACCTCATCAACAACCGCGTCACCCAAGGCAACGTCTTGCTCGGCGGATTTCGATTGGGCTGGGATTTTGATTACTACTGGGGACTCGAATGGCGCTTTGGCTGGGCAGATCCCAAAGCCGATTTCGCAACTGCGGCCGAGGGGGTCCCGAACGATGTGAGCTACGCAGTGAGCGATATCGACATTATCTACTACCCTTGGGGTGATACAAAAGTACGCCCTTACTACTTGCTGGGACTGGGCGCCAACCAGTTAGCCTTTCGCGACGAAACTGGTCTGCGTGTCAAAACCACACTGGCAACTCTCCCCTTTGGCGGCGGAGTGCAGTTCCGCCAATCTTCTTGGCTGACTTGGCGTATCGAAGTACTCGACAATCTTTCGTTCAGCGACGCCAACGTCTCCACCATGCACAACGTCTCGATCACCGCCGGCATGGAACTCCGACTTGGTGCCCAACCTCGCTCTTACTGGCCCTGGCGATCTAGCCGGAAAATCTGGTAGCATCAGGCGATCAGTTTGACGCCCACTCCATGCTTTCCTGTGGCTACAAAATTGCCTGAGTCCCCGAAATCCACTGCCGCTCCCCACATTGCAATCCTCGGCGGAGGAATCACCGGCCTGACGGCAGCCTATCGTCTTACCAAGCTGCTGCCAAACGCTGTGGTACAGTTGTTTGAAGCGAGCAAACGACTAGGCGGGGTTTTATTTACCGACCGCCAAGCAGACATGCTTGTCGAGCGTGGGGCCGACAGTTTTCAACGCAAGCTTCCTTGGGCGTTTCAGTTGTGCAAAGAACTCGGTCTCGAGCACGAAATTGTTCCGACCTGCGAAGAAAATCGCCGAGCCTTGGTCGTACGAAACGGCAAGCTTTATCCCGTGCCCGAAGGGTTTGTGGTCATCCGCCCGAACCTACTAGGCCCGGTGCTGCGTTCACCTTTGCTAAGCCTACCTGCAAAAATACGCCTACTCTTCGAACGCTGGATTCCTAAAGCCAAGGGACTCGACGCAACCGACTATGACGAGAGTGTCGCATCATTTGCCACAAGGCGACTTGGACGAGAAGCCTTCGAGCAACTCGTGCAACCCCTGCTCGCCGGCATCTACACCGCAGACCCCGAAAAACTGAGCCTCGCAGCAACGATGCCCAACATTCTCAAAGAGGAATGGCAATACGGGAGTCTACGCAAAGCGTTCTTAGCTGCGAAACAGTCAAGCAACCCGACCGAAGCATCGGCCAGCGGCGCGCGCTACGCAAACTTTGTGTCTCTAAAGGGTGGACTACAACGTTTGATTGACGTTTTGGCCGAACAACTTCCACAAGAAAACATCCATCTCCACTCCCCGATGACGCTGGTTCAACAGACACCCGACCAAAAGTGGACCACCCAACTTTCCAATGGAAGCCAACAAGGCCCCTTCGATGGCGTAATCGTTGCTCTGCCGGCGCCATGTGCCGCAAAAGTTGTCGCAGATGTCGATACGCAACTGAGCGAACTCCTGCAGTCGATCCCTTACGCCAGTAGTGCCGTGGTCTGCTTGACGCTTAAAAAGAGCGAAATCAGCAAGCCGCTCGAAGGTTTTGGAATCGTGGTGCCAACGGTCGAGGGTAGCAACATTGTCGCAGCAAGCTTTTCAAGTTTGAAATTTCCTGGCCGCGTGCCAGACGACATCCTGCTTGTCCGGGTTTTTCTGGGCGGTGCCCTGCGACCCGAAATGGTCGACCTCACCGATGCAGAGCTACAAGAGCTGGCGGCCACCGAGTTATGCGATTTAATCGGCGCACATGGCAAGCCGGTACTGATCGATGTGGTGCGATGGCGCGAAAAAATGCCACAGTATCACGTCGGGCATGTCCCGCTTGTCCGCGAGATTGAAAAACAGGCGGCACAGCACCAGGGCCTAGAGCTAGCCGGCAATGCCTACCACGGAGTCGGCATCCCTCAATGTGTTCGAAGCGCTGAAGACGCCGCTCAACGTCTGGCACACTATCTCGAGCAGTAATACTTTTTCGCTTAAGGCGAGCGGCAGTTAGGAATATACCAAAATACCAGCACGAAGCGCAAGTGAATCTCTTGCATTCACTCGCTTGCGCTTCGTGCTGGTAATTTCTTACCAGCCTCTCACCTGAAGACCAATTAATCAAATTGAAGCTGCAACCGGCCGTTCGCATTCGAGAACTCAAGCGTCGCCTCGTGACGCTGGATGTCTCTCCCCGTCAGGTTGGCAATCGCGTGCCAAGGCTCTGTAGCGAAGTCTCTGGCAAATGACTTGCTACGACCATAGAAATCAACAATCTGTCGTTCTGCCGAAAGTTTTTGAAAGTCGGCGGCGAGCGTACGATCGCTATTGAGCGCCGCTTCGATGACAGCCCGTTGTGGATGAATTCCATCGACCTCGAACGTCCCATCAATTCCTGAAACGGTGAGTCGTAGCGGCGAATCGAGTTTAATTCCCGCGCGATCGAGTGCCTCTTCGATTCGCTTTTCGATATCGTCTTGTGTTTGGCGAGCATCCGCCTGAATATCCTCAATCGAGAGCTTCGAGCGAGTATCAACCGACGATGCCCCCGCGAGTAGCTCGCTAAGCAAACCCAATCGTCCATCATCGCCCGTCGAGACTTGCTCCGCTGCCTGGGCATGGGACTCGCTGCCTGATCCTGGTGTCAGCAGGTCACCCGCTGACTCGAGCGCACCCCGAAACGACTTCGTCACGGCATCAGCCGCACGAGCCACCGTGCTTGCGCCTGAAGCAACCGCCGGCGCAGCGACTCCAAATAAAATTGGTT
The DNA here is from genome assembly GCA_029259945.1 of Planctomycetota bacterium. Lineage (GTDB taxonomy): Bacteria > Planctomycetota > Planctomycetia > Pirellulales > Lacipirellulaceae > Bythopirellula. The sequence continues at coordinate 12,859 of JAJDEF010000035.1, forward strand.
CCATCGACATCGAAAAAGCATCCTTGCTACGACATATTCACGGACTTACAGACGTCCTCGGTTTCTGTCATCGACTCCCTGCAGCGGGCAGATTAGGAAAAGTAGCACGACTTTGCGGGGCGATAGCGACGCTAGCAGAAAAATAGTGCGGCTACTCAGCAGTGGCCCAGTAGCCCCCGCGGGCGTGGTCGAATTTTGCTGCTCGGCCTGGGCGGCTCGTGTCCAACTTGCCTTCGCAAAACACTTCGCACCCCATCACCCAAGTGCGGACGGGCCAGCCGGTCAGTTTTTCTCCGTCCCAGGGGCTCCATCCACACTTTGTTAGCTGCTCTTCATTGCGAACTTGAGCGGTCCGCCCTAAATCGACCAAGACCAAATCGGCATCATAGCCCTCAACAATGCGCCCTTTGTCGACGATGTCCCACACTCGCGCTGGGGCGTCGCACATCCAATGAATCACCTGCTCTAGAGTACACCTGCCACGGTTCACTTCGTTAAGCATCAGTGCCAAGCTATTTTCGATGCAGGGCACCCCCGACGGGGCCTTGGGAAATGGCTGTCGTTTTTCTTCGAGCGTATGCGGTGCATGGTCGGTCGCCACGACCTGAATTCTCTCGTCGAGCAATGCCTGCCAAAGCTGTTGGCTATCTTCCGCCGTTTTGAGTGACGGGTTCGCCTGGGCTAGCGTTCCCAGCCGTGCGTAATCATCGACATTCAACAACAGGTGGTGGGGGCAGGCCTCCGCCGTAATCAGCCCGCGATGATCTGCAAGCAATTCGGTTTCAGCCCCGGTCGAGACGTGCAACACATGAAACCGATGGTTGTGCCGAAAGGCGAGATCCATCGCGCGGCGCGTAGCGACGATCGCCGCCGCGTGATCGCGAATTCGAGAATGGTCGGAAACATCGGTGCTGTTCGCGTACTTTTTCGCATTGGCACGAACGGTTGCTTCATCTTCACAATGGGCGGTGATCGGGAGCGTGGTCTCTGCGAAAATGCGTTCCAGCGCCTCTTGCTCGTCCACCAGCAAATTGCCTGTACTCGAGCCGATGAAGATTTTAATACCCGGCGTGTTTTTTGCAGCCGAGATCTCGTCGATATTATCGGGCGTGGCCCCAATATAAAAACCGTAGTTCACCAACGACTTCTCGGCAGCAAGCGCTAACTTTTCGTCCAGCAAGGCTTGAGTAATCGCCGGTGGGACCGTGTTCGGCATCTCCAAAAAAGTGGTGACGCCCCCTTTCGCACAAGCCCGGCTCGCGGTGGCGAGGTCTTCTTTATGCGTAAGGCCAGGATCGCGAAAGTGCACTTGGTCGTCGATCACCCCAGGAATCAAAAACAACCCCGCAGCATCAACCGTCACATCAGCTACAGTTTGCACAGCAACATCCATCGCGGCAATTTTGTCACCATCCACCAACACCGAAACACTTTCAATGCCAGTAGGGGTGACAACCCTCGCGTTTTTTATCAGTGTTTTCATAGCGATATCTTAAGAAGCAAAATGCTGCTTCGCCATTTGCTCTAAGCCTTTGAGATCTAGCTTGCCCGTGCCAAGTACAGGGATTGAATCGACTCGGACAAAGCTATCTACACTTGGAATCCAAAGGTTCGGAAAGCTGAGTGTCCCTAGGTACTCACAAATCTCTTGTGGCGTTTTCTCTATTTCAGTGTAAAGAACGACCAGCCGTTCTCCTTTTTTGGCGTCTGGCACCGCGGCGACCGCAGCCCGGACGACTTCATCCTCCTCGCCTTGGACAAAATCTTGGATCGCTTCTTCGATGTTGATATGCGGCACCATTTCGCCGCCGATTTTCGAGAACCGACTCAGCCGTCCTGTGATCGTAATAAAACCTTGTTTGTCCACGAATGCAATATCGCCGGTCGAGTACCAACCATCTCGCAACACCTCGGCGGTTTTCTCGGGCTCGTCCATATAGCCCTTCATCACATTGGGGCCCTTGATCAACAGCAAGCCCGGAGCGCCGACCGGCAAGTCTTCTAACGTGTCGGGATCAATCGTTTTGGCAGAGACACCAGGGATCGGCCGGCCCACAGTTCCCGGACGACAATCTTCATCGTCCGAAACCGATCGGCTCGGCGGCACATTGACCGAGACCAAAGGCGAAAGTTCGGTGGTTCCATACCCTTCGACGGGAGTGACGCCGTATTTGCTTTCAAATTTTTCTCTAAGCTCGATAGGTAACTTTTCAGCGCCAGTGACCACCATGTCCAGCTTGCTAAATTCATCGGCCGTGCAGCGACGCAGATACATTCGCAGAAAGGTCGGCGTCGTTAAAATTACGGTAACGCCCCACTTACCCGCAAGTTTGCCAATCTGTTTGGCTTCACGTGGATTGGTGTGATAGACACAACGCATGTCGAGTCCAAGTACAGCCCACAGCGTGACCGTGTAGCCTAAAGAGTGAAAAAACGGCAGGACGCCTAGCAAAGTATCGTCGTTTCGCAAATGAACAACGTGGTCGATTGCCTCAACATTGCTGCCGATATTATGATTGGTAAGCATCACCCCCTTGGGAATGCCGGTGGAGCCCGAGGTGAAGATGACCGTCAATTCATCGTCCCCCGAAATTTTGTGGACGCCAAGCATGCGATCAAGAATGGCTAGCGGCGTGACGTAGGCCATCACGACACCCGCCAATTTGTCGAGTAGCGTAATTTTCTCGCGGTAGTCGTCTAAGTAAATCACCTCGGCATCCATATCGAAGTCAAACTTCTCCATGACCTTGCGCGTGGTGAGCACATGCTTGATGCCCGCTTTATGAATGCAAGCGTTCAGGATTTCGTTGGAAACCGTATAGTTCAAATTAACCGCCACCCGACCTGACAGAGTCACTGCCGCATTGGTCACAACGGCCCCTGTCGTGGGCGGGATCAAAATGCCCACGTAGCGTTCTTCTTCGTGCAGCACCTCGCGGCGGAGCAAACGGCGCAAAATCAACATGCGCATCAAAAGCGCGCCACCCGTCAACTGGACGCCCGTGGTATCTGCCATTTTGAATTTGAACAACGATTTGCGACATTTACGCAACATCAAGCGAGGAAGTACCATCATGCGCTCCTTTCGTCCTGAAACCGCGTCGGCACCGAGGTCTTGAACGGCTTGTCGTACTACAGAGATGTCTTCTGGCCGATCAATGGGCTTGCCAAACCAAATCGAAACATGTCGTGACCACAGCCGAGGCCATTTCCAGAAAAATCGTCCCCGTCGAAAGGTAAAGATACTCCCCCAGAGTTCATCAAGGTAGACCGGGATCACTGGGGCCGAGGTACCACGTACAATTTCTAATATTCTCGGCCGGAATGCCTGGAGCTGACCCGAGTCACTAATTCCGCCTTCTGGGAAAACACAAACCAGCTCGCCATTGTCGAGAGCTGCACGAGCCGTCTCGATGGCTGCACGTGTTGCCTTCGGAGCATTGCGCGGGATGGGGATGACTCCCATGATATTCGCAATTTTTCGTGCCCACCAACTGGTCACCAAATCACCGGTGACAACCATCCGAATCGGTCGCGACGAAATGGCAATCAGCAGCAAACCATCGATCCACGAAACATGATTCGGCGTAAGCAACGCACCGCCCGATTCCGGCAGATGGTGCCGTTCTTGCACACGAATCTTGTAAGCGGTGTGCGTCACCAGCCAAGACAAAAATCGGATCGTCGTCTGTGGGATAACGATCACGATATAGATAAACACGGGGATCGTCAAAATTCCGCATAGCAAAAATATCTCGCGAGCGTTCAGCTGAATCCACGGGCTGCCCATCAACCAATAGGCCAACGAAGCAATCAGCATGCCGCCAAACGTAAGAAAGTTGCACGAGGCTAGAATCGAACCTCGTGTTTTAGCGGGGCTGAATCGCTGGATATAGGCTGCCAGTGGCACATTGAATAAACCAGAAAAAATACCCAATAGGAACAGCAAAAATATCGCGGCCAAATAACTGGCGGTCCAATGCTTGCTCGGATCGAATAGCTCGCCCTCAACCGTAAACAGCATCAGCGCGCTGAGCGCCAGCCCTCCCGCCCCTAAAGGCAAAATACCCAGCTCGACATGCCCCCCCGACCAAATACCTGCCAGCACACTCCCCAAACCAACGCCTACCACTAGCGCCACCAGCAGCGTCGCCACTTGGGTTTGTTGTGTGGCACCTCCTTGGAACGCAAACTGATCAATGTTCAGTTGCGACAACATCGCCAGCGACCAGAAAAACATCACGCCCAGCACAATTCGCAACATGGCCCGATCGCTGCCCAGCGTTTGCACATCGCGCCAAGTTTGTTGTGCCGCGTTCCAGGGAAATCGTCGAGTTGGATTGGCTCTTGGCAATCGCCGAATCCACAAACTGGCGAGCAAACCCAACAGAGCGGTGCTAATAAGCACGGTGGCCGAAAGCCCCCACGATTCCTGCCCCTTTTCGCCGGTCACAGTGGTTAGCCAGTTTCCTAGCACCGTGCCCACCATTGTCGCCAGCACCGTGACCAATTCCAACACCCCGTTGGCCGAGGATATTTTCGAGACGTGTAACATCTCTGGGATGCTGCCTAATTTGGCGGGACCAAACAGCGCGCTTTGCGCACCCATACACGCCACCACCGCAAGCATCAACCAAACATTGCCCAACGTAATCGAAAGGATGGCCAGAAGCATGATCAGAATCTCGACCGCTTTGCACGTGACAATCACGTTGCGTTTACTGAACCGATCGGCCAGATAACCTGCCGGAGCGGCAAGCAGAATATAGGGCAAGACAAAGGCCGCACTCCCGGCCGCTAAAATCCGTCCCACGTTTTCTGGGGCGACAAACTGCTTACCAATGCCAATCACCAGCCATCGCAGCGTATTGTCATTCGTGGCACCCAAAAATTGGGTAAGCAACAGTCCAAGAAAACTCCGGGCACGCAAGCTACGATCTTGCGGCATGCCGTCAGATTCAGACTCGCTGGGCTGAGATTCGCTTACCATCGTGAGATTGCGATTTGAAAGGGACTACGTAGCTGTTCTAATAATCGACGTGCCAGCGGCTTGCTTCAAAAATCGTTTGGTCGATAATCACTCGAACACAGAAGCGACGATTGTAGCCGCCCAGCCCCCCTTCGACAAACTCCACCCGCCAACTTTTGTAACCAAAACGTGAATGCACACCACGCGATCGATTTGACCACCGCTCTCTGGCTAGGGGGCATTGGTGCCTGTATTGGCAGCTTTCTTAACGTGGTCGCCTATCGATTGCCAATCGGCATGTCCGTGATTTGGAAACCCTCGCATTGCCCCAAGTGCCGCCATCCGATTCGTGCCCGCGATAATGTCCCCGTTTTCGGGTGGCTCTGGCTCCGAGGCCGTTGCCGCGACTGCGGCGAACCGATTTCACCCCGCTATGCGATTGTCGAATTCCTCATGGGCTTGGCTTTTTTTGCACTTGCCTATTTCGAGCTGTTCAGCGGCGGGGCAAACCTCCCTGACGGGCCGATCTCGCCATTGGTCGGCGCCGCCGACAACGTCTGGATTCCTCATGGGCCGTTGAGCGGCCTTTACGCTTACCACGCTCTGCTACTTAGTTTGCTTGTTTGCGTCACGCTGATTGATCTCGATCGACAGAAAGTCCCAAGCAAGCTGATTGGCTTGGGCTTAGCGACAGGTGTCGGACTCGCGGCATGGTTCCCTTTTTTGCATCCCGCAGGCCCACGTTTTTTCGAAGACGCCTCGATAGGATGCAGCGGTTTGACAGGAGCCTCGATCGGCTGGGTGGTGGGCATGACAAGTGCTCGGCTTATCGCTCTGCTTCGCCGTCAACCATTGGCCAAAGCAGGCCGAAATCTAACAGCAGGCTTCATCTTTCTCGGAGCGTTCTTAGGTTGGCAAGGAATTTTTCCTATGGCTGCTGTGCTACTCATTGCCGGCATAAGCATACTTGTTAAGAATTCTCACAAAGACCTGATCACTACGAAATCACTCGCCCCGATCGCTATGATTCACCTAGCAATTTGGAAATCGCTAGACGAGATCGTTCGTTCGCTAGTTTCTTGACGCACCGGCTTCTTTCCCTTAAGCCAATTCCAACAACGCAATCTCGGGCGGGCAATTGAATCGGAAAGGGGTTTCGCCCGACACACCGCGGGTGACGTGCATCACCGAATTGCCTGAACGAAAAACTCCACACGCGAAATGCGTGCCATGGACACTAGGGCAGGCAACGGCACCAAGAATCGGGAAACGTATTTGTCCGCCATGCGTATGCCCTGCCAAGACGAGGTTTGCCTGATGCTCACACGCCCAGCGAAATTGATCCGGCGTATGGATCAACGATAAATGAAATGGCCTGTCTGCAGCTGCAACTTCGGGTCTCGTTTCTTCGAGCGAATCGCTGCCCCAGGGGCGTTCGTTGCCCGACAACAGCACGCGAGCACCGTTCCATTCTGTTTCATGCCATTTTCCGCTCAAGCAAACTAGCCCCGCATCGACTAGGATCTGCCGGGTACGCTCAGCGTCGATAAAAAAGTCATGGTTGCCAAGGATAAAATAAACCCCATGCTTCGCTTGCAGTCGACCGAGTGACCCCGCGAGCCAGGGCAAGCAGGCAACCTTTTCCACAATATCACCCGTGATCAGAATCACATCGGCTTCTAAACGGTTTACTTCGTCGGCAACCATTTCAAACCAACGCCGATCAATTCGCCCGATCATGTGCAAATCGCTAACGTGGGCAATTTTTAGGCCAACCAGTTCGTCAGGCAGCGTAGGAATGGCCAGTCGTTTCTCGTCAATCGAAAGCCGCAAGATTTGATTGCCTGGAAGGGCAGCTAAGAGTCGGGGGTAAAAACCATAAACCAACGGAGCTTCGCCAGCTGACGAAAATTCAGCCCACCGTTGTCGCCAACGGAGCAGGTTTTTCGGCGAATTAACTTTTCGCTGATCGACCCAATCGTAGACGATCTTACCCACGCCCCAGAGAACACAAAGCTGGGTATAGCGAGGCAAAAACCCTGCGCTTTTCCAATATTGATAAAGAACGACGCTATCTCGGTTCCACCAGTCCCAAGCACCCCAGAGAGGCAACACAAAAAAGGCCGCCAAACAAAAGTGCGTCAGCAGATCAATCAGAACACGCGACCCTGCCCATGCGTGAAGGCGGTTCACCGGGCCGATCCAGAAATATCCGTGCCCAATCAGAGTGAGTGCGACCAAGAATAAAAAGACGACCAGACTCATCCGCAAACATTCCTTGAATCGCTGAGTATCTTGCCGTGGCCCTACTCAGCTTTGTCGGCGGAAACAATGTCTTCGACCGCACTGACCAGCTGATCGAGACGGAAAGGTTTGTAGAGCACACTTCGCAAACCTTCTTGCCGAGCCTTGACGATCGAATGCCCCGGGTCGTAGCCGAACCCGGTCATCAACACCATCGGTACATCGTCCATCAATTCCGCTAATTTCTGCATCAGTTCAAAACCATTCATGTCGGGCAACCGTATGTCGGCAATGATGACGTCATAGGCCGAGTCAGCCCCCAGATTACGAACCATAAAACGGGCTTCGTTGCCATCGTGTGCCGTTTCAACCACACAATGAAACCGTTCAAGCAGCGCGTGCGCTGCCGACCGAACCGATTCGTCCGTATCGACCACCAAAATACGTTTGCCAGCCAGCTTGGGACGCGATTCTGTCTCGACCGTACTAGGCTGGGCTTGAGTGGGGGTCATATTCTGACCGACCTTTTGAATGACCCGTTTAATGTCTCGGGCGTTGCGAAGAATACCTTGAAGCCGCTCGACCACTTCAGGCTCATGGCCAATATAACGCTCCATCACATTGACCGCGTCATTCAAAATGTCGTCCACTGGCAACGCCACCGCGCTATGAATCGCTTCGACGCTCGCCGCTGTCGTACTTGCTTTCTCGGCAACCAATAATTCAAGCGTGTTAATCGCAACGGCAACATCACGAGCAAAAATCTCGAGGAACTGCAGATCGCTCTCTGAAAAAGCGTTGGCTTCAGCGCTTTCGACGTTCAACGTGCCGATGACCTGCTCGTGAAGCATAAGCGGAACCGTCAGCGAACTTCGTGCCCCCTCAGAACCTTCCAAGTAGAGCGGGTCTTCGGTGGTATGCTCGCAAATATAACTTTTCCCAGTGGCAGCAACAAAACCTGTCACGCCGCTGCCCTGGGTTTCTGCTCGCAACTCACGTTCGGCCGCGCCCGGCACCAAACCCACAGCCATCACCGGATCAAGGCAACCGGTCTCTTGATTCAGCATGCGAATCTCGACAACATCCAACTTCAATACATCTTGGGTACACTGGATGATATTCGACTTCAGAAGGTCAATCCGCTCTTCGACCGACAACGAAGCGACTTCATCGGTCGTCAGGTCCGCTAACTCAATCCCTGCTTGATGAATGGCTTCTAGCTTCTGTTGCTGCAGTGCTTCTGCGCTTACGTCGTGAACCGTGACGACCAAGTTCTTCGGTGTTTTCTCACCCGCTTCAATGATCGGGGCTGCATGGATTCGGTAGTAACGGTTATTTTCACAGCGGAGCGTCGTCGCGCTGGCCTCGCCAGTTGCAAGCGCGGTGTGGAAAGGGCAAAAGTCAGGGCCCATGATCTCAGGACTACTCAACATCTGGTAGAAATTTTCGCCGACCACATTATCGCGACCAGACCACTCCGACAGCCGGCCATTACCCCAAAGAATCGTGTTATCTTGATCCAACAACACCACCCCGTCGGGCACGCCCTGCAATATCCGGTCGTTGCGAATCAACTGCCCGACATCGGTTGCCTGGGTGAAATGGTCGGCATCGCAAAAGACCGCCGAATAATTTCCCCGA
>JAJDEF010000036.1 GCA_029259945.1 Planctomycetota bacterium
TCGTGATTACGAAGCCGTGAAAACAACAAGATATTGATTACGCATATATTTTTTTTGCGCGAGCAATTAAAGTGACAATCTGCACATATATGCTTTCAGTTGAATTTGGCACCGTATGACAGCTATGATGTAACTGGGCCTATTATTGAGGTATTTTATCTGCCTAACGACAATTGAAGCGTCATTATCCTTGATGATCTGATCAATAGCTGCTTTGTTGGCACCACTCTTATCCATCGCCACTTTTTCAGGCATATCACTGTTATTAATAACCTTCTTGAAAAAGCGCATGGCGGCTGCTTTATCACGCTTGTCTGTGAGCAGGAAATCAATGGTGTTTCCCTCTTTGTCGACAACACGGTAGAGATATTTATAAGTACCTTTGACCTTGATATAAGTCTCGTCCATCCGCCAGCTTCTACCAACCAGGCGTTTATACTTTCTTCTGAAAATCTTTTCCAGTAATGGTAGAAACCGGATCGCCCAACGGCTCACTGTAGAATGATCTACAGATACGCCACGCTCCTCCATTATTTCTTCCAGGTGTCGGTAACTTAATGGATACGCTGCATACCAGCGGACACAAACCAGAATCACCTCAAGTGGAAATCGCATTCTTTTTACATCAAGCAATATAGTCTCACCATCTCTTTAATGGTCAACACTTTACACTAATGGATCAATGATCTCACTTAATGCGACAGAACCGATATAAGTCCCATTCCGCGGGTAAATATCATCCTATATGGCGAATACATCCTCAGCAGAAACAGAGTTGTGCGGTAAATGTTCCTTAGACCGTATTTTCGCACAGATATGCACAGTACTCTATATTCTACAACTCAACTGAACGGTCTTATGTGGAGTCTGTTTTTCAAAATAACGATCCAAATAAAGATAAATAACTGGTGTAATGAAAAGCGTAATCACCTGTGAGAATAATAGTCCTCCGACAACAGCAAGACCAAGTGGTTGGCGTAATTCAGCACCTGCACCTAAACCAAGCGCAATTGGAAGGGCACCCATTAGTGCTGTCATAGTGGTCATCATGATAGGGCGGAAACGCATTAAACAGGCTGTTCGAATCGCTTCGTACGGCGTTATGCCGGTATTGCGCTGTGCAGCAAGTGCAAAATCGATCATCATGATGGCATTCTTCTTGACGATGCCAATCAATAATAAAATACCGATCATCGCAATAATCGATAATTCAATATTAAACAACCACAGCATTGTGAGCGCGCCGGCTGCCGCGGAAGGTAATCCAGAAAGAATCGTGATGGGATGAATATAACTTTCGTAGAGTACGCCCAGTAAGACATAAATCACTAATAGTGCAGCAATGATTAAATATATCTGACTTGTTTGCGAAGATTGAAATGCCGCAGCATCACCTGCATAGCTGGTAATCACGCTGGCTGGCATATTGACTGCCTGTTTGAATTGATCAATCTGTATCGAAGCATCACTCAATGCCGCGCCCGGTGCCAGATTAAACGAGATTGTTATTGATTCGAGTTGCCCAGTATGATTTATGGCAACAGGCCCTGCCTCACGCTCGATGGAAGCTACGCTTGTTAAGGGAACCAATGTGCCGCTTTTGGCACGCAAATAAATTTTGTTGAATGCGGTTTCATCAGTGCGGTCTTCTGTTGTTGCCTGCATAATAACTTTATAACTATCGCTTGAAGTGTAGATGGTTGAAACCTGCCGCTCGCCGAATGCGCTATAAAGCGTGGAATGAATATCAGCCATTTGCAAACCTAGTAGACTGGCCTTGTCACGGTCTATATTGAGATGGGCTTGCAGGCCTTTCAGTTGCGTGTCGCTGGTGACATCGCGGAAAATATTTTTCGCGGTGAGCATACGTGACATCAGACTGTCAGCAGATTGACGCAGCGCTTCAGAATGCACGCTGCGCAAGACATATTGGTAGCGACTTTTACTCGTGCGAGCACCAAGCCTGAGATTCTGAATAGGGCTTATAAAAACGTTTGCGCCAGGAATAGTGCTTACATCACGGCGCAAAACTTCGGCTATCTCCTCGATATGTGGCCGCTCGTTGCGAGGCTTGAGTGTCATAAACATTCGTGCACTGTTGCCGTCAGTGGCGTTGATGCTCAGCAGATCGACAGCGGGATGGGCGCGGATGACATTACCGGCCTGATGTAGCAGATTGACCATGGCTGGAAAGGAAATATCTTCGACTGCCTCTACGGTGATAATAGCCTGACCTGTGTCTTCGGCTGGGAAAAAACCTTTAGGCAAGTGAATGAATAACAACCCTGTAATAGCAAAAGTGCTAATCGCAACGCCAAGTACTATACGATTATGACGAAGCGCCCAGTCCAGCGCATACTCATAAAATATCAGTACCTTAGCAAAGCCACGCTCAAACCACCCCCGCTTTCTTAAATTGTACTTTTTAATTTCATGCTGGGTCAGGTAACGGCTGGCCATTACCGGCACCAAGGTAAGGGACACCAGAGCTGACATCAAAACAGCGATTCCAACTACGGCAGCAAATTCATGAAATAGCAACCCAATTACACCCGGCATAAAAAATACCGGGATAAAAACTGCAACCAGCGAAACAGATATTGAAATGACGGTAAAGCTGACTTCTCTGGAACCATGCAAAGCAGCCTGTAAAGGCGGCATACCTTTCTCGACATAACGGACAATGTTTTCCAGTACGACGATAGCATCATCCACTACCAGCCCCACGGCAAGCGTAATGGCAAGCAGCGAAATATTATCCAGCGTATAACCGCAGATATGCATTAGCGCAAATGTTGCGAGCAGCGAAATGGTCAAGGATAATGCCGGGATAAAGGTAGCACCGGGCTTACGTAGAAATAAAAATATAACCAGTATGACAAGAATAATCGTTGCCGCCAATGTTGCTTGAATATCAAATATGGCATGACGAATAGAAGTTGAACGATCGTTGAGCAGCTTAAGTTCAACAGAGGAGGGCATTTGTGCATGTATGTCCGGTATGACCGCTTTGATGGCATCGACGGCTGCAACGGTATTGGTGCCGGGTTGGCGTTGTACTGCAAGGGTAATGGCCCGCTCGCCATTAATCCAGATTGCGCTCTTGATCGATTCCACGCTGTCTTCAACTTCTGCCACATCGGACAGTCGTATCGGAGCGCCACCAGGAGCTGTCGCTATAATTAGATTTGCGAAGGCTTTGGCATTGTCAAGCTGCCGACTGGCCTGAATAGTAAGGATCTGACGGGATCCTTCAAGTATGCCAACGGGAGAATTGGTATTGGCCGCGCTCAATGCATTGGCAATTTCATCCATAGTAAGATTACGTGCTGCGAGAGTTTCGGGGTTTACCTGAATACGCACAGCATATTTTTTCTGGCCATTGATTTGTACCTGCGCTAGATCCGGAAGGGAGGACAACGTCGGTGAAATAAGATTTTCGGCAAAACTGTTTAAGTCCGACAGCGATATCGAAGGTGAGGCCAGAGCCAGATGAATGATGGGTGCTTCAGCTGGATTGATCTTGGTGTAGGCGGGCGACGTGGTCATTTCAACCGGCAATAAAGGCTGTGCACGTAACAGAGCCGCCTGCACATCAATGGATGCGCTGTCGATAGAATGATTATGATTAAATTCCAGCGTGACTGACGTAGCCCCTAGCGTGCTGGTTGAGCTGATCACCGCGACACCGGAGATGGTGGAAAATTGCCGTTCAAGTTGGGTGGCCACAGCGGAAGCCATTGTTTCGGCGCTGGCGCCAGGCAGTTCGGCTGTGACCACGATAGTTGGAGAATCGTAACTGGGTAATGCAGCAATCGGTAAATTAGGGTAAGCAATGATGCCGGTGATGGCGACAGAAATTGATAATAAAATCGTCATCACCGGACGCCTAATACACACTTCGGAGAGGTTCATGGGTGGCCGGTCATTTGTTTGTTTTTAACTGAAACATGCCCTGAGGGGGTTGGTTTGGTCGGTGGTTGACCTGATTGTTGGCGTAAATTTTGGCATGATAAGTTGAGGATTCGGCTACCTGGCTCCCGGGCCTGAGATTTTGCGCGCCTTCTGTGACAACGCGCATGCCTGGAATAATGTTCTCCCCCGCTATGACAGCAAATCCATCTTGAATCAAGCGCACATCGACCGGTTGAGAAATTACCTTACTGTCTTCCGTAATTACGTAAAGAAACTTTTTTTCCGGGCCGGTTTGTACTGCCTGTACGGGAACCGTAAGCACATCTTCGAATGAACGCGGCGCAAGCATTACCTTGACAAACATACCGGGCCAGAGGTCGTGATTGGTGTTGGAAAACTGTGCTTTAAGGCGGATCGTGCCGCTTGCCGTATCAACCGCATTATCCAAGAATGTAAGCCAGCCCTGCTGTTCTGTTTGATTCAGGATAGCGCTGACAGGTAACTTATCTTGCCTAAGGGCTTTCTGTAGAGCAGCAAGCTCACGTTCCGGTAGCATAAAGGTGATGTTAATTGGATCTATCTGGGTGATACTCACCATGACAGGATCATTTGGCAGCACCAGACTGCCCTGATGCACTGGAATGGCGCCTGTGCGCCCGGCAATAGGTGCGGTAATTTCGGTGAAACTGCGCGCAACATGCATTGCTTCCACGGTTGCCTGATCAAATTCTAATTGGCCGCGTAGACCATCCACTTGATTTTGTACTCTATCCAGGGCGGCCTGAGAAATAAACCCTTGGCGAAATAATTCACGTTGGCGCTCAAGATTGCGCTCTGCGTTTTTCAGTTCGGCACGGGATTTGGCCAGCCGGCCTTCCGTTTTGTTGAGATTGGCCGATTCAGTGCGCGCATCCAATGTAAACAGTTTATCTCCCTTTTGGACAAACTGTCCTTCTCTGATATGCACAGTTTTAACGGTAGCGCTGAGCTGCGGTCTTATGTCAACGGTTTGCTGGGCCGATACAATCCCGTTGGCGTCAAGTCTGACAGACACGTTACTTTTTGCAACGACTGCGCTCACTACCTGGACGGCATCCGTGCGGGCGTTGTCGCTTTTAACGGAATCAGTTTGTTGGCGCCACAACCAGATACTGATAATCAAAACCAATGTAATAAACAGAATACTGAAGCGCTTGATCCCCCTACGTTCACGATTAAGCCGTTTAGGTTTTTCTGACTTCATCGAAATCCTTTGTCTCAATATCTTTCATATAAATTTTTCGCCTTTGATTAAAAGTGATCATAGATTTCTTGTGGGCGCTCCCCTTGCCACGATTTCTCCACATGATATATCCCGTGATAAACAAGATAAGGGGTAAAAAACCAACGATCATTTGCAGGATGCGAGTGGACAGTCCGCCTATCGTGCCGACATGTAAGGGGTAAAACACATTATAAATACGGGTTCCTAGCGGCGCGGTTGATGCATTTTCGACCAATAAAACATCACCGTTATATTGATCGAAATAGATAAAATTTCTTCCATTTGGATGGGATTCTGCTGACGTTTTTTTGCGCACGACCAGGGGTGCCCGTGGGGTTTGCGGAAAACTAATCCAAGTTGTGGGGGCAGGCATTAAGCGGTCGGCTTGGCGCAACAATTCATCGAGTGGCGGCGCAGCGTGCTCCGCACCGGGATGACCAGAAAGCGGCGGAGCAGGTCTTGGCGGGCTGGCTGTCAGAAAATCAGTAATTCCGCTGGCAGTTTTATTGAATACTAACGACGCGCCGGTAAGACCTATAACCAGAAGAAAAAATACGCTATAGATGCCACAAACGCGATGCATATTAAAAACTCTCTTTTTCCATGCGCCCGACCAATTTATTTGAAAGCCTTGAGAAATTTTTCCTTTACGGGGCCACCACAAAAAGATGCCGGCGCCGCTCATAACCATCAACAATAAACCACTAACCCCGAGAATAGTCTTCCCCTGCTCGCCTAGCAGAAGCTGCGTATGCATGACGGCAATCCATCCCATGAAGGTATCTTTCTGTTGATGCGAGCCGATTAATTTCCCACTGTATGGATCCACATAAACAAACAAACTATTTGCATCGTTCATCTTTAGCAGATAAACCTGTTGCGGTTTGCGCGGCATGCGCAGAGAAAAAACGCTATCTTGAGGATAGGCATGCCTGACCACGTCCAACACGTGCTGTACAGAAACCCGTTCATGGCGCCCAACAGTTGTCATTAATTCGGGATAGGTGAGTGCTTCAATCTCATCTCGAAAAACAAGCAGGCTTCCGGTGGCTCCGATTAACATCACAATCAACCCTATCGTCAGACCGATATAACAGTGTAAATTAAAGATTATTTTGCGTATTTTCATTCCTGGTAGGGTGGCTTGATCCGTTTGGAGAAAGGAATTTTCGATGTCTCTTAATCAGTTTCATTATCCGCCAGCAATGAATAGTTTTTACTCAATTCAGTTACCAGCAATTATTTTTCGCCAGCAATAATCAACTGGATTGGAATCCCAACAGGTGTGCTTTCATTGCCCGAAAACTCACACCACGGTCATCCCCCAGCAAAAAAGCCCGCGTACCCTGATTTTTCTCTTTTTCCAGTTG
Source organism: Planctomycetota bacterium (assembly GCA_029259945.1). GTDB lineage: Bacteria > Planctomycetota > Planctomycetia > Pirellulales > Lacipirellulaceae > Bythopirellula. The sequence continues at coordinate 6,550 of JAJDEF010000036.1, forward strand.
ATTGGCGGCACGAGGAACAGCACAAAAGGGAATGTCATGATGCTGGCAGGTTGTGGCAATTTTTGCGATAGCGCTCTGTACGATCGGGTGTTGCGATTGCCCCGGCACACCGTAAGATTGGGATAAATCGATGGCGCCTTCAAGTACCATATCAATACCCGCAACAGACAAAATGGCGTCCAGATTATCGACGCCTTCTTTATCTTCGATCATGATGATCACCATGATCTCTGAATTAGCGCGCTCGAAATAAGCAGGTAGATCAATGGTACCGAAACCTGTGGTACGTCCACCGCTGATGCCCCGACACCCGAGTGGATAATAACGAGCCGATGAAACTGCCAGCTCGGCGTCTGTACGATTGCACACGTGCGGTATGACGATACCTTGAGCGCCACAATCCAATGCCCGCAGAATATTTTCGGGCATTGCATTGGGCACTCTGATTAACGGCGTGATATGGGCGCATTCCGCTGCCCGCACCATGTTTTCAAGGGTTTCTGGATTGACACAAATGTGTTCCATATCGAGAATAACAAAATCATAGCCGGCGAAACCGATCATTTCGACCACTAATGGCGAGGGAATCGAACTGAGCAATCCGAAAACGATTTCTTGATTGGCGAGTGCGTATTTAAGTTGGTTGGTTTGTAGCATAATCTGGTTACTCCACAGGTAAATACCATTGCGTGGGATGCGGGTGACGCAGAAACTCATGATGGGAAATATTCCAGGCATAAGCGCCCGCGTAAGGAAATATCATCAGATCTCCGCAGCGTACCGTGTCAATCGGAACATCGTATGCGAGCAGATCTTTTGGTGTGCATAATTGACCCACGATACTTACTTTTGCATCGGAAATCTCCGGGCGAGGAAATGCATAAGGCCACGCATTGATGGGCAATAAATGCAGCGGATGGCTGTGTCCTTGCGCATAAGGTGTGCGAAAGTGATGCGTGCCGCCTCTGCCGATTAGAAAATTCTTATCATAACTTTGTTTAATATCAATGACCTGCATTACGTAATAACCGCAAGCGGCGGTGATATAACGTCCCAACTCAAAACGCATAGGAATACCGAGTAAGTTTCCGTTATTTACCAGTGCTGCTAATCCCGCGCTGAAAGTCGCCCAGTCGAACTGTTGTTCAGGTTGCCGGTAATTAATGCCGATGCCACCGCCGACATTGATATGATCGATATCCAGCGCATACTCGTCACACCATTCACGTACCTGAAGTTGATAGGCCGCCAGTAACTGGAGATGGGCCCGGGCATCGAGCTGGTGCGATAACAGATGAAAATGAAATCCGCGCAACCGAATCTCCGGGTGTGCGCGCAACCATTCCAGGCAATCTTTCAATTGCTGCACATGAAACCCAAACGGGGTGGGTTTCCCGCCCATCATCAAACTGGTTTTTGCCAGGTCATCGACAGCCAGATTGACGCGTAATAATATCTTTGCCACTTTACCGGTCTGTTTGATAATCTCAGCCAGCCGCCACAGTTCGTTAAGGCTTTCAATATGCAGGCAATCAACGTTTTGCTCAATTGCCCGATTGATCTCCTGGTCTAACTTGCCTGGTCCGCTAAAGATTACCGGCACATCAGCAAAATGCTCGCGCACCCAATCCAGTTCGCCGCCGGAAGATACTTCAAAACCATCAATAAGTGGTTCCAGGGTTTGCAAAAGCGGCAAATCGGAGTTGGCTTTAATTGCGTAAAACAGTTCACAGCCTTGCGGCAAAGTGCTGACCAGGCGTATCACATGTTGATACAGAGCCTGTAAGTCGTACACATAAGCGCACAAGGGTTCTTCAGTGTCGGCATGTACCGCTCGAATGCTGGCAAATACTTCAGCTAATCTTAGTTCCACCTGCAATCCTCCAGCAATGCACCTAAAGGATTGTTAACCGGCAAGTAATCAAAAGCGCGATCAGGCCGCTTGAAAAAACGGTTGATTAAATTGGCTTTACCAGGAAAAGGTTCACCATTAAGCAAAGCGTTAATGCGCCGCGCCGATACATTGTCTCCGTAATGCCTCTGGTAAGCATACAAATGATGTCGTACCACCGACCAGAGGCGATTTTGCATGGCTGGCTTACCTGCCCCTAGTTGGCTGATGGCTTCGCAGAAGTTATTGACAAATAAGCAGTAGGAAACGCGCTTCCATCCCTGTTCATCGCTATACCATAGTGCTTCGCGAGCACGCGAACTGATGGCTGCCAGTTGTTTTTCGTCGTAGCGCGTCTGCACAAGTTTGGTGCCCTCGAAGTCGCGCAAAAAAACCTGCCGGGGCTCTCCATCTGCCACGCCGATTACAACATTCTGCAGGTGTGGTTCGAAAATAACGCCATGCGCGAAATAGCAGTACAGGATCGGATACATGACTTCTGTAACGTAACCTGAAAACCATTGTTCGGCTGCCTCTTCAAACGACATCCTGCCGTGCTGTCTTTTATCGGCGAGTAGCTCGCAGATGCGCGCCTCACCGTAGATGTGGTTGCCGAATAATGCCCCGGCCAGAAGCGGTGTTACACCGGGCAGCAATTCATCGGTAAAATTTTGTCGCAGGATCATGCCAAATCCTTCAGTTACCTCTTTGTCAAGCTGCGCGTTGTCTGTCTTTAAATCGATTGACATGAATGCGGGCTCTTCCAGGATCCGCAGGCCCGGAAATTGTTGCTGCAGATCGGGTTTTAATGCGCGCAGAATGCGGGTTACCTGTACAGCGCTTTCCAGTTCATACACCGCATTTTTACGCACGCAATTGGTAATGCGAATATTTAAGGAGCACTTATAAAAGTATGAATTTCTCGGGTTAAATAAAGTGCGGATCGACGAGGTGGGATAATAATTTTCACCGTGCGGTCCAAGATTGCGAATATGGCCCGCTCGGATTGCGGCTGCCACGCTTGAATGATCAAGCAGATAGCGTGCTTGCCACGGATGGGTTGGAATCAACGCAAACTCTTCATTTATGACAAGATTGTCTGGCGCTTGCGCCGCGATGATCTGGTCGCATGACGCAGCGATTACCGATTGTTGTAGGAGGTATTCGCGCCGAACTGCAAAGTAATGGAGAGAAAAACTAGCTCTCATTTCTGGAGAATATCGCAAAATATCCTCAAAGGATACGCCTTGGCGACTTTTCGGGGCAGGATGAAAAGGGTGACCAAAAACGAGCGACTGTTCTGACTCAATAAATGCCAATAGCGGTTCCTGTGAAAAACGACTCGGCCGGGAGGTATTAAGTATCGCAGTAGTAACGACCACGCTGTCATGAATTTGCTGCATCAATTCATCGTTTGCAGGCAGTCCATATTTGAATGACAGTTCACGTAATAAAAGCCCCGCCAATGCCTGCCACTCAAGAAATACCCAGGGCTTACCAAAAGATTTGTGATAGAGGGGCGATTGATAGCGGAAATTACCCGTGGTAGAAGCGCCATTGACTACGGTTAAAAGACGGCTGCCCGTCAATGACAGATGAACCTGCAGAATACGCCCCCCGCTGCGTTGTAGGGCCAGACGTACAGATGCCGGGCTATCATCGTTCTTGCTGAATAAAGGTCCGACACTTAGCTGACCTTCCGGGCCAGCAACTTCCCGACAATAACAATTCAAGAGTATTTCCATCGTACGCCGTTCTGCTTCTTGTTGAGCTATCAGGGACAAATCAATCGCTTCCGCCAGATTATGTAAATGCATGGTCTCTCCTATTACTTATTTCTAAGAATTATTCAGTCGTAACTGATACAGCTTCAGGCCGATCAGATAGCAACTGGTGAAGCACATTGTCAGCGCACCAATAAAAAAAGGTGCTTTTAAGTCAATCATTTGAACGGAAACTCCGGCAATCAAGCCAGCAGCAACCGCACCCCATTTAGAATTGCTTTCGAATCCGCCAAATGTGCGTCCGGCATTGCCACTGTTGACGGTACTCACAATCAGGGCATGCAAACCAATAAAGCCTAGTGTCATGCTGAACCCCATGACAATACGCAAAACTGAGATAGCCAATAATGATGAGAACAATGCTTGTCCCAACAGGGATAACGCAAATAACAAGTAAGCTACCGTCAACAGATGCACTAGATTGTGTTGCTTGAGATGGCGACTCAATGGCACTGCGCATAGTAGATAAACCAAATGCGGAAGTCCGAATAACAGTCCGGCAAGCGCGGGTAACGGCGCATCAGAATTTTCCTGGACAAAAGGAACAAAATAAGGAAAGGTAACTACGGTGGCGAAGATGAAGGTAAATTGCAATACATACACTTGGGTCGATGTCGCTTCAATTGTTTCGCTTTTGATTGATAATGGTGTGTTTGTCGCTGCTTGTTCCGGATAGGCGGGCAGCCATCCAATTAATAGGGCAGCCGTTAATGGCAGCAGCGCCAAATAACGGTACAACTCCAGCGGTGACTCTATGGTCATTAATAACCCCAATCCCACCGGTGCGATAACCAGCGCCGCACGTGCTGACCATTGCATTAGCGTCAAACTATGACTGAGCGCTGTACCGCTTGCCACGGTCGCCAAATAAGCATTTGATGCCGCGAAAGTCCCGCCGAGCAAGCCTTGCAAAGACAAAGCCGCAATAAATACCAAGGTATTGGGAGCAAACCCGGCGAGCAGGAAACTGCCTGCTAGTCCGAGCTGGGCGCGCAATAAAAGAGGCTTCTTGCCATATTTATCTGCCAATCGACCCCACCAGGGACTGCTTATTGCTGTAAAGAAAGTCGGGATAACATATAACCATCCCGCCAGATAAATAGCGTCGCTGTGCAATGATTTGTCAAGTATCAGTGCAAAAAATGGTGGCATACCGAGCGCAGCGAAAGCTGCAACAAAATGGCAAACCATGATGGTGGTGACAATGCGACGCTGAATATTAATCATTTTGCCTTTAAGAAATTGGGTGCACTGTGGCCATAAAATTTGTTAACGTCAGTGGCACCTGTATCTTTTTTTTCAGCCAGGGTGGCAGCAATTAATAAATATTTGATTGGAAGTCGCTCATCTTCGAGCAGTATACGTCGCGCCAGCCCAATGTCTTCACCCTCAGCCGCCAGTTCTTCCAGCATCGTATCTATTCGCAGCCTGATGCGGGAATACAGGGTAGTGGCAGACAAGGCAAGAATTGTCACAAGGCGCTCAACCAGCACGGCAATATTGAGTTGCAAGGTAATGGTTGTAAACATTTGCGCAAGCGCTAGTGAATCTGTGACGACAATGCGTTGATCGCGCAGTTCGGCCACATGCGCTGCCAGATGGGGCCAGCGCCGGGTTAAAGAATCAAGATGAATGCGCGCCGCGTCATTGTCTTTTAGCAGTAAACGTAAACGGGGTTCTTCCTGGCTTAAAACTACGATAGAGTTTTGTTGATTTGATTCAAGCGCAATGCCATAACGCAGCCACAGCACTAAATGGAAGCGCAGTGTCAGGTCAAGGTAATCATTTAAAAAATTTTCAAGCTTGCCGGCATAGAATTGCGCCGCAATTTCTTCGATAACCGTGTCTCCAGCCGGTGTTTGCGCCAATAATGCCGCTACTGGAATTAGTGTGCTCCCTTGCAACGTCTCGGCCGGATAACGTCGCAAGATATAACCGAGAGTCATCTGATTGTCGACATGGGCGCCGCAGGCTTCTCTTGTCAGCAGTAAACGGTCAGCAACTGAAGGCTCCCCAGCTACAATATGGGAAAGCAAGGTTTGGATGCTGTGACCATCCGGGATGGTGCTCGGCTTGATGGTGCGAATATTTTTCGCGCCGAGGGTGCGAATCGTCAGCGGCAATTTTAAATGCCATTCCGGTGCATCAAGTAACATGACTGTACGTACCGATAAGGTTGGAGCGACTGCAAGATAAGGTCGCGGAGCGCGAATCGTAGCGTGTAGCCCGGCTGTATCAAGCAGATCGTCGAGTTGTTGCCCCCATACGAAAGGATGTATCGGAATTAGCACGTGCGTACTCTTCATGGCGTCAGGTAGACCGACGGCACCAAAAGAGGGCCATAGGGACGGCAGACCCTGTTCATTGTCAGCATTTGGATGAAACAGAGCGTGCGGGACAGCCAGCCAGAATAACAGAAAATTCTTCTGAAATTCAGGACCATAAGCGATGAGCGCTGCAGCATCGAAACCCAGTTTTGCCCGTGCTGTGGGATAAAATGGATGATCCAAAAATGCGCCAAGTCGGTCGTAATGCAATAAACGGACGTGCCAATCGGGTAGCTGGGTCCCCGCTGTTGTCACGCCATGCAGCGCGCGGAACTCGGCGAACCATCGTTTACGCTCGGCTTCGCAAATAACGCGTTGCTCAGCTGCCATTTGGCACTCTTCGCCAAATGCATTAAATGAAAGTGCCGCAGCTGAAGGAAGGCCGTGGGCGAAACAAGCGATGATAGCTTCTACGGTATATAATGCTTGAACCTGTCCGTTTTGTCGCCAAAGTAGTGGCAATCCGGCGCTACGCCAATCCTGCATGAATGTGGTCTTGATTACTGGAACCCAAAGGCAGCCATCGCCGAAATGATTTATTTTAAGCCAAAGGTGAGATAGTTGCGCATATCTGCCCAGCCATGCTGGCAGCATAGCGCTTGGCATGAGCGTTGAATAATTAACGCATTCGCGTACATTTTCACGCAACAAAGTATCGATTACACGATGACAGATATATTGCGCACTCTCAGCTTCGGCGTCGTTTAAGCGAGAATCAAATACGGTAACGAACGGTGTCATATTCATGCGTTTATTTCCCATGCCAATTCCATACTAATGCGATTCATCTCCAGATTAAGGCGCTGCGCATCCGAACCAATGCCGCGCAGTACGCCCAGATAATCCTTATTTGAGTTTGTTAAATTAATCGTGTCACCAATTGCGTATAAGGGCTTGTAATTGATCTGAACATCATTTGTCTGACGAGTGAATGCTTCAGGCGCATAGGTAAGACGCCCCGTAGACTCTGCGGTAAAATAACGAATCAAGGCCCTGCCTTGCGCGAGATTCAGTTGTGGAAGCGATTCACCAAGATATAGACGCAAAACGATCTCAAATAAAGGAATATCAAGCGTATCGCACAGCAGAAACTCTCGATAATCTCCGATATTACGATAATTGATTTCGATCAGGCGCGGTCCTGTGTCGGTCATAACAAATTCTGTGTGACACGCGCCAAAACCGACACCAAAGCCACGGATAATGTCTAAAACCCTGGTTTCTTCCGCCACCGTTAATCCTGTTCCCCAGCTTGCCTCGAGTTCAATGAAATGCGGTGGTGGTGATAATTTCACCTTAAAGCCGCCGAGTAAGCACAACGTCTTGTCATCACCGAGCGTTTCAAGCGTATAGAGCGGACCTTCAATGTATTCTTCGAGAAGCAAGGGTTGTCCCGGCTGAGTATTCCACGCCGCGGCACACTGTGCCTTAAGTTCAGCGCAGTTATAACTTAGACTCACCTGCTGACTGGCGATGCCTTCACACGGTTTGGTAATACATGGAAATGAGATGCCACTTAATACATGTGTCAGCCCCACTTTGTCATAGACAACGGTGTGCCAGAGTCTGTCTAGGCCACGTGTCTGCAAGTGAGCACGCATTTCCGCTTTGTGCTTGGCGCGATAGGTAACATGCCAGTTCTTGCGTGGTAAAGTGAAATAATCGGCAGCGATCGCCGTACTGGTTTGGAGATGATCACTATTGGAAAAAATAGCTATCGGTTCCCGCATCCGGTGCGTAATGGCTTCGATTACCGCCAGTGGATTGAATACATCGCAGGCGACAATTTCAGCAGGATAAGCAGGGAGTCCGGTTTGACTGAAATGCTGCCGATGTGCTTCAGCATAATCAGTGAGTATTACAACTGATAAGCCAAGACGTTGCGCGGCTGGAATAAAGCCAATATTAATAGAATCGGTTATTACGTGAGTTAAAATAATAAGCACTTTCATAACGAGCCTTTTTAAATATCCATTTGCACTGTGAATAATAATGTTCGGCTAGGTGCCGGCATACGCCCTCGACTAAAATCGACTCCCCGGAAAAAATAATGATGATTAAACATGTTGTTGATCCCCAGACCCGCGGTGATTTTTTTGTTATCCCAACGGAAATTTTGGGTGATTTGTGCATTCCATACCCAAAAAGACGGAATTCTTCCAACGGAACCAGATTCATTTTCGGCTACTGTATTGGCTCCATCACTAAATGATTTGCTTTGGAAAAAACCATTTACATTCCAGTTCCAGTTTGCACGTCTGTAATTGGCCCAAAAGTTTAATTGATGGTGCGCTGCCAATTGCAATTCGTTACCTTTAAATTGACCTGAACGCTGTTCAGTATCAATATAGGTATAACCCGTTTTAAGCTCAAGCCCACGGATTTGTTCTGGTTGCCAGGTAAAATCGGTTTCTACCCCCTGATGACGCGCTTTTCCAAGGTTGCGAAAACCCACATCCCGATTCACGAACTCCAGCTTGTTATCGAAATCTATACGAAAGGCGGAGAAATTAACTCCGACGTTCTTGAGTGGGTTTATACGAAAACCTGTTTCAAAATTATTAGCTCGTTCGGCGGAAAGATCCCCCCCAAATGTGATTTGCGTAAACTGTACCGGACGTAGTGATTCATGAAAGTTTGCAAATAAAAATAGAGCATCGGTTACCTGGTAACCGATATCTAGGCCTGGCAACCAATCTTTAGTTGGGTTACTTTTTTTATCGCCGGCCTGGTTATTACGAAAGTCCAAGTACACTTGCTCGCGACGAATACCTGGTGTGATCTTCAATTTGTCATCTAAAAGAAATAGAGTGTTACTGATATAAGCGGCAACCGCATGGTTTTTGAACCGCCAGTCTCGCGCAACGCTAAATTCATTCGTCGACAAATTGCGGGCATCAACCAAGTAATCTACTTCTTCACGCATATAACGTGCACCGACAGAAATTTTTTGTTTAATACCCTTGTTAATATAAAAGGAGAATCGCGGTTCACTACCGTAGACTAAAAATTCTCGTGGTGACGACCGCTCTATGGTGGAAGCTTCGTCAGCATTAAGAGCGTTACCAAAAAAGAACTGTCGGTTACTGCGGTGCGCAAAATTTGTCCAACTGAATTCAGCGCCATTATTGAAGGATTGGCTATAAACAAAGTTCCCGCGCAAAGTATCGCCTGTAAATCGGTCTAATGGTCGAGTGGATTGATTGCGATCTCGTGCATAGGATTCAGGAGTTAAGGCACCAGGTAAATTATTCTTAGTTTTATAATATTGCAAGCCGGCTTTGATATCGATATTGTTGGTGGGATACCAATTTGCATCAAACATTATATTGGTAACCTGTGTGTCGGAATGTGCACGTATGGCATCACCATTAATAAAGTTACCTTGTAGTTGCAAACCGAGCTTATCGTTAACGAAACCACCAACACGGAAATAACTATCTGCCAGCATGCGCTGAGTGGATGGCGACAAGGAAAGCGTTTCTCTTATGGTCATTGACTTTTTAGTCGGAATTCGTTTAGTTACGAAATTAATAACGCCACCAACGTTATTTGGGCCATAATGTACGGCAATTCCTCCTCTTGCCACATCAATGCTTTCTATCGTATTCATTGTTAGCGGGAACAATGACAACCCAGTTTGTCCATAAGGTGCGAGAGTAACCGGAACACCGTCAACCAAAACCAATGCTTGTTCACTACGTAACGGGCTGAGTCCACGTATACCAATGTTTGGCAAAATACCAGTTCCGCTTTCATCGAAAACCCGCACGCCAGGTACATTTCGTAAAGCATCTTCGACCGTCCGCGCACCTGATTCAGTCAGTTCTTTATTGGTAATAACTGTTCGCGCACCTGGGTGTATTTTCACTGTTTCTGGAGTTGGAGGGCCGAGCCAATCAGCTTTGACTGTAACCTCCTTAAGCGTTTTAACTGATGGATCTTGTTCTGCCTGAACTAAGCTAAGATTGATAATGGTTGAACAAAATACACATACTAGTTTAATGGTCGCATAAAACGCCCAATTGAGATCCTTCCGCACTTTTTTCTCCCGAATAAAACTACCAATATTAAAAAGTTAGCTGGCTGTTTACCCAGGTAAAGGGTGCGATGGCTGGCTGCAATGAATTGTTATTTGGGTTTTCTTATAAACCCTGTTTTTACTGCTATTTGATAATAATCATATGGAAAAAAGGTTGCTGAGTTTTCCGCCATTTTTTGAGCATCGAATAGGGCCTGGTATAAAGAATCAATTTTTTGATACTGATAATACAGAATCCTTATTCATGCACTAAACAAGTAATAATGATAATGATAATGATAATGATTATTATTACATTTGTCTAGAGAATATAAATAGCGTGCAGGGAATAAGTAAACTGTCCGTGTTTGCAGCAAATGATCTATCCAGATTACCTTAACCTATGGAGGGTTATAGACGAAACGGGCAGAATGGCTACAGTAAACACGGGAGATAAGGTTTAAGGAAGCCTATGAAGGTTGTAAAAGTGGTTATCTCACGCATGTAGAAGCGGCTTTTCTACTTACAGGACAGGAGCTGAAAATGGAAAATATTAAGAGCTAATTTACACTTGCACTTGTAGACCGAAATGGGGTCACCGCGCTGACCAGGTCAAATAAAACCCACTGTTTCTTTACTCTTCATTGGCTGCCGTTAAGACGGTCTGAAACTGTTGGTTTTGGGGTCTAGGGAGCAAGGGAACATAAAATCCCGGTTAAGGATAAATTCAGCAACTTAAATTATCTGTAAAAAGACCGACTGATGCGGTATCACAGTTGAATGAGTTATACAAAAGGCCGTTTGTGCAACGAATGTTCCCGAAATTCACTTATTATTTCAGGTGTTGGAAGCGTGACAGTTTTTTTCCTGGATTTTATGCTCCATTGCTCCCTAGACCCATTTTTGAACCCATGACTAAAAGAATCGACCATCTTTTAAGCCAGTTGCTTTATTGAACCATTGACATTATGTATCTTACGGGATACATTGCTAAGTAAATGAAGCAGATGTATGACATTGAGGTATACGAAGACGCTAAAGGGAAAGCTCCTTTTAAGGATTGGTTACTTAAACTCAAAGACAAGATCGCCAAAGTAAAAATTCATGCCAGAATTGACAGAGCTTCTCTTGGTAATTTTGGTGACTGGAAAGAAATTAAAGGTGCGAAAAGCATCTTTGAAATGCGCGAGCATTACGGTCAAGGATACCGTTTATTTTATACAATAAGGCCCAGTTACATCATAGCTGTCATACGGTGCCAAATTCAACTGAAAGCATATATGTGCAGATTGTCACTTTAATTGCTCGCGCAAAAAAAATATATGCGTAATCAATATCTTGTTGTTTTCACGGCTTCGTAATCACGA
>JAJDEF010000037.1 GCA_029259945.1 Planctomycetota bacterium
CAACCCGCGCTTCAACCTGCTCATGGGTAGTTCACCTGGTTTCGCGTCTACCACGCACGACCAATTGTCGCCCTATTAAGACTCGGTTTCCCTGAGGCTTCGGCCCGTAAGGCCTTAACCGAGCCGCACACGGTAACTCGCCGGATCATTATGCAAAAGGCACGCCGTCACACATTCCCCGAAGGGCATAGTGCTCCGACCGCTTGTAAGCGCATGGTTTCAGGTTCACATTCCTCCCCTAGCAGGGGTTCTTCTCATCTTTCAGTCGCCATACTGAGTTCACTATCGGTCAGCAGAGAGTATTTAGCCTTACGGGATGGTCCCCGTAGATTCAGTCCGGATTCCACGTGGCCGGACCTACTCAGGTACCTCTCGGGAGATTGTCAGATTTCACTTACGGGACTGTCACCCTCTGTGGTTCAACTTTCCAGAAGATTCTGTTACCCAACAATTTTCTCACTCCCATGTGAGAGGCCCTACAACCCCGCGAAGGAAACCTTCACGGTTTGGGCTATTTCCCCTTCGCTCGCCGCTACTAAGGAAATCGATTTTTCTTTCTACTCCTACGGTTACTTAGATGTTTCAGTTCACCGCGTTTGCCACATGCAGCTATGTATTCACTGCATGTCATTCGGGAATCTCGGGATCAATACTTGTTTGTCAACTCCCCCGAGCTTTTCGCAGACTTCCACGCCCTTCATCGCCTTCTGATGCCAAGACATCCCCCATGCGCCCTTCATAACTTGGCCACATTTATCCAATGCTCTTCTTGCTGCCGATCCAAAAATGAACCTGCTTCAGAGTTGCACCAAATAAATGGTGTTATAAATTGAAGACTTTGCTCCCTTGGTTGCCGTGAGCTTGCGCTTACGCCTCCCTCGGGGTCTTCGAGCAACGCTTGTTTGATCCTTGTAATCTAAGGACAAAGGAGATTCGAACAGACATACTTGCCACCCAAGGAAACTCGCAAGCTAGAACGTATGCGAGACCGCGGGCAGCGCCTGAACGAATTTCAGATGCCACTCTTGCTAGTTACACCAAATTGTCAAAGAACTCTTAGTCAATCGGACGATTGACCGCAGCCACTTGAGCCGCTCTGCAATCTCGGAAACCGGCCCTGCCAAAGGCAAAGCAGACTTACCGAAAGTGAGCAGAGGCTCGTAAGGCTGACCTTACGGGCCTCTGACCACCAATGGTTGCGAGCCTCAGATAATAGCGAGTTTCTTGGAACTGTAAAAGGGGTTATTTCAAGTTCTCGGAAGAATTTATAGCATCGGCCTGGGGCCCCGAACCCTGGGACAGTTTCTGCCGCTCGAAATACCGGCGGGCCAGGATGCAGATGGTGCCATTTGCGGTGGCTGTGGCGGCAATCATTGCGAAATCAGTCCACACCGCCCAGGCCTGCCCGAAGCCAGTCAATCGGTGAAAACCATTCATATACTGGCCCCCGATGCCAGTCCACATGGACGAGGCGACTAAGCCTGCACCGATGCAAAAAGCTCGCTGATCTCCCTGGGCGAAAAACAGGCCGGCCAACAACCAGCCCGTCGCGACGAACCAGAGCAATCCGACCAGGAGCTGGCTAAACGCCGACGGAAGAATCGTGACAAATCCACACCACACGGCAAAAGCGGTCATGGTGACCAGCATGCTGCGCAAGCTGAAACGCAGAGAGGGTAGCCGTAGAAGTTTTGAGTCGGGTGGTCGGTTCGGCATGGAATCTTCGCTACGGATGGCATGAACTGCCATGCATCATAGCAGCATTATCCAACGCAACCAACAATACCAAGTGCTATCAGCTGACCCCAGCAGTCGCTTCGACTTGCTGATTCACGCTTGTTTTGGCGCGGGCGATCATGGTGGCTGCCTCGTCGTCAGGCTTTACCTCGGTCACCGCTTGAGAAATGCCTAATCGAAGATTCTTACCACCCAGCGGAATCACGCAACTGGCAACTGCCTCCTCCACTCGATTGCCAACTAGCTTTGCTTCTTGCTCAGTGCTGCCTGGCAGCATCACGATAAACTCGCCGTTGCTAAGTTTTCCGAGAAGGTCCATGTCTCGAAGCGTCGAACGGATGAACTGGGCAACGGACTCAAGCAACAATTTCCCGACTGCGTTACCGTACTCTTCTTCAAGACTAACGAAGTCATTAATGCCTAGATACATGACCGATAACGGTGCGCCAAAACGGTGACTTTCGTTGATTCGACGATGAAGCTCTCCAGAGAAAACCGCTTGATCGGGTAAGCTGCTGAAGTCGACAGGCTTTACCGCCTCTTGAGTTGAAGTCTCAGATACTTGACCAGCAGACGAAGTCGGCTTGGCCGTAGCTGTGTCTTCGACCGAGCGGCATCGTTCGCCATCCTGCCAATACGAGCGGTTTCGGCCAGCTTCTTTCGCCGCATAAACGGCATCGTCGGCCCGGCGCACGACCACCGCAGAGTCCTCCCCCGTGGCAACCTCGGCGACTCCAATACTCGCCGTTACTTTGAGCATCTTCCCCTCGAATTCGACTTCCATCGCCTCGACTGCTTGGCGAACACGCTCGGCAGCTATTCGTGCTTGGTCGATTTTTGTGTTTGGCATCACTAGAGCAAATTCTTCGCCGCCGTAGCGGCAGGGAATGTCCTCGCCCTTGACGGCTGCAGACATCGTCTGGCCCACTTGGCGAAGCACCTCGTCGCCTGCTTGATGGCCGTGGGTATCGTTGAATTTTTTGAAGTGGTCGACATCGAAAATCAGCAGGCTGAAGGGCCGTTTCTGGCCAGCAAATGCCTTGCTATTCGAAGCCATGGCGTCGTCAAACGCTCGCCGGTTGGGCAATTTGGTCAATACGTCGGTGCAAGCCTCTGATTGCTTGGTACGTATTTCGTCAGCTTGCGTTTGGATTTTCTGCTCTGCATCAGCTAGGCGACTTTGGAGCTTGTCGTTGGCCGACAACATCTGGGCAACGGCATCCATGACAACCGAGCTGGCCCCTTCAGCCCCTTCTTCTAGGTTGTTTAAATTCCCAGAGATGTCAGCGATCATCGTATTGTGCTCGCCGATCTCCGTGGCAACGTTCATCGCTAAATCGCGTAACTGCATCGCAGCCATGCTGGCACGTTCTGCTTCGTTTTCGGCAGCTTCTTTTTCGCGAATCGCTTCCGGCGCAGGCTCATTCGCAGGAGCCGCTCCTGAGGGGGCGGCTGTGTTTTGCACGACACCGACCACATTGCGCTGGTACCAAATCGCGCTAAAAAAGCCGATAGTCAATGCAACAAGCGCCAAAGCCATGTCGATTAACAGGTAGGTGGTAGAAACACCAAGGATAGGCAGCATGATGAATATTCTTCCTAGTAGTTTGTCAAAATCTATCTTGGAACTCTAACAAGCCTGGTGAACTATACGGTACGCCTACGCTCAATCAAAAAAAAACGACGGGCTCACCTTTGTGAGGCTTGTGAAGAAAGAGTACGTTGCGACATAGACGTGTCAAACACTTTTCACGGGTATATCCCCCAATAGCGTGAACACTCCGTCCCCACTACCAAAGGAGGTCAGATAAAACCGTTTTTGACGGTTATCGACTCGTCCAGCATGCGAATATTACCGTTTAACGGACCAAACTGGAGTGTGCTAATCAGGCTGGCTTGAGCTGGGGGAGGGAATCTTCATTGCGCCCTCTAGGCCGCGGTAAAAAATCAAGGAATTTGCTTGGCCTTAGTATTTTCTAGGCGGGTTGGACTTGAGAATACGGCTCCTCCCTTTGCGTGGAATTACCAGAGCATTGGAACCGCTCAAGGCAATTCTCAATGGTAAATCCTGATTCATACCTGTGCGTGTGGTGCATCTTATGTCAACTAAGTCGATCTCTCTTGCTACGCTGCTAGTTCTGGCGCAGGTCAGCATATCTGTGGCCGCCCTTCCCCTGAACTCGCGCGGTTGGCAGACCGTGCCCAATGTAATTCGTACGGACGGAATCGAGTCGTTTGTTGTGGAAGTTGAGACCAGCAGCCCTGTGGCTGGTGTCACACTCGACGGGTTCTCTCTCGAGTTTAATTTTTCAGGTGGGCCAGCACTTCGTGATGATGGCTTGGGAAGTGACCGTGTG
This sequence comes from Planctomycetota bacterium, assembly GCA_029259945.1. Taxonomy (GTDB): domain Bacteria; phylum Planctomycetota; class Planctomycetia; order Pirellulales; family Lacipirellulaceae; genus Bythopirellula. The sequence goes on from JAJDEF010000037.1 coordinate 4,095, forward strand.
GCGAGCGACTCCATTTATACATCCGAGCCAATCACCTACAACACAAACTCTCCTTTCCCGTTATTCCCCAACTTCCGTAACGATCCGAATAGTCCCGCAGGACTTAACATCCAATCAATGGGAACGTTGACGATCCAGGAACTGGATGCTTCGGAGACGACATTCTTAGCTGGACCAGAAATTGGTCTTCTTCGGTCCGACATCCCAACGACTCAAGTCCAGTCGTTGTCGCCCGATATCGCTGTATCTTCGAATCTGATCAACATCCGCACTTCCGAGCGGAATACACAGCTAGGACTCCGCGGTCCCGGGGGAGATCTCGGAGATCTCACCCAGATTACGCAGCCAATCTACGACGTTCTGCCCGACGCATTCGACATGCTGATGTTGTTTTCGACGAACAAGATCGAAAACGACAACCGAGTCGCTTCGTCCAATTTCTTCGCCGGTAAGCACGGGTCGATACTGGTAGATTACAGCGGGACAGGCCTCGCCCAGAGAGACAACACTGCACTGTATGGCAGTGCCGGAAAGCTGCTGGGCATAAGCCACCTGGATACTATGAAACGGGGTATTTCCGGCCGCGTCATAACACATGAAATCTTGCATCAATGGTCCATGCACCTCGATCCCTCGCTTGGGATTGGTAGTTGCTGCCACCCGAGCAACTGGAGTAACGTCGGGAGTTTGCTGGGAGGGTTTGAGTGGATCGACAATGGCGATGGCACTTATACAATCAACAGCGGAGAAGGTGTTAATGAGGCAACTAATATTTCTGAGCTCGATGCTTATATGATGGGTCTCACGGATGGCAGCAACCTCGGTACCATTCTCACATACGACCAGTCGAGTACTCCCCCGGGAACGAAGATCTTGAACAACGAACCGATTACCCAAGCTGAAATCGTCACGACGGTAACGCTCGAAGACATCCAGGCGATTCATGGCGTACGGACGCCAACCCCCGACGTGGCTCAAAAAGATTTCTCGCTCGGATTTGTCGCCGAAAGCCACGAGCGAATGCTGACACCTACCGAGATGACTTTCTACAATATCTTGGCAGAGCACTATACGTCGGAGGTTCCCGTAGGAGAGCCCGATCCCAAAGTCGGGGAAAACTGGGTGCCAATCACACGGTTCTTCGGCCACGGAACAACTTGGTCCAGCGCGATCCCCCTAACGACGACGATTCCAGGAGACTACAACGGTGACGGCAATGTAGACGGCAATGATTTCCTCGCGTGGCAACGGGGCGAATCACCCAATCCACTGAGTGCCTTGGACCTGACCGATTGGGAGGTGAATTTCGGCACGAGCGGTGTGCCTAGCCCTGGCCAAACGCTGTCCGTTCCTGAGCCGACCTCCTTGCTGCTATTCGCCACGGCAATCCTCGCTTTCTCTGCGAATGCAATTAGGCCCGCGCGCTCAACAACGTGCTTATGATTTACCTCACGTAGCACCCAGGGCCAACACCTCGGCGGTAGCTGAAAACCAGAACCACGGCAGCTTTGCGATTCTACACACTGTCACCAACGGCATGTTGTGTAGTCCCCTCCAGCCCTACTCAACACGAATCTGAGTCGACAATCCGTAGCCTGATGGGCCGAATGAGTAGGTCGCTTCGGCATAAAACGCGATGTGTCCACTCGCAGGAGGCTCGACGAGGGCCACTGCCTTCCCTTTTATCCCTACATCCATGTTGATTGCCGTCCATTTCGAGGACCGAAAATCTGTCGATTCCGACTTGGCAATCCAGAGCCGAAATCTCTGCGTCGGCTCGTTTGATTCCACCGACAAGCGGAATTTCTCGCCCTCGTCATCATGCTTCCAACTTAACACCGGCAAGGGGGTCTTGGTTGCTACTCGCTGCGAAAAAATAGCCAGTGTCGTAAAGGCATCGATCACACCACCGCCCAGATCATGGCCCGCATTCGGAACATAAAGCGCATACTTGAGGCCCACTAAACCGTCCCAATACTGATTCATGGCATCAACGACCCAATATCGATCATTGGTGCCATTGATCAGCAACTTCGGCATCGTCAGATGCTCGCGATAAGTGTAGGGATCAACCCACCCCCACAACGGGTAGTCCGCGTCCTCTTCTACCTTCTTGACCAAGCCTTTGCTCGTATAGTCGATAATTTGTTCGCTGTACTTGCCCCATCGCTCCAGTTGACCTTCGAGCTGAGGTTGCAAATTCGGCATGTCGATGACGATGGGTGCCACACCTGCCACGCGTGGATCGACCGCCGCAGTCAACCAACTCGTCCAACCTCGCTTCGACACACCGGCAACTACAAACTGATTGATTTCAGTTTCAAAATGTTGTTTGGCGATTTCGCTGACGGCATCCATCGCTCGGACGGCACTTTTGACCATGGGAAACAGCAACGGCCAAGTCGTATCTTTTGTTTCGAGATACTTGAGAAACGTCTCGGTAATTAAATCGTCTTCGACGCGACCGCCCAGCAAAGGCTGGTTCGGCACATGATGGAGGAACACACATGGCATCTGCGCCAAAGTTGCTAACCTAGTTCCCTTCCATAGGTCACTCTCGCCTACTCGACCTCCTGTCTGGCCGCCAGTGATAAACAGCAAAACCGTGTTTTTATGCTTGACCTTAGGTGGCAAAAACAGACTCAAGGTGTGCTCCCACTTCATGTCATGCCACGTCTGCGACGTCAAACCGATGTCGACCACGGTACATCCATGTTGGATACTCTCTCCACGCACCTTCCACTGATAACTATCATCCGGTGCGTTCACATATTCCTGTAGCGGTGTGATGATGGTCCCCGTTTTGGCTTCCTTCGCATTTAAATTCGCCGAAGTCATAACTGCCAATGTCAACATCATGCCGATCGTGTTTCGCATGAAAAAACCTTTCGAGTAGTGTGTATTGGGAACTAGAGAAGGGAAGAAAATCCTGAGAACCGTTTGAAGGGGGATGGTCATTCTGGATTCGGAAATTCCGAACCTGAGGGACTGATCTATGGGTTTACTTTGACGGAAGTCGTTTGTGTACTGCTAGAGACTCTGCTATGGTAGGCACTAGGTACCAACAAGCATAGTATTCTGGCGTTCGTTTTTGCAACGAGGGGTTTCTATGTATGCTGTCACTGTTGGTTCATTTCTTTTCTTTACCGGGCTCGTAGGCGCGTTGACTTGGTTTTTTACGCGACGCGACGACCATTCGAGCAGCCAAGGGTTTTTTTTAGGGGGCCGCTCGCTCACCTTTCCGCTAATCGCTGGTTCGCTCTTGCTGACCAACCTTTCGACCGAACAGATGGTCGGCTTGAACGGGGCGGCGTTCACCAATGGCTTTTGTGTCATGGTGTGGGAAGTCGTCGCGGTGATTGCCCTTGTGGCGATGGCGTTGTTCTTTTTGCCGCGATTTCTCAAAAGTGGCGTCGCTACGGTACCCCAGTATTTAGAAATACGGTTCGATCATCAAACTCAGGTGATCACCAATCTCATTTTCCTTGTAGCCTACGTCGGCATCCTGCTCCCGATTATTCTATACACGGGAGCCCGAGGGATGATCGGTATTCTCGACATCCAAGCCATGCTTGGCATCGAATCGGAATCGACCACCCTATGGCTAATTGTCTGGGCGGTCGGAATCCTGGGTTCAATCTACGCACTGTTTGGCGGTTTGCGGACGGTTGCGGTTTCAGACACGCTCAACGGAATCGGGCTACTGGTGGGCGGTTTTCTCATCACCACTTTTGCCTTATCACAGCTAGGTGGCGATGCGGGGATTTCAGGAGGAGCCAACCTGCTCTTCGAGCAGCAAAAAGAACGATTCAACTCCATTGGTGGCTCGGCTTCTTCGGTTCCGTTTGGAACCGTTTTCTCTGGAATATTTTTGCTAAACCTATTCTACTGGACCACCAACCAGCAAATCATTCAGCGCACCTTCGGTGCGAGCAGTCTTGCCGAAGGCCAGAAAGGAGTGCTGCTCACCGGCGCCCTCAAGCTGCTGGGCCCTATGTATCTCGTCTTGCCAGGCATGATTGCTTACAGCATGTTTGCCGGTGAAAACATCAAGGCCGACCATGCCTACGGCCTGCTGGTCAATCGAGTGCTGCCTGAGCCGTTAACCGGTTTCTTCGCAGCCGCGATGATCGGTGCGATACTTTCGAGTTTCAATTCGGCCCTGAATAGCTCTTGTACATTATTCAGTCTGGGAATGTATAAGAGTGTCATCCACAAGGCAGCGAGCGAGCAACAAGTGGTTCGTTCTGGGAAAATCTTCGGCTGGATTGTCGCCGTGGTGGCGATGAGCCTTGCACCGTTGTTGGCAAAGACGGAGAGCATTTTCGGTTATCTTCAGAAAATGAACGGGATGTATTTTATCCCGATATTTGCTGTCGTATTGGTTGGCATGCTCACAAGACGTGCTCCGCCGATCGCAGCCAAGTTTGGCTTGGTGGCTGGGTTTGTCGCGATTGCCGTTGGTTACTTTGTGTCGCCGTTTGATAAGATCGTTGCCTCAATGCACGAGTTTCACTTCCTAGGAATCGTGTTCAGCTGGCTTGTGATTCTGATGCTGATTATTGCAGAGGTATGGCCACTTGAAAAAGAGTGGGTTCAGCAGGACGTCGGAGCAGTAAACCTTACGCCTTGGCGTTATGCCAAACTTGCCGGCACGATCTTGGTGGCGATCGTCCTCGCAATCTACGTGGCGTTTGCCGACTTTTCGGTGCTTCCGTAGGAACGTGTAGTAGGCAGTCAATCAAAGCAGACGAAGCTTGCAAGGGCGGACAAGGCGCTGAAATATCTTGTCTTCGCTTAGCAGATACCCATCGAGATCGATTGCGCACTGCGCGATGTGTGCGTCTGGCGTCGAAACCGTGAGGCCTTTGCGAGCTAGTTGACTACGCAGCAAGCCCACTCGCAACCAATGCTCGACACTCGCATCGCAAAGGGGCAAATCACGCAAGAAATCCGCGAGCTGCTCCCGTTTGGTTTTGGTGAGCGAGCCACTCATCAACTCCGCAGCAACAACCGGTGAAAGAAAAACTCGGCCTTCCTGCAAAGCCAAGTCAAGATCCTTTTGCTCGCTGCCGGTGAAATAGGATATCCAAGAAGAGGTATCCACCACGACCACATTCACGACCGACCACGTTCGCGACTAAGCCCAAGATCGATGTCCAGCGAAAGCTTACCACGAAGTCGCTGGGCTTTTTCATAAGCTCCAGTCCGTTTGACCAACTGGAGGCCGTAGATAAGGGTTTCGGTAATCCCCTTCTTCGTGACACTCCGCGCATCCAGCAACAGGTCTTCGGGAAGATTCGCGGTGGTTCGCTTGATGGTACTCATACACGCAAGCATACCACCTGTTCATATGAGTGTCAATATCATAATCAATATAAATAAGGGCCGCAAGCACGAAAAAAGCCCGGGGAATGCGATCCCCGGGCTTTGATAAGCGTTTACAAACTTTGAAGGATTGTTGGTTAATAAACCACATCGAAGCCGAAGTTGACGCCGTTGATAAAGATCTCTTGGGTGCCGCCGTCACGAAATCCCATAAAACTATTTCCATTGCCTGGCAATCTGTACCTCACCTGCTGCGAGGCGCGGCGAATGTTGTCGATAAATGTCGCCGTGTAACCCAACTTTAACGCGATGGCGCTGGTCACTTGATAGCTAGCCTGGGCACGTATTTCGACCAACGGCGAGAAATCGTTTTCCTGTTTACCATGGGTAGAAACTGTCGGTTGCAAGAAGAGCGGGTGGTTATGCTGTCCAGTAATCAAATCTTCACCCAGAGCTGCCGATTGATCAAAGTTTTGGATGTTGTAACCAAAGAGAAATCGGCCACCGAAATCAAGTAGCAAGCGACGACGTTGGCGTCTCCACTTCATGGCAATTTGCGGTCCGACCAAGTTATTGGTAATCGTGGTGTCCCAGAAACTTGTTCCGAGTACACCTCCCGTGCCGTTCACAAGAAAGTTATCTTTCAGCCGCAAGTATCTTACTCCGTAGCTGAGTTCAAGTTCGTTACCCTGCTTCTTCGTCATGTGATGTCGGTTGTCTAACCGATGCGTCCGCATGATCTCGATGCCTTGCATTTCGGTGCTGTTTCGCACCCCCAGTGTCTGAAAAGAGGTCGGCAGGACCACCAAATCGCCGAAGTCAGCGTTCAAACCACCACCAAGTCTGTCCGGTATTTCGCCCGGATCTTCGGTGTCGAGTCCATCAGGACCAAATTGACCATCCCGGTCGATATCGTCAGCCATCCCGTCCCCGTCGAGCACACCGTCTCCGTTCGTGTCTCCTTCTAAAGCCCCGCCAGGAACCGCGCCAATGGTACCATCTACAACATCAAGAAATCCTGACATTAACGGAATCATCCCTCCCGCAAATGCCACGCCCGGATCCTCAAAAACGACGAGAACCGAACCTAAAGGACTTATCAGTTGAGGGGGCGCTCCAGGAAAAGGACTTGTGATGCCCAATGGAGCGGTCGTAACCGTGTCATCCTGCCCCGTGATGCCAAAGCCATAGGTAACTGCAGAAACCGCCTCAGGACCATCGAGAATACCTATCAACCAACCGTTGTCTTTCTCCCAACGACCAAACTCATAACGTTCACCCCATCCAAACTCAGCCCGCGGGGGCCCGCTACTTATCCCGCTAGGTAACAAGGGAGCGGCAATAGTAATTGTCGCACCAGGCGTGAATATGAATTCAGGATCCCCGCCCGGATTAGGAACCAAGAACCCGCCATCATCAAATACTCTCCACGGATTCATCGAACCTGAACTAGTCCCACCCGAGCCAACGGTGGTCCGTTCGCCCGTAAAAGCCCAACTGAGCTTGTCGTAGTTGAAGAAAAAGCCGCCGCTCTTACGGATCGGTCGGTCTTCGAAATCGAAGTCGACCGGCGAAAAGAATTGCAGATCGGAATCGCCAAAGCCGTCGGAGAAATAATCCTGAGCCTGGAGCTTCTCTGCGCTCATCGAGATCAACAGGATGGCAACCAACCACGTCCATTTATTTTTTGCAGTCATATCGTTCCAACTACCCTTGTTGGCGGAGCCGTTTTGCGGCCCCCTGTCGTTTGGTCCGTGCCCCCGTGGAGCATCATTTACGGACTACCTGTGCGGGTAGTATCGGACGTGGCAGTCGTGCGGGTTGAGTAAGATCGGTAAACTCTGCCGAAAACTCGGGTAGTAACGCCGAACAGTGATAGCAGCTAGCATGAGATGGTGAACCGGCTACGGGGTAAAGTTAAACCACGACGACACGACGGACACAACAAAGGACAAAGGGCTTTTCATTGCCTTATGCGGCAGTGAAAGGATATACTTTTCCTGTTAGGCGAGCGGCAGGTAGGAAATTACAAGCACGAAGCGCAAGCGAGTGAATCTCTTGCACTCACTCGCTTGCGCTTCGTGCTGGTATTTTGGTATATTCCTGACTGCCGCTCGCCTGTGACACTTTGCTAGCAAATGACTTCACCGAACTAGAGACTATCTGAATGACCTGCGAATCTGATCACTTTCGGCCCTTGAGACAAACGATCGCCTGTTTCTTGTCGCTGCTTGCTTTCTGCATCGGGGCTCAACTCTATGGGCAAGTCGCCGCTCCGGTTCGTGCGGACGTCGACCAACCAGCAGAGGTGCCGCTTGGCAAAGAGTGGGTCCGTATGACACGCGACCAGCGAGGTCGTCCTGTGGCGCTCGAGGTTGCCATCGTTCGCTACGTGCCTGCCGATCGTGTCGGGCAGCGAACCCACAACGAGTGGGTCGACTTGGTGGGTGCCGTCCATATTGGCGATCTTGGCTATTATCAACAGCTCAACCAACGTTTTCGTCAGTACGATGCAGTGTTGTACGAGCTGGTCGCTCCCAAGGGAACCGTCGTCCAGCAGGGTCAGGGCACCTCGAATACTAATCCGCTAGGAGCGTTGCAAAATGGAATGAAAGCGATGCTCGAAATCGAGCATCAGCTAGAGCAGGTTGATTACACGCAACCCAATTTCGTTCATGCCGACCTGTCGCCCGACGAGTTTTTGCAATCGATGGAAAACCTCGACGAAAGCTTTCTCCAGCTTTATTTCAGGATGATCGGACAAGCGGTGGCTGAACAAAGCCAGCAAGCAGCACGCGGCGAGTCGACCGATCTCGATATCTTTGCTGCGCTACTTTCGAAAGATCGACCCCGAAAACTCAAAATCGCGTTGGCCAAACAGTTTGAGTCAATGGAATCGATGCTCGTTGCTTTTGCCGGGCCTGACGGGTCAACGCTTATCACCGAACGCAACAAGCGAGCACTCGAGGCGCTACGCCAACAGCAAGCAGCCGGGAAGAAAAAGCTCGCTATCTTTTACGGTGCAGGGCACCTGACCGACATGCACGAGCAACTGGTCGAGCAATTCGGCCTGAAACCAGCCAAAATCGAATGGCTCGAAGCATGGGATTTACGGAAAAAATAGCTGCGAATCGAAGTAAAACCACGATAGCTTCCTGTTTTTTGCCTGCGAAACCGGGGTGCGAGCCTTCGCGCAACCGACGAAACTTGGTACACTTCGGGGCTCACCCAATTCAACAAAAGTCTGCTGTAGGAGCCTCCCATGGCTAAGCCAGGTCGCCGAGTTAAGAAAGCCAATCACGGCAAACGTCCCGCATGTAGCCGTCCTCGCAAGAATCGCCGCCAAAAAGTGAAAACCTAAGCGGGGTCTGCGGTAGTGGGTGGCAAGAATTTCATCGTCGATCCTCATCAGATCGACTACTCCAAAATCGTCGCCGATCTCGAAGCAATTCGCGGTGTCAACGCGCAACGTGGCGCGATGGAGCAACTGACCGCGATTGTCTACGACGACGCCGAGCAGAATATTTGCATCGGCTACCGGGACACCACCAACGATGAGTTTTGGTGCGCGGGACATATGCCAGGCATGCCGTTGATGCCCGGCGTCATCATGTGCGAAGCCGCTGCCCAGATTTGTTCGTTCCATTCGCGCCGTAATGATCTGCTTGGTTGCGAGGTCATGGGCTTTGGCGGATTAGACAACGTACGGTTCCGCGGCATGGTGCTGCCAGGAGATCGGCTCACGATTGTTTTACAAGTAACAAAGCTACGACGCGGCCGAATGCTGATCTGCCACTTTCAAGCGTTTGCAAGCAGCACCTTGGTTTGCGAAGGCGAAATTCGCGCCGTCCCTTTGCCTATCGACGAGTTGCACAAAAAAATTGCTGCGGCTGAATAAGGATATGCAATGGGCCGACGCGCGTTACGTAAGATTGATCCAGAGCTCGATCTCTCACATCATTTTCGCACCGTCGAAGAGCTGCCCAACCCGTGCACAGCCCAACAATTGTTTTCAGACGATGGGCCTTTCGAAATCGAAGTGGGGAGCGGCAAAGGGTTGTTCCTGCAAAATGCCGCGATACAGCACCCCGAACGACGCTATCTGGGGGTTGAAGTTTCGCACAAATACGCCCGTTTTACGGCTGCCCGCCTGGCCAAACGGGAAATCAAGAATGCCATTGCCGTGCATGGCGACGCGCTGCGCCTGTTTCGCGAGCTTGTCCCCGACAATTCGCTAGCGGGAGTTCATGTCTATTTCCCCGACCCTTGGTGGAAAAAACGACACCGACGACGACGGGTGCTCAACGAAGCCTTCTTGACCGACGTCGTTCGTACTCTGAAGCCGCAAGGTAAATTGCATTTCTGGACCGACGTCCAGGAGTACTACGACGTCACGCTAGAACTAATCGCCGAGAAAATTGCGCTCGTTGGCCCTCTAGAAGTTGCAGAACCGTCGGCCGAACACGACCTCGACTACCGTACCCATTTCGAACGTCGAACGAGACTAAACGACGAACCGGTCTATCGATCGCAGTTTATCAAGGAATGAACCTAACCGTTCGGAAGAGGAAAATTGAGTAGACCTCTCGCAAAGGCGCGAAGGCGCAAAAAAGTGATGCGAATCTCGCAGAGACGGCAGAGAAAAGGTGTGTAGAAATAACAAAAGCAGTAACTATCGAACTGCCCTGCGGGTGTTGGAAAGTCCATGTCTAGTAGACTCAATTACTCCGCTGTCTCTGCAACTCTGCGAGACACTTTTTTGCTTCTTTCTTTGCGCCTTAGCGAGAGACTCTTCCATGGATTCGCCCAGCAGCATACCGCAAACGACTGCGAAAAAACTTATCGGGCTTTTTCGTAAGTGCGCTCGGCACGATCTTCGCCGCTCGACTTGTAGTCGTTGAGCGCGATGTCGTAAAGCTTTTGGCCACAGGGGGTGGGATATTCACCGGTGATACAAGCTTGACAAAGCTTGTCGGTAGGTTTGGCCACCGCACGGGCAATCGACTCGACGGGCAAATACCGGAGCGAATCGGCGCCAAGATCAGTCGCCATGGCGGCAAAAAGCTGCTCGTCTGTCTGACCCTCTTTGCCAAACTTGGGTGCAAAAAGCTCGCCGATGGTCGACATGTCGATGCCGTAGAAACATGGGGCCACAATCGGCGGGCAAGCCACGCGCACGTGAATCTCTTTGGCCCGTCCTAAATCTCGAATTTTTGAGATGAGTACCCGCATGGTGGTCGAACGGACAATGGAATCTTCGACGAGCAAAACACGCCGACCTTCCAGCACCTCGGGCAGTGGTGTGTACTTGGCAGCCGCTTTCGCGGCACGTCCGGCTCCCGCCTCGATAAACGTACGGCCTGAATAACGGTTGCGGATGAGGCCTTCGACACTGGGAATCCCCAGTTTGTAGGCCATGGCGTCGGCAGCCGCCTTACTCGTGTCGGGCACCGGCACGACAATCGTATCTTCGACATCCGGTATATCTTCGAGCATCGCTAGCTCTTCGCCTAAGGCCTTTCGAGAAAGATAGACGCTACGCTCGTCGAGCGTGCTGGCGACGTTGGCAAAATAAATCCACTCGAAGAAACAATGGGCACGGCGAGGATTATCGTTAAAGCGTTCGATGCTGATTTTTCCGTCGGAAATAGTGATCGCTTCACCTGCCTCGAGCGACCGAATCGATTCGGCAGCAAAACCCAAGTTCACCAAGGCAACGCTTTCGCTTGCAGCAGCAAACAACGGGCCCTCGATGGCATAACACATCGGCTTGATGCCAAGCGGATCGCGGGCGACCAGCATCTCGCCTTGGGCATTGAGCAAGGCAATGGTGTAGGCACCATCGAAACGGGTCGCCAAATGGCGCATCACGTCAATCAGCGGCAAGCGACGGTCGCCCGACAGCTCGCGACTGATTTCGTGCATGATGATTTCGGTATCGGTAGTCCGCGTCAAATGATGATCGTCTTCGTTCAGTAGCTTGTCCCGCAACTGGGTGTAGTTAGCCAATTGACCGTTGAACGCAAAACTAAACCATTTGTGCTTTTGTAGATGATGCCGCTCGAACGGCTGGGCGTAGCTGCAATCGTCGGCCCCGCAGGTGGCGTAGCGGACATGGCCAATGGCGGCTTGGCCTGCATACCGCCGCATCAAACTTTCGGACTTCCCACGATGGTTGAGTCGAAACGCCTGGTTGACGGTGCCCAGCTTGCGATGGGTATCGATGATCTGCTGCCGGTCGGGATTGTAGCTCGTCATCCCGGCAGAAAGCTGCCCACGATTTTGAATATCGAGCAACATGCGCGGCATGAGTCTCGAAATGTCTCCGGGGCCTTGGGGCGGACAAAGGGGGCTCACTTCGTCGCCTGGCAAATGATAAATCGCGGCAACACCGCACTCGTGATTCAGTTCGCTCATCGGAGAAGGCTGCGGCCTGGGATAGAGGGGGGTGCGTCCTATGCGATGCGATGCACCGCCAAGGGGTACCCTGATTCTACGCGGCAGCCTCAAATCTCTCAACCGGCTGCTAGCCACACGTCCGTGGAATTGTAAAGTCGGGGCGGGAATTCGCTGGATAACTCCGACAACTCGTAAAGTTGCGGCTCCTGGCTTTGAAAACCAGATGAAATGCGCGCCACCCGCCTTACGACTGAACCTCGATCGCGTGGGCTTGCAGGTCTTCTAGGTCGACGAATTCGATCGTGGACATATGCGTTGCTTCTAAGACAACAGGCGGCGCCTCGCCTGCTTCGAGAGCCTGTTTCCAACGCTCTGCGCAAAGGCACCAGCGATCGCCCGGTTGTACCCCCGGAAAATCGTACATGGGAATCGGCGTGCTGAGATCGTTGCCGACCGACCGCGAAAACTCTAAAAACTCGGCGGTCGCCTGAATACAAACCGTGTGGAGGCCCAGATCCTCGCGACCCGTGCGACAGCAGCCATCTCGGTAGAAACCGGTCATCGGCGAGGTTGAACAGGTCGTTAAGTCGGTACCGAGTACGTTTTTGGGGTTTGGCATAGTGTGATTGCTCGATTCAGAAAGTCGCAATTTCTAGCTTGCCCACCAGTATACTTGCAAATCGCTTGTGTAAACCACATACTTTTGTTCGCGAAACGAATCGCAGCCAATGGGTTTGGGTATTACTTAATTTTTTGTGATCGTGAAGTCTCATGCGCCCCCTCTTATTTCCGCTCGAATCGCTTATCTATGGCCCCCCCTACGCCGGGCTGAAAAACTTGATTCGGTCGCCCGAACCACTCGATCCCGAGTCGACCTGGCGCCTTATCACCTGCGATAAACCGGCGGCCTACGAACTCGTTTGCAACCACTGGCCCCTGCGTCCGCTTCGGCCGCTACTGTTGCACGCCAAGATGAAACAGGATCACGTGCTGGGAATCGCTGAGCATTACGATGTGTCGAACGATTTCTACGAGTTGTTTCTCGACAAAAAATATATGTTCTACACCTGCGCCGATTTCGAGGGCGAAGACGATTCGCTCGAGACAGCCCAACAGCGCAAAGCCGATTTTATTCTGGATCTGATTGACCCCAAACCGGGAGAGAAAATCCTGGAACTCGGCTGCGGCTGGGGGGCGATGCTCAAGCGAATCTACGAGCAGACCGGTGACAAGGAAAATCTCTACGGCTTAACGCTCTCGAAAGAGCAAATCGCCTACAACGACCAACACAACGGGTTTCAGGTTGAGTTCGACGACTTTATCAACCGAGAATACGAACCGAAAAAGTTCGACGTGATTTACTCGATTGGTGCTTGGGAGCATGTGCGCCCGCATGAAATCGCTCCGCTGAGCAAAAAGCTCTATCGTGCGCTCAAACCAGGGGGACGGCTGGTTCAACATTTTTTCTGCCGTGTACCCGACCACCTGTTCGCCACCATCATTTGTTCGCAAATTTATTTCCCAGGCTCTCTAGGTTCGCCCTACCGGGCGAATGTCAAAGCATTCGAAGACGCCGGCTTCAAGATCACCCAGCGGACGATCCACGACTACCGCCCTACCCTTCGCGCTTGGTTCGACAATCTGGTGGCCAATCGTGAGCGAGCCTTAGAATTGGTCGACGTGCAAACCTACAACCGCTATCTCACGTTCTTCCCCGTCTCGTGGCGATACTTCGAGGACGGCCTAGGGATGCTAGTGCGATGGGTGATGAAGAAGCCTAGCTAGTCGGCTTGTCATCGCTGAAATAGCTCCACATGGGCTTGATCGCCAAAATCGCAGCCGCGATCAGCATCGGCACAATATAGGGTTTGGCCATCTCAGCCAGCAACGACCCCACAACGATACCAATAAGCAGAGAACTCCATTTCAAGCAAGCAATGTCTATGGGTTTCCAAACCTTGGTTTTCCAAATATTCATACCACACTCCTATGCCTTGATGTTGTTGGGTTACTCGTTGGCAGGCACGACAAAGCTCATGTGCATTTCGGCATGCCGAAAACTAAATTTATCCCACTCCTCGCAGCTCAGATTTCCGAAAAGCGGGTGCATGGCACGCGTAGGATCGCTTTTACAGCGTTCGATGGCTTTTCGCAGATGGTTTAGACCATCCTCTAGGCTGATATCGTCATGGGGGTAAAACTGGGCTTTGCTGGATTTTCCAATTTTGAATCCTGGTGGAAGTTCAACATTCAGCATTTTATTTTTGAAAAAGAAGGTGCCTATCACACGCATGGGCCAAGGCATTTTGAATCCGATGCCGTCGATCGACCCCTCGAACCCACGTCCCAAATGATCGAAAATTTGCGCTAAGGTCCAATTGCCCACCATTTGGACTTCGCGACCCGCTAGGTTCTCGGCATCGGCCAAGATATCGTCGTAGCTTAGATACGAAACGTCACGTCGGCTAGTCACCGACTTGGTATTTACTTCCGCCATGGTAACCGTCTCTCTCTGGTGCTATTAGTGATTAGGCAACCGTGCGTTACCGCTCGTTTACCTCTTTTAACTCTGGACGCATCCACGCCAAGTAACAAGCCGTCGAAATCCCGGCGGCGCCGAACAGCATGCACATTACCATGATTTGGTATCGTGCCGCAATCAACGGGGCAACCCCAGAGAGAATCTGCCCAGTCATCATTCCCGGCAGCGAAACCAGCCCAACGGCGAACAGCGAATTGGTAATGGGGATCAGAGCCGTTCTCATCGCAGTTTGGCGAGCCTGCTCGTAGTTGACATGCTGATGCATTTCGGCGTTGAACCGCTCGGCGGCGAGGCTTACCGCGTTCATCGCCCCGGCGAAAATCATGCCGGCCAGCGGGATCATCTTTTTCGGCTCAAACCAAGGGTCTAAATCCAAGACACCCTGTGTTATCAAGACCAGCGTGGTCACCCCGCCTAGCAGAATTGCGCCAAGTATCTTGGCAAAGTTCGTCCCCGTATAGTTGTCTGCCGACCGCAAGACAATCCAACTCGCAGCCACAAGCATTGTCGACAAGACGGCCACAACCATCATCGCCTGCTCGGTTTTGAAAATGTAGTTCAGCACATACCCGATCAAAAGCAGTTGGATCAACATACGCGCCATCGCATAGATCGTGGTGCCACCGCCAAGCGACCAGCGATAAAGAACGACAACCACCACAGCCACGGGCAAAAAAGAAAGGGCCAGATTTTGTAACGGAATTTCCTGCATCAAGCTTCTCCCGCCGATTATTAGTTGATTGCCACTGCTAAGAAGAGCCTAGCAGCAATCTGGGGAAGCGTGACCTTCATTTTTGGCCGAAGGCCTGTTTTCAGCGAAGGCCTATTTGTCCAAAGATTGGATCAGAGCTTGTTTGGCCAACGCCATGCGAGTTGCCGCTCGCAATAAATCTAATTGATAGAGTTGCGACTGTTGTCGACTGCGGCGCAATAATGCAAGCTTCTCGTCCTTGATCTGTTGCAAGCGTTGCTCGGTTTCAAGTAACGCTAATCGGTTACTTTCGGCGGCAGTGCGTACGGGAGAATAGTCACCGACCCGTAAAAACGGTTGATAATCTCGCAACCGACGCCGCAGCACGGCAATCTCAGCGGCGGCATATTTTGACTGCTGGTCGAGTTGCCGTCGTCGCTGAGGTATCGCGACGAACCGGTATTCACGCAACTGCAGCTTGGCTGCTTGATACTCGCGATGGGCGTCAATCAATTCCAAAGAAACGATCTGCCCTGTGACTCCTGGCTCAGCGGCGTAAGCCTCGACGGTGAACAACGTGCAAACGATCGACAAGAGACACGACATTAAAAGGAGAGGACGCATTGCGGGTGAACTCCTGGGGGAATAAGAGGGGAGAAAAGCAGGCCGCACTCAAGCAGTGCCGCTAGTTCTCAGAGTAATTGGGCCCTGGTCGAATTGCCACAAAATGACCATTCGCCGGTCACTAGGCGTTACGACCGCGCCAGATCAACCCAAAACGATGAGATTATCTCGGTGAACCACCGCGTCGTAGGGGCAGTGGCCAAGCAACTCGGCAAAGCGCTCGGTGGGTTGGCCAACAATCGTCTGCATTTCGCCAAAGGAATAGTTAATCAATCCTCGCGCAAATTCCTCTCCTGCGGCGCTGCAGAGCGTCACCACATCGCCTTTGGCAAAGCGGCCTTCTACGGCCGTCACCCCCACCGCCAAAAGACTCTTCCCTCCAGTTGCAATCGCATTGCAGGCCCCTGCATCAAGGATCAACTTGCCGGCGGGGTTGGCACTCCAGCCAATCCAACGCTTGCGCGAATCGACAGCACGCCCTTCGGCCAAGAACAGCGTACCCACATCGTTGCCTGCAAGAATTTCGTCAAGCACGTTATCACGCATGCCGTTGGCGATGATGACATTTTCGCCGGCCGTGGTGGCAATGCGAGCCGCCCGCAACTTGCTTGCCATCCCTCCGGTGCTTTGCCGAGCCGTGTCCCCTTGTGCACGATCATGCACCATGTCGACTTGGGCGGCGTTAAGGTCGGTAACCACCGACAACACTTTGGCCGCAGGGTCGCTAGGATCGCGGTCGTAGAGGCCCTCGACATCAGAGAGCAAAACCAAAAGCGGGGCACGTATAAGATTCGTCACCAAAGCGGCAAGGCGATCGTTATCGCCAAAACCCATTTGCAGTTCGTCGACGCTGACCGTATCGTTTTCGTTGATAATGGGTACCGCACCGCATTCGAATAAGGCAAACAGCGCGTTGCGGACATTCAAGTAGCGTGTACGATCTTGCAAACCTTCGGCCGTGAGCAATACTTGGGCGGCATGCAATTGGTGGGGCTCCAAAGCCCGGTTGTAAGACTCCATCAACACACTCTGCCCAAT
This sequence comes from Planctomycetota bacterium, assembly GCA_029259945.1. Classification (GTDB taxonomy): domain Bacteria; phylum Planctomycetota; class Planctomycetia; order Pirellulales; family Lacipirellulaceae; genus Bythopirellula. The sequence goes on from JAJDEF010000037.1 coordinate 20,717, forward strand.
CGCAGCCGCAGCTTGCAGTTGGGCAACACTGGTGGGCCGCACGTCCGCCGCCAGACGGCCTAAACCAGCGCCGACCGCGCCGCTGCTCACAAGAACCACGCGCCGTCCCGATTGCCAAATTCGAGCCAACTGGCCAGCAATGCTCACAACGCGTTGGTCGTCAAGCGTACCATCAGCCCGCGTGAGTACCCGAGTACCTACTTTGACAACGACTATTTCAGCCGTAAGGACAATTTCCTGACGTACTAGCTCTGACATAGGCAAAGAAAACTTGGTGACGACAATATTTGGTGTAACGAGACTCGCAGCAAGGCAGTTCTCTATTATAATCGTTTCGAGGCTAGACTCCTATGACGCTTGTGACCCATGTTTGTCGCAATTTTTTCCCGAGGTTTGTCCGTGGCAATCTTTGTGCAGTGCAGCCATTGCCAGTCGAAGTTTGAAACCGACGCCAGTCATGCAGGAAAAACAACCCACTGCCCCAGTTGTCGTCAGCCGTTGACGGTTCCACAGATTGACTCTGAAAAATCTTCTGCGGCAGTCCAAAACTCCTCCGCCACACTTCTTCTAGAGGGTTTTTCAGGGCCAATCGAGCAGACACGACCGACGCTTCGCTATCGGCTCAGTACGGTCGTCGTCGCCGCAGTGATGGTGCTACTGCCCCTGGTCTACTTAACGCTGATCGGCTTGGTCGGCTACGGCGTTTACTATCACGCGGTCCATCATACCGGGACGTTTGAATTTGAATTCAGTGTGCCTCGCCGACTACTGATGATGCTGGCCTATTCGGGGCCACTATGTTTCGGCATCCTTCTTATTCTGTTCCTGCTCAAGCCGCTGTTCCCACGGCAAGCTGCGGAGACACGCACCCGATCCTTAAATCGCGACCGAGAACCCTTGCTCTTCGCGTTTATCGACCGAATCTGCCAAGCCGTTGGGGCACCTCTGCCGACGCGAATCGATCTGGATTGCCAATTGAATGCTTCGGCCAGCTATGGGCGAGGGTTCGCTTGTTTATTTGGCAACCATCTTGTGCTGACCATTGGATTGCCCCTGGTCGCCGGGCTCAACACGCGTCAATTTGCCGGGGTGCTGGCCCATGAGTTCGGCCACTTTGCGCAAGGCACCGGCATGCGATTGACTTACCTCATTCGCACGATCAGCCATTGGCTGTTGCGAGTGGTTTACGAGCGGGACGCCGTGGACGATTGGCTTGCGCGGTCTGCGGAGTCACTGGATTTTCATCTCGCTTGGGTTTTCTATCTGGCCATGATGTTTGTCTGGATCTCGCGACAGATTTTGTGGGTCTTGATGATGCTAGGCCACTTGGTGGGCAGTTATCTGTTGCGGCAAATGGAATTCGACGCCGACCGTTACGAGACGCGACTCGCCGGCAGCCAAACCTTTATGCAGACGACCCTTGGCTTGCAGATTCTTGGTGTGGCGACAGAAAGAGTCTATGTCAACCTTCCTCAAAATCTTCGCGAGAGGCAATTAGTCGACGATTTACCAACAATGATCGTCTCCACCGCCGAACAGCTTCCCGAAGCTGTCCAAGAAGCCGTTCTCAGCTCCATTGAAATGACGTCCACGCATTGGTTGGACACCCACCCCGCCGACCGCGATCGGATTGCCTGCGCCCAACAAGAAAAGACCGAGGGCGTTTTTCGCGAAGAACTGCCTGCGACCATTCTTTTCAACAATTTCGAAGCCCAAGCCAAGGCAACCACTTGGGAATTCTACCGCAATCAATTCGGCAACGACCTTGAGCGCAGCCAATTGGTGCCGATTAGTGCCATCCGTGCCAAGCAGAAGTTCGCCCAGGCCAGTCAGAATTCCTTAGATCGATTCTTTCAGGGAAACTGGCTCGTCACCCTGCCGTTCGCGCTACGGTACAAGCATTCTCAGCCCGCTGAGAACGCACAAGAAACTTTGGACGAACTAAAAACGGTTCGCCAGCAAATGCAAAACGAAATGGCAGCAGCAACGCCCGCCTTTGAATCGCTACGCCGATGCCAATCGCAGCTGGCAATGGCCGAGAAGCTACGCCATTGCTGCCGGGCGGGGCTCGAAGTCGAAGTTGACGGGCTCGCGAACCACCAAAGTGGCGATCAAGAGGCCAATAAAATCGAAGCCGCAGCGCAAAAAGAAATGGTCACCGCCTTTCGATCTTTAGAAACTTATCAGGACGTTGCGACCAGACGCTTGGGAGCAGCCCTTCAATTATTACATGAACCCCAAGTTGCAAAGCGGATTCCCAACAGCAACCAAGCGCAACGTCGCTGCCAGGAATTGTTATCCTGCTACACGGCTCTCAGCGGCCAGATGCCAATACTCCTACAAATCATGCACCTTCACGGAGCGCTAGGCCTACTCATCGAACGCTTGCCCGAGGAGGGTGACGATTCGATATTTCTCGCAATTCAAGGAATCACTCGACAAGTCGATCCGGCAATTCGTTCGCTCCGAAATTCCTGGCAGCGATGTCCCTATCCCTACCAGAAGTCGGAAGAACCGCAGTCGCTCTGTAATTTCTTAATTCCCGAACTCCCAATCAGCGATCAGGCCAGCACGATTTATAATTGCTGCGACCAAGCGGTCAGCGGATCGTTTCCCCTGTACTTGCAATTGCTAGGCGATTTAACCCGAATTGCCGAAGCCGTAGAAAATGCGCTAGGCTTGCCCTCGTTACCTGAGACAGCTCCTGCCGAAAACAACGTTCCAAGCGAGGCAGAATAGGCAACTTCACGTTTTTCGGGAAACTACTGTACAGATGCTATTGAGGTGTGTACGTCCGTATATTACGATGAGGGTGCCGCTGGCAATGATGACCAGTAAGCACTGTGTTTCGTTTGCCAGAGGCTGGGCACCACATCACACCTACAGGGACAGACTCCCTCGAGGAAAAAATGTCGCTTGATCTACTCACTCGCCGACAGCGCGAAGTTTTCGACTTTATCCGCTCGAAAATCCGTGGTCGTGGCTACGGCCCGACGGTTCGCGAAATTGGGGAGAATTTTGACATCAAGTCGCCCAATGGGGTGATGTGTCACCTCAAGGCGCTCGAGAAAAAAGGGCTGATCACCCGCGAACCCAATCGGTCGCGAGCCATCCAGCTGACCGAAGCTGCCAACGAAGATCGTGGTCTGCCATTGGTAGGGCAAATCGCCGCCGGTAGCTTGTCTGAAGCAATCGAACAGTCCGAGCGTTTTGAGTTCACCGATTGGTTTGGCAAAAAGAACTTGTTCGCTTTGAAAGTGAAAGGCGACTCGATGATCGAAGCCGCCATCACCGACGGCGACTTAGTGATCTGCCGCAAAGCACGCACCGCCGACAAAGGGGACATCGTCGTTGCGCTGACCGACGAAGGCGAAGCCACGCTGAAATACTGGTTCCCCGAAGCCAACCGCGTACGTCTGCAACCTGCGAACTCGTCGATGAAACCCATCTACTCACGCAATGTAAAAGTATTAGGCGTGGTGACAGGTGTGGTGCGTCGGGTGTAGCAAATTGTTCACCTTCTTGTGCCGCTAAGCCGACTTCTCTAGTTCGTTCGCCTGATTGAGTTTGTTGTAGAGCGTCTTTAGACTGACGCCCAGTTGCTCGGCTGCTTTGGGTTTACTGCCCTCGTTGCGTTCCAAGGCTTCGTGAATCGCTTCGATCTCCATTTCGCGCAACGAAATGGGGCCGCGATGGTGCTTGGCGGCACCGAGTAGCTGTCGACTATCAAAATGCCTGGGCAAATGCTCGCGCCGAATCGGTCCCGAGTCGCAAAGAATCGTTGCATGCTCGACCACATTGGCCAACTCTCGCACATTGCCAGGCCAAACATGGCCACGCAATGCTTCAATCGCATCGTCCGCCAGCTGAGCATGGGCACCACGACGGTGTCGTGCGAGTAGATGTCGAGCCAAGTCAGGCACATCCTCAACCCGCTCTCGCAGGGCTGGCAGGTTGATCTCAAAGGTGTTGATGCGATACATCAAATCTTCTCGAAATTCCTCTTCGGCAACCATCGTCGGCAAATCGCGGTGTGTCGCGCAGATGACGCGCACGTCGACCATGGTCGATTTATTCTCGCCAACGCGTCGCAGTTCCCCACTTTCTAGCACCCGCAATAACTTGGCCTGCATCGCCTTCGGTAATTCGCCAATTTCATCAAGGAAAATCGTGCCGCCGTCGGCCACCTCGAACAGTCCAACTCGGTGATCGTCGGCACCCGTGAACGCGCCTTTGCGATGGCCAAACAGTTCGCTTTCGATCAGCGTCTCGGGCAAGGCACCACAGTTGATCGCAACGAAGGGATTCTCTGCCCGAACACTTTGGTCGTGCAGCGCGCGGGCTACCAACTCTTTGCCTGTTCCGGTTTCTCCTAAAATCAGCACGGTGGAATTCGTCGGCGCGACTTTTTCGATCAGCACACGCACTTTCTGCATCGCAAGCGACTTGCCCACAAGCTGGGGCGACCCTTCCAGCCGCTGCACTTGATGCCTGAGGGCCAGATACTTCTGAGTGAGCTGCCGTTTTTCTACAACTCGCTTAAGCAACGCCTGAATCTCGATCAGTTTGCAAGGCTTAGTGAGATAGTCAAATGCGCCATGCCGTAGCGCAGCGATGGCGGTGTCCATCGACGATTTTCCCGTGAGCACCACGGCCTCGGTGTCGGGAGAAATTTCCTTGCAATGGGCAATCACGCTGATGCCATCTTTTCCTGGCATGTCGAGATCGACCAAGATGCAATCGTAGGTGTTTTTTTCGAGTGCGGCGATGGCCGTCAAGCCGTCGGGGCAAACGGTGACGGTATGCCCAAGCCGCGGCAGCTCAAGCTTCATCAGCTCTTGCAGCGAGGGTTCGTCGTCGGCGAACAACAGGGTCAATCCTTGACCATTAGGCTGCTTGGTGGCGATGGTGCTTCTCCTTTGTCGAATATTGAATGGGCAGCGAAACGACAAATCGCGATCCGTGCCCAATGCCTTCACTAGTTGCTTCGATGTATCCTTCGTGTTCTTCCACAATACGGTAGGTGATCGACAACCCTAAGCCGATGCCCTGCCCCGCATGCCGCCGCGTAAAGAACGGCTCGAACAAGTGCTTGCTCACCTCGTCGGTCATACCACATCCATTGTCTTCGATTACGATTCTCGCCCGATCTCCTTGTCGGTCGACCACGACCCGAACCGTCCCGTCCGCATCAAGGCTCTCTAGTCCGTTGGTAATCAGATTGAGCGCAACTTGCTTAAGCTCTTGGGCATTGACTTGAACAAGCACCGGGGCCCCCTCGAGGAGCTCCAGGTTTTTATCCTGAAATTTTCCCAAATGCTGCACCATCTCGATCACCCCGGCAACTAACTCCCGCAGGTCGGTCGTGTGGCGTTGCGAATCTCCCATCCGAGCAAAGTCGAGCAGTTTTTCGGTAATTTGCTTACAGCGAAATGCCTCTCGCTGGATCATCTGCAAATAGTCATGGGCAACTTTGACATCACCTTCCTTCGTTGCATCGACTTGGTCGAGAAGCTCGGTGAGCCGGCTATCCAACGATTCGCTACAAAGGGCGATCGACGCCAAGGGATTGTTAATTTCGTGGGCGACACCCGCCGCCAAAAAACCGACGCTCGCCAATTGCTCGCTACGAACCACTTGATTGGTGCGCTCTTGCACTTGTCGGTCGAGATCGTCGCGTGTTTCCTGAAACCGAGCCGTCATATCATTCATGGCCTCGGCTAATTCGCCTATTTCATCGCGAGTATCGAGGCGTATGCGATGGTTGAATTTCCCTCTCGCTACTTTACGAGAACCTTCGACAAGTACCTGTAACGGCTTGGCGAACCATTTATAGAACATTCGAATCGAGGTGGCTAACAACGCCAACGCCAAGCCTGCACATACCCAAGCCGACGCGATGGCGGTTCGATATTGTGCTCGTACATTATCTGCAAGCGTTTGTAACCGGCCGTGCAAATGACTAGGCAGCACGGCAACCAATTGTTCGAGGTCTTCAACCTCAACACGCAAAGTGCCTATGCGCGACGGTTTGAGTAGCCAGTCTTCTTGTAAATTGGCATTGCGATGCCCACCACCGATCGAGGCCAGCACTCCCTCAATTTCCGCAAGTGTCTCGCGTTCGTGAGAATCATCACCCAATCGCAGGTCACGCTCAACTTCGTTCTGGTCGAGCTGTCGGCGATATCGCTTCACGGCATCGACGATCAATTCATATTGAATGCCGTATTGTTCACGTAAAAGCTGGACGTCCCAAGAGTCACGTCGCGATCTAGAACGATTGCCATAGGCGTTCGCCGAAAAAGATTCCACACCGCCAGGCAATTCCAGTCGCTCGTTCGCCCGACTAAGAATGACGCGCAAATCGCTAACGTGCTGCCGAATCTGACTTGCGAGTGGCAATTCGGCAGAGCGAGCACTCAGGCTTTTCGCCAAGCCTCGATAAGCGTAGAGCCCATAGTACGCGCTGCCGAACAACGACAAAACCGCCACCAACAAAAGGCCTAAACCTAATTTGAGCTTCGTGCGAATAGACCAATGGGAGGGCACCGACGACCTCCTTGTCGTAGGCAAACAAAACGGGCATAACCTAGGCTTCGTCCTGAAGCCCAGCGGGACGCCAAGTGTATCACCTCGCAGGGAAACCCATCAAGAACAGTTAACGCTGGCAGTGCAGGTAGCACATGCCAATCCGCTATCGCTAAAAAAGAATCACAGCTACTCAGCTAGACGTCCTAAATTGCTAGCAACTCAGGCTGCCTTAGAATATTTTTGCCAGTACTCCTGAACCCACTTCACCGGCCCGAATCCATATCGCCAATCCGTTCCCCATCGATAATCGCCATCTTCGACCATATCCGTCGGGTCTGGCTTGCCGTGAAATATAAAAATCTTACTCCGGGACGGCTTCCAAACGTCACGAAAAATTAAATTCAACGGCCAATGAGGCACACATGTTCTGCGAAAACTAGCACACCACCGATCTGGCCAGTATCGACGCCCATTAGCCTTTCGAGTGATATATTGCTGGTCGTTGCCATGTCTTAAACAAATCTCCTCCGGAGCCTCTTCGAAGTCGTCAAACAAGTGTGTCTGCTCGCCTGCAAGGAACCCAACCACCGAACTGTTTCCGCCACGATCGGGACGCATCCAAACCGGCAGCAGATGCCAAATGTCTGGATTCCATTCGCGAATGATCCGAAGGCCGCCCTGCTTATCGATAAGCTCAACGAATGGATCCAACGATCGGTTGAGAACGACATCTACGTCGATGTAAAGAAGCAACTCGTCTTCAGCAAACATGCCTTTCTTAAACATAACGACCTTGGGCCACATGCCAGGCACCCATTGTGATTTATCAAGAGGTATTTCCGGGAGTGAAATCACCTCCACTTCGTCAGCAAGTCCGTCGGGAGTATCCGTAATGCAAACAAACCGATGCGGGTAAGACAAGTGATCACAAACTGCACGCTGCAAGACGTTGACATACCCAGCAGGATAGGGCTCTCCCCATTTCAGGCACACGACGGTAATGGGTCGCACCGTCTTCTTTGTTGAAACGACTAGCGGTTGGGCTGTTTTCATCATGACCAAACACCTTTTAATAGAAATCCAAAGAATCGCATTATTGCGACACCCTTCCAGTCGCAAGGCGAAAAATTAGCTACCAGCCTGCAGAACGTCAATGCCAGCACGTACCTCTCGTGAACCAAATCACGACACTCTCTCTGCCGTTAAAAGCGAACCACACGCCGCATCAGCCAGGCACCCCAAATTGCTAGCACCAAGTTGCCCATCCATACCGCTTGGGGAGGAAGGGCTCCGTCCTTGGCGGCATCAAGACAGCCAACAAGCATCGGGTAATAAACAAGTAAAATGGGAAGAAAACAGGCGAAGAAACTTCCCCAAAACTCCCCATGCCGGCGTCGGATGGCCATCGGTGCTCCGATCATCACAAAGCAAAGACAGCTAAAGCTATTCGCCCAACGACGATAGGGCTCGACATCAAGTCGATAAAGCTTGCCATGGGCGCCGGCAAGGCGATTTTGTTTGTTCTGCCATGAATCTTGAGAAAGCTCGACCATCCGACCGGTCATCATTGCAAGAGCAGCATCGGCAGCCATTTCTTGATTCAGCTGGGCAATCAACGCTTTCTGCCTGATTTTTGAGGGACCAATCTCTCGCATCGGATAGTTCGAAGGACTACGTGCCCCACCATGTTGGCCACTAAATTCTGCGAGCGAGATGTCATACTTCAATTCGCCTGGAACCGTGCTTTTGGCGTTGCCACCAAAATCCATGTCGGCGTTATACAGGATCAACGAAACACTCGCATGCTCCTCATCCGCACGAATTTCTGCTTCGTCGGCAGTAATCGTCCAAGGCGCCTCGCCGTCGTCTCGAAACAGCAAAAACGTCGGCTGGATAAGTTTTTTACCGACGACTTTTTTTACCGTCACACTCAGCTTGTTATTACTAAACGAACCAGTTGTCCGTAGTCGACCGTAAACAATTTCTTCCAAGGATTCGAAAATGACTCGTTGCACACCGCCATGCCCCCAAGAGACGGCCACATCGTTGAGCACGACCGCGCCAAAACTCACGACGGTCGCCAAAATCAGCGTCGGCCATAGCATCACCATGGGCGAGATACCCAGGGCTTTGACGGCAATAATCTCGTTCGAGGCGGCGATGCGGCCATAGACGCTTGTCGCGGCCAGTAACATGGTACCTGGCACCGCAAATTGCATCGCCTGAGGGAGCATATAGGGCAACAGACGTAGCACCGGCAGCAATCCTAAACCATTTTCTACCGCCTCTTTTCCGATCAACACCAAGAAAACGAACACCGTCATGCTCAGCAAGGTGAACAGAAAGACCTTCAATAGATCGAACAGGATGTAACGTGTAAGAATGCGCATGCGCAGCTTGAAACGGGGTCTTTAATGAGGTCGCCAGAAATCGGGATCCCGCAAACTGTAGCAGGCAAACCTGATAGTGAAAACGACACTTCACCCCAAGTGCTAGCAAAACAGAAAGCTCAGTCGTACCTAAGCCCGTTACAGATTGATGTTCGAGTCGCTTGAGGCGGGAGGCGGCGTGGCTCGTAACGCCTTCATCAACCGACGCACTGCACTGCAATAGACGACCACTGCTTCTTCATAGTCGGCACGGCCAATTGCCTCGTGCGCCTGTTGTCGGTCCGCTTGAATGGGCTGCCAATCGAATTCCCAATCGCGGTGATCTTCTAAGTCTTCTAGCTGCCGCACAATGTCTACCAATGTGGCAATTTTGCCTGCATCCGGCGTTGAATCATGACACCGATACGGAGCCTTGCCTCGTCTGCCAATTGGCTGATCGCAACAGCTCTCAACATGCCCATGCGATTGCTTCTTCCAAGCCCAGGCAGCCACCCCGACGAATGCCAATGCACAAGCCGCAGGCATCCACAACGGGCCAACTGCCGCCAACACGGCTCCTAGCAATATCAAAAATGCCAAACCGGCCCAATGGAGTGGGTGAATCGCTCGACGCCGTAACCTGCGTATCGCCTTGGGTACACGTTTTTCTTCGGACTCCGACACCGTCCCCAGTTGAGTCGGATCGACCACCTCGGCCACAATCGTGGTGATGTTATCAGGCCCGCCTAGCAAATTCGATAAGTCCACCAACGATTGAGGCACCTCATCCACTGGCAGCGCCGAGAGAACCATGCCAATCAGTTCGGGACTCAACGGCCCGGTCAAACCATCACTACAGAGCAAAAACCGGTCGCCTGCCTGCAAATCAAAAGGGCCTTCGAGATCAACCGCAACCGTGGGGTGAGGCCCGAGCGATCGAGTGATGACATTTTTCGGCACATAGGCGGGCACCTCTTCTTCGGTCGCATGCCCGGCAGCCGCCAGTTCCCAGACAAGGCTATGGTCGAAGGTGAGTTGCTCGAACGCATCTCCACGCAAACGGTAGACCCGACTATCCCCAACGTGCGCAGCCAATGCCCCTTGCGGAAGAAGCAGCAAACAACTGCAAGTGGTACCCATGCCTTGAAAGTCGACGCTGTTCTCGCCCTTGTTGTTAATCTCGCTGTTCGCTTCTCGCACCGCCTCGATGATCGCTTCGCTCGGTGGCAGGTTGAGTCGCTTCTGGTAGCTGTGGGGAATACAATCGGTCGCCATCTTGCTGGCCAACTCGCCAGCCGCATGGGCCCCCATCCCGTCGGCAACGACGAATAAATGCCCTCGACTCTTCCACATTTCGGGGCCATCTGCCAACGCGACCGCCATCGAATCTTGATTGTTCGAGCGGCGCATGCCGACATCGCTCACCGCCACACACCGCAGGCCGCCAACTGTCTGTTCTAGGGTGCTGATAGGGCTAGTCATACGATCGTGTTTAAGAACTTTTGGACTACAGTGGCCGAAAGAAGCGTTGGCTGGCAATTTTTTCCCAGCAATTCTGCGACCTACGAATAGGTTCACCCTGGCCGTGCAAGCTGCTAGCCATTTTATCCTGACGGACAGCTTACGGATAGGACACCCTTGCTATCACCGCCAGCCGCCCCGATTGACTCAAAATAATGCGAAAAACCCCTCGACAACCTCGAAGTCGACATAGTCACTCGCTATCCCACTTTCTATACTCGCCCGACTTTTCTCATCCACTTTCTTGCTCGCCAGTCATTTGTCCGCAGCCTCTGCATTATGGTTCGTCACCACAGCACGCCCATTTCCGTGATACTCTGCCTTGTGGTTGGCCTCGTCGCACTCTTCCCTGGGTGTGTCCGCCGACGGCTCATGGTGCGTAGCAATCCACCTGGTGCAATGGTCTATGTCGACAACCAACCGATTGGATCGACCCCTTGCTCGACCGATTTTGTTTACTACGGCACACGTGAAATTCGGCTGGTCAAGCCGGGCTACGAAACGCTAACCGTCAACCAACCCATCCCCGCCCCCTGGTATGAGTTGCCCCCGCTCGACTTCGTTAGCGAAAACATGATCCCCCGAAAAATCCAAGACTACCGCACCGTGTCATACAACATGGCACCCCAAGTCATCGTGCCCACCGAACAACTTATCAACCGCGCAGAAGAACTCCGTCGCAGTACACTGCAAGGCGCAGTCGTACCCGCAATAACGACCAGTCTGCCAGGCATCACCACTCCCGTATTGCCGGCGACACCACTCGGAACGCCACTTCTCAACTCTCCCCAACCCACACTGGCACCTCCAGCGAACGTACCCAATATTTATTCACCCGAGACGGTCGCCCCCGGTGTGCTCGCGCCACCTGCCCCTGCAGGAACTATTCCGCGTGGTGGACAACCACTCGAACCGTTGCCTACTCCATAGCGCACACGATCTGGGGGAGGAAATGACGACTCTCGTTGTCCATCGCTTGCGGCTTGGCACGACATTACGGAAACTCAATCACTTCTTCTCCCGCGATGGATGCCATTGCCTGGAAAACGTCTAGCTCGATGACTTCGGAAATGAATTGCACCGAGCCATCGCCAAACACGGCATGCACCCCTCCGGGATGGAAACTATTGGCTTTCCACGGGCTGAATTGTGCGCTGTTGGGTGTGAAGTTGAAGTAAACTTGGTTATGCCATGCCATGCCTCGGCTAATCTCGCTGGGACTATCATGATTTTCCGTGGTGCGCCCCCATACTTCGCAGACGAGCGCCGTATTTGATGCGCCATCCGTGATTTGCGCAAGTCGAACTTTGGAATCGTTATAGAAAACCCCATCGTGCTTACAGCAGTGGTGAATGCCATTGCAGGGTGCATCGGGATGGTCTTGGAAATTTATTTCTTCGGGACCAGCCACAGCATAGTAATGCAGTATTCGTGATTGATCGGCACCTGTTCCCGATGCGTCTGCTGTCACAAGTCCCCGATAGGGATCGCTGGGGCAAAGAAACATCGGAAAGGTCATTTTCATAATTTCCGCGTTGTCCCCTCCGACCCACTCGGGAGTTGTTTCAAAGTCGAGTCGGTCGTAAACATTCTGCAATTCCAGTTGCGGGAAGATGTAGTTCATCCAACAGCCAATTTTCCCTCGCCAATCGCAATGCCCAGGCACGCCGTAATTGCCAACGTAGCCGAGATCATCTTGCGTACCATGATCTTCACCGGGCGGGAACACACCATGGGCCACTTCGTAGCTGAGCAATCCCAGACCAATTTGCTTGAGATTATTGGTACACTGCGTGCGCCGCGCGGCCTCGCGAGCAGCCTGTACCGCCGGCAACAGCAGCGCTACGAGGATGCCAATAATGGCAATCACCACGAGTAGCTCCACGATCGTAAAACCACCAGGATTCGAACGCCGAGGTGCGTGTTGTACCAATGCTTTCACGGGGTATCTCCCGGCTCTAAAGTCAACTCAATTTTAATTTCGTTAACCTCGTCTGCGTTGACGATAGCTTCCACACCAGAAGTTTTGTAGTCGGAATATTGCTTGGGAATCCAGGCAAACGGAATATCGGGATTCGAAGGGAGGTAGTAGCCTACGATCTTCACGCGATGCGATCCCACCAAAGCGCCCATCTGACCGGCAGTACGCAACTCGTATCGGCCGTCAGACCCAATTTGCCCAACAGCTGGTGGCCCCACGGTTCCTGCCGATCGATTGGGGACAAACTGAAGATACATGCCCGGCAGAGGCTCCCCATCGAGGGTCACTGTGCCCGTGACTTCCGCCAGAGGCGGCAGATTCGACTTCCGTCCGCAGCCGCCGATCGATACGACTAGCCCGACCAAAACCAAAAGAAAACGGATGTTCACGACATTCCCAATCGAATGGGGTTCGTACAAACGAGGGGTCATCCAAAAGGTGGTTAACACAATTCCCTGGAATCACTCCAGGCTCGAACGGCGCCCATTGTAACAGAATGCGCCCCTCCCCCCGTGTCTAGCACATCGATATTTTTCTCATTTTTTGACTACCGGCCCCAATTCAAGGTTTTCAAGCTACTGAGCCAAACGCGCTAGCGTCGGGTGATCCTGAGAAAACCCGCAGCACGCCCTTCGCTTCTTTCATCGCTTCACCCTACTTCTACTTTTCTTTGCTGTCTCTGCGACTCTGCGAGATCCCCCTACCTTTTTGCGCCTTCGCGCCTTTGCGAGAGGCCCATATGTCTTTCCCCTTGTAACGGTTACCTACTGTCTTCTATACGCAGAAAAGCAAACGTTACTTCAACGGCACTTCGCGATTGCGCGGAATAATGCCTCGTGCCACCCGTGCTGGGTCGCGGGCGATCTTGTCGCTAAAGACCCAGATGTTATACAAAACTTGGCGGATTCGACGTTGAATTTCTGGGTCGTTGATCATCATTCGCACATCAGAAATCGCGGTCGAAGCCTGGGTCACGGTTCCCACCAGTTTCTGATAAAGCTCATCGTCGTAGATTAGCTTGCCGATCGTGCCGTCCTGGCGGTTGAGATTCTTCGCCAACAGCGCGGCCTCACCCAATAACTCGCTAAGATTGTCAGCCCCCGCTTCAATCGAATCCACGATCTCGGGGCCCCGTTCTCCCAACGGCCCGGTCAATCCCTGAAGATTCTTCAAATTCTCGTCTGCCGATCGAACCGCAATCTCGAGCACTTGAAAAATTTCCTTCGCATCCGAGATGACCGACGGAAACTGCCTCAACCCCTCTTTGAGCTGCGTCTTAAACACCTCGTCCCCCAACACATCATCCGCGTTGGCCATCACACTGGCGAAGTTATTCGAGGCTTCCTCCAGCGAACTAATCAGCCGACTGATCCGCTCGACATCCTGCTCGCCAAATACCGCGTTGAGCTGGTTGGCTAATTTTGCCACTTCGTTACCCGCTTCACCGAGCGAAACAATCGTCTGCTTCAAGTCGCCCTGGAGGTTGGCAATTAAATCGATCGGGCTCGGGTTATACATTCCCCGTAGCGGCGGGCCGCCTGGCTGCACAACCTCTGCCCCAGCAGAGGGGCCAGCAGGCGTGAATTCGATCACAGAGTCCCCGATCAACGACGTTTGCACCCGTGCCACCTCGTTGGTCTTCACATGTTTTTCCTCGTTGATGTTAATCGTAAGCAGTGCACCCTCATCGGTATCGTCGACTTCAGCGACACGACCAATCAAAATTCCCCGTCTGCGCACCGGGGTATCTGGCGAAACACCCGGGGCTTGGGGCACCAACACTTGTAGCTGATACTGCTTGCGCCAAGGCGACCAAGAAAAATCGCTGTTCATCAAAATCAACAGCCCCGTGACCAGCATCATGCCAAACACAAGAACCCCTACGGTAAACTGCTGTCTACGTTCTTCCATGACTTTTCCTCAACACTTAGGTTGCACCTTGTTCATGCATTTCTAACATTCGATCGCCTGCTTCGCCTCGCACAAATTGAGTCACCCGCTGGTCCGACGACGACTCGGTCTCCGCAGGATCGCCATCAAAGATCGTCTGCGATGCATCCTGTTCGATTCGAGACAGCGGATAGAGCATCACCACGCGATCGGCCACCTTAAGTGCCGTCTTCATATCATGCGTCACGATGATACTGGTGACTGCATACTTGTCTCGTGTACGTACCATGAGTTCATTGATCACATCGCTGACGATGGGGTCGAGACCGGTCGTCGGCTCGTCATACAACAACACCTCAGGCTGCATAATCAACGCACGCGCCAAACCGACGCGTTTTCGCATTCCCCCCGAAAGTTCTGCTGGCCGTTTGCCTAATACACTGGTGGGCAGCCCCACCTCGGCGAGCCGCTGAAGCATCTCTTCTTGGTGATGAGCGCGCTCTTTGGGGCGATGTTGCCGCAACGGAAATAAGATATTTTCGGCAACGGTCATACTGTCGAACAGGGCGGCATTTTGAAAGACAAAACCAAATCGGGTGCGTTGCCCGGCAAGCTCTTGCTCGTTCAGTCGATCCATACGCTGGCTGTCAAATTCCACATGCCCCTGCTGCGGCCGAATGAGCCCAATAATCGTTTTGAGCAAAACCGTCTTGCCACATCCACTTTCGCCAATGATGGCAAGCGTTTGCCCCCTGGGGACGCTCAAATGAATATCGCGCAGCACCTGCTGTTGCCCAAAACGGACATGGAGGTGATTGATATCAATGATCGGTTCTGCACTTACCATCAAGACCCCAATAACATCGGACTCGCTGGCCAAATCGCCAAGTAAATCGTGTCGAGGAAAATACTCAAAAACAGATCTAACACGATGATCACCACAAACGACTGCACAAACGCAGTAGTTGCCGCGTTGCCAACCCCTTCGGCCCCAGGCTCGCAATGAAAACCTCGGTAGCAACTCACCAGTCCGATCGTGGCTCCAAAAAACACACTCTTGGCAACGCCATAAAACAGATCCCAATTCTCGACAAACTTTCTCGAATTGGAGGTGTAATGGTGAATATCAATATCGAGAACAAAAATACAGTAGCCCGCCCCGCCCACCACGCCCATAAACACGGCCATCACGGTCAGCGAGGGAATAAGCAACAGACAACTTAAAAACCTGGGGACCACCAGATATTGAATTGGATTTGCGCCCATACTCGAAAGGGCGTCGATTTGTTCGGTCACGCGCATGGTGCCCAGTTCCGCCGCCATCGCGCTACCCACGCGTCCAGCAAGCATCGTCGCCGCCAACACCGGCCCAAGTTCACGAAGCATCGACTTGTTAATCACTCCGCCCAATTGCGTTTCGAGCCCAAACGCACGAAATTGTGTAAACGATTGCACCGCCAACACCATGCCAATAAAAGTGCCGGTCAACGCAACGACAGGCAAGCTCAACACGCCGATTTGGTACATATTGCTAAACAGCGTTTCACGTCGTGGCAGACGTGTGAAAAGCCAAACAATCGTTCGCCAAGCAAACAGAGTCATGTCGCCGAGCGTCTCGAAGACATTCTGAACCCATGCCCCAAGGTCGGCAAACGAATGGTAGATCGCCCCCAACAAACCGCGACGCGGTGAAACCGTGTTTTGATTGTCGGTACCAGTAGACATAACCGTGGCATCCCTCGACGCGCCGAGTCAAAAAATCGCTGCTTGCAAGCACTGTCTACGCGCATACGTAGACCCATCTCCTGGTTTCGACGCGGCCGAGCTTGCGGCTTGAGCAAAGTCGTCCATCTCCAACGATTTGTACGTTTAGAGAATTTGCGTAAAATAGCATCGGATTTCCAATCTCCCCCTTTTTCGCCGGATTTGCTTTGACCTTCTCCCGCAGCATCCGTCTTTCACTGATAGCACGGCAAGCCGCCGGCCAGAAACCGGCTGCATGCACGACCGACGACCCCAAGACCACGAGCAGGTCAGACCCAGCAGTGAATCCGGTACTTGAAGAGCACCTGGACGCGGTTTTTCGGTATGCCCTGCGATTGACCAAAAACCATTCACAGGCAGAAGACCTCACCCAAGACACGATGCTACGCGCGTGGCGCAAAATGTCGGCCTTGCGCGAACCCCAGGCAGCCAAAGTTTGGCTCTTGCGGATTGCGACCAACCTGTGGACCGATCAGTTACGCCGCAAAAAAAAACAACCTCTCCTGCTAATCGACCCACCGCCCGACCGACAACCGACCATCACGAAAAAACTTATCCACCAAGAAAATATCGCTGCAGCCTTAGCCGCGATGGACGAACTACCCGAACGGCAAAGACAAGTCATGCACCTCATCACCGTCGAGCAACTTAACCAACAGGAAACCGCCGACGTGCTGGGCATCTGCCCCGCCGCCGTGAAAGCAAGCCTTTCGATGGCCCGTAAACATCTTCGCAACCAGCTACAAGAGCTATACGAAGAAGTCTGTGGAGTGAAGCGATGAACGACCAGCAATTGAACCCAGCAGAAGACCAATTCGATCAGTGGATCGACGGGCTCCTGGTCTCCGAAGAAGCGATACCCACGGTTCCCACATCGGTGCGCAGTCGCGTGCAACTTGCGCTTCGCCGCAAGCAGCGAAACATGTGGGCACTGCGTGGCTTAGTCAGCGCTGCCGTACTAGGCGCAGTGCTGCTTTTACCAAAAATCGAGCCCTTGAAGACCGCCCCCAAATTCGCCGCACTGCCTACAGCGACCACAACCATCCAACCGATTGCCACTTTTGTCGGCTCGGGAGATACGATTGTCATCCCCATCGTCAGCCCACACCCCGAAGTCACTATCGTCCAAGTCTATCCCACCACCAGCGCGCTGCAGCGCTGGCGTCAAAAAAACCCTTTCACTCTTACACGAACCTCGCCTAAAGGAAGCTAACCATGAATCCCCGAATGAAAACGTACGCGACGGCCACCGCTCTGCTGCTGGCAGTAGCCCTATTCGCTCAACCCACACAAGCTCAAGACGATCAAGCACAAGAGCAGCACCAATTTCAAAAGAAGATCAGCCATCTTCAACAGCAGCTTCGAGAAGCACATAAGCAGCTACGCTCGTTTCACGAAAAGTTTGAAGCAGAGCGTCGCAAGCATTTGCCTCCGCTAGAAAACGGTTTGTTGCAAGTATTCCAACTCCGTGAGATTGATCCAGTCGAAGTGGCCGAAATTTTGAACGAACTGCTCGGCCCCGCACAACTGCGGATGGCACCCGACTCCGAACATAGTCGCCTGCTGGTCTATGCTCGCCAAAAAATACTGGACGAGATTAGCGCGCTTATTCAACAGTTTGATGTCCCCGAAGATCCAAATAGTTCGCAAGCCAAAGACGACAAGTACCTTGCCGAATCACTCATGGTGCGCATCTTCTGGCTATCCGACGGGGCGACTTATCCCGACGCCCAACCAGCCAACAACTTTCTGCCCAACTCGGTAACCGAGGCCCTAAAACACGTAGGCATCGCGGCCCCATTTCTCGTGCTACAAAGCAACACTTCGATTGCCCTGAATGAAGATGGTGCAGCCAGTTTTCATGTCCATGATCTGCCCGTCAATGTCTTCAACGATCGGTTACGGTTCAGCGCCGAGGGTGAAGTCCATGCCGTGGATACGAATCAGATACGCTTAAGGATGGAAACTGCCACTGAGCGCACTGTTGGCAACGAACCCATTGCAGAAAACCATATCGGTGGTTCGATGGTTGCCCCATTAAATCACTTTATGGTACTAGGAACCACCAACTATGCGGCACCAACTTCCCATGAAGGGGTGACCAGCAAAAGCACCGACGCAACTTCGCGATTCGCCTTTGTTGTACAAGTCATCGAAGCAAAAAGCTTTACACCGGACGAATGATTGTAGAGCTGCACCAACGAAAAAGCCGCGACTCACCCGAGTCGCGGCTTTTCGTTTTTCATACTCTAGGACGAAGCTCAGGCGTCGCTATCGTCGGTAGATTCGCTTTCGTCGGTGCCTTCGGCGACCGCGCCGACGGGCTCGGGCTCGGCTTCTTTGGTCACTAGGCCTTCGAACTCAAGCTGTTTCTTTCCGCCAACCTTCTTCATGGTCACGCGAATCGTGTCTTTGCCGTTAAACTCGCCCTTGAGTAGTTCCTCGGCCAGCGGGTCTTCGACAAACGACTCGATGGCTCGACGCAAGGGACGAGCCCCGTAGTCGGTATTCGAACCCTTTTTGACCAAGAATTCCTTGGCGTCGTCCGAAAGCTCCAGCGTCAAGCCGCGATCCTGCAAGCGACCGTGGATTTTAGAAAGTTCCAAATCGACGACTTCCTTCAAGTCTTTTACCGTCAGGTGACGGAAGACAATGATATCGTTCACCCGGTTGATAAACTCGGGGCGGAAGACTTTTTCAATCTCATCGGTCACACGACTCTTCATGCTGTCGTACGAAGCGTCGTCGTCCGGCCGTTGAAAACCAAACGCCGCCTCGTTCTTAATCGCGTCCGCACCCGCATTGGTCGTCATGATGAGTATGACGTTGCGGAAGTCAACGTTGCGACCAAAGCTGTCGGTCAGCCGCCCTTCTTCCATCAACTGCAAAAGCATGTTGAAAACTTCGGGATGCGCTTTTTCGATTTCGTCGAGCAACACCACCGCATAAGGACGACGTCGAATCTGCTCAGTCAACTGGCCACCCTCTTCAAAACCGACATAACCGGGAGGCGCACCAATCAATCGACTGACGTTGTGCTTCTCCATGTATTCGCTCATGTCAATTTGAATCAAAGCGTCTTGATCGCCAAACATAAACTCCGCAAGCGCCTTGGCAAGCAGCGTCTTACCCACACCAGTCGGCCCGGCGAACACAAAACAACCGGTCGGCCGCTTCGGATCTTGCAAACCACTTCGACTACGTCGAACCGCTTTCGCAATCGCCTTGATCGCTTCGTCCTGGCTAATCACACGCTCGTGGAGTTCGTCCTCCATCTTCATCAGTCGGAGCGTATCTTCGGTGGTCATTCGCGTGAGCGGAATACCGGTCATCTTCGAAACCACCTCGGCGATGACCTCTTCGTCCACCACGCCACCGTTCTCACGCGATTTCTCACGCCAATCTTTGGTAATCTGTTGCTTCTTTTTCTTGAGCTTGTCCGCCGAATCGCGAAGCGAAGCCGCTTTCTCGAAATCTTGGTTCGCGACCGCTTCTTCCTTCTCGCGGTTGAGCTGCTCGACTTCGTCGTCAATCTCTTTAAGATTGGGCGGCTTGCTCATCGTCTTCAGACGAACACGGGCGCCCGACTCGTCGATCACGTCGATCGCCTTATCAGGCAAGCAACGTCCGGTGATGTAGCGGTCAGACAACTCGACGGCAGCCTTGATCGCATCATCGGTAATTTGAACCCGATGGTGCTCCTCGTACCGATCTCGCAAGCCTTTCAAAATTGCCACCGTATCATCCGGCGTCGTCGGATCGACCATGACTTCTTGGAACCGGCGTGCCAACGCCGAATCCTTCTCGATGTATTTTCGATATTCGTCGAGCGTCGTGGCACCGATGCACTGAATCTCGCCACGCGCCAAGGCTGGCTTCAACACGTTCGAAGCATCGATGGCACCCTCTGCACCACCGGCACCGACCAACGTGTGTAGCTCGTCGATGAACAAAATAGTGTTCTTCGCTCGACGCACTTCGTTCATCACGGCTTTGATGCGCTCTTCAAACTGGCCACGATACTTCGTGCCTGCGACCATCATCGCCAAATCCAAAACGACAATACGCCGATCCAGCAGCAACTCGGGCACTTCGCCATTGATCACCCGTTGAGCAAAACCTTCGACGATCGCCGTTTTGCCAACGCCGGCTTCGCCCAGCAGTACGGGGTTGTTCTTGGTACGCCGACACAAAACTTGAATCGCTCGTTCGATCTCTTTCTCGCGGCCAATCACGGGATCGAGTTTGTCTTGTTTGGCCAACTCGGTCAGATCGCGACCAAAGCTATCGAGTGCCGGCGTCTTACTCTTGCTACTCTTGCGGCTTTCTCGCTCTTCGCCAATGTCGCCACCGCGACCGCCTCGAGCGGCTGTCTCTTCACCTTCTAGCCCGTGGCCAAGTAGATTGAGAACCTCTTCGCGAACTTCTTCAAGTTTTAAGCCCAGATTCATCAATACCTGAGCAGCAACGCCCTCTTGCTCTCGCAGCAGGCCGAGCAAAATGTGTTCGGTGCCCACATAGTTGTGATTCAAGTGCCGAGCCTCTTCCATCGAGTACTCGATCACCTTCTTGGCTCGTGGCGTCTGTGGCAATTTGCCCATCGTGACCATGTCGGGTCCACTTTGGACGAGCTTTTCTACCTCAAGACGGATTTTACGAAGGTCGACGTCGAGATTCTTCAGCACGTTGGCCGCGACACCGCTCCCTTCTTTAATCAGTCCCAAGAGCACATGCTCGGTACCAATGTATTCGTGATTAAACCGCTGGGCCTCTTGATTCGCCAGCTGCATCACTTTGCGAGCTCGGTCGGTAAAACGTTCGTACATGGCCATTCTCCGGTTGCGTGATTCGCTTGTCGACGGTTTGTCTGGGCGAGCTAGGCCGCCATTCGTCGGTCTGTCTCGTCAGTTGAAATATCTTCGTTGTGAACTTGGTCTTGCTCCGGCGGAGCATCATGATTCTTTTTAATTGCTTTGCGTTCAGCTTCGATTTCGTATTGCCACGGGCTCGCAGCTTCGAGCCGCTCTAGGCGGTCAAGCTGACGAATGGCTTCTTCGTCGCGTCCTTGATGTCGCCACAAGGTGGCCAACATCAATCGGCTCTCCACATCGCGTGCATCCTGCTTGAGTAACAACAACAGCCTTTGCTCGGTAGCTACCCAGTCGCCCCGCAAATAGCATTGCTGCATTTCGCGAAACTTTTGGTCTCGTTCTTCTTCGCGCTGGTCGACCGGCGAAATCTCGGACTGACCGTCTTCAGACGAATCAGCCCCATCGCGCCGGCGGTCAGCTCGGCTCTCCCACCATGCCAACATCCAAATCAACGCCAACATGGCGTAGCCGCCCAACTGGACATTCACGGCCATCCAATCGCTGTAGACCAAAGTTGCCATGAGCAACGTGTTGGCCAACACCGTAAATCCTACCGCTACTGCCAGTCCTGCCCAAGACCCCCGAACCCACAACCGAGAAAGTCCCGGCCACAAGTACGCTGTCCAATGCATTTTAGGCGTCTGCACGATTGTTGTCCTTGCTCTCGCGCGAGGCCACGCTTCACACCCGCCGAAACGGGTGGGTAGAATAGCCTCGAAAGTCTAGCCCGTAGTACTGCAGAATCAAGGCAACTATCAACAGTGTCTGGATTTACGGCCACCGAAGCGGTTTTACCGCTCACCCTTACCAACGGCGAATAGGAGCCCCATACTACTTATCTGTCGCAACGGACATTACCCACGTCAGGAGACGGCGAAGATAACGATATTGACGCCTTGGGGCGAGGTCGGATCGCGGGAAAAAGCTGAGAGCAAAAAAACAAAAACTGGCCAAAAATGGCGACCTTTGCTTGCTGCTAGCAGCAGTATTGCACTCACCTTATTCACTTTACAGGTGAACTGCAAAGTCGCAATTGCACAAAACAAGCCTCAATAAATTGAACCACAGAGGGCACAGAGAACACGGAGAAAGCTTATTTTCAGGCACTCTGTGTTGCTCTGTGTCCTCTGTGGTAAATCCTTTTGATACTTTTGCAGCACTTGGACTCCAATGCACGATCCGTCACTCCGCATCCTCGACGCCTCAACGAACCGCGCGACCGAAGGCTTGCGTGTGGTCGAAGATTTTGCGCGGTTTGTGCTCGACGATGTCCACCTGACCCGACGCATCAAAAATCTTCGGCACGACCTGGCAACCGCCTGCTCTGCCCTGCCCCTGCTCGATCGTCACGCCGCCCGTGAGACCCAAGGCGACGTTGGCACCTCCATCACCACGGAGACCGAAGCCCAACGCAACAACACCTGGGACGTCTGCACGGCAAGTCTCGAACGCACCAAACAATCGCTCCGCAGTCTCGAAGAATATAGCAAAGTCACCTCGCCAGAGATTTCCAGCCGTTTCGAGTCGCTCCGCTATCAGCTCTATACCCTTGAACGCTGTCTGGGAATCACTCTTACGAGTGCCGCCCGACTCGAAAATGTGAAACTCTGCGTACTCATCGAAGGCCAATCCAATGCAGAGCAATTCGCATCGCTAGTCACACAACTGGTCGAAGCGGGTGTGCCGATGATTCAGCTACGCGATAAAACTCTGGCCGATTGCGAGTTGCTGCAACGTGCCCGACAGCTACGCGAAATGGTTCCGCG
Source organism: Planctomycetota bacterium (assembly GCA_029259945.1). Classification (GTDB taxonomy): domain Bacteria; phylum Planctomycetota; class Planctomycetia; order Pirellulales; family Lacipirellulaceae; genus Bythopirellula. The sequence goes on from JAJDEF010000037.1 coordinate 43,410, forward strand.
CCAGGATGGCGGGGCTCTATTGATGGTGAACGACCGCCCCGACATTGCCGCCTTGGCCGATGCCGACGGGGTGCATCTTGGTCAAAACGAGATGAACGTCAAAGATGCCCGCACGATCCTCGGCCCACGCAAACTCATCGGCGTCTCGACCCATTCGCTTGAACAAGCCCACGCCGCGGTGCTCGACGGCGCCAACTACCTCGGCGCAGGCCCAACTTTCCCCTCTGCCACTAAAACATTTGACGATTTCCCCAGCCTCGACTTCCTCACCCAAATCACCCAAGAAATCCGCCTACCCACCTTCGCCATCGGAGGCATCACCGCCAACAACCTCCCCCAAGTACTAGCCACCGGAGTCACCAGGGTTGCAGTTAGCGGGGTGGTTGCGTCTTCGGATGATCCAGGGAGTACTGTGCAAGAACTACTAGAACTCCTGCCATCCTAACTGGGTGCCATGCTCCACGCTTGCGTGGGCATGTCATCACGCGACAATTCAATAATGCTCACACCTCATCGAAAAACATGCAAGAGATACGACATCCCTGGTGAGCCACACTTCTTAACTTTCTCATGTTTCAAACGGTTGCCACTTTTGAATCGCGATCGGTCACGCGATTGGATGACCCAGGCAATCCGCCTAGCCAGATCCAAAGCTCCATTCGACCTCTGGGCTTATGTGATTATGCCCGAACACGTGCATCTGATTTTGGTTCCTAGGGAGGATGCTCGTATCGCATCGATACTCACCACGATAAAACAATCCGTCTCTAAGCGAGCGTTGAACTGGCTAAAGAACAACTCGCCCGAATTCCTTCCTCAGATCGAGGATGTCCAGCCTAATGGCAAGAGGTCGTTTCGGTTTTGGCAACGAGGAGGTGGGTATGATCGCAACTTGAGATCGGTACGGGACATTCACGAAAAGATTCGCTATGTTCATCAGAATCCAGTGACGCGAGAACTTGTTGAGCGGCCAAGTGATTGGGAGTGGTCGAGTGCGTCTGCATGGGAATCTAGCGGCGACTCCCCATTGCCGATTGATAGGAAATCTGTTCCAGTACTGACGAATCTTGATGCTGATATTGCGTCTGATTTGATGCAATAACATGCCCACGCAAGCGTGGAGCAGGGCACCCAAAACTGGGGCATCACTAGTCCCTTCAACTTCCCCCTTCCCCTTTCCCCTTTCAAAAAAATGCTACACGCAGTGATTATGGCCGGCGGAACCGGCACTCGATTTTGGCCGACTAGTCGGGCCGCGACGCCTAAACAGCTTCTCTCGCTGGTGGGCGATTCGACCATGATTCGCCAAACGGTCGACCGGTTGGGCGACTTGGTCACGCCGGCGCAAACGCTTATTGTCACCAATCAGCGTTTGGTCGGCCCCATCTGCAAGCAATTGCCCGAGCTGCCTGCCACTTCGGTGGTCGGCGAACCTTGCAAACGCGACACGGCCCCCTGCATCGGTTTGGCTGCGCTGCTCGTGAGCCGCGACGATGCAGACGCGACGATGGCGGTGATGCCAGCCGACCACGTCATTGTGGCTGCCGACAAATTTCAAGCTGCAATGCGTCAGGCGACAGCAATGGTCGAGAACCAACCCGACCAGATCGTGACCTTCGGCATCCGTCCCAACTACGCCGCCGAGATTTTTGGTTACATCCAACGCGGAGAGGAACTCGCCGTTCCTAACTCCGTCGCCCCCAGCTACACAGTAAAAGAGTTCCGCGAAAAGCCAAACGCCTCGACCGCTGCCGAGTACCTCGCCGCTGGCGACTACTACTGGAACTCGGGCATCTTTGTCTGGAAAGCAAAAACCATTCTCGACGCCCTCCGCGAACGTCAACCGGCTACGCTCGCCCATCTAGAAAAAATCGTTGCCGCCTGGGGTACCGACCAACAAGAGCAAGTCTTCACCAAAGAATTCACCGCCATCGAAGCCATCTCCATCGACTACGCCGTCATGGAGCACGCCACGAACGTCGCCGTCGTCGAGGCCCCTTACGACTGGGACGACCTGGGCGGCTGGCAATCGCTCGCCCGCCTTGCTGGCACCGACGACGACGGCAACACGATCCTCGGCAAACATCTTGGCCTCAACACCACCAGCACGATCGTCCGCTCTTCTGACGATCACCTCGTAGTGACTCTCGGCATGAAAGATTGCATTGTCGTCCACACACCAGACGCAACGCTGGTCGCCAATCGCAACGACGAAGAATCGATTCGAAAAATCGTCAAAGAACTCGAAGCCCGTGGCTGGGATGAGTGCCTTTAACTCAGAGTGCTAGCACCGCACGTTGCAAACACTTATCTTGCTGCGATACCTCACCCGATGTTATAGATAGGCATCGCTGCTCAGAACCGAGTGGTCGTCTTGCACAAGGAAAGCATGAGATGAATGGATTCGCCGCTCTGTGTGCCTTTATTGCCGCATTCTCTCCGCCCATGGGAGAGATTCCGATCACTCCCACCCAAGGGATCGTCCAAACGGCAGACGAGCTCAACCATCTCCAAATGCAGGACCTGCGAATCGATGATTCACGCATTCATGGCGTCATCTACTTCGATGGCCCAATATTGAACCCGTCGCACGGCATCCTGCGATAGTTGGCCTCTCGCCGCAAACATCTTCTGCAATGCGCAAGTCGTCTGCCTTGGCGCCAACTGAACTTTCGCGGCTTTCCCCAATTTGCCATACTTCGCCACAGTCAATTCCACGATCTTGTGAGGCGAGGCGGATGCAGATTTTCTTTTCGGTCGGCGAACCGAGTGGCGACCTTCATGGCGCAAACCTAATTCGTGCGCTAAAAGACCGACACCCAGACTGGGAATTCGTCGGCTACGGCGGCCCAAAAATGGAAACGGCCGGCTGCCGTTTGCATGCCGACCTCACCCAACTTGCCGTCATGTGGCTCGCTCAAGCATTGTTAAACATCCGCAAATTCCTCAACCTCCTCAGCCGAGCCAATCGCTATTTCCAAGAACAACGTCCCGAGTTGGTCATCCTGATCGACTATCCCGGGTTCAATTGGTGGATTGCCCGAAAGGCCAAAGCCGCAGGCATTCCGGTGGTTTACTACGGCACGCCCCAACTTTGGGCATGGGCCGGTTGGCGAGTGAGCAAGATGCGCCGTTTCGTCGATCATGTCCTCTGCAAGTTGCCCTTCGAACAAAAATGGTTCCGCGACCGAGGATGCCACGCGACTTTTATCGGGCACCCCTATTTTGATGAACTACGTTCTCGCACCCTCGATCAGCAGTTCGTCGACCAACAAGCTGCGTACTCAGCCCCGCTGGTTACCATCCTGCCCGGCTCGCGCACCCAAGAAGTACGGCTTAACCTACCTCAGTTCTTAAAGACAGCCCAAATCATTCAACAGCAAGTGCCCAAGACGCGTTTTGCGGTCGCCGTTTATAAGCAACAACAACTAGGAATGGTGAACGAGCTGGTCAAAAAGAGCGGCCAAGCGGTAGAAGTGCATGTGGGCCGCACCGCCGAGCTGATTCACTCGGCCCACTGTTGCCTGGCCTGTTCCGGATCGGTTTCGCTAGAGCTGCTGTATCACACGCGGCCCTCGGCCATTTTGTATCAAATTTCGCGGCTCGGCTATGCCGCCCAGTGGTTTCTCCGCAAAGTGCGGTACATCACGCTCGTCAACCTGCTGACGGCCGACGATCTGTTCGCCGACCGCTCCGCCGGCATCTACGATCCGGCAGATCCTCGCGATCAACACGTGCTAATGCCTGAATACCTCACTTGCAAAGATCGCACTACCGACCTGGCCGATCACATGGTCAGGTGGCTGACCAATCACGAAGCATGTGAGAGCCGAACACAAGAACTCATTGCCCTCAAAGATCAAGTCGCGCAAGGCGGGGCTTCGCATCGCGCCGCCGAATATATTTGCAACTTGGCAAATCCGGCTTCAACGAACATCAGCAACGCTCCCAAAGCCCCTCAGGCAGGTGCGGCCTAATACTTTCTTTAGATGGGCCTCGCTTCAAAGACAGGAAGAAAACGTGATCTTAGCAGAGCCTCCACCAAGTCAGGGTGATGTGCATTTTCGCGTGCTGGGCATTCCGGTGCGCATTCACCCGTTCTTTTGGATCGTCGCCCTCATCCTAGGAATTCAAGGCAGCGAAGTCCCACCCGCCAAAGTGCTGATCTGGATTTTTGTCCTGCTGTTGTCGATCGTGGTTCACGAACTTGGACATGCACTCATGCAACGGCACTATGGTGGCCGACCACGCATCGTGTTGTACGGCATGGGCGGCTTGGCAATTTGTGACGATTGCAATCGTTCGAGTCGATCTCAGATACTCATTTCATTGGCCGGACCTGGGGCCGGTTTTTTATTGGCAGCGATCTTGCTCCTCACCATCCGAATCGTCGGGCACCAAGGGGGCGTTAGTCTAGGTAGTATAAGTGAAGAGGGAGCACCTGATCTTGTCGGAATCCCCCTGATGGGTGCCACTTTCTACTGGAAACCATTTCAAACCTACCAAGCAAATCTTATGGTCTTCGATCTGCTATGGGTGAATGTCATGTGGGGAGCGATCAATCTATTACCTATTTACCCACTCGATGGCGGTCGTATCTCGCGAGAACTCTGTTTGTTAGGCCAACCACGTCAAGGAATCATGCTCTCTTTGCAAATATCGATCGTTGCAGCCTCTGCGATGGCCGTGGTGGGCCTTTCTTGGGGTTCTCTCTTTGTTGCGCTAATGTTTGGATACTTAGCTTACACAAGCTATCAAGCACTCCAGGCGTATCGCGCTAGTCGTTAGAAACTAAAATCTGGCTGCTTGATCGATCTCTAACCAATTTTTCTTGTCAACGCAAAAAAACACAACATCTAGTGTGCAACTACGTTGAATGACAATGAAAAACTAGATGTATCGTCTCACTTTGGGACGCAAATGCCACGTAATCGTTTAGTATTGCTCGGCGCAAGTAATCTCTCACGCGCATTTCCAATCGTGGTGAACACCGCTTTGTCATCGTTTGAGCGTCCGATTTCTATTCTATCTGCCATGGGAAACGGACGTTCTTATGGAAAAGAGTCTCGCTTTATCGAAAAAAAATATTTAGGAATTTTTTTTAGCGGAATTTGGGATGAAATAAAAAATGATTTCCAAACTCCGACGACTGCTTTTCTTACCGATATTGGCAACGATCTTGCCTATGAAGTGTCCGTTGAAACGATTCTTGGGTGGGTCGAAACATGTTTAGACCGACTCGATTCAGTCTCCGCGAAAGTTGTGCTGAGCGACTTGCCAATGAACGTATTACGCGACGTTAGCGAGAGCCGATATCGACTATTTCGTTCCGTATTTTATCCTCATTGCCGCCTCCGTTGGGCAGAGATACTTACCCGCGCCGAGCAGCTCAGCGAGCGTCTTCATTCACTCGCAAATTCAAGAAATATCCCTATTTTTATAGGGCGTACCGAATGGCACCGATTCGATCCCATTCATCCCCGCAAAGCGTTCTTGCATCAACAATGGCAAGAACTTTTCGCGTTAGCAGGAGTTCAAAGCAATGAGCACGCCGTTGACGAAAGCCCTCGACTACTAACTTGGTATTTGCGCTGCCTCCGTCCTGAAAGTTGGTCCCAATTTTCGATCGCAAGGCGCGCCCAGCAACCGAATGGACGGTTACACGACGGAACAACGATCGCCCTTTACTAAATGGTCAAAGAATGCTCTACACATGCCCGCTCTCATCACAAAAATTGTTAAAGATGAGGGTTGTGTCGAAAAAAAATTTGCCGTTGAGCCATTTTTTTGCCGAAAAAGTGTTGCACAATTACTGTGAATTCGTACAAATACGTTCAACAGCTTTATGGATGTGTGTTGTTTATTAATTTTTTGATCTTACATCTTACGGTTTCGCATCTATCACACGCACACGCCATGAGCTGCTGTTAACTGCGAAACGTTGTGTCGCCTTGGAAGGGCGTCATGTTTTTCTTTGGGGTGCCAATCGTTCTTAGACAACTTTAACAGACGATAAGAACGAGTCACCACGAACCCTTTATGGAGGATTGATTGTGGCCAAGAAAAAACGAAAAGCTGCCAAGAAGAAGAAAAAGGCAGCCAAGAAAAAGGTCGCGAAGAAACGGACAGCCAAAAAGAAAAAGAAGGTAGCCAAGAAGAAGACAAAGAAGAAGGCAGCCAAGAAAAAGACTAAAAAGAAAAAAGCTGCTAAGAAGAAAAAGAAGACCGTAAAGCGTAAAAAGAAAAAGGCTGCCAAGAAGAAAAAGACGGTAAAACGTAAGAAGAAAAAGGCTGCCAAGAAGAAAAAGACAGCCAAGCGCAAAAAGAGACGTTAAGCGTCTCGCTTGGTCGAGGTAGTTTCGACTGCCAAGAATGAGAAAACGAGGCCGTCCCTGTCGCAGACAGGGCGGCCTTTTTTTCGTGCCCAATCACCCCCGCCCCGGCACCCCGAAAAGGGGCCCCGCATGCAATGCCTGCGAGGCTACCGATCTGCCGACCAGCACATGGTTTGGAGCGATCCCGGCGGCCGCAGTGCGATTCCAGTTTCGCTCACCCAGCCAACAAATTTTCCACCGAGCCAAATGGCTCCCAATTGACCGGTCCATCGACTACAAAACCGAAAGGCTCGGCATCGGCGGATCGGCTGCTTTTCGAGAGGCGATGTTTTTGGCCAAGCTGTAGCAAATCCGATCAAAGTAAGGGGCCGACTCCTGATCGTCGAAATTGCCTGCCGTGTTACCTGCATCGCCACGTTCGCGAATTGCAATGTGAATCGGAACTTCTCCTAAGAACGGCACTTCCAGTTCTTCGGCCGCACGGCGAGCGCCTCCAGAGCCGAAGATGTCGTACCGCTTCCCGTTGTCAGGGCAAAGAAAATAACTCATGTTCTCGACCATGCCCAAGAGCGGAATGTTCACTTTGCGGAACATTGCGATCGCTTTCACCGCATCGAGCAACGCAACCTCCTGCGGCGTGCAAACCACCACAGCCCCTGTCAAAGGCAACAGTTGCGAAAGGGTCAGAGCAATATCGCCGGTGCCAGGGGGCATGTCGATAATCAGATAATCGAGGTCGCCCCAGTCGGTGTCACGGAGAAACTGAGTGATCGCTCCGTGTAACATTGGGCCACGCCAAACAATCGCTTCGCCGGGCGGAACAAGAAATCCCATGCTCATCACTCGTATACCATCGGCAACAATTGGCTGCAAACGCTTGTCGATCGCTTCGGGCCGTTCGTCGACACCCAATAAATGCGGGATACTCGGCCCGTAAACATCAGCATCCATGAGCCCCACTTTGCAGCCCGCGTTTTTCAGGCCACAGGCAATCGAAGCTGCCACGGTACTTTTGCCAACACCTCCTTTGCCCGAACCAACCGCAATAACGCTCTTCGCGGTCAAGCCGATGGTCCCAATAGATGGAGCGGGTCGAGCATGTTCAACCACTTTCACTTCGATCTTTGCCGTGCTGCCAAGCTTCGATTGCAGTCGCTCTTCGAGCTGCTGGCGGGTTTCTTCCCAAAGTGGGGCTGAGTAAGTGGTTAACCCAAGGGCAACCCGTACGCAGCTACCCTCGATCGAGAGGTCGTGAATCTGGTCCATTTGCTTGATATTGCGACCTGTTTCAGGGTCGGCGAATTTTTGTAGCACCTCATCAACAATCGAGGCATCTATGGCATTGTCAGACATCGTGGGGATAACTCCTCTTGTATCGGGTAACGGCCGGTCGGGGTGAAAGACCGGTGAATTGGCTTATCGAGGGTCGAGTGCTACCATCAGAAGAGGGCAGCAACGGCTGTCTCTCTACCATATCGCCCCACAGGCAAATGCCAAGGTGTCTGGCGGCTGTGACTCCAAGAAGGATGACGTATGTTGCTCAAGGAAGCCGACTTACTGAAGCAGCTAATACGTATCCCAAGCGTCAACCCGGCGTTTGCTTCCGATGGCCCGGCAGGTGAAGCCCAACTGACCGATTTCTTGCAGGGTTTACTCGACGAGCTGGGTGTCCGATGGCTACGGCAAACGGTCGACCCAGGACGCGACAATCTAGTGGCAGTTCTACCTGGGAGCAAACCTGAGGTGATGCTCTGGGAAGTCCATCAAGACACCGTGGGCGTTGAGGGAATGCAGATCGACCCATTCGGTGGCGAAGAGCGCGAAGGACGCATTTGGGGACGCGGTGCGTGCGACGTCAAAGGTGGAATGGCTGCCATGCTGACGGCACTGGCTCGCAAAATTGCCGAAAAACAAAAACAGGAGCCCACCATCCTGTTGGCACTGACGGTAAACGAAGAATGTGGATTCAGCGGCGCATCGGCCCTGTCGCGTCTATGGTCGAAAAACGAAGAGGAGCCCATCGATCCAAAATCGATCGCTGGGCCGCTAGAGCCAGAAGAGCTACTTCGATTGCGTCCTCAAAAGGCAATCGTTGCCGAACCGACGCGGCTGGATGTCGTGGTTGCCCATCGGGGCGTCGTGCGATGGCAATGCCACACCCACGGACGCGCAGCCCATTCGTCGCAGCCTGGGCAAGGCCATAACGCCATCTATGCAATGTCAGATGTTGTTCAAGCAATCGAAGATTATCACCAGCAGCTACATCAACGCGAACCGCATCCGCGTTGCGGACGTCCCACCGTCTGCGTCAGCACCATTCGTGGAGGCTCTGGCGCCAACACCGTGCCCGAACACGCCGTGATCGACATCGACCACCGTCTCATCCCAGGAGAGACGTCTGACGAGGCCTACAAGCAACTAGTGGCATATGTCAGCGAGCAAGTCCAGCGCGAAGGCATCAAAGTCGTCCACGACCAGTCCTGGATGAACAGCCTGGGTCTAGGGGACGAAAACAATCAAGATTGGGCCAAACAGATCGCGTCGGTGGTCCATGGCATCGACCTACCCTCGCAGTTGATCGGTGTCCCATATGGCACCGATGCCCCGGCAATCATGGCCCCCGACATCCCCACCGTGGTATTTGGCCCCGGCTCGATCGATCAAGCACACACCGACGACGAATGGCTGGCGACCGACCAGCTCACCAGCGCCACCGAAGTCTTCTACCGCCTCGCCTGCGGCAAATTTAGATAGAGCACATGCTTAAGGCGAACGGCAGTTGAAAATTTACCAGAATACAAGCACGACGCGCAAGCGAGTGTGCAGAAGGCCCACTTGCTTGCGCTGCGTGCTGGTAATTTTTTATCCGCCACACGCTTAAAGCCCAGGGATTGCATTCCCCAGGCTTTAGCTATGTTCTGTCGCACACTCCCAACGACTCAAAAAACGTCGAGAACAAAGTGGTGGCCACTGTGAAAACGGCGGCGGTTAGGATAGTAGTTGTGCCACTTGCGGTTGTAGACCGGAATACGCATCTCTGGCGGATAGCGGTGATAAAGGCTATCGGCGCTGCGGTAGTACTCATCGCCCCAGAAATTCTGAGGGTAGTAAACGTACGGGTAGTGGTAAAAGCGATTCCAGTCTTGGGTCGAGTAGGTTTGACCCCAGTTGCGACCATAGGCTTGCTGGGCGGCGGCCGTGTCGGCCTGCGCCAAACAACAGGCGAGTGCCCCGGCGCAACAAGTCGCCAAAAAGATCCGGCGGACCATCGAATTCCCCCCTCGAAGGCTTGCGGGTAAGCGGTAAACCGGCAAAGAACGTCTCTCTACAGGCAAGTGATTCCAATGTTAGTGATCGGCACCCGGCAAAGTTCAGGTTGAGCGAATATTCCGAACAACCTGCATAATTGGATCCTCGCAATGCTAGCAAGCTGCGGATGTTTGATGTGAGATTTATGATTGATGAACTAAAGGGTGCCACTGTCTGGCTTGCCAGCAGTGCGAAGCGAGTACAACGGTTCTACTGCGAACATAGCCCGACCATCCTGGTCGGAAGCAGCGGATTACCCACCAAGCATTCGCCGCGCACGTTTAGGATCGCGGCGAGGGTGGTCGGCGGCGAACGACTCTTGCGTTAGCTGTTGCGTTGCAGCAAGCAGACGCTGATAGACACGTTGCTGGACATCTGGGTCGTCGATCTCTTCCGCCACCATTTCAACGAGCTGAGTGATAAGGTCGTCGACTTCTTCGATTTTGAGCGTCTTCGTATCACGTCGAGCAAAACGCTCGGGGTTCGTCCGCTCAAGCAACCAAGCAGCTGCCCGCCACTCAGTGCCAGCCGCCTTGCGCAGTGTGCCGAGGGCGTCGAGTTGCCCTGCGATCTCAGCCTTGCGAAGCGACTCATGAAACGCTTCGTTGCGAAGTGCCTCACGGCGAACGGTTCTTGCCGTGCAACCAATATATTCAGCCGCCTCGGCAATCCCAAAGCCAGTAGAAACAAGCGCGCAAACCTCGCGCCGTTTTAATTCGTCCAGCGCACGAGGTCGGCCAACCTTGGCCATACAAAACCTTGGGGTAAGAGAAAAGGGGTTCAATTAAAACACCCTAACGAAACCACTGGCCCAATTTCAACGAGAAAATGAGGGCGAAGAATAAGGAGGTGGCATGACACTGTTTTTATGTCTCTCGCAGAGACGCTGAGACAGCAGAGTTGTAAAGTTGGCCGGAAACTATCCTCCCAACAACCTGCATTTCGACATTTTCTACTACACACCTTTTTCTCTGCCGTCTCTGCGACTCTGCGTGACTCTCACCGCTTTTTTTGCGCCTCCGCGCCTTTGCGAGAGACTCTTACAATTCGTAGCGTACGTGTAGTGATAGCGAAACGTACGATTTTCGGTTAAGAAAATTGCATGACCGTGATATACTAACACAGTACGCATCCTCGATTTCGGATCAGCAGAATCACGGAGAAACTTATGTCTACTGCAAAAGATGAGATGGCCGATATCATCACGCGCCAACCCGAGGACAGTAGCTATGACGAAATCCTCAGAGAACTTGCCTTTGCTTGCATTGTTCAGCGAGGACTAGACGATTCTGACGCTGGTCAAACAGTTTCCGACAATGTTATTGCAAGGAATATTGACTCGTGGCGAAAATAATTTGGACGCAGGAGGCCGCTAGGCGTCTTGAGGACATCCATGATTTCATCGTCTCAGACAATCCTACCGCAGCATACAAGGTGGTTCGCGGGATCTACGATAAGATTCAGCTACTGCGATCGCATCCTCGATTGGGACAACGCTACGAACCGATCACCGACAGAGAGGTTCGCGAAATTCTTTATGGTCACTATCGAATTGCCTATCTCGTCAAGTCGGAAGAACGCATCGAAATCCTAGGCATTTTCCATGGTGCGATGGATATCAAACGCTATCTGAATTGAGCGGATAAAGAACAGCCCAGGCGCTCGCGACTACTCAGGCCGTTTTCGATCGACAAGCTCTTGTTCCCACGTGTCCATCAATGGCCAATCGATCGCGCAGGTGCCAAAGTCGGCCATGTGCAGATAGCCTTCCAGTCGTTCGATGGTGCTGAAGATTAAAGCATCGTCCTTGCGAAACGCGGGGCCGTGGCTGGGGAGCAGCCACTCGACATCACTGGCAAGAATACGATTGAGCGACGCAATGAAATCGGGGATGCTGCTGCCGTGGTGGGCATCGATCGCACCCACACAACCATCGCGAAAAATATTGTCGCCCGAAAAAAGCAGATCGCCCATACGAAGCGAGAGTTGCCCAGCCGTGTGGCCGGGGGTATGCCAAACTTCCAGTTCCAAAGAGCCCACCTTAATGACATCGCCATCGACAACCCGGTTCTCGACCTCAACTTCTGGCATCTCGAAGTGGATGTCTTGAGCCGTGATTTCGGCAAAAGTGGCCAACTTGTCGCCCGACTCAAGATGACAAGCTGCCAGCGGATGGCTCGTGACCGTAGTTTTTAGAATCTGCTTGGCTTTGGACAAACCCTGGATATGGTCGACGTCGGCGTGCGAAGCGATGAGTGTCGCACATTTGCTGAACGGGAAATCCATCTGCCGGATCAGCTCAATACAATCGTCGACCGCGTCTTCGTAACCAATGTCGAAGAGCGTCCACTGTTGATCGTCGTAAATCAGATAAGCGCTGCAGGTAAATCGCCGTTGCGCTTGGTGATTCAGCTCAATCACATGAGGAAACAGAGGAGCACGTTCAAGCATCGTCGTGGGCCAGTCTGGCGGAGATTCGTTCGGGTGATCGGCCCCTGACGCTGCACTGACGACGGCCGACGATCGCCAGTGCAGCGATTCTATGGCGACCACGCACAAAGGGGAAGGAGGAACGCAGAAACGGCAGAGAGTTGACGATAGTCGGTCTCAACTAGTGCATAGTCTATGTCCAATGACCTAATGGCCAATTCACGCTGAAAGCAAAATGACTATCATTAGTCATTCTGTCATTACCGCACCCACCCCTTCGCGATAGGTCGGATAAACAAGCGATGGCTCAAACGCGCTCAGCATTTTGTCGTTGCGAACTCGCTTGTCAGCGCGCGCCCGAGCAGCGGCAGGCGACGAGGGGTCAGGCTCGGCGAACCTGGGCTCCGGTGCCGCGATGCGTCGGGCAACTTCACGGTAATAGTCAGCCCGAATCACCGGATGCCCATCGGTCACGCAAAAAACATAAGGTACGGTCGTCGATGGTTGGTCGATCAACCAACGATCTGCCGCAAGGGTCACCACAGCCGCATCGTCAACATGAATGAGGTTAAGCCATCCCTCGCTCGGTGCCGCAATCGCCTCGCCAGCCCGAAGTGCCGCCAAATAAGGAATTCGCCCAGGGCCATAGAGTCCGCCTAATCGCAAGATGGCTGAACGACGTCCGAGCGCATGACTCGCCAGCTGCTGCTCAGCTTCAAGCGAAGCAAGCCCGCCTTCGCGCTGAGGATTCGGCAACGTATTTTCGTCGACCCAATTTCCGTCGGCCCCGCCGTAAACGCCTGTCGAACTGATGTAAATAAACTGCGGCATCTCCGCAGGCAGTGCAGCCAACACATTTTTCATGCCGCCTGCGTAGACATCACCGATCGTGCCTCCAGCAGTGCGATCGAAACCCACGGCAAACAACACCGTATCGACAACAGGTAGATCGGTCAGCGTATGCGACTGGGCGATATCAGCAACAATCGCATGCAACCCGAGCTGCGTAAGTTCCCCAGCGCGATACTCCGAGCGCGTGACCACATAGACCTCGGCCCCTTCGTCTTGCCAGCGTTTGGCAACACGCAACCCTAAGTATCCGCAACCAAAGATCAGTTTTCTCATTCGATACTGCCGGGCGATTCTTGCCCTTGGCCGCCCGCCTCGAAATAGGCGGTCAACATAATTTGCGCAGCAAGCTGATCGATTCTTGCCTTACGCCGTTTCTTGGTAAGGTTCGCCTCGCCCAAAATCACTTCGGCGTGGGCAGAAGTAAAACGTTCATCGAAGTAATCCACCGGGATGCCCGTAAGTTGGCCAAGCCAGGCTCCAAACTCGCGTGCTTCCCGCGACTTTTGACTCTCGTGCCCATCAAGATGGACAGGCAAACCGACAACAAACCGCTTGAGTCGCTCGCCCGAGGCGAGTTCGACAAAATATTTCGCATCCAAATCGACGTTGCACCGCGTGTAGGTTTCGTAGGGCCCCGCTATGCCAGTTTCCAAATCGCCCAAGGCAATGCCGATGCGAATCGTCCCATAGTCAATGCCAGCAATTCGGCCCCTCGGTTGTTCTGCCATGCCAATACTCTTTTGTTGTCGGTTGAAAAGTTTAAGCCGACTGCTCAAGGAGCAACTCAAGGTAACTGCGTCGTTCGACTTCGGCCAAGCCCAGCTCGTCGGCGAACGCGGCAAGCGATTGGCGAGCCGCCTCGACCGCCTCTTCGCCTTCGACAACGATCTCTAATTCGACGAAGCTGCCAAGACCTTCGATCTGGTCGGCTGCGATCTCGATGCTTTGTTGGTCATGCTCAATACAAAACGTTTGTCGCACCTTCGAAACATCGGCAACCCGTCGAAACCCTAACGCTACGAACATTTGACCCGCGAGTTCGGCGCCCTCTGAGCCCGAGGCAATAGCCAGCTCAATCTCTTGGCGCGTCTTGGTCGTGGCATCGATCTTAGGCCCTTTATAAGTCACGACATTCGCCTCGCCCACGCGCCGAATACGCAGGGCCTCGTCGGTGGCTGCAAAGTCACGCGAGGGATGAGCAAAGTAGGTGTCGACCTGAGTGATCGCTTCTTGCACCGAAGCACCACGATCAGCCATCGCCCGGCGGATCGACTCCAGATCAGCAACTCGATATTTTTGCTCAACTTCATAACGCATAACTTAGTTCCATCCCACCGAGACGGTGAGGCTATAGCCCGGCCATCCTGGCCGAGAGTATTCTGAGCAAACAACGACAACACGCCCAACCTCAAAGCCTTTCGTCAACAAGATACTCCGGCTCGCTAAAAACTCGCCCTGGTGTAATACACTCGGCAACTTCCTGCGCATCGAGTGCAAATCGAGGGCTAATTTCTACTGATATATTTTCAGCAACTTCAGCACCGGCCGCTTGCAACCAACGGTGATGCTGCTCAACCATCATCTCCTGAACATATTCAGCAGTATCTTTCGGCGCTCCAGGGGCGTTCTTCAAAGGCGCAAAACAATCCTCTTCGGCAAATTCAACCACAATCGGGCGCCGAGCGGTCGGCAAAAGATCGAAAATAAACTTCTCGAACTTTAGCGCGTTCGGCTCCTTGGGGCTCACCTCCGACCCATCCGGCAAAAGATGCGGAACTTTCTTGCGAGCAATATGAAATGGTAGTGTATGCGACTCGCAGAGCGAACGTTTGAGCATCTCTACCTCAAAAACATGCACCGCAATGCTGCCCGCCCAAAACTTCAACTCGCCTTGCTCGTCACGAAGTTCGGCAACCTCCTCGGGAAAGTCGCTGTATTCGATGACCTGCTGCCGACCATCAATGCTCACAAAATTGCCCAACTTGTCCTGCGGTGTTTGTTTGGCAACGGCCAGAGAAGTAAGTTCCGAGCCTGCCAACAAATGAATCCCGATCACCTCGGGGTCACCGATGGGCACCAAGGGGTTATCGACTTGCAAATAAAACAACTGCCGAATTCCACGGTCGTCCATTTGCTCAAGGGCCCCACTCGAAGCCAAAGCAGCCACCGTCCCACCATGCCCATCGGGGCTCTGAAAAAGACTATCCTTGGCTGCAAGAAGAAGTTTGCCCGACTCGACATCCACCGCAGGCATCGTGCCTTGGCAAAAAACAAACAGGTCTGCTTCTGGCAAACCAAAGCGGTCGTTCTCGTTCAAAAACAATAGTGTCTCGTCATGTGTGCCCGGACTCGTCATGAGATACAACGGAATCTTGACCCCATATCGCCGCGAAGCAGCAAGCACTTTTTCAATATGAATCTGAAGCAGGCTTGCCGAAGAAACCGGCCCAATTGGGTAAGTACACTTCGGACGGTCGTACCCCAACCGAGTCCCCTGCCCTCCCGCAGTGAGCAACACCCCAACTTCACCCCGGCTAAGCGATTCGATGCCGCGCGTGCGCGCAGCCTCCGACGAAATCCCCAATTCGCCACCCTCGCTGCGCTCCGACAAACGAACCGCTTGGGGCGGCGATGCCCGGCGCGCGAGTTCCGCCCAGTCAGGTTGGTCGACCTCTCCGAGAAACAACGATTGAATCAGCGGCAAATCAAGTTGCCCTATCTGATGAGCCAGCCGAGCTTTGCCCTCGTCAGGCAATTCGTCCCAAAACTGCAATAGATGCTGCTGGCCATACGGCTCGAGCTTCGCCAGCAGCGATTGTTTATCGGGGATTGCAGAAGTCATAAACACTCAAAATATCCATTGCCGTACCCAAGCATAGGCAAGCAGACAAAGTGCGGGAAACGCGACGAAAATCACGCCATAGGTGAATAGCGAGGTCCAAAAGTGACGGGGCCATCGAGCCATAGAAAATAGGTCTGCCGAAAAATTTTAGCGTGTGGGAAAACAGCCATTATCGCCGACCACCGTACCCTACACTAGGGGCCAGCAGAAATGACAAATTGACTAGGGCACGCGTAATCTGCCCTTCTAGGTAGCGGGCTAGTTTGGCCAAAGGCCCCACCACCGCCCTTCAGCCAGCCGGTTGAAAGAAATAGCCCAGGTTGGGTATACTGCAGCGTTTGCATTCTTGCAAAATGAGCCCCTGCTCTACGGCGCTGTATACCGCACGCTAACCTGTCCTACAATATTCAATATCCATCGGGAGACACTTTCGTGGCATCTGGAAAATATCTCTTTACGAGCGAAGCGGTCAGCATGGGCCATCCCGACAAGTTGGCCGATCAGATTTCGGATGGCGTCTTAGACGCTCTCTTCGCCCAAGACCCCAATAGCCGCGTCGCATGCGAGACGATGGTCACCACAGGAGTCGTCGTCGTGGCTGGCGAAATCACCACCGAAGCAACCGTCGACATGCAGAGCATTGTCCGCAACGTGGTGCGCGAAGTCGGTTATACCGACTCCAGCATGGGCATCAGTGCCGACCACTGTGCCGTGTTGATTGCCATCGACGAGCAAAGCCCCGATATCGCCATGGGCGTCGACGACGATGCCAAAACAGGCAAAGACGTCGGAGCCGGCGACCAAGGGCTCATGTTTGGCTACGCCTGCAACGACACCCCCGAGCTAATGCCGCTACCGATTGCCCTTTCGCATCGCATTCTCAATCGTTTAACCGAAGCGCGCCAAAACGGCGAAGTCGATTGGCTCCGCCCCGATAGCAAGAGCCAGGTCACGGTCGAGTTCGAAGGCAATACGCCAATACGAATCGACACCGTGGTGGTTTCGACACAACACAACCCTGATGTCACGAACGAAGAGATTCATGAATTCATTATCGAAAAAGTCATCAAGCCAGAACTTCCTGCAGGCTTAGCAGGAGGCGACATTACCTATCACATCAACCCCACCGGGCGGTTTGTGGTCGGCGGACCTCACGGCGACTGCGGACTCACCGGTCGAAAAATTATTGTCGACACCTACGGCGGATGGGGCCGACACGGTGGCGGTGCTTTCAGCGGCAAAGATCCCACCAAGGTCGACCGAAGCGCCGCCTACATGGCCCGTTACGTGGCGAAGAATATCGTCGCCGCCGAATTGGCCGAACGTTGCGAAGTGCAACTCGCCTACGCCATTGGCGTCTCTGAGCCGGTCAGCATTCGGATCGATACCGAAGGCACTGGACGGGTCGACGACGCACAAATCTGCGAAGCCGTGCGAGAAATTTTCCCCTTATCACCGGCTGGCATCATCGAGCATCTGCAATTACGTCGCCCAATCTACCGCAAGACGGCATCCGGCGGACATTTCGGACGCAGCGAACCCGAGTTCACTTGGGAAAAAACCGACATGGCAGCCAAACTCGCCGAAGCCATCGGCGTCACTGCCTCGGCCTAATAACCAAGTTGGATGCACCACACGTTTGGGATATCTAAAGTTATTCTTGAATCATCCCCAAACTGCTAGCAATACAGACTGCCATAGGTCGTAACCGTTGCTGCGCGGTATGCTCCTACGTTGACTTTGATCTCTCTCGTCAACTGCGGATCCCATCGCGCCGATGTCAACTCGCCTTAAACCAAATTCGAATCCACTCGCATCGAAAAACTCCCCGCAAGGTCTCTGGCTAGGTGAGACTCGGCTCACCACCGTGACGATGGTGATCTCGATCCTCGTCGTGTTCAACGCCGTGGGTTTGCTTCTAGTCGTGCGCCGTTTTGTCGGGGCTTTGACTGCCGAGATGTCGTGGAACACGATGCTGTTGACCGCTGTGGTCACCACCGCCTTAGCAGCTTGCGCTCGAATCGCCTGGCGAAGACAATTTCCACTGGCAATCAATGATAGCGAAGAATATCCCCATGTCTGGCAACATCGTTGGGATCGCGTAGTTGGCTACGGCACGTCTTTGTCGCTCGTGTTGTTAGCCATCGGCTGTTGCTACCCGGCAAATCACACCAGCGATTGGCTCATTTGGTTGCCTCTGCTGGTAGTAGATCAACTCTGGCGACAATCGTTTTTTGACGCTGGAAACCCAGAACGAGAAATCCGCGAAACAGACTTCGATCTCGAGAACGAATTGTTACTCGCCTCGATCACTCCAGCCACCCATCGGCCAACACTGGCTTTCAACGAATCCGGCCCACCCCCTGCTCTCGATGCCGACTTCGCTGACGAATTCAACGAGGAGATTGTTCAGCAGCTCTACCGAGTACGCGATGAACTGGGGCAAGAGGTCATCTACGGGACACTAAGGGCAGACTTTCTCGCAGGTCAGCGAACCGCGGTCATCCATGCCGGCTTCTGCCCTCCGTTGACGCATTTGCCCGAAATCGAAGCCGAATCGTTCCGGGGCCCTGCCGCCCGAATCAAAATTGTCCAAGCGATGGCGCATGGCACCCGAATGGATGTCCGACTCACCGCCCCAGCCCCGGCTGATTGCCACGTCTGGATCGATATGGCGGCCACACCAGCGACGCCCCAAGAAAAAATCGCATCTTGATCGCCATTTCGCGGCAATAGGCGTAGCACTATAATCCCTCAAAGCAAGCCGACGGTCTTGCCCCCTACTCAAAAATACCTTGAACAAAGTAAGAAAATTTGACCACCACATTGCGAATTGGTCTCGGCGAAGATACCCACCGTCTAGCGGCGGGCGGACCTTTGCGATTGGGCGGTATCGATATCCCGCACAATCAACACACGGTCGGCCATAGCGATGCGGATGTTTTGCTGCACGCCATTACTGATGCGCTACTGGGTGCTGCCGCCCTGCCAGACATCGGCGAGTTGTTTCCCAACACCAACGACGAAAACAAAAATCGTGACTCCGCCGAAATGTTACAACTAGCATTTGCCAAAGTCGCAACGGCCGGTTTCCAAATCGTAAATCTCGATTGTGTCGTAGCCGCCGAGCAACCCAAATTGAGCCCCCATAAACAAGCCCTACGAACCCGAATCGCCGAAATACTTTCGATCGACACCACCCAAGTAAACATCAAAGCCAAAACGGGCGAAGGTGTCGGGCCCGTAGGCGAACAACAAATCCTCCAAGCCCGCTGCATTGCGTTGTTAGAAAAAACCCCCTGACCTCTGCCCCCCCCATGCCCACAACCAGCCCCTCCAAAAGCACAATGATCACCCCCTCTGAACCGCATCCGACGCTGCATATCTACAACACGCTGAGCAAACGCAAAGAGCCGTTCCAGACGGTCGAGCCCGGCAAAGTGGGCATCTACCTCTGCGGACCAACGGTTTACGACAAGGCGCACATCGGCCACATGGTCGGGCCGGTCATCTTTGATTGCATCAAGCGGTATCTCACCTATTGCGGCTACGATGTCTCTTGGGTGGTGAATATCACCGACGTCGACGACAAGCTCATCGCCAAAGCCAACGAGCGCGGCATCTCGATGCTCGAAGTGGCCGAAGAAAATATCGCCGACTACAACGAAAACCTAGCCGCGTTGGGCGTCGATCAAATCGATCATTTCCCGCGCGCCACCGATTGCATGGACGAAATCATCGCCCTGGTCGCCTCACTCGTCGAACAGGGGTTTGCCTACGAATCCGAAGGCGACGTCTATTTCGAGGTCAGCAAAGACACCGAATACGGCAAACTAAGCAATCGACGCGTCGATGCCATGCAAGGCGAAGGGGGCGGAACCGCCGATCGAAAACGAGGGCTGGCCGACTTCGCCCTCTGGAAATCAGCAAAACCCGACGAACCCGCCTGGGAGAGCCCCTGGGGCAAAGGTCGCCCTGGCTGGCATATCGAATGCTCCGCCATGAGCAAAAAAATTCTGGGCGAGACATTCGACATCCACGGCGGCGGCCTCGATTTAGTGTTCCCTCACCACGAAAACGAAATCGCTCAAAGCGAATGCTGCCATCATCAACCCATGGTCACCTACTGGACACACAACGGTTTGTTACAAGCGTCCAGCGCTTCAGGCAAAGTCGGCGGTCGCGGCGAGCGTGAAGAGACGGCCAACGAAGGCGGGAAAAAAATGAGCCGCAGCAAAGGCGCTGGCGGGCTAGCCGACCTCATCGGTCGCCAAGGGGGCGAGCGAATTCGGTTTTTCTTGCTCCGCACCCATTACCGCAGCACCGTGCTGTTCAACGAACCGGCCATCGAAGAAGCGGGGACGGGCCTCGAAACTTTCTACCGCTTCTTCAAACGCCACCAACGAATCACCGGCAACAGTATTTACGATTGCCAGTTGGCCAAAACCCGTGAAACAGGCGAAATCAACGCCGGCACAAGCGAGTTACTCGCCGAAGTGACCGAACTCCGCAACAAATTCATCGCCGCCATGGACGACGATTTTAATACCG
The DNA here is from genome assembly GCA_029259945.1 of Planctomycetota bacterium. Taxonomy (GTDB): domain Bacteria; phylum Planctomycetota; class Planctomycetia; order Pirellulales; family Lacipirellulaceae; genus Bythopirellula. Next base: position 63,729 of record JAJDEF010000037.1, read on the forward strand.
GTGGCGCAATTGGCGAGCTGTTCGAACTGGCGCGCAAACTAAACAAGTACTGCGACGACCACGATTTGGAATCGCCAAACAAACCCTCCGACAAGGTCGAGCCTTTCGTGCAAGGCGCAGCCACCTTGCGAGAACTCGCCAACGTACTCGGCATTTTTACTGCGGAGCAAACCTCCAGCGGCGGCGACGCCCTACTGGGCCAAGTCATGCAGCTAGTGATCGATCTCCGCACCGATGCCCGGGCCAATAAAAACTTCGCAATGGCCGACACCATCCGCGACGGCATCAACCCCTTAGGAATTGTGCTAGAAGATCGCACCGGCGGCACCGATTGGACCGGCGGCAACGACAACGCCTTGGACGGTGTCATGCAACTCTTAATCGAACTCCGCCAAACCGCACGAGCCGAGAAAGATTTTGCCACGTCCGACACCATTCGCGACCGGCTCTCTGAACTCAGAGTCACCTTAGAAGATCGACCCAGCGGAACGGAGTGGAGCAAAGGCTCGTAAATAATACTGTCTGCACCCCAAAAAACTGTGTAAAATGGTAATGGCGTTGTTACGCTTCGATACCTCGTCACTGTAGCTCCCCGAGAGGAATCACGACCATGACCGACTTACTCCAACGAGCGTTTGATAAGGCCTCCAAACTCTCTCAAACAGAGCAAAATTCCCTCGCGACTTGGCTTCTGGAAGAATTAGATTCTGAAAGAAAATGGGACACTCTCTTTACGAACTCAACAGATCTCTTAGAGAAACTTGGCGCAGAAGCCTTGGCTGAACACAGAGCTGGCAACACGGAACCGCTCGACCTTCAATGACAGATGACCTCGAAGACCACAAAACAATTTCGAGAAGCTCTCTCCAAGTTGCCTACCGAGGTGCAACGAAAGGCGGTCGTAGCCTATCAACGATTTCGAGACACTCCTGACCATCGCAGCTTACGTTTTAAGAAAGTTCATCCTCGTGAGCCAATCTATTCGGTTCGGATCAGCGTAAAGTATCGTGCAGTCGGAATCGTAGATGGTGATACGATCGTATGGTTTTGGATTGGAATACATTCCGAGTACGAAGAACTACTAAAACGAATTTAGATAGCCTTTGGGCTAATCCTCGCTCAATCACAAGATCACGGATGAAAATTCTTGGCATCGATCCTGGACTCAACACCACCGGCTACGGGGTGTTAGAAATTGTCGACCAGCGTCCCAGGTTGGTCGAAGCGGGAATTATACGCGGCAAGTCGCGTGGTTCGTTGACTGCAAGAGTACAAGAAATTTATGATGGAGTCGTCGACGTCATCCAGTCGCTACATCCCGAGGTAATGGCCCTCGAAAAACTGTACGCCCACTACGATCGCCCCACCACCTCCATTTTGATGGGCCATGCCCGTGGCGTCATCTGCCTGGCCGCAGCTCAGGCAGGTATCGCCGTCGAAGACTACGCCGCCACACAAGTCAAAAAAACCCTGACCGGAAATGGGCGGGCACCAAAATCACAAATGCAGCAGGCCATCCAATTCGAGCTGGGACTCTCGAAAACCCCCGAACCAGCCGACGTCGCCGATGCACTGGCCATCGCCTTCTGCCACTATTGCGTGGCAAAGACACAAAATGTTAGAAGCTAGTGTCATGCCAAAGCAAAAAAACTAGTCGCCCAGCCCCAATCCCCAGCTCCCAATCCATGATTACTAAAATTACCGGAACCCCGGTCGCGCTCAGCGGCGATTATTTGACGCTTGCCATCGGGGCATTCGAATACCAAGTATTGATTCCCGAATTCACGCGCCGACATCTTCAGGATGAAATCGGCAACGAAATCTCGCTACACACGATCGAGTATCTCGAAGGCAATCCCATGCAGGGGCGACTCACGCCGCGGATGGTGGGTTTCCTGAGCGCCATCGAACGCGAGTTCTTCGAGCTTTTCTGCCAAGTCGATGGGGTGGGCGTAAAAAAAGCCCTACGAGCGATGGTACGGCCAGTGCAAGAAGTGGCCCAACTCATCGAAAACCAGGATCCCAAAGGTCTCAGCGGTCTTCCCGGCATTGGCCCCGCAACGGCTGAGCGAATCATTGCCAAGCTACGTCGAAAGGTGCCTAAGTTTGCCCTGCTCGTAGCACGCGACTCGCCACTGGCCGCCGAAGTCGAACGCGACGTGGTCAGCGAAGCGTTTGAAGTACTCCGAGCCCTCGGACACAGCGAAGCAGAGGCCCGTCGATTGCTCGACGAAGCGGTGTCTCGCAAAAAGAAATACAAAAACGTTGAGGAACTGCTACAAAGCGTCTACGAACAACGGCAATCATAAACTTTCGGAAATTCGCCATCGGCAGCTATTCGGCCGGTGTTTCGCTCGGGTCTGACGTGGGTTGCTCCTCGTCCTGGACGGACACACGAACCTGATCGCGTCCCTTCCCGATCACATAGGCAGCAAGCGCCCCGACGCACATCCAAACCGTGTCCATCTCGGTGAATCGCTTTTCAAGTGGCAAATTCTGGTCCCCAAGAACGCTACTTTCTATTTCCATTTCAGGGAACAATAACGCGTCGGTCTCTTCAGACACATCCTCCGAATCGTCCTCACCCGCCCGCGACGCGTCAGTATCTACGTCCGCAACGACTGCCGCCTTATCCTGATTGACGACAACCTGCATGACTTTTGCGTAGGCCTGTCGCCCGAACACGATGGCGCCTAGCGCAATCGCAACCGCCAAAGCGCCACGGGCGTAGCTTCCCGAAGCATTTGCCCCAGCTGCCTTGTGAACACACAAACCAGTCACCACTCCAACAAAACACGCCAGCCACCCGAATTCCTGTTTCAGATAGAACTCCAAGCCCAACCAAACCGTAGCCGCGACAGCAGCCCCAATCACGCCACCGATCAGTACACGCATTGCATCACCTTCAGTAGATAGTAGGGAAAGTGTATTGCCGGAGAGCCCAACTACTTCCAACCAATGTGCTTGTCGAGGCCCCGAACGCCATTAAAAGTCTAGTATGGTGCCAGATAGCGAGTCAAGCAGGCAGTGAGAAGTTTTGCGGGCAGGTCGAAAAGCGACCCAACTTTCTATCCAAAGCCGGTCTCAAAACTCCAAAAAAGTGACCCGCGGCCAGGAGATTTTTGTGCCGAAAGTGGGCTTGAAACCGACTGTAGAACCCAAAATCCACCGATCTACGAATCATGAAGCGAGGCTAGGAGATAAGTGACTGATACGCTGACATCGACGCATTTCACGTCCATTGAGTAGGATTAGCCTCTTTATCGTCGATAGCGTCGTCGATAGCCGTTCGCTGAAACGAATTGGCCGTCCCCCCCACGACACCTTACCTGTCGCTTGCCACACTTGTTATCATGATTAACCTCTTAGAACGCTGGTTAGTCTTCCCCGCACCTCGCGTGGCCGAAAGCGAATGGAATCCGCCCGACTTAGAGTTCGAAGACGTCTACTTCACTAGTCACGATGGGGTGCGCCTGCACGGCTGGTATGTCCCTCACCCGCAACCCCGCGCCACCATTCTCTACAGTCACGGCAACGGCGAGTGCGTGCCCCATTTGGCCAGTCGTTTGCGTGTCTTGAACCAAAGCATCGGCGCAACAGTTTTTGCTTGGGATTACCGTGGCTATGGCCGCAGCGCCGGCCAGGCCCACGAATCGAATGTCATCCCCGACGCTCGGCTAGCTCAAGAGTGGCTGGCCAATCGCACCGGGATCTCCGCCGACCATGTCGTCCTGCTAGGCCGCTCGCTGGGCGGAGCGGTCTCGGTCGCCTTGGCTGCTGAATATCCAATACGCGGCTTGGTACTCGACCGCACGTTTTCGTGTCTGCTCGACACAGCAGCCCACAACTTCCCTTGGCTGCCCGTCCGCTGGGTCATGCAGAATCGTTTTTCCTCAGCCAAACGAATTCGCAACTACCATGGCCCCCTACTACAAACCCACGGCACAGCCGACGAAATCGTCCCACTCGCAATGGGCAAACAACTATTCGACGCCTCGCCAAGCAAACAAAAACATTTCATAGAAATCCCCAACGGCAATCACAACGGCCCACTACCCGACTATTGCTACAAAGCGCTCGCCGAATTCCTGGATGCGCTACCGCCGACAAAATGAAGGCACAGAACGATCGCATGACGCAAGTTCTTACGCCGAAGGCGTTATACATCGTAGCCCAGGGTCGCGAACAAAGTGAGCGCACCCTGGGTTGGAAGCATGAGAGAAACTCAACCCTGATAGGGTTGTACAACCAACGATTACCCAGGGTGGCGCGGCTTCGCCGCTTACCCTGGGCTACGTTGGATAACCCCTTTGGGGTATTAGCCTTGCGGCATGTGTTCCTATTGGAAGAATTTTGCCCTGCCCGTCACACTCGCACCATCGACTCCGGCATCTCGCGCAAGAATAAATAAACCATCACCGCCAAGCCGAGAATATCTCCAACCAACGTTTCAAATGCGGCAGCGCAGCCGAGTGTGGCACTCAAATAGACAAATGTGGCCGCGGTCAGCAGCGAGACGCCACACAAAAACGTCGCGGTCAGACTTATCGTATCGCCCCGCGTGGTGCGTAGTTCTCGCAGCTCGCGAAAAAACTGATAGACCACCAAAGCGAAAATAATCGGGTTCAAAATCGAATAGTCGGCAAGCGCCGACAGACTAATCGCCGCATCGTAAAACCCGTGGGCAAACACCATCACGCCAAAGGTGGCCAACGCCTGAGGGCCCCAATCGCGAGGATAGCGCAACCCCCGATAGACCGCCAAACCTATCAAACCGGTAAGCGTCATGTGAAACGGATTCGCCGTCAAGAAGCGGCCGATCGCCGCCTGACCATGCGACCCCGAAAAGTAACTAACGTTTTCCTCAATCGCAAAACCCAGCCCGACACATGCCGACAGCAACAGCACCGTCAATTCGCTACGCTGCCGCAACAGCCACGGCATCAAAAACAACAAGCATAAAAGCTTGGACAATTCTTCACGTAGGCCAATTCCCAAAACGTTATAGCGCAAGCCGGGCACTAGCTCCAGGCTATCTTTCAATCCCCAAGCCACTTCCTGCCAAAGCAGAAAGAACAGCGTGGGCCAAATGCTAAGCAACCCCAACCCCACAGCCACCAGCGCCCCGCCCAACCGCCAATCAAAAATCCGATCGACACCCAACGCTTGCAGCAAAAACGCAAGCCAACAACACCCGGCAAAAATCGCCAGCGCCGCTGGCCCGGTGTGTGAAAATTCGGCCAGCATTCTCTCGGGCAAACTCCACCAAACCTGGCCCCACTCACCTTGTGTAGCCAACTGTTCGATCGACTGCCAAGCATCGCGCACGCCCTCGCCTTCGAGCCCCACTGGCGCTTTCGATTGAAACAGATACTGCGAGAAAGCCCCGATCCCTACCCCCAAAGCGATGATCCAAATCACCATCCGCCACAAAAATGCAGGGTCACGAGTCTTGTTTCTCAGATAGTTACGTCGGTTCATAGAGTCACAGTGTAACGCGTGCCATACCTGCAAGCAGACCCGAGAATTCATGGTTTTCACGATTTCGACCGATCTGATATAGTGAGCGCACAAGTGTTCACATCGCGGCAAAGACATACCCAGTCCCCACCCCCCCCAATCTCCGACCCCCACAGCATGCCCCGCGAACCAATTCTATCCGCCGCCGACCATCAGCAAGATGACCCCAGTCCGTCGACGACTGCCTCCAGCGCGTCGCGCGAAGAAGACACAGCCCTCCGCCCAAAACGGATGGAAGACATGGTCGGTCAGCGCGAAGTCTACGAACGAATAAAAATTGCCGTCGATGCCGCTCGCATTCGCAAAGAGCCGCTTGGGCATGTGCTGCTTGATGGCCCCCCAGGACTGGGCAAAACCACGTTTGCCATGTGCATTCCAACCGCGCTCGAGGTGCCGCTACAAATCGCTAGCGGAGCAGCGTTGGCCGCCCCGAAAGATTTGCTGCCTTATCTGTCGAATGCCGAAGAGGGCTCGATCCTCTTCATCGACGAAATCCACCGGCTCCCCAAGACGGTCGAAGAGTTTATGTACCCCGCCATGGAAGACTTTCGCATCGACATCACCCTGGGCGAAGGCGTCAGTGCAAGAACGGTCAACATGGCCTTGCGGCCATTCACGCTCATCGGAGCCACCACGCGCACCGGCCTGCTCTCTGCCCCCTTGCGCGACCGCTTCCAAATCCGCGAACATCTCGAGTTCTACGACAACCCCGATCTCACCGAAATCGTCCGCCGCAACGCTGCAAAATTACAAATCGAAATCGATGACGAATCTGCACTAAAAATCGCCTGCTGCAGCCGGGGCACCCCACGCGTTGCGAACAACCGCCTGCGATGGGTTCGCGACTACGCCACCAGTCGAGCCGATGGAAAAATCACGTTAGAAGTCGCGAACCGTGCGCTCACCATGCTGGCCGTCGACATCCGGGGTCTCGATGGCCAAGATCGCAAGTACCTAGAAACCATCCTGCGCGTATTCAACGGCGGCCCGGTCGGGGTCGAAGCCGTAGCCCATACCCTCAACACCGCCACCGACACACTCACCGACGAAGTCGAGCCATTTCTATTAAGGGCCGAGCTAGTCGTCCGCACCCCTCGCGGCCGAAAACTAACCGCCGCCGGCTACGAACACCTAGGCGTCCCCCCCCCCGACGACCTAGGCCAAACCACCTTCTTCGACGAACTCGACCCGGACGACGAAACCACATAACAAAAACACACACCATAGCCCGGCCATCCTGGCCGGAGTTGGTACGGTGCGTTTCACGCACCTTACCAACTTTTCGAGACTCCCAGCAGCAAGACACCGCAAAGAGGGCACAAGAAAACCATCGCCATTAAAGCACTCTTAAGCTTATGAAATCGCGGCAAAGGGGCGGAGTTTGCGGCCTGTTCGACACGCTCGATTATTTCAATCTGCTCACTCTCGGTAAGCGGCCGAACTCGTACTTCGGCAACCACTTGATCGTTGCCCTCGGAGAGATACGTGCTTGAACTCGATGGGAAAATGGCCCCGTTGAGGCGTTGGTACTGGCTCTTCGATTCAAAATTCCATTCGCCATGTTCCTCGACGGCATAGCGGACCACTGCCCAATCGAGAGCAGGGTCTACTTTTACCTCATTCCTCCGTTCAACTTCCTCACCTTCTACTTGCGCGATGGTAGTGTACGAAATGCTCCAGGGTTCTCCGCTACCGTCCTTAGGTCGAACCAAATCGGTAATCTCCCAAGTGCTCAATCGTACTCTGTCGGTCAAGGGCAGCAAATCAGCGAGATTGCTGACACTAAGATAAGATCGCATCAGTTCGACTGTTTCTTCGCGTACGGCGCGAAAAGCATGATGATCTTTCACCCAACCTTCCATCACTCCATCCTCGTCTCGCAAGAGGTAGGCGCAACGCTCCTTTGAGAGCAATAGGAACTGCTCTTGATTGCGTGAGTAATTCTCAGTCACCCAGAAATCATCTCCTCGAAACACTGCTCGAAATTCGACATGGAACGGCTGTTTGTCGAGGCCAGTTTTTTGATCGGTGACTACGCGGTCGAGTTCGACCAGAAAAGTCTGATTGGTGGGCAGGCTTTCGTTGTCTCTGACCACCTTTCGATAACCTGAGACCATTGCCTGCCAATCAACAGGATTCACAGAATCTGCAAATTCGATCTCTGTCTCGGCTGACTCCTGTGGATTGTTTTCAGCGATTAATTGGGCTTCCAACTCAATCCACTTCCAGAATTCGTTCTCGACCGATTCCCAGGAGTCTCCAAGAATTGCTTGGCAATCATCGAGAAAAGTACTGCGGCGGATGCCTGAGTAGAATTCAAAGAACTTTTCGCCGCCGTAGTGCTCCAAGAGATAGTGAACTAGCGGCCCTCCTTGCCAGTAGACCGGCCCACTGCCTTTGCCATACCAGAAAGGGTCTACCAGTTCCTCCAAAGAATAGGCTCTGCCGTCCTTGCGCTTTTGTGCAAGGCTACTGATCTGAGAATCTCGGTCTGCGCTTTGGGTTTCTGCCCATCCTTCCAGGAGAACAAATGGCGGGTCGTGATCGGGACCAGCAAGTGCGGTCATAAGCGTATGGGCATTCTCGTGGCGGTCGAGGTAGGTCAGCTCAGACGGGTTGTCGTCCAGTCCGCAGAGGGCCCATAGACCGATTGCTCGCCGATTGTGCCAGACTAACGATCCACGGACCCAAGGAAACTTGTCGTCGGGAACCGACTTGCCAAGCAGCTTAGCCATTGCCTCGAGGTGGTCGTCCATCTCCTCGACAAGCCGATCTGCGTCGGGCGTCTGGCCCGCATCCATCAGCACCGAATGTTGACCGTGAGTCCACCGCGGGTATCGCCAACGAGCTTCTAAATCGAGAATAGAGGAGACCCAAGTCATCGTAGTACGCAACGGCGCATTGAACGCGATGGGGGCCCTAGTTTTTGCAACAATGCTGAGATTCGTAAAGTAGGTGCCCAACCAGACCAATGGGGTGGCGCCAATGAGTAACCAACCAAGCGCTCGCAGACGATTGGGGCCGCGTACCACACACCATGCTAACCCCATCATCGGAAACGAGATCGTCGCCACACTAAGTACCGCCCAAAAAGCGTGTGGGCGGATATACCAGATTCGCCAGAAAAGGAACGACAAAGCAATCGACGCCCCAACGGCAGCCCAAACGATTAATGCCAGTTTTGCCGTTCGATTCACACTACTATCCTCAAAGAAAATAAACCCTGGGATTTTACGCAAACTACTTGAAATTTAAGACAGTCGCTACTTGCTTGGGCCACAATACGCACGACCCCCAACAAACAAAACTCCGCGCTCTCTGCGCCCTCCGCGGTAAATCCATCCGGCTAAAAATATCGATGGAATTCCAACCACCATTCCCCGACAATAGCCTATCCCCTGCTCTTTGAAAATCTAAATCACGAAGCCCCGTTGGGTGCCACTGTCTGGCTTGCCCAGCAGTGCGATACGGGTACCAGGGTTCCACTGCTGGACGAGCCAGACAGTGGCACCCAGCCCTAATAAAGTCACCTACGCTGGACAAAACAGGACAAAACCCCATCGACTTTTGTCCAAGCAAAATCTCTCAAAGCCTAACATCAAAACGTTTAAGGAAATATCAGCGGACAAAACGACCGAATATTGTCCGCCAAAACCCCAAACAGGCGATTTCGTGCCAAAACTCGACCTCACAAAAACAGGAAAACCCTACAAACGAAGCCCTAACCACCGAAAGAGGCAGCCACTTTTGTCCATTCTGTCCAACAACCCCCTGACAAAAATCCCACCTCCCCCCACATCAACAATCATAAATCAAACATCTCACATCCTCCCTCTGCCCATTGACACCAATCCGCCAAACACGGTACCCTGGGCGATTCGCAATTCCCCGCTGGAAGCTCTCTGTGGAAGTCTGTCATGGCCGTCCCAAAACGCAAACATTCCAATTCTCGCACCGGCAAACGCCGGTCGCACGACCGTCTGACTGCCAAGCAATTGCAGTCTTGCCCCAAATGCGGCAATCCGACACCCTCGCACGTGGCCTGCTCGAATTGTGGCCACTACATGGGTCGGACAGTCGTTGAAACTGACGACTAACGTCCTCTGGATCTGAGTGCTCTCGCATCGTGACGAAGACCGCCTTTCTATTCCCTGGCCAAGGCGCACAAACCGTCGGCATGGGTGCCGCGCTGGCCGCTTCGCTGCCGCAAGCCAAGTCGCTGTTCGATCGGGCAGCCGACATTCTCGGTTACGATCTGCTGCAACTTTGCACCGACGGCCCTGCCGAAAAACTCAACTCCACCGTCTACAGCCAGCCCGCACTATTCGTCTGTAGCTTGGCCGCACTCGAACAACTCAAACAAGACTCGCCCGAAGTGGTCGAGTCGTGCTCAGCCACCGCAGGCCTCAGCCTGGGCGAATACACCGCCCTGGTTTTCGCCGGTGCCATTGAATTTGAAGCGGGGCTACGGTTGGTCCAGACTCGCGGACAAGCGATGCAAGATGCGGCCAATGCCGCCGCAAGCGGCATGGTTAGCGTGCTGGGCCTCGACCGCGAACAAGTCGAAGCCATCTGCGACCAAGCGCGTGGCGACGAGGTACTTCAACTAGCCAACCTGCTTTGCCCAGGCAATATCGTCGTCTCAGGCAGCCAAGCCGCCTGCGACCGTGTACCGGCCATTGCCGAAGCCGCCGGGGCCATGAAAGTGATTCCGCTGGCCGTGGCAGGCGCTTTTCACACCCCGATCATGGAGCCCGCCGTCGCTCGACTGCGTGCCGCACTCGCCGAAGTCGAAATCAGTTCGCCCCGTATTCCGGTGGTTTCGAACATCGATGCTCGCCCACACGATCGTGCCGACGAAATCCGCTCACTCCTCGAACAACAGGTCGTCAATCCCGTACTTTGGGAAGATTCCATGCGTTGGCTACTCGACGATTTTGGTATCGAAAGCTGCTACGAAATCGGCCCCGGCCGCGTTTTGCGAGGCCTACTAAAACGCATCGCCCGAAAGTTTCCGTGCAAGAGCGTGACCGCCTAAGCCGGCAAAATCGAACCACCACAATAATTCAAACGTTCCACAACTCGGCTGAAACCGAGACTAACCAAAAGGTAACGACATGTCAGACACACCCTCTCGCCGCATTCAGGTCGACCTTTCTGGGCAAACCGCGTTGGTCACCGGCGCGTCGCGCGGCATCGGCAAAGCGATCGCGTTGACTCTCGGAAAAGCCGGCGCCAAAGTCGCTTGCATTGCCCGAAACGAAGAAAAGCTAAAAGAAACGGCCGACGAAATTACTGCCGCGGGTGGCACCGCTGCGATTTATCCCTGCGATGTGACCGACTCAGCCGCAGTACAAAAAGTGGTCGAGACAGTGGCCGAGCAATGGGAAAAGCTTGACATTATTGTCAACAACGCTGGCATCACCCGCGATACGCTCATCCCCCGCATGAGCGACGAAGAATGGGACGATGTCATTGCGACCAACCTTCGCTCGGTGTTCCTATTCACGCGTGCTGGCATCCAAGCGATGATGCGCAAGCGTTACGGCCGAATCATCAACATCTCCAGCGTCTCGGGCATCATGGGCAACCCAGGCCAAGCGAACTACTCCGCCTCGAAGGCAGGCATCATCGGGCTGACCCGGACTGTCTCTCGCGAAATTGCCGGCCGCAAGGTCACGGTCAACGCCATTTGCCCGGGCTTTATAGCAACAGAAATGACCGAGGCCTTGGGCCCACTCGTGCAAGACGAAGTCAAGAAACGGGTGCCAGCCAAACGACTTGGCGAAGCCGACGAAATCGCAGATGCGGTACTCTATTTGGCAAGCGATTCGGGTGCGTACATCACTGGCCAAGTTCTTACGGTCGATGGAGGCCTAACTGCTTAGCAGCAAATGGTTTGCCGTTTGCCTGACATCCAACGACCGACCTAGACAAGTGCTCTGAGAAACGCTATAAATCTTGACCTCACTTGCGAAGTCGCTCTATTTTGAACGACCGACAAAGCCCAGATCGTCCAGTTGGACGACTACACATACTATTTTTTCCAAAACATTCCCCAGGTTAAGGAGGACCATCAAGTGGCCTCAGTACTAGAACGAGTGACGGACATTGTGTCCGAACAACTCGGCGTCGATAAAGACAAAATCAGCGAAGAAACTTCTTTCGTCAACGACCTCGGAGCCGATTCGCTCGACACCGTCGAGTTGGTCATGGAGCTCGAAGAGGAGTTCGACGTAAACATCCCTGACGACGCCGCCGAAAAGATTCAAACGGTCGGCCAAGCGGTCAGTTTCATCGATCAGAACACTAGCAGCAACTAGTTGGTAGACGATGAAACGACGTGTTGTCGTAACAGGAATTGGCGTAGTCACGTCGCTCAGCCGCGAGGTCAACGACCTTTGGGAAAAGGTCCTCGCAGGTGAGAGCGGTATATGTGAAGTGCGCGCTTTTGACACCGCGGACTACAAGGTCAAGTTCGCCGGTGGCATCAATGATTGGTCCACCGAGGGATACCTCCCTCCCCGCGAATTGAAACGCGTTGACCGTTTTTCGCAATTTGCTTTGGTAGCAGGTGTCGATGCCGTCAAAGACTCAGGCTTAGACCTTTCGAGCTACGACCCCTTTCGTTTAGGGGTGATCGTCGGCTCAGGCATCGGTGGCATCAACGAGATGGAGACGCAAGAGCGGAAGCTCCTTAGCAAGGGCCCCAGCAAAGTCTCGCCTTTCACCGTCCCAAAGATGATGCTCAATGCAGCCGGTGGACAACTATCGATCCGCTTCGGTCTGCGCGGCCCCAACTACGCAGTGGCTACCGCCTGTGCCAGTGCCACCAACGCCATGGGCGACGCCTACAAAGCCATCCAATACGACGATGCCGATATCATGGTCACGGGCGGCACCGAAGCCTCGGTCACCCCCATTTCGATGAGCGGGTTTGCGAATATGAAGGCGTTGTCGATGCGAAACGACAACCCCACCGCCGCAAGCCGCCCGTTCGACGCCAACCGTGATGGCTTTGTTCTCTCCGAAGGCGCCGGCATTTTAGTCTTCGAAGAACTGGAACACGCCAAAGCTCGTGGGGCAAACATCTATGGCGAAGTGCTCGGGTATGGTGCCAGTGCCGACGCCGGCCATATCACTCAACCCGACGCCGAGGGAACGGGAGCCGCTCGCGCGATGAGTCTTGCACTCAAAGATGCCGGGCTAAACATCGACGAAATCGACTACATCAACGCACACGGCACCAGCACTCCCTTGGGTGACAAAGCCGAAACCAAAGCGATGAAAATGGTCTTCGAAGACCACGCCTACAAGCTCAACGTTTCTAGCACCAAGAGCCAACTGGGCCACCTACTGGGTGCTAGCGGTGGCGTCGAACTCATTCTCAGTCTACTGGCAATGAAGCATCAAACCGTGCCTCAGACGATCAATCTCGAAACGCCCGACCCCGACTGCGACCTGAATTACACCCCCAACACGCCACAAGAACGGCAAATCCGCTATATCATGAGCAACAGCTTTGGGTTTGGTGGACACAACGCTTCGATTGTTGCCGGGCAACTGACCTAGATAGCTAGCAGCGAACAAATCCACAGTCTCTCGGCCTTGCCCCTATCGGGCACCGACCCTATACTCCCCGCCGCAAAAAAACGGCCTCTTAACCAGGAGTATTCCGATGCACCCTCGCATCGCGGCGTTCGCCCTCTGTTGCTTACTATCAACCGCATCCCAAGCCCAACCGCCGGTTGCAACCAGCGAGTTGCCGCGACCCAGCGCTGCCAGTTGGCGGCCCGCTTCTGGCATTGGCTCGGCAGGCAAAAATCTGACTGGTCAAAGTGGAGTGCGGACGGCCGACGCTCGCAATGCGTCCTCCACGGGTGTCACTCCAGTTTCTTCGCAGACACCCGCTCCGTCTGGAAGTCGTGCTACAAGAGCACAAGTCAGCAAAGGCGCGGGAACACTGCCCAACGACCACGGGCAAATTTGGCGCGAGTATGACATCAGCCCCTACACTTTACGCGTCAAAAATAGTGCACATCCCGAGCAAGCCATTGTCGACTGGATCCTCCGCGAGACGGGCTACGAAGCGTGGCACTCCACACCAGTCGGCTTGCTAAGCGCCGATAGAAAAGTATTGCGAGTCTATCACACACCTCAAATGCATACGGTCGTGGCAAATATTGTCGATCGCTTTGTGAATAGCCTTGCCGAAAATCACGGCTTCGGGCTTCGGATTGTCACGATCCGCAATCCCAACTGGCGAACACGTGCCCTACCGCTGATGAAATCGCTCCCGGTTCAATCCCCGGGCGTGCAGGGTTGGATGCTGGCCAAAGAGGATGCCGCCCTGCTGATGTCTGAACTCAAACGACGCACCGACTATCGCGAACACAACCCTCCACACCAGATGGTTCAAAATGGACAATCGTTGGTCATCTCAACCATGCAATCCCATTCGTACACCAAGGGAATTATCCGCACCCAGCAAACCTGGCCCGGCTATCAACCCGAGCTGGGACAACTGGACGAAGGATTTTCGCTGGAATTCAACCCGCTGTTGGCAATGGATGCACGCACCGTCGACGCAGTGATCAAAGTCCGACTATCACAAGTCGAGAAAATGTTGTCGGTGAAATTGGAAGTTCCCTCGACCGTCGCCCCCAATCAGCGGGCCGAGTGCCAAGTGCCACAAATGACAATGGTGCAGCTACACGAGCGTTTCCGATGGCCCGCCGACCAAGTGCTACTGCTAAGCATGGGCGTGGTGGCCACCCCGGGGCCGAAAAAGCCGAACATCCTGACCGACTCGCTGCCGCTACTACCCAAATCTGCCCCCCGAGCAGACGCCTTGCTGTTTATCGAAAGCAAAGGCCCTGTCGCCCCAACCCTCCCCGGCGCTCCGCGCGCAGCGACCGCAAGCCGTGCCCCACAGACGTTTCATGGGCGGTATTGAGCGAGCCGCCTAGAGCAGTAGGCCAATTCAGGGTACGTTAGGGGGCTCTAAGCTCTGTACCCTCGCCTTCACTGCCTATATCCACATGTCCTCTGCTGCCAATCCTCGCCGTCGCGTTGCGATCACCGGAATGGGTGTTGTCTGCCCATTAGGAAACTCTCCATCCGCCATGTGGGAAGCCCTGGCTGCTGGCCGTAGTGGTGTCGACGCCTTGTCGTTGCTCCCAACACTTGAAGGCCACGTACACTATGGGGGCGAAGCCCGCGATTTTACCGGGGCGATCGGTGACTTTGGCGAGTTGAATAAAACCCTCAAAAAGTCGATTCGCAAAGCACTCAAAGTGATGTGCCGCGAAACGATGATGGCGATCGCCGTCGCTCAGCAAGCGGTGTCCGACGCCGGCTTCAATGAGCAGCCGATGGACCCTGATCGCTCTGGCGTGGTCTTTGGCAGCGACTACATGCTTAGTCCACCCGCCGATTTCGTCGATGGCATGACGAAGTGCGGGGCCGAGGAAAACGAATTTCAGTATCCCCGCTGGGGCCAAGATGGACTCAGAGAAATGAGCCCGCTCTGGATGCTCAAGTATCTGCCCAATATGCCCGGCAGCCACATCGCGATTCTGAACGATCTACGCGGGCCCAACAATTCGCTCACGCTACGCGAAATTGCAGGCGTAATGGCCATTCGAGAAGCCGCCCAAACCATCGAACGAGGCCACGCCGATCGCATGATCGCCGGAGCAACCGGAACACGCATCCACTCGTTCAAGACGATACACGCCGTTCAGACCGAACAGCTGGCCGACCCAACACTCGATCCGACCCAGGCCTCGCGTCCCTTCGATGCGAATCGCACTGGTATGGTCGTCGGCGAAGGCGCAGGGGCCCTCGTGCTGGAAGAACTCGAAGCGGCCCGTCAACGGGGGGCTACCATCTACGGAGAAATCCTCGGCACCGGTAGCAGCACCGTGGCTAGTACCAAGCTCGAAAATCATCGCAGCAAGGCGCTGGCCAACGCTGCCCGACATGCGATGACCGAAGCAAACCTCTCAGCTGATCAACTTGGACACGTTAACGCCCACGGCTTGGCAACCACGGCTAGCGATGTGGAAGAAGCCCAAGCGTTAGGCGAAGTACTCGGCTCTGCGTCAAAAACCGTACCTGTGGTGGCCCAAAAGAGTTATTTCGGCAATTTGGGTGCTGGAAGCGGTGTGGTCGAGTTGGTGGGCAGTTTGCTGGCCCTGCAACATGGGCCGCTCTTCAAAACACTCAATTTTGAGACCCCCGACTCCAATGCCCCTTTGGCTGTCACCACCCAGAACGACTTGCCCACAGGCAACAGCTTTCTCAAGCTCTGCGTCACACCACAAGCCCAGGCTGCGGCTCTTGTCATTGCACGTGCCGATTAATTCTCTTCGTTTCGGCCTCTATCTACCGGTCTATTTGCCCTGTGGGATAGCTTCCGCCGCTTGACACTTCATTTTGTGGCTTGTATCGTGGCTAGATTGCGAACCGTACTAAGTTGGCTTCGCGAAAGGGTTTTGGTGAATTGCACAACTCACCCGCGTGTGTTGCGGCTTGGTGTCTATCCCAAAATACACGAGTATTTGGCAAACGGTATTTCCTGCCTCTAAACGGGGGAGGCAGCCAGTTGCCAAGACATCCCTTGTGCTGAGCAAGGGCCATCTACAATCTGAAAAAACTTGGTTTGCCGGCGGGCGAATACGCCATGGAGTAGAATACTATGAATGCCAGCGAAGTATTGCGGATCGTCGATGCGATTCATCGCGATAAAAATATCGACAAGGAAATTGTCTTCGAAGGCATCGAAGCTGCGCTCGTATCTGCCGCCAAGAAACACTACGGCGAAGAGGCAGACGTTCAAGTTCGGATCGATCGCGAAAATGGTTCGATCACTGCTTCGTGCGATGGCGAAGTACTCGACTCCGAAGAAACGGTCGGCCGGATTGGCGCTCAAACTGCCAAACAGGTAATGATCCAGAAAATTCGCGAGGCCGAACGTGATGCTCTCTATGACGAATACACCGACCTGATTGGCGAGATGGTAGGGGGTGTGATCCAGCGCTATGAAGGTGGGGCAGCTACCGTCACTCTGACAAACGTCGAGGCAATTTTGCCCCGTAGCGAACAGATTCCTGGCGAAAGTCATCACGTCAACGAACGCGTTCGTGCAACCGTCTTCGAGGTCCGCAAATCGGGCAGCCGAATTAAAGTCATTCTCAGCCGTGGTCGTCCCCAATTAGTTCAACGACTGTTCGAGCAAGAAATCCCCGAAATCATCGATGGCATCATCGAAGTTCGCGCTATGTCACGCGAGCCTGGCTACCGCTCGAAAGTGGCGGTGAGTAGCAGCGACCAGCGAGTCGATTGCGTGGGTGCGTGCGTGGGTGTCCGTGGTAACCGAATCAAAAACATTGTCGACGAACTTAGTGGCGAGCGCATTGATATCGTTCGCTGGGACGATGACCTCGAAATCTTCATCCCCAACGCCCTGCAGCCTGCCGAAGTGGAACAAGTCATCCTCTGCAAAATGCTGGGTCGCGCCATCGTTTTGGTAAGAGAAGATCAGTTGTCGCTTGCCATTGGCCGACGTGGGCAAAATGTGCGTCTTGCCAGCAAACTCTCGGGCTGGGACATCGAAATTATGACCCAAGACGAGTTGGCCGAGTCGATCGACCGAGCCGTCCAAGGGTTTAGTTCCATCGAGGGAGTCGAAGTCGAATTGGCAGAACGTTTGGTCGAAGAAGGCTTCCTCAGCTACGACGACCTCTCGATCATCGAGCCAGACGCACTCATTGCAATGGGTGGGCTAGCTGCTGAGTTGGTCGACACGATTGTCGAGCATGCCGAGTCTCGCGCCGAAGAGGCCGAAGCTGCTGCCACACAAGCTCGCAAAGAAAAACGTGAACGTGATCGTCTGGCGGCGATCGAAGCTGAGCACGTTGCCGCTGAAGAAGCTGCCGCCGCCGCAAAAGCCGAAAGTGAAAACACGGACAACGATCCAACTACCGAATCAGCAACCGAAGAAAACAGTGAAGAAACGCCCTCTGACGAAACCCAGGACGAAGCGACAGAAGTAGCTGACGCAACAGAAGTCGAAGTAACGGCTGATAGCAACGTGGCTACGGATGCCGTTGAAACGGTTAAACCCTCGGGCAGTGAGGCAGAATAAGTGTTTGTCCCCATTCCTAACTGGCACAACTGTTGGAGGATGTTAGTTATGGTTTCCTAGTTCGATTTAGTTACCGCGAGTCCTTTCCGCCACGTTCAACCCAAAGCCATAGCTGGCAAAACCGACTCGCACGGAGAATTCAATTTGGCCGTCCGCATTTACGCATTAGCGAAGGAACTGAAAGTCGACAGCAAAGAGCTGGTAGATATCTGCACGAACATAGGTATCTCTGGTAAGGGTTCTGCGCTGGCCAGTCTTTCTGAAGAGGAGGTTGCGAAGCTACGCGACCACTTCTCGAATCCTGCTTCTTCCTCGGGAACTTCTTCGAAGTCCAGCCCCGCAATAGCGGCCCCCGAGCGCCCGACCGAAGCGGCCCGTTCTGGCAAAATGCCTGTCATTTCCGCTCCACGCCCACAGTCACCCCTGGCTGGTATTCGCAAGAAAATTGCCGGTGACGAGCCGGCCGTTGAAGAACCGGATAGCTCGGCTATTGCCGCAGAAGTCGAAGAGCCGCAAGCTGCTAGTGCAGAATCCGTAGCTTCACCAAAAGTCGACGACAACGCCCCTCGCAGACCTGGCCCCCTGGCTGGCGTCATGCGTCGCGAAGAATACGTCGGTCCAGGCGGTGCCTCAGGCAAGCTACCGACAATTACGCCCTCGCGTTCTGGCTCATCTACCGGCACTGGGACAAAGTCGACCCCTAATGGGGGTGGCCAACGCGGTCGGCCAGCAGTCAAACTGGCTCCCATGCCCGATGTGGTACAGCCTTCTGCCAAAGCAGGCTCGAAGACCAAAGATCAACCCACTCAAAAACCAGACATGAAGCTGCCGGCCGACGCTCTGCGAGCTGGGAAGAGTGGTGCCAAACCTCTTACAGCTCACCTGCGTAAGCACGAAGAGTCGTTAGAGACCGCCAAACGCAGCTCCGCAGGCGAGGAGACGAAGGAAGGCCGCGGTCGTCAGGGCGCCGCAGCTCGAGGGAAGAAAGGGGACGGAACGCCCATGCTGGGGGGTCGTGAGCAACGGCAACTCAGTCGACAGCGTCAGTCTCCGCGTCGCGGTGCCGGGATGCGGCCACGTCGCTCATTCCGTCGCAGCCGAAAGTCGGGCATCAATACTGCGGCTCCGCGAAAAGACAAAGTCTCGCTCCAGTTGCCTTGCACCGTCCGCGAACTTTCAGAAGCGGCTGGTGTCCCCGCCAATCAGATCCTGCGAATTCTGATGGAAGAGGGCGTGATGCTAACAATCACCACGGTGATGGATCCCGATCTCACCGAATTGGTAGCCGCCGAATTGGGAGTTGATATCGAGTTGAAAGAAGCTGTCAGCTTCGAAGATCAGTTACTCTCCAAGATCATCGAACAGGAAGATAACGAAGACTCGCTGGTCGCTCGACCACCCGTCATTACGTTTCTTGGCCATGTCGACCACGGTAAAACTTCGTTGCTCGACCGCATTATCGACACCAATGTTGTTAGCGGCGAAAGCGGAGGCATTACGCAACATATTCGTGCCTATACGATCAACAAAGATGGTCGCCAAATCTCTTTCGTCGACACCCCCGGCCACGAAGCGTTTACCGAGATGCGTGCACGCGGGGCAAATGTCACGGATATCGCGGTTTTGGTTGTAGCCGCCGACGATGGTGTCATGCCTCAAACCGAAGAAGCAATCAGCCACGCCCGAGCGGCCGAAGTTCCCATTGTCGTTGCCCTCAACAAGGTTGATCTTCCTGGCGTTGATCTGAATCGTGCTTTGCAGGGACTTTCGTCCAACGATTTGCTCCCTAGTGAGTGGGGTGGAGATGTCGAAGTCATCCAAACCAGTGCTACCACCGGCGATGGAATCGACAATCTTCTAGAAACGTTGCTGACGGTTGCTGAACTGGAAGAGTACACCGCAAACCCAAATCGTGCCGCACTCGGCACCTGCCTAGAAGCTCAACAAGAGGCCGGACGCGGCGTCGTTGCCAAGATGATCGTACAAAACGGAACGTTACGTGTCGGCGACATTGTCGTTTGTGGCCAGTCCTTTGGTCGCGTGAAAGCGATGTACGACACACTCGATCCGCGAAAAAAAGTCGACGAAGCGCCACCTAGTACCCCCGTGAATGTCACCGGATTCGACACGGCTCCTGCCGCCGGCGAGCACTTCTACGTCTTGGACGACATTGCCGATGCTCGCACGATTGCCGAAGCACGTGTCGAACATGAACGCACCTCCACGCTAGGTGTCGGTGTCCAACACGTTACCTTAGAAAATCTATTCGACCGTCTCGAGGGCGTCGACGAAATTCAAACACTGAATCTCATCCTTCGAGCCGACGTACGCGGGTCGATTGAGGCCATCCAGAAAGAATTAGAAAAACTCGAGCATCCCGAAGTTAAAATCAAACTCTTGCAGGCAAGTGTGGGCGGTATCACCGAAGCCGACGTCACACTGGCCGATGCATCGGACGCCATCATCATGGGCTTCAATGTAGTCGCGGACGAAAAATCGCGGATCTTGGCTGATGCACGTGGCGTCCAGGTTCGTCGCTACGAAGTAATCTACAAGATTACCGAAGACTTAAAGGCCGCCCTCGAAGGTTTGCTCAAGCCCGAAGAACGAGAACTCGATCTCGGACGTGCACTAGTACAACAAACATTCAAAATCAGCCGTGTCGGCACGATCGCCGGTTGCCGTGTCTTGGCCGGAACCGTCGAACGCAATGCCCGGGTGCGTGTCATCCGCGACAGCACCATCCTTGGCGACTACCCTCTCGATACCCTACGACGTGAAAAAGACGATTCGAAGGAAGTCCGCGAAGGGATGGAATGTGGCATCAAACTGTCTGGATTCAACGACATCAAGGAAGGCGACCTACTCGAGATTTATCGCGTCGAAGAAATTGGACGTAGCTTCGATGAAACCAACATTTAGTCGCCAATGCCTGTGAGCGGCGGCCGTTCAAACGCACCTCGATCTTCCTTCCAATAGCCGATTCTCTAAGTAAGTAGAATGACCTCACGACGCGTCCAAAAAGCGGCTGAAGCAATTCGCGAAGTGGTCAGCATGGCCATCCTCGCCGACTTAAAAGATCCGCGCGTCGAACATGTCACCGTCACCTTTGTCGAAGTTTCGCCGGACATGCGAGTGGCCAAGGTGCATGTTTCGATCATGGGTGATGAAACCGCCCAACGCCTCTGTTTACAGGGTCTCCAAAGTTCGGCCGGTTTCTTGCAAAAGAAAATCTCGCGTCGCATCGATACACGCTACACACCCCGCATACGATTTGAAATCGACTTGGGTGTGAAAAAGTCGATTGCTTTGGCCAAAATGCTGGGCGACTTACTGCCTGAGGATACTCAGCCGGCAGACACCCCTTCGGAATCTGATCTTCCGGAAATCGATGCCACCAAAGAGACCTAATGAAAATCGTTCTGCTAACTTTTACCGTCGATTATTTCAAATAGAGACCCACGCCGATGGCTAGTAATAACCGCGCCACAATCATCAACAAAGTTCTCAAAGCCGCTAAACGGCACTACAAACCGGCAGAGCCGCAACTAGATCGCACGCTGCTCGACCACCTTCTGTTTGCTTGCTGCCTAGAGAACTCGCTGCACGAAGATGCCGACAAAGTATTCAACGCATTGTCGCAAGACTTCTTCGACTGGAACGAGGTGCGTGTCACCTCGATCCGCGAGCTGACGGTGATTATGAAATCGTTGAACGACCCGGCAGAATCTGCCAAAAGACTGAAGCGGGTCTTGCAAAGCTTGTTTGAAACGCACTACTCGTTTGACCTCGAGCTGATGAAAAAGCAAAACATTGGTCAAACCGTAAAACAGCTTGAAAAATACAAGGGCACCACCAACTTTACGGTTTCGTATGTCACTCAAAATGCACTCGGCGGCCACTCGATTCCCATCAACCGAGGCTTACTCGAATCGATGCGCGTGGTTGGCAGCATCTCGGATGGCGAAGCCGCCAAACACCGTGTCCCTGGCCTAGAGCGGATTGTCCCTAAAACCAAGGGAGTTGAGGTCGGCTCAATCCTTCACCAACTCGGAGTGGAACTATACCGCAGCCCCTATGGCCAAGTAATTCGTAAACTATTGCTCGAGATTGCCCCCGGCTGCAAAGAGCGTCTACCGAAGCGCCCAAGCAAGAAAAAAGCCGAGCCACCAAAAAAACAAACTCCAAAAGTAGCAGCCCCGAGCAAGGCAAAAGCCGAAGCAAAACCCGCCAAGGCTGCACCCGCCAAGAAGAAGCCTGCGGCTAAAATCGTGACTAAGAAAAAGGTCGCAAAAAAGAAAACCGTGAAGAAAAAAGTCGTTAAGAAGAAAGTCGCGAAAAAGAAACCCAGCAAAAAGAAAGTCGCTACCAAAAAAACCGTAAAGAAGAAAGTTGCGAAAAAGAAGGTGAAGTCGTCCACCAAAAAACTCTCAAAACGAAAACCTCGTTAACACAGACGACACCCACTACGCTCAATAGAATCTATCTCTCAAACCATTTCTGAACCGGAACCGATGGCTGGACATTCACACTGGGCTGGAATTAAACACAAAAAAGCCCTCATCGACAACAAGCGCGGCAAGGTTTGGAGCAAGCTCTCCCGGGCGATCATCGTGGCTGCCAAAGCCGGCGGTGGCGACCCAGACACTAATCTCCGTCTACGCTATGCCATCAACGATGCCAAATCTGTCAGCATGCCCAAAGACAACATCGAACGGGCAATCAAGAAGGGCACCGGCGAGCTTGATGGCGGAACGTTCGACGAAATCCTCTACGAAGGCTACGGCCTAGGGGGTGTCGCAGTTCTTTGCGAAATCCTCACCGACAACCGTAACCGAACAGCCCCCGAAGTTCGTAAGATTTTTGAACTAGCCGGCGGCAAACTCGGGGCCACCGGCTGTGTTGCCTGGATGTTCGAGCGCAAAGGCATCCTCGTGATCGATGGTGCCCAGACCGACGAAGAAAAGCTATTCGAACTCGCCTTAGAAGCGGGTGCCGAAGATGTGAAATCCCTCGATGGCAAGTTCGAGGTCATCTGCAATCCCGACGATTTTGGCAACGTGCAAGAGGCGATTCAACAAGCCGAGATTGAAACCGAGATGTGCGAAATCACTCGCATCCCCAACGATACCATCGACCTGGATGCCGAAACGGCGAAGAAGGTTCTTAAAATGGTGGAAAATCTCGACGACCACGACGACGTCCAAAAAGTTGCGTCGAACTTCAATGTGCCCGATGAAGTCATGGAAGAACTGGGGATGTGAGATTTAAGATCGAAAATCTCACACTTAATCTTTACCGTAGTGCTCTACCTCGGGCCAATACTCTTGGAAATCGAACTCTGGGCTGTTATCCAGGTCGTGGCATTGTAGGCAGTTGTCTACGACAACACCTAACTTCTGCCCCTCTTTATTGCCTTCGTTCTCTACCAAGCTGATCCGCATCGTTGCTCGCCGTCGTTCTATCTCCGCGTCGCTGACCTCTTCGTCACCCTGCTCTGCCGCCACATGCGCTGCGCCTGGGCCGTGGCAGTTCTCACAACCGTTGCCCAACAGGTGCGGTGTCTTGCTCAAACCCATGAAGCCCGAAACATAGGGAAAGTATTCCTGCGGATTCCAGCCAGTTACATGGCAACTCAAACATTCTGGGTCGAAATGCCGTGGCGGTTCCAGATTCACTAATGTCTCAGTGGCATGGGCATGGCCTGTTTCCTCGAACACTTCAGCTGCCTCGGAATGACATTCCGCACAGGTTTCGGACCCGACAAAGCGATCGGTCGGGTGCGCCATCTCAGTAATCCCCAAACCATCAAACCCCAGATCCCTGAGCTCGTCTTGATAGGCAATCAACTCCGCCTGCATCTCTTTGGAATCTTCAAACCGATGATCCAAGGGCACTTTCTGATAACGGAATGGCTGCTGCGGGTCGTCATAAATTCCGAGTACCACCACATACATTCCCCGGTGGCCCACTTCAATCAATTGGGTGCGTAGCCCTTCCACGCTGTTCGCATCGAGTGGTGGCTCATCCGCTCCGCCGGTGGTCGCTACGATTCGAAACTCAGGAAACTGCTTGGCGAGCGCTGTCGCTTCGTCCGGATCGGCATGAACCAGCAACACTAGAAAATCGCACTTCTCGCTCTTTAGCTTCGGCAACACTTCGCTCAAAGCAGTGGCGGGCTCAGTCCAATGAATATCCGTCGCATTCTGTAGCGATGCCAAATGCTTTTTCCCAAGCACCGAAGTCACCCCAATTTTCTTGCCCCCTGCCTCAACGACTCGATAGCGGCTCGTGAGACCAATACTAAAATCAATAACCGCCACATTGGCCGAAACCACGGGGTTTGTTGCTGGATCAAAATTCGACAACACGTAAGTCAGATAGTTCGCATCGAGCTGCAACTCGCGAGCACCCAAACCGACTGCCGAATAATCCAGCTTGTCTAATGCCTTGAGGGCATAGCGGTATTTAATCTCGGATTGAGGGCCAAGTCGATGAATTTGGCCGCCCATGTCGAGCGATACCACAGGCCAACCGTCGGCCTCGAGTTGCTGGAGAAAAGTCTGACGACGCTTCAGACCCCCCTTTTGGTTTTCGAGCCCCGCACAACCGCACGGTTCAAGATAGCCATCCAACTCGCCTGATATCACAATGGCAAGTTCCGGCTTCGGCCAATTCTCAAAGATGGGGCCATTGCGCTGCACCGCATCCTCAGCCGATTCGCTGTTCGCAAAACGACCAGCGGTTTCGCTAACTACGGTCAGGGCAGGTTCCGATCGCAAAAACTCTGCCGCTGAAATTGCCCACAGAAGCACGATAGAAAAAACAAGCAGACGCTGCCGAAAAAACGTGGTGATCATTCGCATAGTGGTTCGCTACCAATGTGCTCTCTGCCAACTCGGTGATGCAAGCTGCAATCGTAGCCGCTTCTACCTCCCAAGACCAGCACATTTTGCCTGTCTACAGCCGGTTTCAGTACCCACTTTTGGCACGAAAATCTCTGGCCGTGGGATACTTTTTGGGCGTTTTGAAACCATTTTAGGCCAATGCATGCACAACACACAACTCATTGCCCCACAGCAAATTGCACCCGAAGTCGTACCACGGTCGAGACCGGGTGGGTTGAACGCAATACAATCTCTGCATCGGTGCTGGCAGGTTCGCCCAGTCGCACCATCGGCCGTGTTCCCGCTGGGATCTCAACAAACAGCGGCACATGCATCAGTTGATCGCCCATTTCACGCGGCTCGCCAAAGGTTACCTTCAGCTCTGGCGGGTCCGTCCGGTCCACTTCAAACCGAGTCGTCTGAGCGTACGGCCCGCGGACCGCCATCGTCAGCCGCATTTTTTTCCCCTGCTTACTCTGAAAAGTCCCCATCTTCAGCAACCCGCCTTGGGCTACCCATCCGGGGCCATAAACCGAAATATCGCCCTCAACCCACCCCAAGATCGGCACGGTAATCATTTTCGTGTTTTCTAAAGTGGTTTCCAGCTTCAACGAACCACCAAATGGGCCTAACGTCTTGCCAGCCCGATAGCTGGCCACCACTTTCACTCCTCCGCTGGCCTGTTGCTCCAGTAGCTGGTCGGGCGAAAGGGGCTCGATCCGCACTTCCAATTGTTCGGGTAACTGCTTGCCCGTCAGCTGATAGTCCAATACTTCCACTTGCTGATCGGAGTAAGACAGAAGGTAAAGATACGCTTCTCTCGTCTCATCCGAACGCATGGCACCAAATTGCAATTCCGACGGGCGGAGGGCTGTGGATTCGACCACCTCTCCTTCGACCGACAGCCCAATTCGAGGCGTCTTCGGATCGTTGGTATTAAAGTAGGCACCATGGCGATACGCCCCCGAAGAAATTTTTGCCGTCCATTCCAGCATCACCTCGGTCGCCTCGCCCGGCGGCACCGAAACACTCACGCCTTTTTCGGCAAGCTTCCCTCCCAACTCCACCCGCGTACAGTTGCAAGTACTCGAAGCAAAAGCAATCACTAATTCGCTTTCCCCCTCATTGCGAATTGCATATTCATGCCGCATCGTTGCCCGATGTTCCATCGTGCCAAACTCGAATGTGACTTCTGGTACGATGGCTCTTGGCGAAGAGTCATTTACCTCGAACACGGGCTCGTTCGTTGGGCCCCCCCCCAGAGCTTCGATAGGCTTTGTTGGTGGTTGGGCTTCGTAATAAGCGATCGCCGCTCCCATCACGACACCCACCAACGACGAACAAACCACGATGATCAATAACGATTTCATCTCAACCCTTGCTTGCATACCACGAGGAAACAACCGCCACGAACCTGCATTTTAGTGCTACTCCAAACCTTCGGCAACACACCGCATTCTACCCACGCATCGTCTCTCGGCACTGCGTAAAAAAAGCCTGAAAATCTTCTCGTTGGTAATCGGGATAAGTCCAGGGACATTTTTGCCAGGCCCGTGCTCGATAGTTCAACGTCACCTCGGCGTAGATCCCCTGCCCGAGATAAATCCGATGGGCATGATCTTTGGTCGACGCCAAAACCAACTTGGCAAGGGTGAGATAACCCGGGTCCAAATTCAAGGGCCGGGGCTCGTCACATTCAAACTGCTCTGCAAACTCCCGTTCCCACTCGTTGGTAGCGATCTTGATTTGGGGCAGACGGCCCGGATCGACAAGCGTTTGAAATGCAAGAAACTGCTTCTTGAGCCCGATGCCCATCGTCGTCTGATAGTAGTCAGTTTCGGTAAACGAAAAGGCCTCGCTCTTGAGTTGCAGTTCGCCAAACGCACGCGTCGCACGCTGCTCAGCCCACGCCAACGCCTCCTCATAACGGCTACAAACGGCAATCAGCAAAAGCACCGGCTTAGGATCGTGTAGGTCACCCATAATTTCCAAACTCGTCAACGATACAATCCTTGCGCCTCACACCACTTCCAACCTCGATGCTTAGGCAGATACCGATTCATTAAATAGTCAAAGTGTTCTTGAGTCTGCACCCGCTTCCGACTCCCACCTTCAGAAAACCACTCGTGCTTACCATGTTTCTGGTTCAACACTCGGGAGATCGAACCCTTGATAGTACTCCGCATCCTCAACCAAGGCCGCTCGTCGTGCCAACCCAACAAGGCGTGCATATGAGACAATTCGGTGGCGATGTAATAAACCTCGAAAGATTGTTTTTCTCTTGAATCCAGTAAAACTGAAATAATCGTCTGTTGGAAATCGCCGTCAAAGACCTTGGCATCTTCCGTCATCAATCGCCGATACCTAGCGTCCTCATCTGCGTCCGAGGGGAGGATCCCTTGTTTCCGTTTTACATACCCTTGTTTTCGAGCTGGCAACCAGCTTCCATACGCATGGTACGTAAAAAGGTAGCAGGGCATGTAAACTCCCGACATTTCGGACCGCGTGGCGATCCGGCTATTCCTAACTCGTCAACGATAGCCGGAGGGCCACCGCCCTCCGGAATCTACAATCAATACGCTTTCGCAAATATCCCGCGACGCGTACTAGGTTGCCCAGTAAAGATGCAAGTCCCCGCCTCTTCTTCACCATCCAACGGCACACAGCGTGCCGTTACTTTTAGCGATTTCAGCTTCGCTTCCATCTCGGGCCCTTCGACAAAGTGACAATGCGCAAACCCGCCGTGCAATTCGGGCTTGTCGGCATCTTTGGGCGTAAAGTACTTTTCAAACTCTTCGAGTGAATCGATCGACACGGTCACCTCTTCGCGAGCTTTCAGCGCTCGATCGAACAACGCCTGCTGACATTCGCCGAGCAATTTTGCGACGCCTGCCACAAATGCGTTTCGCTCGACCGGCTCGCCCTTACCGCCCACATCTCGTCGGGCGGCACTCACATAGCCGGCGGCTACGTCACGCGGGCCGACTTCTAACCGTAGTGGCACGCCGCGCTTCACCCATTGCCATTTCTTTTCGCCGCCGCGAAGGTCTCGATCGTCGATTCTTACTCGTACTGGTTCGTCGTCGAATCGCTCTGCCGTCAGGTCGCTCTTTAACGATTCACAATATTCCAGCACTTCGGTGCGCTCGTCGTCGTTGCGATAGATCGGCAAGATGACCACCTGTGCAGGCGCCAGTTTCGGCGGCAAGACCAACCCATCGTCATCGCTGTGCGTCATAATCAATCCTCCGACAAGCCGCGTCGACACGCCCCACGAGGTGGTCCAAGCAAAAACTTCTTGGCCCGCTTGATCCTGAAATTTAATTTCTTGTGCCTTAGCAAAATTCTGACCCAAGAAATGCGAGGTGCCCGCCTGCAACGCCTTGCGATCCTGCATCATCGCTTCGATGCTGTAAGTTGCCACCGCACCAGGGAACCGCTCGCCGGCGGTCTTCTCGCCCTTGATCACCGGCATCGCCATCGTGTCTTCGGCAAACTCCGCATAGATGTCGAGCATCTGGCGAGTTTCTTCGACGGCCTCCGCCTCCGTCGCATGAACCGTGTGGCCTTCCTGCCATAGAAATTCGGTCGTTCGCAAAAACATCCGCGTTCGCAGTTCCCAACGCACAACGTTGGCCCACTGGTTAATCAAGATAGGCAAGTCGCGGTAGGAACTAAGCCAACGCGCAAACGTCGCGCCAATAATCGTCTCGCTCGTGGGCCTAACAATCAGCGGCTCTTCCAACTTGGCCGAGGCTGCCGGGCGCAAACCGCCATCGGGGTCGGGTTCCAAACGATGGTGCGTCACCACCGCACATTCTTTGGCAAAACCCTCGACATGCTCCGCTTCCTTCTCCAGAAAACTCATCGGGATGAACAGCGGAAAATAGGCGTTCTCGTGCCCGGTGGCTTTGAACCTGGTGTCGAGCTTGCGCTGGATATTCTCCCAAATCGCGTAGCCCCACGGCTTGATGACCATGCAGCCCCGCACGTCGGAGGTCTCGGCCAAGTCGGCCGCTTTGACGACCTGCTGATACCACTCGGGATAGTTTTCAGATCGGGTAGGAGAAATCGCGTTCTTCGGTTTTTTAGCCATTGTTTGGAGAGGTCTGAGGTGAGAGGGCTGGGTCAGGATATTTGGAAGGCTTTATTCTAGTCCAATCGAAGCGAGTCCGAAATCGCAACGCTTTGCCCCCCAGCGATCAGGGGCGATATTTGGTAGGATGGCGGCAACTTTCTGCCCCCCGACCTCTGACCCCCGATCCCCCCTCCCCCCATGTCCACCGATACACGACGCTTTGCCAGCCAGCTTGCCCATAACGAATCGGTAAGCCAGATCTTTCTTGCCTCTGAAAAGCAGCTTCGGCCCAATCGCAACGGCAACCTCTACCTGCAGGTCGATCTCTCCGACCGCAGCGGGTCGGTCAACACCCGTATGTGGAACGCCACCGAGAACGACTATCGCAACTTCGAAAATGGCGACTACGTCCATGTCGAAGGGGCCACCCAGCTTTTCCAGGGCAACATCCAAATGATCGCGACTCGCATTCGCAAAGCTCGGCCCGACGAGGTGGACGAATCCGATTTTGTCACTCTCCAAACGGCCGAAGTCGACCAAATGCGAGCCCGTTTGATCGAAATCTTGGGCGGTCTCGAGTCGAACCCGCTCTCTCGACTCGCCCAGGGATTTCTGGCCGACGACGAGTTTATGGACAAATTCTGCCGTGCCCCGGCCGGCATGAAAAACCATCATGCCTACCAAGGCGGACTGCTGGAACATGTGCTCAGCCTCATGGAGTTGGTTCTTGTCGTAGCGCCACGTTACCCACAACTCGATCGCGACAAACTCCTGCTGGGCGTCCTGCTTCACGACGCCGCCAAAATCGACGAGCTTTCGTACGAACGCGACATTGCCTACACCGACGAAGGCCAACTGCTCGGCCACATGGTGCTCGGGGTGACCATGCTCGACGACAAAGTCCGCCAAATTGTTTCGCAAGATGGGCAACCCTTCCCCGAACGACTGCTGATCGAGCTAAAGCACCTCATCGTCAGCCACCACGGCCAATACGAATACGGCAGCAGCAAGCTACCAATGACCCTCGAAGCGATCACCCTGCACCTACTCGACAACCTCGACGCCAAGCTCGCCAATTTCACGCAACTGATGACCGACTGCCCCAACACCGACAGCAACTGGACTCAGTACTACACTCAACTTGGCCGTAAGCTGTTCAAGCCCTTGAAAGATAACTGATCTCTTCCCATGCCTAATCTTGACGACGCGATTCTTCGCCATGTAAACGACCCCAAATATCGGCCCGTCAAGCCGAAAGTCATCGCCAAAAAGCTCGGCCTTGTGGGCGACGACAGCGCGCGACTCAAACGGTCGATCAGAAAACTGGTCAAAGCCGGCAAGTTGGCCTACGGGCCACAACACTTGGTCTGCCCCATAGCTGCAGAACACCCGGCGGCCAAGGTGGGCAATGCACCCAAACGCCGCGAGACGTCAAAACATGTCGTCGGCACCTTCCGGCGCGCTCAGGGTGGTTTTGGATTCGTCCGCCCCGAAGGCACTCTGGCTGCTGACGGACGCGACGCCGATATCTACATCGCGGCCAATTCGGCCGGCGATGCTGTCAGTGGCGACAAGGTGCGTATTCGGCTCAGCGACAAACGTGGCCGCATGGGCAAATTCGAGGGCCACATTGTCGATGTGGTCGAACGGGTGACCAATCAATTTGTCGGCACCTACCTCGTCCAAGGCGGCATGGGCTTGGTGCAGGTCGATGGCAAACTGTTTACCAAACCCATCTCGGTCGGCGACCCTGGTGCCAAGGGCGCGCAAGTCGACGACAAAGTTGTCCTCGAGATGGTGCGCTTTCCGTCGCACGTCCACGATGGCGAAGGGGTGATTGTCGACATCCTCGGTCAACGGGGCGATCCTGGCGTCGACACCCTCTCGATCATTCACGAATTCAACCTGCCCGGCGACTTCAACGAATCGACCTTAGAAAACTCGCGTCAGCAGGCAGAAAAATTCGACGAGTCGATCGGCCCTCGCCGCCACGATCTTACGGCCGAGACGATCATCACCATCGATCCCGCCACGGCACGCGACTTCGACGACGCCATCTCGCTCGAAAAAACAGACAACGGCCATTGGGTTCTTGGCGTTCATATTGCCGACGTCTCGCACTTTGTCCGTCCCAAGACGGCCCTCGACCGCGAAGCGCACGATCGCGCTACCAGCGTCTATTTGCCCGACCAAGTGATCCCCATGCTGCCAGAGATTATTTCCAACAACCTGGCCAGTCTGCAGCCTGGCAAAGTCCGTTACGCGATGACCGCCCGAATCGAGTTCAGCCCCGAAGGCCAGCGGATCGCCACCGACGTCACCAAAACGGCCATCAAAAGTTGCCGACGCTTTGCGTACGAAGAAGTCGACAGCTTTCTCGCCGACCGCTCAGGCTGGAAAAAAAAGCTTGTCCCAGAAGTCCATTCGCTACTCGGGCGTATGCACGAACTGGCGATGATGCTCCGTGGCCGGCGCATGGAGCGTGGCTCGCTCGAGCTTTCGATGCCTGAACTCAGCATCGATCTCAATGCAGATGGCCAAGTTACTGGCGCGCACCTGGAAGAAAACACCGAGAGCCACCAAATTATCGAGGAGTTCATGCTCGCCGCCAACGAGGCCGTTGCCGAGATGCTTTTCGATAATGGCTTGCTGTTTCTTCGCCGCGTGCATGGCTCACCCGACCCGCGAAAGCTCAAAGCACTCAACGAATTCGTCAAAGACCTTGGCCTCAAGGCAGAAAGCCTCGAAAGCCGCTTCGCGCTGCAAGATTTGCTCGAAAGTGTGAAGGGCGACTCGCGTGAAGGTGCGGTCAACTACGCCATCCTTCGCTCGATGCAACGCGCCACCTACAGCCCCGAAGAAGAAGGCCACTACGCCCTGGCCAGCGATTGCTACTGCCATTTCACTTCGCCCATTCGACGCTACCCCGATCTCACGATCCACCGTCTGATCGACGCGGTGAACCGCGGCAAGCCTCCTGAGCAACATCTGAACGAACTATTCACCGAAGGCGACCATTGCAGCGAACGCGAACAACGGGCCACCGCGGCTGAACGCGAACTCAAAAAAGTCAAACTCCTCAACTTTTTTAAGGATAAGATCGGCACCAAGCTCGAGGGCATCGTCACGGGCGTCGAAAGCTTCGGCCTGTTTGTGATGGGCACCGAACTTCCGGCCGAGGGCTTCGTTCATATTAGTGCTTTGACAGACGATTACTATCGCTTCGACAAGGCGGGCCACGTCATGCAAGGCTCCCGATCAGGCAACGCCTACCGCCTAGGCGATCCAGTGCAGGTCGCCGTCGCTGCGGTGGACGTCGAACGCCGCGAGCTCGATTTCCGCATGCTTGGTAAGCAAGGCAAACCCTCCCGAGCCAAGGCCGCCAAACGCAAACCGACCAAGCGAGCTAAGCCAAAGGGAAAAGGTCGAAAAAAACGTCGCTAAAGCGACGTCAGGAAGCTGCTAGCCTCAGACTTTCGCTGCCCCTAGAAGCTCTCTGGCAAACCAGTAGAATGGCGGTTCTAGCTTCGACTTGTTTCACCTTTCGATTGCCCCATGTCCGACAATTCAACACCAGCGAAAACGCCGCTCTACGATTGGCACGCCGACAACGGCGGCCGAATGGTCGACTTCGCCGGCTGGTTGATGCCCGTGCAATATCGTTCGATTGTCGAAGAGCATCAAGCAACGCGTAACGCGGTCGGCTTGTTCGACATCTCGCACATGGGCCGATTGCTGATCGATGGCCCCGACGCTGCATCGTTTCTTGATTCGCTGCTGACCCGTTCAGTCGTCGACATGAAACCGCACCAAATTCGCTACTCGTTGGTCTGCAACGAACAAGGCGGCATCCTCGACGATGTGCTGACTTATCGGGTCGTCCTCGACGCCGATCAATCCTCGGGCTTCGGCTTGGTGGTCAACGCCAGCAATCGCGAGAAAATCGTCGCGTGGTTACAAAGCCAAGTTGCAGACCGCTCGGTGGAGATTCGAGACGTCACCACCGAATACGCCATGATCGCTTTGCAAGGCCCCAAGGCCATCGAGCTACTCGATCCGCTGACCCCCTTCGAGTTGACCTCGATGCGTTACTACACCGGTCAGCTCATGGAATTCGATGGTGCCGAATGCTTCGTCAGTCGCACCGGCTACACCGGCGAAGATGGCTGCGAAATTATTTGCGAAGCGGATAAAATCGTCGGCATCTGGCAACGGCTGATCGACGAAGCCCACAAAATTGGCGGCAGCGCAGTAGGCCTTGCCGCTCGCGATACGCTACGACTCGAAGCCGGCATGCCGTTGTATGGCCACGAGTTGTCCGAATCGATCAACCCCGTCGAAGCAGGCCTCGACTTTGCTATCAATTTGCAAAACCGAGACTTCGTCGGCAAAGACGCCCTGGTCGAATTCCGCAAGAAGGGCCAATCACGGGTTCGAGTCGGACTTCAGCTAGAAGATCGGCGCGTTCCGCGCGAAGGTTGCCGCCTATTGCGCGGAGACAGCGAAATCGGCGTCGTCACGAGCGGCACCTTCTCGCCCACCTTCGAGCGGCCTATCGCCATGGGTTACGTGAAGGACACCGTCGCTGCACCGGGCACCACGCTGACGGTCGACATTCGGGGCAAAGAACACTCGGCAACCGTCGTCCCTTTGCCTTTTTACGAACGCGGGAAATAAACATAAATACTACGCTCAGGAATAATCGAATATGAATCCAGAACAACTGCTCTTTGCCAAAACCCACGAATGGATCGCCGTCGCCGAAGAGGATGGCACTAAAATTGCCACCCTCGGCCTCTCGGCTTTCGCCATCGAAGCGCTGACCGATCTCGTCTACATCGATCTCCCTGCCGTTGGCCGCAAGGTCGAAGCAGAACAACCTTTCTGTGAAGTCGAGTCGGTAAAAGCGGTGAGCGACATCTACGCACCCGTCGAAGGCGAAGTGATTGCCGTGAACGATGCCCTACCCAACGCCCTAGAAACTCTCGGCGACGACCCCTACGACGCTGGCTGGATCGCAAAAATAAAAATCACCGACGAGGCCGGCCTCAACAACTTACTCGATCACGCCGCCTACCAAAAACAATGCAACGAGGAAGCGCATTAGGGAAATGACAAAGCACGAATGACGAATGACAAAAATCTATTTGGTCGAGCGTCACTTTAAGTATTATTTCCCCTCCCAATAATTTCGTCATTCGTCATTAAAGAATTCGACATTCACCACCCATGCCTTACCTCTACAACACGCCTGAAGATCAGCAGGCCATGCTCGAAGCGATCGGTGTTGAATCGATGGACGAGCTCTTTGATCCCATCCCCGCCGAGTTGCAGCTCGATCGCCCGCTCGATTTGCCGCCCGCAATGTCTGAGATGGAACTGGACAAACATCTCAGCACCCTCGCGGCCAAAAATCGTCACGCTGGTCAGGTTGTCTGTTTTCTTGGCGGCGGTTGCTACGATCATTTCGTCCCTGCCGTCGTCGATGCCGTGGCTTCGCGCAGCGAGTTTTACACCTCGTACACGCCTTATCAGGCCGAAGCGAGCCAAGGCAATCTGCAAGTGGTCTTCGAATATCAATCAATGATCTCGCGGCTGTCGGGCATGGATGTCTCGAACGCCAGCCTCTACGACGGTGCCAGCGCCGCCGCCGAAGCCGTTCTGATGGCGATCACCGCAACGCGCCGACACGGCAAAATTGTCGTCGCTGGTAGCGTGCATCCCGAATACCGCACGACGATTGCTACCTATCTCGAAAATCTAGAAACCGATCTGGTCACGGTCGACACACCCGGCGGAGTAATCGATCCCGACCTATTGGCCGCCGCCATCGACGACACCACCGCGGCCGTCGTCCTGCAACAGCCCAACTTTTTCGGGTGCCTCGAAGATGGCCATCGGGTCGCGCAAATTGCCAAAGACGCCGGCGCACTGCTCATCACCGCGTTCGACCCCATCAGCCTAGGAATTCTTGCGCGCCCCGGCGACTACGGCACCAACATCGCAGTGGCCGAAGGCCATTCGCTCGGCACGCCCATGTCCTACGGCGGGCCTTTCCTCGGCATCATGGCCTGCGACCAAAATCTTGTGCGTCGCATGCCTGGCCGCATCGCGGGTCACACGGTCGACCGTCACGGCAATCCCTGTTACGTACTCACCATGCAAACTCGCGAGCAGCACATCCGCCGCGAAAAAGCGACCAGCAATGTCTGCACCAATCAAGGATTATTCGCACTCCGGGCTACGGTCTACCTCGCACAACTCGGCCCACAAGGGCTCCGCGAAACGGCCAACCTCTGCCTGCAGAAATCGCTCTACGCCGCCGAGCAACTCGTCGCCCACGACCGTTTTTCGCTCGCTTTTGAAGCGCCTACGTTCAAAGAGTTTGTCATCCGCGATGCTGAGAATGATGTCGAGGGGCTACTGAAAACGGCCCAACAAAATGGAATTCTCGCGGGCGTCCCGCTGGGCCAATGGTACCCCGAACTGGCCGACTGTTTTCTTGTAGCGGTCACAGAAAAACGCACGAAGGATGAAATTGACTCACTGGTTTCCTCGTTAACCAACAGCTCGACTCCAGTCCACGCACCCGTCTAAACCAATCGTCTGCACTATGCGAAACACGCAAGATACCCAATCGATCTTCGAACTCTCAAAACCTGGCCGACGTGCCGCGCGGCTGCCAGAGTGCGATGTGCCCGAATGTTCGCTCCGCGAGTTGCTTCCGGCCAAGATGGTTGCCGACGCGCCCCCTGCTCTGCCCGAGCTTTCTGAGCCGGCCATCGTGCGCCACTTCGTTAATCTTTCGACACTCAACATGTCGGTCGACACCCACTTCTACCCGCTCGGCTCTTGTACCATGAAGTACAACCCCAAGCGAAACGAACGCGCCGCAGCCATGCCAGGGTTCGCCGACCTGCACCCCTACCAGCCCGAAGATACGCTGCAGGGCATGTTGCAAATGCTTTATGAGATGCAAGAAACCCTGCAAGAAATTTCGGGCCTCGACGCCTGCTCACTGCAACCGGCCGCCGGTGCCCATGGCGAACTAACGGCCCTGCTGGTTGCCGCCGCCTACTTTCGCGATATCGGTGAGGTGCGTACCAAGGTGCTCGTCCCCGACAACGCACATGGCACCAACCCAGCTAGCGCTGCCATGGCCGGCTTTGAATCGGTCACCGTAAAAACCACCGTCGACGGTTTCGTTGACCTAAGCGACTTGGCCGCCAAGCTCGACGACCAAGTCGCCGTGTTCATGATCACCAACCCCAGCACGCTTGGGCTCTTCGAACCCAACATGCGCACGGTAGCCGACGAAGTTCATGCCCACGGCGGGTTAATTTATCTTGATGGGGCTAACATGAACGCCATCCTCGGAATCACGCGTCCCGGCGACTGGTCTCCTGGAAAAGGGGGTGCCGACATGCAGCACTATAACCCCCACAAAACTTTTAGCGGCCCTCACGGCGGAGGCGGGCCAGGCGCTGGCCCAATCTGTGTCACGAAAAAGCTTGCGCCTTATTTGCCGGTGCCTGTTGTTGTCAGAGAGGCGCGAGTTGCGAGGCGCGAGGCGCTAGAAAATGACGTAAAAGATAACAACTCGCGCCCCGCGCCTCATGACTCACAACTCTTCCGCTACTCACTTGATTTCGATCAACCCAAAACCATCGGCCGCGTGCGGGCATTCTTTGGCAACGTCGGCGTGTTGCTTCGAGCCTACGCTTATATCCGCACCCACGGCCCAGACGGACTGCGGCGAGTTTCTGAAAACGCGGTGCTCAACGCCAATTACTTGCTCAGCCGAGTGGCCCATTTCCTACCCGTGCCGCAAGGCCGCCGTTGTATGCACGAGTTTGTCGCCTCGGCAAGCCAACTCAAACGCGACAAAAATATCGCGGCGATGGACATCGCCAAACGATTACTCGATTATGGATATCACGCGCCGACGGTTTACTTCCCGTTGACGGTTCCCGAAGCGATGATGATCGAGCCAACCGAATCGGAAAGCAAAGAAACGCTCGACGCCTTCACCGAGGTGCTGTTCCGTATCACCGAAGAAGATGCCGACCTGCTACACGATGCTCCGCACACCACCGCAGTAAGCCGTCCCGACGAAGTCCGCGCGGCTCGCCAACCCGTGCTCACCTACAGCGCCGAATAACCATGCTCGCAGAGATACGCTCCCTCTGCCATCTGATCGTCGATCCACCTGCCGACGGTGCCTGGAACATGGCCGTCGACGAAGCACTGCTCGACTCGGCGGCAACCACACACACCCCGACCCTACGTTTCTATCAATGGAAACGTCCCACGCTTTCACTCGGCTACTTCCAACACCATGCCGACCGAAAAAGTCATCCCGCAAGTTGCGAAGTCGACATCGTTCGTCGCCTGAGTGGCGGGGGCGCCATCCTCCACGATCAAGAACTCACCTACAGCCTAGTCCTGCCTGTGAATCATTCACTAGCAGAAACTCAAACTCTTTATCAAACGATTCATCAGGCGATCGCTCGTTACTTAGCCGAGCAGATCGCGAAGTCCACGACACCCTGGCAACCAACGCTCTGCACCGCTTCCCCGAAAGCTGACGCTTACACCGAACCGTTCCTTTGCTTTCAGCGGCGCGCCATCGGCGATGTTCTTTTAGAATCCACAGCTAGTTCTTCTCCTGCAACCAACCACAAAATCGTAGGCAGCGCCCAACGCCGACGCCGCGGAGCGATTCTCCAGCATGGCAGCATCCTGCTAAGCCGTTCGCCTGCTGCCTCTGAACTACTTGGGTTTTCTGACCTAACAGGCATCCGTGTGTCTGCAAATCTGGCCGCCGATCATCTACAGCACACGTTTGCCAACGCCTTAAACGTCCGGCTAGAAAAATCTGATCTTCAAGAGGATGTCGCAAAAGCCACCCAAAAAATTCTCCAAACGCGATACAGCAACTCCGATTGGCTAGAACGCCGCTAGAGCACGACAATAGAATCTGTCGATGTTCCCTAAAGATAGTAGACGCAAAGGGTTCTCTCTCCAGAACCAGATTATCAAGATGGAAGGCCAGTAATCCACCCCGTAGGGGGGTTCTAGGTCGGCTCCGCCGGGATAGAATTCTTCGCACTCCCAAACAAGGTTTTACTTTGTTTCGGCGTACCGGGACGAGGTTTGCTTGCTATGATGGTAGCAGCACCGTGGGGGTGTAATCCGAAAACTTCCTGTCCCTGGTTGGAGAGGAAGTCTTGGAGATATTTCCCGCCATCCTCCTGGGGAGGGTTCGTTCGTGGCGGTTGAATAGTGTTTGTCGACTCAAAAATTGGCGGCCATGGACGTTGTTCTAAAAGTACTGGAAGGTGCCAAATCGGGCGCGAAAGTTGCTATCAAGAAAGAACAATTCTTGATCGGGCGGAGCCAGAAGTGCCACCTTTGCGTCGGTAGCACAGCCGTTAGCCGCAAGCACTGTGTCATCAATCGTCATAGTGCTTCGGTCACGATCAAAGATCTTGGTAGCCGCAACGGCACGCTCGTCAACGACCAACGAATCACCGAAGAATTCGAAATCTCCTCCGGTGACGAAATCGTTGTCGGACCGCTTCGTTTTCAAATCACCATCAGCACTGGGATCAGCAATCGCAAACGGTCCAAGGTAAAATCGGTTGCCGAGGCGGTTGAACGTACCGCTTCCACAAGCGATTCGCGTGTTCAAGAAGACGACATTACTCAATGGTTGATCGACCCCGAATCCTCCTCAAGTGCCGTGACCGAAACGCAAACGATTCAGACAGACGACACCCACGCTGCAGGCCTCCAGCAAGAATTGGCGAAGAGCGACACGACTGAAGAAAACCTAGTGAAAGACGACTCTGAAGCTGCAGAAGAAGAATCGACGGACGAAAAAAATAAGAAAAAAGCACCCGGCAAGCTCCCACCAATCAAAAAAGAACCTGACTCGAAGGATAGCCGCGAAGCTGCGGTTGCTGCACTCCGTAACTTTAATCGACGGCATTAATCGAGCAGCAAAAAAGCCAGAGGATTTCCATCCCCTGGCTTGATGCCACATCAAAAATTTGTTGACCGCTTAGCAAAGGCTTTCGCCAGCTGCTGTGTGTTCAAACTCTTCGCTCAAGTCCTCATCTTCCTCGAAGCCCGGCACGTCACTAGCTTCAGTAGTTTCCTCTACCTCGGGACGAACCACCGCCATTTCTGCGGGAGTCAGTTTCACGTAGCTCAATCCACGTAGCACTTCTAAGACCTCGCTGCACGTCGGAAACATGCGACCGCTAGTGCGCTTGTACTGATCCAATGCATTCATAAATTCCACCTCGTCAACGCTGTAGTCGCGTTCGCAAGTCGTGGGATCGATCTGGCGACGACGTTGCACCTTTTCACGCCGTTCTAGCTGAGGGGGCTTCACCACTTCGGTTTTGTTAGATTCACTACGACCAGCCTTGCGTCGGCGGTCGATCGTCACCTCGGCATCGCCAGCCTTGGGCGACTTGGCTTTCTTGCTGGTCGTTTTCTTCTTCGCCGAAGTGATCTTCTTCGCAGGAGATTTCTTCGCGAGAGACTTGGTCGATTTGGCTTTTGGCTTGGTCTTCGTCGGCATGGGGGGAGTTACTCCTGTTTGAGGACCCGGGGAGGGCTAGTCGCTTGGTGAATAATGGCACCTCTGACGCTAGCAATCATCGGATTAACGACTGCGCAAAGTAGAACACTCAGAAAAAATGACCGGTTTGGCCAAATCTAACGGCTAATCCGGATATTCCGGGTTGGAGAAACCTTATGGCTGCAAGGGCCCCCCTCCTCGCGGGCCCCCAGAACACATGCTATCAGGGCCATCTGGGTTGCACTCTGTCCCACAGCCTGCTAACTTTCCGCCACTTTTCAGGTCGAATTGCCCGCGTAATCCACCGCATGAGAAAAAAAGGAACGCGTCACCACACGCGTCACTCCCTATGAGTTGTTTTATGGATGCGAAGAAAATCGCCCCGATCCTTCTTGCCCTCTACGGCCTAGCTTTGTCTGGCTGTAGCACCTCGCAAGCACTCAACTCCGAAGGGGTGCGGCTCTACCAGAACGGCAACTATTCTCAAGCTGCCGAGCAATTTCAACGCGCCATCGCAAGCAATCCCCGTTCGGCAAATAGCTATTACAATCTGGCTTCGGCCCTGCACAAGAACGGCAAGCTCCACAATCGACAAGAAGATTTGGCCCAAGCCGAGCAACTCTATAACCAATGCCTTGAATACGATGCGAACCATTCGGAATGTTATCGAGGCCTCGCCGTATTACTCACCGACACCAATCGACAAGACGCGGCATTTCGCTTGCTCGAAGGTTGGGCCGGGCGCAGTCCACAATTGGCCAATCCGCGCATCGAACTGGCCCGTCTGCTAGAAGAAACCAACAACGCTCCCCAAGCCTCTACTCGACTGGTCGAAGCACTGGCCATCGATCCCCACAACAGCCGCGCACTCACCGCCCTCGGTCGTTTGCGCGAAGCTGCCGGCGACCCTCAACAAGCGCTGGCCAACTACCAACGCTCGCTAGCGATCAACCGGTTCCAGCCCGCCATCGCTACACGCGTCGCCTCGCTCCAAGCAGCTACCGGCAGCGTCCTCGCCCCGGTCGTGACCCCGCCCAACGGAACCCGCACCGTCCAACAATGGCAACCCAACGTCCGCTACTAACTTTAGTAGGATAGTGCCGCTAGGCTCATTCCTAGCAAGGCAAATAACCTAGAGAGCTTTCGGCCGCAAAAATCGAATGCAATTTGGGTTGGGCATGTTGATTCTGTAGGGCGTGGCAATCAATTTGCCCGACTGTGGATCAATTCTGAAGACCACCACGCTGTCTGACTTCTGATTGGCCGCGAGTAGGTATTGTCCCGTGGGGTCAACACAGAAATTTCTGGGCCAGTCACCCCCCGTCGGCGTATGCTCGACGAATGTCAGCTTGCCAGTTTCCGAATCGATTTCGTAGCTCACGATGCTATGGTGCCCCCGATTCGAACCATAGAGAAAACGTCCGCTCGGATGCACGACGACCTCCGCGGTATAATTCTCGCCTCGAAAATTCGACGGCAAGGTGGTGACGGTCTGAAACGCTTCGAGTTGCCCAGCATCGTAACGAAAAGCGACGATCGTCGAATCGAGTTCGTTGATGACGTAAGCAAATTTTCCGTGGGGATGAAACGAAAAGTGACGGGGCCCGGCGCCCGCTTGCAAAGACACGGATTTAGAGTCGGTCGGTGTCAACGTGCCTGCGTCTGCGTCAAATTCATAGACGACGATCTTGTCGAGGCCCAGGTCCGCTGCGAAGGCGTAGTGGTTGTTCGCATCCAAATTGATGGAATGGGCGTGCGCTGCCTTGCTGGTGTCCATACTCTCATGCTTTATCAAAGCTGTTTCCGCGCCCAGGCGACCGTTCACTTCGATCTGCCGAACCACCACCGACCCGCTGCCGTATCCTGCGCTCAGCACATTCTTGCCGCTACGGTCGACCACCAAATGACAGAGCCCATGTTTGCCATAGGGCTTCTTGTTGATGAGTGAGAGTTCACCGCTAGCCGGATCGATCGAAAACGCGCTTAAGTTCTTCCCGCAGCCGTAGAGAAAACGTCCGTTAGGATGAATGGTCAAAAACGAGGGTTCCGCCTGCTGGTTCTCGCTGAGCAGTGTGAGCGAACCACTTGCCAGGTCAAATTCATACACGTGAATACTATTGCCGGCAAAGTAAACCCACAAACGTTCGTCGTCAGCAGCCGATAAGTCGGCCACAAAAACAACGGCCCACCCGTTTAGCAGGCAGACCACGACAACGAATGCCTGAAGAAGTCGCGTCAAAAACCAATTCGTTTTTGGAGAATGTATTGACATCATTTCAACTCATAGCGGTTGTTATTATTTTCTGTTCTTAAAATACGCTCGGTGTAGCACCTGCACCGGATGCAGCGCCACGCGCCCCGTGCCCTGCTTAATCTGTTGCCGGCAACTTACGCCAGAAGCAACCACGGTAGTATTTTCAGAAGCCGCACGCACCGCAGGCAACAGGCGTTGTTCGCCCATGGCGAGCGAGATTTCATCATGCTCGGCTTCGTAGCCAAACGAACCTGCCATCCCGCAACACCCAGAGTCGACCTCTTCGACTTGGCAGCCTGCCAGCCCTAGTGCTCGCAGGCTTGGCTCGGTACCCACCAACGATTTTTGATGACAGTGTCCGTGAAGCAACACCTGCTCGCTTGCATTTTGAAAATCTAAATCTAGTTCGCCTTGGTCGGCCAGCTTGGCAATAAACTCTTCAAATAAA
The DNA here is from genome assembly GCA_029259945.1 of Planctomycetota bacterium. Taxonomy (GTDB): domain Bacteria; phylum Planctomycetota; class Planctomycetia; order Pirellulales; family Lacipirellulaceae; genus Bythopirellula. The sequence goes on from JAJDEF010000037.1 coordinate 105,661, forward strand.
TACGAGTTCTCTGCAATTTTCGCCGTCCGCGATTCTTTGGGCAGCAGATAAAGCAGCTCATCTCGAAGTGTGAGTAGGCAACTCGGCTCGAGACCGACAATGGGAATTCCCAGTTCGGCAAACGGGCTTAGTTTTTCGACGCAATCCTGTGCAGCCGCACGGGCTTTGTCGACCATTCCTTTCGAAATCATCGGCCGCCCACAGCAAAAGTGCCCAGGCAATACCACCTCGAAGCCCGCAGCTTCAAGCAATTCGGTAGCCGCGATGCTTACCTCCGGGTAATTATAAGTGTTAAACGTATCGTTAAAAAGAACGACCTTGCCCTTGGTGCCAGTTTTTTTATCGCGATTTTCAAACCAAGTCGTAAACGGTTGCCGTGCGAACTTTGGAATCGACCGACGTTGGCTAAATCCAAACAACCGGTTGAGCAGCACGGCAACTGCACGCGAACCCAACACCGCATTCACCCAAGGTGCCAAAGGCCCAGAGAAAATCCGACTGGCGCGAGCAATATCCGCCATCATTCGCGTCCGCAACGGGACGCGGTTTTTCTTGAAGTATTGGGCAAGAAACTCGAACTTGATTTTCGTCATGTCCACCGACGAAGGACATTCGCTCTTACACGCCTTGCACTCAATGCACAAATCCATCGCCTCGTACATTCGCGGACTCGTCAGCTCTTCGTGCGGCATTTGGCCAGACAACGCCGCTCGCAAAAGGTTGGCTCGGCCACGGGTGCTATGCTCTTCTTCTTGGGTCACCATGAAGCTGGGGCACATGGTTCCGCTAGTCGATTTACGGCAGACGCCCGCCCCATTGCACATTTCCACCGCACGATGAAACCCTTGGTCCTCCGAAAAATCAAGTTGCTCGTCGAGTGGTGCGATGGTGTAGTCAGGATCGTAGCGCAAGTTCTCTGTCATTGCTGGGGCATGGACGATATTGCCGGGATTAAAAAGATTGTTCGGGTCGAACGCACCTTTTACCTGACCGTAGAGCCCATAAAGTTCGGGGCCAAAGAAGCGCTCGTTCATCCAGCTTCGCGACCGTCCGTCCCCATGCTCGCTAGAAAGCACCCCGTCGTAGCCGTGAAGCAGACCGACGGCAAATTCCGATATCTTCGGCAGCTTTGCTACCTCTGAGGCGACCTTGGTATTCAATAGCGGACGAATGTGCAGGCAGCCTGCGCTGGCGTGGGCGTAATACGCGACCTTCGAACCAAGGTTGCGGCAAAATTTTTCAACCTCAGTCACATAGTCGGCCAAATGCTCGACCGGCACCGCCGAGTCTTCGATAAACGGAATCGGCTTGTGATCCCCCCGCTTACTCATCAACAAACCCAAGCCCGCCTTACGCACTTCCCAGACGTCACGTTGCTGTTGTGCGGTCAAGCCCTCGGTGACCACTCCGCACGGAACACTCTGGCTGCGCAGGTGATTTTTCAGTCGATCGAGCTTATGTCGCAACTCGACTTCGTTCGCGCCATAAAATTCGGTAATTAAAATGCAGTTCGGCGTCCCCTCCGTAAAATTATTGAGCAGGGGGCCAAACTGTTTTGATTTACGGCAAAGCTGCATTCCGGTGTCGTCGAGCAATTCGACGACGGATGGCCCCACTTCAAGAATCGTGGAGACCGCCGTCAGAGCAGGATAAACCTCGTCGAAGTGAATAATGGCCAGTGCCGTCTGAGTGGGGCGGGGAACAAGATTTAGCTTGATCTCATTCATCACCGCCAGCGTGCCTTCAGAACCGCATAGTATCTTCGCAAGATTGAAACGCGGATCCTGCGGACTCTGATACGAAAAATCGCCCGACGCAAGCCGATCGAGGTTGTATCCGCCACAACGTCGCCAATGTTTCGGCGTCGCTGCTTGAATGGCCGCAAGGTTTTCGGGCGAGCCGACCAATCGGGCCATCGCTTGATAAATCTGGCCTTCGAGCCCGCCTCGTTTGCCAAATGTTTCGAGCTGCCCCTCTTCGAGCGGACCAAAATTCGCGGAGCTGCCATCGCTAAGAAAAACTTGTGTTTCCAATACATGGTCGGCAGCCATTCCGTAGACAATCGAGTGGCTACCCGTCGCGTTGTTGGCAACGATCCCGCCCATCGCTGCCCGATTGCTGCTAGCCGGATCGGGGCCAAACTGTAAGCCGTAGGGTTTGAGGTGCAGATTCAATGGATCGAGCACGACGCCCGGTTGAACGCGTACCCACTTTTCGTCGGCGTTCACTTCGACCACCGAGTCCATATACCGAGTGAGATCGAGTACCACGGCTTCGTTTACCGCTTGACCCGCCAAGCTGCTGCCACCAGTGCGCGGCAAGACGGGCACACGGTGTTTTGCCGCAAGTTCCACGGCCGCTTGCAAATCTTCAGCATTGCGAGGCAACACCACGGCGTGGGGCACCGCGCGATAGATACTGGCGTCGGTGCTATAGAGCACTCGGCTGTAAAGGTCGGCGCGAATATCGCCACCCGTCCGCTTTTTCAGCTCGGCTAGATATTCTTCGACGGCTTCTGTCTGACGTGGCAAGGCGGGAGCGGACAGCATGGGCATTGAGGATTTAGCTTATTATTTGGGTCACTTTCGAAGACGTTGACCATGATAGACCTTCACCACCGTTTTCTCAACTATTCGCGACAACAAGCGAACCCAAACGGTGGCACCCTTGTCCTGAAACCAACAACCCCCATAGCCCGGCCATCCTGGCCGGAAATAACGCTGACCGACTACAAAGTCGGTACGATCAATCAAAAAGACAGGAAGTAAAGATTTACCACAGAGGACACAGAGCAGCACAGAGTGCCTGAAAATAAGCTTTTCTCAGTGTTCTCTGTGGTTCAGTTAATTTTTGTTTTATTTCATGTAATTGCGACTTTGCAGTTCATCTGAGGAGTAGCAAAACCCAACTGCGATGCACCCAAATATCCGCTACAATGACGGTCCAATTCATCTCATCTCTCAGGGCAGAATCACGTGGCTAGTGCAGAGACAATATCTTCGACCAATCAATCCTCCTGGTGGCGTCGCCCGGCAGGGGGCCGAGAAGTGCTGCAGGTGGCTGTGCCGCTGGTCGTTTCCACCGTCTCGATGACCGTGATGACGTTTGTCGATCGGATGTTTCTCAACTGGGTTTCAGGCACGGCCATGTCGGCCGCCTTTTCGGCCACGATTATCTGGTTTGCCTTCTTTTGTTTACCGACGGGTATCTGCGGATACGTCAACACGTTTGTCTCGCAATATCATGGCAACAAACAACCGAAGCGCATCGGCCCCAGCGTTTGGCAGGGGGTGTGGGTTGCGGTCGTGATGGCGCCCTTCTCGTTTGCGCTCATCCCGGCGGCATCGTGGATTTTCGCATGGGCCCGACATAGCCCGGAGGTGACGCAATTCGAAATCACCTATTTCCAAATTCTCTGCGTCGGCGGGCCCGCGATGCTTGCCGCGACCGCGCTCTCGGCATTCTATAGCGGGCGAGGCAAAACTTGGGTCGTGATGCTGGTCGACGCCGGCGTGGTGGTTTTGAATCTCGTGCTCGACTACCTCTGGATTTTTGGCTACGCCGGTTTTCCTGAGATGGGCATCGCCGGCGCCGGCTGGGCGACAGTCACCGCACTCTGGGTCAAGGCCGTTATTTATTTGCTGCTCGTCCTTCAGAAAGAAAACCGCAAATCGTTCGACACCGGGGCAGGCCTTCGCTTCGATCGAGAACTGTTCAGGCGGCTACTCTCTTTCGGCGGACCAAGTGGCGTGCAACTATTGCTCGACATGATGGGATTCACCGTGTTCGTGGTCCTCATCGGACGCGTCGGCAATTTGGCAGCCGATGCCACAACGCTTGCCTTTAGCATTGCGATGGTCGCGTTCATGCCCATCTTGGGGGTCGGCATGGGGGTGAGTGTCTTGGTCGGCCAGCACCTGGGCGAAAATCGCGACGACCTGGCCGCCCGTGCCACATGGACGGCGCTACAAATTTCGTGGACCTACATGGTGCTAATTTCGGCACTCTACATTTTTGTGCCCGACCTTTTCCTTTACGGTTTTTTCGCCCAAAACAACGCTTCGCCCGCCGACAAAGAGGCGCTACACACCACGGCCGTCAACCTGTTGAAAATTGTTGCTGCCTACAACATGATGGACGCGATGTTTATGATCTTCGCGTCGGCCGTCAAAGGAGCCGGGGACACTCGCTTTGTCATGCGCGCCAGCATGGTGATGGGCAGCGTCCTCGTTTTGCTGAGTTGGTTGACCATCGTCGTCTTCAAGCTCAGCGTCTACGGCTGTTGGATCACCGTCACCGTCTGGGTATGCACCAACGGAATCATTTTCTTAATCCGTTTTCTAGGCGGCCGATGGCGCAGCATGCGAGTCATCGAACTCCGTGAGGAACCGTTGCAAAGCACACCCGCCGTGGAACTGGCAATCGAACCGGCCGAGTAACGGGGATGTGAGATGTTTGATCTTTGATTGATGATGTTTGATGACGAAGGCAATCAATGTTGATAACGGCTGTTTCGACGTTGTCACCAAATATGCCGAAGGCATAAAACAACAAAGCCCAGGGTCGCGAAGCGCACCCTGGGTAACGGTTAACCCCCAAATAAACCCCGAAGGGGCTTTACACAAAGTCCAACAGCAAAAGAGTTTAGTGATTCGTAAAACAGTAGGATGGTGCCGTTAGGCCCATCGTCCAAGGTGATTCAAACCCAAACGAATCGATGGGCCGCCGCTCCGCTTTGGCCCATCCTACCTGCTGGCGCTTCGCATGCTCACGACAAGCGTGAGCATGGCACCCGGCCAATTACGGCTCCGCTTCATCCGTTTTTTCGATCATCTTCCTGCCAAGAACACGTTTGAGTAAGTAAATGCCACACATGCCAGCAGGAACCATAATCAGTAGAGAAACAAAACCAAACGCCAGGCCCATGACACCACAGGCCAGCGACCCAAGGATCAGAACGGTTAACCCTTCGGACGCTGAAGGGAACAAGCCGGTTTTCAAGAATCCCACAAACTCACTGCCCGTCGCAAAGAGGATACCAAAGAAGAACGCACAAATAAGAATCACCATGACTGAGGTGAGTCCCATTTCGGTGAGCCCATTAGCTTGGTAGATTTTCTTGCGAAGTAGGAGAGCTGCGAACAGTCCAGCAAGTGACATTGCAGCGATTTGGATGGCCCAAGTTTTGCTTGCATGAAGATACGCTGGGCTGATCAGGATGTTTCCCGTAAATGGCCAAACCAAGAGAATCGGCCACATCAGTGCGCCAAGAATAAGTGACAATAGACAGTATGTGAGATGTCTTCGCATGGCCACGGTTCAGGTTGAATCTTATTAATTAAGCATGTTATTAGATTGCAATTCTTCCAATAAACACCAACCCATGAAACCACACCGAAAATATTTCCCCCACCCACTCTGTGTCACTCCGTGCCCTCTGAGGCAATCCTTTTCCCCCAGCAAAGGCACAGTCATTCCCCCCGCACAAAACCCCGCGGGTTTTGTTGATGCCAGTGCCAGGCGCTGGCGACGATCGCTTCGATATGGGTGTATTTTGGTTGCCAGCCGAGTGTTTGGTTGGCTAGCGAGGCGTCGGCGACCAGCTCGGGCGGGTCGCCTTCGCGACGACCTACGATTTCAACCGGGATCGGGTGCCCGGTCACTTTACGGCATGCTTCGACAACTTGCATGACGCTAGCTCCGTTGCCGGTGCCCAGGTTGAGCTTGAGTTGCGAGCCGTCGTTCAGATTTTTAAGCGCCGCGAGATGCGCGGTTGCCAAATCATCGACATGGATATAGTCGCGAACACAAGTGCCGTCGGGCGTGGGATAGTCGTCGCCGAAGATTTTGATGTTCTCGCGCTGCCCCAGTGCAACCTGCAACACAAGCGGGATAAGATGCGTCTCGGGGTCGTGGTCTTCGCCAATCGAGCTGTCTGCGGCTGCCCCCGAAGCATTGAAATAACGCAGGGCCGCATAGCCCAAGCCATAAGCATGCGAGTAGTCGGCCAAGGCATGTTCGATGACCAGTTTTGTGAACCCATAAGGATTGATGGGCGATTGTTTTTCTGACTCGGTAATCGGCACCCGTTCGGGCGTGCCGTAGGTAGCACACGTGCTAGAAAACACAATCCGATTCACGCCGGCTGCGCGCATCGAGTCGAGCAACGAGAGGGTACCTACGATATTGTTTTGGTAGTATTCAGCCGGATTGGTGACCGAAACGCCCACATAGGCCAAGGCAGCGAAGTGCATGACCGCCTCGATTTTATGTTCGCGCAGCGTCGCTTCGAGCTTCGTCCGATCCATCAAATCGCCCACCACCAGACGGCCCTCAGGCACCGCCTTGCGATGGCCTTCCGAGAGATTGTCGTAAGCCCAAACGTCGTGGCCCGCCCGATGCAACATCCAAGCCGCATGCGAACCCACATACCCAGCACCACCAGTAAGTAAAACTCTCATCGATAGAATATTTCTCTTCTAGGAAAAAACTAAAACAGTCCACGGGTTTTTAGGATCTGTTGCAAAGCCGGCTCGACCTCTTCGCGAATCGCCCGGTTTGCATAGCCAACCCAAGCGACATTTGTTTCGACATCCAGCGGCACATCGAGCGGGTTGCCTCTAGGGTCAGTGATTTTTACGCCCAGCTCCTCGGCAATCAGCATGGTACAGATGTCGTAAGGATGGCAACAGAGCCCCACTCCCTCGCCCATCAGCGGGCGGAGATCTCCGATAAACCGATCGGCCCCACTTGCCAAACTAAACAATTGGCCGCCGGTGCTTGGATATTGATCCTCGAACGTCAGCGACTGGCCCGCCACCGGCGGCCCAAGCACTTCACCAATCAATTCTTCTTCAATGCTCGCCAACACATCACGCGCGCCTGGGAAAAATCGCGAGATGGCCGCGTAGCCATTGCGAATCGTATGGGCCCCCGAGGGTTGCAGCCGCAAGGGTTGCCGTTCGTTCGTCAGTCGGTCGTAACGTTCGGCCGCAGCACCTTGGCCACGAATGGCCCAAAGCTGATCGCTAAGATGCTGTTTGAGAAGTGGAATCTCGGTCTGCACGGCCAGTTGAATATCGTTCAATCGGGTACGGTCGCCGAGGTTGGGGGCGACCCCAGTCAGAATCCAGCCGGGGCGTTTCTGGTACATCAACGGGCGAGTGCCATCGATGGGGTCGACGAGTATCCGCCACCGGCAATCTTCTTCACGCGTCCCCGTCGGCAGGTTCACTTTCCCTTGGGCCAATCCTTCGGCCACCAGCACCACCGGCGCGTGACAAGCGATTTTTTTCGTCACGAGGTCAACTAAAATTTCTTCGCTAACCCGGTCGAGGGCAAATACCAAATCGCCCCCTTCGTCGGCAACGATTTTCGAAAGTTCTTCGGTCGAGCGCGCTGCGGTGGCCTCGAGCACCGATTGGCGGATGCAATCGTGAAGCTCTCGCAGCGGTGACAGCAGTGGTTCGATGTCGTTCACGTCGCGAATTCTACCACGACCGAATGCTACCGGCGAGATGAACACCTATGCCAAAACAGCTAAGGCTGTCATCATAGAGAGGTGAAACGGCCCCCCGCGTTCCGAAGGTTTTTACCCGATGCACAGCCCAAACGAGCAAGTCACCCTAGACCGACGCCCAGCCAGCAAACCGCTGCGATGCCGTGCGCAGGGGCAGTTTGCCGAATGGTTAGCCTCGTGCGACGGCAGTTTGGCCGTCACGGCCTATACCTCAGGCAAATTGGCGCTGGTCAGCAGCTTTGAAGGTCGCATACGCTACCGCACCCGCCATTTTCCGCGAGCGATGGGGATCGCCTGCGACGGCAATCGATTCGCGCTGGCCACGCGCGACCGCATCTTACAGTTTCGTCGTGCCGAGCCCAGCGGAAAACGCCGTAGCGATGGGCTCTTTGTTCCCGATCACGAATACCAGACGGGCAAACTCGACACCCATGAACTTGCCTTCGGTCGGCGCGGCCTCTACTTTGCGAATACGCGTTTTAATTGTATCGCGCGCGTCTCGACCACTAAGAAGTTTATCTGTTGCTGGCGACCGCCGTTTGTGAAAGAAATGATCCGGCAAGACCGTTGCCATCTCAACGGCATCGGTCTCGAAGACGGTCGCCCTGCCATGGCGACGGCATTCTGCGCAACCGGCCACCAAGGCGGCTGGCGCGAGCAAAACCGATACACGAGCGGGGTTCTGATCGACGTCAAGAACAATCAAGTCGTAAGCCAAGGACTCTGCATGCCCCATTCGCCCCGGTTGTATAAGGGGAAGTGGTGGCTTTGCAATTCGGGAAATGGAACCTTAGAAGTTTTCGACCCGAAAACGGGGCGTTGCCAAGAAGTCTGCTCGTTGCCAGGCTTTACGCGAGGTTTGTGTTTCGTGGGCAACTATGCGCTGGTCGGTCTATCAAAAGTGCGGCGAAAACATTTGCTCGACGCCCCCCCGGTACGCGAGCGACACCCCAAGCTCCTGGCGGGCCTAGCGCTGGTAGACCTCCATGCAGGCCGTCATGTAGGCACGTTAGAATTTGTGCAAGGCGGGCGAGAAGTGTTTGATGTCTTGTTCCTGAAAAGAATACGCCGACCAAACGTGGTTCTTCCGAAGGAGAAGAAAGTAGAGTTGTTTTAGATCGTTTGCGGCGCGTCGACGGCAATGCGATCCAAGGCGTCGAGATTTTTTTCGATGGTGCGCTCTAACACAAACATCACCGCAAAGCCGACGATACCGCCACCGCTGGCGACCATCAGCGCCCATTTCTGGTCGCTATCGAAGGCAACCGCTAACAACACACTCAACATCGGCACCAAAGCGGTAAGGACCAAGTGGATGCGATTCAATACACGAATGCGCTGCAAATCTTTCCATCGCGGCCCCAAAACATGCCCGTTGCGCACCAACTCTGGAAAGAAAGCGCGGACAGACAATAAAGTGAGAAAGAAATAGGGATACGCCATCGCAACGATTCCACACAGCGCGAGCGAAAGAAAAAAGTGCGAATAAAACCCAATCGAATCTTGCAACGGCAGCCCGATGTTGATCGCGATCGGAAAGACAATCCCCGAAAGAGCCCACAGCGAAAGCGTCAGCAGCGAGACAAAGAAACCGAAGAATAGTATTCGACTACCGCCTTGCACCGATTCGGCAGTCTTGCCTTCGCGAAGCATACGACGCGCACGAATCGCCACCCATAGTGCGATCGATAACCCCAACGGAAACGCGATGCCGTTAATCCACTTTTGCACGGTCATAAAGCGTTCGAGGTGCGCAGGAAAATGCGTCGCAATGCGCTCATGGTTGTAAATCAGATTGAAATAACCGGCCAACGCATTGGGCGAAAGCCCGACCACAACCAACGCGAGTAGCGGAAACCGCAAGGGCAAGCGAACCAACGGGTTGGTCGATTCCTGCATCAGCTTCCAACTTTGCGGATGCAGGCAAAGATCGAGGGCTGCAGCCACTTCGTCGGCCGATTGGTAGCGCTCCTCAACCCGTGGCTGCAGGCAGCGAAGCAAAACTTGCCGCAGTGATTCAGGACATTTCTTGGGCAACTGATTAGCAATTTTTGAGAAGTCGGCGTAGTGCCGGCAATCAATCATCCGCTGCACACGCGTCAGCTCGCCATTTCTTGATTTCGGCTCGGTATCGAAAGGTCGAGTGCCGCACAACAATTCCCAAAGCAAAACCCCGAGCGAGTAGATGTCGCTCGGTTCGCGCACCATGTCGGGCGTTCCCCCAAGCGAAGGATGGCACGCCTGCAATTGTTCAGGCGACATATAGGCCAACGAACCGCCAAATGTGTCTGCGGGGCTTTCGTCGTCACGCGCGCTATTGAAGCTCACGTTGAAATCCGCCAACTTCGGCACACCTTCAGGGGTAAGCAGGACGTTGGCAGGCTTGATGTCGCGATGGAAAACACCTTTGGCATGCGCGTAAGCCAAACCCTTTGCCAACTGGGCACCAATCTGACAAACCACCATCGGCCACTTCGCATCTTTTAGCCAATGTCGACGAGACGAACTGTCGGGGGGCAACGTCCCTCGTGCTTGTAGCCTTTCGTCGACCGTGTCCAGCAATAATCGGCCAGAGTGAATCGTGGGCGTGGCTTCTTTGACTTTTGAAATGACCTCAAGCAGCGTGCCGCCCGAGACGACTTCCATGTACAGCAAATTGAGCGGAGGCTCGGCGTTTTGGCGCTGATCAAACACCCGCACAATATTGGGATGGTCGAGCTGCGCGAGTGTTCGAGGCTCGCTCCCTTGCCCCACAGAAATTTTGAGCGCGACCAACCGTTCTAAAGTGATTTGGCGAGCCAAAAACACTTGGGCAAATGCACCACTCCCCAACAGCGAGAGCAGTTCAAAATCATCGACCCGATCGCCCACCCCAAACTTTGGAGGCATCTCGCTGTGCAACGGCTCGACCGCATGCGGGTTCGTCACGAGATCGGCCTCGCTCAAAGCATCAGGCTCAGGCTCGTTCGAAGAAGATGGGTTATCGTTCATCAGCCGACCAGAAAGAAATTTACGCGATATCAGATTGCCACCCATGATACGAGAAAATTGCTCGCAAGACGATTGGCTGATCTGAAAGTCGCAGTAAAACTACAGGATCGCAATCACAAAAAAAACAGCAGGAAATTGAACCACAGAGGACACAGAGCAACACAGAGTGCTTGGAAATGTGATTTTCTCTGTGTTACTCAGTGTCCTCTGTGGTAAATACTTTGAACCCGCCATGATCACCCGACGTCGCCCAGGTCGAGGGCTTTGCCATAGCGAATCAGCATCTGGCTGCGCAGGCGGGCATGGTTTTCGTGTTTCAGTCCCGGATCGGCGGCGACCAACAACTGGGCTTCGCGGCGGGCTTCTTCCAGCAGTTCGCGGTCGCGTTGCAAATCGGCAATGCGCAGCGGAGGCAGGCCATGCTGCTGGGTGCCAAACAGGTCGCCTGGCCCTCGCATTTCAAAATCGAGTTCGGCCAGTGCAAAACCATCGGTGGAGTTCGAAAAAGCCTCGATCCTTTCGCGACCTCGGTCACTGGTCTCGCCGATCAGCACCCCGCAGAAGCCCGGGTGCTTGCCTCGACCCACACGGCCACGCAATTGGTGCAACTGAGCCAAGCCAAACCGCTCGGCACCAGAAACAGTCATCACCGTCGCATTCGACACGTCGACTCCCACCTCAATGACGGTCGTGCTCACCAAGACTTGAATCTTGCCTGCGTGAAAATCTGCCATCGTCTGTTGTTTTTCAGCCGACGACATACGCCCATGCAACAGCCCAGTGCGAAACGCCTCGAGTTCGCCATTGGTGAGCTGCTCGAACGCTTGGGCAACGCTCGGGGCGGCAATATTTTCAGATTCGTCAACCAGCGGAGCAACCACATAGGCTTGCCTTCCTTCGCGGAGTCGATCGCGAACAAATTGCCACCAAGTCGCTTGACGGTCCGCTTCGATAAGATAGGTATTCACCGGTTGCCGACCCGCTGGCAATTCGCGCAAGGTCGAAACATCGAGGTCGCCAAACAGCGTCATCGTCAGTGTGCGCGGGATCGGCGTGGCGGTCATCACCAAATAGTGGGGCGAATGTTCTTCCTGCCGCAAGGCGGCCCGTTGGCGAACGCCAAATTTGTGTTGCTCGTCGACAACAACCAAGCCAAGGTTTTTGAATCGAACGTCCTCTTGGATGATGGCGTGGGTGCCAAGCACCACATCAAGCTCGCCCGCCGTAATTTTTTGTAATAGATCGTCGCGTTCGCGTTTGGGCATGCCCCCGGTCAAAACAGCAAAACGAACGCGGCTCGCCTCTAAAAGGCTGGCAAGCGTCTTGGCATGTTGGCGAGCGAGGATTTCGGTCGGGGCCATGAGCGCTGCCTGGCAACCATGCGCAACGGCGACCAGCAACGCATAAAGGGCCACGATCGTCTTGCCGCTGCCAACGTCGCCTTGCAGCAAACGGTTCATCGGGCGATCGAGAGCCATGTCGGCGGCCACTTCGCGAATGGCCGCGTCTTGACTGGCGGTCAACTCAAACGGCAACAACCGGCGAATCCGAGCATCGATCTTTGCGCTCGCCAGAAGCTCAGGCGCACTCAGTTCGCGCTGCTGCCCCCTGCGAATCGAGACGGCAAGTTGCAGAACGAAAAGTTCTTGAAAAACAAACCGTCGTCGAGCAGAATCAAGCGCCTCTTGATCTTCAGGGTGGTGAATGTCGTGCAGCGCTTGGGTGAGTGGCGAGAGCTGGTACTTGGATAACAGTGATTGCGGAAAAACTTCTTCAGGCACGTCGGCAAACTCTTCGACCACCGCCTCGACCATCCGCCGCATGTGGTATTGCGAAAGTCCTTCGGTCAGCGAATAAACCGGCAAGAGCTTGCGCGGCTCGTCGGCAAGTTCTTCAGCGGCCAGCCAAGTGACCTGCGGATGCGACATTTCCCACATCATTCCCCGCTGTTTGGGTTTGGCGGTGAGCAGCAAGTGCTGCCCTTCCGAAAACCGTTTGGCCATAAAAGGTTGGTTGAACCAAGTGGCACGAAGTTGTCCCGTCTCGTCGGCAAGCAAAATCGCAACTCGACTTTTGCCAAACCCGCTGCCAGAGGTCGCCACTTCAGCCACCGTACCCCGTACGCTAATCAGTTCGCCTTCTTCCAGCTCGGCAATCGTCCGTTCGTCCGAGAGGTCTTGATAGTCGCGCGGAAAATTAAACAGCAAATCGCCCGCCGTACGAAGCTCAAGCCGACGAAGCAGCCGCGCACGCCGTTCACCCACCACGCGCACCGATTCAATCGGCACCGCCAATAGCCGCTTGGCATCGCGGGGTTCCGCCCGAACAGAAGATTCAGAATCAGCCTGCATCCCAACATTCTACCGCAGAAGCAATCAGAGAGTAGCCTATAGCCCGGCCATCCTGGCCGGAGTATCGCTAGTCCAGGGTGTCGAGTGTGTGAAGCGGCAGCGCAACGCACCACTCGCGATGGTCATGCTTTTTCCGATCAAAAATCCCATATCAAACATCCTCCGCCCGGCCAAAAATATCGCTGGAACCCACCCTGTCATTCCACGACAATAGTGCTCGCAAACCTTTGCACCAGCTCTTTGGAAATATAAAACGCGAAGCCCCCCTGGGTGCCACTGTCTGGCTTGTCCAGCAGTGCGATACGGGTACCAGCGTTCCACTGCTGGACAAGCCAGACAGTGGCACCCATCCCTCAAAAAAACCAACAAGCAATAGCGAAAATAGCGGTCGACCATTTAACAATAATGTCACCCACTTTGGACAAAACAAGACAAAACCCCACCGACTTTTGTCCGCGCCAATTTACACAGAACCACACATAGCAACACCCGCGAAAAAATCGGCGGACAAAACTCCCGAATATTGTCCGCAAAAACCCCAAACAGGCGATTTCGTGCCAAAACTCAGGCCTCCAAAAAACCGAAACCCCCGTAAAAGAAGTCCCAATCACAGAAAGAGACAACGAGTTTTGTCCATATTGTCACCAAACCTCGTGACAATATTCCCCGATCCCTACTTCGCAGGACAGACGTCGATGTTGTTCGTCAGATGTTCGTACTCAAGAACACCCATCGCTGCGTGTTGCGCGATTTGTTTGGTGTAGTACGTGCTACACTGGCCAACGAGAACCACCGCATTGCCGGTGGCATAGACCGCCAACTGGCGAATACGGCAGGGGAGACGCGCTTCGATTCGAGCGAGAATACAAGCAGCAAGTTGCTCGTCATCGGCGTCGATTTCGGGCAAGTCGGGCTCAGCCGAAAAAATGCTGGTAGGCGAAGAGCGGGCAATCGCGAAAGAGGATCCTGGCGGCAGCGCTTGCAAGCGGTCGTCCGGGCTCGCGATCGGCTTCTGGCGAACAGAATAGATCATCTTCAACCCTCCATGAACGCGATGCCGAAATGGCCTTCAGCACCGACATCGGTCAATCTATCCCCGTTGGCATCACCGGGTCAACCTGAACAAGCCACTATGCAGAAAAAGTATCCACGAAAGGAAAAGAACCCAAATGAGGGGACAGCATTGCATGCTGAAGAGGGGCTATTGTGTACTTGATTATGAAACAGCGTTATTCCAGCGGTTTCCCCCGGAAATCCGTGCAAACGAAACGTACTCTGTCTGTCCGACACGCACCAAGCTAGCTAATCTTGCCAGTCTCGATAAGCTTTTGCACCACCAGTTCGGCTAATTCGTCTGGCGCAATATCGTTGGCGTCGAGTATTAGCTCAGCATGCTCTGGCGCTTCGTAGGGCGAACTGATCCCCGTAAAATCAGAAATCTCACCATTGCGGGCCTTTTTATAGAGGCCTTTGGGGTCGCGAGATTCGCAAACTTCCAGCGAGGCATCGACAAACACCTCGATAAAATCACCCTCTGCCATGCTCGCCCGAACCGAGTCGCGATCGGCCCGATAGGGGCTGACAAACGCGGTAAGTGTGACCAGCCCAGCGTCGCACAGCAGATTGGCAACAGCCCCAACGCGGCGAATGTTCTCTTCTCGATCTTGTTGCGAAAAACCAAGGCCGAAACGCTGGCCAAACGCTTCGTCATAGCGTTCCGCTAGCATCTGCGGCGTGGCACTCAGACTATGGCGGACGTTGTCGCCGTCAAGAAGGTAGCTACGCACTCCCCGTTCATAGAGTTTTTTGTCAACCAGATTGGCCACGGTACTTTTGCCACAGCCGCTCAGTCCAGTGAACCAAACCACACAGCCCCGGTGGCTATTGAGCTTCTCGCGGTCGGCATGGCTGACGGCATGTTGGTGCCAGACGACAATCGGGTCATTAGGATCAGACATAATCGGTTTGCTCGAAAGATGTTAGGAGATCAGTTAATCCACGATACCGGCGAGTTCGCAGAGATTGGCTGAGAGGACCGGTTGCGGGCAGCTCCAGACGAGGAAGAACAAGGCTTCTCGACACCAACGGCCTGCGGGATGGCCAAGAACGTAGCCAGTTCCTTTAGCGGCCGCGAGTGAGGCTTGCGCCGAGCGAAGAGCAAGGCTGTTGGCCCGTTGGCGTAGAGTTTCGCTAGAGCAATTGGGGGCACCCCGAACGACGTCGAAGAGCGTTTCGCTCACCTCTTGATGCTCGTGACGAAGCGCGTGGAGCGGGGCTTCGAGGTCTGCTCGCTTTGCAGCTTCGGTAGCCAAGAACTGAATCGCGGCATCTGCCAAACCGAGGGCGAGGGTCGAGGTTTCGTAACCGCCAGGGCTGGAGGCCCCTTGGGACATGACATTTTCGACGGGGCCAGCAAGAACCCATTGGTCTTCGATCATGACCTGATCGAGCCGCAGCTCGCCGGTGGCACTCGCAGAAACGCCAACAAGCTGCGCAGGTTCAGGAATCGAAACTCCTGGTAATTCAGTAGGGAGAACAACAAGTAGCTGCTGTTCGGTCGCTTGGTCGCCATCCATCACAGTAGCACCAAGTACGACGTATTGAGCATAAGCCGCGCCGGTGACCCAGGGGCTAAATCCATCCAGAACAAACCCGCCCTCGACACGTTCGGCTCGTAACACCGGGGTGGCCAAGTGGCGACGGCTGGTGGTGAGGTGCGAGATGCCCACGGTGGCGAACGACTTGCCCTGCACAAGATCGGGTAAGAGACGTTCTTTCAGACGTTGGTTGTCGCTGTTAGCGATGCGCCGGCAGGCGCCAGTGCGCTGGGTGATGATGAACGTCGTGGTCAGACATGCGCTGCTTAAGGCAAGATAACCGCGAACTACGGCTTCTTGATCCCAAGCTTGTCCGCCCCAGGCAGAATCGAGAAACCATTCATAAGCACCGTAGTCAGCGCAAAGCTGCAACTGTTGAGCAGGCCAACCGCCGCTACGGTCAACCTCTTGAGCCAGTGCAGCAAGCTTGCCGCAAAGCTCATCCAGAGCAGGATCATCGGGCGAAGTAATCTTAGTAGACATGACTGGAAGGGCAAAAAGCGAGGAGTGTTTACCTTGAGTATAGCCAAGTTGAGGGGATGTGAAATGTATGAGGCAGAGTTAGTAATTGGGCTACGCGCCCCAAGTTCTCTGAATGCAGCTGAGTTTAGAACCTGCCGGCCGATAAGCTAGCTTTGAGCTTGGTTGCGTGGCGATAGAGAATGGCATCTAAGCACATAAACTGTTTGTCTGGCAGGACTTGTGGCATGAGCCATGCCACAAGTCCCTCTCTAACTAAATAAGGTTTTAAGCCCAAAAGGGTAGGTAACTGCGGTATTTTGTGGAAAGCATGGAAGGATCAGCGAGTTTAATTTTTTCTGTGGCGATTGTATCTGCAATAACGCGAGAAACCGATTCAGATTTCTTGCTGGGCAATTGGAACCTTTCGCGTAGTGTTTTGTTCGTCATCTTCTTGTTTGTTACGTATTTCAAGCAGCAATGTTGGTAACATGCCCTGATCCGGTCGTTGCGATCCATGTTTGAAAAATCAGTGTGCGCATATAGGACTGCGTAGGTGTGTAAACTTCCAGCACGGAAATCGGGTGCTGGAAGTTGATGGAATTCGGCGCTATGGACAACTCGATCAATGCCACTACCTTTTTCTTCACAGATTCCCAGGCGTCGCATTAGCCCTGCTAGCAACTCATTGCGAGACTGGTATTCGTCGATAAATCTTTCTGTTGAAATAGGTGGCGTGCCAGGGTTGGATATCTCTATCCGATCAGAGTACAGCTCGATCATTACAGAGGTTCCAGGTTCTGAGAATTCTTGATGGATTAGCGCATTTGCAACGAGTTCACGGATGGCATCGTCTGGAAACATCTTGACTTCAAAGCGAAGCGCCTTGGTAACGATTTCATTTGCCGGAACAAGACTACTCACAAAGTCAACTAGCCCCTCAAAACCGACGGCATAGCCTTTGATTTCCGACTTATCTAGTCGAGTGCTCAGCTTATCAATTCCCTCATAAACAATCACGCGGGTTGCTTTTCTGCTGAGGCCGGAAAAATCGTCCAGACGCTTTGCAAAGAGTAGCGCGCCAAGGTTCGTGATGTTCCACAAGCTGTCCTGGTTGATAATTAGCTGTTCGGATTCAAATCGCTCTAAAACGGCATCGCGGGTTGAAGGATAGGGTAATTGCAAGAGATCAAAATAACTCTGAGTGTCTAGCAAACGCACAATGTCCGCACCTTCGAGGCGTGTTGTGGCATACTCCAATAACCAGTCGGGCTTTCCTTCATCGAAGATTCGACGTAAACGATCCTCGCTCATAGAGACAAGATCCTCCGAAGATCGCATAAGATAAGCGCCTGCAAACTGATATGCCGTTCCTCGTGGCCGTGCCGGGATGTCAAATATCACAACCCGGCCGGAAGGATGTTGGAGTTCTTCTACATCGACCCGAAATCCTAACTTAGAAAAAATCTGGGTCGCAATCTTCGAAGTATTACGGAAAGCCATCGACCCAATCACTGATCGAGGCGTTTTGTCAGTAACACCAAGAATAAACTGACCGCCTCCTTCGTTGGCAATGGCAACACAGTATTTGAACAGCTTCGTCGTGTCGTACCGATCTTTACCCTCTTTGAACTCGAGGTTTTCATCCTCGTCAGATCGTTCCATCAGATGTGCAAGTACTTCGAGCGAAATCATTTTTTACGACAGCTTCTTTCACAGGGTAAACGTCTATCTTATCAGCTCATCACCAAAGTCATCTGTTAGTGAACACGCCTTGCCACGCCCATGAAAGGTAGCCTAATTTTCTCCACGTTCAAAGTCATAGCTTGTCACATGGTGACGATTGCTGCCATGGAAAGAGTGTACGCTTGACTCCCAATTGTTCCGAGGGGCAGAGCAACTGCGGACAACTCTTTCGACAGCTTCCATTATCGAGTTCAGAGTTAAGTTTTAGGTTCAGGCACTCTTGATTACGGCATGTTCATGTCGGAGCTGTGGCCTCCGGCGGCGACGAGGTACGACTGTTGGACGTAGTCCATCACCATGCGATGGGCGCTGAAGCGTGCGGCCAGCGTTGCGATAGAGACAGTCATACGCTGAATCCACTGCTGGGGAAGACCGTCGGCGTCGCGGTCGTAGAACAGCGGAATGACTTCGTCAGACAAGACGCGAAGTAGCTCTTCGGCGTCGCGTTGATCGCTCATTTCGTCGTCGACGTGTTGGGTGCCGTGCCCGATGGCAAAGCCGTTTTTGCCATTGAAAGCTTCGGCCCACCAACCGTCGAGAACCGAGCAATTGAGGCCGCCGTTGAGGACGACTTTTTGACCGCTGGTGCCCGAGGCTTCCAAAGGTCGGCGAGGATTGTTGAGCCAGACATCGACACCTTGGGTGAGATGTCGACCGACGTTGATGTCGTAGTCTTCAACAAAGACAATCCGACCGTCAAATCGAGGGTCGTGTCGCAGGTTCGCAATTTTTTGGATGAGCTTTTTGCCCGGCTCGTCGGCCGGATGTGCTTTGCCAGCGAAGATGAATTGCACTGGCCGATGCGAATCGGTCATCAGTTCGGCAAACCGATCAAGGTTACGCAAAAACAGATCCGCCCGCTTATAGGTGGCAAAGCGGCGAGCAAAACCGATGGTGAGCGCCGAGGGGTCGAGAACATTGCGAGCAGCTTCTATGGCGGCTTCGTCTTCGTTGCGTCGGCGGCATTGGCGGCTCATACGACGCCGGACGAATTCAAGTAGTCGACTCTTCAGCGCATTATGAGTTTCCCAAAGTTCGCCGGGGTCGACGGAGTAGATTTTTTGCCAAGCTTCGGGGTCACCCATCCTTTGTTGCCAGCCCGGGCCGAAATACTTGTCGTACAGCAGCTGCATCGGATAGGCCAACCAGCTAGGAACGTGCACACCATTGGTAATATGCCCGATAGGTACTTCTTCTTCGACGCGCCAAGGCCAAAGGTGAGCCCACATACGGCGAGAGACGTGTCCATGCAGCGAGCTAACCGCATTGGCACGGCGCGAGAGCTTCAGCCCGATGACCGTCATGCAGAAAGTTTCAGCTTCGTTTTGAGGTTCGACTCGTCCGAGGCCCATAAGTTGCTCGTGCGAGATGCCAAGCTGCTGGCGAAGCGGTCCGAGATGTTCTTCGACGAGGCTGGCTTCGAAACAGTCGTGTCCGGCGGGAACGGGTGTATGGGTGGTGAAGACGGTGTTTTGAACCACTTGGCGAAGGGCGTCGTCGAACTCGAGTCCATCGTCTTCCATGCGCTCGCGAATGACTTCGAGCGGAGCGAAAGCGCTGTGACCTTCGTTGAGATGATAGACCCCAGGATAGATTTTGAGTGCCCGAAGGGCCTTGACTCCACCGACGCCGAGTACGAGTTCCTGGCGGATGCGGGTACGAATGTCGCCGCCATAAAGTCGGGAGGTGAGTTCACGGTCTTCGGGACGATTGCCCTCGACATCGCAGTCGAGTAGGTAAAGTGGCACGCGGCCAACTCGCATCAGCCAAAGCTTGGCTTGTAGTGGTCCCTCGAGCGTCTCGATTTGGATGGTGATGGAGTTGCCGTCAGGGTCGAGGGCAGGCTCCATGGCGAGGTTCTCGACTTTGGTGTCGAGATACTCCTCTTGTTGCATCCCCTCGGAATCGAGGTGCTGGTTGAAGTAACCTTGATCGTAGAACAGCCCCACGGCTACGAGTGGAACTCCCAGCCCGCTCGCACTTTTGATGTGATCGCCGGAGAGGACGCCAAGGCCACCCGAGTAGATAGGAACCGATTCGTGGATGCCAAATTCAGCGGAGAAGTAGGCGACCGGCTTCGAGCCCAAGACTCCTGCTTCACGCGCACCCCAGGTGGCATGTTCGTTGCTGAGGTATTCTTTCAGTCGACGATGGGCCTGATTGATGCGGGTGTAGAGCACCATTTCTGAGGCACGTTGGGCCAGTTGATCGGGCGTCATCTCGTTGAGCAGCGCGATTGGGTTATGGTCGACCTGCCGCCAGCGGACAGGGTCGAGATCGCGAAAGAGACTGACTACATCGGGATGCCAACTCCACCAAAGATTGTGTGCGACTGCAGTGCATTTGTCGTAGATATCTTGCGGGGTAATCTCGGTCCAGCTATCGCGAGTGGCTTTTGCCGAAGGGGTCGGGATTTCTGTTTGGCTCATGGCGAGTAATGTCCTGTCTATATGCCTGAAGCTCGCTCACCGCGCAAAGACTCTGGAACCTGCAGCGCGTCACGACAGGCGAGTCATCCGTGGCCGCGGTGGGTCGGCCGCGTGTAAGATTGGATTGAAACGCATTTCGTCTAGAAACAGGCGAATTATACAGGATTCGCCTCTTGTTGCGATGCAAATAATTGCCCCTGATAGCCGGGGCCAGTCACTTTTTTTCAAACTGGGTAAGGTGATTTTGTCTGCAGGAGCTACTCTAGTGTAGTGAAACTCGATTGGCCCGGCGTCAAAGACGGTGTTTATTGCTAATTGGGGGGTTAGGGCGTAGAGTGGGGACGGTTTTTATAGGTCTTCGCGGCGACCGGGCGGAGACGGATCTAGCGAACGATGCCGATGTGGAGATATTGCTGCAGATGACACTTGCCCAGGCCTATCGCCCCGGAAAAATCGGCCTTTCTTTTGAGCTTTTCCCGCCCAAGACCGAGAAAGGGATGGCAGCCCTGTTTCGCCATGCGGGCCGATTGGCCGAGTTTCAGCCTAACTATATTACGTGTACCTACGGGGCGGGCGGTTCGACGCAAAACCGAACGCTGGACGTGATTTCAGGGATTCTCGAAAAATATAACCTGCCTGTAGCGACCCATTTGACCTGCGTGGGCCGTACGCCAGAAGAGCTGCGAGACTATCTAAGCCGCGCCATCGGATTAGGAATTCAAAACGTGGTTGCACTGCGTGGTGATCCTCCACAAGGGGAGACAGAATTTCGCCCGGTGGAGGGTGGGTTTTCTTATGCCGACGAGCTAGTTGCGTTCATTCGAGCAGAGTTTGCTGACATGGGTATCGCCGTTGGGGGCTATCCCGAGACCCATCAGGAAGCGCCGAGCCCGGAAGTCGATATCGAGAATCTCAAACGAAAAGTTGATGCAGGGGCAGATGTCATCATCACCCAACTATTTTATAACAACGGCGATTTTTTCGATTTTTGTGAGCGCTGTCAGAAGGCGGGGATTAATGTGCCGATCGTGCCCGGACTGCTGCCCGTGACCAATGGTGCCCAAGTGCAACGGATCGCGTCGTTGTGTGGGGCAAAGTTGCCGGCGAAGTTTTTGGCGGATTTGCAGAAGCATGAAGACGATGCTGCTGGGCAGTTTGAAGTGGGCGTGGAATTCGCCACCCAGCAGACGGCCGACTTGCTTGAGGCTGGCGTCGCCGGGATTCATTACTACGTGTTGAATAAATCGGAAGCTGCCGAGCGCGTGCTGAATGCGGTTTCTTTGCCAAGGTAAAACAGGATGATGGATCCGACGCCTGCTGCACCCAGCCCAGACCTAACTGGGCATGAATGGGGAGACTATCGCATATTGCGTCGGTTAGGCTCCGGCGGCATGGCCGACGTATATCTGGCCGAGCAGCGATCGTTGGGCCGTCAGGTAGCACTGAAAGTTTTGCGCAGAGAGTTGGCCCGCGATGCTACCTATGTCGAGCGTTTTTCGAACGAGGCACGTGCGGCAGCTTCGTTGGTGCATCCGAACATCGTGCAGATTATCGAAGTTGGCAAAACAAAGGATCTGCATTTTATCGCGCAAGAATATGTGCCTGGGAAGAATCTATCCCAATTGATGCATCGCGAAGGCCCGTTTGAACCTGGGCTCGTGCTCGATATTCTACGGCAAGTCACGTCGGCGTTATGCAAGGCGCATGAGTTGCGCATTGTGCATCGCGACTTGAAGCCAGAGAACATCATGCTAAGCCACTCGGGTGAAGTGAAAGTAGCCGACTTTGGTTTGGCTCGCGCGTTAAGTTCCGATACAAAAACGCTGACGCAGGTGGGCGTCGCGATGGGAACGCCGTTGTACATGAGCCCCGAGCAAATCGAGGGTCGCCCGGTCGATGCGCGAAGCGACATCTATTCGCTAGGAGTGACCTGTTATCACCTGCTGTCGGGAGTTCCACCGCACACAGGCGACACAGCATTGGCCATTGCGATGCAGCATCTAAATAGTACGCCGGAGCCGTTAACAACCGCACGACCTGATATTTCCGCGACACTGTCGGCCGTAGTGCATCGAATGTTTGCCAAGCAGCCGGGGCAGCGGCCAGCGAATCCGAATGAACTCTTGAGCGAATTACGTGAACTGGCAAGTGAAGCGTCGCGTGAGGGTTGGGCGGATGGGCCCGAGGGCTGGTCGCTTGTCGAGCGGACCGCGTCGAACGGTTCGCGTAGCGGGGTAAACTCGCAGTTAGACGAGTTGATGAAAGCAAGCGCCCAGCTAGGTGAAAAAAAGCGGAATTGGGGACGCGTGTTAATGGGAGTGGCTGCTGCCCTGCTGTTAGGAGTGGTTTTAGGGGCAGTCACTCGGCCGCGATTTTATTTGGCAGGTCGGACGCAAGTATCAACGGTGCCAAAGCGGTCGTCGGCTTGGGCCCAGTTGTACCACGCGAAACTGACCGAGTCGGAAGCGGCATGGTTGGCTGTCGAGAAGGAGTTTCCCCAGGCCCCGACCTACTTACACCAGTTGGCTAAAAAGGGTTTGGTGCGCCACTATTTGATTGTGACCGGTGAACCCAAAGAGGCTTTGCCAGTGCTACGTGACTTGAGGCAGATGGCAATTTCTGAGAAGTCGCCGTCGATGGAAGCATTTGCGGCTGCCGGGTTGTGCATCGCGAACCAACAGTTAGGCCGATTGGCCAAGGCCCAAGAAGCACAGGGACAGTTGACCGCCGACATGCGTGACAAATTACGCCGTCGAGAGAGTCAGCTCTACAGTGTGTTGCAGACCTCGCTCGGCAAGCTGGGCGACTGACTCTTTATCTAACGTCCAGAATGATTGCGAATTGCGATTTGGCCCGCCACGACCCAAATGGCAATGAACGCAAGCGTCATCACGAGCTGTGCAGATTGAATGGACATAGAGCCTCCGCCAAAGATGGGTAGCGATCTCCATCGCGTCTGGGACGGCATTCCCTGCCTCGACTTCTTTTTCTCGTCCAGTTTTGTCCTGTCAGGACAGATTCTTAATCCCGGTCGCTAGCATTTACCCAGCCCACATAACAAGTTGCGTCGAATCGGACTGATTTGGATGCGAAAATAGGTGCATAAGCCCCTAAAACAATGCGTTCAGCACTACATGCAGAAATAGTGTACAAATGTATATTATTTGGCCGCACTTTCTGTTAGGTTTCTGTTTCGTCGGAGGCCAAAGAGGGCTCTAAGTGCTGAAAACCACGGCTTAGGAGGATGGGAGCAATGATTGACCAAAATCCGCGAGAAATGCCATCGGAGAGCGATTTGCCACGGGATTTCGAAGATCGAACGCCGCTAGAAATCGAAGACGACCGTTGGGATGCGTTTTTGCCCGACGACGATCAACTCGATCCGTTGCCAGACCCCGGAGATTTTTGGATTGAGGATGAGCAGTTGGAATTGCGTTTGCGGGCTGCCTGAACTTGTTTTTGCTACTGAGAGGGAGAACTACTTATGTTGCCACTAGCGGTGGTCGAAGAGATTCGACGGCATTTGAACGAGGGTCGGTTGTCGCAGCGAAAAATTGCGGCGAAGTTGGGGATAAGTCGGGGGACCGTGGGGGCAATTGCGAGCGGACGACGCGGTGTTTATGGGCGGGAATCGGATCATAGCGACCCGCTCTTACCAGATATGGAGCTCTTGGCCGAACGGTGCTCCAGCTGTGGAGGCATGGTCCACAAACCTTGTGTATTGTGCCAAGCACGAACTTATCGACGGCGCCAAAAGCGATTGGCGGAGCTTCAATCTGCCGAGAAATATGGCCAGAGGCGGGTAGCTTAAAGCAAAGGGGAAGGGATTTCCTGGTAAGAGCATGTTATCCTGTGCAAAGTTCGCCGAAGCAACTGGTTATTCATAGATGAGAGAGGGAGATACGGATGCGATTTTTCGAGGTGCGTTTGCAGTGTCTTGTTATTGCAGTCGGGATTTGTTTACTGGGTTTTTACTCGCCGGTTTTGGCATCGGATGCTGATGTGCAGTTTGCTGCGTTGTTGGAGGAGATGTGGCAACGCAATCTGGAGGAGTTTCCTCAGTTTGCCACTTCGGTGGGCGATCATCGTTTTGATGACCGCTTGCCGGCCATCTCGTTGGCTGATAGCGCTCGCCGTCATGCGGACGATGTGAAGTTTCTGCAGCGGCTGGAGGCGATTGCGCAGGATCAGCTTTCGACAAGCAATTCCATCAACCTTAGCATCATGCACCGTAAGTTGAGCGACTCGATCGCAGAGTACCAGTTTGGCAACCATCTCACGCCAATCACGCAGCGGTCGGGCTTTCATATCAGATTTCCCGAATTGCGCCGGAATATGCCGTTCAAGACGGTTGCCGATTACGAAAATTACGTCGCCCGACTGAGAGCTTTTCCGCAGTATGCCAACGGGTACATGGAGTTGATGCGGGCGGGCATTTCCGCAGAGAAAGTATTGCCAGCCGTGGTAATGGAAGGATGGGAGGGTGCAATCGACGCGCAAATCGTGAACGACGCCGAGCGGAGCTTGTTCTACGAGCCGGTACGAGAATTTCCGGCGACCTTGCCCAAAGAGAAACACGCGGAGTTGCGTAATGCAGTGCGTAATGCGATTACCGAATCGATAGTACCTACTTACAAGCGATTTCGGGAATTTATGGCGGAGGAGTATGTGCCGCAGGCACGCGATACGATTGGTGCGTCAGCCGTGCCCGACGGACGCGACTTTTATCGACATCGGGTGCAACGGTTTACTACGCTTGATTTGACACCCGACGAGGTGCACAAAATCGGTTTGGCCGAGGTGAAACGCATTCGTGCCGAAATGGACGAGATCATTCGTCAAGTAGAGTTCAAGGGAGATTTCGCAGCGTTCACCACGTTTCTGCGTGAAGATCCACAGTTCTATGCAGAGACTCCCGAAGCGTTGTTGAAGGAAGTTTCGTTTGTGCTGAAAAAGATGGACGGCAAACTGCCGACCTTGTTTGGGCGATTGCCACGGATGTCGTATGGCGTACGAGAGGTGCCTACGTATGTGGCGCCGCGAACAACTGCGGCATACTATCAACGGGCGAGTGGGGATGGGACGCGGGCCGGTTTTTTCTTCATGAACACTTATGATCTGAAGAGCCGGCCCCTGTATACCGTGACGGCCCTTTCGTTGCACGAGGCAGTTCCTGGGCATCATTTGCAGATTGCGTTGCAACAGGAGCTAGCCGATGTGCCGAATTTCCGGCGGCACAGTGGTTTTACTGCCTATATTGAAGGTTGGGCGTTGTACGCAGAGCGGTTGGGACTGGAAGCGGGGATGTACGAAGACCCCTACGACGATTTTGGCCGGCTCACGATGGAAATTTGGCGAGCTTGCCGTTTGGTGGTCGACACGGGGATTCATTACTTCGGTTGGACGCGCGAGCAAGCGATAGAGTACCTGCATGAGAATTCGGCCATGTCGATGCACAATATCCGCGCGGAGGTCGATCGCTATATCAGTTGGCCTGGGCAAGCGTTGGCTTACAAGATTGGCGAGATGAAAATTCGTGAGCTGCGACGCTTGGCGGAAGAACGGTTAGACGAGCGTTTCGATGTGCGTGCGTTTCATGACGTCGTATTAGGCAGCGGTGGCGTGCCGCTGGATGTTTTAGAAACGATGGTGAAGACTTGGATCGACCAACAGTGAACGAGATGGCTTTCCGTAATAGATTTACCGCAGGGGCACGGAGCACACGGAGCTTAGATGGTTGTTGGTAATAAACCCCGTAACAATTTGGTTCAAGGCTAGAACCGGCTCGAACGATGGCAGCGGGACGATGTTGGCTGCTTGATCGGCGCTGAATGCCGCCGTGATGCCGATCAGAAGGTACAGCACCAGCAGAATCCACCAGCAAAGGACGATTAACGGGGGTGGATCGAAACCGGCGGCATGCAGCACCAAGCCTAACAAGGCAATCACGCCGAGCAGCATCGCCGCGTTGTGCGTGCCACCCACCAATCGCACGAATCCCAGTGCAAGTGCTGCGGCAGTGAATGCGCCAAGGAGTTCTTTGAGCGAAAATGCGATGCGAAACGAAGGTTGCGCGGGGGGTGGATCAAAAGCGACTTCGCTGGTCGGCGGCATCGCGGCGTCTGGATCGCCATCTTCGTTAGCCCGTTGTGCCGCGATGCGGGCTTTCAACTCTTGTTTCTGACGCGCAAGTTCGATCTGCTGGCGGCGTTCTTGTCGGACGATAAACCACCAAGCCGACGCGACCGTGAGAGCGAAGGTGATGATCGTGCCGTTACAGGGCCCTGTGTACTTGAAGATGGTCATCGCCACCGACAGCAGCGCGGTGACGATAAGCAAGTGGCGGATCGAAAAACGAAACTTCTTGAGATTGTCGAACTCGAACGGGTCGCTAGCATCTAACGAGCCATAGACTTCATTGATGTTAACCGCATCTTCGGCCTTGCGAGTTCGCTGTATCGTACGCCGACGTTCGTGTTCCAGGATTTCTGGATCGACCGGTTCGAGTTCTAACTCGAAATCATCGTCTTCGCTAGGCGTTGGTGGGTGTTCCGTCATCATTGTTTCTGCTTCGTAAGTGGCGTGGAAGTACTATGCCCATTGTCAGGGAAAGCTGGGTATGTTGCAATGTCTACTGTCCGTGACTTACGAAGAGATAAAATATGCGATTGTTAATGACGGCCGTGGGAAGCTATGGCGACGTTTATCCGATTGTCGGCTTAGGGGCTGCCATGCGCGGGCGAGGGCATCCGGTGACGGTCATCACGAATCCTCACTTTCAGCCGGTGGTCGAGGATGCCGGGCTTGAGTTTTTACCGTTGGGAACGGCAGAAGAGTACCGCGAGCTGGCTCATCACTCCGACTTGTGGCATCCGATGCGAGGACCGTTGGTGATCGTTCGCGAGGGGGTAGAAAAAACCTTGCGACCAATCTACGAGCTGCTCGAAGAACACTATCGACCGGGCGAGACAGTGTTGGTTGCACCGGCTCTCGATTTAGCGAGTCGCGTGTTTCAAGAGAAACACGGGGCGCCCCTGGCGAGCGTTCACTTGGCACCGGTGGGGTTGAGAAGCGTCTATCAATCGTCACGTGTATATGGGTTGTGGATGAGTGATGCTGCGCCGCGCTGGTTGCGGCGGATTCAATATTGGGCCGCTGACAAATTTGGAATTGATCCGCTCGTGGGACCGATTCTGAATAAGCTGCGTGCCGAGTTGGGATTGCAACCTGTGTCGAGGATTATACGAGATTGGTATTTTTCGCCGCAGTTAGTGCTTGGGTTGTTTCCCAATTGGTTTGCGGCCGAACAACCCGACTGGCCGCCGAATACTCGGTTGACCGGTTTTCCGTTATGGGATCAATCGTCCACCGTGGAATTGTCGGACGAGGTGTCTGAGTTTCTCGACGCGGGTGACCCGCCGATTGTCTTCGCACCCGGCTCGGCGATGACCAGTGGCGAAGAGATTTTTGCCACCGCCGCAGACGCCTGTGAGCGGCTAGGCCGGCGTGGCGTGTTGATGACCCGATACCCCGACCAATTGCCTAAGCATTTGCCTGCAGGAGTCCGGCATTTTGATTTTCTGCCGTTTAGCCAACTATTACCGCGAGCGGCGGCGCTGGTCCATCATGGCGGCATCGGGACAAGCGCCCAGGGCTTGGCCGCAGGAATCCCGCATTTGGTAATGCCCATGGCGTACGATCAATTCGACAACGCCGCTCGACTGCAACGTTTGGGGGTGGCATCGGTATTGCACCGATCAAAATTTCAGGGAGCGCGCGTAGCGAGAATGCTCGACGAACTGTTGTCGTCGAAGTCCACGCATGAAAACTGCCAACGATGGGCAGGCGGGACCGACAGAAAGGCGGCGCTGGCCGCTAGTTGTGAATTGCTAGAGGGGCTATTGCAGGATGCACAGACATGAAGCGGTTCTGTATCTTTCCAGGACGACTGCGAAATCGGTACGATCAATCAAAAGACAGGAAGAAAGATTTACCACAGAGGACACAGAGCAGCACAGAGTGCCTGGAAATAATCTTTCCTCAGTGTTCTCTGTACCCTCTGTGGTTCAGTTAATTTTGTTTCATTTCATGCACTTGTGACTTTGCAGTTCGCCTGTGTATCTTTCACAAAAACTTGATCTCTCATCGTCTGAAGACTATGTTGCCGTCTCCTAGCCCAGCGAATAATAAGTTTTGCAGAAGGGATTAAATGGAAATTCAGCGTTACATTGAGCATGAAATAGGGCGCAGCTTAGAGACACAAATCACATCTCTAAGAAATGCCTGCTTCCCCGATTGCCAGCAAAAGAGGTCGTACTTCAAGCAATTACCACACTTTAGATTTCTGGCCTTCAAAGATGGTGAGGTTGTTGGTCACCTTGGCATCGATCATCGAATGATGGCGTTCAACCATCTTTCCTATTCTGTGTTTGGAATTATTGACTTATGTGTACGAGAAGAGCACAGAAGCCAGGGTATTGGCAATAAGCTGCTTTCTGCCGCTGAAGAGTGCGCAAAAGACGCGGGTGTAAATGCGATGGTATTGCTTGCAAAAGATTCACGTTTGTATGAAAGATTCGGATTCGTGAGTATCGATGCTATTTGCCAATGGTTGAAAATCGATGAGCACACCAACTATGGCGTTGCTGTTGAAGAAATCGCCAATGAAGTGATGGTGAAGCCACTTTCTTCAGAATTTAAAGCCGATGGCCCCATCGATTTTCTTGGGTATATGTTTTGATGAAGCAGGTAGGATAGGCCAAAGCAAAGCAGCGGCTCAGCGACCCTGGGCTTTGTTGTTGAATGCCTTCGGCATGTTCAGTAGCGCAGCTGCGCTAGCGCTTGTTCTGGCTTGAATTTCACCTACCGATACGGGGCTCTCGAATTCTTCGTGGTGAGTGAACCTCTCGACGTACGGTTTCGCTCAATGCATGGCCATTGAACCGGCAGAGCACCAGTCCTGCATATTAGCCAACAGAGAAATCTTGCGAAGCGGATGGGAACGCTCTGTTGCAAAATTGATGCAATTCCTTGTTCTATTTACAAGACTGTGCGTTTTCGCACGGGTAGCTATCAGTCGGATCTCACCATTTTCCCTGTTGATCACACATAGGCTCAACTTTGCTTTTGCTGCCTACCGATGTCGTCAGCAGCTGGCCCACCCACGGGACATGACTGGGACATGACTCTGCGGGCTGCCTGAAGATCAAACCCACCTTCCTTCTGCGCAACCTCGCGGGGAGAATCCAGTCCTATGCTGTACTCCGTATGCAAATGGTCATTTAGAACTTTATTCGTCCTGGCAAGTTGTACCGTCTATGGTCAAACCGGCTGGAATGAAGCACCCACGCCGCTAGAATCCTTGCCTGTGGAGACAAACTGGAATACTGGGCCACAAAATACCGGAGTACAGTACACAGCTACGGTACCATCTGTGCCTGGGTCTTACTCTTCGAATTGGATGCCGACTGACAATAGGTTGCCATGCCGTGCTCCAGAAAACTTCTCGCAGAACTGTCCACCAGCTTGTGCCATTGCGACACCCTGCCGGTTGACTAGTCCGTGGTACTTTTCGGCTGCTGGGCTCTACCTAGGACGCGACCAACCCAACCGCGTCTGGACCACTTACGAGAATAACAACAATGCCAACCAACTGATGAACACGCAAGATACCGACCCGGGCTGGGAAGGTGGTGCCGATCTTCGTCTCGGTCGTTATTTCGCATGCAAACGCTGGGCACTGGAATTGGGCTATTGGTCGGTGAACAACTTTGAAGCCAATTCAAGCCGAACCCACGCCAACGGCGTCAGCTCGCCCCTGCAGTTCAACGATCTCGAATTCGGCGTCGGTGATCCGGTCGTGGATTACTTCGACGGCGCGACGGAGCATCGGCTTTCGCGCACCAATGAGCTGCATAACGTCGAGCTGAACATCATTGAAGGCAATGCCCAAACTAACAACTGCAACCCTTGGTCACACCAAATGTTGGTCGGCGTGCGGTATTTCAAATTCGACGAAGATCTCACCTTCGACACGCTTGACCAGGGGGGGGCCTGGGGCGGCAACGGCGGGCGCGACGAAGTTCGTTTAAGCGACTCCATCAGCAACGACCTGATCGGCGTCCAAATCGGGTGCTTATTCCAACGGCAAATTGGTTGCCGGGCGAATTTCTTCATTACGCCTAAACTCGGCGTCTACAACAATCGCATTGAACATCGCTTCGATCTGCGCCGCGGCGACGGCGCAGCTGCCATGCCCTCGGCACTTAGCAACGTCAATGGTAGCTATCCCGTAGAGTCGAGCACCGATGTTGTCTCCTTCCTTTCGGAAGCCAACATCGGCATACAGTACCAGTTGTCAAGCCGATGGACTCTCTTCGGGGGCTACCGAGTTGTCGTCCTTACCAATGCGGGACTTGCTGACAACCAAATCCCGCAGTTCATCGTCGACATCCCCGAAATTGCTAACATCGACACGAATGGAAGCCTTGTTTTGCAAGGTACCTTCTTCGGTCTATCTTGTTCACTGTAACGCTTCTACTCGCAGCGATGCTGAAAGCGAACTCACCTCGTGGGTGAACCACCCACCCCTCGTCTCCTGCCCATTAAAAAATCCCGGCCTCGGCTGCGTGCCGAGGTCGGGATGGTTTTTTATTCACGGTTTTATACGTGGTGTTACGAAGCGGTGTCGGCAGTTTTGCTGTCGGAGGGTTCTTCTTCGCCTAGCTCTTGCATCGCCACTTTGCGGCTCAGCTTAACGCGATCTTGCTCGTCGACGGCGATGACTTTCACTTTCATCTCGTCGCCTACCGAGCAAATGTCGCTGACGCTGCCGACATATTCGTTCGACAGCTCGCTGATGTGGCATAGGCCGTCTCGTCCTGGCAGGATTTCGACGAAGGCACCAAAGTCTTTCACGCTGGTGACGGTGCCGTCGTATATCTTGCCAACTTGGACGCTTGCGGTCAGGGCATCGACGCGAGCCAAGCCCGCCTCGGCACACTCTTGGTCGGCCGCAGCGACGGTCACGGTGCCGTCTTCTTGAACATCGATCGTGCAGCCCACTTCCTCCTGAATGCTGCGGATCATCTTGCCACCAGGGCCGATCAACAGACCAATCTTCTCGGGATTGATCTTGGTGCGAAGCAGTCGCGGTGCGCTTTCCGAAGTCGTATCGCGTGGCCGTGGGATGGCGGTCAACATGCTACGCAAAATTTCCAACCGTGCTTCCTTCGACTGGGCAAGGGTCGCTCGAATAATTTCTTCGCTGATGCCGTTGATCTTAAGATCGAGCTGGATGCCGGTGATCCCGTTTTGGGTGCCGGCGATCTTAAAGTCCATGTCGCCGAAGTGGTCTTCGTTGCCAATGATGTCGGTCAACAAGGTCCAATCGTCGCCCTCTTTGACCAAACCGACCGAAATACCGGCAACCGGATTGGTGATCGGTACGCCAGCCGCCATCAGGCCGAGGGTTGCGCCACAGACGCTTGCCATCGAGCTGGAGCCGTTCGACTCGAGGATATCGGAAATCACACGAATGGTGTAAGGGAACGTATCATGATCGGGCAGAACTGGGTTGACGCTTCGCTCGGCCAAGGCTCCGTGACCAATCTCGCGACGTCCTGGGCCTCGAATCGGTCGGCACTCGCCCACCGAGAACGAAGGGAAGTTGTAATCGAGCATGAATCGCTTGGAGTACTCGTCAAACAACCCGTCGACACGTTGCTCGTCGCGGCCGGTGCCTAGGCAAACGGTAATGAGTGCCTGGGTTTCGCCACGTTGGAACAAGGACGAACCATGGACGCGAGGCAAAAGATCGACTTCGCAATGGATGTCTCGCAATTCGTTGCTAGTACGGCCATCGGAACGCACCCCGGCGAGAATCTGCTCGCGAAGCACTTTTTCTTCGAGGTCGTGCCAAGCTTTGCGGAACGAGCTGACGGTATAAGCACCTTCGGCCTCTTCGTCGGGGATCAAATCTTCTTGCGCTTGCGTGCGTAAAACTTTGACCGCATCGTCTTTGGCGTGCTTGCCTTCGGTCTTGTAGGCCTCTTTGAATTGCGACTCGAAACGCTCGACGACAATATCAAACAAGCCATCGGACACGGGCGGAGTGACTTCGATCTTGGGAGTGCCGACCTTGTCGATCAACTCTTGCTGGAGATCGCAGACTTCGCAGATGACTTTGTGGGCTTCCATGATGGCTTGGGCCATCTCGTCTTCGGGCATCTCGCGAGAGAACCCTTCGATCATCAACACCGCTTCTTTGGTGCCCGAGACAATAAGGTCGAGAGTGCTGACCTCAAGATCGTCTTGCGTGGGGAAGGCAATAAACTTGCCGTCGACGCAGCCCATGCGAACCGAAGCGAGAGGGCCCAGGAACGGCAGCGGTGAAATTCCTAGTGCGGCACAGGCACCGTTCATGGCCAACACGTCGGCATCGGTCTGCTTGTCGCTGGCCATCACAAAGTTCTGAATCTGAACTTCGTCGTTGAAGCCCGGAGCGAACATGGGACGAATGGGACGATCGATCAGGCGAGCGGTGAGCGTCTCTTTGGTGGTCGGACGCCCTTCTCGCTTGAGAAATCCACCTGGGAACTTACCCGCGGCAGCAGTTCGCTCGCGGTAGTCACACATCAGGGGGAAAAAGTCGATGCCCGGTCGAGGGCTTCCAGTAGCGACCGCACTAAGAACCGTGGTGTCGCCGTATTGTACGAGGCAGGAGCCTGCCGCTTGTTTTGCCAGTGTGCCCGTCTCGATGGAGAAGAGGGCATTTCCGATTTTTCTTTCTACGCGAATTTTTTTCACTTTTCCGATTCCTACATTGGGTTAGAAGTCGTAACGACCGAGAAGACAGCGGTTGCAACAACGCAACCAAATTCTACTGCCACTTAGAAAACAAGGGCCACTCGAAGCATGACGATGCACCGAGAGCGGGATGTTTTCGACTCGCCTAGAGATATGGCTCGTCATGGCAAGCGAAACACGCTTGACGATGAAAATTTGCAAGCGAGCAAGAGAACCGACGTCCGCTTGCAATCTTTCGAGGGCGAAGCGACCGGCGCAACGTTGCTACTTGCGGATTTCCAAACGACGCAACAGATCGAGATACAGCTGAGGGCTCTTGCGTTTCACATAATCCAAAAGACGTCGGCGCCGACTAACCATACGCAACAAACCGCGTCGGCTCGAAAAATCTTTCTTGTGAGTCTGCAAATGGCCGGTCATCTCGGCAATGCGAGTGGTCAGGATCGAAATCTGGACTTCTGGCGACCCCGTGTCTTTGGCATCGCGTCCGAACTCACCAACCAATTCTTGCTTACGTTCTTTTGTGACCGACATTATTTCCCGCTTCTGTACTGATCGCTTGCATGTCTGGGACGGTTGAGACTGGACGCATGCCGAACGGGCAAACGAGAATCTCGGTGAGCTTCACTCCGTGACCAGCTGCTACGACTCTTCCTACAAAACTAACAGTGTTTACGATTAACTACGAACCCTCCAATTTAGCAATCTATTGGTGCTCCGCAACCGCAATTGGGGGCTTCAGGAAGCTCATAGAGTCCCTTCGGCCATCCCGATCGCAGAAAATCGGGGCTTTTGCTACTAATAACCGCATAACCCCCATTGTGGTAACCCGTTAGCAGCTATCCAGGTACCTGTAGGGAACGCCCTCTGTGGCGTTCCGCCGTGTACCGTTCACCTGTTGGTCTATACACAAGTGTGCGTGTTGGCTCTTCCGGCCCAACGGGCCAGGCCTATGTCAGCCCAGGGTGTAGCAAATAGGAGCGAAAGTGACTATTTGCGTAACCCTGGGTAACCAACCAATCCGAGGCCAAACCCCCAAGGGGTGATCCTAACAGCGAGACGCTAGGGCCACCCTTTCAGGGTTTTGTTGGATGGTATCATCGAACCCAGGGTTGCGACCGCCTGCGGCGGACTCCACCCTGGGCTGATTTAGGATCTCCCCTTCGGGGTTGAGACGCCAACGGCGTCGGATCATCTAACGAAATGTCATGAGCAACTCGTGTATAAAGGGTGTACCGTTCAAACGGAACGGCACGGAGGCACGTTCCCTACACAGGTAAGGGGACAGGCTCTTAGTGGCCCTCTCGTCGCCGGAAAGTCGACATCTCGATCCCCTGCCCGCCCGCGCCAAACCGTGGCGGATGCAGTACCTCGATTTCGATCTCTGGATTAGCGGTTCGTAGTCGGTCATGCATCTCAAAAGCTGCAGCTATAGGCCATTACACACTAAATCGCTAATTTTCCAGCCAGATTACGGAGTTCAGCCTTTTCACGGGCTTTTTATTTGACAGCAAGTCGCTTACTCGGTACAGTCAAGACAGTTACGAGCTTTTAGCAACGTTACTAAACACAAGAGATACGAACCACTGCAAGACGTTAACAAAGGGATCTTTCTTCAACTTGATTGAGGGGGATCCCTTTTTTTGTTGCTCAAGCAGCGTTGCCTCTTGGTTGTCTCTTGCGTTCGCTGTCGGAAATTAGGTGATGTGATGCAGAATCGAAAAACAAAGCCGAAATCGTCCCTGTCAGGACTAACTAACCAGATGTCACCTGCTTAGATAACTCGTAATAACAAGGTTGCCATCATGAATCAACGATTTTTCTTTTTGAATTTAACGGCCGTCGCGATTCTTGCCGCAACGGCTACGGTTGCGTCTGCCCAGCAGACGGTTACGTTTGTAGAAAACATAGCGGATCCCGCCCTTGCAGGCCTTGGTGCTGGTGGTTACGTCGATATTTTCTACACCCAGTCTCCAGGCGCTGAGTACCTCAACCACGATCTCATTGTCAATCCAACGGCAGGAGGCATCTTGGATCCAATTCGTGGGGTCGGGGGCGGACAGGCTGATGGGACGGGGACTGCGGTAGATACCTGGTCACACACGGTCTTTGAGTTGTTTGTACCCAACAGTAGCTCTTATGTGTTTACCACCTATGATCCGGTTGGGAGTTTCCCAACTTTCATAGGCGATCCTCTCCCGGCGACATCTTTGAATTGGTCTGTCTTTGACACTAATAAGCTCGACACCGATGTGCTGGCTCCCTACCATCTGGCGAGAGTTTTGTACTCAGCGGGTGGCGTCGGTACGATTGATTTCCAGGTGTTTGACACGGTAACGGTTAGTACGGGTGGCGAGTTGTTCTCGACCATTTACCGGGCCCCCGAACCTACCACCCTCGCACTGGCCGCTATGGGGCTCTGCGGCTTACTGACCCGTCGACGCAGGTGAATTTTCTAGTACGGTGAAAACCAGATGTCACCTGTTTGATGACTCGTAATAACAAGGACGCCATTATGAACCAACGATTTTTCTTTTTGAATTTAACGGCCGTCGCGATTCTTGCCGCAACGGCTATGGTTGCGTCTGCCCAACAGACGGTTACGTTTGTAGAAAACACGTCCGATCCCGCCCTTGCAGGCCTTGGAGCTGGTGGTTACGTCGATGTTTTCTACACTCCAAGCCCTGGAGCTGAATACTTCAACCACGATCTCATTGTCAATGCAACGGTAGGTGGCATTCTGGATCCAATTCGGGGGAGTGGGGGCGGACAAGCTGATTCTACAACGTCTACGGTAGATACCTGGACACACACCATCAATGAGATATTTGTGCCTAACAGTAGCTCTTATGTGTTTACCACCTATAATCCGGTTGGTAGTTTCCCAACTTTTGTGGGCGATCCACTCCCGGCACCAGCTTTAAATTGGACGGTCTTTGACACGAACAGTTGTGACTGTGACATTATTGGTCCCTACCATCTAGCGAGAGTTTTGTACTCAGCGGGTGGTCAAGGCACGATTGACTTCCTGGTAATTGACCAAGCAACGGTTACTGCGGGTGGCGAGTTGTTCTCGACCCCTTACGGGGTCCCCGAGCCTACCACCCTCGCACTGGCCGCTATGGGCCTCTGCGGCTTGCTGACCCGCCGACGCAGGTGAATTTTCCAGGGTGAAAAGACAAAGACCTTGAACGACTAGTGGTCGACCTGTCGGAAGGTGGACATTTCAATCCCGCGCTGATCTAGCACAAAAACGGCAGCTCCGCAGTCGGCTGTGTGCAGAACCTCTGCTCCGACCGCTTGGTACGAGACCGTAGTCACTCGTTGGTCGGCGGCCTGATGTCGACCGCTAACGACCACCCACCCGGGCGTACACCAAGCAGCAAAGCCGGGCGGGTCGCTATGGCGGCTACCATGATGGGGTGCCAGCAAAATATCGCAGTGCAGAGGAGGTTCGGCAACCACCGCCTCGATGCCAGGGGATTCAAGATCGCCGGGGAGCAAGATCGAATGCCCTGCATAACGCACGTAAAGCAGAATGCTGTTGGCGTTGTCACGCCCTCCCACACCAAATCGCGGCGGGTGCAGTACCTCGATTTCGATATCAGGATTAGCGGTGCGCAGTCGGTCATTCATCCAGACTTCACGCAACGGGATGTCGGCGTCTTCGAGCGTCGTGCGTAAAAACTCGGGGGCGTCTAACTTGCCTGCGGTCGCCCAAGGGTCGAACATCAACGGCGAAACATAGACCACCCCGATATCAAACCGATCGAGCAAGCCAGGCACGGCGTTGTAGTGATCGACATCAGCATGCGAAAGCACAATGGCATCGATACGGGTAATGCCACGAGACCAAAGAAAGGTGGCTATTGTGTCGCTGGTCACTTCGGGCGAAACGAGGCTGCCTGCATCGTAAAGAATGGTCTGATTGCCGGGCAGTTCGAGCACGACACACGTACCGTGGCCGACGGCAAGAAACGTGCAGCGTAGTTGATCGTCTTGCCGCGAGACTTCGCCCGCCGCTAAGCCCACGGTAATCCAAAGAGCGGCCAGCGAGGCAGCCGTTTTCCAGCCGGTTCGCAGGGTCGGAACCAAAGCAAACAGCGCCATCGCACCATAAAAAACCAACAGCCACCAAACCGCCGGGCCAGCAAGATACGCTCGGCTGACATCAACTTGCTCGGCGAACGAGACAATCGTCCGCGTTGCGCTGAGGCTAAAGGCGCAGATCACTCCCAGCAACGTGGCGACCGGTGGCAAAATCCAGCCGACGGTACAAATTGCCAAGCCTGTGGTCAGCACCACCGCGACAAGCGGCCATAGGATCGGGGTAATGAGAATGCTGATAGGCGTGGTGATATGAAAATGATGAGCCACCAACGGCGCGACGACTAACCAAAGAACAAACGAAGCCGCCGCCAGATGGCCAAAGCTATTCGCTGCCCAACGTAGTGCTTGGTGAAACCAGGTTTCACGGCTACGTATCAAACGAAGGAGTGGGTCCGGCGGTTTTTTTGATTGGGTGATGCAGTATCCATATCCGGCCAAAGCGGCGACGCAGAGGAAACTGAGCTGCGTCCCGCCGCGAAACAGCTCGCTGGGGTTGTAAATAAGCACTCCTATCGCAGCCGTCGCCAGCAGGGTCTGCATCTTGGCACGACGAGTGGTCAACAACGAGAAAAGCGCGAAGACAATGAGAATGGCTGCTCGTACCACCGGCGGACGCCCTCCGACGACCAAAGCGTAAGCAATCACAAGGCTCGCGGCGATAACGATTGCCAGTCTCTGCGACAACCACCCGCCACGTAAGATCAACCAGACGACGCCCGCCAACAACCCGATATGCAAACCCGAAACCACCAACAAATGGATGGTGCCGGTCTTAAAGAACGATTCTTTTGTGTCTTGGCGAAGGTGCTCTCGTTGACCAAGCAAAATCGCCATCGCAAGGTCGCTTTGTTCGACGCCCACATAACGGGAAAGCTGCGTTGCACATTGATTCACCGCTTTGTTGAGCCAACGCCCCGCCGGCGCAGTTGCCGCAGGCTGAAGAATGGTCACACACTCGGGGGCCAGACTGAAAAGCGCACAATGTCGCCCCACGCCACGTTCTATTTGTGCCCAATCGTATTGACCTGGGTTCATCGCTGGGCGCGGTCGAGAAAGATGCGCAAAAACCCGAAGTCGATCGCCGGCAGTGATGCCGGTGAGTACACCAGCAACGCGTAGCCGACAGTCGCCGGTGGCAGTACGCCATTGCGTCCCGTCGCGAACTCTTACGATGCGAACTTCGACCTCGCTTCGTGGGCGAGCCGGCATTGCTCGTAAGGGGTTGTTCGGGGCCGCCGGGCTCTGCTTGGTGCGAGCAACCGCAATGGCCTCGATGCAGACGGGCCGGGAAACCTCGCTGGCAAATCGCGTCAGACTGTCGTTGGTCGTATAGTTCCACTGAAGATGATGCCACGCGCCGGCAAGCGCAAGAACTGCCAGCAAAAGAAGGTATGCCGAACGACAACCGGCGCCTCGACGGCACATTAGCGTACAAGCAATCACCAAGGCTGCAGAGGCTGCCCACCAAAACAGGTGCCCACCGATCGCGTCTGCCAAACCATAGCGATCGGCAACAATGCCTGTAGCCGCAGCAAGAGCCACCCAGAGTATTGGGTGTCTTGAAGGGGTCGAAACGTCAACTTGAGGTGGCAAGTGGGACACCGATGCTCTCAAGAAATGGACAAGGCGGTTGCCCCGGCATTCTAACCCCTGAAGGAAAAAATTTCAGCTATCACGCTTGAAGCATTGGAAGACACCGGGGACAATGTGCCTTTTCCCCAAGACCCCTACGAGATTTTCGCAATGGAAATGCCTGTATCCCGCCTTCTACCCTCTGGACTCCTCCTGCTGGTCGCGATCGTTTTTCTGGTCAGTACAAGCTGCCAGAGTGATCTGCCGGTGACCACGCCCTCGTCCCAGGACGAACCCGTGCTAATCCCACGAAGTATCTTATTCGGCAATCCGCAACGGGCCTCGGCACGGTTAAGCCCGAATGGCAAGTGGCTCAGTTTTTTGGCGCCGGTCAACGGCATTCTGAATATCTGGGTCGGCCCGTTCGACGACTTCACGAAAGCAAAACCAGTCACTAATGAAAAAATCCGTGATATTCGCAGCCACCACTGGGCCTACACGGGTGAGCATGTTCTCTACAGCCAAGATAAGGCCGGCAACGAGAACTGGCATGTTTATGCCACGAATGTTGTCACTGGAGAAACCAAAGACCTTACGCCACTCGAAAAAGTGCGCGCCGAAATCGAAGGCCTCAGTCATAAGTTCCCTGACGAGATCCTCGTGGGACTCAACGATCGCGACCCTCGCCTGCACGACATCTACCGAGTCAACCTCCGCGCAGGCGAACGCGAATTGGTACAGATCAATCACGGCGTCGCGGGCTATGTGACGGATGATGATTTCCGTGTGCGCTTTGCGATGAATTACACCCCCGAGGGTGGCAAAGTTTTATTGAAACCAAAAACTGAAAGCGAAACGGGCGAAGGAGCCGAGTGGGAAGACTTCGTCCGCGTAGGGACCGAAGACGTGATGACGACCGGGCCTGCCGGTTTTGATAAATCGGGCAACGTGCTATATCTCGAAGATAGTCGCGATCGTGATACGGGGGCGCTGATGGCCGTCGATCTCAGCACGGGTAAGTCGACTCTAGTCGCCGAAGATCCACGAGCCGATGTGGGCAGTGTGATTTCGCACCCGACTGAAAAAACCATCCAGGCCGTCAGTTTTACCTATTCTCGACGCGAATGGACTATTCTCGACGAGTCGATTCGCCCCGACCTCGAATACTTGGCCACCCTGGAAGATGGCGAAATCATCATCACCAGCCGAACGCTCGACGATTCGCAGTGGACCGTGGCCTATGTGCTCGACGATGGGCCGGTCAAGTTTTATCGGTACGATCACACGGCCCGCAAAGCCCACTATTTGTTTAGCAGCCGCGACGAACTCGAAAACTACCCATTGGTCAAGATGCATACTCCAGTGATCAAGAGCCGCGACGGCCTGAACTTGGTTTCTTACCTCTCGCTGCCTGCCGAGAGTGATGCCGACGGGGATGGGCGTCCCGACGCCCCTTTGCCGATGGTGTTGGATGTTCACGGCGGACCCTGGTCGCGCGATGGTTGGGGGTACAACTCGTCCCACCAGTGGCTGGCAAACCGTGGTTACGCCGTACTCAGCGTGAATTTTCGCGGGTCGACCGGGTTTGGTAAAAACTTTTCGAATGCTGCCGCCGGCGAATGGTCGGGCAAGATGCACGACGACCTGCTCGATGCCGTGGATTGGGCCGTCGAAAACGGCATCGCGCGGCGAGACAAGGTAGCCATCATGGGTGGCAGCTATGGCGGTTATGCCACGCTGGTTGGGCTGACGTTTACGCCCGATGTTTTTGCCTGCGGCGTCGACATTGTGGGCCCCTCGAGTTTGGTCACACTGCTAAAAAACGTGCCGCCCTACTGGATTCCCTTCATGCCGGTGATGAAGCACCGCGTCGGCGACGTCGATACCGAAGAAGGCCGCGCCGAACTAGAGAAGAAATCACCGCTCAACTATGTCGACAAAATCACACGACCTTTGCTGATTGGCCAAGGTGCGAACGATCCGCGCGTGACCCAACTCGAAGCCGATCAGATTGTCGAAGCAATGACCTCGAAGAATATCCCGGTCACTTATGTTCTCTATCCCGACGAGGGGCACGGCTTTTCGGGAGAGCATAATCGCATGTCGTTTAAGGCCGTGGTCGAAGCATTCTTAGCCCAAAACTTGGAGGGACGTTATCAGCCCGTTGGCAACGATTTCGACGAGTCGAGCATTCTTGTCCCCGTCGGTGCTGCCAATGTGCCCGGCGTCGACGAAGCCTTGTCAGCCGAGCAAAAGCAGATGCCGGCGGAGTCAAAAGAAGATCAGCCGTAAACGATTCTCGTAGCTACTAGAGATACTTCTGATAGGCAGCGACGGCGAGTTCGTCGACGCGGTCGTTTTCGGGATGGCCGCTGTGGCCAGCGACTCGAGTGTATTGCACTTGATGGGTTTGCAGAAGCTGGTCGAGGCGCTGCCAGAGGTCTTCGTTTTTCACAGGCACTAGTTTTTTGCCTTCCTTGCGTTTCCAGCCATTGGCCTTCCACTTGGGCATCCATTCGCTCATGCCTTTGCCGACATAAACGCTGTCGGTGAAAAGTTCGACCAGGGTTGGCTTTTTGAGTGCCGCTAGCCCCTCGATCACAGCGGTCAACTCCATGCGATTGTTCGTGGTCTCGCGTTCGCCGCCCGAATTTTCTAATTTTTTTTCCGTAGCCGGATGACATAACAAAAACGCCCAACCTCCGGGGCCCGGATTGCCGCTGCAACCACCATCGGTAAACAAATGAACTTCGGATTGCTGCGTCACGGGGATCTAGGCCTTTGTGTGAGTCTGAAAGAGTAGGACAAGAAGCAATACTGTTGGCTTCTTAGGCCATCTAGTCAAGTGTGTGATCGACGATGGCAATCTCGGGCCGCGGCTTGGTCATCTGGCGTAATTCATCGGCCAGTGGCGAATCGAGTTTCGGCAATTCGGTTAATTCCCAAGGCAGATGCACCGTGAACGTGCTCCCTTTGCCAAGCTCGCTTTCGAGGGTAATGTCGCCGCCCAAGAGCCGACAAAGCTCGCGAACGATCGACAAGCCTAAGCCCGTGCCCGAATACTCGCGAGTCATCGCGTCACCGCTTGGCATGACGGTGGTACCTTGGCGAAATTTTTCGAACACCAACACTTGCTCCGATTCACTGATGCCGACGCCCGTATCGACGACGTTGAGCCTCAAGTCGCCCGTTCGATCGCGGTCTGCCGTCACCTTAATGCTCCCACCGTCAGGAGTAAATTTGATTGCATTGGATAACAAGTTGTTGAGTATTTGCTCGATCTTCCCCCGATCCTGTCGCATCGGCGGCAAATCTTGAGCGATGTCGCATTCGAGTGCAATATTCTTTCGGCCACTCAGTGAACGGGCCAAATCGCATTGGGTGGCAACGACGACCCCTACATTCATTTTGTCCAACCGCACTTCCAGCTTGCCACTTTCGATCTTCGCCAAGTCGAGAATGCCGTTAATCATCTCGAGAAGTTGCTTTCCTGATCGCTGGATATTGTGGGCAAAACGGAGTTCCTTTTCGTCAAGCTGTTCGAGACTGCTGAGTAAATCGCTGAACCCAATAATGCTATTGAGCGGCGTACGCAGTTCGTGGCTGATGGTCGCCAAAAAATCGCTCTTGTGTTGGTTCATTTCGAACAGCCGCAGGTTGGCTTGCGCCATCTCATCGATTTTACCATCCAACTCGCCATTGACGGCCCGTAGCTCGTCCTGCTGACGAAGGAGTTGCCGCAACATTCGGTTGAACGCGGCCCCAAGGTCTTCGAATTCGTCGCCGGTATGAATCGACACGCGTTGTTCGACCTCGCCATGACGAATGGCATTGCTCACATCGCGCAAATGGCGAAGTGGCTTGACGATTACATAGCGGACGATCACATAAAGCGCG
The DNA here is from genome assembly GCA_029259945.1 of Planctomycetota bacterium. Lineage (GTDB taxonomy): Bacteria > Planctomycetota > Planctomycetia > Pirellulales > Lacipirellulaceae > Bythopirellula. The sequence continues at coordinate 148,139 of JAJDEF010000037.1, forward strand.
ATCATTGCCAAAAAAACCGTGACAATCGCAGCGATTGCCAGCATCGATTGATTGAAAGCCAACTGGGCATTGGTTTCTTTCATATCGATCTGAACGCGTGCGATAGCGAGCAAATCACCTATTTGCAGATTAGGCCAATAGACGTCCACCATCGAGTTATTGTGACAGGTGATGCATCGTTCCTTCGCGAAAATCGGCTGGTAGTACTGATAGAACTCTTTAGCTTCTTCTGACGATTGGGCTGGCGAGCCGGAGCTCGACCGTTGCGCCCAAGGTCGGTCGTCTTTATTGAGATTCTGAATCTGCTTGATCTCTTCATCCGTACTAAGATTGCCCCCATACTTTTTCCATGCATCGACAAGATGCCACTCCCATCCATCGGCAGGATTACCAATCCCTTTAGGATTCTTGGGGTGAAGAAAATTCCAACTAAAGTTGCCGCTACGCAACGACTCTGTCAGAAACTCGTTCGCACCCGAAAAAAGATTGTCCGTCTGAAAGGTACCTTCGTTCAGTATTTTCTGGTGTGCCTCGATCATCGCGAAATTGACGGCTAACTCGGCCAAGGGCCGATTGTTCTCGACCACAATTTGGTCCGTTCTCGAGCCGTACCACCAGAAGCTTCCTGCGATGAGCGGCAGCAAACACGCGCCAAAAAGAAAACGGCACTTGCGCTCCAAATTGGTTTCGCCCAGCGCTTTTTTGATTGTGCGGTAACTCATAGAATAAAGAGGCAAGTATAGCTAAACGTGCGGGGGAAATTATGCTATCAATCTATTCTAGATCCGCTGCCAGCGTCAGTCCAAGTGCATCCACTTCTTTCCGCCTTTGCCCTTTGCTTACAGCATATCCGCCGGGTCAACGTCGACTGTCCAAATAATATCCCGTGGAGACTTAAAACGCACTGTGGCTAGTTCAATGATGCGTCGCAAGGCGTCTCCCTCAGACGCTTGCATTTGGATTTGAAAACGATAATTGCCACGTAGCTTGGGAATAGCAGCCGGGGCGGGACCAATAACGCGCAACGATTTCTCATTACCGCCTGCTTGTTTCAATCGATCGTCCAGTTCTTCGGCGACGCCCCGGGTCGTTTCTTCCAGTGGACCACGGATCACCAAACGCACCATCGCTCCGTAAGGTGGGTAATGCAACGTGCGGCGCACGATGAGTTCTTGCTTGGCAAACGCCGGGAAATCGTGTCGAACCGCGGCCTTGATCGCCGGATGGTCGGGGCTCAAGGTTTGCACAATAACCCGTCCGCCTTTGTCTCCACGCCCCGTCCGGCCCGCCACCTGAGCCACCAACTGAAAAGTACGCTCGCCGGCACGAAAGTCGGGCAGATGCAAGGCCGTGTCTGCGTTGATTACCCCGACGAGCGTGACGTTGGGGAAATCGAGCCCTTTGGCAATCATCTGCGTGCCTAATAAAATATCGATTTCACCTCGACCAAAAGCATCGAGCACGCGCTGATGACTCCCACGGGCGCGCATGCTGTCGGTGTCCATGCGAGCACAAGCGTGTTTTGGAAACCGCGCGCGGACTTCGTCTTCCAGCTTTTGGGTTCCTAGCCCTCCGTAACGAATGGCGTGCGACTTGCAATCGGGACAGTTGGTGGGGGGCGAAGCGTGGTAGTCGCAGTAATGGCAAAGCGTCTGATTCTGCTGTCGATGAAACGTCAGCGACAAATCGCAGTGGGGGCATTGCAAAACAAAACCACACGCAGGGCATTGAATATGTGTCGAAAAACCACGACGATTCAAAAACAAAATCACTTGCCCGTGGTCGTGCAGGGCTGCCGTCATCGCTTGGTGCAAAGGGCGGCTAATTCCGCCCCGACCGCCCCGCGATTGGGCACGATCTCGTAAGTCGATGGTCACCACATCGGGCATCGAGCGATCCGAAACGCGGCGTGGCAGCGAAGTCAGCGTAAACTCCTTCTGCTCAGCTCGGTACCAAGATTCGAGCGAGGGGGTCGCACTGCCAAGCACCAACGGGATGCGCTCGCCGACGGCCCGTTGCCACGCAACGTCTCGGGCATGATAACGCGGGGCCGTGTCTTGTTTAAACGACGATTCATGCTCTTCGTCGATCACAATCAATCCTAAATTGGGCGTGGGCGCAAAAACCGCGCTGCGGGCACCCACCACAACTTGCACTTCGCCGCGGGCAATGCGCTGCCAATGCGCATGACGTTCAACCGCCGATTGATGGCTATGAAGTACGGCGACCGAGTCGAACCGAGCGCGAAATCGTCGCACCGTTTGCGGTGTCAAACTAATCTCGGGCACGAGCACAATCGCTTGACGACCGTAGCCGACTACTTGGTCGATGGCATGAAGGTAAACTTCGGTTTTTCCGCTGCCAGTGACTCCATGCAATACAATTCCACAAGCCTCGTCGGCTTCCATCGCATCCGAGATCTGATCGAGTGCCGCTTGCTGATCAGGATTTAACGACAAAGGTAAAACTCGTTCCACAGCAGCTTCGTCCAATTGGCTCGTAGCAATACGAGTCTTCTCTGCTTGAATGAGTCCCTTTTTCAGAAGTTGTTGGATGGGAGCCGAAGTACATCCGGCGGCTTTGGCTAGTTGAGCCTTGGTAAGTGGATCGCTTTGCTTGGCCAATAACTCGAGGGCATGCCGCTGCTTGGGTGGCAGCTTGAGCTTCGGCATTTCTTGCAATACGTCCTCGGGGACATGCACTAACTGAACCTCACGGGTGCCTGCCTGCTGTCGTACCCCCGCAGGCACCACGGCTTCTAGCACTTGGCCCCAGGGACACAGGTAGTACTCGGCCATCCAACGTGTGATCCGCAGCATTTCGGGCGACAACAGGGTCGACGAATCAACAACTTGGGCTACCTCTTTTAGGCGCCCTGCGTCCACACTTTTGGTTTCTAACTGAACACAGTAGGCGACTACCTTGCGATTCGAACGACCAAAAGGCACCCGAACTCGGCGCCCCGGCTCGAGAAGTTGATCGCGGCGATCGGAATCACAAAAATTGTCGGGGACGAGGTAATCGTATTCGCCGTTTGGACCTTCGCCCAACACCACGGTCGCCACCAACCGTTGCTGACGCGCGTCGATTTCCCACTGCATGGGCTCGGTGTCGAACAGGTTTTGTTGCTGGGAGGACATAACAAGCGGCGAAGTGGGGGCTGTGGAACGAGGGCCAGGGATGTACGATACCAGTTGAGAGCCCTCTATCCCTAGCCCCCCCCTGTCACTCATCGCATGCGTCTTGGCATTTTTGGTGGAACTTTCGATCCCATTCACCGAGGGCACTTGGTACTAGCCAATTGCTGCCTCGAACAGGCAAGTCTCGATGCGCTGTGGTTTGTGCCCGCTGCCCGACAGCCGCTGAAACCAGTCGGCCCCCACGCTGCTGAAGGCCACCGCTTGGCCATGCTCGAACTTGCAGTCGCTTTGCAACCCGAATTCGCGATCTCGACGATCGAGTTCGATCGAGGGGACATCAGCTATACTGTCGAGACGCTAGAAAGCATCCACCAACGACAACACGAAGCGGAACTCTACTTTCTGATGGGGGCCGATTCGTTGGCCGATTTGCCCCGTTGGCATCGGGCGGCAGAGGTCTGCCAGCTTGCGGTTCCGCTGGTCGTCCACCGTGCGGGCCATTCGCAACCCGATTTCGAAGCGTTATCCAAAATCGTATCCCGCGAGCGTTTAGATTTGATTCGCCGCAGTCAGGTCGAAATGCCAGCGACCCCGATCAGTAGCTCCGCGATTCGCAAGCAGATTGCTTGCCACGGCGATTGGCAATCTTGGGTCGTGCCTGAAGTGGCCGACTATATCGGCCAGCATCAGCTCTATCGAGAATAACGCTAGCACCCAGGCTCACTCACCCAGAGTAAGGCCTCAAGCCGCCTTCTGGTCACAGAGACATTCGGCGAGTGCTGGCAGAACCCCTTGAAGGTCTAGGTGGGGTTCGCTGTTTAGCGCGTCGAGCACATCTCGGAGTTGCTCGCGTTGCGATTGCGCAAGGTCGAGTAGCAGGCACTTCTCTCCGCGAATCAAACAATGCCCTCCGCCTGCCCCATCGAGCATTTCCTCACGAATTTGAAAACCCGAGCGTCGGGCCACCTCGATCGCTTGTGACAGCAATTGGGCTGTGTACATGGGCGCTTATGGGGCAGAGGTTTGAAAAAACATTGGAATTGGGGCGGAATTGTATCGCAAAGTGTTTGAGTCGAACAGGTGACTTCGACGATAGGCAATAATGCACTAAGTGCTGAAAACATCAGTAGTTAAAGCATTTCGATCAGCCAGTCTCGCGACTGTAGATAGCTTTGGCAAACTACGTTGGCTTTACCTTTTACTGCAAACACCTACAGACAACACCATGACCCGAAACGACACACCTTCATCCGAAGAGCAAATCGAGCTTCTCAAGCAGCAGCTCACCCAAGCGCAACGGATGGCAGCTCTAGGCGAATTGGTCGGAACGACGACCCATGAGTTCAACAATATATTGATGACCATTCTTAACTACGCCAAGCTCGGTTTGCGTCACAAAGATGAGCCCACACGCGATAAGGCACTCAGCAAGATTCTCTCCGCCGCCCAGCGTGCCGAAAAAATCACCAACAGCGTGTTAGGCTTGGCACGTAACCGCAAAGAAGAATTCGCGCCGACCGAATTGGCAAAACTGGTCGAAGAATCGCTCGTGTTGCTCGAACGGGAAATGCAAAAATATCGGGTCGCAGTCCGATGTGAGTTTGCCGAAGTCCCGCCTGTGCGCGCCATCGGCAACCAGATTCAGCAGGTGCTACTTAACTTAATGACCAACGCACGACAGGCGATGCCCAACGGGGGCGAGCTAATTTTGCGCATCAGCCACGACGCCGCTGCAGGAATGGTCGACATGACGGTACGCGACTCCGGATCGGGGATTCCCCAGGACAAGCTTCTCAAGATTTTCGATCGATTCTACAGCACCAAAGATGGCCCCGATGCTAGCGGCAAAGGAGGCACCGGCGTGGGGTTGTCGACCTGCAAAGATATCGTCGACGCCCACCAAGGTCGCCTACGCGTCGAAAGCTCCGTCGGACGCGGCACCGCATTTACTGTGCGACTGCCCGTCTTCAAGCAAACGGCGGCCCCAACCAGTGCCGCCCCAATCCCATCGCTCGGCGTCCCAGTAACTGCGGCAAAAGCGGTGAAGTAACAGGGTCTGCGCTACCGCAGCGATGTCACAAAATCTACTCTTCAGATTCGATGTTAGAACGGCATCCATAGGCGAAAAATAGGGCCGCGCAGCCTAATAAGAGGAGTGGGAGAAATTGCATCCATAAGAAAGTAGCCCTTGCCTCTCTCCACAAAGAAAAATCGACCGTTTCAAATAGTCTGCTAAGGTTTATCTGCTTGGCGTTGGAATACCCCGAACGGAAAGTGAAAACCGTGACTCCGGGAATAATTACCAAAAGCAACCAGACAAACCGCTGCAACAGTCGCCTACATTGCAAACAAACCTGTATATCGAAATTTACTTTCCCCTGACTCCGTTTTGCGTGGGCAAACATTCTCACTCCCACGACAAAAGCAAACATCGCCCCCCCGATGGTGATTGCCAAAGTAAGCAAGGTCGGAATGACCGCAATACTATTGGCTTCGCTGCCACCAGTAAGCCAAACATCCACAACTGTCGTCATTTTAGCGTGACAAAAAACGCTAGTTACCTGAAACCAGACGACCGGCAACACGAGAATTGCTACAAAAAGAAAACTAACCATCCCACAGATTCGATAAGCTTTGGCGTCGGTGTTGATCCAGCGATTGATACTTGCCTTGGAGTTGCAATCTACAGCATGTAGTCGCAACGCTAAAACAGATGGTTCGTTGCCATCTCCTCGAGACAGCATGCCAATCGCAACAACCGAGGTTACGTACCCAACAGTTAAAACAGCAATGGCGTGTGGGACAATAATATATTTCTCTGTGACAAACAAACTAAAAAGAAACCACGGATGTAGAATCGCACAAACAAAGAAAATAAGACCAAGCAGGAGATAGCCACATCGTTGACGGGTGTGAGACTTGGACAGAGGAGAATTTCGCAACTTCCTAGCCAACCTTAGCATCGTCACGCCCGAAAAAAACCCAAAGACTCCCACCAGAAAAAGAAAAACTATTGCCGGAAATGCAAACCCTGAGGCCATTCCGCTCCATCCCGCATCCGGCCCAGATATCCTCATGACCAAGACCAGCCACAGGTCATAGAACACCCCACGGCGTCCGATGGCTATTTGTACTAGCACTGGTGGCAGCACGACCGTTGCAGTAAGCAGCAGAAGGAGTATGCCACTTGTTCGGCAAGCTAGGTAGTCCGTGGCAGACCGCTCACGCAAAAGTGTTCTGATTCGACCTGCGGAATTTCGAAGTACGGCCATCATCTTCATGAGGGCAAACTCTTTCTGTGTCCGACTTTTTTTCGATATTGTGATAACATGGTATACACAAAGAATAGAGACACACCCAGAAGGAGGGGGACCACGACGGTTGCGGGGTGAAACAATCCCACCATAAGAAATAATACGGTGCATTTTATGACCGGCGCATTCTAGGGGATTTTCCCGCTTCTTGCAAAAAGCCGAGAAATTTAGCGACAGTGAAAATGACGCTTGCCGCTCTAGGTGAACTGAGATAGAAGCCCTAAGACCGCGCTACCGCTGCAAGACTCCTGCAGCGACTCCTGTCGTGCTCGCTTGAATTTCTGCGAGGATTTGCTGTTCGACCGCCGGGTCGCGTCCTTGCGGTAACCACAGTTCTGAAAATCGGGTGCGGCGTACATTTTCGTCCAGTCGGCTGGGCAGTGAGCTATCGTGCCGAAAGGTGGCGGCGCCGGCTGTGGCATGTTCGGGGCGAGGCAAGTCTTCGAGTTCTTTGTAAACGGCAACGTCGACTAAGTAGCCCCCTTGAGATGGGATTACCCGCAGGACGGCGCGGCGGCGAATGGTTTGAAACGTGCTTTGCCAACGGCTCTCGTATCCGACGGAGTCAGGCCGATGGGGTTCGAGCCAGGTGGCCCCGACTTGGGGAAACGTATCGATGCGGCCTTCGGTCACGACATTGCCAATCAACTGCACCCGATTCTCGCGCTCGATTCGAAAGTAATCGTCAACCACATCGACGATCTGCTCCCACGCGAGATCTTGATTCGTCACGGGGATGAAAAGCGGATTGCCTACGACTACTCCAGGCATCGCGGGATGATTGGGCTGAATCACCGTCGTATTTTGCACCGGCGGTGCCACCAAGGCAGGCCCGACGGGCACCGGAGGTGGTGCAGCGAACAACATTTGCGGGATCACGACCGACTGCGTTTGAATGGGTTGGCATCCGGCCAAAAGCGCAATGCTAGCCAGTGCGTAGATCGATCGTACTTTCTGCCGGCTGTTCATCTGCTCCTCGCGAGAGAATCTCGAGCGGCGGATAATCGCGAAACTTCGCAAACGGGGCAAGGGCGATATCAGGCAAACTGCAAAGTCGCAATTGCATGAAATAAAACAAAAAATTGAACCACAGAGGGCACAGAGAACACTGAGAAAAGCTTATTTTCAGGCACGCTGTACTCCTCTGCGTCCTCTGTGGTAAATTTTTCTTCTTGTCTTGATTGATCGCACCGACTTTGCAGTCGTTTTGAGGGCGATATTGGCTTTGCCGGGTGCTAGCAGTGGTCGGAGGTGCTAGGCGCGAGCTTTCAATTCCCAACTCGCGCCTAGCGCCTTGCACCCAGCGCCAAATAAAAACAGGCCGACCATTCTTTCGAGTGGTCGGCCTGGCGGTGTGCAAAGCCGCAGCCAAGTGGTTTGGTAGGATGGATGAATACGGCTTAAGGCTTAGTAGTTGCCACTGTCGATGCCAAGTCGCATCTTGAGGGCTTCGAATTGCTCGATGTATTCATCGTTGGTCGAGTGGACATGCTCGGCCTCGGTGATGAATTTCATGTCTTCGGAACAATTGAGATGGGCATCGATCAAAATACCTTCGTACTCGCGAAGCTCTTTGCCATACACAATCAAGATTTTATGCTCGTCTAGCTGAACCTCTTGCGGAATGCGGGGATTCAATACCGCGATTCCCGTGCAGCCATCGTTGACAAGCATCTCTTCAAAATCCCACAGAATGCTCTGCAAGATGGGCATGTCGATATGCTCGCGGTAGAGGTCTTGATGCCCCTTAGCGCCATAATCGTGACTGGTTTCGATCACCACGTCGACCACAGGGCCTAGCGGATCGAGCAACTCCATAAAGGTGTCGAACAATTGCTCTCGAGACGCTGCAGCCATGACGACTGGCACGTCTTGCCGTGACGACTCGTCATGGTAGGTGTCGTGTCGAAAACCGGCCGTAGGTACCACATCGAGGCCATAGGATGGCCGCACAGCGTCGGTCAACACAAAATCACCATAGCGGCTTACGCCCAAATGGGCTTCCAACTCCTCTTCGTTGAGCTGTTGGAAACTGCTAGTAGTCTGTGCAACCACATCTTCGTGGAACACGTCATTGAAAAAATTCTTCAGAAATCCCATCGGCGAACTCTTTGCTGGGTCGGAGCAAAATGATTGGTCAAATAATACGTAACGGGAGCTGCCGGGTAGGTGCCTGAGATCGTGGTGATCTCAGTTGCGAAGGGTTTCGTTAAGCAGCTTCGCCGGGACTGGCTTGCTGCCGCCTTCTACAGCCGGTTTCAAAACTCATTCCTGGCGCGAAAATTTCCGGCCGTGGGATGCTTGTTTGGTGTTTTGAACCGCCATCTAAGAGAAGATTAGGTTACGAACTTGCGCAACGTCTGCCCTACAAGAAAACACCTAGTGCTTTCACTAGAGCGGGCTCGACATAACCGTCATATCCGGTCACGCGGAAGAAAGCTGTTGAACTTCGGCATCAACGGGTGAAAAACAGCCGCCTGGGACTACTGGTTCAAACAGCGAATCAGCGAAGAAACCGCCATCGCGGTGCCATATTGCTGATGGTAGTTATAAAGTGGGAAATCCCACCAGCTACCATCTTTTTCTTGCAAAGGGATCAAAATGTGCGCCAGGTGCCCCTGGTGATGGGGACGCTCTTCGACTGGCAATTCCTCGATGCACATCGCCGCATAAAAATGGCCGTAGTAGTAGAAATATCCGGCGACGCCAAAAAAAGACTCGTGCGGAACCGGGTACTTCCGACCGATACTTAGCCACCCATTGCGCGCATAGAGTCGATTTAGCCACGTTTTAAGAACCTCGTCGGTTACTTTTGTATCGCCAACCATCCGCAAAGCCAAATTGCAAGCTTGCGAACGACCTAAGCTGCCAGCCGGTCGATTGATGCCATATCGCGGGTTCAAGGCTAAATACTCGCCGTAGGCATAAGCAAAGTCAGGGTAACGCTGCCGGTGGATCGACGCGATCGCTTGTTGAATGCGCTCATCTGGAAACGTAACCCCTAGCTGTTCGGCTTTTTTGATCGCAATCAAAACCGTCGCCGTGGTGAAGCTGATCGAACTGCTACTCGGCCGACGGGTATGAGCCACCATATCGTAATAAGCCCACCCACCGTTGATGGATTGGTATCGGCGTAATCGATCGACTTGATACTTTGCCAACTCCATAAGTTGAGCCTGCAGCGGTTCGTTGCCAGCCGCTCGCCCGTGCAACAACGAAATGGCATGGATGGCAAAGGAATGCCCCCAAATGTTGTAGATCGCCTCGGGCTCAGCTCGGCGAAGTGTGCCCGCATGTGCCAATAGCCACTGCTGCCCTCGATCGATGGCTGCCTCGATCTTTTCGCGCCGTTCGCCCTCGAAATGCTCACAAGACTCGATCAAAGCCTGCAACGTCAGCGAAGTGACCGCCGTCCGAAAAGCACGATGCGAACCGGGAACCGGCGCGTAGATGTTCAAATGTTTCGTACGCTGAGCACTTCCCCACGCCCCATGCTTCATCTGCACATCAAGCAGAAAATCAACGCCTCGCTCGATCGCTTGAAAAATCTCTTCGTTCGAAGGAGGCGTAATGGGTGCCGGCTTGGGGCCCTGAGTTGCCAGGGGCGAAAGCGTTGGAGCCTCAGTAACGGCCTCTTCACCGACTGCATTCCATGCCAAAAGAAAGACACCGAGGCCAATCGACACCACGGCAACCAACATCCGGCGGCGATAGTTGCCATATTTCATGTACTAAAACCCTGCTGCGTGTACTACAACTCGCGCCCAGCGCCTCGCGCCTAACAACTACTTCTTCTCTTCTTTCACAATCAGATCGCCCTCATCGAGTCCTTCGAGCACCTCGACGAGCTTGCCCTTCGTTCGGCCTAACTTCACGTCTCGACGGACGGGCTCTGCTTCTTCTGATTCCACCAGCATGACATATTTTATTTTTTCGTCGTCTTCGTCGGTTTGCACTAATGCTGTGGGAATGACAATTGCTTTCTTATTTTCGTAGGTGGTCACTTTGACTTTACAGGTCATTCCTGCAACGAGCCATTGGGGGGCGTCGTCGGTATCGACCTCTAACTGCACCACAAATTTCTTCTTGCCGTCTGGGACGGTAGAGACCCGCGTCACTTTGCCGGTCAGTTCTACTTCGTCGTCTGCGGTGGGGATAATCGTTGCAGCCAATCCGTCCTCGAAGTCTGGCAATTCGTCCTCTGTAAGAGCTGCTTCGATGAGGAGCGGATGCTGCTGGACAATCGTCATCAGCACTTTATTGGCGGTCACGGTGCCATGAGGTTTCAACTTCGTCGAATAGCTAGTAATTCCCGACCATTTCCCGTGGATGCATCGCCCGTAATACACCACCCCATCGGCGGGTGCTCGAAGAACCATCAGGCTGCGGTCGCTCAGCAACTTCGCATGACGTTCGATGCTACGGGCACGAGAATCGCGTTTCTGCTGCATCTCGAATGCAAGGCGGGGCACACCTTTTTCTTTGGCTGTCTTTGCTTGCTGGAAACGTAGTTCGGCCTCTTTCATGGCCGTGGAATAGTACTCATCCCGACGTGGCAAACTCACGTTCAAAGTGAAATCTCGACTAGCCGTTTGAAGTTCGAGTCTCAACTCTTCGGTTTCGACTTGAAATCGCTGACGCCGAAGGACAATTTCTTCGGTCTCTTCGGTGATCTCATCGGCCTCATACATTTTCAGTAGCTGATCAAGTTCTTCTTGCTGCGAGGCGAGCGATTCTTCTGCCTGCTTGTAGCGGAAATTCGCGATCTGTACGTAAAAAGGCCGATCGACGTTTTGATAGTATTCGTAATCTTCTTGCGATTGTTCGTAGTCTCGACTCGATTCGTCAAATTCAATTTCCATCAACTGCTTGATTCGCGGGAACTCTTCTTCCTGCTGCATCAACGCCAACTCACTAAGTCGCTGAGTGAGCGACTCCTCCTCGATTTCTTTTTCGATTTTTTCGTCGTCAAAACGCACCAGCACCTCACCCTTTTTCACGCGCGTGCCGTGCTCGACAGCTTCGACCACTTTGAATTGGCTCCAAGACTCGGGACGAAGGGCCACTTCGTGCATCTCTTTGGCAACGAAAATTCCGTCCACCTCTTCTTCGATCTTCAACGGCTTGCGCTCGACCTTATGAGGCTTAGGCTTTTTATCTGACTTCTCGTCTTCGTTGTCCTCTTCGTCATCTTCATCTTCCTCAGTGTCCTGGTCTTCCTCGGATTCCCCGTTTTCGTCCTGGGCATCGGCCTTTGGCTCTGCGTCTTCAGACTCCTCCTCGGCCTTGCCGTCCCCCTCGCTTTCGGAAGATTCTGTCTCTTCGCCTTCGTTGGCAGTTTGCGCAGTCGCCAATTCGGTGGGCGCCGCCAAAGCATGGGCCACCCAAAACAGGGTGACAAGCAACAGAAAACTGCAAAAAACACGGGACATAAAGAGGGCTCCTTCTCTGCTTAATCGATCGTCGTAAGACGGGTGAGGACGTCTACGAATTAGATTAGGCTATTTATGTACATAAAGGCAATTGCCGCAGACCCTGGAAACTAGGCAAAATATGCGGCTGATAGATTCTAGCTGCGCCGGAGTCAAATGCCTACATTCTTGTTCGGTTTCGCCGAGAGAGAAGCAAATTTGCACCGAACGTCTGCTCCCCTCGGTTCTGCGCCACCTTTTGGCCCCTACAACCCCGACATCTGATGGTTTTGCCAAAGCCGTCGTATTTGGCACCCGACGGCAATCGGTTAGGCTGGACGGGCGTAACCAATCCACAACCGTTCACAGGATAAAAGGCGAGTCGGCCTCTGGCAAAGGCGCAAAAAAGTGATGTGAATCACGCAGAGACGCTGAGAGATACTTTTTTTCTATTTTCTTTCCTTTGCGTCTTAGCGCCTTTGCGAGAGACTTTTACAAATATCCCTACGTAGCACCCCCCAGCAAAAATCTTACAACAGCATGAAAATCTACACCCGAGCTGGCGACCAAGGTACGACCGCTCTTTTTGGCGGTGGCAAAGTGGCCAAATGCGAGATTCGCATCTGCGCCTATGGAACCCTCGACGAACTCAACGCCGTGCTTGGCGTCGCTCGAGCCGCCGACCTACCATCTCAAATCGATGGGGCATTGTTTCAGCTACAAAATCAACTATTCGACTTAGGTGCCGAGCTGGCGAGCCCAAAATCCAAAGAACGGGCGACGGAGTTTATCCAAGAAGAGGACGTGAATTCTCTGGAAAAACTGATCGACTCGTTCGAAGAAGGCCTCCCCGCGCTCACCTCGTTCATTCTGCCGGGCGGCTGCCCGACGGCGGCAACGCTTCACCTCGCTCGCTGCGTTTGCCGACGTGCCGAACGCGAGATTGTCGCCTTGTCGCACGAGGCAACCGTGCGAGAAATGGTGCTGAAGTACGTCAACCGCACCAGCGATTTGCTATTTGTACTCGCTCGGTCAGCCAACGCCGCTGCAGGGGTCGACGACGTTCCCTGGAAACGATCGACCTAATTTTTGCTCGCTGGCTGCAAAGTCGTATACTACTCAAAATAAAACCAATTTAATTGAACCACGGAGAACACAGAGAAAAGCTTTTTTCTAGGCACTCTGTGATCCTCTGCGTCCTCTGTGGTAATCTTTTTTCACTGCTTTGACAGGGTGGCCGACTTTGAGTTCTCCTGTTCTGCCTCCCCAGCTACTTTACTTGCCTTGCCCGACGTCTTATCCTACCTACCAGCTTGTCCGCGCCAATTTTTCTTTTTTTCACAGGTTGGCGCTAAATAGCTTGAAAGAGTAGGTGCGCAGACCAAGTTGGCCTGTAAGGCGGAGCGCCTTCTTCATCACAAAACCAACTAAAAATGATGGGGATGATATGGGCGCGTCTTTTCGATCTTTATTGCTTGTGCTTGCAATTACAAGCGTGGGAATACAAGCCGACGGGGCTGCAGCGGCAGACACCCTCGATTTGGCGACGGTGGCAGCGAAGGCAGAAGAAGCAGCCCTGGCTGGGCATAACGCTTGGATGCTGGTCTGCTGTGCTTTGGTGCTGTTTATGACGGCTCCGGGGCTCGCCATGTTTTATGGCGGATTGGTCCGCCGTAAAAACGTGCTCGGCGTCTTGATGCAATGCTTGTTTCTGATGGGCATGATGACCGTCTTGTGGGCCCTCTATGGGTATTCGCTCGCGTTTGGTGGTGATGGACCTTACCTCGGCAATTGTGATTACTTGTTCATGGAAGGCGTCCAGCGCACTTGGGATGAGGCGACTGGCGCAGCCATTGAACCCATGGCAGGCGGCATTCCACGATACACCCACATGCTATTCCAAGGCATGTTTTTTATTATCACCCCGGCGCTCATCTGCGGAGCCTTTGCCGAGCGGATGAAATTTAGTGCGATGGTGGTATTTAGCGCAGCCTGGGGAACACTCGTCTACTGTCCACTTTGTCACTGGGTCTGGGGCGGCGGCATCTTGGCATTTGGTTCAGAGCATGCCTGGATGGGCGGGGCTCTCGATTTTGCCGGGGGGACCGTCGTGCATATTAGCTCGGGCGTGTCGGCCTTGATTTGTGCGTTAATGATCGGCAAACGGGGTGGCATGGGCCACTCCGACATGCGGCCTCACAACTTGACCTATACCACCCTCGGCGCAGCCATGCTGTGGGTCGGTTGGTTTGGCTTCAACGCCGGAAGCGAATTACTTTCCGATCACCTAACCTCCAGCGCCTTTGCGGTAACCCATTTTTCTGCGGCAGCGGGTCTCCTTGGTTGGAGCTTTTACGAATGGATTAAAGATGGAAAACCAAGCGTCTTGGGTGCCGCCTCAGGTGCCGTCGCCGGTTTGGTCTGCATCACCCCTGCAGCGGGTTTCGTGAATCCCATGCATGCCCTGCTGATGGGTGCCTTTGCTGGAATCGTTTGTGCGATTGCCTGCGGTACGATCAAAAACCGATTTGGCTACGACGACTCTCTCGACGCCTTCGGTGTTCATGGGGTCGGAGGGACTTTGGGGGCCGTTTTAACCGGCGTTTTCGCAACACGCGCCTGCTGGGATATTGCCGAGGGCGAGCCACTGGGAATAATAGAGAAGGGTTCGGTCATGCCAGGGCAACTGCTAGCCATCGCGGTGACATGGATCTTCAGTATCGTCGCCACTTTTGTGATCCTCAAGGTGATCGACGCTATCATCGGCTTGCGAGTCGGCGAAAATGACGAGGTTCGCGGCCTGGATCTTAGCGAACATGGCGAAGAAGGTTATATTTTCACCTAAGTGTTAAATTTTATATCACGGCGTGACTGGACGTTGTTCGATGCAACGCTTCAAAACGCTTGGTCCAATACACAGGGAGCCCACGAGATGAAAAAGATCGAAGCGATCGTTCGTCACTTCAAGCTCGAAGACGTAAAAAATGCCCTCAGCGAACAAGGAGTCGCGGGGATGACCATTACCGAAGTCCGAGGGTTTGGCCGACAGAAAGGCCACACCGAGACTTACCGCGGCACGGAGTACGCAGTCGACTTTGTGCCCAAGGTGAAAATGGAAATCGTCGTCAACGATGATTCAGCGCAGGCGGCTATCGACACCATTATCAAAGCGGCCCAAACTGGCCAGATCGGTGATGGCAAGATATTTGTCTCTGAGCTAACCGAATCTATTCGCATCCGCACTGGCGAAACCGGCGGAGAAGCACTGTAAGTTGTCAGTGCGAACTTGCAACCCCAAGCATCCCGGGCCGGCGCTGATAGCGCCGGCCCGCTTTTTGCCAATTTTGTAAAAGTCTCTCGCAAAGGCGGGAAGACGCAAAAAAATGAGGTGAATCACGCAGAGTCGTAGAGACTGCAGAGGAAACGTGAGTGTAAAAGTAAGAAGAGCAAAAGGGGCGCTGGTTTTTATCTCGCGCCTCACAACTAGCGCCTCGCGCCTTAGCGAGAGACCGATTCGCCTTTCCTCCTATGAACAGTTACCAATATGCCAAATAGCTCCCCGCTTCAGGAATCGATTCGCGAAATTCGCGATGAACTGCGAGAGCAGCGCGAAACGGTCAGACTGTCGCACGAACGCGGACTGTCGGGGGAACGTGTCTCGGCCAAGTTGGCAGCGCTCATTGATGGCGTAGTCATACGACTCTTCAACCTCGCTTTGGATGAGCTTGAAGAAGAGGCTGCAAACGCGATTCGCTCGAATGTGGCTGTCGTCGCTTTGGGAAGCTTAAGCCGTCGGCAATGTGCACCGTTCTCGGATGTCGATCTGATGATATTACATCAAGATCAGGCCCCTGAGGATCTGGCGGCCGCGCTTCGGACAATGACCCAGGGAATCTTCGATGTGGGTCTACAACTAGGACACAGCATTCGTACCGTGAACGAAGCCGTCCAGTTGGCTCGCACCGATACGGTAATCTACACGTCGCTGGCAGACGCTCGCCTGATGATTGGTCGGCAATCGTTGTACGATGCCTTTCGCTCAAATCTTGATCGCATGGCCCAGAAAAACAGCAAGGTGATTTGCCAGGAAATACTCGATACTCGCCTGAAAGAACGAAATCAGTATGGCGAGACGGTGTATCTCCTTGAGCCGCATGTCAAGCGCTCGCGAGGTGGGCTACGAGACCTCAATCTGCTGCGTTGGCTCGGGTATGCGAAACATCAAACTGCCGATCCCGATCGGTTGTTGCTCACCGGTGCCCTCTCGAAACTGGATCATCGTCGGTGGCTGTTGGCGAGAGAATTTTTTCTGCGACTGCGCAACGAGATGCACTTTCACGCCAACTCGGCCCGAGACACGCTCGACCGTGCCGAACAACTGCGGATTGCCGAGTGGATGGGGTACAAGGCGCGCTCGGGACTGTTGCCGGTGGAATACTTAATGCGCGACTACTTTCGGCATACCAATCAGGTTTGGCAGATTGTCCGCCGACGGGATGCGAGCCTGCAAACGGTCTCGCGTCTCTCTCGTGCGCTCGACCCGGTTCTCGGAAAAAACGTGGATGGCTATTACCGTGTGGGGCTTCGCCATGTGAGTGCCACGACCGCAGGCATCGAAAAGCTGAAGAAAGATATCCGCGAAGTGCTGCGCCTTGTTGAACTGTCGGCGAAAGAACAAAAGCATCTCGACCACCGAACTTTTTCGTTATTACTGCTGGCTGCCCCCGACTTTCCCGACAAGGTGGCCGAGACCGTGGGGCAACAATTCTACGACATGCTGGCAGACCCAAAGACCGTGGGGGAAACCCTTCGCGTGCTCCACGAGTTGGGCTATCTCGAAAAAGTCATCCCCGCCTTCCGTCACGTCCGTTGTTTATTGCAGTTCAACCAATATCACAAATTTACCGTGGACGAGCACAGCCTGCGAGCCGTTCGCAAAGCAGCTCGGTTTGCCGACCGAGAGGATACACTCGGGACCGCTTATCGCGAAATCAAAAATAAGCGTACTTTCCATTTAGCCGTTTTGCTCCATGACCTGGGCAAAGGATTCGAAGAAGACCATTGCGAGGTCGGCAAACGCATTGCTGAAGAGACCACCGAGTCGCTGCACCTCGACGAGCAATCGGCAAACGACGTGGTCTACTTAGTGCATCAACACCTGATGATGGCGCACCTAACATTTCGCCGCGACACAAGCGACGAATTGCTAATCAAAAATTTCGCCGAAAACGTCGGTTCGGTCGAACGGCTTCGGATGTTGTTCGTACTCACCTGTGCCGACTTGGCTGCGGTGGGCCCTGGGGTGCTCAATGATTGGAAGGTGGACGTTTTGGCCGGCGTCTATCGACGAACGGCCAAGCTTCTAGAGCACGATGACGATACTTCCTACGAATCCGAATTAGAAGCTCATCGCCGACTACTTTCCGACAAGCTCTCCACTTCGGAACAAAAAGACGCTTGGTTCGCGAAGCAAATAAAAACCCTTTCGCGTAGCTATCTGGCTGAATTTGAAGCCGACGAGGTGATCGAAACGCTGAGGCGTTACCATCGGTTGACCGATTCAGAAATCAATGTGGTCGCCACGACTCAGCCTGAAACAAAAACCATTCGCTTTGTGGCAGGCGCTCATCAAGGCACCGGACGTGGAGTTTTCTCCAGCATGGCAGGGGCTCTGACCGAGCAAGGCATGCGTATTTTATCGGCACATACCGACGTCCTGGCCGACGATCTACTCATGGTCCGTTATACCGTCACCGACCCAGCCAACGCAGACGCAACCGCTCCAGAACGACTCGCTGTCGTTTGCCAATCGCTCCAGGCATCGGTCGACTCGAACGAGCCCCCCCGATTTCCTCAGGTTTGGGGCGAAGAACAAGCAGAAGCTTCGATCCAACTTTCGATGCTGCCTAATGAAGTTCGCCTCGATAATGAAGTGTCTGCCGACTTTAGCGTGGTCGAGGTGTTTACGTTCGACCGGAAAGGCTTACTCTACCTCTTGTCGCGCAAACTGCACGACCTTTCGCTGATTATTCGGCATGCAATCATCGGCACCTATCTCGATCAGGTCGTCGACGTTTTCTATCTCACCGACCGCCAGGGAAAGAAAATCCAAGATGCCGATCAGCTAGACCATCTGCGCAACCAATTGCTTGAAGTCATCGAGCGCAAGCAGAATTAAAGCCTCGCGACAACTGCTTTCAGAAGAAAAGTAAACAGGTCTCTCGCAAAGGCGCAAAGAAAAGTAATATGAGTCTCGCAGAGCCGCAGAGACGGCAGAGAAAAGGTGTGTATAACCAAGAAGAGCAGTAACTATCAAACTGCTAGTTGTTGAGAGGACGTGTCTGGTCAACTCAAGCACTCTGCTGTCTCTGCGGCTCTGCGAGACACTTTTTTGCTTCTTCCTTTGCGCCTTCGCGCCTTTGCGAGAGCCCGATCCGACGTTTCCGCTCTTGGTATTTCACCAACATACACTAAACTGTTTCTTCCTCCCCTACCCTGACCTAAACCTGTCCCAGTACTATGGATAACCCATCAAATAAGCCTGCTGACGAAAATGAGTATCCGCGCATCAATGCGAAAGATACCGACCGCAAGCTCTCAAAATATTTTTCCAATAATTTCAATCGCTACTCCGAATTTGCCCCGCTTAGCAAAGGGGGCGGGGGCCAACTGCAATCTTGTCTCGACATGAATCTCGGCCGAAGGGTCGTGATGAAGACGCTACCACCGCATCTGGCAAACCACGAGTACCTGCGCGCGCGGTTCTTGCGCGAAGCTCGGGTGACCGCTCAGCTACAGCACCCCAACACTGTCCCCGTCTACGAAATAGGCCATGACAACGACGGCCGACTTTACTTCACCATGAAAAAAGTCGAAGGCAAAACCCTACGCGATATTCTCGAAGATCAAACCCAGGGTAATCAAAAAGCAATTTACATCTACAACCTAGATCGAATGCTCGGTGTGCTAATCCAAATCTGCAATGCCCTATCGTATGCACACGCCCACGGCGTGGTACATCGAGACATCAAACCCGAAAACATTCAGATCGGCGCGTTTGGCGAGGTGGTGCTCTTGGATTGGGGCGTAGCCAAAGTTTGGGCCGCAGACGAGGACGAAGACGACGAACCCGAACGACAATTGATGGAGCACGAAGAATTAACCAGCGTCAACCAACGGCCTGGAACCCCGCTGTACATGTCGCCCGAACAAGTGCGCGGAGGAGGCGAAATCGATGCCCGCACCGATGTCTATAGTATTGGCGTAGTGCTTTATGAAATTCTCACGCTCAAAGAGCCCCTTCGCGGCAAACGCGTCAATGAAACCTTTGAAATGATCCTCCACGAAAAGCCCGAGCCACCCGAACAACGTGCTCCTATACGATACATCCCCGAATTACTCTCCAAGATTTCGATGAAAGCTTTGGAAAAAGACCCAGCCGACCGATATCAAACCATGCAAGAAATGATCGACGCACTACGCGAATTCCGAGGCCGAGCTTTTCGTTCGATGAGTGGAAATTAGAAAACCACCCACCCTACGGCCAAAAGACAATTTTGAAATCGGCTCAGGCCCTTGACCCAGGCTGGCTGGGCATCGAAAATCGATGTTTTCCTTGGGAGTTTTTATGCCGACACCCCCCGATTCTTGTTCTGCCAATGTCCCCGACGCAGCGGGTAGGTTTGGCCAATTTGGCGGACGCTACGTCCCCGAAACGCTTATCCATGCGCTCGATCTCTTAGCCGTCGAGTATGATGCGGCCCGTCAAGATGCCAGTTTCCAAGCAGAACTCGACGAACTGCTGAAGAACTACGTCGGGCGTGCCTCGCCATTATATTTTGCAAAGCGGCTCACCGAACATTGTGGCGGTGCACAAATTTGGTTGAAGCGCGAAGACCTCAACCACACCGGCGCCCACAAAATCAACAACACCCTGGGGCAAGCCCTGCTTACCCTGCGCATGGGCAAACAACGCGTCATTGCCGAAACAGGCGCCGGGCAACATGGCGTCGCGACGGCCACGGCTTGCGCCCACTTTGGCTTGGACTGCATCGTGTATATGGGCGAAGAGGATATACGCCGGCAGGCCCCCAATGTTTTTTCGATGAAGCTCTTGGGCGCCGAAGTCCGCCCTGTGTCCAGCGGTTCGCGCACGCTTCGCGATGCGATTAACGAAGCCATGCGAGATTGGATGTCGAGTGTCGAATCCACCCACTATATTCTCGGCTCGGTGGTCGGACCTCACCCGTTCCCACGCATTGTCCGCGATTTTCAATCGGTCATCGGCCGCGAAACAATTACCCAGTGTCGCGAGCAATTCGAAGGCCTCCCCGAGGTGGTGGTCGCTTGCGTCGGTGGCGGTAGCAACGCGGCAGGGATGTTTTATCCTTTCATTGAACTCGATGGCGTCTCACTTGTCGGCGTCGAAGCCGGCGGCCGCGGAAATCAACCCGGCGACCATGCGTCGCCCCTTACCTACGGCAGCCCCGGTGTGTTGCATGGGAGCTTCTCCTACGTCATGCAGGACGAAGATGGTCAGACCTGCGATGTCCACTCGATGTCTGCTGGACTCGACTACCCTGGCGTCGGCCCGGAACACAGCTATTGGAAAGCCACCGGACGAGTCGATTACACTACCTGCACCGACAACGACGCCATGCACGCTTTCGATACGCTCGCTCGCTTAGAAGGCATACTGCCCGCGCTTGAATCTTCGCACGCGATTGCCCAAGCGATGGAAATCGCACGCAATCGTAGCAGCAGCGAGCAGGTAGTGGTTTGCCTCTCGGGTCGCGGCGACAAAGACGCCTCAGAAATTGCCCGACTCAAAGGCGAATCGCTTGGATAGAAATTTATCCTGCAGAACCACTCACCCTACACCTAAAAACTCCTGTTTCATTTATGTCTGTAATCGATCAACTTTTTGTCAAGCTCCGTAACGAAAATCGCAAGGCGCTGATGCCGTTTATCACGGCTGGCGACCCCGACCTTGAATTCACTGCGGAGGTCATTCAAGAGCTTGTCGCGCGCGGTGCGTCGATGTGCGAAGTAGGCATCCCTTACAGCGACCCCATCGCTGACGGGCCGGTCATTCAAGCCTCGTACACTCGAGCGCTGGGTCGAGGAATAAAACTGGCAGACCTATTAGAATCGCTCGGCAATGTCTCGCCACAAATTTCTGCGCCGCTGGTCACCATGGGCAGCTACGCCATCATCTATCGGCATGGTATCGAAAAATATGCCGATGCGCTGAGCGAACGTGGCGTTGCCGGCATGATTGTGCCCGACTTGCCGCTCGAAGAATCTCCCCAGCTAGCCAAGGTTTGTGCCGCCCGTGATTTGAGCTTAATTCAACTAGTGACCCCCACCACGCCACCCGATCGAACGCTCAAGATCGCAGAAACATCCAGCGGTTTTTTGTACTACGTTTCGGTGGCCGGCATTACGGGAGAACGCACCGAACTTCCGCCTGAGTTGGTCGAACGCGTCAGTTGGTTACGTGAGCAAACCCCCCTGCCCGTCTGCATCGGATTTGGAATTAGCCAACCCGAGCATGTGAAATTGCTGGCCCCGGTCGCCGATGGCCTTATCGTCGGCTCCGCCATTGTCCGCCGCATGGCAAATGTCACCCCAAAAAACCGAAGCACCACCTTGCAAGAAATCGGCGACTACGTCGAAACGCTGCTATCAGCGCTCGAATAAATCCGGTAAGGATTTTAACGCAGAGGACGCTGAGAGCGCGGAGGAGAATGACTCTGTTGCTCTAGATTTGGGAGTCCGTTTCTTCGGTAATTTTGATGCGAGCAATGCGGCCCGGAACTAGACTACAAAAAAATTCTTCTCTGCGCTCTCAGCGACCTCCGCGGTAAAAAATGGGCCTTTCTAGGAACTGTGGCTTTGCAGTGTCTACTTAATCTTAATCACAATTTTTTACGTTTCTTTTTTCTGGCGAACACGTAACCCTATTGCCGATAACAGATATACCTGTTAATCCCGGCATACTCGATTTGACCTCTGGCATTTTTGCAGGGTAGAATTGAGAGGGTTGCATCGCGAAGATGCTTCGACGATGCAGCCGACCCCACTTTTCTTTGGAGGTCGCCCATGACATCAAATTCGCCACGTGGAGCCCGCAGCGAGGTGCTGCAGCGGTTCTTTTCTGGTCTCACCGAGTACACCTTCGCCTCGCGGCTAGGCGTTGCCGATCCTCCGTTGATCGATTATCTGGCAGCCATGCTAGTCAACTTCGTGCGTACCGACGCGGTCTACGGATTGCGGACGCCGACCGGCGAACGCCTTTCGCAGGTCGCCGACATGTTGGCCGAAGCACAGGCCCGACAAGGTTCTGCCCGTCGACGTGTCCATCGGCATATCGGCGACTTCACACTTTTTTGGACCGGCCTTTATCCCGAAATCGCCGAACGGCTGCGCAAAGATCGTAAAGACAGTCTCATCAACTACCAAGCACAAGGCAAACGCAACTATCTGATCGCCAGCCGACTGCCGGCCGGTCAGCAATCGGCACCCGACGCCGTCCTCGAACGACTCAGCAACCAATTCGACCTCTGCGTCTACGGCCTGGGCGAACTTCGCAAACATTGGGAAGAACGCGAGGGCAACAACGACACACCACTACTTCTTGGCTGAAAACCAATTAGCAGAACTTGGTAGGGTGAGTGCGGCGAAGCGCAACGCACCTTCTCTCACTATCGGTGTGTTTCGCTATCGCTGCACACACCCTGCAGTCAATCTTCGATCAGCAATCTTAAATCTCACACCCTTCAAGTCACCAACCCTTTGGTGACCATCATAAATACGTCCTCCAGGGTCGGTTCCTTCTCCGCAAACGAAATGAGTCCGCAATCGGCGGCGACCAACTGACGCATCAAACGCTGCACGTCGGAGTCGGTGCCTTTCATTTCGATCGTGCAGCCGCGAGAATCGACCACGGTGTTCGCCACGTTCGGATCGCTACGAATAAGGCTGATGCCAGATTCTGGATTTTTGGCAAACCGCACTTCGATATGCCGATTGCTAGTAATTTTTCGATAGACCTTGTCGATCGGGCCGTGCAGTAAGAGTCGACCACGCTCGATAATACCGATCGAAGTGCAGCAATCGGCCAGCTCAGTAAGAATGTGGCTTGAAATTAATATCGTCTTGCCCATCTTGCACAATTCTTTCAGCAGTGCCTTCACTTCGAGCCGTGCTCGCGGATCAAGGCCACTGGCGGGTTCGTCGAGGATGAGCACCGGCGGGTCGTGGACCAGCGTCTTCGCCAGACACAATCGCTGCTTCATGCCACGCGATAGCCCATTCACAAAATCATCACGTTTGTGAGTCAGGTCGAGCAGTTCAAGAACATCCGACAAAACCTCCTTCCGTCGTACTTTGGGCACTTGGTAAGCCACCGAAAAAAAATCGAGAAACTCCCAGACCTTCATGCCGTCGTAGACCCCAAAATTATCAGGCATGTAGCCGACGCTACGACGCACACCAATCGGATCGTTCGTCACGCTGTAACCATTGACCGTTCCTTCACCATGCGTGGCTTTCAGTAACGTCGCGAGAAAACGAATCGTTGTGCTCTTGCCCGCGCCATTCGGCCCAATAAAGCCAAACATCTCGCCAGCCTCGATCTTGAGGTTCAAGTTCGCCACCGCGACAAAGTCGCCGTAGTGCTTACCAAAGTTTCTGAGTTCAATCATCGATTTTTATCCTCTGAACATCGGCCCGAAGGTTCACATCGGGACGCGGCTGCGGCAGGTCGCCATATTTCAAATGGGCAACGACGACCGTCACGCCCTGAATCTGGGAAGCAGCGGGAATCACTTCAGTGCCGGGCAAAACTTGGTCAACCACAGCGACCAGCCGAGTTTCTTCTCGCTGCATTTGGCGTTGATCTTCTTCGGCCGGAAGATGAAACGCAAGTTTTACTAGGGCATCGGTATCCAGCGAATTGGCAGTCGAACCCTGCTTGGCTTCCTTGCGTTGCTCGGCATACGGAATTTTTTCTGGTGAGTAGAACATCGTGGTAAGCCCCAAGACAGCCGAGTCACTGTTGCGAAGATCGCCAATCCAAGCACCTCGATACTCGGGCCGCTCCGCCCGGTCGAAACGGCGCTGAATCACGGCGACCTGCCGCAAGTTGAGCCCTGAAAAATTTTCGACCTGCTCGTGTCCACGCGAAGAGACGCCCAGTCGCAGTGTTCCTTCGAGTTCGTAAATTTCTTCGCTACGTATCGTGCGACGCGACGCCGACGCGACAGTCAGCCCGCGGAGGTGGGCCTCCCGCTTTTTCTCAAAAAGAACCTGCTCGCTACTATCGCCAACCTTTAACGGATTTTCGTCTGAAGAAGCAAACGGCAAAGCGACTGCCGTGGGATGCTGATAAGCAATGTCGTAGATAGTCGATAACGACGAATACAAAGCCGTATAACGGCTTAACAATCCGCGTGGATGGTTGCCGTGCAACTCCAAAACGGCCACTTCGGTCTGCGAACGGACAAATCCAATATCGAGTTGCACCATGCGAACGATGGCAAAAGTCCCCAACACCGCAATGACCGGCGCAGCAATCCATGCCCACTCGACTCGCCGCAAGGTGCGAAAGATAACCCAGTTCATCGGCACTAACACCACCAAATAAGCTGCCAGACAAGCGACCACAAAACCAGCGCCAGGGATACGCACGGCAGCAGCTTCTTCAAGAACTTCTCGCGCAGCGATCGATACCGGACTTGTATGGCTCCAAGCTCCCAGCCCGCCCGGCCGATCAACTTTTTCGTGGATCGAAGTTTCTGACATCCCAAATTGGTTGGCCGCCGTGGTTTCAATGCGTCGATAGTTTGCTGCGGCAGACGTATCACGTGCGAACATCCGTGAGCTCGTGATAAAATGAGCATCCAACCGATGAGGTTCATAGTCAGCCCAATTCACCTGAGATCCGCCATAGGGCCCTTGGGTAAATTGCCGTCGGGGGCGTCGCAACAGACCGGCATTCAAAAAACTATCGTAGCCGGGCCAATTAATCAGTTCGCGTTCTGCGAGTTGAACCGCAGAAACAACCACGGTGCCTTGCCCTACGCCCAACTCATAAAAGAGTTGCCCTCCGCCCACCAATTCACTGGCATTGTCCCGTGCTCGAAGATCAATACCCGACCATGGCAGCGAGGCTCTTAATACCGGCGGGCGGTTACCGCTATTTCTATTGGCCCAGTAGTTCGACCACGGCTCAAGATCACTCGAGGTGAACTTACGCGGGCCACCACTTTCGGCAGGCAACCACTCATCAAGAAAACTTCCTCGCAGTGTTTCGAGTGAATCAGGCCCATTGATAATGAGCCGTCCCCCCCAATGCAACCAATCGACGAGGGCCTCCTGTTGTTCCGTCGACAGGCGAGTCGGATCGACTTCGTCCCAAACAAGGTAAGCAATGCTCGACCAAGCAAGCGGATTGACAGAGAGCGGAATCTCTTTGGTCGCATCCGAAAGAACGACCCGATAATGGGAAGCCGAAGATTCGTCGAACTCCTCTTCCCAAGGGGCACGTACCGTGTCGGTCACTTTCAAAAAACCATAGCGAGAGACTTCTTTGGCCAACACCACGAAAAAGTATTGGTACGAGGGCATCTCCACAAGGCTCGGCGTCTTCGCAACCACCTCGCCGCCCGTCTTACGATTGACAAGAGCTGCTCGAACTCGTTTGCCCGTCGTATATTCGGGAACAAACAACTCGCTCTCAATGAACTTCGCTCGCCCCTTGGCCAAGGCAACCGGTCGGGTCGCCAGCATACGATAGCGCGTATTTTGTAAAATCGTGGGCTGATTGCGATTGTCGAGCAGATGCACCGAAATTTGGCCGACGAAATCGTCGTCGTTGGCTTTCATCCGCTGAACCGTCGGAGTCCAATGCCCCGGCTTCACCAGCAAACGCGCTCCGACAGGCTCCCCGGTTTCTGCAACCTCCTTACCGACATTTAGCTCTCGCCCAAGTTGCGGTAGTAATTCTCCGATTTCAAGAGGCCGCTTTATCTTCGTCTCTGCCTCTGCTTCTTTCTTACTCTTTTCTTCGATCTGCTTTGCGGCTTGCTCAGCCGTCAACGGAGAGTCGCAGCCGCCACAGCCAGTGGTGGCTAACATCGTCACAACAAACAGCGCAAGGACGGCATGCCACATTGCCATTCCGAAGAAACTCGCAGGCGGTGTTATCGGTGAACTAGGAAGGTTGGCAAGCATCGGCAGCAAGCTCTGGTAGAATCGAGTGCAAGAATCATCGCTTGACATTCTAGCGGATTCCGCCCAGCAGTACACGTCGCTACCTAGTGCTTTGTCACAGCAAAGATTAGGACACGGACCGACGACCTGCCGGCATAGCAATCAGCAGGATCACGATTACTACCGCGCTCACCACCAAGGCAACTGCCAGACAGAGGGCCGCAACTCGATCTTCGGCACCATAGTGTAATAACCCAAATATACGCATCGACAGGGTCGTGACGCCCGGTGGTGCAACCAGCAACGTCGCAGCCAAGTCGCCCATCGCAACGATCATAGCCATACCGCCAGCCGCAACCACCGCAGGCCAGCGCAGCGGCAAGACAACGCAAACCAGTTGCCGCCACCACCCGGCACCATCACTCGTTGCACTGTCCAATACATCTTGAGAGACACTGGCAAACTGCGACCATAATAAAAGCGTGGTCAAAGGCAACGCTCGAAAAAACTGAATCAACGACGGGGCAAAAATCGTGTGGTTGTAGCACCAAGTGAGTGGCCAAAGGATCGAGTCGTCGGGTTGGTTCAACACACGAATCAACCACACAGCTAAAAGCGGCCCTGGAACCGAAAATCCTAAGGCAAGCAACGATGCAATCGGAAAAGCTGGCAAGCTGCCCGACCGGAGCGACCAAGCAAGTACGACGCCGACCAAAGTCGCTGCAACGACGGCAGCCGAACCGATGGCAAACGTCCACCCCCATTCCCTGCGATGCTCCCAAAAGCTGTCGACCACCATGCGGCCAGATTTCTTGGCCGACCAACTACGCACAACTTCTTGGTCTACTCGTGCAGTCGTGACACCCGTTTTATTGACGAGACTGGCCGCTGGGACCCCCACCATCCCCACAAGAATAACCGCCGTTGCAAGAGCAAATCCCCAACGACCCCACCGAAGATTCCAAATCCAATCCGCAGACGTGGACACCGCGTCCGAAGATGGCAACCACGATCTAATTGCAGCTAGCGCTGCAAACACCAACGCCATCACAACACCCGTGCCAACCCACAGATCACTGGCAGCCAGCTGCGAAATATTTTCCAACTCCACGTTGCTCGAGGCACCCATCCCCAAGGGTTCCGTCAAAACACCCAGATTGGCGGCCGTATAAATTTCTTCGGCAAAGGTGCGTATTTGAAACAAATCAGTGACCGCGATCTCGCCAAAACAGAGAACCGCGATCCACAAAGCCGCCGCGACAATGCCTGCCGTGGCTCCACGAAGACTAACTCGCCGAAGCACTCGCCACGAGGAAGCATCCTGAAGCGACTCCTCTTCAAGCTCTGGTCGGAGACTCCTTAGCGATGCCGCCACAAACAAAACGACCCAGGGAATCGCGGCGAAACCATGCACCCAAATACTGGCCATCCAACCGGTGAACCAAATCGACGCATCCAGCCCGGTGGTTAGCCAGCCACTATGTCCCAAGGCTGCCTTCCACGCGGTCGCATGGACGTATAGCGGAATAAACAACAGCGCCACGAGCAGCCCTTCGACCAACCGACGACCAGGCATCGAGGTCTTAACGACGGTCACTGCTAGCAGCACCCCAAGCGGAAGACTCACCGCTAACGTTCCCGCAGCAAGCAGCGACGAATTCATGAGCAGCCCCCGGAGCCGCACACTTGCTAAAGCAATAAAGATAGCCAACCCGAAAAAGCTGAGGACAAACCACCGGACTGCAAGCAATTTGTCAGAGCGGGACAAGGTCATTCGCTGTTCATCAAAGATAGGAGAAATCTTGCTAGCAATACGGCCCTCTAGTCTACCAGCAGGTACACCGATCAGGTATTGCACGATTAACCGGCCTTACCAAGAAGTTGGCATGGCGAGGTGGGCGACGATTTGCTAGTCTCCCGCGTCGCTTTCGAGACCAAAATTACCGGTCTTTGACTCGGCCATTCCCGTGCTATTTGCCCCCCATCGCTGTATCCAGGCGTTCTATGGCTTCTACATTTCCGAAATCTCGGCAAAAGATCTGGCAGCTGGCCTCCCTCGCTAGCTTCGTGGTAATGACAACGGCCGGATGTACTGCTTGGCCATTCCATGCGAAAAGAAACACAACCGTTATCACCCCCGGCATGCGTATCGCTGCCGTACGCGAAATGGCTGCTCAGGCCTCGGACATTGACAATGCCGAGCAACTTCGACTGACCGAGCAATTGGCGACCCAAATTCAGACCGAACCCGATCCGCTCGTCCGAGAGGCCATCCAAAAAACAATCGCTGAATATTCGACGCCCTTGGCGCAACAAGTCTTGATCGCCGGACTCCAAGACGACGATCTTGATGTCCGCCTTGCCTGCTGCAGCAAACTAGCTGGACGCACTGAATCGGCTGTCGTCAGTGCATTAAGACAGGTGATCGAGAATGATGAAGAACTAGATGTGCGACTCGGCGCGGTCGACGCGCTAGGAAAAATATCTTCAGCCGAGAGCGTAAGTGCGCTGGCCATCGCGTTGAAAGATCGCGACCCTGCAATGCAGTATGCTGGAGTCCAATCACTGAAAGCAATCAGCGGCCAAGATTTGGGGAACGACGTCAAAGCCTGGCAGCAATACGCCGAGGGCGAGCAACCCACAATCTCACCACGCATTTCTGTGGCAGAGCGAGTAAAGCAGTACTCGCCCTTCTAAATTGCTACTCTATTGCAGCATGACACTCTTTTTCTCTGCTGTCATTGCTATCGGTTTGTATTCTCGCCAATAGCTTATGCTCTAGTCCCCCTAGTCTCCCGTTATTCCATGCTCGGTTGAAAACTCTATCATCTGGGTGAATTTCTTCACCGACTCGCCCGATATCAAAGGCATCGGGCTGCGAACAACTCGCGCCAGACCGGAACAGCTCGTGCTAACAAAGATTCAGCACAAGGTGGGGCATTTTTGGGCAGCTTTTGCCCAGACACGAGAGACGGAAATCCAGGGGGGGAATTCAATGCAACGCAGCTTGCCTGCCTACGGGAGCGGTATCGTTGCGCTTTTTGCGCTTCACTTCGCCACGTTTGCGACTCTTTGCCCCCAAATTGCGAGGGGCTTCGAAAATTCGCTCGAGACGGTTGAGATCAACGCGACCTCGACGCTTGGCGTACGAGTCGAACCCCAGAATCGAATCCTGCAATCTGAGGTGCTCAATTTTACGAGTCACCGCATTGCGGCGAAGACAAGAAAAACGACCAAAAAACAATCTCCGGCAAAGACGCCTCCATTCATTAAGTGGGTCTCGCCCAGAATCACTTCAACTGACTCCGACTCCAGGGCGGACGTCACAGACCGTAGCCAGCCAGCACAAGCGAGAGTACAAGTTGCTCGCCGCATTCGCCCCGCTCGATCTGCTCCAACACCGCGGCCAGTTCAACATCGCATCGCCAAAGCAACCAAGTTGCCCAAACCTCGCGTCCTAGAGTTACCAACCGAAGCCAGAAACGACCCAACCCCCAGACTCGAATTCCCCGCCAATCCGACTCTATCAACGCCAACCGACTTACCGCCACTCACAAAGAGCCAACAACAGCTGCGTACGAAAATTCGTCGCGTCCTGACCGACTATTACAACCGACCGCTGAATACTCGCGACCGTAGCCCGTGGGAATTACTACACGCGGTACTCTCCTTTGAAACACACAGCAAGGTATTGCAAGGTGGCCCCAATGGCAAACCCATCACGGCCGTCGGTTGGCTCTGCTTCAACCAAGCTTGTCGTAAACGCACGCTGATGTACGTCAACGACGAGGGCAATCTACAGGTACGGGTTGGCCCAGCCCTGCAAGGGCACCGCGGGCAACTTCTCGCGATGCTTGCTCAAGCGAAGGTGAAGCCTGACTATCCGATGCGTATCGAGAAGCAAGACTTTGCGGTCTACGACCTGATCGAAATGGAAAAGCGAACCTGCTATCCGCGCACAGAGTTGACCTTCAAACTGATTGGCCTCTCCCATTATCTCGAAAGCGATGCCACCTGGATGAACGACCAGGGCATGCAGTGGAATATTCCAAAATTGATTTCGGAGGAAATACGCCAACCCGTCCGTGGCGCAGCATGTGGCGGAACGCATCGCTTGGCTGGCCTCACACTTGCTTATAAAAATCGCTTAAAGCAGGGCGGCTCGGTCGATGGCCAATACTTAAAAGCAAAGAAATTCGTTACCCGTTACCAGCAATACGCCTACAAACTACAAAACCGCGATGGGAGCTTTAGCACCGAGTGGTTTCGCGGGCAAGGCAACGAGCAAAGCGTCGATCGCAAACTAAAAACGACGGGGCATATTCTTGAATGGCTCCTCTACGCCGCTTCCGAAAAAGAGCTCAAACATTGGAAGACGGCTAAAGCTGCGAACTACCTCGCGAATATTATGCACAGCAATCGACGCAAAGACTGGGAAGCAGGGCCCCTGGGGCACGCGATTCATGCTCTGTTGCTCTACGATCGACTGGTTTTCAAACCTTATGACAATCAAAATCCTCTCCCTGTCGCAGGCAAATCGGTGCCTTCCGCGTCCGCCCACAAGAAGCGATAAGCCCTGGCACGAAGCCTCCATTGAATTAGTGACTCGCCTGCATTAGATTGCAGTGGCACATGATTGCCCTACCCCGCTCTATTCAGGTGAACCGCCCCGTTCCGCTTGGTGTAACAGCTTCCTCATGGCGCCCTCAATCAAGTTTACCGATCAGCTAGAAACCTTTTGCGATATCGCTACGCGATTGGCGAAACGCGAAGAGGCCGATGCTCTTCTCTTTTTGCTTGAAGGTTCGCTCGATTGGGAAAAGCTTCGGAAAGCAACAGGCAAGCTACCCGTTCTGCTCGCCAGCGATCGCCACCACCATCTAGACAAGGCCGAAGAAGCTGGTTTCGACACAGTCGAGTTGAATATCCCAGACAGCCCGGTCTACGAAAGACTCACCCAAGCCCTGCTCGAAGGCGTTGCCGACGATGTACTCGCACCCGGTGCTTGTGTGGTTGCGCTCTACAGTGGATTTGAGGTGAAAACTATCGACTCGCTTAGTCTGATTCGATTAGACGAGCATCTGGGCCGACTCACCGTCCATGATCTTCGACAACTTGAAACCCGAGTCCCGTTCGAAACTCTCAAAATCGCAGTCGATCTGGCCGTTGCGATTGGACGCGAAGGACGCGAAGGCAAACCGGTCGGCACACTCTTTATTGTTGGCGATCATCGCAAAGTGCTAAAGCATTGCCACCCGCTTGGGTTCGATCCCGTTCGAGGGTACAACACCAGCGAAAGACGACTGAAAGACCGAAAGGTCCGCGAATCAATCAAAGAAATCGCGCAGCTCGATGGAGCTCTGATCATCGCTTCCGATGGCACCGTCGTGGCGGCATGTCAGTATATTTCTTCTCTGGCTGACGAAATTTCGCTGACCAAGGGCTTGGGCGCCCGACACTGGGCGGCGGCATCGATCAGTCGCTCGACCGCTGCGGTTGCCGTAACCGTCAGCGAATCAAATGGCACGGTCCGCGTTTTTCAAAACGGGGAAGTCATGCTCCGCATCGAACCCTTCCGTCGAACAATGAAGTGGAAAGATTTCGAGTACGGACCACCCTCTGCCAACGACTGAACCCGCCTCTCGTCCTCATATCCGCAGACAAGACCGCTAGCGGCTTTAGGATCAGACGTCTAATTCCTGTTCCTGTTTCACCGATTCCGGCGAGTCAGTCACATGGACACATGTCCCATCATGCAAGTAGACGGCGCTACCACCAGCAACAATGGCCGCCGCCAACGCGTTTTCGACGCGTTGAAGCGATGCTCCGGGCGATTCATCGGAGCCAACCTGAGCCACGCCAATGCTCACCGTGTAGCTCAACGCGGGATACTGATCGTCGTAGTACTCGGCAGCCTCGTGACGCAGTCGTTGTAAAGGAATTAGTACGCTTTCCTCGACGGTAGACGGGAAAAGAATTCCCAGACTATTTCCGTCGTATCTCGCCACCAAATCGGTTTCGCGTGTAACCGAAGTCGCCAGTCGCGCCACCTTTGCTAATAAACTTTTGCGAGCACGGACATCATATTCTGTCCCGGCAAGCAAACTGTCGATGGTAACGATCGCCACCGAGAGGTCTCCCCCGTAGCGATGTGTCTCTGCCGCGCGACGGCGAAACTCTTCGAGAAAAACTTTTTGCGTCGGCACGCCTGTTGTTTCGTCTGTGTAGGCATCTTTCAGCTTCGATGCCAGCGTCGAATCGGCGGCACCCACCGTCGACTCGGTGGCGATGCCTTGCCCAAAGCGTAAACAGCCCGTTCCATCGTGAAAGTGAACACAATTGCGCCCTGCTTCCTTCGAGCTGTATAAAGCAGCATCAGCCCGCTGTATAAACGACGTGATATCCTCGCCGGGCAATATCTGTGCCACGCCAAGGCTTGCCGTCAAACTTAGGCGAAGCCCTTGATGGGGGAACTTCGATGACTCAATGAGATTACGAACTCGCTCTGCGCTTTCTTTCGCGCCGTCGAGATTGACGCCCGATAGGATCACCCCGAACTCTTCTCCACCGTAACGAGCAACAAGATCTTGATCCCGCATTGTATGCTGCAAGACCTTGGCAAACGCCTCGAGCACCGTATCTCCCGCCTGATGCCCGTACCGATCATTGAAATTCTTGAAGTGGTCGATATCTAGCAAGATCAGACAGATGGGCGTCTGTTCTCGATTCCAATCCTTACGCCGTCGTGATAGTTCAAAATCATAAGCCCGACGGTTCGCGATCCCCGTCAAAGCATCGGTAAGGACGTCTTTTTCATGGGCCTCTCGCAATTCCTCCATGGCCGATAGACGGCCATCGCTCAACGTACCCGCCAGTACGGCAACGACCAGCAAGTTGGCCGACCACAGAACAAACGCCATGGGCTCTTCTAAAGGAACTCCGATACCCAAACTCGGCAGAAACGAGACCGAAGCAGTCATGACACATAGAAGTGCCATCATCCGAGCTCGATACGCGCCTCGAAAAAAACCAGCGAGCACCACCGGCACATAATAACAGTGCAGCAGCACCGGATTACCGACATCGTAAGACCACAGCAATAGCGTCACCCCTAAAACGACTGCAACTAACAGCCCTTCCAGCAGCAAATGCTGTTTCGATGATTCTTTGTCAGTGTTTGTCACGTAATACCGCTCTCAGGGTGGAACAAAAATGCTCCACCGAAGCTATCCGTCTTGATTATTGTCGTTATTCGAGATACTAAGGCACAACGATAGCCGCATCTCTTCAGTAATTTAGCTCACACTAGCTGGGGGGGTATGCACTCTGCAGGAAGAATAATGAACTCTAATATGCAACTCGTTGCCAAGTACTCGGCACAATCTGCATAACCGGTCCTGCAGAAAAACCGGGCGGCGGGGTGTTGTAAAAGCTGGAGTCGTAGGTCAGCGTAAGATCAGCGGCCACATTACAGACACCTCCCACTACGACTGTTCCATTTAAGTTGCATGGATTCGTGACCGTCAAATCGTCTGACACGTAAATCAAACCATTAATCACCCCAGGGTACTGGTCGAGCTGATCCGCATCTTCAACATCGAGATAAGGAGTCCCAGTCGGATTGAAATTCATGTTATTGTCGCTCTCTGTTAGAGGCGTGTTAGCATCCCACTCCATTTTCATGTCGCCCTGCACCATCAATACGGGATAGTTTGCCACCGCCGGTTCCCCGTGTATGCTCCCTTCAATCCTCGACTCCGGTCCTGCGTCCAAAAGCACTAAGGTGCCTACGATTCGAGAATCGAGGATAACAATATTGTCCGACTCGCAATCGATTACGTAAATTCCCATCGGGTTGGTCGACGTCCCAAAGGGATTGCTGCTGGGGCTCAGAAGCTGCTTATCTATTCTCAATCCAGCAATAGAATCGGCCTCAATGACCGTGCCGTTCGCAAGATAATAGTCAAACACCGTATCGTCACTCGGCATCGCACGAGGCGGTGACTGGAATTTATCCCTTGCACCACTCACCGTACCGTAGATGCTTCCTGCCGCCCAAGCGTCACCTGTGACACCAGCACCTCCACTGCCATCAATATCAAGGTTCGAGCTTACCGTCTGATCTGTCGTAATCGAGGCTGACATACTAATCAGCAAATTGCCCTGCGAATGCAATGATACTGCGAGACTGTCCAGCCCTGCGTCATCGGGCACCAGCGAAACGGTCGCCACGCTGGTCGATTGACCCGCGACCCCCACACCACGAACCGTAACCCCATCCGCTTCGTCGTCTGCCAAGTCGCCATCCTTGTCGAGCAACACAAACTTGTACTGGGCCCTCGAATCCAGAATCAACCACGACCCGTTCGGCTCTTCGACACCGTGGAAATAGCGTGTTCGCCAATCGGGATAGAATTCCATGCGCGCCAGCGCAAATTCAACCGCCGACTGGGCCGCTAGCTGCGCGTGGACCATTTCTTCGCTGGCCACGCCTGCGCGTATTTCCAGGCGAGCCATTTGCATCGAAGTCATCGCAATCGTGGCAACAATCATCGCTACGCCTAGCACGGCAATGTAAACGCCGCCACGCCGGTTATTGCGTTTCATTCGTTGTAATTTTCGTCGAAAAAACATCATTAGTACTCAGTTGTCGGTTGCTTGATTGCAAAGGTTGGTGCTCATGCGCGCAGATTGCGAACTTCCACCCAAACGAAGCTCTGCCCCCATCCAAGTCACGGCAGTCGTATCGATTGCTGGCGTTCGCTCTAATAGGCCATTTCTCTGACGAAATGCACAGAATTCATAAATCTTTCCGTCCGGATCAGTAACACGCACACGAATTTTTTTGAGTCCTGTCTCCGAAAACCAAAAAACTCCATTGATTCGATCCGCCCACCAAACATCGATTTCCCGCAGCCAGCCCGTGTAACCCACCAGCGCCGTTCCATCTTTCGCGCGGGCATTCGCCGAGCTCCAATTGTTGTAATCGTCCACATCGTCGAAAGCAGCACGTGTCGCGGTCGATTCACCCGTTTCGGCGCCTGTGCCATTGCCCGCTCCTTCAGGATCTTCGTAAGGCATAGCAAGCACTTCTGCCATCAACTCATGTGCCAATTCTGGTCCCGTCAACCTAAGGCTATTGATCCGCTGCGTACGATAAACAGCCCCCAACGTATCGAGCGCCACCAAAAGCATCGACCCGACGATCATGGTGCTCACCACTACCTCAACCATGCTCACGCCACATCGCAGTTTGGTTTTTCCTGAAAGTGTTCTCATAGTTCCTTGCTCAAGGTACTGGATTTGGTGCAATCGCAATCGTCA
The DNA here is from genome assembly GCA_029259945.1 of Planctomycetota bacterium. Taxonomy (GTDB): domain Bacteria; phylum Planctomycetota; class Planctomycetia; order Pirellulales; family Lacipirellulaceae; genus Bythopirellula. The sequence goes on from JAJDEF010000037.1 coordinate 183,545, forward strand.
CCGTGCGGTAATCCTTACTATTCGCAAGTGCAAACGCAGCCGTCGCCGTGGCGCCTGATGATAGATGTTCGAGATAGCCCGCCCCGCCTGCAACCGACGCGCCACCGATCGAACTCGAATCCATCGCAATCGAGGTATGCCCAGCAAGGCCAGTAGTGCCAACCGTGATGTCGCTACCATCAAAGGCTCCAATCCTGACCACGAGCGTATTTTCAACACTCGTGGTCACCGAGGGACTCAGCGGGGTGACTGATTTGCCGACACTAAAGGCGCTGGCGTCAATCGGTGAAGTCGTATCATTGCCCGTAAATCGCATCATCCAACCGTAAGCCTCTTCGGGCGTCGACCAAGCGAATCCGTGGGCTATAGGTTCGCTCGCAGCGGCAACTTTCCACCACACACCAAGAGTTACTTTCCCAACTCGATCGCCAATATCAACTGCAGTCCAGTCCGCTGCCGCTAACAACGAATCCGTGTTGTTGCCGTCGGTCGCAACCACCGCAACAAGCAAGTCGCCTGCGCTAGTGCCAGAAGGCACAAACAGAGCGATCGCCGTGCTGTCGACGTTGACTTTTTGATCGGCATAACCCGCAAATACCGGGGCGGATGCCGGTGTTAAAGGCGAGGGATCTGCCAGCAACAAGCGAGTGATGCTCGTCAGATCAAAAACCTGCACGTCCTTAGCAATCGTTTGCACGGGATCACTATTATACTCATAAGTCAACGCATCGCCTGGTGTTCCCGACCAACCATAGCGAATCGTCTCAGGCAATCCGTCGTTGTCGCGATCGGGCACAGTAAAGGTCACGGCCGTGGCCGTTCGTTCACTAAAACTCAGTGCATGCCGAAGGTCGGCCATCATGTCACCCAGCACTTCCGCAGCAATGCTCGATTGGCGAGCCGGTCGGTCGTCAAGATTCAGAGCTTGACTCGAGATGTAGAGCGTCGATGCCAACCCCGAAATAAGCAACGTCGACGAGGCCATACCGATCATCAACTCAATCAGCGTATAGCCGACAGAATGTCTCGGTCGTCGTAGGTTTTGTTTACACGCTATCATTTTATTCCACACCAGGTTGTGTCGATTGCGACACGTCGCTTGTCTGAGTGACATTTCCATTCACATCGACACCTACTGTTTCTGTATTATTACCGCTACTCATGACCACCACCCCTGCAGCACTAGGTCGACCGTACATGTCGTAAGTAAGGGTCGTCGCACCGGCGAAGCTCGCCGACTCCAAGGCCACTTGATAATCGGACTGCCCGAAATTAAATCGATAAGCAGTGCCCGGACGATTGAAGTCGTCAATTCCTGTCACCGAATAACTATTCGACGCTAAATCAAATACAATGGTTTTGCTGCTGCTGGTCCGTTGCGCTTCGCGCCGGGCCAGTTTCATATCGGCAACCATCCGTTGAGAGGCGGCCTCAACACGAAATTTGGAAAGCGAATCGAAGTATCTCGGCGCAGCAACCGCGGTGAGGATCCCCATGATGAGCATGACGATCACCACTTCGATCATCGTAAAACCTGACAAGTTTTTACGTGCTCGTTCCATGAAAATAGGCTCTGCTTGACTTATTAGTGGCTGAATTTCAGCTTCTTTTTATTGCCGCAGAGGAAAATCAATTTGAGAGGTGTTTCCTCTGCGCTCTCTGTGTCCTCTGCAGTTAAATTATTTGAAAGAATTGTCAGGTTCGCGAGCGGGGCGTTCGCGAGGTTGATAGTTTTCTCGCATCGCAGACAACTCTTCAGAAACTTCGAAGAAGGCTTCGATCACCTCTTCGTCCCATTGAGTGCCTGCACCAGACCGCAGTATCTCTTCCGCTTTTGCTTGGGGTATCCCTTGTCGATAGGCACGATCGCTAGTCATCGCATCGAAGGCATCGGCCACGGCCAGCACACGCCCGTCTCGCGGGATATCCTCTCCCACCAAACCATCTGGGTAGCCTTTGCCATCATAACGCTCGTGATGATGCAATACGCCGGGGAGCACGTAACTCAATTGTTTGAGCCCCCGTAAAATGGCCCAACCGTCGTCGGGATGTTTTTTTATCTCGTCGAATTCCTCTTCGGTCAGCGCGTCTGGTTTTTGTAAAATCGCGTCGTTGATTCCGATTTTTCCCACGTCGTGTAACAAACCGGTTAGATAGAGCAGATCGCAATCCTCTTCACTATATCCAACTTGTTGTGCCAATCGCTTTGCATAGAGGGCCACACGCTCGCTATGACCACACGTATATCCGTCCTTGGCTTCTACAGCCGATACTAGGGATTGAACGACGTTGACCAACAACGTTTCACGCTCTTGAAACAAATTCAGGTTGCTAGCATGCGAGGCCAACATCGCCGCTGCCGTTGACAAGAGTGACGCTTCGGGGGTACCAAACTCGTTCTGACTCAAATTCTTTCCCAATGGGTCCGGCAAGTGATCTTTTCTTCGATTCACTGCCAAGAACCACCCAATCTCACCAATTGAGGTCGACACCGCAACTAATACAAAATCGTGGACACCAAGAAGATTTTCCAGCCCTTCCATTTGATTCTTGATGACCGGCTGCAGCTTGGCAGCCTCTCGATGGTTCTCTACCAACTCGACGAGCACCGCAGGATCGACTTCAGTAACGCCTTTTTCTGCCGATCGCCAAATTGCTTTAACCTCCGGCGCCACTCGATCCTGCCCATCGATGAAGCAAAGCGTTTCTGCCTTGATTGCCTCGCCCAATCGTTCGAGCGATTCACTCAGAATCGCGTGGATCGTGTTGGTTCCATCTCCCAGGCAAAGTCGTTCTGCCATAAATCGCAGGAAAGTGAGCTCTTCGAAATCATCACTCACCTGCTTCAAGAAATAGGCATTTTCCTCGCCTAGTCGTGCGATTTCCGACTCCTGCTTGAGGAATCGCTGACTCATTTCCCCCATCTGAAGCAGTGGATCGGGGGTATCGGTCTCGAACCGACTCGTCGCAACGTAATGCTTCCTACTAGCAAAATCATGCAATGGAATTGCCAGTAAATAACGATTTTTGGCTAACTCAATAAATCCAGGAATGCCGTCACGACTGACTTGCTCGAGAAGATTGTCTAGCCGCTCTCGATCGACCATCTCGGCGTCAACCAATTCCTCTAACTTTCCACTTTCGATCGGAACCCATCCTAGCTCACTAAAATGAGACCAAAAATCAAAGCTGCAGCCGTAAGACTCACGCAAGCTTGCGTTCGCCTTTTCAAGCCACACCTTTCCAGGATCGATGGTTGTAGTAACGTCAGCAGCC
>JAJDEF010000038.1 GCA_029259945.1 Planctomycetota bacterium
AGTTCACAGAGAACTCAGAGACTCTTTGATCTCGGTGTTCTCTGTGGCTAAAAAGTTGATCGAAAAACTGGGGGACACTTGTCTTCGCTAATCGACGCTAATTTTTCATTCGTGAAGATTAGCGTTTTTGATTTTCAAAGAACGGCGTAAGGCTATTGTCTTGTTTTGATGGATGGAAATCCATCACTATTTTTAGCCGGGTGGATTTACCGCGGAGGACGCAGAGATCGCGGAGGTTTTTTGTGGGGGGATGCTACGCGCTGCGTGCTGAAACCGGGCGTTTTTGTGGTCTTTTCGGTAGTGGGTCAGTTTGGCCTTTGGCCAAAAAAGCAAGGGTAACTAACCCAGCACCGTCTTTTCTTGATGGTTGACCAAAATCGCTGGTGTGGTTAGAACACATGGGTTCGATTTTTAATTCTGCAGCCAAGGTGAACTACTGAAAACCCCGCATCGTGAATCCCTTTTTGATGGCCCTTCGGGTCGTTGTGGGTTTCGTGATGTGGGGTTTTTTCGTTTTTCAACAGGTGTAGGTGTCATTACCAACAGCGAACTGCAAAGTCGGTACGATCAATCAAAAGACAGGAAGAAAAGATTTACCACCGAGGACGCAGAGTAGCACAGAGTGCCTGAAAACAAGCTTTTCTCAGTGTTCTCCGACCCTCTGTGGTTAAGTTAATTTTGTTTCATTTCATACAATTGCGACTTTGCAGTTTGCCTGGTCATTACCAACAAGAGCGTTGACAGCCCCCCCCCCCCCTTAGAATAGAATCACGATCGATTCGCGCAAAGGAGCGAAATAATAATGAAACACACCATCGAACAAACCCTTGCTACGTTTTTCTTGTTTTCCATTATTGGCGTATACATGGCACCGCCCGTTTCGGCTGCCACTCTCTTCGAAAGCGGTACGCTCGGGCCGACGGGCGTGACTTGGGACGATCTTCTCGCAGAGACGGTAGGAGGCACCAACGTCAAGGATGTGGTTTTCACGGGTGTTCGGTTTGAACTCACGCAATCGGTGGTGACTACGCAAATAGGTGGTCACTTTTTACAACGACCAGGAAGCGACCCTCAAGGCGACGGATCGTTTTTCGGTGCCATTGTTGCGCTGTCTGACGCGAATGACTTTCCCGACTCTGGTGATCTTTCTACACCTGACGTGCTAGGTTCGACTTTACTGAGCTTTCCCGACCCTTCGGATGAAGTTTTCGGTAATCTGGCCCTGACACTCAATCCGGGCTGGTACTCGCTGGTATTTGGAAGCGGACTGTTTAATGCCACAGCAAATGGCGTTGCACTTAGAAATAACCCTGATATAGGTGGGCCTGCGTATATCGCTTTTCAGCCTGGATCAGGATGGTTTAATCTGACTGATCTCTCGGATGCAATACTATTTGTGGGCCATCGTTTCGTAGTATCAGGAAATCTGATTCCTGAGCCTTCATCTGCTGTCTTGGTGATGATTAGTAGTCTTTGGCTCGCAATTCGGCGCACACGTTTTACCAGAGGTTGAATTGGCGGATCTAAACTGCCATGAACATGGCAGCAGAGTTGTGCCTACTATTATTTATCCGACAGTTTGTAATCTTAGGGAGAAGATTCTTATGCGTAGTCAATCGTCATTATGGAATGCGTTTCTTGCAAAACTTGGATTTTCTCGAAAGAAAAACCAGTCGAGAGCTATGAGAAGTGCTTATAGAAGACTTTGCTTCGAGCAGTGCGAAGACCGGCGAATGCTAGCCGTGCTCACTGTGAATTCTTCCCTGGACAACACGATAGGCGGAGATGGTTTATTGACACTTCGGGAAGCAGTTGATGCTGCTAATCAAGACGCTATTCCAGACATCATCAATTTCGACGCATCGATTCTTGGCGACACTAGCACGATCACTCTCACGAATGGGCAACTGGAAATCACGGAGGGATTAACTATCATCGGCCCGGGTAAGGGGTTGGGCGATACGGCGGTTTTTGATTTGACGATTAGTGGCAACAACAGCAGCCGCATTTTTGACGTGGATAGCACGTCGTTCGAGATGAGTGGACTCAAGTTGACAGATGGCGAAGAGTTTCAGGGCGGTGCTATCTACATGGTTGCAGCTTGACGAAAAATTTACCCCTTGAATCGGAATACAGTACAATAAATGCTCGACCATCGCCTTCCGTTATAGTAGACTGGGCCGGAATAGCGCATAGGAGCGAAATAATAATGAAACACACCATCGAACAAACCCTTGCTACGTTTTTCTTGTTTTCCATTATTGGCGTATACATGGCACCGCCCGTATCGGCTGCCATTCTATTCGAGAGTGGCACGCTTGGGTCGACGGGGGTGCCATGGAGCGATCTCGTCGATCAAACGGTGCTCGGAGTAAACATAAAGCCAACGGTTTTCAACGGTGTTCGATTCGAATTGACGGAACCAGTGGTTACTACCAAAGTAGGGGGGCATTTTGCCGCTCCACTAAGTAGTAATTTTTTTGGTGCTCTTGTAAAGCTCGACGACGAAAATGACTTTCCCGATTCGGGAGATTTAACTACGCCTGACGTCCTGGGGACGGCATTACTTACTTTTCCCGAACTCTCAAACGAAGTTTTTGGCGACCTGACCTTGGCACTCGGACCGGGTTGGTATGCACTTATTTTCGGCAGCGGCTTGTTTGAGGCCACGGGTAGCGGCGGCGCCCCCATGAACAATCCAGACATCGGATTGCCGACATACATTGGTTTTCAGTCTGGTGCTCCGTCAGGATGGGGCAGTTTGTCATCATTTTTTGGCAACCTTAGGTTTGTCGTAGAGGGCACTATCGTACCCGAACCTTCAGCGTTCATGTTGGCCCTAACAACTGCATTGTTTTCCCTGTTCCGCAGAAAGTCATGTAGGCGATAATTGCGGAGATCCAACGAAAAAACTATCTTAGGCACGAAAGGAATCTTATGCGTAGTCAGCCCAACTCATGGACCTCGTTACTCTCTAAACTTGGATTCATTCGCAAGAAAGGTCGTACGCGATCAGCCGTCACTTTTGGCCGTAGACTTCGCTTTGAACAATGCGAAGAGCGACGCATGTTGACTACATTTTTGGTTACATCTACCGCCGACGCAGTTGTCAACACACCCGAATCTTTGGGTACGCTACGACAAGCTATCTTTGATGCCGAAAATACCATTGGTGCCGACATCATCAATTTCGACGCATCGATTCTTGGCGACACTAGCACGATCACTCTCACGAATGGGCAACTGGAAATCACGGAGGGATTAACCATTGTCGGCCCGGGCAAGGGGTTGGGCGATACGGCGTTTTTTGATTTGACGATTAGTGGCAACAACAGCAGCCGCATTTTTGACGTGGATAGCACGTCGTTCGAGATGAGTGGACTCAAGTTGACGGGCGGCGAAGAAACTCGGGGCGGTGCCATTCTCTCGGTGGCGTCGGATTTGATGATTAGAGAAAGCGAGATTAGCGGCAATCGTGCAACCGGTTTTGTAGCCGAAGGGGGCGGTCTATACATTTTTACAAACAACGGCAATCAGATTGAGATCGTCGACTCGACGATCTCCAACAACAATGCGGGCTTCGGGGGCGGCGGCATCTGGCTCGAGGCCACAAGTAACAGTCATGCAATTATTCGGTCGAGTACGGTCTCGAACAACATTTCAGGGGATACTCTTTTCCCTACAACGGGATATGGTGCCGGAATTCATTTGTTTGTCGGGAGTCCCAATGGCTCGGACTCAAGTACGACTGAAATCGTCGACAGCAATTTCAGCGGGAACATGGTCCTTAATGACATCCCTGTTGACGGTTCTTTAGGAGGTGGGATCTTTGCAAGTGTGGCTCAAGGTGTGGCGAACCAACTGACGATTCGTCGAAGCACGATCTCGAGCAATCAAGTTATTGGAGAAGGAGGAGGTGGTGGTGGCATTGCGTTGACAAACGGTTGGCAATCAGAGCTCGCTGAAAATGTGCTCATTATCAACAGCACGATTTCTCACAATCAGTCGCTGACCGGTGGCGGTGGGATATCCCTCTCAACTCAGGAGTCGTTCGGAGGGGATAGCAGCACTTCACGCATCGCCCACAGTACGATTGCTTTCAACGAAATTGGATTCGGAATTGATCCTAATACGTCTCCAATCACGCCAGACGTCGTAGGGGGAGGACTTTGGGTGGATGGAGACGTTGTAACAGGAGCAACGCATACCATTCTGGACCACACCATTGTCGCCGATAACTCGGATTTAGTAGATATAGATATACTCGACGACCCTCTCGAATTGGATGCAAACACACCTGACGTCTATATTTCTACTACCGGCAATACTAACGGTTCCATTTCGGCGCCATTTAGTCTGCTGGGTGATGTCAAAGGTGGGTGCAATACTACAGGGTGCGATGGGATTGGAGCAGCGTCTGCTCCTGGAGCAATTATTGGAGTTGCTTCGGGGCTCGACCCGACGCTCGCCAACCATGGTGGTCTGACTTTGACGCACCTTCTACAGGCAGGCAGTCAGGCCATCGGCGCTGGTGATCCTACTGCCATTGCTGGAGTGAGTGGTATCCCTCAGTTCGACCAACGCGGAAGTGGATTTACGCGGGTCTTCGGACAAATCGACATCGGTGCCGTCGAATCTCAGCCCACTGATGCCACGCCCCCCACGATCACCGACGTCATTCTCGATGGCTCGGGTTGGGTGCGGAACCCGTTTGCGTTTAGTTCGATCGTGCCGGCGGGCGAGCAGTTGCGTTCGATTGCGACCACGGGGGTTAACATGCTGCAAATTACGTTTAGCGAGGATGTTCAGTTTGCTGCGGGGGGTAGCGAACTAGAATTGCGGGTCACCACTACAGACGTTAGTGGGAACCCGGTGAACTCGACGGTGTCGTCCAATTTTTCTTTGTCTGCAAATGTGGCGACTTGGACGTTTGCCACGCCGTTGGCGGATGGGAAATATGCGATCCATTTGGCCGACACGGTGACCGACTTGGCCGGAAACAAGCTCGATGGCGAGTATAGCAACCCGACGGGTACCAACGGTACGGGGCAGCCTACGCTGGACGATCACACCGACGATCCTATGCCTGCCGTTTTTCAGACAGGCAACGGCATTGCAGGGAGCACCGATTCGGAATTCCGATTTCATTTTGGGCTGTTGGCTGGTGACTACGACGGCAATGGTGCCGTCGATGGCGGTGATCTGGTGATTTATGAGCTAGAAGCCAATACGACGAACGACCCGAACAATGTGGCCGATGGCAATGGCGATGGGAATGTGGATGTGGCAGACCTTACGATATGGGAGGCTGCGAATGGGAAGGTGTTTGCCCTATGGTTGGGTTCGATCGATCGGATTGACGATGACAGCATCGACGATAAAGAGTTTGCCCTGTGGAAGACCTCGTTCGGTACGCAGGTCGGCAACCCGAACTACAATGCACTGGCTGACTTAGACAACGATGGTGACGTCGACGGGTTTGATTTTCTGACATGGCAAACTCATGTTGGCGAATCGACCGCCTGGCACGTCCCCTTGAATTCGAGCCCGGCTACGGCTGCTGTGGGGCTTGCACCGCAAGTGACCAACGTCGTTATCAGCGGGTCGAACTCTCAGCACGATTCTTTCTCGTTTGATACGGTCGATGGCAGTGGCGCCCAAATCGCGACGGTACCCGTGGGCGCGGCAGACACGATTTCGATCGTGTTTAGTGAGGGCGTGAATGTTTTGGCCGAGAACTTGCTG
>JAJDEF010000039.1 GCA_029259945.1 Planctomycetota bacterium
GAGTGGAGCCGAGGGGGATCGAACCCCTGACCTCCGGCTTGCAAAGCCGGCGCTCTCCCAGCTGAGCTACGGCCCCAGGAGAAAATGAAATGGCTTCTGAAGGGCCCTAAATTTGACAACGGCCCACCATCCATCTTTGAGTTCGCAGGATTATAACAGCCACTGCGAATATTGCAATCCGCTGCAATTTGCGTTTGAAATGATAAACGACATCAAGCCTGGGGTAGCAATCCCTAGGCTTGATGTCCTCGTCGGCGAGGTGGTGTAAGGTTTATCTCACACACCTGTTTTGAACTGGTTTAACGTATTACTGAGTTGCTTCGCTACTTGGTCGAGATGCTCTCCAGAGGATTTCGTCTCCGCGGCACCCAGCGAGGTTTGCTCGACAACCGTGGCAACATTCCCGATCGTCTGGGCGATCGCTTGCACCGTGGCACGCTGTTCCTCGACTGCCGAGGCAATAGTCTGCGAACCTTGTTCGACGCTGGCAATCACTTCACTTACCTGCATGATCGAATCGATGGTTTCGGAAGCCGAACCTTGAGTCGATTCAATCCGTCCCCGAATATCATCGGTCGCGCTGGTCGTTTGACGGGCAAGTTCTTTGACCTCTTCGGCGGTTCGAGCGATTTCTTGAATAGTGTCCATCAACTCAGTGGCTGCCGTTGCAACTTCTGAAGTATGTCGGCGCCTAACCAAACCACAGCCACCGCAATCAAAAAAAAATGCTCCCGGCCAGGATGGCCGGGAGCATGGGGTTCTATCGTTTCTCAAATTCCTTGTGTTCTTGTTGGTAAGGATGATTTTCTACACTTGGAATTGACTCACGAGTGCCATCAGTTGTTCGCTGATATCCGAGCTCGAGGTCGCTGAGCGATCAACATCGGTGGTCACCGACTCGACGGAGGTCGCCATGTTCGAAACGCTGCTAGAAATCTCCTTGGAAGTAATGTTTTGTTCTTCGACCGCCGAGGCGATGGTCTGCGAAGCCGTTTGGACGTCTGCGATGACGTCGCCAATCTCTTGGATCGAAGTCACTGCCTCCGAGCTAGTCGACTGAATCGCCTCGATCCGCTGACGAATATCCTCGGTTGCAGAGGCGGTTTGGGTCGCCAATTCTTTGACCTCTTCGGCGACCACGGCAAACCCTTTGCCGGCCTCACCCGCTCGCGCGGCTTCGATCGTGGCATTAAGAGCCAAGAGATTGGTTTGGCCGGCGATTTCTTGGATCACACCCACCACCTTGCCAATCTCGTCGGCTGCATTGCCGAGAGCGCCAATTTTTTGGTTACTGACTTCTGCCAGTTGGGCAGCCTGATTGGAAACCCCTGCCGATTTTTCGGCACTCCGGGCAATTTCTTCCACCGACTCCGTCATCTGGTTCATGGCAGTTGCAATCGACTGGACGTTACCAAACGTCTCTTGCGTGTTACTGGACACTTGTTTCATCGTTTTCGACATCGCATGGGCAACGTTTGAGATACTGGTCGGGTCGGCAGATTCCTTTTTGTAGTCAGTATCCCGATGGTGATTACCCAGTCGATAGAGGAGACTGCGTAATCCATCACGCATCTCATTCATCGCGCTAATTAATTCTTCCGTTTCGCCTGAGGCGTGGACATCGCACTCGTTGGTGAGATCCCCCCCGGCGATTTGTTTGGCAAAATCAATTGCAGCTACCAACGGTCTGGCAATCTGACCTGAAAGTGTTCTCCCTACCATGAACACGATCACCATCGCTAGGATAGCCACGGCAACGCCCCAAAGGATTGCCTGATTGCTTGCACTTCCAGCGATTTGTTGGATGTTGGCCACTGTCGAAAATGCTTCGTCTTGATTGATCTCAGCCAGCAATGCCCAGGTAATTCCCAAGCAGTCGATGGGCGTGTAGGCGCTAAGGACGGGCTCGCCCAAATAGTTTTTTGTCAGAATGGTTCCAGATTCACCACCGAGCGCGTTAATAACACCCTCAGTCTTTACCGAACCCTGATTTGGTTTTCTGAAAGATGTAACCAGTGAGTGGTTCTCGGGATCGCGAAACGAATTCGACCGCATGAGGTGATCGGCACCGACCAAAATGGTCTCGCCAGTCTCGCCCATCCCGCTACGCAGTCCCATGACTTCGGTGATACGGTCGACCGGCATCTGGAAAATTGCGATTCCTACTTTTTCATCGCCATTGAAGATCGGCGAAGCAATAAAGCTGGCTGGGGCCTCGTAGGAAGGAGTGTACTGCTCGAAATCAACGAGGAAGATAGTATCCCGATTCCCTGCCGCGTTGGCTCGACGAAATGCCTTGCCAAAATTGGTGTTGGCATAAGGCCCATCGATCAGCGAAGTGGTGTAATCGAGCTCTTTATAAACGGAGTAAATAATATCGCCCGTTTCTGGGTCGCAAAGGAAAATGTCGTAGTAGCCAAACTTTTCGAGATAGCTGCGGATGACCGGATGAACTGACTGATGCAACTTTCCATAGGCCGTTGTTTCATCTGCCGTATTAAGCAGGTGCTTCGAACCTAGCGAATTGTTATTGTTGCTGATGTAGGCATACTGCAGTGCGATCGAGTCCTCGTCGAGCATCTGGAATGACTGTTCGATATCCGTATTTTGCCCGTTGTTTTGTGAGGCATATTCCCGTTGAAAATCATTGGCGTAATACTGACGGACGCTTTTTTGCATCTGCTTGAAAGCCTCTGGAGAAATCTCCGCGTTGGTGCGATACTCTGGGAACGCCTCGCTAAAACCTTGCATCGCTTGCACGACCATATTGTTTTCAGAGAAGGTGAGCACCTGATCGCGAATCGTACCAAAGTACGACTCGATCTGCGCTTTCTTTAGGTCGCGAAATGCGACCAACTGGTCAGTGGCCCGTTCTTCCAGCCCCTTTTCCGCGGATTGAGTAATGCTGGTCATGCCGCTCTGGGCGGTGAAATATCCAATCGTTGCTGAAACCACTAAAGGTGCAAGCCCACAGCATAAAAAGGCGATCGTTAAGCGTTTGCGAAGATTCATTTTCACTCCAATTTTCGTAAGTTAGGATTTTGTGTTTCTAGTGATAAAAAACTACGTGTGCTGTCCGTCGACGCTATGTGCGTGCCACCGTCTCCTCGACGTTGAGCACAATGAGCAACTCTTTGTCGACCTGATAGACCGATTCGAATAGCTCGGATGCGATACGGTCGACGTTGGAAGTGGGAGGTTGGGCGTCGGCGTCGCGTAACTTAAGAACGTCCTCCACTCGATCAACCAGTAGTCCCACCGCTTCTCCATTCGCCTGGACCACGATGTTTGCACTCTCTTGTGTAACTTCGATCGGTTCCATGTTTAGGATCCGGCGCAAATCGAGGACTGTAAGAACCTCGCCCCGCAAGTTCGTCACGCCGCGCACATGCGAAGGTGCGATCGGGACAGACGCGATAGCTAGGTTGCCGTTGATTTCCCGGACGCAATCGATATCGATACCGATTTTCAAATCACCGATACGAAAGACGATTACTTCTTTTTCTTCGGATTCCGCCTGCGTGGCGGGCTCGTCAATAATAGTACTCATAATTTTGGGCTCTATGTTTAAGTTGCCATTTCGAGTTTACGTGTTGCTTTCGACTGCTCGATCATCCGTGCTACCGAACACTGGAGTTCCATCTGGTTGAGTTTCATCTGGTATTCGTCAACACCGCAATCTAAAGCTCGCTGACGGTGTTCGTCAGAAGACAAAGAGGTGAGAGCAATCACAGGAAGCGACCTAAAGTCCGGGTGCTGTTTGATGTTTCGGCTGAGCTCGAAACCGTCGAGTCGAGGCATTTCGAGGTCGGTGACGACCATGTCTACCTTTTCTCCATCTTGAAGCCGTTCCCAAGCAACCTGACCATCCTCGCAGTCCAAGACTTCATAACCCTTGGATTCCAGAAAATTAACAAGCTGCTTACGGAAGAAGTTCGAATCCTCGGCGAGCAAGATTGTTGGGGGACCAGACTCGTCGTCTTCGGCTGCTGTCGGTGGTTCGACAAACCAGTCGGGCAAGGCCAGCTCGGCAAGGTCGCTCAAGCTAATGACCCGGGTGGGTTTACCTTCAACGACGATAGAGCCCATGACGCCACGCTCGCGATGCAATGAGTCGTCGCTTTCTAGATCGACTTTGCATAGATCTTTAACCTCCTGAACGATGAGCCCTGCCTCACGTCCCATCACTTCAAACACCACGACCGAGACACGATCTTCTAGTGGGCTGTTTTTTGCGTTGATCGAGTCCTCAAGGCTCAAAAGGGGCATGCTGCCGCCACGATTCTGAAGCACTTTTTGTCCAGCGACACTATCGATCCTCGAAACTTTAACGTCGTCGATCCGTTGGATTAAACTCATGGGGACAGCGAACTGTTCGTCGGGATGATTCCTAAAGAGTAATACAGTTTCGATCCCCGCCTGAGCGTCTTTCTTGTCGCTGCTGACGGTTTCAAGGTCGTTAGCGGCGTCTTGTAGTTGGGCTTCTGGAGCGATTCCCTTCACGTCGAGAATCATCGCCACTTCGCCGCTACCTAAGATGGTTGCCCCGGCAAGCGAGTCGCAGTCGGCGAAATGTTGGCCAAGCGGTTTCACTACAATTTCTTCGGACCCGAATAATTCATCTGCGATCAGGCCAAAGCGACTCCCGCCGACTTCCAGGATAACAATGTCTAATTCTCGCGGCATTTTTTCTGGATCGGTCTCGTCCAGGTTAATGCTGTCTTCGGTATGTAGGACGCCGCTGAGCTTGATCAATGGCAGCAAACTGCCGCGCGAACGGAGCACCTTGGCTCCCTTGATGCAACCAATGCGATCTGCGATGTCGTCACGCCGCAATCGCACCAGCTCGCCGATATTTATTTGCGGGATGGCGATGAATTGATGTCCACTGCGAACCAGCAACGCTGGCATAATGGCTAGGGTGAGCGGTAGTGAAATGCTAATGGTGGTACCGACGTTGAGTTGGGTGTCGACATCAACGACCCCGTTCAGCCTCTCGATGTTGGTTCGTACCACGTCCATGCCTACGCCTCGTCCGCTGACGTCAGAGACGACAGCCGCAGTAGAAAACCCAGGCTCAAAAATAAGCCGAGCTGCTTCGCGGTCCGTCATTATCTCTGCGCGTTCGGGGGTAAGTATCCCCTTTTCGACTGCTTTCTTCTTGACTCTCTCGACATCAATCCCTGCCCCATCATCTTTGATGATGATTTTGACGCTCCCCGCTTCTTGAACCGCGCTGAGCAACAAGATTCCTTCCTCGGCTTTTCCTTTGCTGACGCGATCTGCGGGAATTTCGATCGCGTGATCGAGCGAGTTACGAACCAAGTGGGTCATCGGATCGGAAAGCGCCTCGACGATGGTCTTGTCAATTTCGACGTCGGCGCCTTCAAGAACTAATTTGCATTTTTTGTTGAGCTTTTTGTTCAGATCGCGCACCACGCGTGTGAAACGATTGAATACATTGCCAACTGGTTGCAGACGAGTCTGCATGACCGCTTCTTGAAGCTCTGCGGTGACTTGGTTGATGCGAGGTCCAACCGCCTTGATGGCGGCTAGCTGCTCGGTGCTAATCGACTGAAGCAGTTGATTGCGGCTGAGAACAAGTTCGCCGACAAGATTCATCAGATTGTCGACCACCGAGATAGGCACTCGAAGGCTTGTTTCACCCTTAGGAGTCGAGCTGGCCGCCGAATTCGGTGCTTTTGCTTCTGCAGAGCTTTTTACGGGCTCGGCTTGCGGTGGTGGAGTTTCAGCTTCTGGTTGAGTCGTAGGCGTTGGCTCGGTTGGAGCCACTTCGCTAGTTGGTTGCTGGATTTCTGGGGTCGCAGTTGGCGAGTCAACCGATTCAGGTTCGGCAGCGCAGTCCCCCGACTGCATGCTGTCGAGAATCTGCTTTAAAGCATCAATGTGCTCCGAAACATCAACACTGTTCGAGCTTTCCAGATCGTCGAGTAGGCTGCAAAGTTGATCTGCAGCCGCAAGCATGACGTCGACGATATCTGAAGTCGGAACAAGTTTGTCGTTCCGCACCTCGTCGAGCACGCTTTCCAGCACATGAGCCAACTTATTTACCGTGGTGAGTCCGAGGAACCCAGCCGTTCCTTTCATCGAATGAATGGCACGGAAAACCGTGTTGACCAAATCGTGATCAACATTTTCACCAGCCGATTCGATGGCAAGAAATTGCTGTTCAATGTCGGCTAAACTGGTACGCGACTCCTCGACAAATTCCTCGACGAGCTCTGGATCTTCAAAGGGCATGATTCACTCTCGGATTCAAAACCAAAAAAGTTTGCGATAATTTCTTCTGTAAGTCTTTACTACCGTAGGTTATGGATTCCGCACGTACATTTTCTCTTAGGGGGTATTGCCACCGCCTAGCAGAGTTGATTAACAGCCGCTTCGTATGCCTAGACGCTACAACCCGCACAATCAGATGGAGCGAGGAGCTGTCAAGAAGCTTGTGAAAAGACGCACGGCGCGAGTTGTGAGACGCGAGTTTTTTTGCTCGCGCCTGATAACTAGCGCCTCCCAGAAAAGAAAAAGAGTGGGCGCGCCAAGATTCGAACTTGGGACCTCAGCCTTATCAGGGCTGCGCTCTAACCAACTGAGCTACGCGCCCGCTCTGCAACGATGGCATGCGGTGATTACGAATATCGGGAGATCAGCTCCCCAATAATGAGAAACCCTTGGCAAGCACGCCCATCCGTAACCGAATCGCCCATTCTAGATGGCTTTCGCCTGCTGTCAAACCAGAATTGCAGAAGCTAGCCCACCAAAAAATGGTGATCGCATCGGTCTAGGCTAAATCTGGCCCAGCAGGCTATAAAGTGTGCTCCTGGCAGGGGATAGTTAGGTCTTGATGCCAAGGGGATTCACCTCTCTCTAGATGAAATTCGCAAAAAAATAGGAAACGCTTCTATGTTTCGTTCTTTAGTTGCTGTGGGAATGTTGGTTTGCCTAGGATGGACTGTTAGTCCTGCAGACAGCTGGGCGGCCCCTTCGGTCGCCGATGCTCTGGAGCTGATGCCAGTCCAGCCCCAAGTCCCTTTTGATAGTCCCCAGGCCGAGGATGTGGAAAAATGCACAATCAAGCCGGCGAAGGTCAATGGGGCAACGGCATGGATCATTCGAGGCCCCAATGGGGATCTCCTGCGCCGGTTTACCGATTCTGACGGCGATAATGTGGTCGATACCTGGAGTTACTTTCGCGACGGCCTCGAAATTTACCGTGATATCGACTCAGATGGCAGCGGCAAGGCAGATCAATATCGCTGGTTCCACGGCGCGGGGGCGCGCTGGGGAATCGACGAGGACGAAGACGGATCGATTGATCGATGGAAGCTGATCTCTGCCGAGGAAGTTGCCGAGGAGGTCGTCGAAGCACTGCGCACTCACGACAAAGCCCGCTTCCAACGTCTCGTCATCACCGAAAGGGAGATCCAAAAACTGGAGCTCGGCGCGACACAAGCCAGTCAGCTAGCAGAGCGTTCTGCAGCTGCCACTGCAAAATTCAATCAACTGCATACTGCCGGCAGTTTCAAGGAGGACAGTGAGTTCAGCGATTTTGGAGGGCTCAGGCCAGGGATGGTTCCGGCTGGAATAAAAGGATCGGCCAAAGATGTACTGGTCTACGAAAGCGTGTGGGCAATGGTGCGAATCGGTGGCGAGCACCAACAATTGCAGTTGGGCACCATGATTAACGTTGCTGGGGCATGGAAACTCATCGATGGACCTACGTTGGGGAATTCGCAAGATTTGGCCAACGGTTTTTTCTTTAGCCAAGACCCTAGCAATATCGGTGAAGGGCCGCCCGCGACGATCGCAAACGGCGCCCCTTCCGAAAAAATGCAGGACGTATTGACCGAGCTTGAGAAACTGGATCAGCAAATCGCCTCGTCATCGGTTGACAAGAAACCTGCATTGAACACGCAACGTGCCCAACTGCTGTTGCAGTTAGCCAATTTGATGCCAAACAAATCGGACAAAGAACAATGGCTCCGCCAGTTGGCCGACATGTTAAGTGCGGCAGCTCAGGATGGCAGCTACCCCCAAGGCATCGAGTATCTAAAGAAGATGGAAGAAAAGCTTGCTCCGCGAGTGCAAGTCGGCGAGTTGTCAGGCGATCTTCTGGCTTACTTCAAGTTTCACCGCATGCTCGCAGAGTACTACGGTGTAACGATGGCAGATCCCAAGATTGATTACGCTAAAGCGCAGGCCGAGTGGCTGGAAGATCTCGAAGCGTTTGTCGAGGAGTACCCCAAGAGCAACCTCGGCGCCGAGGCCCTACGCCAGTTGGCCATGGGAAGTGAAATGTCGGGGGATAGCGAAGCAGCAGTCCAGTGGTACCGCCAGATTTTAGAAAATCACCCGAAAAGTGCGGCAACCTCGATGGCAAGAGGAGCGGTCGTCCGTCTGACGAGCGAAGGTAAAGAGATATCGCTCAAAGGGACTGCGGTCGATGGTGGCCAGTTCGATTTAAGCCAGCACCGTGGTAAGGCCGTGTTGATTCAATATTGGGCAACCTCGAGCGAAACATGCAAAGCCGATCATGCGGTGCTCAATGCACTGTATTCAAAGTACGGCGGCAAACGACTCGCGATTGTTGGGGTGAATCTCGATTTCTCTCGCGACTCGTTACTCGACTATCTCAAGTCGAACCGTTTACCTTGGAAGCAACTCTACGAGCAAGGAGGCTTCGACAGCCGACTCGCTCACGAAATGGGCGTGGTGACCGTGCCATTGATGGTGCTTATTGACCCTCAGGGCAACGTGGTAAGTACCACGATACAAGCCGCCGAGCTGGAGACGGAGCTGAAGAAATTGTTTTGAGCCAAGCGAACAAGTAAGGCGTGGTACCTATTAAGATTACACATGCCCACCGGCATCAAGGCAAAACGGATTCTTTTTCCACCCGCAATTGCATGATGACGTCCTTAACCAAACCAGTGAATGTGTTGGGATCGCTTTCAGGAACAATGCGATCTCGCATCGGGTGGGTGTACCAACTTTGGAGGATGTAGCGGTCAGGGCGACCACCTCGCTCGTGGTAGAGGGCGATAAACTTGCGTGTCTCCTGACAAAATAGCTCGGCCGAGCTTGCACCGCCACGCTGTGAGTTGAATATCAAATTGAACTCCAGGTCATGCTCTCGAACATAGTTTTCTACGTCCAGCACTCGGGCAATCCAGTCGATCGATTTTGGGTTGTAAGTCATTCCTGGCGATTTAACTTCGCCGATTGCATAGTCATACGGATTGTCGACCGTGAAGCCGCGGAGTGGTGCTTTATGCTTTTTTGCTAGACGTACTATGGCTTCAAGGGCAATAAAGTAATCTCCCCATCCATCGTTTCCCCAATAAGAGATCTCACCGCGGTATCCCCAATTCGGAAAATTAGTCAGTGCGAAAAACTCGATGTCAGGATAAGCCTCTTGGACCAGTTTCATGTATTGCACAAAAGCTTCTGCGCACTGTTCGATAGAGGAAAAACCGTTCCCACCACCTGCGGGGTGTAACATGTGGTGGATAGGTCCATCCACGTCAAAAAACTGGACCTTTCCACCGAGTGCCTCGACACGCTGCAGTCGGGCAATTTCAGACTTGGCCGCTCGAATGGCATAAGTTTCGTCGAATGGCCCCGGCTCACCGCACATATTGTCCCATTGCGGCTGATGGCTTGCCCTGGGGAAGCAGCACTTCTCGATGATCATTGGGATTTTGTGCTCATTGAGCACCGCGATGATATTTTGCAGTGCACCAGGCGCATCGACGCCACCCTGAAATGGCCACTTCTTGGCTTCTCTGTCGATCTGTTGCGTCCATAGTTTCACACCATCGACATGCTGCTTGACAAAATCCCATGCAGCCCCTGGTTCAACAAGCACATCGGCCGGCAAGATTGCCATCCAAACCTCAGGTGCTCTTGCACTATATTCTGGCTCGGTGCTTGCCGCCGGTTGGATGGCGTAGAGCGGTAGAAAAAAAACTGCAATGGTGATGAAACGAAGAAGTAGTTTGTTCATGATTGGTTTCGTAAATTCTTTATAATCGGGATTTTCAAATGGGATTTGCCTGTGACCGCCTGGGCTCGGAAGGTGTCCCATTGTAATGGCATGCCCCTCTCCCGAGTCTAGTGCACCGGATTTTTTCTAATTTTCTTGATCGCAGCTCGAGTGTGTGTTCTTTCCTTAGAATTCGCTCATTCAAGATCAACGTGGAGGCCCCACGTGCACGACCTCTCGAGCATTACCTCACTTGTTATCTACGCCGAGAAACAATCAGAGACAGGGTAGCAGACAACAGGAGGACCAAGGCGCTTGGCTCGGGTACGGCAGCAGTTGCCGAGGCAGTGGCTGGAGCCGGTATGCCGAATTGTGACTGCCATACCTCCAGATCGAGGCCATCGACGTTTCCATTATTCTTGGCATCGCCTTGGCTATGTAGCGTACCCGTACCAAAATTCCGTTGCCAAGTAAGGAAGTCGGTCCCGTCTCGATCGCCGTCGCCATCGAAGTCAGCATTGTTGAGTTTCGCGTCAGGGTTGATCAGTACGGTAAGCGAGGCGTTGGTGCTCTGGTTGGTGGTCAGAAGAATGCTGCCGGGGTTGAAATCTAGCAAATCGGATATATCGAGAATTCCTGAGCTTTCCGACGAGCCGCTGATCCCGGCCGTATCGCCAATCAAGGTCAGGTCCGTACCATCGGGTGCGTTCATCCAGATCTCACCATTGCTATTGTCTTCGTTGACGAAGATGAGGCCGTCAGAATAGATGGTACCACCCAGGACCGTAGGTTCCGACCACTCGACGTTGTCGGGATCACCAAAAGTGCCGAGGGTGTTGCTCACGTCGTTTTGGGTTTTGGTAATCGAGAAACTTGACCCAGCAGCGCTAAAACTGCCAGCTCCAAAATCCAAATCAAAATCAAAGGTGAAGAGACCAAAGTTTTGGTTGCCCAAGACAGCTTGTGTAGGATCGCTAGGGCTTGTGTCTACGTCTTCAAACTTGGTAGCGGTCAGCGCATCGGCGACAGTAGTATCAATAGTCCCATCGGTCGATGTTCCACTGGTTGGTAGCACATCATTGAGATAGTAGTAACTGCCATAGGCTAAACCGTTGCGGGCGAGGAAGTCATTCGACACGTTTCCATTGGCATCTTTGCCTTTTTCGCCGATGTAAATCTGCAATCTTGACGTTCCGCCATCCGGAGAAAGTAGCATAGCGACGTGGTCTGTTTCACCGGTATCGAGTAGCGCTGCATTTTCCCACGAGTCACGAGGCATGCCGCCGATGCCGCCGCTGGCGCTGCCTGCCACGTCGCTAACCTGGTAGAAGTCGCGGTTGTCGAGATCTAAGGCGAACAGACGATTGAACGAGAAATTACCAAAACCCTCTTCGCCGGTGATGTAAACGTTGTCGACAAATCCGCGATCTAAACCAAACGTGTTGGGGAGATACGACTGGCCAGAACAAAAACGATGGAAGTTGGTATTGGTTGTGTCTGATGTGTTGGTCCAGGTAGCACCACCATCGCTACTCCAACGGTCGTAGGCCTGTCGGGCTGAGGTAACAAAACTGCCGCCTCCCGTAGTGCCACCGCTAATCATATTGCTGATCGCGGTTCTAAAGCTTGGCAGGTCGAGATTTACCTCGCTGATTGCGGCGTCGGAAATCTCGTGATTGACCTGCACGCGCAGCGTTGATGCATCGGGTAGCGAGGCACCGAGACCGTCGAAGGTGGTGAGCATCGACCAACTAAAGCCGTCTCCCGTTGGATTATCGCCCGTAGTAATGACCTCAAAAGCTTTCCAGCCATTGCGAGGGTTGACGCGTAGAGTACCGCCATCCAATGCCATCGCAAGTGGAGCCCACGTAGTTATCGACAGCGCTATCGCACCCAAAAATAGCGTCGACTTACACGTCTTGACATTCATCAGAAAAAGACCCTCCCGAAACTCGTTTCACAGGCATTACTCGACTTTGATAAAGCATTAGGCAGTCTAGCTGGTAGCTATAGTTTAAGAAAATTTAGGTGGTGAAACCGTTAGAGGAGCTAGTCTAAGGTTCGCATAATGCCTGCTTTTCAGCGACATCCTCAATCGCGTCGGCTAAATCGCGTGCCAATGCAACGACGTTCCCCAAGAAATACGGGTTTCAAGAAGACTCAGGCGAATTCATTTTAACACTCACATTTTGTAGATTCTTCAAGGGCGTGGCGGTTCACTGTTGCTAGCGGTTCGTGTTGTTGGAAAAGAAAACACGACAAAACGTGTAAAACTAACGTGCATCTCAAAATGGCCCGCCCCTTCGCACCTTTGGCACATAAATCGCGTAATTAACCTGACGTTCTTATCATCAAGCTACTAGGCTTGGGCCAATGGTTTGCTAGGATCGGCGCAATGCAGCGGCCGCTAGCACTCATATTCACAAAAGAGAGGGTCGGGAAGGGATTTCCGGGAACACAGTTCGATGGATTACCTCACAGGATTTGGATTGGCTTGGATTGCGATCCACGTATTAGGAATTGTCGCTTCCTGGGTGGTTCGTATGCAATTAGGCAACCGCTACGAAGGGCTCGCTCAACTTGGCTTTCTTGTCTGCTTGCCAACGATTGCGATCACGACTGTCGTCGGTTATCACTTTTGCATGGAAATATGGCCCCTGTCCGCCATCACGCTCTGCTTGATGATCGTGATGGCGATATTCGATCTTGGAAACGCGAATCCAATGCACGCAAACATGGAACTTTGAAGCCGCGTCAGCTGCTCCCCCTCCTGAAAGGTTGCTAGCACTTCAAGATGGTGGCCGCAAAGTGAACGTGTTTTTCCTCCCTTAACACTTCACCACCCAATCATCGGCAAAATCGGAAAAAAGCTCCCTTTCCTCACCACTCTCTGCCGAAACAGCTTATCAGACGAACCAATGCGTCTGTAAAGCAGCGCTAAGCATTCCGCAAGAACGGCTGGCGACCTGCAGTAAGAAATTTTCTCAGGAGGGGGACCCATGCGGAGCATTATTTTTAGCCTAACGATGGCTATAGCAGTCACGGGATTAGCAGCCCCAACAGGCAATGCTGCAACACACGATCAAAACCTGGCCCAGGTCATCGCCAGGGATCTCAAACAGGACGGTCGACTCAAAGACTACCGTGTCGGCGTCAAATACAAAGACGGCGTAGCTTGGCTGACCGGCACCGTGACAAGCGCACACCAGAAGCAAGTTGCTGAGCAGATTGCTCGAAATAGCGACGGCGTCATGCACGTTGTCAGTAAGCTAGAAGTTGAAGGTGCTGACTTTTCAGAGGCTTTGACCGATGGCGATTTCCAAGTCGCTAGCAATCTGCAGGCGGCACCACGTCGCCGAGCGACTTCGCGACGTCACACTGCGAGCCGACGTGCTGGCAACAACATGCCTGTCCCTTATGCTCGCCGTGGCCAAGGGGTACAACGTACCAACTACAGTCGCCCAGCAAACTACTGCCCCGATGGCAGATGTGGTGGGGCCGGTGCCGGCATGCCTCCCGCAGCCATGGGCAATGGGATGCCCGGAGCAAGCGGCCAAGCCGTAAGCTACGACAATCCCCAGATGCCTGGCTATGCATGGCCCAGCTATGCTGCATCGCCGAACTATGCTGCTTTGACTTATCCGAAGCAGTATTCGGCCTCAGCCTGGCCCTACATCGGTCCATTCTATCCGTACCCACAAGTCCCGCTCGGATGGCGCAAAGTCACCTTAGAATGGGATGACGGCTGGTGGTTCCTCGACTTCGCAGACAGTAAGTAGTCTGCGAAGCGAGAATTTGAAAACTAGACCACACCCCTCGTCAGCTCCATGGGCCGACGAGGGGTGTTTTTCTTAGGCCCTACTTCTTCTTCGTAGAGGCTCTGTCTACCTAATTGCCGCCAATGCCAGCAGCTAGCTCCTAGGGTCGTTTTTTCCGGCACAATCAGAAAAATCCGCAAGTTTCCCCTAGCTTCACACGATAACACTACCATCGACTTACGTACTCGTACCTGGGAAGAAAACCATTCGGTCTCAAGCAAAGATTGCACGGACGATCGAGTGATCCAGGTTTCCAACTGATTCAATGGATGGGCATAAGGTGGATTTGATGTCTCGACCAAACCAATTCACAACCTCGACAATAGCTCTTCTGCTGGCGATCTGTTCGCTGTCAACAAGTGGCTGTTATTGGGGCTTACCAACCATCGGACCTAGCTTAGCCCCCTTTTCGATTCCCATTCCTGTGAGTCCCTACTTCCAAAAAAAGAAGGAAGATCAGCACTGGCAAAAAGAGCGGTACGACCGCGTCCCCATTCTTGGCCCACTGACCTCTGGTGCCGAACCGGTCGCACTCGATCCTCCTAGCGACGACGAAGTCATGCGAGCCTTAGAAAAAGCACGGCCTGTGCAAGGCGGCGTTCCATTTCTGCATGAGCATAATCGCAACAACGTGCGAATCGTGAAAGAAAAAATCTCCGACTACATCGATCCGCCACGGGTTTATCCCATGATCGGTCCGGCTCAACAACACCATGCCCACTACAAATGCACCGTTTACTTCGAAGACGTCCGCCGCAGCGGCTGGCCAGTGCCACACACACTGCGAGACGAGGATGCTCGCGAGGTACTCTACGTCGACCATAACCATCTGCACATGGTCGGCAATGTCGATACAGGACAGCAAAGTCCTTACTAAACATCGATCGGTTATCAAACAAACGACTGGCTTGCCGAAGCTCATGGGTTTCGGCAAGCCTAATTTTTTTCGGGGACGAAGCGATCATGCACAGGCTCTCCCGGCATTTTTTTGCGGCGGCACTTGTTGGGGCAATCTGCCAGCTAAGCATCGGGGCCTCAACAGAAGAGTTGGGCGTACCCGACGCCTCAAATTCTTCCAATCAGTCAGCCTCAGAAAAGCTATTGGATGAGGCGGTCGGCTTAGAACGAGACGGACGTTACGATCCGGCGCTGGCTGCCTATCAGGAGTTGCTCGACAAGCACACTTCGGGCGCTACGCATGAAGAAACGCTGAGGCGAGTCGCACGATTGCATGCAAAACTTGCCCAATATCCAATGGCACGCAAGCGATGCAAAGAATTTCTCGACACTTATCCGAATTCAGGTTCTAGGGCCAAAGTGCTCGCGAAGTTGGCATGGCTTGAAAATCGTTTAGAAAATCGCCAAGCCGCGACAGAAGCCTTTGCTGAACTGCACGCAAAGTTCCCCCAAAGTGCCCAAGCTCCTGATGCTGCCTATTGGTTGGCCCTCAACGCAGCCGATGAAAAGGATAGCGAACAGGCACATCGCTATACCGACTGGTTGCTAGAGAATCTCGCCAATCAAACCGGCGAACGAGCACACAAACTTTGGGGGCAAGCCCTTTGCCTTAAATGCCTGCTAGAAGCATCCGACTCCCGTTGGCAAGCAATACGTGTGCTGCTACGCAATACGGGCGACCGACTCAAGGATGAACCAACGCGAGCACGCACCGCGTTCTGGCTGGCAGAAGCTGAGTTTCGCACAGAAAACTATGACCAAGCGAGAAACCTATTTAAGAAATTGAAGCTACAGATTACCGGACTGGATGAACCGTGGGTAGCCATGGTGCCCCTACGGCAAGCTCAACTAACAGCACGACGTCAGCAATGGACCGAAGTCCTGAAATTATTGGATGGCTTTGACCAGAAGTACCCCGAATTTGAATTGGACTACGAAGTCGACTACCTGCGTGGCCGAGCACTCGCAGGACGAGCCGAAATGACGGCAGCACGCGAAGCCTACCACCGAGTTCTTTCGAATACGTCAGCACAAAAAAAAGAAACCGCCGCGATGGCGCAATGGATGATTGCAGAAACCTACTTCCACCAGCACGACTATGCCCGCGCAAAAGAGATTTACTTAAAAGTGATCGAGCGACACACTCAGCCAGAGTGGCAAGCACGAGCAGCCTTGCAAGCGGGAAAGTGTTGGGAGCTAGAGGGCCGTTGGGATAAAGCAAAATCGCTTTACTCTACAGCGCTCCATCGATGGAGCGGGTCAGAATCAGAAAATCAGTTACAAGTCAGGCTGAAATGGGCTGCTAGCCAAGTGACAAAAAGACGTTAAATGAACCGCTCAAAAAATTGCAGGATGCGCAAAATGTTAGCCAAACGGATACGACGTTCGACTTGCTCTGCAATCAGTTGGTTGTCGGTCGTTGCAAGCAGTTCGGTTTGCTTTGCACAAGCAACGACCCCCAATATACTGGAACCTGCCGCACCGTCCAAAAGCCTTTGGGATTTGCTCTGGGCAGGCGGGCCACTGTTGTTACCCATTGCGCTCTGTTCGTTTGTGTTGGTCTTGGTAGTGTTTGAACGAGCCTTCAGCCTTCGCCGCAGCCGAGTGGTCCCACGCTTATTCTCTGAACGATTCTTGCTGCAAATCGGAGAAGGCGCGCTAGACCGAAGCGAGGCACTCAAACGCTGTAAAGAAAACGATAGCCTCATCGCAGATGTTTATGCTGCCGCCATTCGCCGATGGGGCAAGCCTGCCGTCGAGGTCGAACAAGCCGTACTCGACGAAGGCGAGCGCGCCGCGAATGATATGCGTCGTTTCTTGCGCGTCATTAATGGAGTGGCCACCGTCAGCCCGTTGATGGGCCTGCTCGGAACCGTTTGGGGAATGATGGAGGCGTTCGAGGCCATTGCCGGCAGCTCGGCGATGGGGCGTCCCGAACTACTAGCCGGCGGCATCGGCGGTGCCCTGCTCTCCACAGCGGCGGGACTCTCGGTCGCTATCCCGGCCTTAATTCTCTATCTCTGGTTTGTCGGCCGTGTCGATACCCTCGTCATGGAAATCGACCGCCGAGGGCAAGATCTAGTTCATCTCATTTCGGCCGAAGCCCTCGACGAACGTCGCTCGCGCGGCACCCGGCCCAGCAAAAACAAGAAAGCCGCATAAAGAAAATGTGAAATGTTTGATCGATAATTGCTGATCGAAGACCTAAAGGTTTCTCCCGTTTTCACATCATCCATCATAAATCTCACATCAAACATCCCCCCCTATGCCACTTAAAACGCAACAAGACGAGCAGCCGACGCTGAACTTGACGCCGATGATCGACGTTGTGTTCCTGCTGATCATCTTTTTCATGGTGGCTACCAAGTTTTCTGAGATGGAACGCAACATCGAATTAGAGCTGCCTGAAGTAGCAGCGGCAAAGGCTCTCACTTCTGCCCCAAAACAGCGGGTAGTCTCGGTCTACGAAGATGGTCAAGTCGCGTTGGATCGAGAAAAAGTTTCGCTCAAAGAGCTCACCCGTCGACTTGCGGCCGCTCAGCGGGAATATCCTGAACTGAGTGTCGTCATCCGAGGGGACGCCACCTGCGCGTTTCAGTACGTTGCCAGAACACTGGCAGCGTGCAAGGAGGCGCACATTGCGGACTTAGGAATTACCGTACGAATTGCTGAGAGCGGTCGAAGTAAGACGCGTTAGAAATTGATGACCAGACCACCCACCTATTTATTGGCTTCGTGGGGACTCACGTCCTCGACCTGGCTGATTCTCTGGTCGGTGTTGGCGGCGATTACGATTCTCCTTATCGTCTTACTGCGTACTCGCTGGTCGAACACACGACCGATGCGCAAATGTGCCATCCTCTCGTTATGGGTACATGTGCTATTGGCCTTAGCCGCAACAACGGTACATATTGTGTCCGGTGCCCCCGACGCGGGAGCCGACAAACCCATTCGCGTCACGGTTCTCGCGGCCATGCCCGTTTCAAATGACGAGCCACTCGAAGAAGAGATCACTCCCGATTGGGAGCAACCCAAGCAGACCGCGCTCGTCGCGCCAGAACCAGACCCGTTGGAAATGCCAGAACCAGATTTACTGGAAGCGGTCGTCGAAGTTCCTGCCCCCCAAGAACCTGCCCCGCCGCTAGAAGCCCCTTCGCTACTGGCTGCGCCAGAAACAGTCGAAGCAGAAACCAAGTCCGAGCAAGTCGATGCCGCGCTGGTCGAAAAGACGGCCACTCCGTCGGAATCTGAACCAGAATTAGCGACGACCGGCAGCCCGACAGAAACTCCCACACCAGAGCCTGCCCCCGACGCTCCATCAGTACCCAACGACCTACAATCAACCTTACCGTCGGCCTACGCCGATCGATTTGCACCGAATCGAAACCAACTTGTCGAGCAACGAGGGGGTAGCGAGCAAACCGAACGAGCCGTCCGTGCCGCATTGGGCTGGTTAGCCAACGCCCAATCAAGAAACGGCGGTTGGGATGCCTCCCGTTTTGGCGCAGGGCAAGAGCGAGTCGTCTTAGGCCACAACCGACGTGGTGCCGGGGCGAATGCCGATATGGGAATTTCAGGACTCGCCCTGCTGGCATTTCTTGGGTCGGGACACACTCACCTTAGGGGCCCTTACGCAAAAGAAGTTGCAAACGGTTTGGAGTATCTTCGCCAACACCAACGGGCCGACGGATCGCTGTATGGCGAAGCACAACTGTTCGCGAGAATGTACTGTCACTCGATGGCGACCTTTGCGGTTTGCGAAGCGTATGCACTGACCGGCGACCCGAGGCTAGAGCCGATGGCGCGCGCCGCGGTAGGCTATACCCTATCGATGCAACATCCGACCGATGGCGGCTGGCGATACCGTCGCGGAGATACCGGCGACACAAGCCAATTAGGTTGGCAATTGATGGCGCTCAAAAGCGCTCAGCTGGCCAATCTCGAAATACCTGCGGTGACCTGGACACGCGTGGAACGCTTTTTGCGCCGAGTAAAACGAGGCCATGCCGGAGGCCTCGCCGCTTATCGACCCGAGGGGCCTCCCAGTCGAACTATGACTGCAGAAGCTCTGTTTTGTCGTCAGTTGTTACAAGGTAAAGAAACTTTCAATTTCGATCCGGCTCCGTCCCTAGAAGCAACCCAATCGATCGCTAAAGAATTACCAACCGCAAATCGCCGCAATCTGTATTTCTGGTACTATGCCACCCTGGCCCTACACCGAAACCAACACCAATCCGCCGACGCGGTCGCCGTTTGGGATGACTGGAACCATGCCCTTACGACCACGCTCTTAGAAACACAACAGGATGATGGAAGTTGGAGCAAAACGACCGTTTGGGGTGGCTACGGCGGCAAGGTCTATACCACGGCCCTATCGACCATGTGCTTAGAGGTCTATTACCGCTATAACCCAGCCGAAGGCCCCCGCGAGTTGGCCGGTCGCAAAGGCTGGAAAAGCGTGCATCGCTGAGGTGAAACCAAGAAGAACGTTCTGGTCTCGGTGGTTTGACTTGGCACTCCAAGCCAGTAGAATTGATGTAGAGATCGTCGCTCACTGGATTGCTTTTGCGACGACATTTTTGCGAGAAAAATCGGCTAAGCGCAACTCGCAGCTTTCACGACCGAGTCTATCATGCCCACCCTATTTGCTTTTGGATTTCCTGGCCTGCCCGAGATGCTGATTGTCGGATTGGTCGTTCTTTTGCTGTTTGGTAGCCGTCTCCCCTCCGTCATGCGGTCGCTGGGCGTTGGCATCACCGAATTCCGCAAGGGAATTAAAGGTGAAATCGACGAGGACGGAAACAAAGCAATCGAAAGTCAAGACAGCAACACTCAAGACGATTCGACCTCCTCGAAATCAACAACCTCAAACACCGTTTAGCATGAAAGGGACATCGCCATGTCCGCGCTAAGCGATGGGTGGGTCGTAGCTTTTGGCTTTTCTCCGGGCCCCACCGAGATGCTAGTCATCCTCGGCATTGCATTGCTCCTCTACGGGGGGCGACTGCCCGAGGTGGCACGTTCGTGGGGCAAGACCCTGGCCGAACTTCGCCGTAGTATGTCTGGCATTCAAAACGACCTGAACGATGCCATTTACACTCCCCAGAACCAGCTCGATTACTACCCCGAAGAGACGATGCCCCATTCTGCTGATGTCGAACTGACCGCCAACGAGGAAACCACAGACTCGCCGGAAGAAAAACCCTCGACAGCAGATACCGACTAGCCACGCGCCCCGCCCTACGGTAAAATCCGTGTCTTCAAAAAATCGGGCGGCTAGCTCAGTTGGTTAGAGCGCCGTGCTCACACCGCGGAGGTCACAGGTTCGAATCCCGTGTCGCCCACACATTGGGATTGCAAGGGGTCGCGTAATGTCGCTGACCCCTGCAATTCCAGTGATTTTTTCACTTGGTGGCTTTTCCCCTGCAACGCCAAGCTACCCTCTGCGCGCACAGACTGCGCCGCATTTTGCGCCGCCTTGGCGATGATACGTTGCAGTTGGGTTCGCAAGTTGGTGTTTTTGTCGCGGTAGCGGGTGATGACGAATTGCGTTTCAGGCTCGGCTTCATCCCACGCCTGTTCCAAATAGGGGCGATCCCGATGCTTAAGGTGCGGTTTGCAGTTTTTGACCTTGCCCGATTGCTGGCTATTACAAGAGCGATCGCAAAGAGCTACGCTACTCCGTGGTAACTAGCTCTTCTCCTGAGATGGTAGAGAGCCCTTGATAAGTGTTCAGGTTAATCGATTCGTTCAGGAAATGAACCGAACCATCCACAAAAAGAAAATTCGCTCCACCCGGATGCAAGCTGGACATATCCAGACCGCTCAGCGGTGAGTTCATTGGTATAAAAGCATCTGCCGTTACGGAAGTAGCTCCCCACCAAATATTGTTGGGTCCTATCCAGGTTGCCCCTATCGAAGGTGGCCACTTCAAGACGGCGTCGATGGGGGCGCCATCCCAATAGCGTTCGCCGACGGCAAACGTGTTGCTTGTGCCGTCACTGACATTCTTCAACCGCCGCATGCTGCCGGCGTGAAACAGCCCCAAATCACTCGGCCAGTCGAGGTGACCTCGACCATAAATGTCTGTAGGGACTGTGAGATTGACGAGATTCTTCATTTGGCCAATCCACGAGGGAAAGGTGCCTGACACAGCGACGTAGCTATTCTTGCCCGCCTCGGTCAATGTCGGCCCCGGACTCACTGTCATGTCGGTCTGGACGATGTTATCACTCGGATCTGACGGACAAAGGTACGCGGTGACGACCGTCTTCTGAATCTCCTCAGGCAGCCCCCAGATGCCCGTGGTGGGCGCGTAAGGCGGGTCAGACGGGTCGCCCACGAGCTCCATGATTTGATCATGCAACGGGGTCTGCTCAAGATAAGGAAGACAATAGACGGCCCATCCAATACCAAGATAACTACCGTTCCCAAACTCTCCAGAAAATACTTGGAAGTCCCAGGCGGGTGGGAAAAAGCCTTTGGAGTCGTGGTGCATGTGCAGCGCCAGGCCGATTTGCTTCAAGTTATTTGTACATTGCAACCGTCGGGCAGCTTCGCGTGCTGCCTGAATCGCTGGAAGCAAAAGCCCAACAAGAACACCGATAATCGCAATAACAACAAGAAGCTCTACCAAAGTAAACGCGTTGCTCCGAACACTCGCCGCGACCCTTCCCCGACTAAGAAAGGTTGGTTGCAGCCTCGAATCTGCCTCGTACATAAATTTGCTCTTTTTGTTTCTTGGATCACAGACGACGGAGGGCTGACCGTGGCGTCGCTGCCCACGACACCACGGCCAGTTCCATTCTCTCCGCTTGAGGAGTCTCGCTAGTTTCGCAACCGTCGGCGAGTCGATAAGACGACCATGCCAAAGGCTGCTAGTAGTATCGACGCTGGTTCAGGAACGGCGGCCGCTCCTGCTGCCACCCCAGGCCCTGCAACCGTGCCGTAGTTGGCAATCCAAGTGTTAAGATCCGTTGCAGATAGAGGTAGTGGTGTTTCCCCACGTTGCCACTTGAGAAAATCTCTTCCGGTCACTTTGCCATTGCTGGTAAAATCACCTGGAATCGCAGGCACAGAGAATATTTCCAACGTGCGAATTGTTCCCACCGAGGAACCGACCATCAGAACTGTACCGCCAGTAGAGGTGGATATAATTCCTGCATCAATCCATTGGTCGACCTGACCCTGCCAATTTAGCCACTCAACTGGATCTACGATGTCCTGAGTGTCTGTTATCTTACCACCACCCACAGCGAGGTCTTTGGTGAACTGAATTCCACTTCCTAGGCCCTGATCTTCAGCTGCAAACTCTATTAATATTTGGCTGGTGTTGAGATTACCGCCGTCAATGAAGACGTTACCCATGGTGGCAATACCGTCGAACCATTTAGGTACGCCTAAGATGCCAGCATTAAAGGTACCACCATTCACGAAAAGCTGACCCGTACCTCCTTTGCCACCGACCGCAGTCCAGGCATTTGTGCCGGAGAGTCCAACATTGACCACACCGGAGTTCATAATAACATCGGCACCACCAGTTCCTAGATCGCCAATATCGAGCGACTCCTGAACGTTCAGAGTTCCTCCGGCTATCGTAATCGGAGTTGTTTGCGTTCCATTACCTGGATTCATTCGTATGCTTTTGGCCTCAACTGTTGCACCCGTAGGAATATCAGGAAAAAACGTAACAAAACCATCGCTGCGAATATCTGCATGATCAGCGCTGTCGGGCGCAATGCCACCGTTCCAGTTTTGCCCATTCGACCAGTCATTGGATACCGTTCCAGTCCATGTACGAACGCCGGGCACCCTAACCACAGAGGATATTTCCGTGGTGCGAACTGTACCGACCGAGGAAAAATTCGCCTCCACCAAACCGCCAGTAGAGGTAGATATCAGTCCTGCGCTAATCCAATTCCCAACCTGAGCCTGCCAATTTGTCCAGGCCGTTGTACCCAGATCCTGTGTGTCTGTCAGCAAACCACCTCCCACGGCGAGGTCTTTGGTGAACTGAATTCCACTTCCAAGGCCCTGATCGTCAAGAGCATTCTCTAATAACATTTGGCTGGTGTTGAGATTACCGCCGTCAATGAAGACGTTACCCTTGGAGGCAATACCATCGAACCATTTAGGTACGCCTAATTGGCCAGCATTAAAGGTACCACCATTCATGAAAAGCTGTCCCGTGCCACCTTGGCCACCGACCGCAGTAAACGAATTGTTTACGAGACCGGCGAGACCAACATTGACCGTGCCAGAGTTCATAGTGAAATCGAAAGGGCCTCCAGAATCACCAATATACATCTCCTGCTGAAGGTTCAGAGTTCCTCCGTCCATCGTGAACATGCCTGTTTGTGGTGGATTACCAAAATTTGGGCCCATTCGCATTACTCTGGCATTAGCCGTTACACCCGTAGGAATGACCGGGAAATTCACGATCCAGTCGCCATTACGGATATCTGCCCAGTCAGCGCTGGTGGGCACCAGTCCGGACCCCCAGTTAAGCGGGTCTGTCCAATCGGTGCTAGTTCCCCCCTGCCAATCAGTATTGAGGGCAGCAGCAGTGTTGGTGACAAAGACCAACACTAAAAGCGACAGTAATATTTTCTTACACATCAGCTAAACCTCCTCGATCAAGAAAAGAGAAAACGCACTACACACCCCCTACTCATTCTAAATTCTAATTTTGGAGGTTACATTGGTCAAGAAATCTGAGGCAGGGAGATACCTCTCTTTGCGACAGTTTTTGTCGATTTAGATAAGGCCGGCTCATGCCATCTTGTGTCGCTACGGAAGTTGAAACCCTGCGCAACATAGTTCTCTCTGGTGTGTATCGCCAAGCTTGCCGATAGGGGACAGAGTCGAGATTCATATTTATAACAACCACAATATGCGACACTTACGGGGCACTTTTTTCGGGCTATTTTCGCATGGACCTTCCCCAGGGGGTTGCCGACAGCTTGGGGTTTGTTTGTGTACAAGCTCACGCCCGCCCCCTAGTCGGAGCATCCCTGCAAGCCAGTCCAATATGCCACGGGCGATAATATAGGCACGTACACTAAAGGAAAGACCCCTATCCCATCGAATGAACATCTCACCAGACGATGGCGGAGAGCCTCCCAGGGCATTATTGGATTTAGCACCTAGCACTTATTCACCAGTAGCCGCCTCAAGCATCGCCGCAAAGGCTGCTTTGCTTGCTTTGGAGAGCCGAGGCCAAGCATCGATAATAGCTTGAAGATCGGAAGGCAACTCGGCCACTGGTGCACCAACTGCGCCGGATTCTGCGCAACCTTGGGCGAGGATTGCCATTTTCCTCGGGGTTTGGCGTGCAGGTTCGAATCCCGTGTCGCCCACTCTGCTCTTGGGACGCTTGCTGCGCTGGATCTTGCAGCGATTCTACGCTGCTGCAGGCACTCAAATACCGCGATGGCAAGTGATAGCAATGCGAAAAATCGGGCTTTCCCGTTAGCCAAGGTTTCGGGCACAATAAGCCTCCCGATTTCCATGGAAGGACCCCTCCGAGTGTCTGCGAAGAAGCTGGCCGATTTTTCTGTCTACCTTTTGGTGCGCGTATTGATCTGCGCGATCCAATCGCTCTCATTAAACGCTTGCGAATCAATTGCCAAGCGAGTCGGTTGGTTCTGCTGGCATCTTCTGAAACTCCGCCGCAAGGTCATCGAAGAAAATCTACAACACGCGTTCCCCGAAAAATCGCAGGCCGAGCGTGATTGCATTGCCCTCGCGATGTGGGAACACCTGCTGTTGATGGTGATGGAAATCGCGCACGCGCCCCGGAAAATTCGCCCTACCACCTGGCAGAAATATTCTTCGGCATCGCAGCTAACCGAAGTCTTGCAACGCTTGGCCGACGATCGGCCTACCATCATCATTTCTGGACATCTTGGTAACTTCGAGATGGGCGGATATCTCTTAGCAATGCATGGCTTTCCGTCCTACTCCGTGGCCCGCCCGTTGGACAACCCCTATCTCGATCGGTTTGTAAACCACTTTCGCGGATTGACCGGGCAATTTATGTTGCCCAAAGAGGGGAGCGGCAAGCAGATTGCCCTTTTGCTGGAGCGAGGTGGAACACTGGCTTTACTAGGCGATCAGCATGCTGGGGAAAATGGTTGTTGGGTCGACTTTTTTGGCAGACCGGCTTCTACCCACAAAGCGGTCGCTGTCTTTACTCTCAGTGGGATGGCACCGACCGCAGTTATTGCTGCGATGCGTCGAGGCGGGCCTTTATCCTTCGAAATTGAGGTCGCAGGAGTCGTCGACCCCGAGCAAGAGGACTTTGCATTCGGAACGATTCCGCTGATGACCGAATGGTACACACGCCAGCTAGAAACCTTGATTCGCCGTGCCCCCAAGCAGTATTGGTGGGTTCATCGCCGCTGGAAGGGCCAACCAACCGATCGCCGTGAGCTCCGTCGAATGCGACGGGCACAGCGAGCTGCGTAGGGTTGGCCTCGGCAAACAAAAACCTTGTCAATTGCCCAGCGGTTGGCTTGCTACCAAGCAGCAGACTGCCATAATACAGGGGTTATCAAGTCCTGCCCCCCCTTGCCTTCCCTTCCCCCCCGCCGTCGTGTACCAGCTTCGTCCGTTTCGTAATTCGGATCCTCCACACTTAGCCGAGATTTGGCGCAGCCAACCTCCGCAACGGGGATTGTTGCAGCCCGTCTCTGCCCAGTTGTTAGAGCACGCGGTTTTCTCGAAGATGCACTTCGATCGAGAGGGCTTGATCGTCGCCACCGAAAACAATATCCCGGTGGGATTTGTTCACGCAGGATTCGGCCCCACCGAAGACGGCTCAGCGATTGATACCAGCCTAGGCACAACCCACATGATGATGTTGCGCGGTGGCCGAGAAGATACAGTGATGGCCGACCAACTATTAACGGCAAGCGAAAACTACCTGCGTTCGAGCGGGGCAACCGTGTTGTATGTGGGTGGGATCAGGCCGTTAAACTCGTTTTACTTGGGACTCTACGGCGGAAGCGAAATTCCCGGCGTACTCGAGTCGAACCAACTACTGCACGAAGCCTGTCTACGACAAGGCTATCGCGAAGCGTGCCAGGTTTCTATTCAACAATGCGATCTCGTCCGCTTCCACCCGCCCGTCTCGCGCAAGGTTCGACAACTAAAACGCCTTTCACGCTTCGAAGAGTCATTTGATTCTACCTCAAGCAACTGGTGGGAAGCATGCGTTTGGGGTTCCCAGCAACGCGATCATTTTCAGTTGATTCACGCGACCGAAAACCGTGTGATTGCCTCCACCTCGTTCTGGGACATTCAACCCCTCTCTGCATGCTGGGGAATCTGCACCGCAGGAATGTTCGATCTCTATGTCGAACCCGAATTCCGCCGGCAAGGCGTCGCGACCTATCTGCTGAACGAGGCCTTTCGAAGGCTAAAACGCCGCGGAGTCATCACCATCGAAGCCCAGACCATGTCAACCAACGAAGCCGCCAAAGAGTTCTATCACCAGCTAGGCTTCGCCGAAGTCGACCGCGGAGTCGTCTTCCGAAAAGACTCCGCTTCAAGAAACGGCAAAACCACACCCAGCGCCGCAGCCAATTCGGTGTAAGCAAGATGTAGGATGGTGCCGATAGGCCCATCGTTTCG
This sequence comes from Planctomycetota bacterium, assembly GCA_029259945.1. Classification (GTDB taxonomy): domain Bacteria; phylum Planctomycetota; class Planctomycetia; order Pirellulales; family Lacipirellulaceae; genus Bythopirellula. The sequence goes on from JAJDEF010000039.1 coordinate 26,416, forward strand.
AGGGGTTCAACGCCAAAAGAATCGATGGGCCGCCGCTTCGCTCTGGCCCATCCTACGGGCTGACCGTACAATGGTGGTATGCAAATCAATTTACCCAATGACGCCGAAATCGTTGTTCTCCAAAAGGCCGCTGCAGCCGGGTTTGGTGAAGACGTCAACGCTTATGTGGCTCACCTAATCTCTGAGGACGAGCCGAGCGAAAACTTTGCTCCTCTGATTGGCGATGAATTGCAGGCTAGCCTTGAGATGCTTCATCGTAGTGAAGAAGACCTTGCCGCAGGCAAGACCCAAGACATGCGGGAAGCTTTGAAAGAGATAGCCGACAGCCACGGTTTGAAAATCAATCAATGAGTTATCGCGTCGAGGTGACGAACAACGCCAAGGCAGCGATCAATCAGTTTGTGGGCTACATCGCCCACACGCGACAAGAATCTGTCAACGCAACTCGCGTGCTTGACGCACTCTGGCAGGCGATCGGGACACTAGAGACGTTGCCCAAAAGCTCCCGAAGATTCGCATTTTGAATACACCGTGAGAACGCTAGTCGTCAAAAAAACTCTCCTGCTTCTTTACCGGGTCGATGATGCTGCCCAAGTCGTCACCGTGATAGGGTTTCGTCACGGCAGACGCCTGCCTCGACCGAATGAATTGCCGGAAGCTCCTTAAGTCAAGCTGCAGGGCGGTAAAATAAGGAAACGGTAGGGAAACGAGAACTGATCCATACTATTGGCTCTTAGCAGAGCGATCGCAAGAATTCTAGCGCCGACTTACCGAGCTTTTACCAACCGCCAGGTGCCCAAAAAAGGTGCTGTCGCCGCGGACGATGTAGAACTTCACCGAGCCGATGCGGGCCAAAGAATCGGTGTTCTCGATGACCTGTCGGACATCCTTAGGCGAAGAGATTGTCCAGCGATGCATTTTCACAAGAATATCGCCCTTCTGAACACCTTGCTCTGCAGCCGAGCTGCCCGAGCGAACCGCGACCACGCGCATGCCGCCTTGGTAAGGCAATTCGGCAGCTCGCAGCGCGCTCGACGATGCCTGCGTTAATCGTAGACCGAACATTTTCCAAGTAGCTTGTTGTATCGAGTTCGCTACCTGTGAAGTTCGGCCACCTGCGGATGAAGAACGCTTTGCTACAGCAATATCTAAATTCACGATCTCGCCGTCGCGGCGTACTCGCATGGCAACTCGATCGCCAACACTGCGACCAAGCAATGCCCGCTCGACATCGATTGCACGTCGGATTCTCGTCGAGCCGATTCTTTCTAAAAGATCGCCCCGTTGGAGTCCACTCAACTGGGCAGGACTATCGCGATCGATACGGGCAACGGTCATTGGTCCCGTAGGGCCATCGACTGCCATGGCTGCCATTCCATGCCAGTGGTTGTCGAGCCGCTCGATACTCATCAAGCGAGCTGCCACGTCGAGAGCTTTATTCAGCGGAATGGCAAATCCAATTCCCTGAGCCCCCGCCCGCACGGCCACATTCAGCCCAATCATTTCGCCGTCGATATTGAGCAACGGCCCGCCCGAATTGCCAGGGTTGATGCTGGCGTCGGTTTGAATCAGATCGAGGTATTGCTGGGTTTCGTTCACTTGCACATTGCGATGCAAGGCACTGACGATACCCTGAGTGACAGTATGCTCATAACCATAGGCGTTGCCGACCGCGATCACCGTCTCGCCAACCATCAGGTCGTGGGACGAGCCCAACGGCACCACCGGCAAAGGCGAAGGCGTACGAATTCGAATGACGGCCAAATCGGTGCTTTTATCGCGGGCGATAATTCGGGCCACGTAGGTCCGGCCATTCTCGAGCGTGACATTGATACGCCGAACTCCATCCACCACATGATGGTTGGTCAAGATGTATCCACGAGGGTCAATCACCACCCCCGTCCCCATGCCATTCACCTCTCGCGACGAGCTGCCTCCTCCCGAAGTGGTACTGGTCACCGATTTTTGGCCCTGAATATTTACGACCGCTGGGCCGCAATCACGCACCGCCCGCACAATGGGCGTGAGACGCTCGTGCGAGACCGCCCAAGCAAAACCAGGGCACGTAGAAAGACAAACCGCCGCTAGCAAAGCCAGCGTCACGGCAGGGATTGGCAAAGAAAGATCGCGGCAGCGCGGGTCAAGCATCGCGAGTTTATCCGAAGAATATAGGCCAGCGCACAAGGCGACTGCGGGCGGAACATCGGCTACCTTGCGGGAGGCATCCGGTTAGGTGTCTGCCAACAAAGATCGGCCTGCCGTTACGACATGCTTAAACGATACAACTGTTCGCCCGCACAGTCCGCCTAGCTTGTCAACGAAGAGGGCTCGTCTAATAGAAGGGCAGCGATTAGCGGCCAGGGAATGCTAGCTGCGAACCAAAATCGACTTCGACCGTCCCGTTCGCTGGCAGGGGTGCGTTCAGATTCACTGGCGCAAGGAAGGGTCGAGTCGGAACCGTCAAAAATTTCGGCGGCATGGGCGGCCGATAGCGAACTGCTGGTGGTCCGATAGCAATTCGCCTCTTAAGATCGAGAGCACGATCAAATTCGTCGAATGTACACAAAGCCGGAGCAGGATCGCCGACCTCTTCAAACTCGACATACCCCTCTTCTACCACGTCGCTACAGCCGACCGTGCAGCCACATGGTAAAGGCTCGCTAGCCGAGCAAAGATTGTGCACCGTTTGCGTAAGATCGAATTCGTCGAGTCCGCAGGCACAATTTTGCTGCCAGCGCGCACTGCAACCACAGATACTACCCAGCACGATTGCCAGTAATCCCAGACGGCATGTAATCAACGCTCTCTGCACTCTTTAATTCCCGTAGGGTGGGTGGTTCTGCCGGACTGCAGAACTTTGTTTGCTACTAACACGGTCCCCCGGCAGGTTCACCCACCTCGAAGCCGGAGAAGACGCCACTAGGCAAAAAATCGACCAAAAACAGGGCATAACTTTTGCCCAACCCGCAAAGTTTTACCGCGTGCTAGCAAACACACCAGAAACCCCAGTAAGATGCAAAGATGGCCCATAGCCCTGAGTCGTCTTGAACACCCACTACACCCCCATAGCCGGACCATCCTGGTCCGTTTACGGCCCAACCATAACAGGACGCGTGGTCATCGCATCATTTGGTGCGTTACAAAGGAGCAATGCGTTACCACTATGTGGACATTGAGGCCGAGATCGAACGCACCGTTTTTCAAAAAACACGTACCCTACGAACGAATGGTTCAGAATATTTAATAGTTTTGCCCCTTTTCTCCTTCAGAAAAAAACAAAGGCCGCCTCTATGCTATCAAAGCAGCTTGGAGAACTAAAAAAAGGTTCTCATGGTAGCATCTAGGCAGTAACACTTGCAGAATCTCCTCCGTACCACTTATGATCAATTCTGGAAACAACAAGGTTTTGCAAAGTCCTTGCATGTTCGAAGAGGAGTAATTTCAGTGAAGGTCACACTGCCTAAAACAGTGCTTTTGTGGGTTGCATTTATTCTTCTTTCAATAGCATCTTCTGATACTATTGTTGCTGCCGAGGATAGACATCCTACGGAAATTCCTCTTAGCCGCGTCTGGGCTTGGGAAATGCCGGGCACAAAAGATGTGAGGGACTTAGAGCCTAATCGAGAGAAGTTCAAAAAGATGGGGGCTAGGGAATTACGAATCCGATCCCTAGCTGTGAACACCTATTCGCGCCTGAACCCAAACTTCAAGCCAATGAACAAAAAGAAGGGGAGTCTTGGTTTTGCGGGTCTTGGTTTTGTCGTCGATGCGACCGGAGTTGAGGCACTCAAGGAAGCAAATTTGGTGCTTAAAGGGTCGAAAGATCGTCAAGAACAATTTGAGGCCGGTAGCGATCTCACTCTCTTCTTTTATGCCTACGGCAGTTCACGATTTGTGCGAATCGACGAAGTCGTAAAAGGAAAGAACAGAATAATCGTCAAGTATCACTTCGATTCTCACGGGATGCGTGTGACCACACAGCACTATGCGTTAATACCCTTAGGAAATGATCTTCAAGGTAACGTAAAAGTTACCATCAAGAGGCTAGAAGACACAAGGAGCACGCCCCTGAATAGTCATCTCCCTCCGTATAGCGTTAAGGAAGCAAGGCAACTGGTGTGCGAATCGTTCGATTTTGCTGTTTTACCCCCACCGGAATGAGGAGGATGTTGTCATGCGATGCTCTCTCACTTTTGTGTTCCTGTCTGTTCTGTGTTTACCCGCACTTGGTGATTCTACCACAAGAGGCTTTTTGGGGGCGAATGCAGCTGCTACTGGCTTAGATGGGAGCGGCGTCGTTATCGGGATGGTAGAGCCAGGGCGTCCAGGTGATCCAGATAAAGACTTACCAGCAAACTATCACTCTCAAGTCAACCCCGTGCAAGTTTACAGCGGAACCAGTATTGACGGTGCTAATTCACAGTTTACTCAAGGCGGTAATGGGCAACACGCTATTGAGGTTGCAGGGGTGATGATCGCGTCGAACAATCCCGCTGGTTCGATTACTGGAATATCTCCAAAAGCTCAACTTCATGCCGGAGCGTGGACAGGTTTTGATGATGTATCGCGTGCGGTTGCTTCTGATCGTATCGCAAGAATTTCTAACATGAGGGCGATCAACGTAAGTGCTGGCCGAACTCCACAAGGGTTGGATGCACCTGATGCAACATCCATCTGGTCTCGCTTCATAGATTGGTCGACCGAGGCTCAGGATGTTCTCTATGTGGTTGCTGGAGGCGAAGGCTTTAATACGGGAATACCGGAAGACAATTTCAACGGGCTCACTGTCGCCGCATCACAAGAGTTTAATCAGGGCATTGGTAGTTTTAGGCAGACATGGAGCGGAAATGAATCTGCTTTCGATCCAGCCGGTGCACGAGTCGCAATTGATATTTTAGCGCCCGGATTCGAAATTCTAGTCCCGGGCCGTGGGGACAACACTTCGATACAAAACGGTACAAGCTTCGCCGCACCGCATGTGACAGGCACCGTCGCATTGTTGCAGCAGTATGCAGAGACTCAAGCGAACCCTCCAAATTCCAACCCTGGATTTACTTCTCGTAACCACCGGGAACCGGAAGTAATGAAAGCGATCCTACTGAATTCAGCAGACAAATTGTCAGGAGTACATGGTTCGAGTCGTGATGTTGTGCGTGGTGACGGCTCTAACTGGACGGCAACTGCGGCGAATAATAGCAGCTTCGTTCCGTTGGATGAAGATATGGGGGCAGGGCACTTGAATGCAAATAGTGCGCTTACCAATTTGCGTCCGGGAGAGCAAAGCCCAGGGATGGTTCCCCGTATCGGTTGGGATTTCGAAAACATCGGAGCCGGCTCATTCTTGGATTATACGTTTGATCGTCAGGTTTCGGGCCATGTCGCTGTGACCTTAGCTTGGAATCGAATCGTTGATAAGACAGGTAGTAGCACTGGATATAACTTCGGCGATCAGTTTATCAATCAAAACATAGACATGGAACTAAACGACCTCAACCTATATTTGATGGCTGCGAATGAGAACAATATCAACAATGCGATAGCGTCGTCGACTGCCACGGAAGATAGTGTTGAACATATTTTCTCTGACGTGCCAAGTGGCAATTACAAGATTAGGGTTCAGCATACAGACTTCCTGGGCGATGACCAAGATTTTGGTTTAGCATGGTAGGCGGGCGAGATTACACCTGGAGACTTCGACGACGATGGTGATGTTGATGCTAATGACTTAGGCCAATGGCAGGATAACTTCGGAGAAAGTGAAGGCTCTTTAGCTGACGCGGACAATGACGGGGATTCGGATGGGGCAGACTTCCTTGCGTGGCAAAGAAACTTCGGGACGGGTGTCCCAGCCTTTGCTAGTTCACAGGCTGTTCCAGAACCAGCCGGTTGGATTTTACTATCAAGTGGAAGTCTGTTTTGTTTGTGCCGAAACAGATCCTCTCATAAACAAAATAATAATTCCTAATGCCATCCCCTTGTACTATCAGCCAAAGCCGACCCCTCACTTTTGGAAAGAAAGTCGGTAGCGACTGTCTTGATTTCCAAGAGGGTTAAGTAAAATTCCAGGGTTTATTTTCTTTGAGGATGACATTGAGGATCAGGAGCAGCTTTCTCATGCAGGCAGTGAGAGCGGTCGTGACCCCCTCGCCAGGCACCGAAAAATCTTATTTCCAGCCACTCTGCGTCCTCTGTGGCAAATCTTTTCTTCCTCTCTGTCAGATCGTACCGACTTGGCAGTTCGCCTGGAGACTTTCTACGCTCTGTCATCCTCGCTTGGCAGAGAGTCTTTGGTCGTACCCAAGATGAGCTTCGGCACTAGCTGAAATATCAGAAAGGCGACCAACAATAGCAACAGAGCGTGGGGCCAATAGTTGGCGATCGGTAGACCGACCAACTCTGCTAGCCAGCCACCCACCAGCAGCAACGGGGGGAGAATCATCAACACCCCGCAGCCGACCGCCGACATGGTGCCCTTGAATGCCAATTGCTCGGTCAGTTGTTGGTGGTGGACGTCGATCATTCGACCACGACGAAGGCTAATCTCAATCGTGTCGGCAAGCTCCATCGCACGCAAAGCCGATGGCCATGTGGTCATTTGCCCATTCGGCGACTCGACCGCGGCCACAAAACGATCGAGCACCGTGGCCGCGTCTTGCGACACTGCAATCTGGGTTGCTCGTGTTTGGCCAGCTTGGCTGACTGCCGTCTGTATTGCGTGGCCTTGCTCGTCGAACTCCACCGTCAAACTGCCGCGCGCGGCAACGAGAGTCAGACGAGCATGGGCAGACTGTTCGACCGGCCCCACTTCCCACCGGACGGGGACGTTGCTATCGCCTAGTAGTTGGACGCTGAGACCAGCATAAGTTGTTTGCTCGTTGGGCGAGCCATGGGCCCCCAAACGATTGAGTCGCCCTGCCACTTGGCAAAGCAGTTCCACATCGCGCGCAAAATGCCAAAGCGTTTGTTCGCGGGTGCGATCAGCCAGCGGTCGATGCCAAACAATTTGTTCGACAGCGCCCAACTCTGGATGGGGTTCGCCGATCCAAGTGGCACATTCACCAATCGCTTGCCGTTGCTCGACCAGAGGATTGTAGTGGTGAAGCACCGCGCCGCTTTCGTTACGGGCCATGTCGATTTCGTAGAAGGCCAACACCGAATCGATCGCCGGAAAGGTGGCCAACACGGCAACACCACTTTTTACCAACTGGTTAATCTGCTCTGCACGGAGGTCACTCGGCGTCGCCCCCTTGCCCACGAGGACCGCATCGCAGACACCCCCGTCGTAGAGCACCTCCCATTGATCGGCAAAGTCTTCGACTGTAGCTCCCAGAAGCTCCGCCAAACTGCCCTCGAAACCGGCAACATCACCGCACCAGACGATTTCGTGGCCAGCCCCCACCGCAGTTCGGGCCAAGTCGAGACTCTCGCGGTCAATTCCTAGTAGCGCAAATTTCATCTCTCCGAGATTAGTCGATCGTGGCCTGGGTAGAAACCCATTTTGCGGCGAAACTTCATCGGTCTCGTATTTCCCGCTTAGGCCCAATCACCTGGACCCAAGCGACAAGACCATTTTCAGCGGGGCTGTGGGAGGCTTCGCCGGGGGCAGGTTGGGCAGGTTCTGCGGAATTGTTATACTGTCCGAAAGTGATGTGGCTATCTCAGTCTGAACCCTCATAAAGTAAACCATGAAAAAAACCTTCTTCAAAACCGGCCTTCGTGGCTTGAGATCGTGGGTCGTCGTCTGGATGATTGCGCCATGGACGCTAGTCGTATCTCCTTTCAGCCTCGTCACCCAAGCCAGCGATCCGACGACTGATGCAACCAAGGCAATCAGTCCGAGATCAGATGTCATTAGGCTTTTTAATGGAAAAGACCTCGAAGGTCTCTATACATTTCTGGAGGACACCAAGTACGAAGACCCGCGCCAGGTCTTCTCCGTTCGCGACGGAATGTTAGTCATCTCGGGTGATGGCTTCGGAGGTGTGATTACGAAGGAAACGTACCGTGATTACCATCTGATTTGTGAGTTCAAGTGGGGCCTGAAAACTTGGAGAACTCGAAAAATAAGTGCCCGTGACAGCGGGATTCTCGTTCATGGCAATGGTCCCGACGACAGCTATCTTGGGAGATGGATAACGTCCCATGAGTCCCAAATCATCGAGGGTGGCATGGGCGATCTCATCGTCGTCAACGGCACCGACGAAGCAGGTCAGCCGATGCCGATCTCCCTGACTGCTGAGGTGACCAAAGATCGTGATGGCGAGACCGTTTGGAAAAAAGGTGGGGCGAGACAGGTTTTCCACACAGGTTGTATCAACTGGTTCGGCCGCGACCCCGACTGGAATGATGCGCTGGGATTTTCTGGCGCCAACGACATTCCAGGTTCACCGGATGGGTGGATTCGCATGGAAGTCATTTGTAACGGTAGCAATATCCAGATCCTGGTTGATGGAGTCATGGTGAACGAAGGGTTTGACGCAAATCCGAGCTCCGGTAAAATTACGATTCAGGCCGAAGCGGCCGAGATGTTTGTGCGTCGCTGGGAACTGTGGCCCATAAACAACTCATTGGTACCTGTTCCATGATTCCTGCAATCGCTGCGTCATAATTAACTGTATACAGTCATTTACTGCACGTCGGACTAGCCCCCAGGCATTCTGTAGAGCCTTCATTTACCAAAAGAACACTTTTCACTATGTTCGTCCACTTTTTTCCCATCTCGACAATTCGACGCTGGACATGGGCCCCATGGTTGGTCGTGGTTTGCAGTCTGATAATTCTCCCCAGTTGGGCAGAAGAGACGACCAGCGATTCAAACGTGCAAAAATGGATTGGTAATCTCGATGACGATCAGTATGCGACCCGTGTGAACGCTCAAAATCAACTAGAGCTGTTGGGCCTTGCCGCTCTCCATGCGGTCGCCAAGACAAGCCAAAACGGTTCGCTCGAAAGCTCCACGCGAGCCATCAATATTCTCCTGTCCTGGTCAGAGTCGTCCGACCGCTCCATTCGTGTTGCAGCCCTAGAAAAGCTCATTGCCTTGCCGAATCGGCCCAAGGAATCGAAAATCGCGGCCGAACTTCTGGCCAGCGCTCGCGAAGAAGAGGCGCTCGCGGCAATCGTTGCCTTGGGGGGCTACCACACCCTTTACCTCAAGCCGAATCTCGGAAATAGACAACAGCTACAGGCGCAAATCGTGATCGGCGCAAAATGGAAAGGGGGCGCGGAGGGCCTTAAGCACTTGGCAGCCGTTCGACGAGCGACAACCATCGGCTTCCATTACGCCCCCATCGACGACACCGCGATCGAGCCACTGCTTGAACTTAACCGGACACTAAGATTTGAGTTCTATGGAACTCGTGAGGTTTCTGCCGCCGCCATTGCCAAGCTCGAACAACGGTTTCCCAATCGGGTGGTCGTTCGAGGCGGAGCACGGCTAGGAATTTCAGGCGAACTCGGGTCAGGCAAAGTCACTGCAGTGCTTAAAAACAGTGCTGCCGAAAAGGCAGGCTTACAAAGAGATGACGTGATTACAGAACTCGATGGCAAGAAAATTGAGGACTTCACTGGCTTAATCGCACGAATCGCAGAGCATGAACCGGGCGACTCGGCCGTGCTCACGATCCTACGGAATAAAAATCCCCTGCAGATTACCGTGAAGTTTGACCACTGGGGATTGGATCAATCGCAACTAGAAGGGCAAGATGAAAACGGCCCAAGTGCAATCCCTCCGCCCATACGGCTCGATCGGCGATAAGCACCAGCCACGGTGGTGCCTTTGCAAGAGACTCGCATCCAAATTCACTCAGTGGTATTCGGTGGAACGGCTACAAAAAAACCTCAACGAGCCGATCAGCCCGTCGAGGTCTCTAGGTGTATTTGCTCAGAAAGAATTGCTTAGACCGCTAGCGAGGCTTCGATCTCTTTTTCTATCGTCGACAGATGGCCGCTCTTATGGAGCTGGCCAGCGAGAAGGTCGCGTCCCTTATCGGTCCAGACGCCAATCGAGCGTACCGGGCTATTCGAATCGGGGCAGAGGAAAGTCACTTGCGTAGGGGTGACGGCCTGAATTTCAATGGCATCGTCCTGACGAGAGAACGCCACCGAAAACGAGACTTGGCGATTGTTCTCTTCGTCCTCCCAATTCGTTTCTATTGTTTGCATCGCTCGAACACTCCCATGTTTGTATTGACTGATAACCGGCCCAAAGTTTTTAGAACCTGCGAAAAACAGCTTAGTTTACACCCAACTTCGGCTAATAACAGCGCTGAAATCGCGGGGATTTGCCCGGTTTGGGTAAAATATCGTGCTCAGAGGCCCCGATTTTGCCGGATATGCCTTCAGAATCAATGGGAATAGCCCATTTCTATCGGTTGTCGATGACCATCCAGCCATTGTCTGCCACGGAGAACAGGGGTCGGAATGGACTGCGACAGCCACGACGAGCCGTCCGTCCCAGGTGCCAGACAAGATTGGTCCCGATATTCCAGGCCTCTTCGCTAACGCCATTGATGCCGTCCGGTTGGTCGGTAATCAGATAGTTGAATCCTGTCTGTAGTGACCAGCGGTCGTTAAGCGGCGCCGAAAATTCACCACCAAAGATGCCTTCGCTACTACCGGTTGCACCACCCCAAAGTCGGCATTGATAGCCCTTCCCGAAATTCCATCGGACAAACAAGGCGTACTGATCGGTTGCTTCATAAACAATGCCGTCGATGATGTTGCTATTTGTACCCGAAGTGCTGAAGAAACCAACCTCACGTCCTCGTGGACTCTTCAAGCTAATTTCGGTGCGTATCTGATGAAAGTCAACATCCTCGTCCAGGTCGTCGTTTAGTAAGTCCCAAACCACCCCAAACTGAAGGCCCGTCCGCACTCGACGGAATAAGCCGGCAGTCACAAATTGCTGAGAACGATCATCGGGCGAAGTGGCGGTTCCAGAGAACCGACTTTGGACGGCCTGATAACCGAGTTGATAACTTACTTGTGGAAGTATCAAGCCTATCAGCGGAGCACGCCCACTGATGTTGATGCCTTCTTGGAATCCAAAGTTTGAGTCACTACGTCTAGCACCACCAGGTGGGAGGGGGGCGAAATCGCGTGGCCCACGGAAACCGTGAACGCCTGCCCACACCGAGAGATCTTTGAAACGTGGTAAGCAAACCGGGAAACACCAGTAGTCCGATCCAGGTCGCCCGACACAACTGCCGCAACTAGTCACTCCGCAACTTGGTTCACCGATTCCGCAGCCCGGTTCGGCAAAGCCACATCCTGGCTCGCAGATTCCACAGCCCGGTTCGCAAATCCCGCCGCCGATTTCACAGGCGCAACCCTCGTGATAAACCTCATATTCAGGCGTGGGGCCCGATTCATAAATCACTTCGCCGTCGCTGGCCGGGCCGACATGCACATCATGTCGAACGGTTTTCCTCTTTTGAGGTGCAGTACGAATAGGTGCAGCTGCTCGCTCGCTGGCTACGCGCTTGACTACTTTCTTACGCGGAGCCGCCACCACCTCTTCGAAGTCTACCGGTTCGATTTCTTGAACCTGTTCTCGAATCGTCGGCTTTGCGTTCGAAGGAGTTGCATTTGGCGCGCGAAACGACTTCTTTGCATTTTGGCTAGCGGCTTGTTCTGCTTCACCTGGCTTTTGAAAATGCAGGTGCGTCGCGTGGGTTTCGTGCGATTGGCCTGGAGAGGCCAAGAGCGTCAGCGAAAACACGAGTGCAGATGCAGTAATAGATAGTCGGGAAAATCTTTGGTAGCAATTCATCGATCGACCCTCAGCAACTATTTTCTCCGAATCCATTTGTAAGCCTCTAAAGTGGCATACGACTTGGATGCTTTGATTTAGTTGCTGCCTTGGTCATCGACACACGTAGTGGCAAAAACGTTTGGAGGTGAACTCCAGCTGACTGCCAGTCATCGCGCGTCTCGGTAGCCCCCCCGAGAAAAAACACGTACTAGTGACATCGGCGTCCCTAAACTCGATACTTTCGGAAAACTTGGAATAATTAGAAATCTTTCCCTAACCCCCCCCTGGTTAACGGTTCGATGCTCCAAATGCCGTAGATCGCTAGCATGTCCCTCGCTTATTCAGGCCCGGAGGGCTGGCACAACCCTAGCCGGTGCCGTAAGGCACCGGGCATGGTTACTAAGGATGTTGCTGCCCTCCTGGCTGAAAACCCAGCTTGTCACCCTCAGCTACCGACTGTCCAGAAAGCCGTTAGTAGAATTTCCTGGGGCAAATGACCGCCAACCAGCGGAATTCGGCAAAAAAAGCAAGCTTTTGACGTAAGCTTTTATAGGAGAAAAACTTGCGACAGCTGCCAGTCACCCAGTCAGGTGGTACGCAAGGCGGCAAAAAACTAGATGTTGCCCGCCTCTCTGTTTGTGTCGATACTAGAGGTACAAGCTTGTGGTGTTCTGGCTGAATCGATTTCGATTCTACCCTCCACTCGCTTTGGGCACGTCGCGGGCCGCGAATGACGGCCGCGGTGCCTCGGAATAGACTTCAGCGCTCTTTGCCAACCTTCGCTTAGGTGTGCATCTCGGCTTGCGAGTTGGAGCATCCTGCTCGCCCTTCGCAATGCCGCGTGCCAGCGTCCTCTCTCGGACAGCGTCACTATCTCTCTGTCGCATTCCGTTCACTTTGTTGTGAGTTGGCTTGCAGTCAGGTTTTGGTGAGCTTCGCTCCACTCCCCATCTCGAGGATGCGTTTCTCTTGCACCCCGATTTTGCTGATCGCGTTTTTGTGTTTCGCGTCGGTCGATCGGGTCGCAAACCAACGAGTATAAGATGCCACTCCCAAGTGATCGCGCAAGGAAGCGCTGCAGACAGTAGGACACGAAGGCAAACGAATCGCACGAAATTGGCAACTTTTTTGGAATCGTAAAGGGTCGAGCCTACAAGGGCATCGTATTTAATGGGCTTAAAACAGCACTAGCGGGTAAAAATCGTCGTACAACTACGGCTAGATGAAGGAGAAACAGGATATGTCTAACGGCAACGAAATCATTTCTCTAGTTTCACAGCGCCAAGATCGCGAACAGTTTCGTCGCAAGAACTGGGTCGGCTCGTTTGAAGAATACCTGAACATCGTCCGCGAAAATCCTGAAGTCACCCGGACGGCGTATCAGCGTATCTACGACATGATCCTCACCTACGGCGTCGAGGTCGTCAGCAAAGGGCGCGAGAAGGAATATCACTACCACTTCTTTGACGATCCAGTGAACGACGGCCGTGATGCTGTGTTTGGGCTCCGCGACCCTCTTCACCGACTGGTGAATGCGCTCAAGAGTGCTGCCCACGAATATGGGATCGAAAAGCGTGTGCTATTGCTGCATGGCCCCGTCGGAAGCAGTAAAAGTACGATTGCTCGTCTGTTGAAGCAGGGTGTCGAACGCTATTCGTCCACGAACGAGGGCGCATTATACACCTTGGGTTGGGTCAGCGAAGAAGACCCCAACGAAGTGCAATGGTGCCCGATGAATGAGGAACCGCTGCACCTCATTCCCGAACGTTTCCGAGAAGAAGTAGCCTCGCAGCTCAACGCCGGCCACGAAGAAGGCGACTATCACGTTCGAATTCGAGGCGAGTTAGATCCCTTCTGCCGGTTTATGTATCAGGAACGGCTTAAAAAGTACGACGGCGATTGGACGCGAGTAATTCAAGATGTGCGTGTCCGTCGTGTGATTCTGAGCGAGAAAGACCGCGTCGGCATCGGTACCTTCCAGCCCAAGGACGAGAAGAATCAAGACGCCACCGAACTAACCGGCGATATCAACTACCGAAAAATTGCCATCTATGGCAGCGACAGCGACCCCCGTGCTTTTAATTTCGACGGGGAGTTCAATGTTGCTAATCGGGGCATTGTCGAATTTGTCGAGGTGCTAAAACTCGACGTGGCGTTCCTCTACGATCTGCTCGGCGCAAGCCAAGAACATTGCATCAAACCAAAAAAATTCGCGCAGACCGACATCGACGAAGTGATTATCGGCCATACCAACGAGCCTGAATATCGCCGGCTGCAAAATAATGAATTTATGGAAGCGCTACGCGATCGTACCGTAAAAATCGACATCCCCTACGTGACAACGCTCGAACACGAAATCTGCATTTACGAGAAAGACTACAACTCGAAAACGGTTCTTGGGAAACACATCGCTCCGCATACGATCGAGATGGCCGCGATGTGGGCGCTGCTCACCCGACTCGAGGAACCAAAGCATGCCGGCTTAAGTCGGCTTCAGAAACTCAAACTTTACAACGGCAAGACATTGCCTGGCTTCACCGAAGAAAATATCTCGGAACTTCGCGATCAGGCCATTCAGGAAGGGCTCATCGGGATCTCGCCACGGTATGTACAAGACAAAATCTCGAATGCGCTGGTCGCCCATCCCGAGGCAAAATCGATCAACCCCTTCATGGTACTCAACGAATTAGAATCGGGCCTCAAACATCACAGCTTGATTAACAACGAAGAGCTTAAACAAGAATACCGCGAGTTGCTTGGTGTGGTGAAAGAAGAATACGAAAACATCGTCAAGCTCGAAGTACAGCGGGCGATTGCTGCCGACGAAGATGCCTTGTCCCGATTGTGTGGCAATTACATCGATAATGTAAAAGCGTACACACAGAAGGAGAAAGTTAAGAACCCGTTCACCGGGCAATACGAAGAAGCTGACGAACGTCTGATGCGATCGATCGAAGATAAAATTGATATCCCCGAAAGTCGCAAAGACGATTTTCGTCGCGAGATTATGAATTACATCGGGGCCCTCTCGATCGATGGTAAAAAGTTCGATTACAAAACGAACGAACGATTGAACAAAGCATTAGAACTCAAACTGTTCGAAGATCAAAAAGACTCGATCAAGTTGACCTCTCTGGTCTCGAATGTCATTGATGAAGAAACCCAGAAGAAAATCGATGTCGTGAAAGGTCGTTTGATCCGCGATTACGGATACGACGACGAAAGCGCAACCGATGTGCTGCACTACGTTGCCAGCATCTTCGCACGCGGTGATACCAAAGAGAGTGACTAAACGATATTACCACGGAGGACTCAGAGGGAATTTTGTAGAGTGGGTGGTTCTGTCGGCAATTGAGCGAACCACACCTTTTCGTTTTGCCGCCGACAGGTTCACCCACCTTTTGCGGCTAGCCTCGGTGTTCTCCGTGTCTTCGTGGTAAACCCAAAACAAAAAACGTTTTGTATTGTCCAAGCAGTTTAGCGACAAAATTTCTCTACCGGAGCAGTTTTATGCTAATGGATATTGAACGCGACCAGCGTCGCTTCAAGCAGATTGTACGTGGTCGGATTCGGGAGAATCTGCGCAAGTACATCACCCATGGCGAAATGATTGGCCGAAAGGGAAAAGAGGTCGTCAGCATCCCCGTCCCCAAATTAGATGTCCCCAGGTTTCGCTTCGGAAAAAACGGCTCCGGGGGCGTAGGCCAAGGCGAAGGCGAAATTGGGCAGCCCATTGGTAAACCGGGCGACGACCCAGGCGCGGCCGGTGGAGCAGGTAGCGAGCCAGGCGACGGACATTTCATGGAAGTCGAAGTCGCCCTCGAAGAGTTGGCCGCAATGCTAGGCGACGAACTAGAATTGCCGCGCATCGAGCCCAAGGGGACGGCAAACATTACTTCCGAAAAGTCAAAGTACAACACTATCCGCCAAACAGGGCCCGAATCGCTGCGGCATTTCAAACGAACTTACCTGAGCGCTCTCCGGCGCCAAATTTCGACAGGCACTTATCAGCCAGACGATCCTTACGTCGTCCCCGTTAAAAGCGACAAGCAGTATCGATCTTGGAATGACGTCCCCAAGCCCGAAGTCAACGCGGTAGTGATTTACCTGATGGATGTTTCGGGGTCGATGACCGACGACCAGAAAGAAATCGTCCGCACCGAAGCATTTTGGATCGACACTTGGCTAGCAAGCCAATATCAGGGGCTAGAAACCCGCTACATCATTCACGACGCGGTCGCAAAAGAAGTCGACGAGCACACTTTTTATCACACCCGCGAAAGCGGCGGCACACGCATTAGCTCGGCCTACAAAGTTTGCGCCGAGCTGGTAAAAAAATCGTTTCCCGTCGAAGATTGGAATATCTACTGTTTTCAATTTTCCGATGGCGATAACTGGGGCGACGACAACCGAGAAGCCTTCGACCTACTCAGCGAAAAATTGTTGCCCACCGCCAACCTGTTTTGTTACGGCCAAGTCGAAAGCCCCTATGGCAGCGGCGATTTTATCGAGGCATTACGCAAACAATACCAGGAACACGAAACTCTTGTCTTATCCGACATCCGTGACAAAGAGGGTATCTACGAATCGATCCGCACCTTTTTAGGCAAAGGGAAGTAAGTAGAAACCACAGAGGAACACGGATAGACACAGAGACGCTAGTTATTAGGCGCTAGGTGCGAGCTAGAAATTGAAAGCAATTGCAGTCCCGTCCATCATCCATGTTTATCTGTGTTCATCCGTGGCTAATTTTCTGTCCCTAATTTAACCACGAAAAGTCCTGTAGAACCAAAAAACGAGAACGACGCAATGCCCCTCAATCAACTCGGAAACTTGACTCCCGAACTCGCTGCCGTCCAGGCAGAGGTCGAAGAGTACGCCCGTGGCCACGGGCTCGATTTCTTTCCGACGATATTCGAATTGATCGACGCCGATCGCCTGAACGAAATTGCCGCACGGGGCGGCTTTCCTACTCGCTATCCCCATTGGCGTTTCGGCATGGAGTACGAGCAGCTTAGCAAGGGCTATCACTACGGGCTCCAGAAAATCTACGAAATGGTGATCAATAACGATCCCTGCTACGCCTACCTGATGCGATGCAATGGGCTGGTTGATCAAAAACTAGTAATGGCCCATGTCTATGGCCATTGCGACTTTTTTAAGAACAACCATTGGTTTTCGAAGACGAATCGAAAAATGATGGACGAAGTGGCGAACCACGGCACACGCATCCGCCGCATCATGGATGAAGTTGGCGTAGAAGAAGTCGAAAATTTTATCGATGCCTGCCTCAGCATCGAAGACCTCATCGATATCCATGCCCCCTTCATCCAACGTCAGGAAACCAAAGATCGCTACGATTTTTCTATGGAGAAAAAAGAAAAAGATTCGCTCGAATCACAACGATTCGAGGCAAAAAGCTATATGGACCGGTTCATCAACCCGCCTGAGGCCATGAAGAAGGTTGAGGAAAGCACCGAGGAAGAATCTCCCGTACGTCAGTTGCCTGAACATCCCGAGCGTGACGTGATGTTGTTCTTGCTGCAAAATGCGCCGCTCAACGCTTGGCAGGCGAGCGTGCTAGAAATCATTCGCGACGAAACCTACTACTTTGCCCCCCAAGCTCAAACAAAAATTATGAACGAAGGGTGGGCCAGCTACTGGCACTCGACGATTATGATTCGCCAGGGGCTCACCTCAGCCGATGTGGTGAACTACTGCGACCACCACAGTGGCACCATGGCCAGCTCGCCGACGCAGCTGAATCCCTATAAGGTTGGCATCGAGCTTTTTCGAGACATCGAAGACCGCTGGAATCGCGGAGCTTTCGGACGCGAGTACGAAGAGTGCGACGACGACGCAAAACGACGAAATTGGAATGCCGATGCAGGCTTAGGGCGAGAGAAAATTTTCGAAGTCCGTCGAATTCACAACGACCTCACTTTCATCGACGAATTTCTAACGCTCGAATTCGTACGCGAGCATAAGTTCTTCCGGTTCGGCTACGATCCGGGAAACGACGTCTACGAAATCGAAAGCCGCGAATTTCCCAAAGTCAAACAACAGCTACTCGAAAGCCTCACCAATCGTGGACGTCCACTCATTGCCGTGGTGGACGGAAATTACAAAAACCGAGGCGAGCTCTATCTCGAGCACGATTACTCAGGCGTCGAGCTGCAACTCGATTACGCCCGTGACACACTAGAAAATCTCTATCGACTTTGGAATCGGCCAGTTCACATCCAAACCGTTCTAGAAGATTCCCAGGCCGTGGTTTCGTTCGATGGCTCTGATCACTCGTTAAAAACGGGCGAACCAGCAGACCTCGACGACGATTCGGAGGACGCGGCATGAAACTTCGAGACGAATTCCTCCAAGAACTGCAAAATCATCTCGGCCAAACAAACTGCGACCTTGCGGTGACCGATGGCCCACGCACGCTCAATTGCAAAATCGAACAATGCGACCCTCTGGCCGTCGCCATCACACAGCTTACCCTAGAAACAAGCGAACTGGCGTCGGTCGACGTGGCAAAGCTCCAGGCGGCCAGTCAGTCGTTGTGCCAACGGGTGAATTATCTGCTCGAACCCATCTCTCCCATCGAAACCGATGCCGACGGATGCGTCGTCCAAATGCGAAGCAGCCCACCTCAAAAGAACGACGCAGGCCGCTATTACTATGAACTCTTATTGCGCCGCGGCGGGGCAGTGGCACTCTGCCGTTATGAAAAACTAGCAGGCACTGCCCGCTCTCAAGTCGCAGCCACGCTGACCCACGAGGTGCTGGGCCGATTGACCGAAGATTTCAACGCGACGATCGACGAGGTTCTAGCAAGTTAGCAGCTTATGGCTATTCCAGACGTCCAACTTGATTACAATGGTGATACAGCACCATGAATACCTACGAATCGCTTCTAAATAACGATCTTAATTTAGCCCTACAAGAGGGAAGCATGCACTTTGAGGGCGATAGTGCCGTCCATAAAACGCTCCGACGAATTGTCGAACGGTTAGAAGAACTTGACGTTGATTACGCGATTGCTGGCGGCATGGCCTTGTTCTTTCACGGATACCGACGGTTTACCGAAGATGTCGACATCTTGGTTACCGAAGATGGTTTGAAAAAAATTCACAAAACACTCGAAGGTCGTGGCTATGTCAAACCATTTGAGAAAAGCAAAAACCTGCGTGATACGGTGACCGGAGTAAAAATCGACTTTCTTGTTGCCGGTGGATATCCGGGTGACGGTAAGCCTGGGCCGATCGCGTTTCCGATTCCGGCGGATGTTGCGATCGAAGCCGAAGGAATTCGTCTTTTAGACGTGAAACCGATGGTTGAATTAAAATTGGCTTCGGGGCAGGCTTCCCATCGGGCGGGCGATCTGACCGACGTTCAGCGACTTATTCAAGCACTCAAGCTTCCTAGCGAGTTTGCCGAGCAGCTTGATCCAAGTGTGCGAGAGGCGTATCGATTAAAATGGGATGACGCCCAAAAAGCAGAAGAAGAGGAACATTTGTAACCAGATTCTTTTTGGCCCTACGAGCACCCCTGGAGATTTGTTAAGATGCCTACAGATTTTTCACAACTTCTTCGTCTCTTTAATCTGTTAAGCACCTCCTATGAATCGTCCCGCCCACACTGGCCCCCCTATCGAAGTTTCGCTCTCGCCTGCCGAGGGCGGTTGGCACTGCAGCCATCTCTATTACTCTTGGAATCGTGCCCAACTCACACAAATGTCGACCGAGCAACTTGCCGCTGGTCGAGACGACGTGATTTCGGCACTTGATGCCGCCGCAGACGGCGCGCCTCTTCGCGTGCAGACTTCCGTCGTTAGCGGCCACAAAGCCGATTTTGGCTTGATGCTCATGGACCCCGACCCGCTCAAGGTCGATCAAGTTCACCAACGACTCATGTCGGGTCGCCTAGGCCCTGCCCTCGTGCCCGGCTATTCGTTTGTCTCGATGACCGAAATCAGCGAGTATGTCCCCTCCGAAGAAGACTATGGCAAACGATTACTTGCCGAAGGCGACGAACTCGGCAGCCCCACCTACACAGCAAAAGTCAAAGCCTACGCCGATCGTTTGGTCAGCATGAACCGACAACGGCTCACTCCCGACTTTTCAGAGTGGCCCAGCACTTGCTTCTATCCGATGAACAAGAAACGCAAGGTGGGCGAAAATTGGTTTACGCTTACCAAGCAAGAACGCAACGTTCTGATGAGCGAACACGCCCGCAGCGGGATGGCCTTTGCCGGTAAAGTAAGTCAACTAATCTCCGTCGGCCTGGGATTCGACGATTGGGAATGGGGCGTCACCCTTTGGGCGGCAAATCCCGAGTATCTCAAAGACATTGTCTATCGAATGCGATTCGACGAAGCCAGTGCCCGCTATGCCGAATTCGGCCAATTTCTCATCAGCTACGTCTGCTCCCCAGAAGCTATGCTCGACCACTGCCTCATCAAAACCTAAGAGAGAGGTCGGGGGCAAGAGGTCAGGGATTCCGCAATACCACCCGTAGGATTACCACCGAGAATGAAAATCCTTCTCGAAAAAGAAGCCCTTCACGACGGCGTCGCGCGTTTAGCCAACGAAATCGAGCAGGCCTTCGAAGGTCGCCAACTCACCATCGTCGGCGTACTCACCGGAAGCGTTGTGCTGATGGCCGACATCATTCGATTGATCGATCAGCCCATGCGGGTCGGCGTCATTCAGGCAAGCAGCTACCGTGGGGCAACCACCCAGCGGAGCGATTTGATGATTAACTCCGAACTGATGATCGATATCACCGGCCGCGATGTACTTTTGGTTGACGATATCTTTGATACTGGCCATACCCTCACGCGCGTCATCCAAAAGATGCAAGAATTCAAGCCCAACTCCATTCGATCGGCCGTACTGTTGCAAAAAGAAGGCCGCGCCGAGGTTGACTGTGCGCCCGACTTCGTCGCGTTCACCGTTCCCGACGAGTTTGTTGTGGGCTACGGACTCGATTACGAAGACATGTACCGCAACTTGCCCTACCTAGCCGCACTCGAACCTGCCGACCTCGAAAAACACGCTACGCAAGCTACTCCTTTTTCAACTTGAATTGCTCCGGCAAAAGCTCTTCAAGCGTGGTTTCTCGCACGTCTTGCGGTTGATTCACGTCAATAAGTAGGACCGCCATCTGACTGCCAAACTCGGCCAAAAACTGCCGACACGCTCCGCAAGGCGCCGCCCCGCCGTCCGACACAATCGCCACGGCCACCAACCGCCGCTGTCCCGCCGCGACAGCCGCCGCTGCCGCCACCCGTTCGGCACATAGGGCCAAACCATACGAGCAGTTTTCAACATTGGCCCCGCAAGTGATCTCGCCATCCTCACCCAGCACCGCAGCGCCCACCGAAAATTTTGAATAGGGCGCATAGGCCTTCCCCCGCGCCGCCAACGCCGCTTCGATCAGTTGTTGTTTGGCATCTGGTTTCATGTTTTTTTACTAGCAAACCCAACACCCCATAGCCGGGCCATCTTGGCCCGCACCCCGGCACGAGTTCTCTCGCGCACCTTGGCTACGGTAGTTTCAGACGCTCTGGGTGTTCAAATTCAAACTCCCCCGTGCGTATCATTTCCAGAGTTTGATCAATCGGCAACCGATCTCCCCAAAAGGTGCCGTAATAGGCCAAGCGAACAATGCCCTTCGGGTCCACGATCACGGTCGAAGGTCGATTGATATACTCCGAGTGGACGGCCATCGTCATGGGGTCGACGCCGTACATCGCGCCGACTGCGCCTGCGTGATCCGACAAATGAGGCCACCAAATCTTCTCGGTATAAGCCTGGCGGAATGGCTGCTTGGCGAACCAGTGGGCCGGGGCTAGTTCCTTGCCTACCATCACTCGCCCTCGAAAACGGTCGTGGCACTCCACCGTGATCACCTGGACGTTTTCTTTTTCGAACTCGGCTCGCATTTCCATCAATTCGTGAAACTCACCGTGACAAACAGGACACCAATCGGCGAAAATCCAGATCAGCACCACCCACTTCTTCTCTCGGAAATCGCTCAGTTTCCATTTCTTATTTTCAGTATCCGACAATTCAAAATCTAGCGCTAGTTCGCCTACTTTCAAAGTCTCGAAACGCGAAGCGTCTAGATTTTGGTAAGCCAATAATTGCTCGCTGGTCGTTCCTTTGTGTTTTTGAATCTGATCAATCGCCAACTCGCATTGATGGCGCACATCAGCCGAAGGATCCTCCTTCAACCGCTCACCTAAAAAAGCGAGTGACGACTCCGACTCCATCTGCCCCAACGCAATGACCGCTTGCGATCTCACCAAGCCACTCACATCATCGCGGGCAACACCCTCCAAAGACTCTGCGGCAGCTTCCGCTCGAAGAATCCCCAGTGCCATCGCACAAACTTGACGCACATGCTCGTCGGCGTGCGCAAGTCCATTCGCAAACTCTTCTGCTTGGTCGATCCCTAACTGAACCAGATCGCTCACCGCCAAAAGGCGTACCTTCCAGTCCTCATCCGCAAGGTCCGCAACCCCGAGTTGCTTCAAGGTCCGATCTGCCGTAAAAGCGCCTTCTTTCACCAGCGGATGAAACGCATGCGATTGAACCCGCGCAAGCACCTGCGAGACCGAGATTTTCTCACCCGCATCTTCCGCCACACAGAGAGAAGCATGAAGCAACCCAATGAGCATTCCAAGGGCAACCCACCGGTCTTTATTCAGACGTGTCCGCAGGTTGCCTGGCCAAGTATTTTTTTCCATCGATAGACTCTCCTCAAGAGTAGGGCTTACCCCAACCACGGGTGGCGCACAGGCCAGCTACATTGTAACGGCTAGCCCCGACTGCCCTCAACCACGCTCCGCAAAGCGATAAGAAGCATCGGCTCAACCATAGCCCGACCATCCTGGTCGAAAAACACTCTGCCCCCCTGTTTTCTCGGCGCCCTCCGCGGTAAATCCTCCCGGCCAAAAGTATCGATGGAATTCCACCCACTATTCCCCGACAATAGCCCTTACCCCCGTTCTTTGAAAACTTGAAACATTTATCGTTCACCCGCGTCGGGTGCCATGCTCCACGCTTGCGTGGGCATGGCAGGGCAGAGACGGTTCACATGCTCACGACAAGCGTGAGCATGGCACCACTAATTCAGCGCGTATTAGCGCAAATCAGCGGTTCCCTTTTCCCCAATAAAGGCACCTCATTTGGACAAAATAGGACAAAACCCCACCGACTTTTGTCCAAGCAGATTTCACCAAAGCGCTGGCATTGCAGTGCGCGAGGCATGCCAAAGTGGACAAAACTATGGAGTTTTGTCCGCCAAAACGCCAAACAGGCAAATATGTGCCAAAACTACGGCCACTTACGCTTCTATAGCAGCACCAAGGGCACCTATTTTGTCACTTTTGTCCACTTCGGCACAGACAAAACTCCCCCGACCTCTGACCTCACATCAACAATCACAAATCAAACATCTCACATCCACTCCCTCGAACTAATCTTGTGAACCACCAACAGCCCCCTCATAATTCTCCGCATGGCTAATTCGATCTCAACTTCCGCCCCCCCTGCCCTTCCTTCGCTTTACGCCGACCGCAGCTTTTGGGGGATGACCGTCACCCAGTTTTTCGGCGCCTTCAACGATAACCTATTCAAGCAACTCATTCTGCTGCTTTCGATTACTGTCGCCGCCGATGGCAGCTCAATCGACAGTCAAGGCACCGTCATGTTGGTTTTCTCGATGCCCTTTCTGTTGGTGACCGGCGTGGCCGGATACCTGTCCGATCGATTAGGAAAACGAGGCATCATCGTTACTTGCAAAGTGGCAGAGATTATCGTGATGGCACTCGGCGGCGTTGCCTTTGCCCTCTATTCGAAATCAAGCAGCCTCACATTTTTGTACATCGTGTTATTTTTGATGGGAGCCCAAAGCGGGTTCTTCGGCCCTGCCAAATATGGCATCCTCCCCGAGATGCTACGCAAAAGCGATCTTCCACGAGCAAACGGTTTTATTCTGATGACGACCTTCGTGGCCATCATCACGGGAACCGTGGTTGCAGGCCTACTGCTCGACTATTTTCCTGATCGAGTCTGGATCGGTTCGGCAGCTTGCGTCGTGATTGCTGTCGTGGGCACCCTCTCTTCGTTGTTCGTCCGCAAAGTGCCGCCCGCCAATTCGCAACTCAAGCTTGAACGCTCGTCGTTTGCCATCCCACCCGACATGGTTCAAATGCTCCGCAACGATCGACCGCTACTAGCCGCGTTGTTTGTGTCTAGTGTATTTTGGCTACTTGCCGGAATGGTTCCCTCGGCGATCAACGCCCTAGGGAAAATCGTTTTGCACTCAGGTGATAAAATGACCAGCATGCTCAACGGCATCGTAAGCATCGGCATTGCGATAGGCTGCGTATTGGGCGGACTCATCTCACAAGGGAAAGTCGACTTTCGAATACTCCGTGTCGGAGCCCTCGGGATGATGGTTTGCCTGGCCCTGTTAGCGATCCCAGCCGGCGGAGATATCAGCCAGCTAATCGGAGCGGACAGCTCGTTAGAACGACTACCCCGATTGGGCGAAAGCAGCCAATGGCTTGGCTACTGGGGCAGCCTCGGCATGCTCTTATTGGTCGGCGTATTTACCGGTCTTTTTGCTGTGCCGCTGCAGGTCTTTATGCAATCACGACCACCAAGCGACAAGAAAGGCCGGATGATTGCCGTGATGAATCAAGCCAACTGGGTAGGAATTGCCATCTCAGGCGTACTATACAGCATGCTGAACTCGCTTACCGAAGCCTTCAATTGGCCTCGCTGCACCATGTTC
>JAJDEF010000040.1 GCA_029259945.1 Planctomycetota bacterium
ACACTTTCGCTACGGTCGAGAGCCTATGGGGGGGCCCTCAACCAAGTGCTCATCGTTTACAGCTAGGACTACCGGGGTATCTAATCCCGTTCGCTACCCTAGCTTTCGTGCCTCAGCGTCAGAAGAGACCCAGTAAGCCGCCTTCGCCACTGGTGTTCCTGATGATATCAACGCATTTCACCGCTCCACCATCAGTTCCGCTTACCCCTGTCTCCCTCAAGCCTAGTGGTTTGGGGCGCAGTTCCTCGGTTGAGCCGAGGGATTTCACACCCCACCTACTAAGCCGCCTACGCACCCTTTAAGCCCAATAATTCCGAATAACGTTTGTCCGGTTCGTGTTACCGCGGCTGCTGGCACGAACTTAGCCCGGACTTCCTCTGAAGATAGGTCAAACTTCGCTCTTCACGAAGTCTTCCTCCCAACTGACAGCGGTTTACAACCCGAAGGCCTTCATCCCGCACGCGGCATTGCTCGGTCAGGCTTTCGCCCATTGCCGAAGATTCTCGACTGCAGCCACCCGTAGGTGTCTGGGCAGTGTTTCAGTCCCAGTGAGACGGGCCACGCTCTCACGCCCGCTAACCATCAAAGCCTTGGTAGGCCATTACCCTACCAACAAGCTAGTAGTACGCAGTCTCCTCCCCAAGCGGAATCACACCTTTGATCCGGAGATATTATTCGGTATTACTCACAGTTTCCCGTGGCTATCCCGAACTTGGGGGTAGATAACTACGCGTTACTCTCCCTTGCGCCGCTGTCCATTTTAGAAATCAACCGAAGCTTCAAACTAAAATTTCTCGCTCGACTTGCATGCCTAATCCATGCCGCCAACGTTCATTCTGAGCCAGGATCAAACCCTTCAATTTGCTATAACCATTAACTTCGGCCACTCCCGAGGGAGCTTCGAAGAAATGAGCCAATTAAGTGTTTGAAAAGCTACTCCATCAACACCCGAAAGTGTCAACTTCATAGCCGTACAGTCTTGTGCTGGCAAAACTCAAGAATTGATCGAAGATCATTTCTTGAAATTAATAGAAGTCACTAACCAAATTGTCAAAGAGCAAAATCTCTCCGCCATAATCCCAGCTAGCAGCCGAGGCCAGACGAATAAAAAATCTCAGCTCCCACGGGGCTCGCCCACGTGTTTGGCTGAGACGTGTGATTCTACCAATCGGCTCGTACCTGTCAACGCCTTCAGTGCGAAGAAGCAAAAATTGTTTGATTTTCTTGGGTGACTCACTCGATTAGCGATGAGAATCCTTACAGACGCTAGCCTGAGGGCTCTTAGCACCTTAACTTTCTACTAGGCAGGCGATAAGCTGGAGGGTTCTGGTTTTTTCCGGTTCTTACAGAAGGTATTCGCCTGATGGCTTGTCGAGGCATTCGCGGGGCTACCACGATTCGCGAGAATGAACGCGAAGAAATTCTTGTCGCAACCCGGCAACTGTTGGCGCTTTTGATCCGTCAAAACGAGATCGAACCGCAGGACGTGGCCAGTGCCTCGTTTACGACGACTCCAGACATTGATGCCGAGTTTCCGGCACTTGCCGCACGCCAACTGGGATGGCTTGACGTGCCCCTGCTCTGTGGGCACGAAATGAGTGTGCCCGGCGGCTTGCCACTATGCATCCGTGTGATGATCCACTGGAATACTGATAAACGGCAGGACGAAATCCACCACGTCTATGTCCGAGATGCCGAGCGACTTCGGCCAGACCTCTCGAAGCTACCGCCTGTGGACTGGGAAGAATTGGAGCAGTGGATCGGCGAGCAGATGGAGAGTTAGCGCCGTCGTCCACGGGCACGATTGCCCCACGCTAACAAAGCAATGATTGCAATCACTCCAGTGCTTGGCTCGGGCACCGATAACGGGACGACGACAGTGTTGAGGGTAGGGGTGTGTACCGTGAATCCTGAGTTGCTGTCATAAACACGAGCGTCAACATTTCCAAACGCAGGTGCCGCCCCTCCGTAAGTACCCTGGGCGACGAGTAGTTTAGCATCGTAATTTTGCTGCACGAAAGTATGAGATCCGGGGGGCGCAAGCAACGAACCCGCTGATTGTCCAAAGTTATAAACTGCTCCGGCGCCAGTTAGATTCTGGCTGCCACCAAATGGACTGAGATCGTCACGAAACTGGGTGAACGCCTCTACCAGAGTGCCGCCAAAGTTTGCGATCGACACAGGCAACTGCAAATCAACCGGCAAATCAACATTATTCAGCCAGACAGCAACAAATTGCAGGCCGGCATTATCGCCCGGACTGGATTCACCGAAAAGTTGCCAGTTGCCAGCACCCCACTCCAAGCTGTAGGTAACCGTAGACGCCCGCGAGACCGAAGTGGATAGAAAAACAGATATAGCTAAGGCCGCAACAACCAGCCATGGCCGGCCAAAAAAACTCATACGACGCATTGAAGACTCCCAATTGTAGAAAAGCACAAAAACGACTTACCACTTACCAATATTCTTTTGCAAGGAGATGAAGCTCACTAGCGGCCCAACTGGGTAAATTGGAGAATATCGAAAAGGGAAGCAGCGCCTGTCTAGAGTGTCCCGAAAAGCTAGACACTTGAGTTTAGTGACACAATAGGCCTATTGCAAGCAATCGGGGTGCCAAAAGTGCTGAAAAGTCAGCGGTTTCTGCCCCTTGCCGTACAAAACAGCCCAACCAGCAGAAAAACGCTAAAACCTAGCAATGTTGATGGTTCGGGAATCGACCCCACCACCACGGGCATCCCCGTATCAGGGTCGAGGACTAACACCCCCTCCCCTGCAAGAGGTGCTGAAGCAGAACCAATCTGCATCTGCCAATTGTCTTGCAAAATCGCCACATCGAACAAATTCACTATCCCATCCCCATTCACGTCGCCTTGAGCAAACGTACCCCACTCTTGCCAATTGTCTTGCAAAATCGCCACATCGAACAAGTTCACGGTGCCATCCAAGTTAATATCGCCAGGCAGCCAAGCCTGAAACTTCATTAAAGGATCGCCCACAACGGTGTTGACGTAAGAAAGTTGCCGCGTGGCATTCCAGGCGGCTTCGACAAAAGTGAGCCCCGATTCACCCGGCAGCGCGCCGTTGGCGGGAAGCAACATTTCGAACAGCAAATCTTCGTTGGTCACGTTGTCATGGCCGTTGTAAGGCTCTTGCACGTGCCCGAGGCCAGCCGTGCCACCTGCTTCCAACCACTCAGCGATCAAGCCTTGGGATTGAGCATGGGCTGGATCGAAGCTGAGAGCATTGAAACTTTCATGGGTGAGAAAGACCGCGCCATTGGCCAAATCAAACTGAAGCTGATTCTGGATATAGCCGCTCTCAAGGCCACCAGTTCCGTCGTTCGTGCCGTGACTGACATAGCCAAGAACCGGCCCCGGGGCCGTAGTCGTGGCGGTGTCGTTATTCTCGTAGACAAAGGCTTGATTAGCGTTGGTGAGCACGTTTTTTAGACCAGGGCCGGGGCCGCCACCATCTGCTAGTTGATCTACCCCGGCGGTCGGATCGTCGTCGGCCACCACATACTGCCCCTGCGGCACGACAAACACCTTTTGGGCCCGATCAATAGCGGCATTCACCGAAGCCACACTATACCCGTCAAGTCGAGAGGCAAGTCGAATGTCGCCATTGATTGGGTCGGATCCCAAGCGGACAAACGGGCCGCCCGAGTTGTAATAAGGATTGGAGCCCAGTGATGTATCGAATTGAGGGAAGCCAGCGAAAAAGAACTGGTCGCCCATTTTGTCGAGCGAATTAATCGAATCAATTCGCGTCAACTCACTCTCAAGGCTGGAATAGCGTTTCCAACTGAACGAGGTACTCCCCGCAGGTTGGCTCCCTGCGTCGATCCTCAGTGGCATCCCTTTGGTCGTGACGATCACATCGATCGAATCCGTGATCCCATTGATTGCACTCAGCACTTGCGGCCGAATCACCGAAAGATAACCGTCGGCAGAGACTTCCTCCGAAGTGCTGCCGCTAAGAATCGAATCGATACCCGAGATGGGGAGAAGATGAACTCCAGGCCTTGCCTGAGCATAATGCGCGGCAATCTGAAATCCGTCGCCTGCGGGGCCGGCATCACCGTTATAAAGCACAAGGACATTAGGCGCGTCTAGGCCCGAGGCAGACGTAACGTGGGCGGCCCACAGAAAGCAGATTGCTAACGGTCGAAAAAAGAAGGGAAATAATCTATCGTGTTCACAGAAACACATGGGCAGAGGTCACCTGGATCGCCCTCACTCGCCCCCCCTTCCCCAAACTGTCGCGAGCAGCGCAAACTATTCGGCAAAGAAAAAAATAAGTAGGCCGACGTATAGGAAAAAACTTTCTCGGTCAAACCCTCCTTGTACCTCGTGCGAATAAGCCCAGGCTTCCAAGGGCGAACATTAGCAGCGAGCTAGGCTCGGGAGCAGGAACTGGCACGCCTGTATTGAGCAGGTCGCCCAAGTCGCTCTTGCCAGAAGCCAATCCTGCGGAAATCTGGGCACTGTCAAACTTAGGGCCGTTGGTCGCCGAGTAGAATAGGAGGGCACTGTAGTTGCCAACATCCAATGTCCCCACAGAGCTACTAGGTCCAGTCGACGACTTGAAATGCCACAGCGACGAGGTGGGATCAACCCCACCGAGAAATTCTGTCGCCGGGATGCCATTCGCTCCGGTCGGATCAATATCGCCATTACCACCTGTGCCACTACCGTAGGTTGATACAGGAATAAAGGACGGCGCGGTGCCCTGCACCCCACTACTGAAAACAAGGCCTACAGAAAAAATGTCGGCTTTGGGGGTAGTGGGCGCGAGCATGTGGATCTGATACGCGTACACATAATCAGTCGGAGCAACAGAGTGCGTAAACGGAATGCTAAACTCTGTCAGGAAATCATCAAACTTACCAGGGGAGAATACGGCGTAATCGATGTCTGCATTCACATCGTTGTCAGGAAAGAGAAGTCCACCAAAGCCATCATCAAAATGCCCGCTAAGCGCACGAGTTCCCTGGAAAGCGGAAATCGCGTTGGACGAAGTTGCCAAAGCGCCTGCCTGTACAGCAGTCGCGGCTGAAGCCATCGCCATGGCAACTAGCGACAATACGAAACTAAACTGCAGATTCCGAAGGTTCATCCAAATTGCTCCTTCAATAGTTCAAACGCTTGATGCTGCTCAGCTACCCTAACAAACCTCAAAACACCTAGTAACCAGTAGTAAACAGTCAATAAAAGTTTGACACAATTAAACTTATAATGTGATCAGTGCTTATTTTTTTCGTCGTGTTGCTAACAGTGCGAACGCTCCGACCATCGCCAAGCAAACACCTGCAGGCTCCGGAATTGCCGTAGGCCCTGGAGTAGGGATCCCGACAAGCAGAGAAGACGTGCCACCATTGATGGTCAAAGAGACGCCTGAAATGGGCGTATTGGGACTTGAGAATACCATGATTTCGCTCACTTCGGTGTTCAGCAGGTTAGGTGCGCTGAAAAGCCAAGTCGCGTTCCCGCTGCTGAAGAGCGCTGTGGAAGGGGCAACCTCGCCAGCAGCATTCAAAAAGGAGCTAATATCACCGCTCACTGGGTTCGAAACACCAATGATTTCTGTACTAATCGCGGCAGCACCCGTATTAGTAATCTGGTAGGCGTAAACGACACCCCCGAGTGGTGCATAGCCAGAAGATGGAAATGCACTTGAAAACTCAGAGGCGGTGAAGACCGAATAATCCAGATCGCCCACAAGCGAACCGCTCGAGAAAGTGCTAGATCCGCTGAAGCCACTAAACGCAACCGCGTTTGCGTTGCCATTGAGAACGCCCGCATGAACCGGGGCGATAATTAGAAAAGAAAATAATGCGATTAAAGCTAGAAGATTACATTTGTTAAACATCACTAGCGGCTCCCCATCTGAGTAGAATTCAACGTTGATTAGATCGAAGTATGAGCTTTGCCCCAGGAGAGAGATTTCCCTCTCTAAGACACACATGCCCGCATGCTACCATGCCCTGCAGGCGGGTCAATCAAAAAGTAACGATTTTTTGGCTATTTCTGATTATCAGGGTTTGCTTAGGCCTCACGGCCAAAATCCATCTAAGCCCGCAAGCGACAGTAACTACTTACTTAATCAGCATTTAAGAGCAGAGCAAGCGAGGACGCAGTCGAAAGGATAGAGATCCACAACCCGCGCCCAACAACTCGCGCCCAAAAAGTACCCGAGAGAGGATTTGAACCTCCACCCACTTGCGTGGACATGGACCTGAACCATGCGCGTCTGCCAATTCCGCCACTCGGGCCGAGTGAGGCCCCTACGATGCCAAAACCAGGGCGTTGCCGCAAGGGGCAACGAGCTTAGTAGCGAGTCATCTCGGGCTCGACCTCAACCGCCCAAGCATCGATCCCGCCTGCCATCGAGACTGCCTTCCGAAATCCCTGTTGTCGCAACCAAGCAACCGTCTGTGCGCTACGCATGCCATGGTGGCAGTAGACAATAAGCGGCTCGTCTTCTTTACCTGCCAATTCTTGCTTTCGCTCCGCGATTTGGCTCATCGGCAAGAGCTGTGAACCCTGAATGGCAACCAGCGAGTATTCGTCAGACTCACGACAGTCGAGCAGCGTTATGCGCTGCCCGGCTGCACGCATTTGGGCCACTTCTTGGCACGATATTTCTAAGTCGAGATCAGGCATGCTGTTGTATTTTCAGGTCAAAGGGGGGCCTAATGGTCCCGCTGAAGTCAAACAAAAACACCGCCGCAGCACTAGGGGCCACGGCGGTGTGATCAACGGTTTAACTAACCTTGAAGCAAAGGCTAGGTGTTTACAGGTCTGAAGTGTCGACGACTTCGTTTCCAGCACGTGTTACCAAGTGCATGTAGACGGTCGCATCGACCGATTCATCAATCGAAGTACCGTGAGCATCTGCCCAAGCGTGGAGAACCGCAGCAGGGTGAGCACTACTAGGCCCATACTGACGAACCTCAGAACCATGTGGGCTGGGATCTTGGTAGTTGAGACCGCCCTTCTTTACGTTGTTTCCCACGTTAAGTGCGGAAACTCTCGTACTACTGGCGGAGATGCCAACGGTGAGTCTGGGGGGGCTAGGCGTGGCAAGTTTTTCTACCTCAACCGTCGTCCCAGGATTAATCGCTACGACATAGGTCGAAAGGCCACTCACCCAGGCAGCATACCGTTCTTCGCGCGACTCGGTGAACAAAATAGTGTTGGAAGTGCCATCGCGAATACCACTAAAATTCACGCCTCGAGCTCGATTTTTGCCTAAGTCAAAAATGCTCTGTGATTCCTGGTAGTTAGGGTCAGGCGTTGCAGGAATCGTGTTGGATGCGAAAACAATAACCCCATTACCAGCCCGAGGTTTTGCCCTGTTAGAAGTCCTCCAACTATCGTAGAGCGTGCCTGGCCCATTTTGAGGATCTTGGGCGTCACCAGTCCCATTTTCGTTGTAATGCGTCGAAGGAATGGCCACGTAATTTCCGACGGCAACGTCACCACCACCAGTAGTAGGGGTGTCGTAGTGGGCCTCGGGTTTTGATGTGACGAGATCGCCAGGATAACTAGGGCATATAAAGGCTTCGACCTTCTGCTGCCAAACCCAAGGCTTCTTATTGATAGTCGTGTTGCTGGGGTCTGTTAACGCCACTTTAGGGTGAAATGGGCCGATCTTAAGGCCGCCTGAACCGTCGACGTTCCCGGCTGAGATCGTCGTACCGCCATCACCAAATTCCGTGTCGCGGGCTAAATTATAGATATTCGACAGTTCCATTTCAGGCAGGATTTGGAAAAGCCAGCTATAGCCATCCTCATTATCCTGCCTAATTTGCTTCACGCTGGGATCAGCTGCCCCGGTGTGATAAAAGGCGGTCGAGGCGAGTGGCATCTGGCCTTTTTTGCGATCCGCGAAGTTGTGGACCGCTAAGGCGATATTCTTAATGTTGTTTAGGCACGAATTTCTCCGCGCTGCTTCACGTGCCGCCTGAATGGCAGGGAGCAGTAGTCCTACCAAAACGCCGATGATGGCAATCACCACCAACAGCTCAACGAGGGTAAAACCTCGCCTAGATTGCTTTGCATCCATTTTGATGCCTCCTTCTCAAAGAGAATCGAAATAAATAGAAATAAAAACAGACCTCTTCCCACATCCACGACATGGGTACCCCTAAAAGCCGGGCGTAGCACTGCGATAACGTCTACAAAATGATCCGCGATGAACCTGGAGCCCTAAAAAAACCCACAAGTGCATAAGAACCACCCGACCAAACAAGGGTCTACAATACGCAGTCATTCTACGTGGACACGCCCAAGGTTGTCAATCGACCTGCAAAAAGCTCGATCTGAGCCGAGTCGAGGCTGGTTTCTAACCAAGCATTTTGGCCTTTTGGGGCACTTTCTCTTGTTCGTTGCCCACTCGTGACCGACCGTTCTCTGTATTGCCGCGGTTTCAGCACGAAAATACCGATGCGCATCTTGCGAGAGGTTGCTCTAATAAGGTTTACTCTATCGGCAGACTTCTCTGGGAAGGGGATGAGAATCTCGGATTTTCAAGCTCTTTGTGCGGTATCTCTAAGGGCCGGGGTTGATTTGCATGGAAACGGAGCTGGTATGGCTACCAAAGTAAATCTACTGGCTGGACCTGTTCGCAGCGGTAAAACCAACTATTTGCTGGGCTTGTATCGCGAGGCATTACGGTGCCAGTCAGCCGATGGGGTACCTGCTGAAA
Organism: Planctomycetota bacterium; assembly: GCA_029259945.1. Classification (GTDB taxonomy): domain Bacteria; phylum Planctomycetota; class Planctomycetia; order Pirellulales; family Lacipirellulaceae; genus Bythopirellula. Next base: position 8,713 of record JAJDEF010000040.1, read on the forward strand.
GCCTTTGGATTGGGCCGGATCACCACTCTGTCAACTTAATTCGAGATGCTCTCGTGGCCACGGCCGACGAAGGCTACCTTGGGCTCAAGATACTCACCTTCGCCAGCTTTGCCGAATCGGTGGTGGCATCAGGCCCGAAACGCATTCGCCCGATTTCACGGCTTCAAAAACGTAGGGTGCTCCAAGCCGCCGTTTCTAAGGCTATTGCCGCAGACCAAGTGGCCCACTATGCCACGGTGGCGAAAACCCCCGGCTTTCTCGCCCAAGTGGGCGAATTGATCGCCGAACTCAAACGGCGAGATATTTGGCCCGAAGATTTTCGTTCTCGCTGCCGTGAACCGCGCGAGCTTGAGCTGGCTGCGATATTCGAGCGTTACCAGCAGTACCTTCTTGATCACGACCTTTATGATGCGGAGGGGCGGTTTTGGGCGGCCCGCGAAAATCTTTCTCTGCAAGAACCACAAGAGAAGAGCCCAGAGTATTCGCTTGTTGTGGTCGATGGATTTACCGATTTTACCTCCGCCCAGGTCGACATCCTGCGGCTTCTGGCTTCGAAATCTTCCAACCTTCAAATCTCGTTGACTCTGGAGCAATCCTCTGCAGACTCCCTCAGTCAAAAAACCGGTCGATCATTGCTGTTTGCCAAAACGGCTACGACGCTCCACCAGCTGCGGCAAATCTTTCCCAACATGCAAGTCCACTTTGAAGGGACTTCGCGTTTTTCTGCACCCGGGCTGCAGCACTTGGCTAATAGCCTATTCAGCGAGGCGCAAGAGTCTGCGCCGACTGGAGCCGATTCGACAGGAATCAGGATCGTTGCTGCCGGCAACGCCGAGCAGGAATTGGCCGAAGTCGCGCAGAGGATCAAAAAACTGCTTCGCACAGGTCAAGTTCGGCCGCACGAAATTGCCCTAGTGTTTCCCAGTTTAGAGGAGATCGGCCCGCAGGTTCGCGAGACTTTCGCTGACCACGGCATTCCCTGTGCGATCGAGACGCAAACACGACTGATTGCGACTCCCCTAATGCGCAGCCTACTTTCGTTGCTCCGTTTGCACGCAGAGGATTGGCCCTTTCGGCAACTTCTCGAAGTGGTGGGCAATCGTATGCTTCGGACGCTAGATCACAAACTCGCCGATGACTGCGAGGGCGTGAGTGACCTTCGAGCAGCGATGGAGCGATGTATCCGCTCTGCTCAACTGCCAAGTGGTCGTCGAGCATTGTTCGAACAGTTGCAACGTTGGGCGGCTGCGAAAGAAGCTGCGCCCAGCGAAGGCAGCCCGCTTTCGTCCGAAGCAGAGGCAAGCCGCGCTCAACTGCAGTATCTAGCAGAGTTGCTAGACCGTTTGCCGCGAGAGGCATCGCTTCGGAATTGGACAGACTGCCTGCAGACGTTGCTGCTCGAAACGGGTGTCTTGCCCGGCGAACACGAAGACGACGTCGTTGCTTTTTCCCAGGCAACGTGGAGACACCTATCGCAGGGCTTACGAGCAATCGAATCGCTTGATGCTCAGATCTCTGCAAGCGATTCGTCGCTAAGCCTCTTCGATTTCATCGAACTCTTGGAAACAACAGCTCGTGACCTACGGCTATCGACTGAAGACGATCCCACCGGGTGCGTGCAGGTATTTCCGTCGGAAACCGCGAGGCATCTGTCGGTCAAACATCTCTTTTTAGCTGGCCTGGGCGAGCAATCGTTTTCCAGCATGGCCAGCGGCAATCCACTGTTCGAGGTGCGACGATTTGATCAACCCACGGGGCCCATGGCAAGAACTGAGGCGGAACCCGACTTATTGAACAACGAGGCCATGCAGTTGTTCTATGAGTTGGTAACCCGCGGGACCGAAAGTCTCACGCTTAGCTATGCAGCGATAGACGCCAAGGGGCAATCGCTGCCGCCAAGCCCGCTGCTCGTCGAACTGAAACGCTGTTTTGGCAACGCACCGATCCAAGAAAAAAAATCGTCGCTAGGCGATTTCGTGCAAGCGGACTCCGAGCCACAAAGTGAAACCGCCTTTCGCCAACAGGCGGTCGCCCGCGCGCTCAGCGGAGACCGACACTGGTTGGCAGGCTTTCTTGGCGAACCAAGCCGAGTCAGGGTTGCCGCAGCGGTCGTCGAGGGGATTCAATGCATTACAGAGCGAGGGGAACGTGATGGGTTCGGCACCTACGAGGGATTGCTCTTAGGAGAAGCGACTCAAAAGGCATTAGCCCAACGATTTGATGACCAGCATCTATGGAGCGCAAGCCAACTCGAGAATTATGCCACTTGCCCGTTTCGATTCTTTGGCGAGCAGTTGCTCTCGCTCGAACCTCCTACCGAATTGGCGCTACGCAGCGATGCTCGCCGTCGAGGAAGTTTGTTGCATCAGGTACTGGCTGCCTTACAGCAGCATGTCGAGGAGGAGAGGGCCGAAGGAAATTTTCCTGAGCAAACCGCGGGCGAGTTGGTGCAACGTTTCTATACGGCTTTGAAAGAGGCCATCGACGCGACACCTCTCTCAGGTTTGCCGCAGGCGTTACGCGAGATCGAACGTCGCGAAATCGAGGCCTTAGCACCTCAATATGCAGAGCAGGAAGTCCATTACCAGGGTCGCTGGCAACACTTCGACGAACCACCTCAACCCAAATTCTTTGAACTACGGTTTGGCCCTAATACGCGAAAAAGCAGCGAATCGGCAGACAACGGCTCGTCGACCTTGCCATTTGAGCTAGACCTAGGCGACGAGAAAATTTTGCTCACCGGACAAATCGACCGCGTCGATGTCGGGCGAGTCGGCGGGGTGACTGTCTTCAACATCATCGACTACAAGACAGGTAAACAAGCCAAGCTGAAAGCTGAGAAACTGCGATCTGGTGAGCAGATGCAGTTGCCCCTCTACGCAATGGCTGCCGAGCGGTTACTGCTCGCCGATCAAAATGCGGTCGCTCTATCCGCCGGCTATTGGAGTGTTGCCGCTCAAGGCTACCAAAGCGGTCGCGACGGAGCCCTCGAAGTACGGGAACTCGAAGGCAGCGAATTGCAAATTTCCGAGCAGTGGGGTGAATTGCAACCCGTCCTGATCGAAAAAGTTCGAGAACTGGTACACGGCATTCGCGAGGGTCAGTTCCCAGTTTACAACACGGATGAAAACTGTACGCGTTGGTGCGAGCTGTCCACCATTTGCCGCGTGGCTCACATTCGTAGTCTCGAAAAGGAATGGGTGCCGCCTGAGCTACCCACTAGCCCATGAGCCGTAGCACGACCCCACTAAACCTGACCCCGGAGCAGCAGCAAGCACTCTCTGCACACGATCGCTCGGTTTCGCTCTCTGCAGGCGCCGGGTGCGGGAAGACGTTTGTCCTGACCGAGCGGTTCCTCTCTTACCTAGATCCGAGAGTGATCGATCCATCCGCCGACTTGCATGAGTTGGTGGCGATCACGTTTACCGATGCAGCCGTGAGGGAAATGCGCGAACGTGTCCGCGCACGCTGCTACCGACGGCTGGAGCAAGCGACCGATCCTAGTGAAAGACAAGCCTGGAGCCGGTTGATTCGCGCGCTCGATGCGGCCCGTATCAGCACGATTCACTCATTTTGCGGCACTTTGTTACGCAACTACGCCGCCGAGGCAGAAGTCGATCCTCGTTTTGAAATGCTCGACCCACCCGCGGCTGAACTGTTGCGATTGCAAACCGTCGACCATCGCTTACGGCAACTGTTGCTGGCAGGCGATGAAAAGATGATCCAACTGGCAACCCATTTCAGCTTACGCGGACTTCGCGACCATGTCGCACGATTGCTTGGCGAAAATATCGAGCCCGTTCTCTCGGCATGGGGCGATAAGAGCCCCTCGCAACTGGTCGATGCCTGGATTGATCACTACCACGCTTGGGTCGTGCCGACGGCTATGACGGCGTTACTCACGGCAGATCCCCTGTTGCAATTGCAAGAGTTTTGCCGAGTCACCACCGCCAGCAAAGCGAGCCTGCAAGAACATTTTGCGAAAATCCTACAAGCCATCGAAGAATTGCCAAGCAGCAAAGAACCCCATCTTGCGATCCAGCATCTACGCGATTTAGCCAAAGTTCGTGGCGTGTGCACCAAGAAAGACTGGGAAGATGCCGAGCAGTATCAGCACTATTCCGACATGAACAAAGCGGTCCGCGAACTTCTCGACAAAAACATTTTGCGACACGCTTTGCAACCGGCGCCCATACTTGAGGCCGCCCAGAAGGGGTTCGATCTTTTAGAACTCGTTGGTGATGTGGCAAAGAACTACGAGCGAGTGAAACAAGCTCGCAATGTATTGGAGTTCGACGATTTACTGTTGCAGGCCCATCGGCTGCTTACCGATACGCGCTATCCTGAAATTCGCGAGAGTTTAACGAAGAGCACCCGGCTGTTGATGGTCGACGAGTTTCAAGACACCGACCCGCTCCAGGTATCGATCGTCAAAGCGTTTTGCGGCGACGCTTGGGCAGCAGAGGGACTGTTTGTTGTCGGCGACTTTAAGCAGTCGATTTACCGGTTTCGCGGAGCAGAGCCGCGGGTTTCCAGCGAACTACGCGAAACCTTGCCCAAGCCAAGCCGACTTTCGTTGACGACCAATTTCCGCAGCCAACCGGCAATCTTAGACTTTGTAAACACCCTGTTTCACGACTCTTTTACCGAGACGTACGAACCCTTAAAGCCAAGCCGCCCGCAAGTGGCAACCGCCGGCTCGATCGAGTTTCTCTGGGCCACCGACAAGGGCACCGAACCCCTCGACGAGCTGGCACGGCGGATGGGTAAAACTCAACGGGCTCGTGTACGCGAAGCACGATTCATCGCCCGTCGTCTTGCGCAATTGTTAGACTCGGGTGAACAAATAGTCTACGAGGCAAATGACGAGGGAGAGCCAACGGCACGGCCATTAAAATTAGGTGACATTGCCCTCTTGTTGCGAACGCTAAGCGATGTCGCGATTTACGAAGAGGCACTACGCGAGCAAGGCCTCGATTACTATTTGGCCGGGGGACACGCCTTTTACGCGCAGCAAGAAATTTACGACGTCTTACACCTGCTGCGCTCCATCGCCAGATCTGCCGACGACTTGAGCCTAGCGGGTGTGCTGCGAAGCCCCATCTTCGCGTTGCAAGACGAAACCCTTTTTTGGCTCGTTCAAGAGCACGGTTCGCTAAACGCGGGATTGTTTACCAAAACCTTGCCAGCACGACTCTCCAAAGAAGAACGTACTAAAACAGCGAGGGCAGCAACCATTCTCACTGAACTACGCGATCTCAAAGATCAAATGCAAGTTGCCGAGTTGCTCGACGAAGCCATCGCGCGCACCGGCTACGATGCGATGTTGCTTTGCGAGTTTCTAGGACAACGAAAATTAGCCAACGTCCACAAACTGGTCGAGCAAGCGAGGGCCATCGATCGAGCCACGCCCGGCGATTTGAACGGATTTATTACGCAACTCTCTGAATTCGTCGTCCGCACGCCGAAAGAACCTCTTGCTGCAACCCAGTCGGACGAAGATGTGATTCGCATCATGACGATTCACTATTCCAAAGGGCTGGAATTCCCCTTGGTAGTCGTCCCCGACCTAGAACGAAGAGGTCGCCCAGATGCCAAGCAGCCGGTGTTCGACGCGCAGCTTGGGCCGTTGGTGCCCGCAGAGGAAAAAGGAACTGTTGTTGGCTGGAACCTGCACAACTTTGCTGAACAACTAGAGGACGAAGAAGAGCGAAAACGATTGCTTTACGTCGCTTGCACTCGTGCCGCCGACTACCTGATCCTCTCAAGTAGCATCGAAGATTTGGAGCAACCCAAAAGCCCTTGGCTAAAGTTTCTATCCAATCGTTTTGATTTACAGACCGGTCAGTGCAAGGGAGAGCCGCCATCCGGCATTCATGTGCCGTCGGTTTTGGTCACGCTCGAAGAACCCAACACCGATCGTAAGAGTCTGAGTAAATCGCCAGGAGTCGATCTCAAAAAATTGCTCGAAGAAACGCACCTATTAGCCAAAGCAGGTCAGGGCGTTGTTCCCGAATCCGTAGCTGCAATCCCGCCCGATCTTTCTTCACGGAAACGTTTTTCTTTTTCGCGACTGTCCGGCCAGCTTCGCCGTGAAAAACAGCCAACGGCTGTCTCGAACTCAGCAGCAGACTCTTCGCACGAAGCATTAGGGCTAGGAACCCTAATCCATGCAGTACTAGAGCAAGCCAAATTTAGTGAGAAGGAAGACTTGCAAGGACTTTGCCAACACCTCGCTCCGCAATATGTCGAAGACGACTGGCGCGCGGTAGCAAAAGAAGCCGACACGATGGCCGGCAAATTCCTGGCAAGTCAACGGGCGGCAGACTTAGCCCACGCCCAGGTGGTCCGCCGCGAGGTGGAGTTCGTCTTAGGCTGGCCTGGGAACCAGCAACAGTTTGACGGCTGTTTTCTGCACGGCTTTATTGATTGTCTCTACCAGGACACGACAGGAAACTGGCATCTACTCGACTACAAGTCGAACCGCGTCAACGAATCGAATGTCCATGAGGTTGCCGAACACTACGCCCTGCAAATGTTCGTCTACTCACAAGCATGCGAGCGAGCCCTGGGCGTCGCTCCGGTAGAATCTGTGTTACACTTTTTGCGTCCCGGCACCGAAGTCACGTTCCAATGGACAAACACAGAGCGAGAAAAATTATCAACTCAAATCGATCAAGCAATGAAAGCCATTTTAGATGGTTGCTAGTTTTGTCGAAAAAGCACAAGAAACTAGCCACAGATAAACACAGATGTACGCAGATATCACACGAGATTGGCTTATCTATATCCGCGTTTATCTGTGTCCATCTGTGGTTTTCAATTTTTTGATTGTTACGAAAAACCGCCGAACAACAATTTCCAACATGCCCAACGATAACACACAACGCGAATTTGCCTTGCAGGTGCTACAGCAGCTCCGCGATGCGGGGTACGAGGCCTTGTGGGCGGGCGGGTGTGTACGCGATCAGCTACTGGGGCGAACTCCACAAGATTATGATGTGGCAACCAGTGCTCGGCCCGAGGAAGTACAGGCCCTGTTTGGCAAACGCCGCACCTTAGCGATCGGCGCAGCCTTCGGGGTGATTGCCGTGTTGGGGCGTCACAAACAGCCGCCTATCGAAGTGGCGACTTTTCGTTCGGACGGGGCGTATGTCGATGGCCGGCGGCCTGCAAAAGTCGTTTATACGACCGCCGAGGAAGATGCCGAGCGCCGTGATTTCACCATTAACGGTTTGTTCTATGATCCGATCGAGCAGCAGGTAATCGACTATGTCGAGGGCCAACAAGATCTCCAGCGGCATAGGATTCGCGCAATTGGCGATCCGCTGGCAAGGTTTTCTGAAGACAAACTGCGAATGCTCCGCGCGGTACGATTTGCGACCACGCTAGGATTTCAAATCGACGACCCGACGCTCGACGCCATTCACCAGATGGCCGCCGAAGTCAACATCGTTAGCGCTGAACGCCTCGGCGCCGAATTGCGACGGATGTTGGTGCATCCACAACGCAGTTCCGGAGTACAGCTTCTACAAGACAGCGGCTTGCTACAACCTTTGTTTCCAGAACTTGCCAACTGGCCAGAACAACAACCGGCAACTTGGCAACGCCTGCTAGACAGACTAAAGCGGCTACAAAGCGAGTCACTTGCAGCAGCGCTCGCCGCTTTATTGTTTGACTTGGAACAAAAAAACAACGTGGGTGAGATCGGCCGTCGGTTTCGTTTTACCAACAAAGAAATCGAACGGGCGGCGTGGTTAGTTCAGATGTTGCCATCGATCGAGCACGCTCATGAACTGGCTTGGCCCCGGCTACAGCGTTTGTTGGTTCATCAAGGATCCAATGAACTTATGGTAATTGCTGACGCGACGTGGGGAAACGATCACGCCGGCGTAAAAGAATGTCGACGCCGTCTTGCAATGCCCGCGGAAGAATTGAATCCAGAACCATTGCTAACAGGCGACGATTTGATCCGGCACGGAGTCACGCCAAGCCCACTGTTTGGACAGTTGCTTGATTCTATCCGTGACGAGCAGTTGCTCGGCCATCTCCGTGACCGACAACAAGCACAAAAGTTCGCCGACCAGTGGCTGCAAGATCACGGTGACAGGTAGCCCTGCTAGACGAATAAGGTTCAAGACCTTACGATCAGAGCACTCCCGTACCCAACAAAAAAAGTTGCCACTCAAGTTTTGGAGATGAGAAGGATGGAATCGAGCTTCGTGGAATTGCCCTCGCAATTTGTCGTTCTGTTGGCCCAGGGCGAGGCGGTCAGCGGCATCAATGTCGTGCAGGTTGTTTCCCGGGTTGCACATATCCTGTCGGCCATGATTCTGGTGGGCGGGTTGTTTTACCTGCGCACGGTCCTTGCGCCAGCGGGAGTCGACGCCTGTTTTGCCGGTCGTCGAGCGGTCTGGGCCAAATGGGTCGGCATCGCAACAGGCCTGTTGTTTGTCAGTGGTTTCTACAACCTGGTGGTGGTTATCAACGAAGCCAAGGCGGCGGGCACGAAACTAGACCCAGCGTATCTCATGCTGTTTGGAATCAAGCTTCTGGCGGCCATGCTGCTGATGTTCGTTGCTGCAATTCTTTCTGGCCGCACAGAGCTAGCAGATCGTTTTCGTGAAAAGATGAAAGCATGGCTAAACCTCGGCTGGCTAACGGCCGTCGTCATCGTCGTCCTAGCGGCTATACTGAGAACACTTCACTAAATTTAACTAATCGCAACGGAGCGGGGTTCGTGAATGGATAAAAAGGCCAAGAAAAGAATCGAAGTCATACGCAAGAAAATAAGCCAGTTGCAACAGCAATTAGTCGGTTCCAAGCAGCAGCCCGACGACCCTGAAGAGCCAGCCCGCTTTCAAGCAGAGATCGACAAACTAAAGGAAGAAATGCATAAGCTCAAAGATTCGTAATCCTACCGAAGCACGGCAATCTGCCACTCGCGACTGCGTGGGGTTCGGCGAATAGATTGCTGGGGCGTTCATAGCTAGGGCTTAGCGTAAAATTGCTGAGCCTAGCGAACGCGCCAGAAACTGGGCACGACCAACACGAGTATGGCAAACAACTCGAGTCGGCCCAGCATCATGAGAAAGGTGAACAGAAGCTTCGAGGCTGCGCTGAAAGGTGCGTAGTTTTGTGTCGAGCCGACGATACCTAGACCAGGGCCAATGTTATGCAGCGTTGCGGCTACAGCGCTGGCCGAGTCAATCAGCTTATTCTCAACAGGATGGCCAGCCGCTACCCAAGTGGAGTCGGGTTCGAGCCCGACGAGCACTTGCCAACTGACGGTGAAAATCAAAGCGACGAGTCCGAAGTAAACCAGGATGTTGCGTGGTAGATCGGGATCGGTAATCGAATCGCCTGCAAGGCGGATGTGGCGAACTACTGAGGGGTGAAACGAGTGTTCGATTTCTCGCCTTAGGATTTTTACAAAGAGAATGTGGCGAATCACCTTCATGCCGCCGCCAGTGCTGCCGGCGCAGCCACCCACAAACATGAGCACCATGAGCAAAGCTCGACTGAAGTTATTCCAGAGATCGTAATCCGCGGTACCGAAGCCCGTGGTCGTCAAAGTAGAAACCACTTGAAATAGCCCATCGCGGAAAGCCACTTCAAACTCTTGCGGCTGGGGGAGGCTGCCTTGCTGGTTGAAGTCGGTGGTTAAGTAAATGCCAACAAGCATCACCATCGCGGTCGAAGCAACAATGATGCCAATGTAGGTGCGCCATTCGGGATCGCGAAGCAGCTTGCCCGGCTTGCTAAGCAGGGTGAGATAGAGCAGCGTAAAATTGGTGCCGGCCAAAACCATGAACACGATGACGGTATACTCGATCGCATTCGATCCGAACCCGCCCAAACTGGCATTCCGTGTGCTAAAACCTCCGGTAGCCATCGTCCCAAAGGCATGGCAAATTGCCTCGAACCAAGTCATCCCTTCGAGTCTTAAAATCGTGGCAAGCAAAAGGTTGAGCCCACAATAGATCGAGGCAAAAATCCAAGCGGTATGCTGCATTCGCTCGTGGGAGCCCTCATTGCTTGGCCCAGGCATTTCGGTGCGCATCAGTGCTTTACCCGCCGAACCCTGCCCCAGGACGGCAACAAACAGCACAATAATTCCTAAGCCCCCAAGAAAGTGGGTACTCGATCGCCAGAAGAGAATACATCGCGGCACCCACTGTTCGTTTTCGATGTCGGTCAGAACCGTGGCGCCTGTGGTGCTAAAGCCTGATTGGCTTTCGAACAACGCATCGGTAATTCCCATGGGCACGGAAACACCCTCTGCGGCGGAATAAACCGTATCGCTCAGCAAAAAAGGAACGGCACCTAGGACGGTTGCCAGCACCCAGCTTAAGCCGACCACTGCCATCGCTTCTTTGCGATAGAGCGTTTCAGGGGCACCTCGACCAAAATAGCGAAGCACAATGCCGGCCGAAAAACTAAGCACGATCGATACGATCAAAGCATAGAAGCCGCGGGTTTCGAACTCTGCCTGCCCGCCGAATTGCGGCCAAGCAGCCGGCAGGCTGAAGACCATCGTCAGGCCGATTAACCACGAAATGGCGCTGAGCAATCGAAAGACAAGCGGAAGGTTCATAGTGAGTTTTGCAACCGTGCAAGTTTTGAGGTGCGATTCTCAGTGCCCTGGAGAGCCGAGAATTATCAGCTTATTTTTCTATTAGCTTTTCCTGGCACTAAACAGAGCAACTGTTTCGTCCATCACACTATCTGCTACCAAAGCCACGACGATGTCGCCCGTCATCAGACGATCATCTCCGCCAGGCACCTTGGCAAATCCTTCGCGGATCACCGCTGCGATAAGACACTGCGACGGTAATTTCAATCCTGCCAACACATGTTCGGTGACTGAGGCACCTTCTGGAACATCCAATTCCAAGACGTTGAGTTCACCACCTTCACCAAGATGAGTACGAGAGACGACCGGTCCCGTGGTCAAATAACCAAGCACCTGCTTGGCGACAACTTCTCGCGGGCTGACCACTCGATCGATGCCAAGTTTACCAACGACACGTGCGTAATCGGGGCGACTCACCAACGCCATAATGGTTTTTGCTCCGATATCACGCGCTTCGACCGAGGCCATGATGTTGTTTTCGTCGTCGCCAAAACAGGCGACAAAGACGTCTGCACTGCCAACCCGCTCTTCCTCGAGATTTGCCCGTCGGGTCGCATCTTGATTCACTACGACCGTCGTTTTCAAATGGCTAGCCAAAAAATCACAGCGATCACGGTCGCGCTCAATCAACACCACGCCAAAACGCTGACCCTCGAGTGCGTGGGCCAGATGATAGCCCGTCTCGCCGCCGCCAGCGATCACCACGCCCAGCTTGGCATGGCCATCGTCACAGAACTGGCTTTTTACCTCATCGATTTTCGTGCGCTCGCCGATAATGGTGAACCGATCACCGACCTCGATTTTGTCTTCTGCGCCAGCAATCCATGTGCTCCCGTCGCGACTGATAGAACCCATCCGCACCCCATGCGGCAAGCTGATCGACTTGAGAGGTTTTCCAACCCCTTTTTCTTGCTTGGTAACCAGTACCTCATGGACTTCAATATCGCCGCGAGAGAGATTTTCAACGGCCAACGAACCTGGATGCCGAATCCCTCGAGCGAGTTCTAAGGCGGTAAGGTGCTCGAGGCTTAGGAGACGATCAATTCCAAAATGCCGTTGGTAATCAAAAGTACTGAGGTCACGCAGTACGGGCGCATAAACCCTGGCAACAGCCCGGTTAGCGCCCATCGCCTTCGACATGCTGGCAGCTACGATGTTGACTTCGTCGTCCCCGGTGACTGCAAGGCACAAATCGGCACTACCTACTCCTGCTTGAAACAACACACTCGATTGCGATGCCGAGCCGGTAATGCCTCGAACATCAAGCGTGTCATTCACATGGCGGATGTTCTCTGGGCAGGAGTCGACGACCGTAACACTATGACGGTGCATACAAAGAAGCGAGGCAATGGATCCGCCGACGGTGCCAGCTCCGAGAACTACAATACGCATAATTTTTGTTCGTCATGCTGGGAGGGTAAGTCATTAGACTCGTCCCAGGCATGCAGGTAGAAGTGAATAAGATTGTGAGGAATTTTTCAACTCAAGTCGACGATTTTACGACTGTGCCGCCACCAGCGGAAGTGCGGATTGAGAAAGACTTCGCAGACGGTCACTAGCTTATCACTCAAAATTAGAGGAGAAAAGCAGTAATTCAGCCTGTCGATCCCTCATCGGCCTAAAATAGGTGGATATTGATACCCAATCTACTCGGCAGCTTTTTCTTGCTGCTTACGTTGCAAATGCAGTTTAAATTCGTCCAAAAATTGTTGTTCGATATCGTGCATCTGGATCATATCCCAGAGTGGGAACCGTTTGTCGATCTCTTCGTCGGCAAGGGTCAGTTCAAGCTGCTCTAAGACTCGGGCATATCGTATAATGAACTCCATGACATCGGATCCGGTAATCGAGTGCTCCGCCATGGCTGGATATTCTTTGAGAACCGTTGCCCATAACTCCATGCTCTCTTCGTAGAAACGCTGCGCCTCGATCAAATTGGCATCCTTAAACGCACGCCGAGCAGCGTACGCCAACTCGCGTGCTTTCAAAACTTCACTAGTCTGCTCAAGCTCACAGTGGGATTCCCAAAATCCGTAGTTAGCAGTATCTCGGTTATTACGAAGAAGAGACAGATGCAATCGATTTTCCACAAAACGGTTGGCTAGCTTACGAGCTTCTTGCAATTGCTCAGGAGCCTTTTCAGCAATGTAGTCTACAAAATCTTGCGGTTTGATAGTCAATCGATTACGCGCTTCGCTGCGCAACCGGAATTTGTCGGGATCGTTTGTAGTCTCTTCGTCCGAGAAATCCAATGCCGCAAGCAAATCGGGCGTCATCGCATCCCGATGTTCGAGGGCTATTTCTTCACGTGCTGATGGCAAAAGATTCTCTAGCTGCGCAAGTAAATCTTCAGTATCTTTTTGCCAGCGATCGTAGGAAGAAAGCTGAAGAATGGTTCCACGAGTAGAGAGCATTTCCCGGTTGCCATATTCACTCCACAACCTAGAAGCAGATGCCCACGCGGCTCTTGCCCTCTCGCCAAAGGTTCCTTCGTCTTCAATCGCCGTGCTGTAGTTAATCTGAGCCATGGCTGGCTTATCGAAAAAGGTAGTCGGATTTCGATTTCCAAGGCTCCGTTTTTTGTCGTCGATTGTTGAAACAGCCTTGAGATACCATTCCTTCGACACCAACCAATTGTCCCGCAATTCTGGGGGACGATCTTCGGGGTGAAAATTATCGTCCTTCTTGAAGAGTCGTCGGTATTCGACGTGCTCATCCGCGCGGCCAATTTTATTGCCGATGAACCAACCCAAATCGGAAAGCAGATAGTGGCTTTCTCGATTATATTTGATGCCTTCTTTGAGAAACTCAATGCCTCGTTTGACGTAGTAAAAGCGATCTCGCACGTCGTCGAGCTCTACCGAAACGTTGTAAGAAAGATTCCAGGCCTGATAACGCCAGAACGAGATAAAATAGGGCTGCAGTCTTGCTAATTGTGACAAAGTGGCACGAAAGTTCGTCCAATCTTCTTTCTTCTTATATTCATTGGCTTTGCTCCACAGCAACGAAACCGCGATGCCACGCATTCCAAGCGTGGCGAGACGAATCGTCTCACTCGCCGGATCAATCTCGCCTAAATCCGATTGACCAAGCTCATGCTTTTTACGTAGCTGCGCCAGTTGCCCCCCTTGGTCTTCGCGAGTGGACGGAGCACCCAATCGAGAAATGGGAAACAGCAAAATGGCCATGAGCACCAGGTAGACGATTTTCCGATAAAAAGTTGCATGTTGATTCATCGGGCAACCTCGCGAGTTCTGAGCAAGAAGTAACCTACAACAGCCAAACCTGCGATGTATGCCAAACAGGTGGTTAGGTCTTGAAGTACTTTATCGATCGGCACATCGAAACCACTTGCAGCAAATCCAACCGTGCTAAACGCGGCAAAGTCCGGCAAAACCTGGGCCAAACTCCACATTAGTGTTTGCAAAACGCTGTCGGTCCCTTTCAGCAGTGTGGCACCAGCGCCAGGATCAAGCCCAGTAGTCATGTTCATTTGTGTCAGCAAGCGGTAGAGCGATTCGACCGGCCCACCCCCGTACACATTTCCTGTTGCAATATCGAGAAAGTAGTCGCGAAAGAATCCCAGTATGATAAACGAAACGGTAAACAGCATCGCCACCGGTCCGCTTACCAAGGCACTAATGGCTACGCCGATGGCCGTCACAATCACCATCTGCACCCAGATACTGAGATAAACTTTCACATAATTGAAAGTCGGCGAAGCATCTTCCAACCGAAGATAACAGTCCGCTTGAGCAAAACCAAAGTACTGGCCGCCTGCTAAACAGTGTACCGAGATTTCGATTTGCCCTTGGCTACTGACCAAATCTCGATAGAGATCGATTTCTGCATCGTCCATAGAAACAAGTTTTCGGGGAATGTTATACTCAAAAACTTTTCCATCAAGAGCTTCAAATAATTGCAATTGACTCTGCACACCAGTTTCTGGATTACGTATTTTAATTCCGCCAGGAATGCGCTTGCCAATAATCCCCTTGTGAGTTCGAAAGACTCGAACCGTCAAACCAATAGGCAATACTTTTCTGTCGGGATCGAGCGATTCGACAACATTTTGAAAGGTCCAAATGGCGGCTGATTGAGTATTGCCAGCGATAAAACCCCGGTACGACCACTCGTTGCCTACGTTAATACCTCGTTCCTGCTCGACCCCCTGCCGATCAAGATATCGAAGCTTGCCCCAACGGGGCACCCTCGCTTGCATTACTTCCTCAGCACCCAACACTCGGTGCGAGTCGCCATCCGCCTCGATGAAGTGAAAATGACTGTGGTTGCTAAGAGTGGAACCATCGTGCTCGGCGTTTAGTTTGACATCGTGCCGATGATAGGCGTCGAGTGTCGTGCGACCATGATAGCCAATTTCGCTATCCGTAGTCGAAGTTCGCCGTAGGCTTGAATCTTCGACGCGGTGCGTATGATCTAGCGACCGATCGACAAAGACAAAGCTACAGACGGCCATCACCAACAGCATTGCAGTGCCAATGATGGTGAAGCCGATAATTCGTCCCAGGATAATCTCGCCTGACCGAACAGGCTTGGTTACGACGGTGTAGATCGTTTTGGCTTTAAAGTCTCCCGGCAAACTAAACGCACTTAGCAGTAACGCGAGGCCGAGGACAAGATACGTGGTCGCTGCAAGAACAAAGCTAGTAAAAAGTCGCCCAGGATCCTGGGTGTCAGTTTTTAAGAACCAACTTGCAAATAACAGGATGAGAAAGAAAACAGCTAGAACTACTGCCACCCGGCGTCGCCATGCCTCTTTGACTGCCAGCATAGAGAGGGCCCAAACGCGACGCGGTGAAATCTGAAAAAGATCGCGGAAGCTCGTCGTGATGGTTTGAAAAACGACATCCCCTCCACGAAGCAAACCATGCCGAGCTGCAGAAAATAGATAGCCTAATATCAAAGCCAAAAAGCCAAATCCCAGTATGACCAGCACGAACTGACGCAAAGCGCCGACGCCGCTCTCGTTGCCGAGAAGCCATTGGAGATAGGGCAGAATATCGCGTTCGAGAACCATTGCGGTAGGGAGTCGAAATTGGAGTGTTAGTGAAAAAAAGAAAGGAACCAAGAAAACTAGGCAAGAAGTCGACTAGCTGTCCTTCGCGTCGGTACCCGTAGCTGCGGTTTTGGCACGTCGTCCAGGTCGGGCTTCGCTGTCGCGTACGATCGAAAGGAACAACTCTTCGAGCGTCGTGGTGGGGTTGCCCATCTCGATCAACTCTCCACTGTGGCGCGAGATCACATCGCGAATTTCGTTTTGACAATCACCAGAAAGCCCACGAGCGCGAATTTGAGTGACATCAGCGACGGTCAACAACGTGTCAACCCGATCGAGTTCCTTCAACTCTCCCTGATGTAAAATGGCAATGCGATCACACACATCCTGCACATCGGCCAGCAGATGACTGCACATGACCACCGTTTTCCCCTCGTCCTTAAGCCGCAAAATCATATCCTTCATCTCTCGAGTACCAATCGGATCGAGGCCACTGGTCGGCTCGTCGAGAAGAATGAGATCAGGATCATTGATCAACGCCTGAGCTAAGCCGATCCGACGGCTCATGCCTTTCGAGTATTCTTGCAACTGCCGCTTGCGAGCTTTGTCGAGTCCCACCTGCTTGATCAGCGCATCGACACGCTCTTGCCGAACTTCGGGCGTCATGTCGAACAATCGGGCATAGAAATCGAGCGTTTCCTCGGCATTCAGAAAGCGATAAAGGTACGACTCTTCTGGTAAGTAGCCAAGTCGCTCGTTCTTGCCCACGTTGGTGGCGCTCTTACCAAAAACCAACGCTTCACCCGCGCTGGGGAAAAGCAAGCCGAGGATCAGCTTGATGGTGGTCGTTTTCCCCGAACCATTCGGTCCAAGAAGCCCAAAAACCTCGCCGCGGCGAATTTCTAAGTCGAGAGACTTAAGGGCCCGGACTTTCTGTCGGCCCCAAAAATCGCGGTACACCTTCGAGAGTGCCCGCGTTTGAATAACAATTTCTTCACTCATAGCTAAATCGAGATAAATAAGGTGGATAAAACGAATGAATCTTGAACAGCGCGCTACAAACCACGGGTATTACGCTCGGGTTGCTAGCATGGTTCGCGCGAAAAAACGGCTCGCGAGAAAAAGATCGGGATCCCGACGCCAGTCGACCGAAGTAAAGAGCTGATTATAAGTTACGCCCAACCGCGAGACAAGCGGCCTCAGACGGCGGGTAGGGGGACCGCAAAGTCGATACCTGAAGCTTGTGTGAGGCGTCTCCGACGCCGAAAGTGCTCAATACTGACTCGCAATCGGCGTCGGGGACGCCTCCCACAGCGACTTTGCAATCGTCCTAACCCGACGAGTGGAAGTTGTCCTAAGCCGCCGAGTTATTCACTTGGTGAAATAGGGGATTCGCAAGGAGTAGGAGTCTCGGCTGTCTCGACGACATTCGGGCTACGATCGGCATAGTCGTGTTGAATGCAGACAAAGTCTTCAAAAAGGCGGTCAAAGGCTTCGACGACGACAGGGTCAAACTGCGTACCTGCCCCATCATCGATCAATTGCTTTGCCCGGATAGGAGACCAAGCCTCTTTATAGGGTCGTTCGGAAGTCAGCGCATCGTAGACATCCGCTACTGCAGCAATCCGTGCTGGAAGTGGAATCTTGTTGCCGCTCAATCCTTCTGGGTAGCCTGCCCCATCCCAGCGTTCGTGATGGGACAGTGCAATCGTAGCGGCCATTGCAAGGAATCCACCGCGTTTCATTTCTGTCACCGCTTGAAGTAAGATGTCACTCCCGATAACGGCATGGCGCTTCATCACGTCGAATTCTTCCGTCGTGAGCTTTCCAGGCTTCAGAAGAATTGCATCAGGGATGCCCACCTTTCCAATATCGTGTAGCGGGGTCGATCGGTAAAAATCAGCGAGAAAAGATTCGTCGATCTCATCGGGAAAGAAATCGCGTAGGTTTTTTGCCAGCAGTTGCGAATACTCTCGCATCCGCTCGATGTGCTCACCCGTCTCATTGTCTCGAGACTCAGCTACCTTTGCTAACGTGAAAACAGCCACGTCCTGAATAGCAATGACTTCCTTGATCCGTTCTTGCTTCGATCGCCACAACTCTGCTTGACGGTTGCTCAACTTCTGATGAAGCAACGCAGTAGCAAATTGACTCTCACGATAGCGAATATGTAGTTGAACTCTGGATTTCAATTCAGCCGGATCTACGGGTTTAATCAGGTAGTCGTGCGCACCAACTTCAAAAGATAGCGATTGTTCGGCATACGAAGAATGAGCTGATACCATCATCACCTGTGGCGAATGCTCATCAGATAACTCGCTAATTCGACGACATACCTCAAAGCCAGTGGTGTCTGTTAGGTGGACATCAAGTAGGACCAGTGAGGGAAACCACGACTTGACGACATCGAGAGCCTCCTCGCCACTGGCTACTTCTCGTACGTCGTACAATTCGGAAAGCAGCACTCGAAATAGACGACAGATAGCGGGATCATCATCAACGAGAAGTACCTTATGACGTGGTTGCCCCATTTCCTTGCCCCTTTACGTTTTGTGCACTTAGCGATTTCCTTGCTAATTACAGATATTCTGCCCTGATTTCAGTTCGCTAGAACGAGCGGTCGTCTGGCGGATAGCGGGGGTGCAAATAAAGCATAGGATATATATTCAGCTCAACTCGCCGGGTTACATTCGATACACTGTGGCAATTTTGATATTAGGGGCATTGCCCTAATTCTTTATTTCATATCGCACCGATCGCCTGCATTTTCTCTTCCTAGGAAAGCAGCTATTTGCGGCCGAGAGATTGGCAGTAAAGTCGATACAACCAGGCATCAAAAAGAATAACCGAGGGATCTCTATTTCTTTCCCCTGTGGTCGGTGCTAACGATTAAAAAGAGAGTCAAGCCAACAAAAAGAGCAAGCGTGCTCGGCTCGGGGACAGCGGTTGATCCTGCTCCGACGGACGCTCCCGGCCCTGTGAACTGCCGCTGCCAAGCAAGAAAGTCGTTTCCGTCCGTATCGTTGTCGTTGTCCGTATCGCCACCTGCATTGAGGCCGAAGGACGATCTCCATATCGCTAGGTCGTCGGCGTCAACGTCGAAATCGCCGTCAAAGTCTGCAGTTAGGTTTAACGCTAATGAAAACAATAGAAATTCGTCGGCGTTGATGTCTCCGTTAGAGTCGTTTGAGCCGGGGAGCTGTGCCTGATAAACAAGCGAACCGCCGTCGGCCGAGGCGTACACGCCCAAGGCGAGATAGATTTCGGATGGGAGCGAACCAAATTCCTCTGTGAGATTGATAATTCCCTCAAGCACGCCGCCGTTAGCTCCGGTCGCTGCCTCTGCCGACCCGGTTGTATCGAACCAGCCTGTAAAATCATTGTCGTTTTCGTCGGCAAGAAAGGCATCCCATTGGGCTACCTGTCCGGCTTTGGCCCAATTAGCTGCAACCATTGGGCCGAGCGTATTAGCGAGGTAGATAAACACGTCGTCGCCCTCGCCGGCGTCTTCGGTAGCCAGATAAAGAATACCGTTGTCTAAAGCGGCGTAGAGATGATGGCCTCCTCCTACGGCAATTTCTACCGCTGCCGCGTCGAGTACGCCGTCCATGACAAACGGTGGCGGCGCTGCGCCGGTCACCGCAAAGCGCCAATCTTGCCCACTGTTGTTGTCCCAAACTCCGCTACCATCATTGAAAACCAAATCTAACTGCGAGGCCGACCCGTTCACTGGCACGGTCAAATCCCACATTTCTTCCGTGGCATTCCAGTTCATCACAGGGTCAGGCGCGATGGTCGTGCCCCAGTCATCGAAACCGTAGTGCAGGAAAACCTCCAGGGCACCAGAAAGTGGGCCCCCAGAGGGATCATAGGTGATCGTGACCGGCTGCCCCGCAACTGGGATACTGGGGCCGAGGGTTACGCTTTCGCCACCCAATGGCAATCCTTCACCGACGTAAACATGCTGGATATCAGAGCGGGTAATGTTCCCGTTGCCGTCCACCGCCTCGACATAGTAGTCGAGTAGCACATCCTCTTGCCCCTCGATCAGGGCTCCATACCGAAGTGCGCGGTAAGTAGGACTGAGAATGTTCCCAGGCGGGCCGATGTCGCTGGAAGCCATCGTAACACTATTCCAGGTTCCCACCTCGGCTCCGCCGGCGTAGGTCTCGTTGTCGGTCGAAGCGAGTGGGTTGACGCCATCGTTGTCGGTTCGCCATTTCAGAGTGACATTCGATAATCCACTCACATCATACGCGTAGGTCCATACCTCAAAATCGCTTGGTTCGGGGTTGGGGCCCCATTCAATTCCACCAGGATTGTACGCCCCTCGCTGCGGGAGAAAAACCGTGGGGCCTGTGGTTTCTGTACCACCAAACGACGCGATCACTTGGTCCGCCTCGGCGACAGCCAAATTGCTTCCTCGAGTGACGTTGCTGTCCCATACCTCTGTGCCGTCCCAATACCAGTAGTCCGACGACTCGGCTGCAAGCAGGTGTTTCCAAGCCTTCTCCGTCGGGCTTCCCGTCCCGTTTAGCACGTTCTGCAAATTCGTCACCGGCGCAATATCGTCGGCAGTAAACACGCGATTCTTCGCAGCAGTCAGTACAGCCCAGGAGTTGCGGTCGGGGCTCCAACCGGTGCCGTCCGGGTCTCCCAACCATTTTTTGAACTCAGCGTCACCATTGTCGGCCCCTGCCCAGGCACCAGATTCAACATGGATTACCTCGTTGGTGGGAACAGGATACTTGTCTAGATAGTCTTGGATCGTTGTCACATTGTAATCAGGGTCGTTCGCCGCCCAGTTCACCATGTTCTGAAAGTTGCTGTGGTAATACGACTCCGATCCACCACCAAAATTGTCGCCATCGTGGTGAAGTAGTGTAAACATGGGTCGTGAAGGGTCGGTGTTGTAAGCGAGGTACTGATCCATCACCTGGTCGTACAAAAACGCGCCAAAACCTCCTCGTCCATCTTCGTTACCTTCATAACGGGCGGCGGGGACGGCAACGATTTTATTGGTAGTTCCCGTATTGGGATCGACGTACTGAACATTATTTGGCCGGTACGAGAAGGGAGCGCTAACTTGGCCGGGTGCCCACAGGTTGTTCAACTGCACCCAAGCCCCACCGTTGGCAGCCGGGTCGGGATTGATTTGGTCAGCCCGATTGGGTGGGATCAAATTCGACGCGCTCGTGTAGGGATAATTTTCGGTCGCACGGTCGAAATGGATGTTGTCGACGATCGACCACTCCACCCCTTCGGCAACCAGAGCCGGGATCATTCGTTCAGAGAAAGCGGTTTCAGGCGGAAAGAAACCCTTGGAGTATGGCACACTGCTCCCCCAAGTCTGGATGGCAAGCTCCTTTTGCAATTTGATCTGCATCCGCATGTCGCGTACGTCCAACAAAGGCATCAGGGCGTGGTTGAACGCAAAACCGATCATATCAAGACGCTGGTTGCCCTCGGCGGTTTGCAACTGCTGAGCTTGGGCGTACGAAGATTTCCAATTATTCCACATACCGCCATTCACGTTATTCGCTTCCAGGTTGTTGAGATTTTCGATCAACGAGCCCGAGAAAGAAACCTGCGCACCGAGGTTGGGCAGCGAGAGGCCCGATTGAATGGCATCTTTAGGCCAACTCGTATACGGCCCAAAACGCTGGTTATGCACATCGGTCACACTAAACGAAAATTGCCCCGAGGCGTCGGTCTGCGTAACAGTCTGCCCCGGAATATAGGTCGGCTGATGCATGTGCCATAGGAACCCCACATTGATCGGTGCCTGGCCGCCTGCGGGCGAAGAAACCAGGGCTACGGAGCAGAATACGGCAAGAAAAATCTGGGTTTTACGCATAAACCACCAGTGGAAAAAGTAGGAACTTCGCGCCACTGTTTAGATAGGCGCGCCACTAGAGAATTTGGTACCAGAAAACCTCAAAAATGTACACTTTTGTTTATTATTTCAGAGCGTTTCCAAGAACTCAGGCGACGAGAGAACCCACAGTCGGGCTGCTGGCTCGGCTGGCCAAAGTGTGATTGCAGACGACTTTCTGTTGTGGGCGGAGCAGGTATTCACACAACCGCAAAGCCTACTGAAAACGCCACCGCTTTTTGTTCACGCGAGTCTTGCTAGCAGCTTCGCTTTGCGATGACGCCCCGGTATTGCTCCGACGTTTTTTTTGTAGAGCGATCGATCGGATTCCGTTGGCGGCATGCCCAACTGCAGCGCCTGCAAGTCGACCAAAGACGTTGCCATAGGGCAAAAACGAGGCCACTTGCCCGCCCCAACTGCCACCATAATCAGGATAGAGAATACGGTAGGTTTCTTCCCGTTGCTCTTGAGTGCCATGCGACTTTACGTATTCCTCCACATCTCGTTTGGCGATCGTTTCGTGCCACATTCCTACAACGGGTACCTCTTGAACAGCCGAGTAGGTGCCAGGATGTTCTCGCTCCCGTACGTCTTTGGCGTAAGCACCCTCTGAAAGGGCAATCGCGGGGATGTCTGAGTAAAGATTAATTGTATCGGTGTAAGGGTTGTACCAATCGCCGCCCAGCAGACGCCCTGGAAGCAGCGTGTACTTCAGCATATTCAGTGTGCCAATCGTATAACGCCAACCAGCGCCAAGCTGCTTATTCGCGGCAAGACGTCGCCACTCCCCTAGCGGATCGTATTGGTTGACTCGCACCAACACAGAATCGAGTTCATTTTCCTCTAAGTACTCGATCAGTTGGATTTCTGTTTCTGAAGAAACGTTGTGGTTATCCGCACGGCGATCCCAAAGGGCCAGCTTATTGGGAGTTCCAAGAACCCATCCAGTTCGATCCAGCAACTGACTTGGTCGTCCACGCTCCAAGCGAATTCCAGTTGTCGTAGCCAAGTCTGGTTGAGCATGCCAAGCAGAGCATCCCGTCACCGCAAAAAACAACAGAACAGAAGTGATCAATCGCATCATGCTATATCAACAACCAAGACGCATCTTACCGGTGAAAAAAATTCCGACTTGCATTCCACTCCCTCAGAATGCAGCAGTCGGACAGTAGCAAATTCACCAATACCGCTCTACGTGAATTTGCCCAGGCGATTTCTTGGTGTGTTCACGAAATCCTTGTTCCGCGAGTATTTCCACCATGCTTTCAATCATTTCAGGATTGCCGCAAACAAAGACATGCGTGTCCTTAGGGCTTGGTGCGAAGCCCCAGGAAGAATCCACCGGCTTGCGGCCCCAAACATTCTGGATGTAGCCACTTTCGCCTTTCCATGGCAACGGTTCCTCAGCAGGACGACTGATACTAGGGATGTAAGAAAAGTTAGAACACATGCGATCCAGCGTCTCGAGTTCACTGCGATATCCGAGATCCCAAGAATGTCGGGCACCGTGCAAAATGGCGAACCGTCGAGAGCCGCCACAAGTCAACTTGGATCGCACCATGCTAATATAGGGTGCCAAGCCCGTCCCTGTTGAGACGAGCACCACGTGCTGGTCACCCGGCACCTGATCAAGCGTGAACATGCCGCTGAATTTTTGGCCTAACCAGAGTCGGTCGCCCGGTGCAAGAGCGAACAGCCGTGGAGTCAGCGCCCCCGAGGGAACAAGCACAATATAGAACTCAATGTACTCACGGTAGACAGAGGACGAGGCAATGGAATAGGCCCGCTTCTGCAACTTGCTAGGGTTTTCAATGGGCTCTTCATCAAGATCAGAATTCGCGCACCGACTTGCACTCCCTGGCAAAGCCAACACACCGAACTGCCCCGGCTCAAACTCGCCGAATTCCCAGCTGTCCGGCGCAATCCGCAAAATGATCAGGCCGGGTGAAACCTCTTGTCGCTGCAAAACCACGGCGTTCAGCGGAACGACAGCGGGTGAATGTGCAGAAACAGCCCCGGACACAGATTGCGAGATTTTGCAATTTCCATCATGGTCGGCAAGTTCGGTTTCTGAAGCACCGGTAAGTGTTTCTTTCATGGCAATTCTCGTTCGTTGATGGGTCGCTTTGCGATATAGGTTGGGAAAAGAAAAATCGATTCTCAACTTGCAAACGACATCATTCGTTGTTCCACCTGCTCTGCGACTATCTTGTCCCAAATCTCTTCGCGATGCACGGCAACATGCTTTGGCGCTTCGACACCAACACGTACTTGAGCACCTCGAATGTTGACGATTTCGATCGTAACCGCTTCACCATTCAGGCCGACAACAATACGTTCGCCGCACTTGCGAGATAGAATTAGCATTACGACACCTCTCGTGTAAGAACTTTATGCTGCAAAGACTACAACCGTGGGCAGATACGTACTAATGTATCTCAATTACGCTCCGGCATCTGTGAAACCCAAGACGTTTGGGCCGTGTCCTATCTAACAAACACCGTGCTAGCAGGGACCGGGAAGGGGCGAGAAAGCCCCCAGAATTCCAAAGTGTAATGACGCGGCACGACTTTGCACTTCAGTCGCTAACACGTGCCACGCGTTGGATGGCAGAGGGCGTGGAATCAGAACGAGATCGGTAGGCGATCTGAATAAGTCGTTCCTGACGGTCTGCCGAAACATGGGGCAGATTAGAAACAAGCTGTGCGACCGTTGCGGGGCGGGTTTCTGCTTCATGCGAAAGATTGCCGATGAACTGCAACGTATCACCAAAGTTGCGATCTGCAGTCCTTCCAACCAAAGGATGAACTGCCTTAGCGAACCACTCGAGGCTTGTCCGATCGATGTGAATGAAAGAATCGAGCCGGGCAGCGACATACTGCCGATCATTGGTTTCTTTGAACGAACCACTACGCAAGAGCAACACACATTGGGCCCGAACCGGTTGTTTGAACGGCTTGCCTTCATAGGCCCCCTCGGCAAACATCACGATGCGATTTTGAGCTTGTGGATCGCAACTTTGTTCAACAAGAACCAACTTGCCTGTGGTGCCCGCATTGTCGGTGAGACGAAAAGTGTTCTTTCCGCTACGCTGGAGATCGACTTTGGTGATCCCCAGGTATCGCCAAATTTCTACAAGCATCTCGGGGTTCTGCGCCAAGAACGTAAAAAGTTCTGGGTTGCAGTCGACCATCTGCGTCGGCAATCGTCGGTAGAGGCTCGTATCGTCAAGCACACGCTGAACTGCTTGGCGATATTTTGGATGGATCTTCTTCAGAGGAATCGAGCGGATCGCTTCCCGACGAGCCGATTTTGAGGTGGTCGCCTGCGTTCCATCAGCCGCTTGGCATCGCATCGGCAGAGCGAGTGCGATCCAGCAGACCATCAATGCAGGCACAAACCTACAGATTCCGAAATCGCGTGGCTTAACAAAGACACCGCGGCGTGAAACCGCTAGCGCTACGTCAAGCACGCAGCGTAGACAGCGTTGCATGCATCTCCCCCCGGATTGACGCCCGCAGTCTTTGAGAAGCTTTGCGGGTTATAGAACTATTTCGGCTCTCCACGCCCCAACTCGCCACAGTAATTTTGAGGCAGGAGTGCTTGCATCGAAATGTTTCAATCGGAGGGGCGATCTTGTGTGTTTCGTGCAATTTCACGACAATCCAGCCCTCAAATTCTCGGCAACTCCTGAACTTAATCGAGCACAATGCGCAGTAACGACAGCAAAAACCGTCTGAGTACGCTTGCAGCACTCGTTGGGTGTAGTCTGCTCTTGGCCTGGTGCCTCTGGCCCAAGGTTGCCGTCTGGAACCAACAACGAATAGCAACGTATTTGGCTGCAGAGATCGAAGCAGCCGACGACGACAAAGTGAGAGTCCCTCTACGACAGTTGGCCAGCCTTGGCACCGTGGCACTGCATCCGCTTGTCGGGGCTTCTGCTTCAGAGCGGACTGCTGTCGCTGAGCTAGCGCGACAAATTATCGACGAGCAATTTGATTTCTGGCACGCGCAAGCTAAGGCAAGCCGCCACTTCGATATTGCGACTCCTGCAGCAGAGCTGGCTGACGCGTTGGCTAGCCACATCGATGATTTCGGTCCTCGCGGAAAGCAGTGGGCCGAAAACTTGGCGATCCATTTGATTGTTCTAACTGAAACCGTTCCAGCCTCAAAAGCTCCTCAATTGCTTAAGGATTGCACACGAATTCTGGCCTCGGTCTCTCCTGCCGGACTGCGACTTCGCAACATGCCGACGACTAGCACGCAGACACCCTCCTCGTTTCCCTCCCCGACATCCCTCCCGAGCGTGCCGATCACTACGCTTGCTGTGCCCAGCGAAAGGGTGATTCATGTTCCAGCTTCCGCAGGAAGTAGCATCTCTCCTCAAGCAACTACTCTAAGGGTCACCCCAAACAATATTTTCTCGGACCCCAGAACGGTTAAACAATTGCAAACGACTCACGATTCTAGTTGGTCACCGGAGTGGAACACTGGAGGCACGAGTAGCCGAGCTGGGTCGAGCGAGAAAACCGTTCCTATGCAGCCACTTACACCACAACCCCTCTCGGCGATGGCCTCAAATCGCCGAGTTGTCGATATTCCCTCGCCTGCAGAGATGGATCAACAAATCAAACGGCTACGGCAAAAAACGTCGCAGAACTTAGTGAGTCTGCTCCCCCGTGGTGATATTTTTGATGACGGTCCAATCCGAGCGGTGTTACGTGAACGGGGATTCACCGACGCGGAGATGAACCTAACAAATCAGTATTCCTCAGCGAAGGTTGGTGATCGTTTGAAATTAATCGACGATCTTTCGGTGGTCCCTGCCGCAACCGCAAGACGTTGGCTCCATTGGCTTCTTGAAGACAAAAGTGCGGAGGTCCGACTAAGAGCGTTAACAGCGATCGCGACAACGACCGACCCGACATTGTTCAAGGTTGCCCGCCGCCTGGCTATCTACGACAAAGACCCTCGCATCGCTAAGCTTGCCACACAAATCATGCGCGACACTCGTAAATAATGCGGTCACGAAGCGATTTGCCATAACCGACTAGTGGGGCGTCGCGCCTGAATTGACGGCCTAAATCGGGGTGCCACTGTCTGGCTTGTCCAGCAGTGGAACCCTGGTATCCGCTTCGCACTGCTGGACAAGCCAGACAGTGGCACCCGTCAATCCAGCCGTGTTGAGGCACTAGCGTCGAATCGGGCCTTCGATAGGCGTGATGCGGCTGGCGGTCACGTGACTTCGTTGAAACTCTTGCATGTAGCCCCGAGTGCCATGAACGCCAATCCTTTGACCGAGATACGGTTGCAAATTGAGGTCCGGCGTGGGAGTTACAAACGCGACCACATCTCCCTTTTCGTCGACCAACGCATAGCGGGGCGCTTTCTCTCGCTTCGAAACCACCGGCTTTAACTGACCAACCGCATCGTACAATGGTGTCTCGATTCCATTGGCTAAATCGGCCGTGGTTGTCACCTCTTCGCCAAAATCTCGTTTCAAAAGCTCACGCACCCTCGAGGTCCTGCCAGTAAATTCTTTTTGCGGAGCTTCGATCGGGACACTCACCGCTAGGGACTCTGGTTGAGGTACTGCAATCGGTGTCATGCTATAGCGCTCTTGAACCCGCTCGAAACGCGAAATTTTTTCTAGCACGTCACGTAAATTCGACCGCTCGCCTGACAAATCTGTGTTTACCAGCAGACTGTTGGCTTCGGCTTTCAACGGCTCAAAATCCCACTCGGCAGGGGTTCGAACAATAATCTCAGAGAGCCGCAACTCCAGCTCAGCAATACGTGGCGTCGCTGGAACCTGAGCCGCAGTCTGGTCACCAATACGAATTCTTGGCGGTGACGAGCCGGCTTGCCCCACGACAGGCGAAATCGCTTCAGCGAGTTGAAGTTCAGCAGGAGAACCCGCAACGACATCCATGGCATTAGAATCCACGATGGCCGGCGGATTGTAAGGCGATCCTATAAAACCATCCGCTGTGCTTTTAGATGCTGAAACAGCAGGTGACTCTCGCAGGTGATCAAAAGCATTAGGTTTTTGTGCGGGTTGTTGAAGCGATTCTGAGCTAGCGTCAGACTGTTCTGTCCATGCAGCTGCTTGTTGGGCGAGCGAAGTGGTTTCGACGGGCGGCTGCGCCGAGAGGTCGTCAGCGGCGATCCAGCGAAATTCGCCCGCTGGTGCAGCAACCCGCAACCAACGTGGGTCGTCGGCACTCAAAGCATCTAGCACTTTTATTTGTTCACCTCGAGGCAGTAAAACCTGGACGGCACTGCGCTGCGTCGACAGCAGACTACCTACGCGAGTGACGGTTCGCTCTGCAGAAACTTCGGCAACACCCTGCCCTAGTTGATTCACTTGGTGTGCTGCAACCCAACTGTAACTACCTTCTGGCGGTCGGATGGCACACCAGCGATCGCCGTCGTGGCGATAAACTTCGACCGCATAACCTTGCTGCAATTGCTGCGTCGGATAATAACGCTGTCCCGGGCCGCTGCGAACATACGCATCTGGTTGCGTCACGTAGGCCACATACGGAAACTGTGGTTCGGCGTTGGCCGAGTTCATCGAGAGCACGATGAATACGATTGCTAGAAATGTCCTGCCGAAGCGATCGCGAAAAAAATTCGCCAATCGATTCCATCGTGAGAGCTGGACCATGACAACGTTCCTCGTAGTGAGATAGCCGGTCTTGTCGCGACCGGTAAGCTTGTAGGACTATGGTGTGAAATACTAGAAAAACAGGGGGAGCGTCTTATAGAAAATCTGCCCGACGACCTCAAGGTCTGCTAAGAGCAGAAACGTCTGCTAGCTGCGCCTGACGTGCCTTGATAGAATGGACCCGGATGGCAGCAACCGAGGCAAGCCAAGTAGGCGGCAGCTTGGCCAGGATGAGGGTTTGAGGCGAGATATGCAATTTAAAAAGCTCGGGCCTTATCATATTGGTAAGCAAATTGGCAAAGGCGGCATGGGGTCTGTTTTTGAAGCCACCCATGAGCAGGCTGGCGAGCGGGTTGCGATCAAATCACTCAGCCCACAGCTAGCAATGGCCGAGGGCTTTCGCGAACGATTCGAAGCGGAGATCGATTCGCTAAAAAAGCTTCAGCACGAAAACATTGTCCGGCTTTTTGGCTACGGCGAACAAGATGGCGTCTTGTTCTATTCGATGGAGCTGGTCGAAGGCACCAGTCTCGAAGAAGAACTGGTTGCAGGACACCGTTTCGATTGGCGAGAAACCATCGACATCGGGGTTCAAGTTTGCCATGCCCTAAAGCATGCCCACGACCACGGCGTGGTGCATCGCGACATCAAGCCGGCAAATATTCTCCTAACAGCAGACCACCGAATCAAAATTGCCGACTTCGGAATTGCCCGTTTGTTTGGCGGTTCGCAACTGACCATCGCAGGAGGAGTGTTAGGGACGGCTGACTACATGTCGCCTGAACAAGCCGATGGACAACCGGTGACCGAACGTTGCGATCAGTACAGTCTGGGTGGCGTTCTCTATGCTTTACTGGCAGGACGTCCCCCATTCCTCGCCAAATCAATGCCCAAGATGTTGCAACTGCAACGTTTTGCCGAGCCAGAACCGGTCAGTCGGTATGCGTCCGATACTCCCGCTCAACTTGACCGGTTACTACAGCAACTGCTCGCCAAAGACCCGGCAGATCGATTTCCCAATGTGTTGGTTCTTGGCCGCCACATGGAAGCGATGATGAAAGCACTCTCTCGGCCGGTGAAGCCGAATGAGGAAGCTACGAAAAACCAAGTTCACAATTTATCCACGCAAGCGAATCCCTCCGACGCAACGGCCGACTTTGCTAAAGAAGCCACCCACGCAACAGATTCGCCAATCGTCTTGCCACAAGACACCGAGTCCGTCGAAGCACCGCCCGACTTGTACGATGCGCCAACGCTCGACCAACCTCAAAAACCTACCAGGGATAAGGCGAACGTCCCCACTCAGCCAGATGCCGTACTGCCTGCGGAACCAAGATCCACGGCTAGTCATTTCATCACCGTCGACGAAGATGCCCGTCGCGAACGAGAACGGGCGCGTGGGAATCGATGGGTTTTAGCAACCCAGCTCGGCGGATTACTGGCCACTTTAGCCGTACTGGTCTGGGGTGGTTGGCAACTGATGCAGCCAGCCACTGCGGACGAACTCTACAACAAGATCTCGACCGTACTAAGCGAGCAAGGCGAAGAGGGGCTTCGCACGGTCTCGGGCGAAATCGAGGAGTTCTTCGAGCGTTTTCCCGAAGACCTACGTACCGTGGAACTGAACCCGTGGAGAGAACGTCTCGAGTATCAGAGATTTGAACGCAATGCTCGAATACGGTCGCGTCTAAGTGGTGGGAAGATAAACAATCCGATTGAACGAACGTATTACGAAGCAATGGCGGTCGCCGAAAACAACCCCAGTCGCGGTTTAGCAATGCTTCAAGCGATTTTAGCGCTGTACGATCCGCAAGATGCAACCGCTCAGCTTTCGGGAAAAATTCCTGGCAAATTAGACGACGTAAACTACCGTTGGCTGGCACTCATTCGCCGACAAATTGAAATTTCAGCCGAACGCATCGACGAACAAGCTGCGACCCAATTACCGGCTTTGCACGAACGACTTGCGGCGGCGGCTAAGCTACTGGAAACCGACTCAGCTTCCGCCAGAAAAATGTACCAAGCAATCCTCGACCTCTACGGCAACCAAAGTTGGGCCCAAGAAGTTGTCTTCGAGGCACAGCGTGCATTAGACGAAACAAACGCCCCATAGGCGGTAAACTAACAACTGAAAAAGGATTTCTGAACATGCCTGACGATGCACCATCAAACCGTCAAGCCAGTGCCGTTGCGTTTCAGCGAGCACTCAAGCTGATGCCCGGGGGGGTGAATAGCCCGGCACGCGCTTTCGGGGCGGTGGGCGGTTCCCCTGTTTTTATCGAACGGGCCGAAGGGGCGTATCTCTTCGACATCGATGGCAATCGATACGTCGACTACATCGGCTCCTGGGGCCCTCAAATTCTCGGACATCGTCATCCTGCCGTCATCGAGGCGTTGGAAAAAGCGTTGGCCCACGGCACCAGTTATGGTGCCCCAACCGAAGCCGAGAGCGAACTAGCAGAACGAATCATCGATGCAGTTACCTCCATCGAAAAAGTGCGTCTAGTAAGCTCCGGCACCGAAGCAACGATGAGCGCCATTCGACTAGCGCGAGGTTTCACCGGTCGCGATTTGATTGTCAAATTTGCAGGCAACTACCACGGGCATGTCGACAGTTTGCTGGTAGCAGCAGGCAGTTCCGCCGCCACGTTGGGAGCCCCCAGCTCACCGGGCGTAACGGCTGGTACAACGAAGGACACCCTGGTTTTAGAATACAACGATGTTGCCGCTTTAGAAAAATCGTTTGCAGAACATGGCAAGCAAATCGCCGCTGTCATCTTTGAACCCATTGTCGGCAACATGGGCGTCGTACGACCGAGCGACGAGTTTTGCCACTCACTCCGGCAACTCACACGCGAAAATGGCGCTTTGCTCATTTGCGACGAAGTGATGAGCGGTTTTCGAGTTGCATTTGGTGGGGCCCAAAGTTTATTAGCAATTGAACCCGACCTGACAACGCTCGGAAAAATCGTCGGTGGCGGCTTGCCTGTGGGCGCCTATGGCGGGCGGGCTGAAATCATGGATCATATTCTGCCCGCCGGGCAAGTCTTTCAGGCAGGCACCTTAAGCGGCAACCCTCTCGCTACTGCCGCCGGATGTGCCACCCTGAAACAATTGAAAGAACATCCACCCTACGAGCGTCTTGAACAACTTTCAGCGCGACTTGAGCTGGGGCTGCGAAAAGCGGCTGAGGCGGCAGACGTTCCGCACACCCTAGCAAGAGTCGGCAGCATGATGACACTGTTTTTCAACGCCGAACCGATCATCAGTTGGCAGCAAGCAAGTCGTTGCGATACCGATCGTTTTGCAAGCTATTTTCGTCACCTGCTAGACCACGGCATCTACATGCCCTGCAGCCAGTACGAAGCACTATTCGTCTCAGCAGCCCACACCGAAAACGACATCGACAAAACAATCGCAGCAGCAAACAAGGCACTGCAGATTTCTTAAATGCCCGTGTTAACTTCACGCTTGCGGCTTAGCCGCCGCCACCTTCTCCTCAGCGGCACTTTTTCGATAGTAATGCGGAACCAGTTGCAGTGGGTCATCGCTCTCGCCACTTAGAAAGGCTTCGATTCCCAATCGTCCCACCACCGCTGCTTGAGGAGCCCAAGTGGCTTCGTCAGCCATGCGAACCCCGGCGGGTAAACGTTCCGCTAGTTTTTTCAACGGCGGTCCAACCACGGAGTCGCCTTCGCGCAACTCTGCCAACCACTCCTCAATGCCCATGATAGAAACCTCGGGGGCAGTCTCCTTTTCTTCCTCAGTAAAACAGGCAACAAAAAGTTCTTGACGTTGTGCATCGAGAATAGCCCACAATCGCGGTTGCTTGGAATGCACACCCGCCGCTATGGCTGACAGGGTAGGGATTCCGATTAGCTTGGCTTGGGACGCATAGGCAAACGTCTTGGCAACGGTGACTCCAATTCGCAAGCCCGTAAACGACCCCGGGCCGGTGGTGACACAAATAAGATCGAGATCGCCCGCTCGCCAATCACACCGGTCGAGCATTTCGTGCAAAGCCGGCAACAATGACTGCGCAGAGCGTTGATCACCAGGGAGCGTGAGTACTTCGACCAGAGTCACCTCATCGTCTTGGGCAGTCAACGCCGCCACGGTACCTATGCGTTCACTAGTTTCGAGGGCAACCACACGCACAACTAATACCTACCTGTACTCAAAGTGACAAACCAGAACAGAGCCCGTGAACCTACCAAGCCAACGCATGGGTTCCAAGACTCGCTACACGATATACTCAGATGTCTTTCACCTATCCGAAGCTAAGCAAAGAGTATGTGGGAGGCGTCTCCGACGCCGATTGTGCAGAGTTTACGACTCTCGACGTCGGAGACGCCTCCCACAGCGACTTAGTAGTTGCCCTGCCAAAGGCCTGACGTGTCCTTGACCCCCTAGTTCAAGCAACTTAAACTGGCGGATTGGCATTTGTGAGCGGTGAAGGGTGACCGTAGCTTTGAACAATGCCAACCCAACCGCTGCCCGCCTTTTTTTGCTCTTAGCTACAGGTCGACTCCTCGGTGAAACGCGCGATAATTAGCGACATCCACGGCAATCTTGAGGCTCTGAATGGAGTGCTCGCACATATTGCCGATCAAAACGTCGATGAGATTTTTTGTCTCGGCGACGTCATCGGCTACGGCCCCAATCCGTGCGAGTGCCTCGATCTAGTGATTGAAAAAACAAAACTCGGCCTGCTCGGCAACCACGATCAAGGGGCGATGTTCGATCCAGAAGGATTTAATAGCGGAGCGGAACGGGCAATTTTCTGGACGCGCGAGCAGCTAGAAAACTCAGGCAGTAATCGCGATCAAATTGATGCCCGTTGGGACTTTCTAGGGACAGCACCCCGATTGCATCGTGACGACCCTTGGCTTTACGTCCATGGCTCGCCACGAAATCCGGTCAACGAGTACGTTTTTCCAGAAGATATCTATAACCAAAAGAAAATGGAAAAACTCTACGGACTCATTACCAAAGGTTGCTTTCAAGGGCACACGCATGTGCCAGGTGTCTTCCTCGAGAGCTTAGAATTCATCACGCCAGATCAAACAGACAACGTGTTTCGTATCCGTGACGAAAAGTTTATGATAAACGTCGGCTCTGTCGGGCAGCCTCGAGACGGTGATTCTCGGTCGTGCTATATCGTTCAAGAAGAAGATCAAATAACATTCCATCGAGTGGAATACGACTTTAGCGTAACCGCTGAAAAAATTTACCAGATATCAGACCTGGACAACTTTTTGGGAGACCGCATCAAGGAAGGGCGGTAATTGAAGTAACGAAGCCGATCAGTCCACGTAAGTCACCTTGGATTGTCTCTCGGCCCTCAGTAGTAACGCTACAACAACACTCGCTTAAGATTCCGCGCTCCCCACCTCAAGAATACCAACCGAAGGATCACTCCACGTGGACCAACGTCGTGTCGTCGCCTTTTTGGCGCTCTCCTTTCTTGTGCTGATACTGCTTACTCCAAAGCAGCCAGAAAACAAGGAAAACAAGAAACTTCCACCGCCTGACGCTGAGCAAGCCCAGGTCGAGCAGCTGGCCGAACCATCTACCGAAACAGCCGCGTCGCTTGCCCCGCTCGTGGAACTTGCAGACCGAGATGCGGCTGAGCAACCCGCTGACGTCGATCTAGAATATGTCACACTAGGTTCGGTCGCCGAAGATTCGCCCTATCGCCTGCTAGTCACGCTCACGAACCAGGGCGCTGCCGTTCGTCGAGTCGAATTATCCAGTCCTCGATTTCGTGACTTGCACGATCGTGGTGGCTATCTAGGCCATTTGGAACTCATCGCCGATACCAGCCCAGGCTTGCGCGTCCTGGCCGTGGGTGCAGGCACGCCCGCTGCCATTGCAACCATTCAGCAAGGCGACCGGCTACTCTCCGCCACGGCAGCAAAAGGGGAACCAACCGATCTTCACGTCCCCAACGATCTCGCCAAATTTCTCGCCAAACACCATCCAGACGAAGAAATTACACTCACAGTGATGCGCGGCGAACAGCAAATCGACATCGCCGTCACATTGAATCGCCGACCTCTAGAAGTCATCCGCCCCGAAGCAGACAACGTGTTGATGCGGACCGACAAGCTCCCCCCCGATTTTGTTGATCCACCCTCGTTCCAATTCACTCTCGGTCGAATTGGAAACGCAAAAATTGCCGACGGGCTGGACGAAATTTCAGGGGTGAAACTCCGCGATAGCAATTGGGAAATCGTCGACCGCAATGAAACAAGTGTGACTTTTCGTAAACAACTCCCCCAATATGGTGTCGAGGTTCTCAAACGGTATCTTGTCGAGCCAGTACCTGCCGAACAACAAGCCAATGTCAACTACTCCGGCTATGGGCTCAAGTTAGACATCGAGGTACGCAACCTCGGCGAACAGGCATTAGAATTGGCCTACCGTCTCGACGGCCCAAATGGTTTGCCCATGGAAAGTTGGTGGTTTGCGAACAAGATTGGCCGCAACTGGGGAGGCGCGGGAATCCGCGACGTCATCGCTCGCTACGAAGGCAACAGTACAGTCCAGTTTGACCCCACCACCATTGCCAAAGGCGATGCCGAGCCACTCCAAGGCCCTCCCCTGGCTTATATTGGCGTCGATGCACAGTATTTTTCTGCCGTCATGCTACCTATCAAATCGGTGCCTGACGAAATCTGGATCGACGAAGCCCAAATGGTACTCCTTGGCCCAAAACCGAAAGCTCGCTCGTCCGAAGGTCGCTTTGCCAATGTGACTTTCCGACTAAACAGTCTTCCACAAGTCATTCAGGCTGGTAAATCACTACACCATTCCTACGAGATCTTCACCGGTCCGAAGCGACCCGACCTGCTCGACCAATATAAGACTCACGGCGGCATGCCATACACACTGAACGACTTGATGTACTACGGTTGGTTCAGTGGTGTAGCAAAAATCATGCTCGGGGTGTTGCACTTTTTCTATGGCATCACACGCAACTATGGCATCGCCATTATCTTATTAACGGTACTCGTGCGTAGCTGCATGTTTCCGATCAGTCGCAAGCAAGCCCAAAGCATGGCCAAGATGCAGCTACTGAAACCAGAGATGGATAAGCTCAAAGAAAAGTACAAAAACGACATGCAGAAGCAGTCGTCGGCCATGCAGGAGCTATACCGGAAGCACAATATCAACCCGATCGCTGGCTGCCTGCCCATGTTTGTGCAACTGCCCATCTTTTTGGGCCTCTATCGCTCTTTGATGGTCGATGTCGAATTACGGCAAGCGCCGCTCCTGGGCGAATCCATTCGCTGGTGCTCGAACCTTGCCGCGCCCGACATGTTCCTAGATTGGTCGCCCTGGATGCCTGCTTTTATTAACGACGGCATCGGCATCACGGGACTCGGCCCGTATCTCAACGTCCTGCCGCTCATCACCATCGTGCTGTTCTTGCTACAGCAAAAACTGTTCATGCCTGAACCTGCCAACGAACAGGCGGCCATGCAGCAAAAAATCATGAAGTTTATGATGTTGTTTATGGGCTTATTGTTCTTCAAAGTTGCCAGTGGATTGTGCCTTTACTTCATTGCTTCAAGTATCTGGGGAATCGCCGAGCGGAAACTTATCCCCTCGCCGACGGCCCCCGCCACTGCCCCGTCAGACACCACGGCAACTTTGCCAGACCGCAGAAGTAAAAACGGTTCCCAGAAAAACAAAAAAACAAAGAAGAAGAAAAAACGCTAGACATCTGCATAATATCGATTCTGGATCGCCCTAGGTCGCAATGCCATGCACCTAACTCCGTGCTCTCTGTGCCTCTGTGGTAAATCCAAAATGACGCCCTCTTTCTAGTGTGTCCCATGGGTTACGATCTCAACGACACCATTGCCGCGATTAGTACCCCTGCGGGCGGCGCTGCACGCGGAATGATTCGCATTAGCGGCCCCCAAACACTCGACTGTCTGGCCAAATTTTTTTCTTGTGAAAACAACGCCACGCTCAAGGAAATCAAAGTTCCCACCGTACTCCAAGGGACGTTCCATTGCAAAAATCCAAAGCTAGATATTCCCGGTGATCTTTTTCTATGGCCCACCGATCGCAGTTATACCCGTCAGCCCTCGGCGGAGTTACATACCTTGGGATCGCCCCCCTTACTCGAAGCAGCCCTCTATGCGGTCTGCACGCAGGGTGCACGAGTTGCGGAGCCTGGAGAATTCACGTTACGTGCTTTTCTTGCCGGGCGGATGGATCTCACCCAAGCCGAAGCCGTACTAGGCGTGATTGACGCACGCGATCAGCAATCGCTCAACACGGCCTTAGCTCAGCTCGCAGGGGGACTTTCGCAGCCGCTCACCGAACTCCGAGAAACCCTTTTGCAGATACTCGCTGAGCTAGAAGCAGGCCTCGACTTTGTCGACGAAGATATTGAATTCATCTCTCACGAGGTGCTCAAGGAACGACTCACTGAAGCGCAGCAAACGGTTCTTGAAGCGATCGAACAAATTTCCAGCCGTGCAGATACCTTGGATATGCCACGGGTCGCACTCCTCGGCGCGCCAAATGTGGGCAAAAGCAGTTTATTTAATGCGCTAATCGCCACAGGCAAGCAAGATGTGCAGGCACTCGTCTCCGATCAATCTGGCACGACACGCGACTACGTGACTGCCGTCCTACAGCTTGAAGGTCTTGCCTGTCTATTAGTCGACACCGCAGGTCAAGAAACATCGCCTTCCGGCGAATCCATTGAACAGTCCGCTCAAAAAATGGCCAGCGAGCAAGTTCGACAGGCAAACCTACGGCTGGTTTGTATCGACACGCTGACAGACAAGGCTACTCTCCAACACGACCATTTAGGCGATGCCGATTCTTACCTCATCATTCATACCAAGTCCGACCTCGATACAAATTCAATTGCAAACGAAAAGGTCATTGCGTGCAGCAGCGTCACCGGGGCAGGCATCGAGACGCTTCGTCGACAGATTCGTGAACAACTTATCAATGCCATCGAAAATGAGGGCGGGGCAGTTGCTGCCACGTCAGCCCGATGCACCGACAGCCTTCACCGCGCGAACGAAGCATTAACACGGTCTCGGCGGCTCGTTGAACATGCTGGCGACGAAGAGCTACTCGCCGCTGAAATTCGAGACGCCCTCACCGAGTTAGGCCGTGTCGTGGGTGCCGTCTATACCGACGATATTCTGGACCGAATTTTCAGCCAATTTTGCATCGGCAAATAAATTGGTTCTTCGCGAAAGTTAGAGGCTAGAAACAAGAGAAACCACAGATGAACACGGATATCTAAGAAACGAAAAACGTAACCATTCACAAGACAAAAGGCGAATCGGCCTCTCGCAAAGGCGCAAAGGAACAAAAATAGTCTCTCGCAGAGACGCCGAGACGGCAGAGTCGTTGAGTTGACTGTTACACGGTTCTTCCGACAATCAGCATTTCGATATTTGTTGCTCCTGTTATTTCTACACACATTTCCTCTGCCGTTTCTGCGACTCTGCGTGATTCTCATACTTTTTTTGCGCCTTAGCGCCTTTGCGAGAAACTTTTACAAAGACCCTTCCAGCGCCGCCGCTTCTTCACGTGCTTCTCGACTTGAGGCAATCCTAAAAAATCACACTCTTTTGGGTTACTCCCGTTCTCAGATTTCCATAGCCTAAAAATAGCCAATTTTCTTCTCACAACTTCCGGCTCCTCGATAAATAACGGGTATGTTTGAGTTGGATATCCGTTTGTTACTTGCGATCAACGCGATCAACTGAAACCCAGAGATTTGATTGCATTTGCCCACATAGCAGCCCCACCTCCCCGCCCTCCCTACGAAAATAACGATGCTCGAACAGCCGCCCGTCTTAAGGTATCGATCTGTGCGTTTTAGAGTGACGCAATCGATAGCCCCAAAGACTTTGCTGCTGCATTTCCTGCTCGAAAGCGTTTTTGTCCTGGGACTGTGGGGAACCAACCCGCTGCCATGCCCCGCAGGCGAGAATCTCTGGCTTGATGTTGCCCGCTCGTCGATCACCACCAATGAACTCCACCACCATGTGAGCGTGCTCGCCGACGACATGCTCGAGGGTCGCGAGACAGGTACGCGCGGCGGGCGCGAGGCAGCTAAGTACATCCTCAAGAGTATCGAATCGACGGGGCTAAAACCTAGTGGCCCTGGCGATCGCTTTACGCAACCGTTTTCTGGGCGATCGCAAAACCTACTTGCGGTTCTCGAAGGCACCGATCCAGAACTTCGCAACGAGGTCATCGTTGTCGGTGCTCACTACGATCATGTCGGGTATGGTTCGAGGCGAAATAGCTACGGCCCCACCGGCTTTATTCACAATGGGGCAGACGACAACGCCAGCGGCGTCGCCGCATTGCTGGAAGTCATCGACGCGATCTCACGTTCGGGCCATCAGCCGAAACGCTCGATTCTTTTTGCTTTCTGGGATGGTGAAGAGAAAGGACTGCTTGGCTCGAAACATTGGTTACGTAATCCCACGGTTCCCCTAGATTCGGTGAAGCTGACCATCAATATCGACATGGTCGGACGGCTTACCGACGGACGAATCGAACTGATGGGGGCACGCACCGCTCCTGGGCTACGCCAAATGATGAGCACCTCATCGTTGAGCGAAGGAACCTGGGTCGATTTCACCTGGAACTTGAAAGACAACAGCGATCACTGGCCTTTCTACGAACGCCGAATTCCCTGTCTCTGTGTTCATACCGGTTTGCACGACGACTACCATCGACCTAGCGATGACATCGAGAAACTCAACCTCGACGGAATGCGAGAAGTGAGTCGATACTTGGTCGAGCGGCTTTGCGACCTAGCAGACGCAGAAACCCTGCCCGGGTATCGTACGAATTCGCGTGGCGAAAATCTGGAAACGCAAAAACGAGTAGAAAA
Organism: Planctomycetota bacterium; assembly: GCA_029259945.1. Classification (GTDB taxonomy): domain Bacteria; phylum Planctomycetota; class Planctomycetia; order Pirellulales; family Lacipirellulaceae; genus Bythopirellula. Next base: position 47,808 of record JAJDEF010000040.1, read on the forward strand.
CCCCTTGCCTGCCATTCCTTCGCGGCTCGGATTCACTTGGGAATACATCCCTGGCGAAACTAGTCAACTCATAGTACAGCACGTTCAGCTAACGGGTGCGAATTCGCTGCGGTCAGGCGATATTATTCTTGCGGTCAACGGCCTATCCATTTCCAATGAGTCGTTGCTGCCTGCGATGGCGTTGCAGAGTGAGGCGCAACTCGATCTAAAAGTCCTACGGGCGGGAACCGAAATGCCAGTCACCGTGACCGTCCCGCTGCAAGGGGTGCCCGTCCGGCTAGGCCTTTCGTGGCGAGAGAATGATGCAGAACCAGAAACCGTTTACTCCACACGTGTCGTACCCTACTCTCCCGCCGCACGAGCAGGCATCGTGCTTCACGACCGTATCTATTCGTTGAACGGCGAACCTATCACCGGGCAGGCAGACTTGCTGGCCCGCGTTCAAAACCTCTTAGCCGAGAATGTCGAAGAATTCCGCCTAGAGATCGAATCCCGCGGAAGCATCCGAGAAGTCGTGGTTTCGCTCCGATTGCCAAGCGTCACAACAACACTCGATGCCACTCTGTAACTTCGCTACCGTTCATTAGGGAAAGACGAATAAGACTCTCGCAAAGGCGCAAAAGTCGTTGAGCCGACTAGGCACGGTACTTCCTACCGTCAGCATCTCGACATATGCTACTCTTGTTACTTTCTCAAACCTTTTCTCTGCCGTCTCAGCGACTCTGCGAGATTCCTATTATTTCTTCGCGCCTTTGCGAAAGACTTGTACTCCTCTTTCTGGTGCTTTAGGCTACCTCTCTCGAGAAGTTTTCTAGCGATAGCAGCGGCGAGTGAAAAGCATGCAGCAATACACGATTCCGAATACCGACCTGAGTGTTTCACGCTTGGCTTACGGCACTTGGCATCTGGGAGGTCAGTGGGACGAGACTCCTCTCACCGACGACCTAAAACAGCGTGCCGTCCGATTGATCGCCACCGCGGTCGATACCGGAATCAATCTAATCGATTTAGCTGACATCTACACACGCGGAAAATCCGACGAAGCGGTGGGCTATGCTCTGCAACAAGACAAAACTTTGCGAGACAAAATCATCCTGCAAGAAAAGTGTGGGATTGTTTCTTGTGCAAAACCCGAATTCGGCATGCCCCCGAGATACGACTTTAGTTTTGAACACATCACAAAATCGGTCGAGACTTGCCTGCAACGTCTCGCCACCGATCGCGTCGACATTCTAGCGTTGCACCGACCCGATCCGCTGGTCGAATACGAAGAGGTCGCCCGAGCGTTCGATCATCTCCATGCCAGCGGCAAAGTCCGCTACTTTGGGGTGAGCAACCACACCGCCGGCCAAATTGCTTTGTTGCAACGTCACGTTCGTCAGCCAATTGTGTTGAATCAGGTCGAACTTAGCCTGCTGCATCACAGTTTGATCAGCGACGGTATCCTCGCCAACATGGACGGCTATCGCTACTCGAATACTTCGGGGCTTATGGATTTTTGCCGCTTGAATCAAATCATGATACAAGCGTGGTCACCCACAGCGAGCGGCAGGGTTTTTGGATGCTCAGAGGATTCCACCGACCTTGAGCAGCAGCTAGCGAAACAAATCGCAGCAATAGCTCGCACCCACGAGACCACCGACGAAGCGATTCCCCTAGCGTGGCTACTCCGTCACCCGGCGGGCATCCAGCCCATCGTTGGAACACTCAACGCAGATCGGATCGGCAAAAGTGTGCTCGCCGACGACATCACTTTGTCTCGTGTCGAATGGTATACGCTTCTAGAAACTGCTCGCGGCGAATCGGTTCCCTAAACTTGGCCTTTCCATAACCCTCCATAACGCTTAGCAAACGACCGTGCCAGAAAATTACGACGCCATCCTTTTTGTCTCCTTCGGTGGCCCCGAGGGCCCCGACGAGGTGATTCCTTTTTTGGAAAACGTCCTCCGAGGAAAGAATATTCCGCGTGCGCGAATGCTTGAAGTTGCCGAGCACTACAAGCAATTCGACGGGATGAGTCCTATCAACGAACAAAATCGGCAACTTATTACCGCTTTAGAAACTGAACTTGCCGCCCATGGCCCGGTGCTGCCCGTCTATTGGGGAAATCGAAATTGGCATCCTCTGCTGCCTGAAACGCTGCAGCAAATGGCCGATGACGGCATCCAACGGGCCTTGGCATTTTTTACCAGTGCCTACAGTTCCTACTCCGGCTGTCGGCAATACCACGAAGACATTGCCCGAGCCCAACAGCAGGTTGGCCCCACCGCCCCAGCCATCGACAAGCTTCGGGTTTTCTTCAACCACCCAGGCTTTATCAAACCGATGGTCGAATCGGTAAGCCAATGTCTCGACAAAATTACGAACATCGAACGTGGCGAAACCCTGCTCCTGTTTACTGCCCATAGTATCCCACTGGCAATGGTAAAGACCTGTCAGTACGTAGTCCAGCTAGAAGAGGCCTGCCGATTGGTGGCAGCTGGGGCGAGTCACTCGCAATGGGAGCTGGTCTATCAAAGCCGCAGCGGACCTCCGCAGCAACCCTGGCTTGAGCCTGATATCTGCGATCGCATCCACCAACTTCACGAGCAGCGCGCCTCTAAAAACATCGTGGTTTTGCCGATTGGTTTTATTTCCGATCATCTCGAGGTGCTCTACGACATTGATATCGAAGCACACCAGCTTTGCGAACAACTTGGTATCAAAATGTATCGAGCTGCTACCGCTGGCGAACATCCCCGGTTCGCCCAAATGATTCGAGAGCTAATCACTGAGCGAATCAGTGACTCCCCATTGCGGCAAGCGCTAGGCGAACTAGGCCCCAGCCACGACGCCTGTCCGTCTGATTGCTGCGCATACACTCCACAGCGCCCCCCTCGCACTAATTAAAAACTCTAAGGACCAACCTGTGGAGCAGTCACCTAATATCCCGCAACGAGTTCTTGGCGCGAGCGACCTTGCGGTGGCACCCGTCTCGCTCGGCACTTGGCCCATGGCTGGGGTAAGTTCGCTTGAGGTGAACGATGCGGACAGTATCGCGACGCTCCAAACATGTGCGGAGCTAGGCGTCAACTTCATCGACACCGCGTATTGCTATGGACCCAAAGGCGAGAGCGAGAACCTTGTACGCCGCGCGCTGACCAACTGTCGCGACGACTTCATTTTGGCAACCAAGTGTGGCATTCACTACGGCGAAGATGGCAAGCAAACGAACGATGCGCGACCCGAAACAATTTTGAACGAATGTGATGAGAGTCTCCAGCGGCTAGGCACCGATCGCGTCGAGCTTTACTATCTGCATTCCCCCGATCCCAAGGTCACGATCGCCGAGTCGGCGGGGGCAATTTGCGAACTCATCGCCCAAGGTAAAGTGCGTTACGCTGGGGCATCGAATTGCTCTCTGGAGCAGATTCAAGAGTTTCACTGTGTGTGCCCTCTCACTGCGGTGCAACTTCCTTACAACATGCTACAACGCGACATCGAACAAAAAACGGCCCCCTGGTGCCGTGCAAACAACGTCTCACTGGTCGTTTACTGGGCATTGATGAAGGGATTCTTGGCAGGCCGACTCACGAAGCAAGAGCAGCTCGACCAAAAGGATTCACGAAGGAACTATCCCATGTACCAGGGAGAGGAGTGGGACAAGAACCAAGACTTTCTCAACCAGCTCCGTGAAATCGCTACCGAATGTGACCGAACGGTCGCCCAAGTGGTCGTGAACTGGACGATTCAGCAACCCGGCATCACCGTGGCGCTCTGCGGTGCCAAACGGCCCTGGCAACTCGAAGAAACTGCGGAAGCTATGAACTGGCAACTGACACCCGCCCAGTTAGAAAAAATCGACTCGGCCATCACCGCCCGAGGCCAAGCGGCTGCGAATCGCCGATTCCAATAGCCAGCGGCTCGATCAGCCTAGCCGACGCAACAAAGCGAATGTAACGATTGTAGGTTGCATTCGTTCTGCGGGGCGCCTCTTGTTTCATCGAGATGAATACCCAGTGATGGCGTCTCTCGATCTGCGACGTAGGTTTGAAAAACCATAAGCCTATCCTGTCCTCTACGGAGCTGAAGTCGATGACCAACGGCCAACCACTACTAGAAAACTGGACTCCTGAGCAAGCTGCTCGTATGAACAACGCAATCTTTGTTGCGCAGCATCGGATACAAGATTTAGATCTATTTGGTGACGAGCAACTGATCGAGTTGCTTGATCGCCATCCCCGCGAGGCTTTGGGCATCAACACCATGGGCACCGATCCGGTTTGTCATCAAGAGTGGCAAGAAGGACGTGCCGGAAACCTCAACGCCGAACAACTCTACGAAGCAGCTCAAACGGGTCGCATCTGGTTGAATATGCGCCGTGTCATGGATCACCATGCCGAGTATGCTCGCTTGGTCAACTCGTTATACGAGGAACTCGAAGCAAACTGTCCTGGGCTATCCACCTACAACCGCTCGGCAAATCTGTTAATTTCTTCACCCGAGGCGATTGTTTATTACCACCTCGACTGTCCCGTGAACATGCTGTGGCATTTGCGTGGAACCAAACGAGTTTGGGCCTACCCGCTTGAGTCAGGCATCGTTTCCGACGAAACGATCGAAGGGGTTCTTTGCGGCGAAAAGTCTGAAGAGCTTGAGTTTCGTAGCGAGTGGGATGACCTGGCGGTTTCTTACGATTTGAATCCAGGCGAGATGGTCACCTGGCCACAACACACACCGCATCGGGTCGTCAATACGGGTGGCCTCAACGTGTCGCTTTCCACCGAACACATGACAAGCCGTGCAGCAAGGCGAAACAACGTGTTCCTAGCAAACCGTCATTTCCGTCAAATCTTGCCGGGCGATTATCGATCCACCCAGCTCACCGGCTGGCAACCTGCCGCCAAAGAGTTTGCCCTACGCGTGATGCGCCGACTTCCGATACTCGCACCCAAGCCACCTCAAGGCTACAAGTATCCCGTCACCTTCGAGGTCGACCTCGATGCCCAAAACTGCGTACGTTCGCTTGTCGACAACGACACACGCGAACCAGTTTTGACTTCATGAGAAGAGCAAGTGCGCCGCGCCACCGGACACGATGGGACTATAGAGTCCGCCCGTCCCGGTCGCAAACACATAGCCCGGCCATCCTGGCCGGGAGTAGCTCTAACGACCCACAGGCTGCCCAGAAGCCGGAGCCCGGTAAGCAGCGATACCGCTGTTGGCTGCTTCTTTGGCTAGCAATGGGCTCACACGCTGTGCAAAGACACGGGGTTCGACAAACCCCTCCATCATGTCAAGAACTTGCCCGTCGGGGGCGATTAGCAGTGTGGTCGGAAATCCGTGAATCCCCATTCGCTTGACTAAGTCACGATATTCGCTGGCATGGGCCAATACACTTTCGGTACGGCCTGCTAGCATCTGCTGAACCCCTGAGTGACCATACGTTTCTGCCAGCATTTTTCGGCAATAAACACAATGGTCAGAAGTAAACATCACCAACAGCGGTTTCTTCGAGGCAACGGCAGCTTCCCAAGCTTGCTCAACACGTTGGTGCTTGAACAGGGTGCTTTGCCCCTCGCTGCCACGTTGGCCACTCTGGGCTATCGTCGTCGTGCTTGCACAGAACAAGATTGTTAGTGAAAGGATAGGTAAGAGAGCGAATTTCATAGTGAGATGATTCCTGCGAAAGTTAATCAGTTATTTGGTTGGTATCGTCATGCGTCACACATAGCAGGTGACTGCTTTTATTTTCGGTACTGGACGATCAAGAATCTGTGAGAAAGCCCACAATAATTGACGAATTCTTCCATTTCGCTCTGAAGAGATTGCCTGCAGGAAAAGTCTCTTGTACCGTTGCAAGCTATTTTCGCCGAAAAGTGTCCCTCTGGTCAGCGAGTCTGTGTGGTCGTCCTTGCTGCGGCTATTCCCGTTTGCAAGCGTTGCTTAAACTCCGAGGCATCCACATAACCCTCGATCATGTCGAGCACTCGGTTATTTGGCCCCACCAACACGGTCGTGGGATACCACCTCACTTTGAGCCTCTCGACCAGCTTGGCATGCGTATATCGACCAACGTAAACCGATTCAAACGACCCTGAAACTAAATTGCCAACGGCAGAACGTTCGTAGGTTTTGTTGAGCATTTTCACACAGTGCGGACACCGTGGCATACCCACGTAGATGAGGATGGGCCGATTGCTCTTTTGCGACGCACTCAACGCCGCGGGATACGAACTATGGCGAAATACCGAGGCTTTCTCCACTTTCGCCGACGATAAGCCGTGGTGGGCAGTTTCGGCAAACGCGACCCCCTGGCAAAGAATTGCCAAGGCGACCATCCAATTCGTCGCTTGGATAAGATAACTGCGCATACCGACGGCCTCCGGCTCGATGTGATTCCTTGTCTCTTCTCCCTGACCTATTCGTGCTAGCAGTCAGTATCGGCGCTGCACCTAGCCAGAACGGGGAGGTTTTTATTTGAGTCGAAGATTCGGCACGGCTGCCGCAAATAGATAGTTCCGTAGCCGGAACGTGGTCGTTACAACCGGAACACGCCGCGTCTAAGAGTAAACCGACGCTCTAAGCAAGAAAGGCTTGATACAAAACGACTTAGACAGCCGCACCAATTTCACGGGCCCGCTGCACCCCGGCAAATCCGAAATGCGCCTTCAGGCAAGTTTGCGAGAAAGCTTCTGGGTGGGGTACCCCAGACAAACGGAAAGTCTCGACCTGGCCATTACGAAAAACCATATCTCCGGCTGGGTACCATTCCTGCCCCGGAACGACCTCAATCTCGATCGAATCGAACCGATCGAGCGAAACGCTCTGCTGCTCACCGCCACCAAAAGCTTGTTCCACCACGACTCGACGATTGGTGAGTCGGTAGCGACGGCAGCCTGGATTCGAAAATCCAAACACAACAAACGGAATACGCGGCAGCAGCATGTGAAAATAGAGCGGAAGAATAAACGGAATCGAGACCAGCGCAAGCAATCGTCCCACGGTAATCGGAAGCCCGAACAGCGTAATGCCGAGCCGATTGGCAAACCGCCGCCCCCACCAACGACCATACGCCGTGGCCGCAATCGACGGCCAAACGGTCATCACCGTTACTTCCTTCTCGGTATCAGGCACAACGCCAGGAATGGCTGAAGCCATCGTTTTTTCCCTGCTGAAAATTGCGGACAAACCACCAAAAACGCAACTATACGCCAAAATCGTAGCAAACCCACAGCCGGTTGGCTAGTGAAGGCGACCCAAGAATCAAAGCAGTGCCGTAGTGGAATCTGGGAACTACTGTGGGAGGCGTCTCCGACGCCGAAAGTCACGAATTCTGACACGATCGGCGTCGGAGATGCCTCGCACAGAAAAGCCTCCCACCATGTCGCCCCGTTTACTCAGCGCTCTCTGCGTCCTCTGCGGTAAAAAACAAGAAGAGAACCTACGCCAGCGGAGCTTCGTTTCGCTCGACCAAAGCACTCAGATAGAGCAGCGACGATTCCTCGCCCCGATTTGGCGAACGTCGCAACAAGTCCATCGAAGCGCGAAGCACATCACGGCGGCTCACTTGCCCCACAAGACGGCCCTCTTCGATCACCGGCAAGCGCCGATACGGGGTCAGCAGAAAAACTTGCGCAATCGACAATAAATTCGTCTCGGGCTGGATCGTCTTGGCATCGGTGTCCATAAACACCCGCACTTCGTTGCTGGGCAATTGCTCATACGCGGCATCGAGCAAAACATGCATCGAGCACTTTTCAGAAAAAACTCCGAGGTACATTCCCCCAGAATCCACCACAGGAGCGCCAGAAATGCGATTTTTCAACAGCCGTTGAACTGCATCGATCACATCCATCTCTGGTCGTAACGTCACCAGCCGGGTGACCATAAAATCGCGGGCAGTAAGCTGAGACATAGCAATCACTCCGCCAAGGTACGCGCTTCGCCGACAGCCAAACACGCACTCCCAAAAAAATGAACAGCAAAAAAGAAGAGGCTTGAAACGATCGACTCCCCCGAGTCCACCATTTCCGATCTGCTATAAGGATAACACCAATCGACAACCCATAGCTAGTTCACGTCCCAAAAAAATGCTTGTGAAAATTTTCACAACAAAGAAGTTCGTGAAAATTTTCACGGTGTGGGTTTGTCTCGAATCAATTCACACTAACACACTAGGCTTTACCCTGGGTAACCGTTCACAGGAGGAAAGGCAAATAGACCTCTCGCAAAGGCGCGAAGTCGCAAAGGAAAGTATCCATCAAGAAATCCCGTAAAACGTACTATTCCTGACTGGAGCAAAAAGGTTCTCGCAGAGACGCCGAGACAGCCGAGTTATTTAGTCGACCAGACACGGTTTAAAGCAGCAAAAAAATCTCGGTATTTTCCGCTCTTGTTTGTTGCACTCACTTTTTCTCTGCCGTCTCTGCGACTCTGCGAGATTCCTTCCTTTGCGCTTTCGCGCCTTTGCGAGAGACCTTTACGAGGATTCATCTAGCAGCATACCGTGAACGGTCACTTACCCGACCCACCTTGCTTCACTTCTACAAACCCACATTCAGCCCTTGCAAATCTTTCGGCACAAAATGACCGTCCTTACGGACCAACTCGCCGTCAAACCAGATTTCGCCACCGCCGTAATCTTCGCGCTGGATCAGCACCAAGTCCCAATGGATACGGCTACGATTGCCGTTGTCAGCTTCGTCATACGCTTCGCCCGGCGTAAGGTGAAAGCTACCGCCGATCTTTTCGTCGAACAGCGTGTCGAGCATCGGATGACGGACGTGATTGTTGGTGCCCATCGACCATTCCCCGCAATAACGAGCCCCCTCGTCCGAGTCGAGAATCGCGTTGAGTTTCTCGGTTTCGTTCGCCTCGGCTCGTACTATTTTTCCGTCCTTGAATTCGAACTCAATGTTCTCGAAAACCGTGCCTTGGTAACGCGACTGCGTGTTGTAGCGGATCACGCCGTTGATGCTGTCGCGCACTGGGGCAGTAAACACTTCGCCGTCCGGGATATTCCGCTCGCCATTGCAGGGGATGACGGGAATATCTTTGATCGAAAACTCAAGCTCGGTGCCGGGCGCAACGATTCGCACTCGGTCGGCGGCTTCCATTCTCGAAACAAGCGGCTCTTGAGCCTTGCCCATCGCCACGTAGTCGGCCGTGCAAACGTCGAAGTAAAACTCCTCGAATGCTGCCGTGCTCATGTTCGCCGCCTGGGCAAACGAATCGGTCGGATACCGTAACACGACCCATTTGGTGTCAGGCACGCGAATCGAGCCATGCACAGGTTTCCACCAGTGTTTTTGAAACAAGTCCATCCGCTCGTGCGGCACGTCGGCAAATTGGCTGCTGTTGGCCGACCCCCGAATTCCGATATACGCATCGGCCGCCTGCATGCGGTCTTTCTCAAACTTTGCCACCAGCTTCATGCTCGCTTCGGTCGCCGTGCGGTAAAGCGACCGCAACACCGCGTTGTTTTTCCAACTGACCAGCGGTAAACAGCCACGCTCGGCCGCCCCCTCGACCAGTGCGGTCACCAAATTCGCCTCGGGTAAATCAAAAGCCTCGATCAACACTTTTTCACCCGATTTCAATTCGCAACTGTGATCGAGCAGCAAATTCGCCAATTTATCGATTCTTTGATCGTACATCGTTTTTGTCTTCATCTGCCGGGTGATATGAAAAACGCTGGCTATCAGCGAGGTGAGGCAAGCAAAACTCCAAAGATGATAAAGGCCCACGTGGTACAGGACAACATACGAATGGCCAGAACAGGCCGTCTGTGATAAAAAACAGCTTCATACACCCCCGTTAATCAGCCAACCTACGAGAAACTAATGTCCAACGAGGCATCCAACCACCCCGATTCTAATCAAGAAACCTCCTTTGCCGAAACTGCCTTGAAGCTCGGCGGCAAGAGCGACGACGAGGCTCGCCGTACCGGAGCCATCGACACGGCAGACGATCAGGTCGAAGCACTCTTCGCGCCCGAATATCAAACCGTCAACAGCCCCGCCCATGCCGCGGTTTGGAATCGAGGTGTCCCGGTTGATCTCTTCCAAAGCACCAACACCACTCCCTCGGCCGAAGTACAGAAGGTGATGGACGATTCGCTCGCCGTCGTGCGCAGACATTTATCGGCCGGGACGCTGATGGATGAAAACAAAAAAATCACCGAAGACGTACTCGACGATCTCGCTTCAGCGGGCTATTGGGGACTCCTAGTCGGCAAAGAGCACGGCGGTAGCGGGGCACAGTTCAGCGCGTTCGCTCCATTTGAAACCCGCATGGCGATGCTCGACCCAACTATCGCTGGCCTAGCCTCAGTTCACGGCTGCATCGGCGCCGTCGACCCGGTTCGCACTTTTGGAAACGCCGAACAAAAGAAACGTTTTCTACCTGGGCTCGCCGACGGTTCACGACTCAGTGCCTTTGCGCTCACCGAACCTTGTGCCGGCAGCGACCTCACGCAACTACGCACCCAAGCCGTGCTCGATGGCGATCATTACGTGGTCAATGGCGAGAAACTCTTCATCACCAATATCCGGCCGGGCCGAACCGTCGGCCTCGTCTGCATGATCGACGGCAAACCAGCGGTTCTTGTCGCCGAGTTGCCCAACGAAGAGAACGAACAATTCCAAATTATCCGCTACGGCATTTGGGCGCTCAAGCATACGCACAACGTCGGCATGAAATTCAAAGATTTTCGCGTCCCAGCTGAAAATCTACTCACCCCACCGCGCGGCGATGGCCTCACGATCGCCTATCACGGACTCAACCTCGGTCGCGTTTCGGTGGCCGCCAACGCCTCGGGCGTCATGCGCATGATGATGGCCAGCATGATCCCTTGGGCAAAGTTCCGCGTCACCTACGGCGAGAAAATTGCTGAGCGAGAGCTAGTGCAAAAACGCATCGGACGCATGGCTGCCCTCATTGTCGGATGCGATGCTCAGGTCGCCTGGTGTGCCGGGCTCATCGACCGTGGATATCGGGGCGAAATGGAGTGCATCATCGCAAAAATCTTCGGCGGAGCAGCACTCACCGAAGCGGCCATCGATCTCTTCATGAAAACGCACGGGGGCCGGTCGTTCTTGCACGGCCATCTCTTCGGCGACCATGTTTGCGAATATCTCGCCCCCAGCATCTACGAAGGCGAGGGCGAAATGCTCGCGATGGCCTTCTTCAAGTCGCTAGTAAAAGACCACGGCAAAACCTATTTCGAGCCCGTTGGCAAAGCACTCGCCGCCGCAGGCATCAAAAAGCCTAACCCCTTAAACCCCGCCCACGCCTGGGCGCTCAAGAGCGTAGCCATGCCCTATCTCAAATGGCTAGCCACACAACGTCTGATGCCCACCGCCTCGTCGGAGCTACCAAATATGCCCGCCAGTTTGCGAAAGCACGCCGAGTTCGCCTGCGATCAGTTGCAAAAAATGGCGCTGGAAATTTCCAGTACGATGGGCAAGTTCCAACTCGCACTCGCCGACCGCCAATGCCGCATGTCCGAACTCTCGGGCCGCTGCCAAGACCTCATCACTATTTTGTGTACGAGTCTTTACGGCGCCCGCCAATCCGACGAAATCCTCCGCACCGCCGCCGACGTCCTCTGCCAAGGCCTCACCCAAAAATACACCGGCAAGCGCCCCGGCAACCGCTACTATCGCCAAATCACCGAACTAGGCGCCGCCATTTCAGAAGGTGCCTTCAAAAGCATCGCCGGTGTCGAACCCGACGAGATTCTCATGCGGTATGAGGTCTGACGAGTTACACAATTGAGGTCGGTTCTGCACGAAGCTTGTTCCAACCTACTCGGTGAGCCAGTTCTGTGTGGAGAGTCCGGGGATTCGGGAGAAGTGGGACGTATTGTTGGTGACAATCGCGCAACCATGCTCCAGGCACGTTGCTGCTATCAGAATATCGGCATCTCCGACTAATTGTCCCGTTTGGTGGAGTGTGCCGTAAATATCTGCGGCACGCACGATGATCGCATCGGTGATTGGGAGCACCTCCATCGACTGACACATGGCATGGAACGCCGAGGTTTGCGATGCGGCCTTCTTCGCGCTCAGTCCACGAAGGATTTCAAATCGTGTGACAATAGAGATGGTCAGTTGCGAATAGGAAGAAAGGTAAGCCTGCGCGGACGATAGGGCTGCTGGAAGCTGTCGCATGATTCCCGACAACGTATCGGTGTCGAGAACTACCTTGTTCATCGAGATGGACCCGGTTTAAGGAGAGCTTCTACTGCGAGAAAAAGTTGGTGCGATCTGTCGCTGTTCTTTCGACATCCGCGACGTCCTCATCGGAAAGACCTGTGTATACCTTGGCGGCAAGGTCAAGGACATTCGTGCCTTCGTCCTGAGAAACTGGCTCCACTGTCAGTCGAACGCGCGCGCCATCGGGTAGAGCGATATCAGCTTTATGAACGGGCTGAAACGTACCATTCGAATAAATTGCATCCACATTCTCTTCCATCAACACATCCTCCGCCTGCATTGTAGCACAACGCAAGACGAGCAAAACCACAAAATGCAGCTGGGATTTCATGAAGTGCAGTTTCTCTGAGTCGCCACTACCGCCAAATCACCGAACTAGGCAGCACGATCGGCAGGGCGATGCCTAATTAATCTCATTATCCCCCTCGGTGATGTATGTCAGGAACTCGTCTCCAAATTGCGTAGTGCGCTGGTTCAAAGCGCCAATATTAGATTCGATAGATAACACACTATCATTGGTTAGAAGCTCACGTTGAGTGAGGTCGGAAAGCACCAACTTTACCAGCGCATTATTTTCGTTTAGTCTTGGAAAAGTTTGAAAGAGTATTTCCTTTAAGCTCGAATGATTGAAGTCGGTGGGTTCTTGCCCGATAGCCTCAAGCCATCGTGTAGGGTTTTGAAAGAATCGCAATATGCGGACATGCAAAACTGTGAGTATATCAATAAACTGCAAAAACATTTGTAGAATTGCTTCATCTGGCGAATCGATTAACGCAGTGTTGACCACGGCATTTTTCAGCGACTCCAGCTTTTCGTTTTCATGGTTCCGAATTGCTATGCTAGAAGCTTGAAATAACGTGCTAATAAAAGCTTCATTTTCCGAAAGTTTCGAAGCTGAAATAGATTTTGTGTCTTCCAGTGCTTGCAGTCGTTCTCCAATATCCTGTCGCCATTCATCACGCCGTTTTTCGATGGGAGGTGTTACTATACGGTTGAATAACTCGGTGATAGCGTTGCCTGCTCCTGGAATCGCACCTAAAGCTGAGCGCACTATAGCATGCGCGCTGTCGGCACTGGTTTGTTTAGGAGGTTGACTGTCATTGCTCATTATCAGTTCTCGTTTGCATAGCCGTGGGGTTGACAGCAGATTTGACACCAGACGCCCAGGTGTTCAAGTACCGATGCTATCGCACTACTCATAGTGGGTCCAAAGCCGAATCACTTTGACCGCATGTTCTTTTTCATAGACTTGATAGACAAGCCGGTGCTGGATGTTGATTCTTCTTGAGTACGCGCCCGATAAATCGCCGATTAATTTTTCGTAGGGCGGCGGGTTCTGATAAGGATTTGTTTGGATAATGCCCAGAAGCTCTTGAGCTTTTTTCTTGAGTCCCGAACTAGCAAGCTTCTTGGCATCTTTTTGTGCCTGCTTTGTATACACCAGTTTCCAACTCACCAATCAAGCTCCTCAGAACTCTCTGACAAATCTTGCTGAAGCCCTTCTTGAATCGATTCCCGCATTCCAGGAACCGACAGCAGATGCAAAGTTTCAGCAATCGCGTTCCAATCTTCCTCAGAAACCAAAACCGCATTGCCCCTTTTCCCGGTAATGACAATCGGCTGGTGCGTGGTTGCCGCCTCATCGATCAAGCTGTAAAGCCTGGTCCGGGCTTCTGTCGCATTAAGAATGGTCATGCTTTTGTACCTCCAAACAAAGCGTACGCCAAAGCGTACGTTTTGTCAAGTGACGCCGAGCCACGCTGTGATAAGCGGTAAAACCATTTCGCTATCACGTCTCGCGTAGCCACTTCGCAGCATCCAGAGCAAAATAGGTTAACACCCCATCGGCGCCGGCTCGTTTGAAGGCGGTGAGACTTTCGAGCATGACGGCGTTGCGATCGAGCCAGCCCTGCTCGGCTGCGGCGCAAAGCATCGCGTATTCGCCGCTTACCTGATAAGCAAAAGTAGGCACCGCAAACGTTTCTTTCACTTGCCGTACGATGTCGAGATAGGGCATCCCCGGTTTGACCATGACGCTGTCGGCCCCTTCGGCGATATCGAGCGCAACCTCGCGCAGCGCCTCTGCTGCATTGGCAGGGTTCATCTGATAAGTTCGCTTGTCGCCGCCGCCTAAATTTTTCGACGAACCAACCGCGTCGCGAAATGGCCCATAAAATGCCGACGCATACTTCGCCGCGTAGGCCATAATCTGCACGTTCTGAAAATTCGCCTCATCAAGAGCCTGACGAATTTTACCGACACGTCCATCCATCATGTCCGACGGCGCAATCACATCGCACCCTGCCTCGGCTTGCACCGTCGCCTGACGGCAAAGCATCTCGAGGGTCTCGTCGTTAACCACCTGCCCATCGCGAACCAAACCGTCCTGCCCGTGACTCGAATAGGGATCGAGCGCCACATCACAGATCACGCCGATCTTATCGCCGTGGGCAACTTTCACCGCGTGAACTGCACGGCAGATCAAGTTCTCTGGATTCACCGCTTCGAGGCACTCTTCGGTTTTTAGTTTGGAATCGGTCGCCGGAAACAGAGCCACGGCTGGAATCCCCAACGCGACCGCCTCGCCGACCGCCTCGACGAGTAAATCGATCGAGAGTCGCTCTACTCCAGGCATCGAGGGTATTTTTTCGCGACTATTATCGCCTTCGCAAACAAACAACGGCCAGATGAGATCGTCGACCGATAGGCAATTCTCGCGCACCATGCGCCGCGACCAATCATGTTGCCGCGAGCGTCGCAGCCGAGTTTGAGGGTATTCCCCACGAGAAAACAAATCGGCCATATTTTACTTGCCTGAATAACAAAGGGACTCGATGCCTGAGACCGTCCATTATAATGAATTTGGCCCCGCGTTCTACCTTAGCGAATTGTCGCCACGATGCCTCTGCCAGGGGCTATATTTCTTTGCGTCTTTTCGTTTCCCAGGTTCTTTGCTAACGTGGCACCTTGCCACTTTGAAAGGACTGCGTAATGCAGGTAGAAACCCTCGATTCAAGAACCCTCACCGAAGATCAAGCGACCGAGATCGCTAAGTTGCTGGTGCGAGTTTGGCCAAAATCAGCAAAAACCCTGGCAGATCGGCGCGATCAACTGCTCGCCATGGGCCGCAACTACGCCGGCCCCAAAGCCCAGGCACCTCGGTCGTATATCATTTGTGAAAACGATGAGGTGATTGCCCATTCCGCCATTCTGCCGCGGACCATTGGCACCACGGCTGGCGACCTCGTCATCGCAGGTTTGACCCGCGTAGGCACAGCCCCCGAACAACGTGGACGTGGATTAGGCGAAATCATCGTTCGAGCCGCCTTTGCAGCTGTTGACGCGGGGACGTTTCCCTTTGCGCTCTTTCAAACGACCGGCGTGGTCCGGCCGTTCTACGAAAAACTGGGAGCTACCATGGTCGAGAACCCCATCATCAACTCGCTAGAGCACGACGCGCACGGGTCGCCCTTCTGGGACAAAGAAATTATGCGCTACCCAAGCAAAGGCAGTTGGCCCAAAGGCGAAATCGATCTGCGCGGCCCAGGCTACTAGCTAGGCGTTCGTTTGCCCGCGCAACCGAGTTCGCAATCGAGTTAACATCGGCCCGACGCTATTGGTGGGCATGCCAGTCGTCCGGCTGATTTCCTGATAGGTCTTGCCCTCTAAGTGATACATCCGCATCACATTTTCTTCCGGGCCATCTAGTCGTTTTAGCAAACGCTCGACTTCTTCTTGATTGGTAATTCGCTGCTCAACCTCCGAATCGGTTGCCACCGAATCTTCGGCGACCGCAGACAAAGGGGTCGACGAACGGTTCTCGATCAACTGCCGCACGACCACTCGGCGAGCGACCACGGTCAGATAAGTCGCCAAGCTACTCTTGCCGCGGAATCGTCGCAGGACGGCATAGTCGTCCTGCACAATCGCCACCATCACCTCGGCAGCCAAGTCTTCGCGGTCCGCAGGAGAGAGTAAGATCGATCGGCATTGGGCCGTGTGATTAATCACATGAATGACCAAGCCCATAAATCGGTCGACAAAGTCTTCCCATGCACGAGGCCGATCGGCCAGGCATCTTTCCAGCAAACTACGGTCAATCTCAGAAAACGCCACGAGTATGCTGCCTCAGGATGAAAACGCAAATGATAAAGGACGCTAGCCTTTTTTCAGGGCACCGGAAAAGTATCGATCGGGAACGGTATCTCTCCACAACGGCTTCACTACCATCGATTCATGAAACCAGTTAGCTAACAGTCCGTGACCTAAATTGGAGAAGAACGTACCAAATTCAATCTACTCCAATTCTAAATAGCGGCTGTCGTCGGAGCAAGGCGAGGATATCCCCTTTGAAACGACAGATTCCGGAAATCCCTGTAAATTCGCTAACCCGTACCGCTTGACAGAGACCCTCAGGAATGCATAAATATCGGCCAGCCTGTAACAGACTGAGGGCCAAAAGTCCTTCCCAGGTAAACACTTGCCCTTCGTCTGCCGATACAGGTATCATTCCTGAATGCGGAATGAGCGTCGGTCGCTTTCAGCGACCCATAGAGCGTGCCAATCACTAGGTCTACTGCGGTACTTTAAGGAGATTATTCGAGATGACCCACGTTGTTTGCGAACCCTGTTTTGCCTGCAAGTACACCGACTGCGTCGTCGTTTGCCCCGTCGAGTGTTTTTACGAAGGCGAGCAAATCCTCTATATTCACGCCGACGAATGCATTGATTGCGAAGCCTGCGTGCCCGAGTGTCCTGTGGAAGCAATTTTCCATGAAGACAACGTGCCAGAAGAATGGGCCGCCTTTACCGAGCTGAATGCAGAAATGGCACCTCAGTGCCCCGTCATCACCGAGAAAAAAGAACCGCTCGCCGATTCATGAGTCCCCAATTCATGATTCACTGAAGCGGTCAGCGGTCTCACTTCAAGTCGACAGACCAGTAGGCGGCGTCTAGAAACGTCTTCCAACTGGCGTACTTCGGGTTCCCCAGCTTGATGGTGAGCAACGGGCTGCGCTTCGGTCTGACGGGCTTACAGAAAAGCTTCATGCGCGCTTGCTTGGGCGTTCGGCCACCCTTACGCACGTTGCATTTCACACAGGCACAAACCAAATTTTCCCAGGTCGTTCCCCCTCCAAGACAACTCGGCACAACGTGGTCGAGGCTCAATTCGCTTGTCGTGAATCTCTTGCCACAGTACTGACAACGGTTGGCATCGCGAGCAAAGATATTGCGCCGGTTCAGACGCACTCGCTGTTTCGGCTGGCGATCATAGTACAACAGCCGTAAAACGCGGGGCACACAGACCTCGAAGTTAACGCTCTGCACCCAATCTTGGTTGGGCTCTTTTTCTTTGAACTCCGCCTTCAGCTCGCTGACCTCGCGCCACGAGTGGAAATCGTAATTGCCATACTGACCATCTTCGACATGAATCACTTCGGCTAGTTGATTCAGCAATAAACCGAAGGCTCGTCGTACACCCACCACGTGGATCGCCATATACTGGCGATTGAGTACCAGGACACTCGCATTGAGTCCACTTACCTGAGCGTTCGACATGAATCGCTTTCCTTCCGGATCGAATCAAAAGACTTTTCGCTGCAATCTCCAGGGGCGGTTTCAAAACTACAAAAAAGTTTCCCACGGCCGGAGATTTTTGTACCGACACTGGGTTTTGAAGCCGGCTGTAATCTCTCTAACGAACAACAGTAGCTACGAACTCTGCGCGAAACGGTAACTTTTGTGGAAGCCATTCGATGCCAAGCAAGAAGCTGCACCTCTGGCCACCGACCAATTCTCTCGAAAACCATCGATCGCCTCACTCAAATACGAGACAATCCCCGCCGCGGCTCTGCAAAGAGACCCAAATTCTTACGAATCGAGCTTGATCGATTGTGACGAGACACATTCCCTTGCGAATTTTAGGGTTCCACCCTGCACGCCCTCAACCTCCATTCTAGCGAGCAGTCACTCTCAAAACCACCTGACAATCGGGACTTTGAATCTACTTACACGCTAAAACAGTCTCAAAACCGCAAAGTTTTACCCGCTAGCCAGAAATCGCATAGCAAACCTTCACGACAGCCCCTTAGCGCAAGCATGCTCCGACGGCTGAGTGGCTAGCAAAATCCTATCACTTCTCAAAAGTCGATTTGCTCCGGCACACCATTTGCCCTTGCTCTTATTTGTCACAACTAAAGGTGTCTCAAAAAACTACAAATTAATTCCTCTCGAAGATTGTCTTGCTCGTCACCCGAGTGCTTTGTCATAATACAAGAATTGTCAAAGCACTAGGTTCTCGTTACGATGAAGTGAGAACGATGGGCGTTGAGTTGGATGCGATTCAACACCGCCAAGGCAAAATGGAATTTTCATCTCCGAGGAACCGTTGCAATGGTTCACTACACTTGCGACTGCTGCAAACGTCCCATCGATTCTGAAAACAGCATACGCTATCTTGTCCGCCTTGAGGTCTACGCTTCACTCGACCCGATCGACGAAGACATGGACTCCGATCGCGACCATCTGCTAGAAATCCAAGAGATCCTTGAGAACCTAGACAGCGCCGAAGACGACCAGATTTGCGACGAGGTCTACCACCACGCTCGCTACGATCTTTGTAGTGAATGCCGTCAGCGCTTTGTCAAAAATCCGCTAGGACGACAAACGATGCAACCTCTCAACTTCAGCAAGAACTAACGTACCCGCCCCACGTCAGTCGGGATTCCCCCAGGCGGCAACTGCTGAGCCATCGGACGCTGAATCGCTGGATTGAACTGGCTAAGCGGCAATGTCACGGGCGGAGGAAGAGCCGGGCTGGGGCCCACCGTCTGCGTAGGTGAACCTTGTGGAACGACATACGAGGGAGTGCCGCCGGCAGCAGGCGCAGGAAAGATTGTCTGAGTGCCCAAAACGGTTCCCGGCGGAGCGGTTCCAAGATCGACTTGAGGATACCCGCTAATGACCGGCATACTCCAAAGTGCTGTGTTACCGCCCACCTGATTGATGACGACCGTCCCAACGTCGATCGTTAATGCCAACTGAGCAGCAGGCAGGTTGAGCTCGATCACCTGCGGCAACGAGACGCCCATCGTTGGATAGTACCGATGCGAACGTGCTCGTGTACTCGCGACCAGCGTCCCCCGCGCGTCGTAAATATGCTGCTCGATCACCCAAGCCCGTTTTACGTCCACGACCGTGTGCTTGGTCATCGTGCCCGTTCTTGTTTGAATCGTAGAACGAATTTCAACCGTCCCATCGCCACGCTGAATGGGGGCTTCATATTGATCTCCAGACGAAAATTGAGATAGCCCCAGGGCATCGATCAGCCATTGGGGGTCGATTGGCATCACCTGTTGAGCAGAACTCCCGACAAACTGCTCATGGCGGGCAAAATACAGCGCCGGCGGTTCATTGCGCTTTACCCAAAACCAAAATCGCTCGTCATTGCTTCCCAAGTCGACCTCCGCCCCGGTGATGGCCGTCGAAGCTTGCAATCGCAAACGCCCCGGACGCTGAACCGCGATATTGCCACGTAGCAACGGAATCGCTGGCATCCCCGGCACCGTGATCGAAGCGTTATTCGTTTGATAACTCTGCACCCGCCCAGAGTTTTGATTCACCGCAGCTAGGATCTGATCTAATGAAGCACCAACGGGAAGCACTTCGGGCGCAGGCGGCCCCAACGAAGTGAACGGATTGCGGAACGATCGAGAGCAGGTCGCCCCCGACCCACAAAATAGAACCAGCAGCAACAAAAGGCTCTTGGCTGGCCAAACGAATCTCGGTTTGATGATGGGTACTAATTGCATTACGTTTTTTTGGGAATCGATTTCATGAGGCCGAGTTCGTTTTCTCTTTTGTCGTCTTGTTTTCTGCGCTATTTACAGGCTTAAAATTGGACGTCTCACCATCTCCATACAGCAATTCAATCATGCGCTGTTGCACCAGTGCTGCCTGCTGGCCGTCCGGCTCGGCGGTCACCAATTCGAATGGCTCGTCGCGTCGTGGACAAAAGAGCGTGAGTACCTCTTGCCCCTCCTCATTTTGCTTGACTTCGTCGCGTCGCAAAACACGTCGACGCAGCAACAGCAAACCCAGCAAATAACGGAACTCTTGATCCTCTGGTCGTTTTGCAAGTGCAGCAAACAAATTCAACATGACTTCGGTCGGCGCTAGCTTGGGCTTTCCACCATCTTTGCCAGGCACTCGCGAACGCCACCAACCAACACAGGTCTCCGGTGGCCCCTCCCAGGCCTCGACGCTGTAATCAAAACGCTCTAGCTCGCCCGTTTGTTCTTCTAAAACAGAAAAGTAAACATCGCCCGGTTGCAGGGCACGCTCGGTCGAGGCGCACCGACGGCTACAGCTACGAACTTCAAAATCAAGCAACATGGTCTCTGCCGGCAATGGTCGAAAAAGAGCCCAGATAGGCCCCAAAAAAAACCGAGTGGGATGTTACGAAAAGGGGACTAACCCCACAAGCCAAACGCCATCAGCTAGCACGGCCCGATAGCAACCTCCAGCTTGACTGCCTAATTCGCCGTAAAGAACCGTGAATTCGTCCCCCCGCTACCCACGAGAATCTGAATTCGCTTCGCACAGCGTGGACAATTTCCCACATAAGCCGTGAGATCGCGGCTCAGATAGATGCGTGAATAGACATCGCAGCAAGCGAAATGAACGCCAAGAAACTTCCCCTTTCGCTCCTCAGCGTCCGACGAAGAGGGCTTTTCCGAGCCCGTCAGGCTGGTGAGGTCAAGTTGTCGGCCTTTTTCCGCCATCTTTTGCAGAACCTAACAAGAAAGCTTGGTCGATGAATCCCCAGGAGTGGCGACCATTCTATTTCGAGTTGCCGCCATTCAAAACCTCAATCTGGCAGATCAGAAGCATATTTAGGCTCTCTCCAGATAAACTGCAAAGTCGCTATTAGCATGAACGAAAAATTAGCTGAACCACAGAGGGCACAGAGCACACCGAGAAAAGCTTATTTTCAGGCACTCTGCGCTGCTCTGCGTCCTCTGTGGTAAATCTTTTCTTCCTGTCTTTTGATTATCGTACCGACTTTGCAGTCGTTCTGAGGCTCTCTCAGCGAACCTTGACCCTGCAAAAGATGTCCACTAGACTGAAATCCTTGGCTTGAGGATGTTATTCCAGGCCGCCAGTGAAGTAAATCAAATAGAAAAAGAATCGAATGTTCATAGCGCCACTGCTACCCCTGCTCTTACTACTGCTACCCAAAGGCGGGAATTAGGGTTTCTACGAACATCGTTAAGATCACACAAAAAACCCTGAGGCCCACCGGCTTCAGGGTTTTTTTGTTGGTCCTACGCACCGACAAGCAACCTTGGAAACGTAACATTTCATCCGACCGAAGCAAGGAAAAAATATCTCGCAGAGTCCCTTTACTTTTTTGCGCCTTCGCGCCTTTGCGAGAGACTTTTACAAGCATTCACCAAACGCCATACCTAAACGCTTTCCTTAAGACCGACTACCGTTTTCAACATCCCCTAAACCTCTAAGCACCCGATTCGCTATGTCTACCACAAACCAACCACGGCAGATAACGATCTTCGACACCACGCTCCGCGACGGCGAGCAATCGCCCGGCTGCAGTATGAATCTCAGCGAAAAGCTGGAGGTAGCCCAATCGCTCGCAGACCTCGGCGTCAATGTCATCGAAGCCGGCTTTCCGATCACCTCGGTCGGCGACTTCCAAGCCGTTCAAGAAATTGCAAAGAGCGTCTCCGGTGCCACCATTTGTGGTTTGGCTCGCTGCCGCGATCAAGATATCGACCGTGCTTGGGAAGCCCTTCAACACGGCACGAATGTGCGCATCCATGTTTTTCTCGCGACGAGCGCCATCCATCGTGAATTCAAATTGAAGATGGACAAACAGGAAATCATTCGACGCGCTGTCGAGGGGGTGAAGCGAGCAAAGAGCTATTGCGACGACATTGAGTTCTCGCCCGAAGACGCGGCTCGAACCGAAGCCGACTTCCTTTGCGAAGTCGTCGAGGCCGCCATCCAAGCCGGTGCCACGACGGTCAACATTCCCGACACCGTCGGCTACGCCACCCCAGCACACTTCGCCGGCGTCATCGACAACCTCATGAATCGCGTTCCCAACATCGATCAGGCAGTCATCAGCGTCCATTGCCACAACGACCTCGGCTTGGCCGTCGCCAACAGCTTGGCAGCCGTCGAACATGGGGCGGGACAAATCGAATGTACTGTCAACGGGCTCGGAGAACGGGCAGGAAACTGCTCGTTGGAAGAGGTCGTCATGGCGATACGCACTCGCAACGATTACTACCAAGTCGAAACTAGCATCAACACTCCACGCTTGGTTCCCACCAGTCGTTTAGTTTCGAACATCACTGGCATGTTGGTCCAACGCAACAAGGCAATCGTCGGACGGAATGCATTCGCCCACGAAGCCGGCATCCATCAAGACGGCATGCTCAAAGAACCCACGACCTACGAAATCATGCGCCCCGCCGATGTCGGCTTTACCCAAACCGACCTCGTCTTGGGCAAACATAGCGGACGAGCCGCCCTCACCGACCGTGCGCGGGCATTGGGCTACCACCTCACCGACGAACAACTCGAAGCCGTATTCGAGGACTTCAAAGATTTGGCCGACAAGAAAAAAGAGGTCTACGACGGCGATATCGCCGCCTTAATCGAACAACGCAATACCCGCTTTGTCGATCAGTGGCAAATTGTCTCGTACGAAGTGCAATCGACTTCCGGCCAAGCCCCCTCAGCGACGCTCACCCTCGCGCGTGGCGATCAGCAACACACCACTTCCATCGACTGTGGCGACGGCCCACTCGATGCTTTGTTCCGAGCCATCGAAGAAATCACCGGCACCACGGTCGTCGTGCGTGATTTCCGAGTGCAAAGTGCCTCACGCGGCAAAGATGCCCAGGGCGAATCGACCATCGAGGTAGAGCACCACGGACAAGTCTACCGCGGCCGCGGCGTCTCGACCGACACCGTCGAAGCCGGCACCCGAGCCTTTCTCAATGCCATCAACCGCATCGAAGTCGGAACGAATAAAAACACCACATAGCCCGGCCATCCTGGCTGGGAACCACCGACCACTAAACAAAAGCCAAAACGTAAAACACCCACCCCGTAATCGTGGTGAACAGCATATCAATCGCCGCAATTTTCCCCCACCGTCGATGAAACGCGCTATGCGAGTTCGGCTGCGGCGGATTAGGGAATCGTCGCCAAGCCAAAAAAATCACAAGAATCCACAACACGACCGTGGTCACCGCAAAGAAAAGATGAATCGAGAGAGCCACGAACACATCGTAGCTCGGCTGCCCACCCAGTTCGCCGGCGGCCCGATCGCGCCAGCCGTTCAGCCGAACATCCAGCTCAAACGCCGTGAGTACAACCAGCAACAAGCCAGCGAGCCTCAACTGCACGCGACGATGCAATGCATACCGTCGATGAACTCGAACTTGCCGAATACTCCAGCCGAGCACCAGCACAACCACCAGCATCCCCACGCAAACCACGTCGAGCGCAAGCGAGGCCCGCGTCCCCAAAAACCCATCCCAGCCAGGAAAGTCAATCACATCCATGAAGGTCCAATTCAGCACTGATTGATAAACAAGAAACGACGTCTAACACAGTAGCTTGGAATGAAGGCAGAAAACAGACCAGTCGAAAAATCCCCCAGAGTCTCACTAGAAATTTTCTCGATGCCCATCTAAGATTTGCAAAGCAACTCTGGCCGAGTGGCGGAATTGGCAGACGCTCTGGACTTAAAATCCAGTGGAGTGTAAACTCCGTGCGGGTTCGAGTCCCGCCTCGGCTACTCGAACAATTGCGGCGGTACAATTCTTGGTGTTCTCACCATATCTTGTAGGACAACCGCTGCGATCATTACAAGGCGAGTGACAACCTGTTGTCACTCGTCTTGCTTTTTTTCATGCTCTGAACAAATGTTCATCTTGTTCGATTTTCTGAAATCGACAGAATCACGAACGTCCTACAAAATTCAATTCAGAGTTCACGATGAACCCAGCTACCTCCACGCTTCGCGTGTGGTACGAACAGTTCTTTGCTGCGCTGTTTCATGCCGATGCACGTCCGAACACGCTTGAAGCTTATCGAGCGACGATCGCCGCTTGGGAGAAAGTGACTTCCAATCCTACGGTTGATTCTGTCGATCAATTTGCAGCGGCTAGTTTCAGGACTCTTTGTCCTGGAAGACCGGCGACGATCGCGAAACATTGCCGGCACCTCAATCATTTGTTCGGAAAACTAGGGCAGCCAGGCCCTAGGAATCGCGATGCTTTAGGACTTGTTCTGAACGTGCCCTGGTTCAAACCACCACGGGTTGAAATACAGATCAAACCAATACCGGGTGACGCCGATGTGGAGGCGTTTGTGCGAGCGGCATCGTTGCCGCTCGCACTGTTCGCTGTCATTGCAGCGACCACAGGAAGTCGAAACACGGCGATTCGCTTTCTCGATCTTAACGCACTCGATTTTAACGCCCAGGTGATTCGATTCCCTGCTTCTACGGACAAAAGAGGGCGAGCACGTTTGAAACCCGTACCGTCGATCACAGCGACATGGTGGCGTCAGGTAGCAGACCGTGCTTGGCCAGCCAGTCGTAGCGGTTTTGCTTACGCATGGCGTCGTGAGGCGAAGAAAGCAGGCGTACCATCATTGAGACCACACGGCTTAAAACGATGGTGGGGTAATCGTTTTAATCTTTGAATGTCGAAATCATCGACGAACCTAACGATCGAACCATGGTGGAGTTGGCTCAAATCGCCCGGCCTCATCAACTCAGTTCCTACGATGCAGTGTATTTTGATTTAGCCGTTCGGCTGGGGATTCCCTTGGTGACAGACGATGGCAATCTTCGAGCCGCCGTCAAACGCGTGGGGATTGAGTGGGTTGAGCCTGCTTAGATTTCGTGTCTACTCAATGTCCGATAAAGATCAATTAGGTGCGGTGCGTTAGCCCAGGACTTTCGGACCGCGGCGGGCTAGGAATCATGATTCCCAAAGGAGATCCGAGTTATGAACGAACGAACAAACACAACAAAAGTGTCCCGTCTTTAGTGATGAGTTCAAGCGAGTTCGATGCGGCTTCGACTTTCTTCGAGTCGTGTATGTGGGCTGTTGATGGTTGTGTGCTTGTCTTTATCAACGCGGTGTGACCCGGTATAGACGTAGCAGTCAACGATTACTCGCTCGCCCGCGTTTGCGTAAGGCACTAGGTGCCCCTCAAGCTGCCGGCCCTCAATAAATAGACCCGCGTCAGATTCTGATGCGCAGCCTCGAACATTGATCTCATAAGTAGCGTTTCGGCAGTGTCGAACGATGGAGTAATTTCCGATCGAAGGAACAATTGCAGGGCAGACACGTAGACCGTCATATTCAGCACGGATACCTAGCAAATATTGCGATATGGCCACATAGTTCCAAGCAGCAGTTCCCGTGAGCCAAGAATTTTTTGCTTGCCCGTGGTGAGGAGCATCGGGGCCAGCAACCATTTGCGCATAGACATAGGGTTCGACTCGACGATATTTGGTCGATTCTTCAACGTAGGCCGGCGTGATCTTCTTGTAATACTCAAAAGCTCGATCACCACGTCCTAGAGTAGCTTCCGCAATCATAATCCAGGGATTGTTGTGGCAAAAAATTCCGCCATTTTCTTTATAGCCGGGTGGGTACGAACCGATTTCACCGAGTTCAAGGTGGTAACCTGAGTATGACGGGCTTTGTAAAACAATCCCGTGAGGGGTATCAAGATGTTTTTTTACCGAGTCGAGTGCCTTTCGGCACATTCCCTGAGCGCGACCGATTTCGGCCATCGAACAAAGACCTTGCGATTCGATATAAATTTTTCCTTCTTGGTTTTCTTGGCTGCCAATCTTTTGCCCTTGCGCATCATAGGCTCGCAGAAACCACTCGCCATCGAACCCATGCAACACGACCGATTCTGACATCGCTTCGACGGCTTGCTCCGCAGTCCTGGCACGCTCTACTTCACCTAGGTGACGGAGAAGTTCAATGTATTCTCTACCAGCAAACACAAACAACCCCGCGATGAACAGCGATTCGGCGTGCTCGCCAGGGCGATTTTCGGTGGTTTGAAACGATTCGTCAGGGTTCTTCGAGTAACAGTTCAGATTGAGGCAATCATTCCAGTCAGCCCGTCCGATCAACGGAAGGCCATGGGGCCCCAGTCGTTCGATCGTAAAGTCGAACGAAGCTTGCAAATGGTCAAGCATAGTTGCCCGATGCGATTCCTCATCATGATCAAAGGGAACCGCTTCGCTCAAAAATCCTAAATCCCCCGTTTCTTTAATGTAGGCGCAAGTCGAGAGAATAAGCCAAATGGGATCATCGTTAAAACCGCTGCCGATCGCATGATTTCCCCGTTTGGTAAGTGGCTGGTATTGATGATACGCGCTACCGTCGGGAAACTGAGTAGCCGCCAAATCTAGCAGCCGTTGTCGGGCACGGTCGGGCACCATATGTACAATGCTAAGCAAATCTTGATTGCAGTCACGAAACCCCATCCCACGGCCAATGCCTGTTTCATAAAAAGAGGCGCTACGCGAAAGATTGAAATTTATCATGCACTGGTAGGGATTCCATATATTAACCATCCGGTTAAGCCGTTGGTCATTCGATTCGAGACTGAAACGATGTAAACTTTCTTCCCATCGATCTTTCAGTTGATCCATAGCTTGGTGAACCTGCTTAGAATTCCGATAGCATCCGATCAGTTCTAAGGCACGCTCTCGATTAACTGTTCCGTTCCCGTTCCATTTCTCGTCCTCTGGATTCTCAACGTATCCTAAAGTGAAAACGAGTTCCCGCTCTTCGCCTGGAGCGAGATCGATTTCCAAGCAGTGCGAAGCAATCGGCGACCAGCCACTTGCTTTGGAATTATTTGCTTTGCCTTGTGCTACAACCTGCGGCTCGTGAAGGCCCCGATAGGGTCCGAGGAATTCTTCTCGTTGGGTATCAAATCCAGCGACTGGAGTGTTTACGTGATAGAAGGCATAGTGATTCCTCCGCTCACGATACTCCGTCGTGTGAAAAATCGTGCTCCCATGAACTTCAACCTCTCCCGTGTTCAAGTTGCGCTGAAGATTCGTCATGTCGTCTTGGGCATCCCAAAGACAAAATTCGACGTAAGAAAACAGCTTGAGGTGCCGCGGTGTTTTGCCTTCGTTTTTAAGCGTCACTAAATGAACCTCCGCATGATGCCCATTGGGCACCAGGGTAAGTAGCGAAGTGGTGAGATCCTTACGACGGCTCGTGATTTTGGTATAGCCAAGCCCGTGACGACATTCGAAATGATCGTACGGGCTTTTAACGGGGGTATAACCTAGCGACCAGAAGTTGCCATTCTCGTGGACGTAAAAAATTCGGCCATTGGAATCGGTCGGTATGTCGTTGTAACGATACCGAAGGATCCGCCGGAGACGAGCATCCCTGTAGAAACAATATCCTCCGCCTGTCTGAGAGATCAACGAGAAAAAATCTTCGTTGCCAAGGTAGTTGATCCAAGGACTCGGAGTCTCTGGAGTCTTGATGACATACTCTCGGGCTTGATCGTCAAAATATCCGTACTGCATATTCGATTCGTTTTCTATAGGTGCGTTGTTTTCGTTAATTCAGTTAATTGACTTTACTGCGTCTCGGTTGTTTCGAGACGATCGTACCAGGTGAATTTCAAAACGGTGCTGGTCATGAGCACCAGAACCAACGCGCCAAGCGCCAAGTTCCAATCTTGGATTACAATGGTAATCGGCAATACCACGAAGGCCGTTTGCCAGACGATGCCAATGCAAACATTGGACGCGTCCCGGCAGAAGTTTGTGTTTCGCGCGAAGGTCGGGTCTTTACTGATCGCCAACTCGTGAACAGGACCCCACCAACCCCATGGCCGCGTGCGCATGTAAAATTCGCACAAAACTTCAAGGTCTTCTGCCGGAGTGAGTAAACTGGCCACCACCGAAACTGCCGTAGAGATCGTCAGTAGTACGGGAAATGCAAACAAGAGATTGACATCTTCAATCGTACCGAGCACGATCGCACCGGCGATTCCAGAAATCATTCCCCAGAAATATCCATATCCGTTGAGTCTCCACCAATGCCATTTCAAGACATTTGCGGCAGCATACCCGCCCCATAAGGCGGAGACGATCCATTGCGTCGCTTGTTCAACCGATGTGACGAAGTATCCAAAAGTGCAACCCACGACAACGACAGCTATAGATGATACATAACTGGCGCAGACGTAGGTGCGCTCCTCGGCATCGGGTCGGACATACCGCTTATAGACATCGTTCACCAAATAGGCGGCGGCTGCGTTGATCGTGCCAGCAAACGTCGACATAAACGCCGCCAACAGCCCGGCAATCAACAGCCCGGCCAAACCGACCGGCAGGTAATCGCGAATCACTATCGGCAACACTTGCTCGAAATCGAGCGAGTTCTCTTGCCCCACTTGAGAACCCATCATCGCGAGTGCGAGCACTGTAATTCCAGCGATCATAAAATAACGAGGAAAAAACAAGACGACGGTGACCAGCCCACTCATCAACGACGCTTCCTTGGAGTTCTTGGCCGCCAGGATGCGTTGCATGTCGTAGTTCGGGGCAGGGCCCGCTGCACTGACCAACACGCCTTTGAACAGCATCATCAAGAAAAACGCGCCGAACATCGTGTAGCCGTCGCTTTCCATTTTCAACACAGCGGCGGGCATCAAATCGGCCCAATCAAGGTCCAAAACCCATGAAAAACGGAGATCGCCCCAACCTTCGGGCACGACCGCTTGCAGCATTTCGGGCGAGACCTGCCACATCGCAATCGCGCCAAGGGCGATGCTGCAAATAATCATAATTGCGAATTGAATGAGATCGGTAATCACCACGCTGTAAAGCCCGCCCACGACGGTATACAGAGTTGTAATGCCAACAATAATCAGGGCATACGTATTCGCAGACATCGTTTCAGGAAGAAAAATTTCCGAAAACTTTGCGATTCCGACAAAGGCGTAAGCTGTGAAGGCAATCACGCTGACGAGCGCGAAAAACACAACACTCATTCGCGATACCTCGGCGCCCTTGCCCTGTCCAAATCGCAGCGTGATCCATTCTGCGCCGGTCATTGCTCTTGATCGGCGCAACCACGAAGACAAATAAACCATCAGGAATATCTGGTTGAAAATAGGCCACAACCAGGGAATGAAAACGCTTTTTAGTCCGTAAACATAAAGCAACGAAACGAGCCAGATCGTCCCAGAAATGTCGAACATCGATGCCGCATTCGACATACTCAACACCCACCAGGGCATTTTATTCCCGCCCAGAAAGTAGTTTCCGAGCCCACCCCGCGCTCGCTTCTCAACGGCAAACCCAACGACAATCATTACTGCCAAATACAGCAACAGCACAGCGATGTCGATTGGGTGTAAATTCATGAGACGAGCAAGTTCTATTCGAAAAGGTGCTTATAGGATTCTCTATTTTTTTCGGCGGTAGAAACCGAAGAGCATGGTGCCAGCTACTAGCATGCAAAGTGATGAAGGCTCGGGAACTGCCGCTACGGCTGGGAGACCGGCACTAAGGCCAAACTGCTGTTGCCAGATCAGAAAGTCAGCGCCGTCGGTGTCTCCGTCTCCATCGGCATCGCCTCCTGCGGTGCTACCCAAGGCAAGATTCCAACTAACGAGATCAAGATTGTCGACCGTACCATCGCCGTTAAAATCTGCGGCGAGCTGATTCAGGGCAAGGTTTACGGTGCCGTCAGCAGCAAGTGTGATCGTAAAGACTTCGACCTGACCGTTGATAGTCACCGTGATCTCGTACTCTCCCTTGAACCCGCGTACCATCGCAGAGCCCAGTGCGTCGGCTAGCAAATCGGCATCGGTCCACCAGTCGCCTAAGACAAGATCAAGATAGGCTTGGCCGTTAGGCTTGATAGACCAGTCGCTTCGGAAGAGTTCCGCATTGGGTATAAACGTCGCATCTTCCCAGAAGCCCCACATGATGAATGCATCCATGCCCGAGTGTGCGAAAGCTGCCGTAAGGATATCTCTGGTGTAGTCTGCCTGGAGTTGTTCGTCGGTGGTGCTAAAATCGAATTCTGAAATCTGCATGTCGAGACCAAGCTGCTCGAATCGGTCAAAGATGGTCCAAAGGTCTTCGGGGCCAGTAAGATTATTCGTGGAGAAATGCCCCTGAATACCCAGACCATCAATCGGGGCACCATTGTTTTGGAGCAACTGGATCGTATCGAAGAATTGCTGCTGGTTTGCTGTATCCGTACCCCCCGCTGAAGTAATGATGCCAAACTCATTAAGAAAGAGTCTCGCATTAGGGTCTACAGATGCGGCCTGATTAAACCAAGTCGACATGGCCAAATCCCCTTCGAACAGGGCGTCCATGACGTCATGGTTGGCACGTGGTTCGTTCACCACATCCCACGAAACCACATCTCCTGCAACTGCCCCCCCCACATCGGCAATATGCGCAGCGATTGCATCGCGTAAAGCCTGTTGTTCGGTAGCGTCCAGCGGCGGACTAGCAAGCATCGCCTGGATATTTGACGGTAAGTTTGCTAAGCCGGGCCAAACAAGAGTGTGGCCGTGAATATCGATACTCTGACCTTGAAGCCAAGTAATCGCGTCTTGGGCACCTTGCTGTGTGAACAAGCTACCCCATTCGCCATCCCAAGGAGGCCACTTCAAATTATTTTCGAGTGTCGCCACATTGAATAACTCGCCAATCTTCTGTTTGTAAGTGTCATGCGCAGGATTGCTATCTCGCAACCGCCACGCTTGAACAGCTGAACCAAAACCGAATTCATACTGCTGCATTCGCACCGCGATATCTGCCCCAGTCAGCGCGATGCCCGTGGCGTCGGTCACATTGATCTGCAAATCTGCCTTGCGATTTGCTTCGATTTGCGCTGCCGCTGTGGTGCGCCAAGGAGCGTTGGGTTCGTGACCTGGGTAGGGAGGTGGTGCCGCCACCGTGTTCGAGGCGACCAAGTTATCGAAGCTAATGTCGAAAGGATTTGCTCCGCCAAATTCTCCTAGGATTTGCCATGTTTTGATATCGGCGAGATCAAGATTCTGAAAATCACCGATGCCATTTAGTGGATTGCCAAGCGTTGTTGTCGAGACAAGATTGCTGGGAACTCCGGCAGTCAAAGAAGAAACACTCATGGGCCATTTACCCGAATTGCCAGCTCCGTCTATCAGTTCCACCTCAAACAGCTCAGCGCCAGTGGAAGTTTCTTTGATCAAATCCACTGAAAAGCGGCCATTGGCGTAACTGCTGAGATCCCAGGTTCCGATCGATCGACCAGCCCCACCCCAACCGTCTACGGGGTCGTTCAGTCGAAGCGTTGTCGAACCGATCGTTTGGTTAAATCCATCGAAGGTGTATTGGAACCCTTTCAGATTGAAATCGGACAACGTGAAATCCTGACCGACAGCGGGTAGCGTGACTACCGCTAACCCAAGCATTGTCAGCAGGAAGGGCACCGAGACCAAGCACCGAACCCTCTTATGGTTCTGCACAGAGTTCCATCGGCATCGCGCATTAGCAAGGCTATTCATCAATAACATCTCCTACCAATTGACGGTTGACCAGACGATTTCCTGTGGATTTGACCGAACGACATCGGGGCAAATATCTCCCGCGTCTGGAGTGCGGAAGACAAGCCTCTTGTAATTATTCTTTCAAGAAATTTCCATTTTTTTGACAAAACAGTTGACAAGCGGTGCAAGTGATAATAAAAATGACACCGGTGGCAGAATAACCTAAATAGTTATTTTCTGCAACGAAAAGTTTATTTTTAGCAACACTTTTTTCACGTTTCTAGCACCGATGGCATAATAAAGACCCCATGGGGCTACTAATCAACAAGAGCCCCGTCCTAAGCCTGTCCCTCCAGTCTGTGGCAAATAAAGGAAAGCCGATGGCCGTTACGATCTACAAAATTGCCGAAAAAGCTGGTGTTTCTAGCTCGACCGTTGCTCGCGTCTTGCGAGGCGACCTGAAAGAGTCTTGGAAAGGCACCAGCGAACGGGCTGCTCGTATTCGCCAGATTGCCGAAGAGATGGGCTATCAGCCTAATTTGCGTGCCAGGGCCTTTTCCCGCGGCAAGACCCACGGCATCGCATTGCTCTACACCAACGACGCCTGGATTTTCGAGGGCGTCAACTCACAGGTCGTCAACAGCTTTGTCCGCGCTTTGCGTGCTCAGGGTTACCACTTGGTGTTTGTCCCAGTCGACTCGGATGGCGAATGGGAAGAAATCGTTCGCGGCGGGCAGGTCGATGGCTGCATGATGCTGCAGCGTATGCCCAAGTCAGTGAATGACGTTTTGAAAGAAACTGGGCTTCCAATCGTAGTGTTGGGTGACAACGCCGACCCGGCTTTGCCTCATGTCACGGTCGACGACTTCGGTGGAGCATTTTCCGCTACCAAGCACCTCCTCTCCTTGGGACATCAGCGGGTTGGCCTGTTTGTGCATTCCACAATCAAGCCACACTGCAGCGTCGAACAGCGCCGGGCGGGTTACGAGTCAGCCTTGGATGAAGCGAATTTGGAATCACAATTATTTTGGCGGGTCTCTGAAAACGAGGTAGTCGATGTGCTGATCCGAGCCGAGAAACGCCCGACAGCTCTGCTGTGCTATAGCGATCTTGAGGCGACCATGATCGTTCATGCCATGTGGAAATATGGAATTAAAATTCCTGACGAACTCAGTGTGGTTGGTTTTAACGATTCGTTTGCCACTCGCCATATGACTCCTCCGCTCACCTCGGTGGCCTACGATGCCGAGAAGCTTGGCGAAATCGGTGCTGATCTGTTGTTCAAACAGATGAGCGCCCCGAGTTTTTCTGTCGATCAACCGGCAGCAATTCAAATCAATCAAAAGCTCAATGTCCGAGGGTCCACTGGCCCCGCTCATCTCAAATAGACTTCCAGTTACGCCCACATAGTTTTTAGTAAAGGAAATATTTTCGCTCAGCTTCTCGTGCTTTTCAGTTTTATACAACTTTTCTTTTTTTGGAGGGAGATGCTCATGATCCGCAACTTTACACTTTTTGCCTGCAGTTGGATGGCTTGTTGCCTGCTGCTGTTGGTCCCGGCTCAGGCCCAAGTGATTTTAAGTATCGACGGCGATGACGCCGACGGCACACCGAATCCGCCTGTCGCGTACACCTTTACATTCGACGACCTAGGCGTACCCGGTGCCGTCACCACGAGTGGCACTGATCTTACGCTCGACGTTACCGACTCTGATGCAATCAATGGTGTGTTTGGTGGTCTTGGTTTTGGTATTGGTCCGGCGCTCGAGTTCGATAGTGCAACGCACCGAATTGCGATCGACCTGACTGTCTTCGCAGATAACGTCGGCGACGAAATAGCGATTATTTTGCAAGATCAAGACGGCATCGATCTCAGCACGTTTTTGCCGAAGGTGGAGCAGCACCAATACTTCTTTGGCACGCTGTCGACCGTTACGCCCGGTGTTCCATTTACCTTAACCCAGGATATTGTTCCTCCAGACTTCACGTTCCAACCCTCAGCAGCCGCTGGTGGTTTCGATCCGGGTGTGTCGCCTGGAGATGGCATCGTGAACTTTGACGCCGTCGGCGCGTTGGATCAGCTTCAGATTCAAGCGCCCTTTGGAAGCGTTGGTGATCTGCACATAACGATCCACGATCTGCGTATCGAAGTCATTCCAGTTCCAGAACCTGCGACGCTCGGGCTCATCGCCTGCTCGACCGTTGGCCTGCTGATGACTAGACGTCGTAATCGACTTTGCTAAGGAGAACTTTTTGAAGAGGGCGGCTGGTTTGTGACGTTGCTTGTTGGATGCAAACCAGCCGCCTGACCTTCACATTTTCGTTAATTCACGCAACCGCAATTAAAATAGTAATCGATTCTCGCAAACCAAATACCGTCGTAAAAAAATAAACCTGAGGGAGAGATACCGTGCAATACCACCTGTCCTCGTCCGATTGCCCTAATAAGTGTTTTCGCTTTAAGGGTAGCAAACTTTTTTTCACTTCCATACTTGCCGTGGCAATGCTGACATGCTGGCACACCCAGGCTGTACAGGCCCAGGTTGCTACCCGGTTTGATGCAGCCCTACACAAAGAAATTGGTGGTTTTGCCTTCGGCAAAATGACAGGCAACATCAGCTATAACCTGTCGACTCCATCGACATCAACTTTCACCGTCGACACGGGCGACATCGCATTCCCTGGCGACACGACATTCGGCGGCATGGGCTTTGCTTCTTGGGGGTCTTCCGGCTGGCTTCTCGACGTGAACGACGATCCCAATGTGCCCGCCAATCAGCTTAGCAACAATCTGCTAGAGATTAAGTTCAAGCCTTTAGCAACCAACACCGCCACCCAGTTCAACGTCAATGTTCGTGACTTTGATGGATTCGACGTCACCCGTGGGCAGCTTATCGGGGACGACCACCAATATACCGTCTTCATGGGTGATCCTAGCTTCGGCAACGATACCGACAACTCCGACGGCGTGACATCGACAACCGATCCGATCACTGGCTTCATCACCTGGCGCCGCGATGTGGTCGTAGCGCCTGCTGATTTTGTTTTTTCCAGCCTTGCCGACTTGGGTCTTGATGAGGGTGACCGTTTCCTCAACCTCAATGCAGTCGCCACCCCTGGTTTCGTCAACGACAATCTTACGGTCATGGGCACCCCGATCCTCGGCGACAACGGCGGAATGCGGGAATTGCAA
Source organism: Planctomycetota bacterium (assembly GCA_029259945.1). Classification (GTDB taxonomy): domain Bacteria; phylum Planctomycetota; class Planctomycetia; order Pirellulales; family Lacipirellulaceae; genus Bythopirellula. The sequence goes on from JAJDEF010000040.1 coordinate 82,809, forward strand.
ATCCAATCTGCCTTTGGCGGAATCGACCGTTTGCACATCGAAGTGGAGAATGCTGGTTTCACGCCAGTCACACCAGGTGCCGAAAAAGCTCGCTTCGACTATAGGAATACTAGCTTTAGCTTCGGATCGTTCCTGACCGCTGGTGCCTATGTAAAAGACAATGCCAGTAATAATATCGAAATCAATGCCGATGGCGAGGGCGGTGCTGGCGTCAATAACGCTGCAACGACTTTCGATGGCACTGCAAACTCTGTACAGATCACCGCCCGCGTTTTGGGGGCCAACACCGCAGGCAAATTTTCGGTGAATCTGAAAGACATTGATGGCGACGACTCTGCTGCCGGCGTGGGTGGAGAGCTTTACCAAGTCATCCTTGATACGGCTGACTTTGATGCAGCCGGCGCTTTTGTCACGATTACCGTGCCGATTTCTAGTGCCGTCTTGGGCAATGCTACTGCTTCGGAATTTGTAAACACTGGCGATGCCGACATTACTGACTTCAATCTCTACCAGATTCAAATTTCCAACATCGTTGACGTCGCGCTCACTGCCGACTTCGATGCGAGTGGTTCGGTTGATGCTGCAGACCTTGCTCTCTGGCAAGCTGCTTTTGGAGTTGATGCCAGTGCTGATGCCGATGGCGACGGCGACAGTGACGGTAACGATTTCCTTGTTTGGCAAAGCCAACTAGGAAGTATAGGAGGCGCTGCCGGAATACTGAATCTAGAAGTCCAGGATGTCCAGATTGTTTCCACGTTACCAGCCGTAGCTGCGGTACCTGAACCAAGTTCAGCACTGCTCGCAATGATCGCCTTAGCTGGATCGCTAGTTGTTTCACGTCGTAACCGCTTGGCAAAGTGCTAAGCAAACCGCTTGGCCCAGAGTGGGAATCCCTCAAATCCCATTCTGGGTCAGGTGTCCCTAAAAGATCGAAACAACTTCGCGGCTGGCGTTCGCATTGCCACCCTAAAAAATAGTTTGATGCCTGCTGTTAGGAAGAAGATATGAACCAAGTACTAAAAACAATTTTCGCTTGCGGATGTGCTGCTTGGCTGGTGCTCGGGCAGGCGTTATCGGCGCAAGCATTGGTCCAAGAGCTGTTCAACGACGACATGAGTTTCACCTGGAGCAGCGCCAGCGTCGTTAGTTCCAACGGTAAGTGGACACGCGACGGGAACGGACTTGGCTTTACGTTAGGTGATTCATTTCTCAACCAAAACCCAACGATGACAGGCACCCGCATGGACCTGGGGTCGACCTACGATGGCGTCAGTTCGCTCGGCACGTCGGTCAAGGCGAACGTCTTTATTGCGCCACCCACCCAGCTTGGCCAAGAGGTGGTGTTTGAATACAAGGCAAGGGTAGATAATGTCAAGGCGGGGCGTGTCTATGGCTTATTCGCATTCACAAAATTTCTTGTATCTGGTTCGAATCGCCAAAACGAATTTGATTTTGAGCTATTAGGTAACACGCCAACCAATCAGCTGGTCTCCTCTTTTCGCGATTGGAACATCGCGAACGGCTTTGGCAATAATAACAACCACTGGTCGAGTATCGTCAGTACGCCTAATATCTCAATCGAGAGAACTTACACCACCAAGTGGAAAAAGGAACTCAACGGAACCTTTTCGTTAGAGTGGCTTGTCGACAACAACCAGATCGCCTTTCTCAACAATGTCGCCGTACCAGGTGCCGACAGTCGGAGCATCCAGCCGATTATCAACACCTGGAAAGCGGCAAGCGATTTTACAGCCGCTTTTGGAAGCGAGACCGGCGCATCTACGTTATCGGTCGATTCGCTAATCATCAATCGAGTCACCATCCCCGAGCCAACCAGCTTTGCACTAGCAATGCTGGGGCTTACCACGTTGGTTGGTACCAGAAGATACCGACTGTAAAACAAAAACCTAATACCTACGGAAACAGAGGCCTATCATGAACCACCCCAATCGCAACAGTCGAGGTTTTACATTAGTCGAGTTGCTGGTGGTGATCGCGATTATTGGCGTCTTGGTCGCGTTGCTACTGCCAGCCATCCAAGCCGCCCGTGAGGCTGCCCGACGTTCGACCTGCACCAACAACCTCAAGAACATCGGCCTTGCTGTGCTGAACTACGAGAGCGCGCATAAACAATTTCCCGCTAGCCATGGGGGAGCATGGCCAGACGAGGATCCCAATGGCAATCCGACCGACGGGTCGGGTTGGATTTTCCGAATTTTACCACAATTAGAGCAGCAATCGCTCCACGACCAATTCGCCCTGGCTGGCGCGTTCGATGGCAGCTTCGTCGGATCGAGTGTGTGTAAATTTCTCGGTCAGGAGTTCGGCGGGCTAGGCATTGGCTCCTCACTCAACGGGGCGAGCGGACCAGCACTCATGGCTATGAGTCTTGAACTACTGCATTGCCCTTCCGATCCTCAGGCAGCCGAGTTATCAGAAGAGCAATTTCAATGGAAGGGATGTCCTGTCTCGACCACCAGTTACAAAGGCGTAGCGGGCGACACCATGCTCGATGGCTTTGACGATTTTGCTAACAATGAAAGCGAGTTTCCCAGCGGGGAGAACTATGACGGTACGAAATATGGTATCAGCCATCCACGCGACTGTCACCGCGATGCGAGATGTCGTGGAATCTTCTGGAGAAATGCCTATCAGCGCCCTGTAACGATGGCAAAAATTAGCGACGGCACCAGCAACACGGCCATGATTGGCGAAGACATCCCCGCCTACAACGCGCATTCTGCGGCCCTTTATGGCAACGGCGATTGGTGTAGCTGCAACATTCCGCTCAATCATCGAATTAACGAGGAGCCCACTCCGCAGATCGCCGAAGATTGGTGGGAACAACAAAGCTTCAAGAGCCGACATCCGGGCGGTGTCCACTTTTGTTTCGCCGACGGATCGGTGCACTACATTAGCGATTCGGTCAGCCACGACGTTTTTCGCGCTAGTTGTACACGCGACCTCGAAGAAGTCACAGAATCGCCTTTTTAACGACGATCCTATTACCCCAAAGGTTGGCCTAGTCCACAGTAGGAGCCTAGTTGATGAGTTTTTGTTTACGTAAAAAATGGTTCTCGCGCACGACGGTTTGTTATGCAGCATGTTTCGCGCTGATTGCCTTGGTGCCGGGATGCTCGCCCAGCAACAAGGGCTATGTGTCGGGTAGCGTTACCTTCGATGGCCAGCCGCTGAGAAGCGAACCACAAGTTCGAGCCATGATTGCTTTTCATCCCACAACGGGTGGCACCGTTGCCACGGGAACGTTGAACGCGGATGGCGAATATCAGATTGTTTCCGGCAGTCAAAGCGGGATTGAACCCGGCTCTTATCTCGTGACCGTTAGCGCCTCTAGAAAGATACCGGCCAAACGAGAAGGAGACGCCCCCTCGAGGCAGCAGATCACCCCTGCTAAATACGCCACGACCAAAAGCTCCCCCTTCAAGGCACAAGTCGAATTAGGATCAAACATATTTGATTTTGAACTCGATACGTCCGCCGAAAAGTAAGTCGCTTGGTTGGCCATAATGAAACCGCAAATGAACACAGATAAACGCAAATAGAAATTAGCCACTCGGCATCCGTGTCAGTCAGTGTTCATTCGTGGCAAACTTTCTTAAACTGTCCTGAAGAACAAATTGCTCAAAAAATTGCATCACCTATGTCAAAAATCACCGTCTGCACGTTTCTTATACTCAGCATTTTATCTCTTACGGGAGTCTTGTGGGCAGAACAGGCCCCTTATCTAGATCCCACGCTATCCGCAGAGCAACGAGTCGAAGACCTTCTAGGGCGGATGACCTTAGAAGAGAAGATTGGCCAAATGTGCCAGTATGTCGGCATTGAACACATGCAAGAGGCTGAGAAAAATCTCTCTGTCGAAGAGCTGGAGGGAAACAATGCCCAAGGTTTCTATCCCAATCTTCACTCTTCAGAAGTCGTCAAGCTAGTTGAAAGTGGACTGGTAGGGTCGTTTCTGCATGTCGTCACCGCCGAAGAGGCGAACCGACTTCAGAAACTCACCGAGAGCAGCCGACTCAAGATACCGCTTTTAATCGGCATCGACGCCATCCATGGCAATGCAATGGTCAGCGGGGCGACTGTCTTTCCGACTCCCATCGGATTGGCAAGCACTTTTGACCCTGAGCTAGTCGAAGAAATTGCCGTCGCGACTCGAAAGGAAATGCGTGCCACGGGTTCGCATTGGACCTTTTCGCCCAATGTCGACGTCGCCCGTGACGCACGTTGGGGACGCGTTGGAGAAACGTTTGGCGAAGATCCTTTGCTCGTTGGCCTAATGGGAGCGGCCATGGTGCGTGGCTATCAAGGCGAATCTTTCTCAGACGGCAACGGTGTGCTCGCCTGCGCAAAGCACCTACTGGCGGGCAGTCAGCCTGTAAACGGCCTGAATGGATCTCCGACCGACGTCTCGATGCGAACGTTGAAAGAAGTTTTCTTACCACCTTACCAAGCGTGTATTGAGGCTGGTGTTTCGACAGTCATGACGGCCCATAACGAACTCAACGGAATTCCCTGTCACGGTGACCGATGGCTGATGACCGAATTGTTTCGCAACCAGATGGGCTTTCGCGGCTTTATCGTGAGTGACTGGATGGATATCGAACGATTGGTCGATTTACACCGGGTGGTGCGCGATCAGAAAGGTGCGGTTCAACTCACGGTCAGCGCTGGCATGGACATGCACATGCACGGACCAGGATTCTTGCAACCTTTGGTAGAGCTTGTCCAACAGGGAGACATTTCTGAAAGTCGTATCGACGAATCAGCGCGGCATATTTTGAGGGCAAAATTTCTGTTGGGCCTCTTTGAAAATCGTCTCGTAAACCTTGGAAATACAGAAAAAGTGTTGCGAAGTGAATCGCATCGGGCATTATCTCTCAAGGCGGCCCGTCGGTCGATCGTGCTTCTGAAAAACGAGGGAGTGCTTCCCATCAACGTCCAGAAGCACAAGAAGATTTTTGTGACCGGGCCAGACGCCGATAATCAAACCATTCTTGGCGACTGGACGCTACGCCAGCCTGATGAAAACGTCGCGACGGTGGTAAAAGGTTTGCGTAAAGTTGCTCCTCCCGGTGTGGAGATCGATCACTTTGACAGCGGCTCGCTGGTCTACCAACTCGAGTCTTCGGTACTAGAAGAAGCGGCTAGCCGTGCGTCGCAAGCCGATCTAGCGGTGGTGGTGGTTGGCGAAAACTCGCAGCGCTATCAGTGGAACGAGAAGAACAGCGGTGAAGATACCGACCGTGACGAAATTTCTTTGGCGGGCAATCAATTAGACTTGGTGCAAGCCATTCACAAAACAGGCACTCCAACCATTGTTGTTTTAGTCAATGGGCGCCCCTTAGGCGTGGAATGGATCGCAGCGAATGTTCCTGCACTCGTTGAAGCCTGGGAACCGGGCGGCGAGGGCGGGATTGCTATTGCAGAAATCCTGTTCGGAATGACCAACCCAAGCGGCAAGCTCCCGGTGAGTATTCCTCGCAGTGCCGGTCAGGTTGAAACCATTTATAATCACAAGCCATCTCAGTATTTCAAGCACTATCGGTTTGGCGAGACTGGGCCCTTGTTTGAGTTTGGTCATGGACTTAGCTACACCGAGTTTGAGTACTCGAATTTGAAGTTGCCGGATCGAGTTTCTACTGAGGAGAGCATTTCGGTTGAGGTTGACATTGCCAATGTCGGTGATCGTGCAGGCGAGGAAGTCGTCTGCCTCTATGTCAATGACATCGTAAGCAGTGTGACCACGCCGGGCAAAGAGCTACAAGCATTTCGCCGCATTGCACTCGAGCCCGGCGAAAAAAAGACCGTCAAAATTTTCCTTACCCCCGACCAGCTATCGCTGTACAATTCCGAAATGCAGCAAGTGGTTGAGCCCGGAGCGTTTGAGGTTTTCGCAGGGCCTCTCTCAGGGCGGTTTGAAGTGATCGAGCGCGACTCTAAGATGCAAAAATGACCATGCTCCACGCAGCGAGTTTGTATCGGACTGAATTCGCCGTCCTGCGGCTATTATTGGGTTGTGTGTTTCTTTTCTTCGCACAGCCAGTCACGACCATTGCCGACATTTACGAGGATGCGGCTAGCCTAGGTCGCGGCATCAACATGGGAAATTCGCTAGATGCTCCTCAAGAGGGCGAATGGGGAATTACGATCGAGGCCGAGCATTTTCAGCTAATTAGAGAAGCCGGATTTGATTCGGTGCGTATTCCGATTCGGTGGTCTACCCATACTGCCGTCAACCCAGACACCGAGGGAAAATACGCGATTGACGCGGACTTCCTCCATCGCGTTGACGCCGTCATCAGCCAAGCCCAAGCGAATGACCTGAACGTGGTGATCAACGTCCATCATTATAATGCTTTGAATCGCAACCCGACCGGAAAACAACGAGCCCGATATCTCTCGATTTGGAAACAAATCGCCCATCGGTATCGAAAAGAAAGTCCCACACTTTTTCTCGAGTTACTCAACGAACCTAAGGATATAAACGACGACCAGTTAGATGCCGCTATCTGGAACACATTGCTACTCGAAGCACTTGCGATTGTCCGCCAGCACAATCCTACCCGTGCTGTGATTGTGGGGGGATCGCCCTGGAATTCCATAAAAAGTCTTAGCACTCTCCAGCTTCCGAAGGCAGACCGTCGACTGATCGGCACGTTTCACTATTACGAGCCGCTCCGCTTCACCCATCAAGGGGCCGCCTGGGCAGAGGACGTTCCCGAGGAAGGTTCTCAAACGTGGACAGGTACGAACAAGCAAAAACGGGCGATCCAAGCCGATTTCGATCGAGCGCAAAAGTGGTCGAAGAAGAACAAACGCCCCCTCTATTTGGGCGAATTTGGTGCTTACGGAGGAAGTAAAAAACGAAATCCAATGGAAGATCGAGCTCGCTGGACCGCCTTTGTGCGACAGCAGGCCGAACTACGAGGCTTCTCATGGTCTTACTGGGAATTCGGGGCGGAGTTCGGAGCTTACGACCGGGCGACTAAAAAATGGATCGCTCACCTCCACAAAGCTTTGATTCCCTCGCACCAATAACTAGATATAGTTTACCTTCACCCAGAGCACTCTTTTTCTGTCACATCAACAAACATCGTATTTCAGCAATCGTTTTTGCAACGAGATATCTTCATGTATGCAGTCACTGTTGGTTCGTTTCTTTTCTTTACTGCGCTCGTGGGCGCGTTGACTTGGTTCTTTACCCGTCGCGACGACCATTCAAGTAGCCAAGGGTACTTTTTTGGGGGGGCCGTTCGCTCACTTTTCCGTTGATCGCGGGTTCGCTGTTGCTGACCAACCTCTCGACCGAGCAGATGGTCGGTTTGAACGGGGCGGCATTCACCAATGGCTTTTGTGTCATGGTGTGGGAAGTCGTCGCGGTGATTGCCTTGGTGGCAATGGCACTGTTTTTTTGTCACGGTTTCTGAAAAGCGGCGTCGCGACCGTACCCCAATATTTGGAACTTCGATTCGATCATCAAACCCAAGTGATCGCCAATCTCATTTTTCTCGTGGCCTACGTCGGCATCCTGCTTCCGATTATCCTCTACACAGGTGCCCGAGGAATGATCGGCATTCTCGACATCCAAGCAATGCTCGGCATTGAAACGGAATCGACCGCCCTGTGGTTAATCGTCTAGGCAGTTGGAATCCTGGGTTCAATCTACGCGCTATTCGGCGGTTTGCGAACGGTTGCCGTCTTTGACACGCTCAATGGAATCGGCCTGCTGATGGGCGGTTTCCTCATCACCACTTTTGCCTTATCACAGCTAGGTGGCGATGCGGGGATTTCAGGAGGAGCCAGCTTGCTCTTCGAGCAGCAAAAAGAACGTTTTAATTCGATCGGTGGCTCGAGTTCTTCGGTTCCATTTGGAACGGTTTTCTCCGGGATATTTCTATTAAACCTATTCTACTGGACAACTAACCAACAAATCATTCAGCGTACATTCGGTGCGAGTAGCCTTGCTGAGGGGCAGAAAGGGGTGCTACTAACCGGGGCCCTGAAGCTGTTAGGCCCCATGTATCTCGTCCTGCCAGGCATGATAGCCTACAGCATGTTTGCAGGCGAAAACATCAAGGCAGATCATGCCTACGGTTTGCTCGTCAACCGTGTACTGCCTGAGCCTTTGACCGGTTTCTTTGCAGCTGCAATGATCGGCGCGATACTTTCGAGTTTCAATTCGGCACTGAATAGCTCTTGTACTTTGTTCAGCCTGGGGATGTATAAGAACGCCATCCACAAGTCAGCGAGTGAGCAGCAAGTGGTTCGTTCTGGAAAAATCTTCGGCTGGATTGTAGCCGTGGTGGCAATGAGCCTTGCGCCCTTGTTGGCGAAGACGGTGAGCATTTTTGGCTATCTTCAGAAACTAAACTACCACCCGCTAAAGCAGGTGGGTTTGAAAGTTTCGTAAGCTCCGAACTAAAGTCCTTCACTTACGAGGAGGTTACCTGAAATTTATCGTCACCATCACTCGGCTCCGTACCGTCTTGGCCGCGAATGTACTCG
>JAJDEF010000005.1 GCA_029259945.1 Planctomycetota bacterium
CGTAGCGAAAGTGTTAAGTGCTCCGCCTGGGGAGTATGGTCGCAAGGCTGAAACTCAAAGGAATTGACGGGGGCTCACACAAGCGGTGGAGGATGTGGCTTAATTCGAGGCTACGCGAAGAACCTTATCCTGGTCTTGACATGTTTAGGAATCTTCTTGAAAGGGAAGAGTGCTCTTCGGAGAGCCTTTGCACAGGTGCTGCATGGCTGTCGTCAGCTCGTGTCGTGAGATGTCGGGTTAAGTCCCTTAACGAGCGAAACCCTTATCCCTAGTTGCCAGCGAGTTATGTCGGGGACTCTAGGGAGACTGCCGGTGTTAAACCGGAGGAAGGTGGGGATGACGTCAAGTCCTCATGGCCTTTATGATCAGGGCTGCACACGTCCTACAATGCGGCGTACAAAGGGAAGCGAAACCGCGAGGTCAAGCAAATCCCAAAAAGCGTCGCTCAGTTCGGATTGCAGGCTGCAACTCGCCTGCATGAAGCCGGAATCGCTAGTAATCGCGGGTCAGCATACCGCGGTGAATACGTTCCTGAGCCTTGTACACACCGCCCGTCAAGCCACGAAAGTGGGGTGCGCCCGAAGTCGCCAAGCTAACCCGCAAGGGAGGCAAGCGCCGAAGGTGAACTCCGCGATTGGGACTAAGTCGTAACAAGGTAGCCGTAGGGGAACCTGCGGCTGGATCACCTCCTTTCTAAGGATAATTAGAACGTTGAGACAATCATCTTTGTATGAAAACTCTCGATGAAATTATCTCAACCGGTGACGGTTGAAATAAACAAATGGGGACAGTCCTTGTGATTGGCATAGAAGTCGGTCAGACCTTCGGGCCTGACACCTAACTAAATTGATTTGAGAAACCCACTAGGGAGCTAGCCGTTCCTTAGTGGGTTTTTTTATGCGCTAAGCCGCAAGCGGCCGCTCGTGGCTTAGCAAAAAAACAATTGACCCCACCCCACCTTATGATTATAGTATACTTGCGTACACTACCTTTCTCCATCAATCCGGTCCACTCCCATGTCCCGGCCAATCGTCATCGCCCACCACCTTATTTGGACCGTTTACGGTTGGTGGCTCCCCAACGATCCGCGTGGAAGCGGTTCGAAGATTGTTCGTAATTCTTCTCTCTCCGAGCTCGGTGACTTGCACTACGGACGTAAAACGAATCAACCCTCGGGTAGCGAAGTTCGTGCGTTTTACAACCGCGCCAGACCGCTGCTCCGTCACCCACTTCTAAAACTCACCGGTAATGAAGTCACCACAGCCGCTCGCGGCTTTGCCGATGCCATCGCCACACACCGATACACCTGTTATGCCGCTGCCATCATGCCCGATCACATACACCTGATCATTCGCAAACACAAACATACGGCCGAAGAAATGATTGAGAATCTTCAAATGCTAAGCCGAGAGCGACTGGTTTGTTCGGGTTCTCGCGAACCGGGGCATCCCGTCTGGACCGTTGGTGGCTGGAAACGTTTTCTTGATCGGCCCGCTGCAGTACGACGTGTCATCAAGTATGTCGAAAAAAACCCGCTAGAAATCGGGCTGCCGCGACAGCTGTGGCCGTTTGTTACACTGCACAACGATTGGCCACTACACCCTGGGCATAACCCCAATTCGCCCTATGCGCGTCGGTTACGGGCACCTCTGGACGTAGAACGGGAGCTTGGCTAAGCCGCGAGCGGCACGCTTACTCTTCTGGGGTAGAATTGTAGAAACCGGTGCGTTTTCAGCTTCCGAACAGCTCCTGCAGCACTAGAATGCCACTATGTTGTCACAGAAAATGAATATCGAATTGGTTGACGATCGTGTCATAGAAATTATGCGTCGCAAGACTCCAGCCGAGCGTATTGCTATGATACTCGACGCGAACGACACTGCTCGATCATTGGCCGCTGCTGGTATTCGTTACGGCCATCCCAATTGGGACGAAGATCAGCTACAAGCGGAAGTCGCTAGGAGGATACTCGGTGACACTGGGTGAACTACTGCGACTTACCGTCGAGTCGTTGGAACGGCTGCAGATTCCCTATGCCATCGTCGGTTCGTTTGCCAGCGGTGTTTGGGGTGAGCCACGGATGACCCGCGATATCGACGTCGTTTTGCGTCTGGGCCCGCAAAGCGTCAAGGACTTCTGTAACATCTTTTCCGACGGCCAGTTCTACCTGAGTCGAGCGGCTATCGATGGGGCCGTTTCTTCGCATCGACCATTCAACGTCATCCATCTCGATTCTGGAAACAAAGTCGATTTCATGGTTATTAGCGCCAGCGGCTGGAACGGCTTGCAGCTGACGCGGCGTATCGAAATTGAGCTAACCCAAGGCGTTACTGGCTATGTCGCTGCTCCCGAGGATGTGATTCTTGGCAAGCTCGTTTATTACCACGAGGGCGGTTCAGAAAAACATCTTCGCGATATCGCGGGTATTCTTAAGATTAGCGCCGAACTAGTCGACCGTGATTACATCGCCAAACATGCCAGCGATTTGCAGGTTCTTGATATTTGGCAAGCGGTCCTCGAAAAAGTGTGATCTACGTAGGCATCAGAATCGAAACTGCCTCAGCCTGCCCCCTCCGCAGCGCCAAACGCGGCGAAACTCGGATATTTGTGCAGCAGCTCGATCTGTTAAAAAACCGGCCTTATGCAGCAAATCGAGCCGATTGCTCTGATTTTGGAAAACGCTGGAATTACTCAACGGGCTAATCGTTTGTAAATGCAGTGGAAATCGCTTATTATGAAGTCTTAATTAGCTAAGTTAACCATCCGTTAGCCAGCCTGAGGGAAGTGATCGTGATGCGACCAGTGTCTAGGATTGTAGTTGCCCTTATACTTGCTTCTCAAATTTCTTCGTCTTGCCTTGCAGTAGCTCTGCAATTCTCTGGCAGGACTTGGGCAGTAAAACCTTCGATTTTCGGAGGCCCAGGCCCCAATAATTGGTCGGATAGTCCCGATTCTGTTTTTGTCGATGGCCTTGGCAGACTTCATTTGAAGATTCGAGAGATTTCTCCTGGCAACTGGGTCAGTTCGCAGGTGGCGCTTGTACAGTCGCTCGGCCATGGGACTTATGAGTTTCGACTTGATTCTGACACGGAATTGTTCGACCAGAATGCGGTCGTTGGCCTGTTCACTTTTGCGAATAACTTTGAAGAGATTGATATCGAGCTCACCAAGTTTGGAAACCCGGCCAACACCAACGCACATTTTACAGTCCAGCCGTATACTATTCCGGGCAATCAGGCCAATTTCGATCTCAACCTCAATAGCAATTTATCCACACATAAATTTACGTGGTCTCCGACGGGGATTGATTTTTTGAGCCTCCAAGGCCACCAGTCCACGCCATCGCAACCCAGCGATATCATCAGCCAGTTTAATTTCACCGGCCCCTCGAACCCTCCGGCGAACGGGTTTGAAAGAGCGTTCATCAACTTTTGGCTGAATCAGGGCAATGCTCCTACCAATGGTCTAGAACACGAGTTGATTATTAGCAACTTTGCGTTTACCCCGTTGGGCGCAACCAGCAACGCAGACTTTGACAGCAGCACGGTCGTCGACGGTGCCGACTTTCTGAATTGGCAGCGTAACTTCCTTGCGACTGGCCAAATCGACAACAGTAACGGCGACGCAGACCTGAACGGCGTTATCGAATCAGCAGACCTCACCGTTTGGGAGTCCCAGTTTGGCACCTCTCCTGCGATCGCAGCGGGTGGCGCTGTGCCTGAGCCTGCCTCATGCTGGTTGGCCCTTTGCTGTGGATCTTTGCTGGCCTGGAATGCTCGGCGCAAAAGGTGAATTTGTTTTCCTTTGGGGCGGCGGTGCTGCGTATAATCGCAGGACTAAGGATTGCGTTCGTGGCGTAGAAATGTTCGCCGGTATCCCCGTATCTTGGCTCATTGCAATGACCGTGTGTCACCCTGCTTGCTTGTCTGTAGAACGACTTCTGCAAGATTGTAAGGTGAGTCGGACTCGCCGTTCTGGACCCGGTGGGCAACACCGCAACAAAGTGGAAACGGCAGTGGTAGTTCAGCATTTGCCAACAGGACTACGCGGTGAGGCCAGCGAGCGGCGTAGCCAACAACAGAATCGCAAAGAGGCGATTCATCGACTTCGAATTCAATTAGCGCTCACCGTACGTCAGCCCCCGGCAGCAAGTCTTAGCTCACCTTGGCTAGAACGAGTGCAGGGCGGCCGTATTTCTGTCAGCAGTCAGCACATGGACTTTCCGGCATTACTGGCAGAGGCTCTCGACGTGGTCTATTCCCACACCTTTGCGATGTCACAAGCTGCTGAGCAGCTGCATTTGAGTTCTTCGCAACTGATCAAGCTTTTAAAGGTCGAAGGCGACGCGTTAGCATTAGTCAATCAAGAACGGCAGAAACTGGGCGAATCGCCTTTGCGTTAAGGTGCTCGTCAACGCCTGACTTTCCATCTACAATGCCCTCTCGAAGGAAATTAATTAACCGAGTGTAGTGGGTAGAAAATCATGTACTGCGTCTTGTTTGACATCGATGGCACGTTGGTTCAAACCACCGGAGCGGGCATAAAAGCCTTTGCTGCGACCTTCGCCCAGTTATTCGATGTGGAAGAAATTTCTAAAGACATCCCCTTTGCTGGGCGTAGTGATCGGGCAATCACCCTGGATTTGATGAAAGCGCATGGCATCGACCCATCGGTCGAAAATTGGCAACGATTTACCGAGGCTTATTTGCAGCAATTAGATGTCATGTTGCCGCAGTGTCAGGGGCAAGTGCTGCCTGGGGTGCTGCCGTTACTTGATGTCCTACAGGGAATCGAGCATGTTTTGCTGGGTCTTTTGACCGGAAATATCAAGGCGGGAGCCGCTCGCAAACTAGGGCATTACGGCTTAGCCGACCGCTTCGGTTTTGGTGGCTTTGGCGATGAATTGACAGATCGCAACGCAATCGCTCAAGTTGCTAAAGAACAAGCCCAAGCTAATGTAGATAGCGAAATCACCGGGGTGATGGTGATTGGAGATACAGTGCATGACGTTCGGTGCGCCAAGTCGATCGATGCCTTCGCGGTTGCCGTCGCCACGGGAGGGGCCTCGATCGACGAGTTGGCCGCATCTAGCCCCGATCTGCTGATCGAAGACCTAACCAATTCAGAAGCTCTGCTCGCAGAAGTTCTAGCTTCAGGTTGCACAAAAGAAGATGCGACAACACGTGGCTAACCTCATCCAGTGCCATGCCTGCTCTTCATCGAATCACGATTTACCCCATCAAGTCGCTTGATGGAGTCGAGGTGTCTACCGTCAACGTGCTCCCTAGCGGTGCGCTTGCAGGTGATCGCCGTTATGCCCTCGTCGACTGCGATGGCGGATTTGTGAATAGAAAACGGTATGCTGCCATTCATCTTATACGCGCGAAGTATAGTGATGACTTCGAGAGAGTGACTCTCAGTTCCCCGGATGCGGAAAACTGTTTTTCGCTCAGAAACGAGCAAGATGCGATTGCAAATTGGTGCGGCAATATCTTGGGGGTGGCTTGCCAGTTGGTGGAAGGCGCTGGAAACGGGTTCCCTGACGATCGTGATGCGCCAGGGCCCACGCTCATTTCTACGTCGACACTTGCTAAAATAGCTACTTGGTTCGACGAGTTGGAAGTCGACGAGGTGAGACGACGATTTCGTGCAAACTTAGAAATCGATGCCAAACCTGAATTTTGGGAAGACCAACTGGTAGGCGACCCGAATGAGAACAAGCGATTTTGTGTCGGGAATACGACTTGGCAGGGCCGTGGTATCTGTCAGCGTTGCGTCGTACCGTCGCGCGATACCCACGATGGTGCCCTCATCGCAGGATTTGCCCGTGAGTTTTCTCGGCGAAGGCAGACTTCGTTGCCTGAATGGTCGCCGATCCGGCATTTTGACCACTTTTATCGGGCGGCCATCAACACAGCACTTGAATCGTTGGACAACGGCAATGTCGTTCGAGTCGGCGATTCGGTTGAACTTATCGAAAAACAGTGCCTTGATCGCTAATCAAGGCCCCCAATGCTTTGCCTGCTAGCGTCGTTTTGACGACTCTTTCTCTCTAGGTGCTAGCCATCACGTGACCCGCACAGGTTACCTCATCGGTGTGTGCGGAAAAATACTGGCAACTGCTACGGGCTGCATATCAGGTACTCGATAACTACCTCGTTGAGCGTGCTTGTTCTAGTTGGATTGGTTATGATGCTTCTGAGGATTCTTGCTATCACTCTGCTTATACCGCTAATCGCGGTCTGGTCGGGTTGCGCTTGTCCCTCCTCGTGTCGAGTTCCGGGTACTCCTGTTGCCCCATGTCAATGTGAGCCTGCCGTAGCCGGAGGAGAGACTCCTGACCTTGCCTCCTTGAAGTGTGAGGACTGCAAGTTATTGCCGTTACCCTTGCCAACCGAGACCTTTCAGCTTCTGGAACCCTCGATATGTCAATGTAGCGCAGTGACCAATGCTACGATGGCAAACATGGTTGAGCTAGAGCGTCATTGGGCAAAGGTGGTGATTGAATGCGATACCAAGAACGTACGTGAGAACCTCTGCATCGATCGAGATTTGCTGGCGTTACATGCCTATGGCTTGCGCAACGACGCCGCCGCTGCTGCGTTAGAGACTTTCTACCAATTGGCGGGGATTGAAACTCAAAAGGACTATCTAGCCAAAGGAATCGAGGAGACGGAGCGTACTCTCAAACGCATCGACCAGTTACGTGCTAACGGACTTGCTTTGCCAAACAGGATTAAACGTAGTTCGATTGTCGTCCGTCTTGGCGAACTCTCTGACAAGCAATGGCAGATGGATTTCCTGCGAATCCAGCTCAACGGTCAGCTGCAAAGGCTCATCGGCTGTCCACTCAACGAGCACACTTTTTACTGGCCAAATGTGGAGTGGACACCCGACTTGACACCGTTGGACGTCGAGGCAGAACTTGCCGAGGGTTTAGCCAGTCGTTCAGATTTGCGTGGGCTGTCGCTCGTGATTTGCAATCTTGAGAAGTCAAAATTGCCCGTTGCCCGTGGGGTGCTTAAGTTTGCCGACTCCACCGTCGGCAGCGTAGAGCCGATTGACGGTTTGATCCATGCCGTACGCTGTTTTCGCTGCAATCAACACGAGGTGCCGGTTCGCTGTCGGCAGTTGGCGTTGTTCTATACGGAGACAGAAAATCTAGCGACGGCAGAAATAAAAAGTGCCGCCTACAAAGTGACTCTGCAACAACAGAGAGTCGTATTAGCTCAAGAAACGGTTTTGGAACTTCGCAAGAACCTGCATGAACTCGAGGAAACTCGAAATATTAAAGACATCACAGTCTTCGAAATCAGCCAACTGCGAGGCCAGCTCTATGAAGCAGAATCCAAATTAATCGAACAAGTCATTACTCTAAAATTAGCCTTCATCGGCTTGCGCAAAGCGCAGCATGCACTTCCTTCGGAATGTGGCTTCTCGCCTACCCTTTGTTGTGAAGGATGTTGTAACGGCGAGTGTATGTGTTGTTCAGAAAGTAAATGCGACAAGAAAAAATGCACGTGTTGCCAATAGCTTTGTCGTTGCTTGACGACTATCGGTTGAACAAAGCCTGACGTAGTTCTTCTTCAAAGGTAGCGCTAGTGGCGAGCACTGCCCGAAAGTCTTCTTTGCCCAAGGCGTAGAAGACCGATTTCTCTTTGGCGACGATCGTAGCATTTCTTGGCTCGTCGGTAATCAGGGCTGCCTCGCCAAAATACTGACCTTGTTTCAGTTCTGCGACTTTCTTTTTGCTCTGACCCTCGTCGATCAATACATCCACACTGCCACTTCGTATTAAGTAGAATAGATTGCCTGCCTCGCCCTGGCGAATGACGGTTTTGCCAGGTTCTGCCTTATGCACCATCATCTGATCTGCAATTTCAGCCAAAGTCGTTGGCGTAAGATCGGAGAACAGTGGGAAGTCTTTCAGGAATTCACAAATCACCGAGGTTTCTTGTACGGCAACGTCCGACTTAATCGTGCCATCGACCATGTTCACAATCCGATCGGCAACATCCAAGATTCGATTGTCATGGGTCACCATAATAATCGTACAACCCTCGTCACGGGCGAGTTCTTGGAAAAGCGTCACTACCTCACGGCCGGATTTTTCGTCCAGCGCGGCAGTTGGTTCATCGGCTAGGATTAATTTAGGCTTATGCACCAACCCACGCGCGATGGCGACTCGCTGTTTTTGTCCTCCCGATAGCGAATTCGGCTTGTAGTGAATGCGATCGCCAAGACCCAGTCGCGTCAGCAACGACGTAATGCGTCCCTCGGCGATCATCGGGTCGAGACCAACTAGTTCCGCTGCCATGTTTACGTTTTGGAATGCCGTAAGTGATTCAAAGAGATTGTGTGCTTGAAAAATAAATCCCATCTCACGACGTAGCCGAACGATTAAATCACGATCAGCTCCACACAGCTCGTTTCCTAGGACGAGAAGACTCCCTTCTTGCACAGAGCGAAGCGATCCGATGAGAGTCAGCAAAGTTGTTTTGCCTGAGCCCGAGGGGCCGGTCATAATCACGATTTCACCACGCCGAACTTCCAGATTGTTAGAAAACAAAGCCTGCTTACGTAGCTCGCCCTCGCCGAAGAAGTGATTGAGATTCTCAACCTTCACGGTCCTCGGCAAAAGCATGCCGTCCGTAAAGGCGCCACTAGTTGCAGGGATTGTCGTTTGTTCAGTCATGGTTACTTACTGGTGGTTAGTCATGAATCGAGGTGTTGAGTAATTCTAGTTAGAACAAAGAGGCTGGGTCGGCGGAGAGCAGCTTTCGCACGGCAAGCATGCCGGACGCTACGCACATGGCTACAGTAGCGGCATAAACAAACGCTACGCCGTGGTCGGTCATAGTCATCAGCAGCCCGGTCTGTGCCGAGAGCCCGCTATAAAGTACTCGACTTGCGATAGCGCCAGGTATAAATCCTAGTAGTGAAAGTAGCATCGATTCGACGAGGATAAGGCGAATGAAATATCGAGTTGGGTAGCCCATAGCTTTCAGCGTTGCAAATTCAGGCATGTGGTCGGCGATATCAGAAAAGATCACTTGATAGCAGATGACCATTCCCACCACGAAACCAATCATCTTGCCGGCTAGAAAGATCGTACCGATCGGGGTGCTTTTGTCCCAGAAGTTGATTTCCTGAGTTCGAAATTCATCGCGTGTAAGGATATCAACGTCGTTGCCTAATGTCCTGGATAGAAGGTCTTGGACGGATTCAATTTTAAATCCGTCCTGCACATGAACAACTCCGATATCAATAACACTCAAGGGATCGCCAAAACGTTTACGGTGCGGGAAATATTTGGCGAAATTCTCAGCACCCATGATGAGATTGCCATCGTGAGCGAAATCAGTTCCCATAGCGAACGTACCCACAAGCGTGACTTTTTTATTGGTTAGTTCTACAGCTTGTTGAGCCAGTAATTGATCGTCATTTCGTGGAAACGCAAACTTCTTCGCCTTGCTTTTTCGGTCGATCAACGCAGTGTCAGGCTGACGAAGACGGTTGATTTGTTCTCGGATCTCCGGCGCTCTGAATATCGGGTCATCCAAATAGAATCCTATCGAGCGGAGGGGATAGCCAGGGTTTCCTATTCCTCCCTCCATTTTCCGTAGCATCGAGGTGGTTAACTCCGAAAAGACCGGGTAAGCACCTTGCACGCCTGAACAGGAGCGAGCTTGGTAGATTCGTGAAAGAGGAAATCGTTTTTCCGCGGCCAACGTGTACTTTGCTTTACTGATTAAGAATAACTCGCCTTGCATATCATCAATGATTTTTACTTGGCTGTCGAAAAGCGCATTTTGAAATCCAACCTGGGTAAACATCAAAAGCACCGCGAAGGCGATGCCTGCTATCGCCACGGCAAGCCGACGCCAATCGTGCGTCAGATTCTTCCAAGCCAGTGGTATGCGTCGATTTGACATTTTTCTGTGTCGATTTTAGGGGTTGGAGGTTTGGGACATGAGGTTTATGGGTTGGCTAAAATAAGTCGGCAGGGTCTGCCTGAAAAAGTTTGCGAAGGGCTCCTAGCCCTGAAAGAACACAAATGACGACCGCCAAGACGAAGACTAGGGCCATGATTTCTTTGGTCATATACATGGGCATTCCCGATTCGGCTTCGACGATTCTGTAGAGTACCCAAGAGATCGCTAGCGATGGCAGATACCCAACAATTGCAAGCAACACCGATTGTTGTAGAACGACACGCGCCAAAAACTTATTGCTATGTCCCATCGCTTTTAAGGTCGCGTATTCGCCCATCATATTGGCAATGTCGCTTGAGAGAACCTGGTAGACAATCGCGACGCCTACGAACACCGCAACCCAGACTCCAAGCTGAAAGATCTGCCCCAGAGGGGTGTCAACGACCCAACGACGTTCTTCGTGCTGATTGACTTCTTCGCGGGTTAAGATTTCTACATCTACGTTTGTCAATAAAGCAGCACGGTGATGCTGCTGCGATTTGGCATCGCTAACCGAGGCTGGAATTCCAAAAATATGCTGAAGTTTTGCTTTGACCGCTTCAACCTGGCTAGGGTCATGCAGTTTTAGGAGCCCAAAATTCACCTCATTAATCGTTTGCCAGGGGCAGGCTCGGACATAGCCTTCGGGATTGGTCAGGCAGGCACCGTTCGAGGCCATGCCGGTGCCAAGTTTGAAAAGCCCTACGATACGAACGCGACGCGGACCCAGCGCAGTTTCTGTACCAATATCTGCCCGACTAAACTCGTCGCCCTGGGCTGGGCCATATTCTGATTTCGATTCCGAGTCGATGAGTACAAAACGAGGGTCCGATAACTGACGGGCCTGTTTGCAAATGTCGTCCCGGGTAAATCCGGGGTCGTTGGGATCGGTTCCCATCGTGATAATGCCGCGCCATTGGCCTGAAAGATCCTCGGTGTCTGATGCCTCTTGGTTTAGTGGTGCGTTACTTGTAATCGGAATCTGCCATTCACTAAGCCCCAAATAGAATGGTCGTGCATGCGAAACTTCAGGCAGAGAAGCGGCTTGATAAACACGCGCCCGCGCGAAGTCGCGTGGCTCAGTCAAATGCAAGTAGGCGGGCGAACGCAATAAGAGATCAAAATCTAAGGCGTCGTAGATTTGGGTTGCCGTCTTTTGGATGGCACCGAGGAAACCCAATTGCATGAAAATTAGAATGACGGCAAAGCCCACTCCAGCCACGCCAATCGACGTGCGGACTTTGTTATGCGTTAGATTCTTCCATGCCAGTGGGGTGCTCATTGTATCGCACTGCCGCCCGTGGGACGGTCTGTTGCTTGATTGTCGTCGTCAGATGCGCTTTTCCCGAATTCCACAGTCACTTGCATGCCTACATGTTTGGCCGCATGCTGAGTCGGCGTTTCAGATCGGCTACCTGCACTGTCGGGCTCATCGATTTCTATGCGAACTTCAACGATACTACGGTCAGCGGGGGCGAGGGGATTGCGATTTGATAGCCCTGGAGAAGCAACAAGCCGCCCAATACGGACGACATGCCCTCGGATGCCTCCCGATCGCTTTTGTGTCTCTGGGTCGATCTTACCATCTGCATAGATTCCCGAAAACGCGGGACTTCGTAGTGTTACTGTTTGCCCTTCTCTAAGCTCTTTGATGTCTGCTTCATACACTTCGGCGATACAGATCATTTTCCGTAGATCTCCCAGCTGCATGATGGGGGCCTGGGTGACGACTTCGCCGCGACGCAAAAAAACTTTTAGGACGGTAAACCGTGGTTGCTCTATTGATTCTTCTTCGGTGACTTCGATGTCATTGCTTGCGTCATGATTGTCGAGATCCTCGTTGAGAATTTTACTTAAAGCGATTGCTGAAACATTCGGGGCAAGCAATATCGAACGCTTTAAGGCTTCCTGGGCAACTTCGATTTCTTGTTCAACAACCAGTTTCTCGTAATTTTTGGTGGCTTGCTGAACGGCGGTATTGGCAACTTTGATATTTGCGTCGGCTGCGATCACCGCCAAATCTGCGGCATGCGATGCTGAAATCAAGCGGCCATAAGCAATGTTGTAATCCTGGCTCGCCAAGTCCATTTGATTTTTTTGTTTGTCCAACTGGTGTTGCGTGACAAGCTCGGGGTCAGACAATCGTAGATGTTCTAACTTTTGATATTCTTTCGCAGACAGATCACGCGAAACTTTCAACGCCCCGAGTTTACCTTGCTGTAGTTCAAGCTCAGCTTTCTTGGCTTCAGCCTGAGCTTTGGAAGCCTTGGCCTGTGCCAGTTGGGCTTGAGCAAGCTGAACTTGTTGTAGGTGTTTTTGGTCGGCGAGGTCTCTCTTCTTGATGAGAGAGACCAGTTGGGCTCGGCCCATGTCGTAGCTCGACAGTCGACCTAGGATGCCATCTTCGGGGGCAAGTTCGTTCTCCTCAATGCTGTATAGCTCTTGAAGGCCATCGCCAGGGGTTGCTCGGATATCGATGATGCCACTTGCTGGTTCAAGGCGTCCTAGCGAATAGATGGTACGCGTGCCACCATCCTCAACAGCAGAGGGTTGTGTGGGGGACAGCCACTCGCAGCCTGGCAGGGCGAAGCAAATAGCGATCGCTAATGCCGTTGAAGCTTGCAGGCGTTGGCAGGTAGAGGGCATAAGAGGTTTGTTTCTAATGGGGCCGGCCGAAACTTAGCGACGGAGGGAATCTCGAAAAGGTACCGCGCAGTAGGGGGAAAGTTGTCAAAATCGAGGGCATTATAATAGGATGGATGCCTGCTCGCCGGGTGTCAAGAAAACTACGGCACGCTCTCCTGCCTTCATCCCTATCATCCCTACAATTGAACTGCATAGCAGAGCTTTTTTCAGGGAGGGGCACGGTATTGCACTTGGGAGGCATTACCACACCGAACGAAGCCTTTTGGCGACCCGTATTGTGTTGGATATCGATGCAACGGTAGATTGCAGGTGCTGCAGGATATTTTGACCCGAGCTACCACAGCCATAATCGATCTTTTTAAGCGTTTGGAGTCCTCACTATGCGTCGTCTGATGACTTTTTTCCTCGGCATGGTGACTGGTGGCGTACTGCTTTATGGGGCCCAAAATTACCATGTTATCCGAGCCCAGGATGGCGTGCATTTCGTCGAGAAGATCGATTCCAAGCTTGCGGCGACCTACGTTGATATTCGCGGCTTCACTTTCGCCGACTGGAGTCAGCACACAGAGATCGCCGCAGCGTTAGTGCGTGCAGAAAAGTCGGAGCTTATGCAAAATGCGGCTTCTGACGTCTTGCAGCAAAGCCTGGATACTTGGTTAGGCCCTGACGGCCAGCCCCAGTAGGCTTGCTTTCTATCGCAACTTGGGTGTTCAACCATTGATAAGAGATATTGCGGTAACCCGCATGTCCGCTTTCTGCGCTCGCCAGCCCTACGATCGGTACGATTGTTAAAGTATGCCGTGAGATGTAGAGATGCGGGTCGAGTGCTCGATATTGAACACTGTCGTGCGACCGCTTTTTTCTAGCTAGCCCAGATCAAATAAAGGGTGACAACGTGGAACTCAATCGCAACCAGTTTTTCTTTCTGGGCGTAGTGATTGTGCTTTTAGGCGCCCAGTTCCGTATGGTGAGTTCCTATGTTCTCACTCAAGACGCAACTCGGTTTCTGGCTGAACGGACAAGATCCACGGCTACTGAGAGTGTCTTGGTTTCACTTGCAAGCGATACAGGTAATTTGCCCCGAAAAGTCATCAGGCCGCCAGAGTGGCTTGGTTGGTGTTTAATCTCGGTCGGCTCTGTGCTGATACTACACAGTTTGGCGATGAAGAAACCGGGATCGTAGCTACAGTAAAGACCTTTTTACGGGCGTCTTTCCAGCATTACGTTTAGGGATCAGTAAAATCATGTCCGCAAGTGTCTGTCGATGGAGTGCAGTTGCCTTAGGTGCAATCGCTTTGGTCAGCGTCACATCGTTTGATAGAACCACTGCAGCGCCGGGTGGTTCGAGGGTGTCAGGATCGGGCAGTCGTCAAACATCTCAGTTTGGTGCTGAAGACGATAATAAACAGCGTCTCAGGGAAGGCACCTTGATTACCGACGTGGTAGGATACTTTCGGCAGGATGGCGATGGTGCGACTTTTGTTACTGACGAGGGGCAAGATTTTGGAGGCTTAGCGAATCTCAACCTCGAACGAGTAGCTCGCACACTAAAGGGCGCAGATGACTCTCAACGCGTACGTTGGAGCGTGAGCGGCGAAGTGACCGAGTTCATGGGTCGAAATTTTCTTCTCATTAGCCGTGCTGTCCACAAGTCAGCTGCACAGCCAGCAGCGCCAGAGCAGATCAGCAACTGATCCTGGCTGCGGATGCCTTACTGAAGATTGTTCTCTATCTTTAGGGCCTTATCTCTAGCTTCCTGTGACTTGACATTGAGTTGAGTACGGATATTATCAATTGCAATAGGTTGGTGTAGCTGGGAGATGCGCCCAGCCTGTTACTAGCGCCAAGAACACAGTGCACGACAGTCATTTACTTAATTGGTAGAATTTCGAGCATGGGTACTTACCGCCGTATCGACGTTAACGAATCGTCCAATGTCAGCGTGGTTCGATTCAAAGATCAGAAAATCATCGACCCCGAGGCGATTCAAGAGCTAGGGCAAGAACTGTTTGATTTGGTCGAAAACGACGGTCGCAAAAAGTTGGTACTCAACTTTTCTGATGTAGAATTTCTTTCCAGTGCCGCATTAGGAAAACTCATCACCTTCGAAAAGAAGTCGAAGCGGCACGATGCCGAGTTGATACTCACGAATATTTCGCCGGAGATTTTCCAGGTCTTCGCGATTACTAACCTAGACAAGTTGTTTCAGATCAAAGATAGCGAAGCAGACGCTCTGGCGGTTCTCTAGTAACGCCCGATGAAGGGTCTAAGTTTACCTTGATGTCACCTGTCGTCTGCGTCGAATCGTGCTTTTTTTAGCTGAGCTGCGGAATGTCCCACAACGATCTGCCTCGCACCATTCAGAGTAAACTCTCCAGTTCGCTCACCGCCTACCACGATCTCGTCCAGCAGATATTGGACGTTCTCACCGAATTAGGATGGCAGAAATCAGATTTGTTTGGTGTCCATATGGCACTCGAAGAATCAATCAGCAATGCGATCCGCCACGGTAACAATGAAGATCCCACCAAGCACGTTTTGGTCGAGTGCCAGCTTGGCCCCGATCGTTTCTGGGCGAAAATCTGCGACGAAGGCGACGGCTACGATCCAGAGCACGTACCTGATTGCTGTGCTTCCGAGAATCTTGAGGTGCCAGGAGGCCGTGGGCTCGCTCTGATTCGCGCCTACATGACCTCGGTCGAGCACAGCCAGTGTGGAAGTTGCCTGACGATGGAAAAGCGAATAGCCCCCTGACATCCCCGTTGCCTAATCGGTGACTATGCACGACTGCCACAGGGCTCCCAAGCCGTTTTCGCCTCTTGCTGCCCTCTGCTGCGTCCGATATTATAGGAGGTTGTTGGGCGTTTGCTCGATTTCCGCCATTTTGGCAGCATTCCTCGGTAGCTCAGTTGGTAGAGCAGGCGGCTGTTAACCGCCTTGTCGCAAGTTCGAGTCTTGCCCGAGGAGCTTTTTGAAACTGCGGGTGAACGTTACCGCGACTTCTTCGCTTCTTGCTTTTTCGCCCCAGTATCTATCAAAAACGCTTTGGCGACTGCGGATTCTGTGTGCGGCGAGTGCCCAGGAACCGTATCTTGGAGCCTTCCTCCGAGTCCTCGGAGGGGGCGATCGTCGAAGGAGTGACTTCTTGACGCTGAGGATAGCTTGGCAAAAGCTGGCCCAATACGGCGAAGTTCTCAGTTTCAACGAGCGGAAGTGCTGTCTGGAGCGCCTTTTGTAGATCGCCCCGATCGGACTTGTTCGATTTTCTTGCAGGGGATTCTGTAGCTCGCAGCAACCATTGTGGCACCGTATCACTCTGAGGAGCGACAATCTCTTGCTGGGGTTGAGGCTCGAGACTCTCTATCGGGAGCATCGAGGCGGGCTGGCGTATCTGCTGGGCAAAGGCAGAAGCAGTGAAAAAGAAGCACGTCAGGGCGAGTGCTGGGGTCAGGCGGAGCATGATGCTCATAGTGCCACCTCCGTGGGCATTGGTGATTGATGGCTTGTCCGCAGCCGTTGTTGCAAGCCCAATCCGTACAGGCTTGCTGTATTGTCCGATCCCTGTGCAATAATCATCGACCTACCGTACGAAAAGCCAGTTGCTCAGGGAATTGCACGCTATCATCCTGCACGATTTACTGATTGCTACGATCGTTGTGAGTAGACGTGCAGAAAAGGTATTACCGGTGAGGTTTCGCACGTAGAACCGCTACTGGATGCACTTTCTGGATACGCGTCGCAACCGTTTCGACGAAGCACCACAAAATAAACGGCAGGGGGGGTAGGTAGTTACAATACAAACCCTACAACCGACAGGCCAGAAGGCGTCCAGGCAGACAAGAGAGGGGCAATAGGTGAATATCTCACAAGGGCTTGCCGCCTCGAGCCACTTTGCGGCTAGCCGAGGTCTGCTATGCTGACACCATAGAGTACATCGAAGGAGACGAGACCACATAGCCCGGCCATCCTGGCCGGAAGCCCCTTTTCTTGCGTTGAGTTTAGTACTGAAATGTCATCTTTTGCAGTAATACTGCCTGCTGCTGGTGCGAGCCAACGCTTTCGCGATAAGAATTACAAGAAGCCCTTTGCGCCATTGGCCGGTCAAGCCGTCTGGCTGCACTCAGCAGAACGATTTTTGGCTCGTAAAGACGTGAAACAGTTGATTGTCGTGATAGACGACGCTGATCGCGAAGAGTTCAATCGTAAGTTTGGGGCAAACATCGCGATACTTGACCTAGAGATATGCAGCGGCGGTGCAGAGCGAGCTGACTCCATACAGAACGCATTGGCACTGGTCAAAGACGATATCGATTTCGTGGCCGTACACGATGCAGCCCGGCCTTGCTTGGCCGACCTCTGGATCGATGCCGTGTTCGAAGAGGCAGAGAAAAGCGGTGCCGCCATTTTAGCGATCCCTGAGGTGGCTACTCTCAAGTGTGTCAGCAACGAAAAAACCATTATCGAGACGGTCAGCCGCGAGGGGCTCTGGCAGGCCCAGACGCCGCAGGTATTCCGTCGTGAACTGCTTGTCAAAGCTTACGCCGCCCGCGGCAGCAACGCTGCCACCGACGATGCCGCGTTAGTTGAGCAGCTTGGCCACCAGGTGGCCGTGGTCGAAGGCTCGCCACTCAACCTGAAACTCACCACACGATCTGACCTGCGGCTGGCCGAGCAGGTGCTTAAGGTGCTGCCTAGGCCCAAAACTGGTGGGTTGGGGAATCCATTTGCCGATAACGATCTTTGGCGATAAAGAGATTTCGGATTTCGGAATTCAAGATTCGGACTTATGATGTGTGACCGAAGGCCGAAACGGCATCGCTAGTCATTCTCCAACCCCCACTCTACTACCCTATGTCCCTACTTTCCGATCTCCGCCTGCGCGGCCTCATTCATCAAACAACCGACGATGAGGGCATGGACCAATGGTTGCAAGAACGACCGCGCACCGTCTACGCTGGCTTCGACCCAACGGCCGATAGTCTTCATGTGGGGAGCCTGTTGGGGCTGGTGGTGCTTCGACGGTTTCAACAAGCCGGGCACAAGCCGATTGCTGTGGTGGGTGGAGCCACCGGCATGATTGGCGATCCCAGCGGCAAGAGCGACGAGCGGAATCTGCTCTCGAAAGAGGCTCTTGCCCAAAATGTCGCCGGTCTTGGCGAGCAGATGCGAAAGTTTTTAGATTTTGACTGCGGAAGTTGTTCGGCAGAGTTAGTCAATAATTTCGACTGGACTGGCCAATGGAGCTATCTGGAATTTCTCCGAGACGTCGGCAAAAATTTTCCTGTTAATGTGATGTTGGCCAAGGATTCGGTGAAAAGCCGCTTAGGACGCTCAGACGAAGGGCAAAGCGGGGGCATGAGCTATACCGAGTTCAGCTATATGCTTCTGCAAGCGTACGACTTTGTTCATCTGAATGAGAAGTTTGCCTGCGAACTGCAAGCTGGGGGCAGCGATCAGTGGGGCAATATCACTGCAGGTATCGATCTTGCCCGTCGAATGAACAGCGTTCAACTACGCGGGCTCACTTGGCCGTTGCTGACCAAGTCGGACGGCACCAAAATGGGGAAAACCGAGTCAGGCACCGTTTGGCTAGCCGCCGAGCGAACGAGCCCCTATCAGTTCTATCAGTATTGGATCAACGTCGAAGATGCCGACGTGGGCAACTGTCTGCGGATGCTTACCGAGTTGAACCAAGGTGAAATCGAAGCCCTCGAAGTTGCTCGAGAAAATGAGGCAGGCAAACGCGAAAGCCAACGTCGGTTGGCCGAGGAAATCACTCGTCTAGTTCACGGTGACGAAGGTCTGTCGGTGGCGCAGAAAGCCACTGAGATTTTCTTCGGCGCAGAGATCAGTGACCTCGACGATTCTCAGCTTCGCCAGATTTTTGCCGACGTACCTAGCAAACAGTTGGCAAAGACCCGGCTCACTGACGGGGGCCTTGCAATCGTAGATGCCTTGGTAGAAGCCGGTTTATCGAAAAGTAAAGGTGAGGCCCGACGCACGGTAGAGCAGGGGGGGGCCTACGTGAATAACCGTCGCGTCGAAGGCATTGCTACACAGTTGACCGCCGAGCATCTAGCGAGCGAAACCGTGCTAGTGCTTCGCAGTGGCAAAAAGAAATA
Source organism: Planctomycetota bacterium (assembly GCA_029259945.1). Taxonomy (GTDB): domain Bacteria; phylum Planctomycetota; class Planctomycetia; order Pirellulales; family Lacipirellulaceae; genus Bythopirellula. Next base: position 18,743 of record JAJDEF010000005.1, read on the forward strand.
CGCACTGCTACGGTTCGAGTGATGCGAGTCGTATTGCAGAGAGCGGCCGTGCTAATTTGATGTGATCGTCTCTTCGCCATTTCGGGTTGCCATCGCGCGCCAGATGAGCAGGTCAATATCTCCGGTCACCGATTCGACCGAACCATCCATTTTGGCAACATTGACTAGATTGCCACTGTGATAGCTGCGTGAAGTCACGGCCGCGTAGGTGACGCCCGATGATGGTATGGGAGCATTTGGATTCGCAGGATCCCAGCCCTTCACGCGATGATTATTCCAGTCGATGTCGGCCCCATCGCAATTGACGATGGTGTTGGGAAGAAACGTTGCTGTGAAGCCGGATTGATGAACTCGTCCATCGATCCACTCGGTATGTGCGGTTTCCCTCGCCCTGTCACCAGAAGTTGCAATTCCACAGAGGTTGTCTGGCTCGTTGACCACGGTTGACGTCGCATTGTTCGTGTCGCGCCAATAGGGCTGCCACCCTTTCACCTCTGCCAGCATAAGGGTATTCGAAAGGCCATCAGTAAAGCTGCGACCGCCAAGTCCAGAGTTCGGGTAGAATGCGCCTGAACCACCTGATCGGTCGCTTGCGTCATAAACTTTCCATATTCCGCAGTTGACTGCATAGTTCAGTAAGTAGTTTTCCGGCACGCCAGCATTGTCCACTCGTTGCTCGTCTCGAAATTCATCAGGACAAATGTAGGCATCGATTCGTAGCGATTTCAAAAGTTTGCCGTTAATAAAAACATCGTGGTAATCACGACCAAAGTCAATTTCAGAAGCGATGCCTGCCTGCTCCAGATAGGGCAAAATTCTTGCCTGGGCTGACCAGCGATACTGCTCTTTGCCTATTGCTATAAGCGGAGGAAACTTTCTTTGGTTAGTCTCATAATTATGCATTGCCAGAGCAACTTGTCTGATTTTGTTTGTGCAGGTCAATCGCCGCGCCGCTTCGCGAGCTGCTTGAATAGCAGGGAGCAGCAATGCGACCAGGACGCCGATGATTGCAATCACAACCAGTAACTCTACCAAGGTGAAACCATGTGGCGAGCACCGGAAACTTGCTCGCAGCACTGTTTTTTTAAGGTTTTTCATGCCAAATTCAGGTTCTGAGCAGTGCTCTTACACACAGACGGCAAATATTTGCTAACGAGACTCAATTACAATAACGTCCATTCTCCAGATTTCTAAAGCTGACGCAATAGGTCTTGTGGGAAATATTTGGAGATTAAACCTCACACAGCCTGGATTGGGTCGCGGCGAGTTTGAAGACCGGTTCTGTGAGCAGATTCGAAGCTTCTTGTGACGATATACGGTCAGATCGCAAAGGGGTATGATGAAGGGTTTGGTAGCAGGATAAGTTCTGCTAGCTAGTTATTTACGCGCCCTTTCGGGTGTCTTGATAGGAGTTGCACCATGTCGAGAATTGTTCGCGGTGCATTAATTCAATCTAGCTTGTGCGAGCCCGCCACCTCGCCTCTGCAAAAAATCAAGCAGGCGATGATCGATAAAAATGTGGGTTTGCTCGCCCAGGCTGCAGAGCAGGGGGCCCAAATTGCCTGTCTACAGGAGCTATTTTACGGCCCCTATTTTTGTGCCGAGCAGAATGCCAAGTGGTATGACCTTACCGAGTCGGTGCCGGATGGGCCTACGATCAAGCTGATGCAGGAGCTAGCCAAGCGGTATCAGATGGTGCTTGTCGTTCCTGTCTACGAAGAGGATTTGCCGGGCGTCTATTACAACACCGCAGCGGTGATCGATGCTGACGGGAGCTATTTGGGCAAATACCGAAAAATGCATCTCCCGCATTGCGAGCCGGGATTCTGGGAGAAATTTTATTTTCGCCCCGGCAACTTGGGATATCCTGTTTTTGATACCCAGGTGGGGAAAATCGGTGTCTATCTCTGTTACGATCGTCATTTCCCCGAAGGGGCCCGTTGCCTGGGGCTTAACGGTGCAGAAATCGTTTTCAATCCTTCGGCAACGGTTGCTGGGTTGAGTGAGTATTTGTGGACGTTAGAACAGCCTGCTCACGCGGTTGCCAATCAATACTTCGTCGGTGCGGTCAATCGTCCCGGGGTTGAAGAACCTTGGCGAATCGGCGAGTTTTATGGCCAGAGCTATTTTTGCGATCCCCGGGGACAGATCATGGTCCAAGCCTCTCGAGATCAGGATGAAATCGTCATTGCCGATCTCGATTTAGATTTGATTCGTGAGGTTCGTAACACATGGCAGTTCTTTCGCGACCGACGTCCTGAAACCTATGACAAGACAGTAGAATTGTAGGTCAGCCTATGCCCACCCTAGAAACGACTGTCGACGGGCTCAAGCTCCCCAATCCGTTTGTGATTGCTTCGGGCCCACCCGGAACCAATGGCAATGTCATTGGCAAAGCCTTTGACGAAGGCTGGGGGGCCGTTGTCTGCAAGACGCTGAGCCTGGATGCTTCGAAGGTGGTCAACGTCCAGCCACGCTATGCCCGCCTGCGAGCACGTGATTCCCAGGAGATTATCGGCTGGGAAAATATCGAGCTGATTTCTGATCGTAGCTTTGATGTTTGGGCGGAGGAACTCAAAGCGGTGAAGGATAAATATCCCGACCGCATCCTTATCGCTTCGATCATGGAAGAATACAACAAAGACGCTTGGTTCGAGATTGTCGAGCGTTGCCAGGAATTGGGGGTCGATGCGTTGGAGTTGAACTTCTCGTGTCCCCACGGTTTGCCGGAACGCAAAATGGGTTCGGCAATGGGCGAAGACCCCGAGCTTTTGGAGGAGGTGGCCGGTTGGGTTCAGCAAGCGGCGACCGTTCCGGTTTGGGCCAAGATGACTCCGAACGTTACGCATATCGAGGATCCTGCACGCGCCGCCTTGCAGGCAGGTTGCCAGGGGATCAGCGCGATCAATACCATTCGCGGTGTCTTGGGGGTGGACCTCGACACGCTGCGGCCGGAACCTACGGTCGAGGGTTACTCCACTGTGGGAGGTTATTCTAGTCAAGCGATTTTGCCCATCGCTTTGCGAATGACGATGGAAATTGCTCAGGTGATTCGCGATGAATTTTCCGGGCGAACTCTTAGTGGGATCGGTGGAATTGAAACGGGTAGCGATGCGGCCCAGTTTTTGTTGTTGGGGGCCGACACGGTTCAGGTTTGTACGGGCGTGATGAAGTATGGCTACGGCATGGTACGGTCGATGAAGGCCGACCTGCTGGCGTTCATGGAAAAGCACGATTTCGAAACGCTCGATGATTTTAAAGGCCACAGTCTGCAGTATTTCACCTCCCACTCTGATTTGGTAAAGCGTCAAGCCGAAGCCCAAACGGCGAAGTCTAAAGTGAAAGAAGAAACCGTCGGCGCCGACGACCAATGGCGTGGCAACGAATTTGTCAAGCAAAGCGACGCCTTGGCCCGCGGCTAAGTTCGACTCGTCTCTAATTAAAATGGGTTGGCTCGCGGGTGAGCATTTGGCCATGGCCAAGTTCGCCTACGAACTGACCTTCGCGAGCCTGGATCTTTCCGCGTACGGTCACTACACTCGCTTGGCCTTCGATCTCCCAACCTTCAAACGCGCTGTAGTCGATATCCATGAGTTGCGTTTGGGCGGAAATTTTCCCTCGATAGTCGGGGTCATACACGACTAGGTCGGCATCGCTACCAACCTGTACCGTTCCCTTGCGCGGATAGAGGCCAAATAGCTTTGCGGCTTGGGTGCTGGCAGCGTCGACAAACGTGTTCAGGTCGAGGTGCCCACGGCAAACTCCGTGTGTATAGAGAAGCTGAATGCGGTTTTCGACGGAGGGAATCCCGTTGGGAATTTTGGTAAAGTCGTCTCTGCCCATCTCTTTCTGACCAGCAAAATCAAACGGTGCGTGGTCGGTTGCGACGGTGCTAATCAACCTTGAGCGAAGAGCTGCCCAAAGCGTTGGCTGTTCGACTGCATCACGTAGCGGCGGCGACATCACGTATTTCGCGCCTTCAAAATTTGGTCGTTCGGCATAGGTTTTATCCAACGTGAGATACGGAATCACTGTTTCGACCCATGCCCGTACACCACGTAGCCGGGCTGCTTGAACCTTTTCTAAAGCTTGTCGGCAAGAGGTATGAACGCAATAGACATGGGCGCCGGTTAGTTCGGCAAAGGTCATGAGGTGGTGGACGCCTTCGGCTTCGACCTGGGTGGGTCGAGAAGGCTCGTGCCATTCGGGGCCCGTTTTTCCTTCGGCTAATAATTGTTTTTGCAAAGCATCGATAAGGTTTTCGTTTTCGCAGTGGGCGGTGACAATCACCCCCAGTTCTTTTGCGAGCGACAGCGTTTTGAAAAGCTCTTCGTCGGTGACTCCCAAAGCGCCCTTGTAGGCCAAGAAAACTTTGAACGAAGCGATGCCTTGATTGACGATCTCGCGTAGTTGGGCTTCGCACTCCGCGTCGAAACGGGAGACGCCCATGTGAAAGGAATAGTCACAAGCCGATTTTGCGGCCTTCGATTTCCAAAGCTCGAAGGCCGCCAGAGGTTCTTCCGAGCGGGTCGGGCAACACATTTCTAGCAGCGTGGTGGTGCCATCCACTAATGCGGCACGGCTGGCTGTCTCGTAAGTGTCCTTGGCATAGGTGCCCATGAAGGGTAAATAAATATGAACGTGCGGATCGATGAAGCCGGGGAAGACGTATTTTCCGGCAGCATCAATCACCTGGGCGTCTGCTGGGGCGTCGAGATGGGGGCCAATTCGGGTGACGACTTCTGCTTCGCAAAGGATGTCGGCGACATAGTCATCGCTGGCCGTGATGATGCGGCCGTTTTTAATCAGTAGGGTCATGAAAAGAATTATGGGGGGGGGAGGGGTCGGGGGCCAGGGGTCGGGGGTGAGGGGAGTTTTGTCTGGGGATTGGTGGACAAAATGGACAAAACTGTTGGGTGTTTGAGTTGGTTAAGACTATTTTTGTCGAGGTTTCCTATTTTTGCGGGGCTGAATTTTGGCACGTATAGGGCTGTTTGGGTGTTTGGTGGACAATATTCAGCAGTTTTGTCCGCTGATATTTTCTTAAACGTTTCAATGCTAGGCTTTGCGAGATTTGGCTTGGACAAAAGTCGGTGGGGTTTTGTCCTGTTTTGTCCGATGTGGGTGACTTTATTGTGAAAAAAGTAAACCGCTGATTTGCGCTGATACACGCTTATTTTTATTCGGGGTGGGTGCCACTGTCTGGCTCATCCAGCAGTGGAACCCTGGTACTCGTATCGCACTGCTGGGCTAGCCAGGCAGTGGCACCCAACGGGGCTTCGCGTTTTAATTTTCAAAGAACTGAGGTACGGCTATTGTCGTGGAATGGTGGGTGGAATTCTATCGGTACTTTTGGCCGGGTAGATTCTCGCAGAGTCGGCAGAGTTTGTCAGTGTTCTTTTTCGCAAATGCATTTCGGCGAGCACCTAAAAGGCACTCGCCGAAATGTGGTTTTACCAGTCGGGGTTTGTTACGTATGGTCGAACGACCGGAATATACGTCGATCGGCCTGTAACCAACACTAAGTTGTCTAACGTTACTTACTGACGCAGCTTCTTGCCAAAGTTCGACCCCTTCTTGTTGCCACTGCAACCATTCCGAGAAGCCCAGCAATAAACGTGCTTGGCTCGGGAACCCGATTGATAGTTCCGAACGACGGCAAAGCCAGGGTCGTTTGATATCCTTGAAAAAGGCTAAGCGCATGCCCCGGATCGGCGGATCCTGCCGCAAATTGGATGGTGCTTCCGTTCACTTCGTCGAAATCATCCGGACTTAGTTCGAACTCGAATATGAGCGCGACAATCTGACCAGGTGCGATCGCTGGAAGCGTAAACGGTGACACATCCAGACTGAATCCGAAAGGCGTTGCACCAGCATTGAATGCCGCTAGGTTGGCCACATCACTTTCAACGGCGCTATCGCGTTCAAAACCTTCGAACGGGATTAAGTCTACATCCCCGTCATCACTACGGAGGCCGACAATCGCGCCATTCACGTCGAATGATGTAGGTGCCAAAGCTGCCGTCGACCCCAAATTGAGTGCACACTGACACTGAGCGAGCGAAGTTATTGTATGCACCTCAACCTCTAATTCCACTTTGTACTTCACTACGTCATCAACACTGTCGTAACCTTCGTATTCCACTTCGAGTCCATACTCGTTCGATAAAGACTCAGGCTCAGGCAGCGGGATTGTACAGGCAAAACATTCTGTGGATGCCAACCCCCAACACACGGCTCCGGCAAGGAGACATTTCATCAAATTTTTCTTCATGAGATCGTTTTCCTTTCAAAAAGATAGGTACATGACATGGTTTGTCTGGTCAGGAGAGCATCATCGGTCGCCCCGCCCCGCCAGTTATTATTATGGAAAACGAGGGTACAGCTATTGGCGTGGGATGGTGGGTTGAATTCTCTCGATATTTTTAGCCGGGTAGATTTACCGCGGAGGGCGCAGAGAGCGCGGAGTTTTTTTGGTTGGGCTTCGCGACACCGAATACCTCTTGCCGCCTCGCGAAGCAAGGCTGCAAGCAACCTGGGTTCCCCAGCTTTATTGTTCTAGCGAAGGGTCTAAAACCCTTGCCTTTAGGATTTTTTAAGTGCGCAACTTTTGTATGCAAGCACCGATCTTTTGTTGAGAGATGCGCGGCGAATGAACCCCGGCGCTAGCATTTTGCCCGCTAAACCCGGGTTTCCGCTGGTTGCCCTCGGTTCATTGGCGGCGTAGGAGTCAATAGGCACTATTAGCCGATGGGCACTAGCCCCGGTTCCTGCCGGTTCCCGGCAAAAGAACCGGGGCTAGTGCCCATCGGCTAATGTCAAGATTACCAAATCGTGCGTGAACGACTTTAGTCCGAAGCTCACGAAACTTTCAAACCCACCTGCTTTAGCGGGTGGTAGTTGAGTTTCTTCGATAGAACGAGAGGCTTGCCAGTGCGAGGCTTAGGAGCAGCGCCGAGGTTGGTTCTGGGATGAGTTCCGCCCGTACGAGCCAGTCGTCGGTGGAATTGGGCGGCAGCAACCAGCCGCGACCCACAGCGGAGTCAGAATCGCCAGCAATGCGATGGCCATCGGCCAAGAACCTGAATACCAAGCCCGAGCCATCCTGTTCACCAGTGATCGCTGTCACATTCAACAGAGGGTCGGTCAACGTTCCTGTACCGGCTGTGGCTGTAAATCCTAGATTGCTTGCGGCGGCCACGACTCCAGTCATAACATAACTGACTTGCCAAATGTCGGTCGTTACGTTGTTGTGTAACGTGCCCGAGATCGTAGCGGTAGCACCGCCGTTCCAAGTGAGAAGAGTTTGAACGCTCCCCAACTCGACGCTAAAGAGCTCATTGATAGAGTCGACGCGGAGGCCATAGTCAGGCCCCAAAGCGCCATCGCCGTGGTCGAGCAAGCGGTAAGTGCCCGGAAAAATCGTGCCGGCAAATGCCGTAGCGGTAGAAAGCACCAATAAGAATGAAATGAATCCAACAACGAATAGCGGTGTCCTGATACTAGACGAACTCATTAGCTTCCCCCAAACCTACTTGAATATAAACAAAAAAACAGTTAGCAGTGTCGAACCACTCCCTCCGATTCTAACTGGATTCCACTTGCAGAGGAAACGATTGGGTCGAAAATCTTCTATTGTTTTTGAAAAATACGGGAAAAGTAAGAAGTGGAGATTAACCAATTAGGGTGAGGCGGAAAGAGGATGCTTTTGTCCAATATAGTCCGTGATGCGTTTTTTTCGCCGAAATAGTCAGGCTCTGTGGTGGAATTGGTTCGATGAACCGTGCGTAAAGCTGGCTTGCCGGACGGTGTTTTTTGGACGAGGATGTCCGTTATGAAGGTTTCAAAGGTGCGTCTACAGAGCTTTTTCGCAGGCGACCACCCAACAGACCTGGGTCGGAATCTAGGTGGTAATCGAGACCGACATAAACTGGTATGCTCGCTGTTCTTTAAGGGGTCTGGGCTGCCCTATTACGTCCCTTCGAGACTCTGATGTTGACGAGAAAATTTGCTGATGATGGCCGCGAAACTGCCTGAAGAGCCAAGAGAGATGACCTTAGAAAAAATCAAAGCGGCGATACCCCATCGCGAACCTTTTTTGCTGATCGACGAAATTGTCGAGCAATCGGACGATCGTATAGTTTGCCGGAAGACGTTCACCGGCGACGAGTTTTGGTATGCCGGGCATTATCCAAACTTTCCGATCACGCCGGGCGTGCTTTTGTGCGAAGCAGCGATGCAGGCGGGTGCGGTGTTGCTCTCCAGCCGCATTGAGGCCAACGAAGATAGTGTGCCGGTGGCGACGCGAGCGAACAACGTGCAGTTCAAAAAAATGGTGCGACCGGGAGACACCATCGAGCTGGAAGTCGAGTTGACGGAACAGCTCGCCACGGCGTTCTTTCTGAAAGCTCGAGTCACGGTCGATGGCAAGGTCGCAACCCGTTTTGATTTTGCCTGCACAATGACCAAGCCCGAGGGGTTGTAATGGTTACCGATTTTTTGCAACTCGAAGGACGGCGTGTTCTTGTGTTTGGCGTGGCCAATCGCAAAAGCGTGGCCTATCACATCGGGCAGGTGTTGACTGAGGCGGGCATCGAAGTGGTGTATGTGGTACGCAGTGAGGAGCGTCGGCAGTCGGTAGCCAAGTTGCTTGGTGATGCCGCTGTTTTTGTGTGTGATGTTGAGCACCAAGATCAGATTGATCGCCTAGCAGGTGAACTTGCTGAGCAGTACGACCAGTTTCAAGGAGTCGTTCATTCGATTGCGTTTGGCGACTATTCCGAAGGCCCAAAACCGTTTCACGAAACCGACCGGGCTCAGATGTTACGCGCATTCGATATTTCGTGTTTTTCGTTGGTCGCGATTGCCCGTGTGTTGAAACCCTTGCTCGCGCAGGACGCATCGGTGGTCACGATTTCGATTTCCACCACGCGGATGGCGAGCGAGAATTACGGATTCATGGCGCCGATCAAGGCAGCCTTGGATTCCAGCCTGGCTTTTTTGGCAAAATCGTTCAGCCGATTTTCGCAAGTTCGATTTAATGCGGTGGCTCCTGGCCTGCTCAAGACCTCGGCCTCAGCCGGGATTCCCGGATACGTCGATTCTTATCTCTATGCCGAGTGCGCGACTTTACGCGGTCGTGCGATCCAAACCGACGAGGTCGCCTCCGCGGTGGCGTTTCTGTTAAGTCCTCGATCAAGTGGCATCAATGCCCAGCGCGTGGTGGTAGATGGTGGAATGGAAGTGAATTACTTCGATCAACGGCTGGTTGAGGGGTTTTTGCGGGGCGATCAAGGGGGAGAAACCTCGGACTAGTTTGCCGAATGTCCCAAAACGAGCCCTACCACCCAGATAGTCGTTTCATGCGGCATGTCTAGGACATTTCCGCATTTATCACTTCTCGATTCTGGTAGGATGACGGCTCGGATGATATCCTGGAGGGGAGGTGGAGACGCGATTTCCATAGGTTACGGACGGCTTTTCGAGTGGATTTGCGGTGGCCGGTGAGACTCCATGGCCCGACAAGAAGAGCTTCTCTTTAAGCCCGTCGTTTCGGTGGCCTATGTTTTGGTACGGCAAAGCCTCAGTAGCCGCAGATATTGGTTCTGTGGGCGCTTGTCCTAGATACTGCTTGTCAAACGAACATTCCCTTTTTCTGCATGTCAAAAACAGTGGCCAGAAGCTTCCTGGATCTTGTCAAAAGGAGCCAGTTGGTCGGAAGCGATCAACTCGAAAAGTTCCTGAAGGAGTTCCGCGCGCAGCATGGGGAGTTGCCCGAGCGTCAAGAGGCGATCGCCGAGGCAATGGTCGAAGCAGAATTGCTGACCACTTGGCAAACCGAAAAGCTGCTTGCTGGCAAGCATCGTGGCTTTATCCTGGGAAAGTACAAATTTCTTCGGCAGCTAGGCAAGGGTGGCATGAGCACGGTCTATCTGGCCGAGCACATGCTGATGAACCGCAAGGTCGCGGTCAAAGTGTTGCCACAAAACCGAGTCGACGACTCGACCTATCTTGAGCGATTTCGCATCGAAGCCCGCGCAGCAGCAAAGCTTGACGATCCGCACATTGTGCGAGCATTCGATATCGATAACGAGGGGAGAACCCATTATCTGGTGATGGAGTATGTCGAAGGACAGGATCTTCATCTGCTTGTCAAAGAAAAAGGACGACTCGATTACAACACGGCAGCCGATTACATCGTCCAGGTCGCCATGGGGCTCGACCATGCCCACGAGATGGGGCTGATTCACCGCGACATTAAACCTGCCAACTGCCTGCTCGATAAGAATGGTGTCGTCAAACTGCTCGACATGGGCCTAGCCCGTTTGGTGGGCGACGAAGCTTCGTTGACAATGGATAACAACGAAAACGTTTTGGGGACCGCCGACTATCTTGCGCCTGAGCAGGCCTTGAACAGTCACCAAGCAGACCAGCGTGCTGATATCTACAGTCTAGGTTGTACGCTCTATTATCTTTTGACTGGACACCCACCGTTTCCTGAGGGGTCTATTTCTGAGCGATTGCTGAAGCACCAAGTCGAAACGCCGCCCAGTATCTTGAACGAGCGTCCCGAAGCTCCGCCGATGTTGTTGTCCATCTGCGAACGCATGATGAGAAAAAAGCCTGACGAGCGCTACCAGACTGCGGGCGATGTGGCCGAGCGTTTGACCGAGTGGCTAGCCGACCGCGGGCAAGAGGTGGGCGACAGTGCTAAACATTCGGAATCGGGTTCTGGTGTGGGGAGCGATGTGTTCCGGCGATTTGCGGCATCCATCGGCCGGTCAGAGAGTGGCTCGGGTAGCTCGCTTCAGCGTGGCAGTTCGTTGAATGTTTCGGAGGCGAAAAAAAGTGGCGCTGCTCTTGAAGACGACGAAAAAGAGATGGAGTTGGCTCCGCTTGAAGAAGAGGCCGAACCTGAAGAAGAAACATTCGACACTTCGGATTCAGACAACGGAGAGGGCCCACCATCTAATAACGCCGAGCCCGTCGACGAGGGCCCTCGTCGATCGTTGATTGAAGAAGCAATTGAAAAACGCGAAGAGGAAGAAGCGGTGGGGGCTCGGTTTCTTACCCAGCCAGGGGAGATCAATCCCTTACAGCCACCTGGGTATGTTTCGCCAAGTTCTGGCCCGTCGCCTTGGCTCTTTGTAGGGATAGGCGTCGGCGTTCTTGTGCTAGGGACGATTGTTTTCTTTGCGTTTTTCTAAGATGCACAATAAAACCGAGTACAGCGAAGCATCAGAGAGTCGTTGCCTGCGCATCGGCTGGAAGCTGGCCAAGGACCCCGCATTCTTGCCAGTCGATGCCAATCATTTGGCAATTGATTCCTGAGCCGATTCCGAGCAGCGCGACTCGATCGTTTGCCTGTAAGTGACCAGCCTTTGAGGCCAGTGCCAGAGTAAGCGGCAACGCGGCAGCACCGGTGTTGCCGAGCGTTTCGTAGGTGGAAAAGTCTTTGTCGGTATCGAGGTCTAACGATTCGAAGAGCAGCTTACGGTGCGCGACGCCTACCTGGTGGCAAATGGTCTTATCAATTTCGTCTTGCCGCCAATGGGTTGCATCGAGAAAACGGCCAAACGTGGCAACGCCTGTCGCGACGCCTTCGTTGAGTAGTTGCTCGCTATCGGTCCGCATGAAATTTTCGAGGCCTTCGCTACGGCAAAGGTGATGCTGATCGGTGTGTGCGAGAACACTTGCCGCCGTGAGATGATTTTTGGTGTGGCTTAGCTCTTCGTCGCAAAGCAGCATGGCAACGCTGCTAGAACCGATGGTAAGCGACGCGACAAAGTGTTTAATGTCTTGCCTGTTTAGGCTTTGATCTTCGTTCAGTTGCTTGATCGTATTTTCGACCAGTTGCCTGCCACATTCGGTACCGACGACCAGCCCGGCACGAATTTGCCCAAGTTCAATCATATTGGCAATCTGTAACATGCCGGTGAGAATACCTAGGCACGCATTCGAGACGTCGTAAATCATGCAGTCTGCCGGCAGGCGAAGTCCGTGGTGAACACTGCAGGCAGTTGCCGGTTCAAGGAAATCGCGGCAGACCGAGCCGTGAATCAACGCCCCAATGTGCTCGCGGTCGATGCCGCTTGCTTGGATGGCTTTTTCGCCACTTTCGATGTCGATGCGACTCGGAGCCGTACCCGCGGGGAAAAACCGACGTTCGCGGATTCCGGACATCAGCTCCAAGCGACCGTGGGGCAACTGCAGCCGTTCGTAGACTGGGGCAAGCCGATGTTCTAATTCGTCGGTCGTGACGATTTGCTCGGGGAGCGTATAACCCAGCGATTCGAGACAGACACGGCGATATTGCATCAAAGTTTCTTTTCTAGGAACCTATACCCCAGAACGGTCAGGGTATCGTAACTACCAAAAATAATACCAAGTCATTTAACCACAGAGGACACAGGGAACACAGAGGGAAACTTTTTTTCAGGCACTCTGTGGTAATCTTTTTTCCCGCTGCAAAAAAGGTGGGTAAACCTGCTGGCGGGTAAATTTAATCGAATGCCGACCGCCCACTCGCCAGCAGAACTACCCACCCTACGAGAAACTCCGACGCCGATCGTTTCAGAACTAGCGACTTTCGCCGTCGGAGACGCCTCCCACAGAAATAACGACAGCCATGTATCAGACCACAATGCAACCCATCCATCCACGAAAAATCGGCGACTGGCTAGCGGTCCTATTTGCCCTCGTGCTACCCACCTTGGTCACGCTGCTTTATTTCGTTTGGGCAGAGCGGTTTGCGCCGGCCGTCCAACAGGGTTCTTACGCCTTGGGCAAGATCGTCCAATTCGGTTTCCCGTTAGTTTGGGTTTGCTTGGTGTGCAAACGCCGGCCAAAGATTTGGCCTTGGACAGCGCGTGGTATTGGCGAGGGGCTTGTTTTTGGGTTGGCGATCGCCACGGCTATGTTTGCGCTTTATCACGGCTGGTTGAAGTCGACTGACCTGTACGCCCATGCCGCCGAAGCGGCTCGCCAAAAGGTTTCTGGGCTGGGGATCAGCCGAGGAAGTTTCATTATGCTGGGCATATTTTACAGCCTGATTCACTCGCTGTTAGAGGAGTACTACTTTCGTTGGTTTTTGTTTGGTCAGTTGAAAACGCTCATGCGATTGTGGCCAGCGCTGATCATTTCGGGGCTAGGTTTTATGGCCCATCATGTCATTGTCTTGAGCAAGTATTTCGGCCCCACTTCGTTGGCCACCTGGCTATTTTCGCTGGCGATTGCGATCGGTGGGATCGCTTGGGCGTGGCTTTATGAGCGGAGCGGTTCGTTGCTGGGGCCGTGGCTCAGCCATCTGCTTATCGATGCGGCAATCTTTACCATCGGGTACGAGATTACCCAAGAATTACTCGCCCGTTGATCGAATAGGCTTTGTGTAGAAAACGGCTGCAGTCGGCATGTTGTGCTAGCGACTTCTTCGGAGCCCAAGATGTGCCATCTACTTGACGATATTGGTGGATCGGATAGTTTCCTCTTCCGACTTGCATCTCACTCCGGCCGCGTGACACGGCCAACAGCAACTAGGAGTATTTGAGGCTAAAAACGATAGGGACATCAATCCGACTGAGCCCCGCTAGCCGCGTGGCGCCCTAGGAACAGGGCTGAGGGGAAAGTGTCGGTTCTCGCCTCGTATCATTAACACCAGCAGGTGCCAGGGAAGGTGCCCGATTTGTGGCTTTGCTAGTTGCCGTTTTTTTCGGTCACTCGCGTTTCCGCCTGCTTTTGGTTGATTGATCTTGGCTGGGCACCCATGCTCGGCAAGAAAACAGTCTGTCGGCCGTTGTTCTCTATCGTCACCGCTGAAAATACTCCGCTAGGATCATGGACGGCGTGTTTTACACGTCGGAAAGGGAGTGAAACCGATGACCAAGCCTTTGATTGGGGTGAATGCAGATTTTCGGTCGGCCAAGGGAGATATGCCGGCTTACTCGTGTGTGGCGGCAGGCTACTACGACGCAATTTTAGAGGTGGGGGGCCTTCCCGTACTGCTGCCTCCTTACACGACGGCAGAAGATGTCGATCAGGTTTTAGATCGGCTGGACGGGGTTCTGTTTGTTGGCGGAGCTGATCTTGATCCGCGTCGCGATGGTTGGATGCTCCACCCCTCGGTACGACCTCAGGACGCTCGGCGCGAATCGTTCGACCGATGCATGGCAAGAAAAGTGGCTGAGCGCCGGTTGCCTGTCTTCGGCATCGGTGCAGGCATGCAGCTGCTGAATGTTTCGCAGGGCGGAAATCTTCTGCTCCATATTCCCGAAGACCTGCCGACGGCATTGCCTCACAAAGATCCGCTGGATCCCGCCCATCGGCATACGTTGGAGCTGGCCTCGGGGTCGCTCATGGAACGCGTCTACGGCGACGGCGAGTTGCGTGTGAACAGCATGCACCACATGGCGGTCGATGAAGTGGCCCCAGGTTTTGCGGTCACCGCGCGTTGTCCCGACGGGGTGGTCGAGGCCATCGAGAGCACGCAGCCCGATTGGTTTGCCTTGGGAACCCAGTTCCACCCCGAAGCGGCAACCGCTTCGGCCTTGGACGTACGCATTTTTGAGGAGTTCCTTGTCGGCGTACATGAATTCGAAGGCGCAATGCGTTTGGTCGCTTAATTTCGCCAAACCCACGGACGAAAAAAATCCCGAAGATTGTTCGTCGGAGACGAGCAGTCGACCCAGGGCCTGACGTTAGCATCGGAGGCTAACGTCAGGTCTTTTTTCGTTTTGATGGAGACGGTGACAAAATAGCAGGCTGATTCTACTGTAATCATTCTGATAACTTCGTGATCGAATTAGCGACGAAACTCATTGAGTGGGATCGAGAAACGCCTGGGAATGTAGTTTTTCTAGCTGTAATTGTAGAAAGTGCAAAGTTTGGCACGCTGCTTGCGACTCCTTACTTCCAGAGGGGCAGAAACGAAGACCCGGTTGCCCCGGTCACACGAACAAGGAGCTTAATCATGAAGAAAATGACACTTAGTTTGGCTGCGGTTGCTGCGTTGGTTTTCGTTGGTTTCGACACAAAAAGTGCAGAAGCAGCCCACGGCTTTGGAGGTTTTGGATTTCATTATGGTGGCCCGCTTTTTCACGTGGATGTCGGAAATCCACATGGGTTTAGCCGGGTTAGATCACACCGTGTAAGCCACCACACGCCCGCGCATTATGATTGGCACGACACGAGCCATTTTGATTATGTCCCTGCACGCAACGTGCGGCATGGCAATCACTACGACTATGTCCCTGCCCGAGTAGAATACCACGAGACAGGCCACTGGGATCGTCATCACGGCGGGCATCACTAGTCTAGAGATCGAAAAATCATTGGAGGTTCGCCGAGGCCGGCTGCGAGAAATCGTGGCCGGTTAGTTTTTTGCTTCGGCGATTAAGCTATCAGGCATACGTTGAACCGTGCCATCGGTATTCACACAGGCCAACGTGCTATTGCCTTCGGCCAGCAAGACATCGCCGCGAAAAACCTGGTAGCTGTGGTCGAGTCGAGCGGTGGTCGCTCGCTCGATACGGGTCACGATACGCAGCGTGTCTCCGAAAACGGCGGGCAGGTGGTACCGACAGGAAATGCTGTGGACCACTAGAAGAATGCCTTGCCGCTCGAGTTCTGCGTAATCATCTCCCACAGACTGGAGCATTTTGACTCGAGCCAGTTCGAAGTATTTGAAATAGTTGGTATGGTGAACAACCGCCTGGCCGTCTGTTTCGTAGTAGCGGACTTCAATTTCGATTTCGTGTTGCATAGCGAGCGGTAGGTTGAATGGGAGTTCTTTGGAAGATGATATAGCATAGTAGTGCATCGGTCACAGGAAGTCTAAGCCTGCACTGTTGGGCATCATGCGAGCTGCAAAGTTGTTGTGGGGAGGCGTCTCCGACGCCGATCGAGCGTCTGAATCGTGCACTTTCGGCGTCGGAGGCGCCTCCCACAATCGTTCGATATCAACTTTGCAGTCCTCCTGCTAGGAAGTTCGTTTAGTTGCAATTCAGGCTCAATAACTCTATATTGTGCAGCGGTTTAAGTGACGTTAGCAGCGACTCGAAGTTCATGGAGAGCGAATCATGAGTACTGGCGAAGGAGCAGGCCTGGACTTTTCGACCTTGCGGGGACGCGATTATCCCTCGATTCGCCAATTTACGGTCTTTTTGGAGAATCGGGTTGGTCAGCTGCTGGAGGTAGTGCGTCGATTTGAAGGGAGCAACGTACGGATTGTTGCACTGACGATTTCAGATTCTACCGAGTGTGCTGTCGTGCGTTTTTTGTTGAGCGACCCCGAACAGGGGCGAGAGGTGCTTGAACGTGCGGGGTTGGCCATTGTCGAGTCTGACCTGATCGGTGTCGAGTTGCCCGACAGCCCACAACCGCTGCTTCGGGTATGTACCGCGCTGCTGCAGGCGGAGGTCAATATATCGCAAGTCTATCCGCTGCTGGCTCGTCCACATGGCCGCCCTGCGGTGGCTTTGATGGTCGATAACATTCAATTTGCGTTAGAAACGTTATCGGCAAAGGGTTTTACACCCATCAACGAGGACGACCTGTTGAACTACGAGTGAAGGGTGGTAGCGGGAGGTGAGTGTAGGTCACTTGCTTCAGGGCGAGAGACCGCACCGAGGCTTGAGAGCAAATAGCATTGTGTTAGGAACGACAGAGAAATGCCCATACAAGTCACATGCCCTGGGTGTCACACTCGGTTTAAGGTAGGCGACCAGCATGCTGGTAAATCAGGAGCCTGCCCCAAGTGCAAAGGGGCGATTCAGATTCCCGAGGCGTCGGACGAGGTAGTGATTCACGCCCCTGAGCTTGAGGCTGGAGCGGTCGACTCGAAGGGTCGTTCGGTACTCAAGCCGATTAAGCGTAAGGAAGCAAAGTTCAGCGCCAATGCCCTTGCGATTGTTATTGGCCTGATACTCTTGAGCATTGCCGTTGCTTGGCTGATCGGCCAGAGCGACCTCGAAGACGCCCAACGATGGTGGGTACTGGTTGGCGGAGCAATTCTTTTGGGCCCGTTGATTTCGTATGCAGGCTACTCATTTTTGCGTGACGACGAATTGGGTGTTTACCAAGGGACTGACGTTGTCGTTCGTTCGCTGAGTTGCGGATTGGTCTACGCCTTGCTTTGGGGAGTCTACATGTATGTTGGGGTGCAACTCTTTGATTTTGAGGCGGGTTTGAACGTGGCGCAGATTCTCGGCATGGGGGCACCCATTTTAGGTGTCGGGGCTTTGGCGGCGTTTGTCTGTTTCGATCTCGACCCAACGTCAGGGTTCTTTCACTATGCGTTATATGTGTTGGTCACCGTCGGGCTGCGTTTTGTGATGCAATTACCATTTCTTCCCGGTATGAATTAAGTCTTTGAAGGTGGATAGGCCTCTCGCAAAGGCGCTAAGGCGCAAAGGAAAGAATCGATCAAAAAACCCGCGAAACGAAAAAATGCTTCCGATAGAAAAATAGTTACTAAAAAGGTATCACGCAGAGACGCCGAGACAGCAGAGTCGTTGAGTCGACCAGGGCTTTCCGGCAGCCAGTATTTCGATATTTGCTGCGATCGCTATTCCCCACACCTTTTCTCTGCCGCCTCTGCGACTTTGCGTTATTTCCATCACTTTTTCGCGACTTAGGCCTTTGCGAGTAGTTCAACTTCCTTTATTTGCCTATGACTTCGCTTCGCCAAATTCCAGAAGTCGCTGCGTTGCGTAGCGGATGTGGATTGATACGGATTCCGCCCGAGCTGGACGTGCCGTTAACCGCTCGTGTGCGCCAATTGATCGATACGGTGGAGTTCCGGCGTCTGGCTAACATTAGCCAGCTCGGCTTGGTGGGGTTGGTTTACCCGGCTGCGAACCATACGCGGTTCGAGCACTCGCTGGGCGTCTATCGCATGGCGCTGCTGTTTTTGGATCGTTTAGCAGACGATCCACGGTTTGGGGCCCTCATCGAGCCTCGCGATGCAGAGCGTTTTTTGGTTGCGGCATTGTTGCATGACTTGGGGCATTGGCCATTTTGCCATCCGATCGAAGATATTTCGTTGCCGCAAGTTCCCAGTCACGAGCTATTTGCAAACAGTTTTTTGCTGGAAGGCGAAGTCGCCGACGTTTTGCGAGAAGAGTGGGACTTGCAACCTCGTGAGATTGTGGAGCTGCTTTCAGACAAAGCCACGGATCGAAAGACTCGGTTGTTGCAGAGCCTGCTGTCGGGCCCGATTGATGTCGACAAGATGGACTATCTGATGCGAGATAGTCTGCACGCTGGGGTGCCTTATGGGCGCAATTTCGACCAAGCCCGACTCATTCAAAGCTTGTGTCTGAACGAGAAAGGCGACGGGCTCGCTATTTCAGACAAGGGGCGTACTGCGGCTGAAATGCTGGTGTTTGCGCGCTATGTGATGTTCAGCGAGGTTTATTGGCACCATGCCGTGCGATCGGCAACCGCGATGTTGCAACGGGCGTTTATATTGTTGCATGAATCGCTTGATATCGATTTGCTCTTTCGTCAAACGGAGCAGCAAATGGTCGAAGGGCTACTTGCTGCGGCTGGTGATGGGGGGGCTCGGGACTTGCTAGACGGGCTTTTTGGTCCCACGCGTCGACTTTACAAACGAGTTGCGCAATACAGCCTGTTTCAAGAGAACGATCTTTATCAAATGCTCGCAAGAAAGCCTTATCCCTGGTTGGTGCGTTGCGCCGAGCATTTTGCGGGGGTGGCGAGCACCGCCTTGTCGCGGGTAATCGCTCCGCACGAGATTCTATTTGATG
Source organism: Planctomycetota bacterium (assembly GCA_029259945.1). GTDB lineage: Bacteria > Planctomycetota > Planctomycetia > Pirellulales > Lacipirellulaceae > Bythopirellula. The sequence continues at coordinate 37,507 of JAJDEF010000005.1, forward strand.
CCCCGCCGATGAAGTTGGAGGTTGAGTTCCAGATCGACGTCTACTTCGCTAAAGAAGATTGCTATCGGCGTCTGGGCGATATTTCGCCGGTTGTCAAAACATTGGCACGCGAACAATTTGACGACTACGTCAAGCGGGTACGTTTGTTCGTGCATCCCCGGGTCGCTGACGACCTGAAGTCGCTTGTGCAACTGCCAGAGTTGATTGCGGAAGCAGCAGAGCTAACTGGTTGAGACGACGTTTGCTTAAGTCGCCGATGCGGGCTGCAATTCTTCCGGCGCATGAGTCACTGCCCGATATTTAGCTAGGCTATTTTCGATGACCTCAACGGTAGCAAAGCCCAGGTCGGTAACAATGCTTTCCATGGGCCGGACACGGACGGATTGGTGATAGAGTAAGCTGGATAAGTCGTCTTCGGTAAGTATGCCCGCTTTTAACGCCAGATCACCAAAGAGTTCCTTAGGTTCGTCTGCTTGCGTACGTAGCACTTTGAAAACGTCTTTGACGGTGAGCTTGCCTAGTTCGATGGCAAGAGCACCTACCTGCGGGCGGGAAGCCAATTGGCATTCGAGTGCTTCAATAAATTGTGAAGGCGTGATCGCGCCCTGTTTTACAAGAAAAAGTCCAAATTGCATCGTCTGCCCCTTTTCGATTACATAAAGTTTGGGTTTCGGCTCACTTATAAGGTCATCTGGTTGGTGATCTGAAGCTACTATTTTCCGTATTTATTTTAGAAACTTAGGAAAGGTTAGGTCAGCAATTGCGAGCATCTTGGTGAGAAGCAGGAAACCATCTGAGAAATTCGTTCTAGAGATTGCAAAACACCTACGATCGTTACAGCCTGAGCGCCAATTTGATGGCCGTCGATTGTCTGTACAAAAGCAGGGCAGATTTTTTTGTACACAGTCGCAGTTTGTGTTGTTTTCGCTTGGTTACCGCGGATGGTGTTTCGGCATGTGCAGGTTATTCGAACTAAAACACCGCCATGATAATCTGGAGAAAATACGCCTTGTCTGCCGATAGGGTATTTAGAGTCGGTTTCAGAACTCTATAACAGGCATCCTACGGCCAGAATTTTTTGTGCAGAAGTGGGTTTTGAAACCGGCGGTAGAACAGAGTGGTTGCTCTTGTTCGGCTCGCAATGGATGTGTGTCGTTTGAAACTCCCCCCTGATTGCATCAAGCAGACGAGGCTTGGCGCTAACTCCCCCGATTGGTAGTTGAGCAGTTTCCCGTACTGTTTGGCTTGCAAACGATGACTTCTAGTAGCCCCCATTACTTGCTTTTCGCTGAGGCAAGTCGTAGTAGCCGGTCCATTCAGACTTGGCGGTTTGTCCTTCAAAACGTCGAAACGCATCGTCGTTTCTGTGCCACCGATACCGAGCCGACAGAATGTAGCGAGAGGCTAGAGCTGTTAGCTGTGGTGAGAGGTCTCGAAGCACTCGATGGCCCGGCTCGTGTTACCTTGGTGACGAAAAGTCGATACGTGAGTCGAGGTTTAAAGTCTGGCTTGGAAGAATGGCGAGCCAATCGATGGTGCTGGGAACGTTTTGGTCGAATGGTGCCCGTGCGTGATCGTGATCTGTGGCAACGCGTCGATCGGGCCTTACAGTATCACCTAGTCGATTGTCAGACTTGGCATTTCGACGACAAGGTTTTAGGTGACGTGGTTGATGAAGCATCTTCGACACTACAGCGTAAGGACCCGCCTACCAGAAGGCTGACACCCAAGTATCGACTTAAACAGGCAAATGGATCATCGCGGCGGATTCGCACGGACCGTCAGCAAGTGCGGTCGCAGCCTGCAGCCCTGACAATCGATACCGTCTGGAAGAATACAAAATCGTGGGCCTACGCGCTCACTCGCCCTGCCTTGAGGTCTACGGCATAGTTGTCTTCTTCTCGGTAAGTCTGCTGGGGGATGCGCTTTAACCCCTGGTTTTATAGAGCCGATAGATTGAAAAGAGCAAATAGGGTAGAGGATTATCAATTTCTAGTCGGCAAAGTGACTTTGTTTCAAGTACAACAGAACACAAGAAGGACGATTCCCGTGCGATCTCAGGTAGATGTGAGTGCCATTGCTCCGGTAGTTTACGGCCACCATGAAAATCCGTTCGAGGTTTTAGGGCCTCACGAAATCGAAGAGGATGGTCGCCGTGCATTAGCGGTACGGGCCTACTTGCCAGAATCGAAGCAAGTATGGCTCGTGGATCAGAAACATGGGATTTCGCAGCCGATGCGTCGGATCCATCCGACGGGACTCTTCGAAGCAATTTGTTCTTCCGAAGTTTATGACAAACAAGATGGCCCGACCTACCAATTTCGCGCAGTGAACCAAGCAGGTACGCAGACAACAATGCACGACCCCTATGCCTTTCCGCCGCTTTTGACCGACTACGACCTCCATCTGCTTGCCGAGGGGCAGCACTGGGACAGTTACAACAAGCTGGGTGCGCACCAGCGCGAGATCAACGGAGTGGTGGGCACGAACTTCGCTGTTTGGGCTCCGAATGCGGACAGTGTTAGCATTGTCGGTGATTTTAACAATTGGGATCGTCGCCCCCATGCGATGCGCAAACATATGCCGAGTGGAATTTGGGAATTGTTTTTACCCGAGTTGCCGTTCGGCACGTTGTATAAGTTCGCAGTAAAAGACCGTTGGGGCAAGGTCGTCGAAAAATGCGACCCCTATGGTTTTGCTGCCGAGTTGCCGCCACGCACTGCGAATATCGTGACGGACCTAGAGAGTTATGAGTGGGCAGACGCCGATTGGCTGGCGAAGCGCGAGCAACACAACGGTCTGGATGCCCCGATTTCGATCTACGAGGTTCATCTGGGCAGTTGGAAGAAGGATCATCATGGCGAAACACAATGGTTGAATTACCGAGATTTGGCGCATCAGTTGGTCGCGTATTGCAAGGAGTTGGGCTATACGCATCTGGAGCTGATGCCGATTAGCGAGCATCCTTTTACCGGGAGCTGGGGCTATCAGACCGTGGGCTACTTTGCGGCAACGAGTCGATATGGGTCGCCCGAGGATTTCAAGTATTTTGTTGATCACTGTCACCAGAACGATATTGGGGTGCTGATCGACTGGGTGCCGGCACATTTCCCTAAAGATAGCCACGGCCTCGACACCTTTGACGGCACGGCACTGTATGAACACGCTGATCCTCGGCAGGGCGAGCATCCTGACTGGGGAACGAAGATTTTTAATTACAGCCGTAACGAAGTGCGGAACTTTTTAGTTTCGAACGCGTTGTTTTGGCTTGACCAATATCACATCGATGGGCTGCGGGTCGATGCGGTGGCGTCGATGCTGTATCTGGACTACAGCCGCGAAGATGGGGACTGGGTTCCCAATATGTATGGTGGTCGCGAAAATCTAGAGGCGATTTCGCTTGTCAAAGAATTTAACGAACAGGTCCATCTGCAGCACCCTGGCGTCTTGACGGTTGCTGAGGAATCGACAGCCTGGGGCGGTGTCTCGCGACCGACCTACCTAGGTGGCTTGGGATTCAGCCTGAAATGGAATATGGGCTGGATGAACGATACGCTGCAGTACATGCGACACGATCCGATTCACCGAGGTTATCACCACGATGAATTGACCTTCTCGCTGATCTATGCGTTTACCGAAAATTTTGTTCTGCCATTCTCACACGACGAAGTGGTACACGGCAAAGGGTCGATGCTTGACCAAATGCCGGGCGACCTCTGGCAGAAATTCGCTAATCTGCGGTTGTTGTACGGCTACCAATGGACACACCCTGGCAAGAAAGTTCAGTTTATGGGCGGCGAGATCGCTCAGTGGAAAGAATGGGATTGTGACAACGAATTGCAGTGGGATCTTCTGCAGTGGGAGACGCACCAAGGAATCCAAAAGCTAGTAGGCGACCTGAACAAGGTTTACCAGCGTGAGCCAGCTCTGCATCAAGTCGATTTCGAGAACGGCGGGTTTGAATGGATCGATAGCCACAACCACAACGATAGTGTGTTGGTTTATATTCGTCGGGCAAAGGATCCTGAAGACTATGTGGTGGTCGTTTGCAACTTCACGCCGGTCGTGCGAACCAACTATCGACTTGGTATGCCTGAAGGTGGCTGGTACGACGAAATTCTTAATACCGACTCGCAATACTACGGCGGAAGCAACGTGGGCAACGCCCCGGGTGTGAACGTCAAAGAACGCGAAAGTCACGGCCGGCCGTTTTCTGTTGAACTGACGTTGCCGCCCCTGTCGGTCATGGTGCTGAAGCCGAGAAGAGAGTAATCGATAGCCCTATTCTTTTTTGCCCTAGCATCAAAGTAGGTGGGATAGGCCAAAGTGAAGCGACGGCCCATCGGTTCAGGTGGGGAATCAAATTTCTGGTCGTGCAGCTATTGACATCCCATAAATAGCATATATACTTTAAGTTATGTGGGATATCTTTGAACACCGAAGGGTGGGTAGGCAAATAAAGACGGCCCCGGCAGAGGTGTTGAAACGATATGAAAAATGGAAAGATATCATTGCAATATCCGGTCCAAGTGGGGTGAGGAAAATCAAAGGATTTAATGATGAAGCGTTAAAGGGAGAATGGAAAAAGCACCGCTCCTCCCGCCTGGGGCTCCAGTATCGTGTTATTTACAAGGTAGCTAAAGAACAGGTTCTGGTTCAAGTCGTGACTCTAACGCCTCATGATTACAGGAGGAAATGACATGAAAGATTATCGTCGCGCTAAAAAAAATGTGGATGTCACGGTCGGAGAATCGGTTCGAATCATCCGAGAGCTTCAAGAGCTTAGCCAGAATGACTTGGCTGAGATAACAGGTATCGCTCAGTCAACGATCTCGGCGATTGAAAACGATCGGGTTAAGCTCGGCGTAGAGCGGGCAAAGGTTCTTGCTAGAGCCTTGCGGTGCCATCCAGCAGTGTTAGTGTTTCCCGGTTGGGATACTGAGGTCGCCGCATAACGAGTCATTTGGGGCTAAGAGGTAATCGCCACCTATACTTCTTGTTCGGCGGAGCGAGATATGAGCACACGCAAAATTGACTTTTTGTCGCAGCCCTGGGAGACGCCTGCCCCAAATGTGCGGATGAAGGTTCACAAGGGCCTCGAAACGCAACTCAGGATGGTTGAGTTTACGAGCGGCTTCGTCGAAGCTGACTGGTGCTTACGCGGACACACCGGCTACGTACTCCACGGACGGATGGAAGTGGACTTCGACGGGACTGTGGAGACCTTCGAGGCGGGTGACGGTTTGCTTATCCCGTCGGGTGAAGAACACAAGCACAAGGCCAGAATCCTAACAGAGACTGTGACGTTGATTCTGGTAGAAGCCATCGCTGAGCAAGCGAGTTGATCACAACTTTCTGAAGGTATCGGTATAAGACGGTGTTCTCAGCAGGTAGACGAAATGGGCGAAGAAAAAAAGTTGAAGAGGAATCCCTGTGGTCCTATTCGGTCATTTTCTTCGGGAGTGCTTTCGTTTATTGGGTTCCCGGAGTTCTTGTTCATGCCGCGATAAATAAAGAGCGATTTGGCTTAAAGAGCGTCATATTTATGACGTTACTGATGTCGATAGTATCGCTAATTGCAATACCCCGACTCCTACGTTTTTACCCTAAAGTATCTTCCGCCCGAAGAGTATTGGTTGCGTTACTCGGCATTTGGATGGCGGGGCCAGTTTATATGCATGTTTCGGCTGTTCTGTCGGGAAGAGGGTTTGCAACGCCAGACTTTACGTGGATTGAGGAACTCGCTTTGAGCTTGCTGCTGTTTCCAATCATCACATTCTCATTTGCAACCTATGATGGTTCCTTGTACGCATTGCTAATTACTACGGTAGGCTTAATTGCTTTCGGAGGAGAGGCTGCGAGAAAAAGAGAGTAGGCTTTTCGCCCAAATGGGCCATCTAAGCGGCCCTATTCGGTGGGCGGGACGCCTTCGGCCACGGCGTAGGCGGTGGCGTGGCCTCGGCAGTGGGAGATGCTGATGTGCATGTGATGGATGCCTGACTGTTCGCAGACCTCGCGTGCACCGCCGGCTAGGGCGATGATCGGGGCGCCGCCGGGCTTGTTGCGGACTTCGATGTCTCGCCAGCTAATGCCGCGTCGCCAGCCGGTGCCTAAGGCTTTTAGTACGGCTTCCTTCGCTGCCCAGCGTCCGGCGTAGTGTTGGGTCGCCGCTTTTTTAGTGGAGCAGTAGGCGATTTCATGTTCGGTGTAGACGCGGCTGATGAATAGCTCGCCGTGGCGTTCAATCATCTGTGCGATTCGTAAACACTCGATAATGTCGGTGCCGATGCCTAGGATTTGCAATGCCATAGCTGTGCCTATTAATATCCCTTGATGCCGCAGGCTTCTTGGGCTCGGTTTAAGACGTCGCCCGCTTTTTTGCGGGCCCAGCTTGCCCCGGTGGTGAGGATGTCTCTTACGTCGTCGGGTCGCGAAGCCCAATCGTCTCGCTGGGCACGCGCTTCGGCAAAGAAATTTTCAGCCGTTTCGGCCAAGGTTTTCTTGATGTCCCCATAGCCAAAGCCGCCGTTCCGATAGGTGTTGGCCATCTCCTCGCGTTGGGCGTCGGTGGCCACCAGCGAGTAGAGTTGGTAGAGCACATCGGTTTCGGGGTCTTTCGGGTCTTCCATCGGTCGGGAGTCGGTGGCGATGCGCATGATTTGTTTTCGTTGTGCTTTTGGGGTCTCGAAAACAGCCAGCGTGTTGTTGTAGCTTTTCGACATCTTCTCGCCATCGGTGCCGGGGACGCGCGCCGAATTGTCGAGCACCTTCGCTTTGGGCAAGACAAACACCTCGCCGAAGAGATGATTGAAACTGCCTGCAATGTCGCGACAGACTTCGATATGTTGCACTTGGTCTTCGCCCACGGGGACGGTGTCGCTGTCGAAGGCGAGGATGTCGGCCGCTTGTAGGACGGGGTAGGCAAATAGCCCTGCATCAGCCGAGAGCCCCTTAGCCTTTTTGTCTTTGTAGGCGTGACAGCGTTCGAGCAAACCCATAGGGGTGCCGGTCATGAGCAGCCAGCAAAGTTCGCTTACCTCAGGAACCTCGGACTGGACAAACAAAACGGCTTCGCACGGATCGAGACCGAGGGCCAACAGGTCGATCGCCGAGTCGAGCGTGAGCTGCGCAAGTCGTTCTTGATCTCGTACCGTGGTCAGCGCATGCAAATTGGCAATAAAATAAAATGCTTGATCGGCCTCTTGCAACGCAATGTATTGCGTAATGGCGCCAAAGTAGTTGCCCCAATGAGGTCGGCCAGTAGGTTGGATACCGCTGAGTACGCGCATGGGGAGGAGTTCGGGCTAGGGATTAGAGGCTAGGGTTCCGACGACTTCGTCGACGCTGGTGGCGCCCGCCTCAGCAATCGCTTCGGGTAAGGCGTCCAGAATTGTTGTTGAAGCGGTAGGATTGTAGAAGTTTACGGTCCCGAGTTGAACGGCAGAGGCTCCGGCGACGAGAAATTCCATGACGTCGTCGAGGTTGGCAATCCCGCCGATGCCAACAATGGGCGTTTTGACGGCCTGAGCGGCCTGATAAACCGCTCGCAGGGCAATGGGCTTGATGGCAGGGCCACTGAGACCGCCGATGACGTTGCCTAGCAGCGGCCGCCGTCGTCGCCAGTCGATGGCCATGCCCTGGCAGGTGTTGATCAGAGAAATGGCGTCGGCCCCTCCCGCTTCGGCGGCAATGGCCATTTGAGAAATGCTTGTCACATTGGGGGTGAGCTTGGCGAGGATGGGGTGGCTGCCCGCAGCGCGGCAGGCGGCGACCAAACGCTCGCACATGCTGGGATCGGTTCCGAAATCAACGCCCCCACTGACATTGGGGCAAGAGATATTCAATTCGATGGCGTCGACCCCGTCTACATCGGCGAGCTGGGTGGTCATTTCGACAAATTCATCATGAGTCCGCCCGGCGACACTCACCACCATGGCGGTCTGCAAACTGCCCAGATAGGGCATGTGGTGTTTTATGAACGCATCGATGCCATCGTTATCCAGGCCAATCGAGTTGAGCATGCCTGAGGGTGTTTCGATTGTCCGCCAGGGGGCGTTGCCTTGGCGAGGCAGTTTGGTAATCGTTTTGGGTACGATACCGCCAAGACGCGACAGGTCGACCATCGCCTGCATTTCGCGTGCGTAGCCAAAGGTGCCCGACGCGACCAGCACAGGATTGGCCAAACGAAGACGGCCGAGTTGGACCGTGAGATCGATTGTGGTGGCGGGGGTTGTAGAGTCGTTGTCAGAAACCAAGGGGGTCGCCGGCGGTAGGAGTGGTGTTGCGAAAGCTAGAAAGCACAAGTTGCTACGAACCAACCAATCTACACGGCTTTGGAGGCAATACGCAACGCGCATACCTCTAGAATGAAGCTGCCAACAGGTCTGCCGCACTGTGTCTGCCTAGATGATTCCGCCGTGGACGCTGTGAGGCGTCAAATGCGATGGCATATCGAGAAACCAAATCCGTTCCCACTCGTCGAGCATAGCACGGAGGTTTTCCGAGGTGTAAATCAACTGTTGGGCTCGCCGAGCCGGATCAGCCGAATATCCGGGCAACAAACAGCCCGTATTGGCTGCCAACGAGCAGGCAGTAACGATGGTTAAGAGCCACTTACGCATCACCAACACTCCTCCATGAGCTTTGAAGCCATTCTTCGCCAGGAAGGCTAAAACGGCTCAAATACAGTGTTTTCGTTGGACAAATGAATATCCTAGAAACACCTAGTCCCGCAAAATGAAAAGTCTTTTTAGCAGTACATTCACGGCCCCACGGCCCGCTGGATGCATCTGCTAGGTAGAAAAGCTGCGGAAAGGTAGCGATTGCGCCGCAGTGCGTCGAGGCCAAAATTCGCTAGGAAAGAAGAAATTTACTGGGCAACGTGAGGCGAGCACAAGGTTTATGTCAGCTAATGGCAGGGGATACGGCTAGGCGGTTCCGCCAGCACCCGCTTCGTAAGGTGTTGCCGGAGAATGACTTTGGTCGTGTGGAGTGGCTGAGTTACTGGCTGCGCGATGGGCTGCCTCGGCCTCTTCAGCAGCTCGCCTTTCTAGCTCACGGACGCGCTCTTCCATCTCTTTGCCAGGCTTGAAAGTCACGACGAACTTTTCTGGGACAAAGACTTTTTCACCCGTGCGAGGATTGCGAGCTTTGCGTGCTGCACGCCGTTTGACCTCAAAAACGCCGAAATTTCGGAGTTCGATCCTTTGATCTTCAACCAACGTGTCTACGATGGCGTCGAAGGTTTTCTGAACGATCTCTTTCGTCTTCAGTTGGGTAAGACCGATTTCCTCGGAAATGGTCTTTACGATCTCTTTTTTGGTCACGACGAGGTCCCCTATGAGAAAGTTCGCTGCTCCGGTCTAGTTAAGGGAATGACCGTATCAGAGGAGCATCAGTATTGTCCCAAGTGTAATTGGCGTAAGCACTAGTGTCAAGATTAGGCTGGTGTAAAAGTGTCTCGACCGAGAGTGGAATCGTGCTTGGCGGTGTGCCTTTGGTTGTTTTAGGGAGGCTGGGTAATAGAGTGTTCGGCAGCCGAAACTAGCACCATTCTGGTTCAAGAGACCCGAAGAGGACACATCAAGGAAGGATTGCGATCTTGCTCAAACAGGTTCGTTAGCAGCATCGAGGCAGACTAGACCGAGATGACTGACGCTTGCTTTTCGATTTCTTCGAGTTGGTAGAGTTTTCCTTTACCAGCGCCTGGACAGGTCTCGCACATGACATCCCACGATTGGGGGGTATGTAGATTGGATTTCCAGAAGGGCCAAGTGCGACACTGGCGGGGCCGCTGTTTATAGACTTGGCATTTTCGGGTCTTGTTGTCAAAAAAAGCGCAGTCGCCGTTCGAGTACTCGACCAAGCTACGGCGTATGCCAATGTAGCGGGTATATCTCGACTCGAAATCGTCGACCTCTAGTCCCAGCTGGGCTGCCATGGCGTTGATTTCGGCTTGGTTGACCCATACAAAGCCCTCGGCTCCCGTGCAGCAGTCACCGCAACCGGTGCATTTGAAACGGAGCCCGTCGTGGTACCAGGGTGGTTGCTGATCGCCGTTGCTGCTGGATGCTTTACTCATGATGTTACTTGGCTAGATGGCAGGGACGGCTGCAAGGGCGGCGATCGCAGTAATGGCTTGCTCGATATCCTCGTCGGTCGTGGCCCAACCGGGGCTGAGACGAACCAGTCCGCCCGACTGGTCGGTGCCCAATGCAGTATGCATTCTTGGGGCACAATGCAACCCAGCTCGGCATTGAATACCGTGAGTGACATCGATCACCGAGGCAAACTCTTGGGGATCATAGCCCTCGATCGAAAAACTCACAACGCTTGCTCGCGGTTGGTCGTGACGTGGGCCGAAGATGCGCAGGCCACGGATTTCGGTGAGTTGATCGAGGAGTTGCTTGGTTTGGAGAGCTTGTCTGTCACTGTCTGGCTGACGGTTGAGAAATTGAACGGCAGCGCCAAGGCCAGCTAGCGCCGGAACATTTAGGTTGCCTGACTCCAGCATTTCAGGCATTTCTAGTGGCTGGGTCTCGTCGTGGCTGTGGGTTCCGGTGCCCCCCTGTCGAACTGGGCAAATGCTCTTGGCCAATTCTTCTCGAATGTAAAGCAAACCGGTCCCCAAGGGCCCGAGAAGTCCCTTGTGACCGCCGGTAGCTAGGATATCGATACCAAGGTGTTCAACATCCAGGGGCAAGCACCCAGCCGTCTGGGCAGCATCGACGAGGACGAGCGTGTCGCGCTCATGTGCAAGCCTGGAAATATCTGCGATCGGTTGGATAGCACCAGTGACATTCGAGGCATGCGTGATGGCTACAAATCGAGTGTGAGGTTGAATCGCTTGGGCGATTTCCTGAGGGTCGACATAGCCTTGCGAGTCGCAACCGACATAAGTCACGGTGACGTTGTGATTCGCGGCTTGATGGTTCAAAGGGCGTAAAACGGAGTTGTGCTCACAAACGGTGGTGACCACATGATCGCCCGGTTTCAGCAAGCCGTGGATGGCAAGGTTAAGGGCATCGGTGCCGTTTGCGGTAAAAGCCAATTGTTGAGGATTCGTAATTCCAAGTAGCTGAGCACAAGCGGTACGAGTTTGTTCTACCGTGCGAGACGCAACTTGGGCCTGCTCGTAACTAGCGCGCCCAGCCGCAGCCCCAATGTTGCGTTGGTAGCGGTCGATAGCGGCATAGACCGCTTCGGGTTTCGGCCAACTGGTGGCCGCGTTGTCGAGATAGATGCGAGGGTGCTTATTCATCCGCCGATTTGGTACATCGCGAGGGTTGGTTTTTTGAAATCAGGTTGGCCAATTCCGTGGGCTGGCAGTTTTGCTGCAACACATTCGCGAAGGAGCTGGGCCAACTCGTGGTCGCTTCTCGTGTTGCGGAGAATCGATTTGGCGTCCCATTCGGTGTCTGAAAAAAGACAGTTTCGGATTTGGCCCTCAGCAGTTAGCCGTAGGCGGTTGCAATCGCCGCAGAAGGGTTCGCTCACGGGGTTGATAAAACCAATTGTCCCTAGCCCGTCGGTAAAACGATAGTCGGTTGCTGGTTGGCTGGGATCGTCGCGTTCGATGGGCTCAAGAGGGCAAAGTTCGTTTTCAAGCAGACTCCTGATCGTAGCGCCGGTTAGGATATCCTCTGGTTCCCAATGTCCTTCGGCATCGAGTGGCATGAACTCGATGAAGCGAAGTTCAAGAGCGTGGATTCTGGCAAATTGAGCCAGTGGAATGACTTCGGCTTCGGTCAAGTTGCGTATGGCAATGGCGTTGAGCCGAATTTTTTTGAAGTCAGCTTGCTGCGCAGCAAAAATGCCCTCGAGCACTCGTTCGAGACCCGGGCGTCGAGAGATTTTTTCAAAAGTCTGTTCGTTGAGCGTATCGAGGCTAATGTTCACTCGATCGAGACCGGCGGATTTGAGCGCCGCAGCTTGCTCGGCCAATAGAAGGCCGTTGGTGGTCAGTGCTAAATCGCGGATGCCAGGTATGGCTGCCAACCGTTTGATGAGCTTGGAAAGGTCTTTTCGTAGAAGAGGTTCTCCGCCGGTGAGCCGAAGCTTGCTAACGCCCAGGGTCGCGGCCACGGTAACGAATCGTTCGATTTCTTCGTAGGTGAGTAGCTCCTCGCGGGGTTGGAATTCGATGTTTTCCGCTGGCATGCAATAAAAGCAGCGAATGTTGCAGCGATCGGTGACACTAATGCGCAGATTGTTGTGGACGCGCCCTAACGAGTCGATCAGTTGCTTTTCTTCGGTGGTGTGGATACGAGACATGCCTTTAGTTGTCGCTTTTGGTCGTGTGATTGGAAAGAGGCATGGGGTGAACCCAGTCGGTCGTGCCGTCGGCCCAGTGTTCTTGTTTCCAAATGGGTACGCTCTGTTTAAGCGTATCGATCAACCACTGCCCCGCATCAAATGCGTCACGTCGATGCGGGCTGGCGACCACAATGGCCACGCTTGCTTCGCCAAGAGGCACCTCCCCAAGGCGGTGGATGATAAAACACTCGGTAAGCGCCCATCGCCGTCGGGCTTCGGCCTCTAGGTTCGTCAATTCTTTTTCGGCCATTTCCTCATAGCTATCGTAGAATAATGTCCGAGTTTCACGGCCATTGGTCATGCGGCGCGTGGAACCGAGAAACAGGACTACGGCACCGGCGTCGGGAGACTGAGCTTGGCGAACGAACGCGGCAGAGTCAATCGTTTGGTGGGTCAGTTGAATCATTGGGTTTTGTAACTCGAACTAGCCACCACTGACGGGGGGAATACAGGCGACGGTCGCATTTTTTGGAATCGGGGTCGCGTCGTCGCAGTAGGTCGTTTCGATGGCGAACATCGCATAGGGGAGAAGCGGCTGTAAAGCAGGATGTTGGTCGATCAAACGTGTCCGCAACTCCCCGATCGTGATAGGCGACTCGAATTCGAGGGCAACTTCATTTTTGCCGACGATATCGCGAGCACCAGCGAATAATTTCACCACGATGTTCATGTTACCACCAAGTCTTCGCTTGAGCTATTCAGAAGCTGGTGTAGTTCTGGCATAAGGCCATAGGCCAGCGCGACAAGCTTAATGGGATGGATCGTTGGTTTGGTGGTGCCTTGTTCCATTTGAACACGGCAGGTGCTGCACTCGGTGGCGCTAACGGTGAACTCTCCAGTGCGTATCGCGGTGAGCAGCGGCAAGCCTGCACGGAGGCTGTTGCGGTAGTTGCGGCGTTGAAATCCATAGAGTCCGGCGATCCCGCTGCATCCTTTTTCTAGGTGCTGAACACGGACACCAGGAATGAGTCGTAGCAAGTTTTCGGCCGGAGAGCCCACCTGCAGCGCTTTCGTGTGGCAAGGGGTATGGTAGCCGATCGTGGTGTTGAGTGGCGAAAAATCGAGTTGCAGTTGCCCACGCTGGTGACAACGCCAGAGGTAGTGACATGCTTCGTACGAGTGCTTCGCTACGAGTTCTGCGTCATGGTCTCCGGGCAAGAGCATCAAATATTCATGGGTGAGGGCGAGCACCGCGGAGGGTTCGGTGGCAACAATCGTGTAGCCTTGTCGAACCGCTTCAGCGAGTAGCGCCACATTTTCTTCCGCAACTTTTCTTGCCGGTTCGAGTATGCCGCGTGCTATTAGTGGCATGCCTGCCTGCTGCTGACTATTGGGAACATAAGTCGAGATGCCGTTGTGTTCGAGGGTCGCGACAAAGGCGTTGGCTAATTCAGGGTCGCAATAATTCGCATAGGTATCGACGAAGTACAATACTTTTTCTGCCGCAACACGCTGGGGGCGATTGAGTCGGCGCTCGGCGGCTTGCAGTAGAAAGGGCCGTGGGCTAAATCGGGGGAGTTTGCGGCCTTGAGCGATGCCCAACAGTCGTTCGAGGAGCCAGCGTACGGGGCGGTTTTTTATCGCCCAGTTCGAAAGTCGTGCGAATCGCGATCCCAAGGCACAAAGTTGGTCGATACGTGCCATCAGCCAATCTTGGAAAGGTTCGCCGTTGGTCGCCGTGTAGCTCGCCTTGGCTTCGACCATCAGCTTCGGAATATCGACATTCGCAGGACACTCGAGCCGACACATGTGGCAATGAACGCAGAGGTCGGCAACTTCTTTGCAAGAATCCTCGAGGACGGTACTTGCTGGAAGGCTGCCGGTGAGAATTCCACGAGCCAAATTTGCTTTCGCTCGCGGAGAAGCTTCTTCGCGCGGGGCAAAGCGATAGATGGGGCACATCCGTAACGTTTCATCCAGGGTTCGACAGGAGGCACAACCATTGCAAGAGCGTGCCGCGTGGGCCATCTCTTCTGGCTGCCAATCGAGTTGCAGTCCAATTTTCTCTGGGGCTTTCTTTGCCTTGGTGACAGAGCCGTCGTCTGGATGGTTCAGTACGTCGAGCAAGGGATAGGTGATACGGCGAAGATTGCCAGATTGGGTGTAGGAGCTGTCAGAAACGATTTTTCCAGGGTTGAAGAGTCGCTCTGGATCGAAGAGAGATTTGATTTCGACAAAGGCGTTGGCAAGCGGGCCATACTGTTTTGCGACATAGGGGGTACGGCTTAGTCCGTCCGCATGCTCGCCGCTGATCGTGCCGCCAAATTCCCAAACCGTTTCGTAAAGTTGGTCTGTGATCGATCGCATTTTTCGTAGGTCGGCTTCGTTTGCCAGATCGAGAAACGGTCGGATGTGCAATTGGCCATGACCCACATGGCCAAATAACGAAGCGGTCACCTCTTCTGCCCTTAGTATTTGTTGCAAGCGGGGCAGAAAGTCAGGGAGTGTGTCGGGTGGGACGGCGATGTCTTCGACGATTGGGATTGGGCGCGTTGATCCCTTGAGCCGGTAGAGTGTGGGCACGAAGTGGCGGGCAAGCTGCCAAAGCATCTGGTGGTCGTCATGGTCTTCGGCAATGTAGGAACCAAATATCAGTTTGTTTTTTTCTACAAGCCTTGCAACCGCTTCTTTGAGTCGTTCGCTGACCTGTTTAGCTGAGTCGGCTTGGAATTCAATCAGTAGTACAGCCTCTGCAGCTTGGGGGATAAGTAGTTCGTAGCGAGGGTCACTCTCGCGTGCGAGGCTTAGGTGTCGGCGGTCCATCAGATCGCAGGCGCTGGGGCCGAGTGGCATAAGCTCTTGGACTGCGTGGGCGGCTTTGTCTAGCGACTCGAAAAACAGCAAAACACTGCCCATGTCATGGGCCAGTGGGACGATTTTTACCGTTGCTTGGGTGATGAGGCCGAGTGTCCCTTCGCTACCAGCGAGCAAGCGAGCCAGATGGAGTTGGCGGTTTAGTTGAAGATCGTCGAGTCGGTACCCACAACGGTTGACGAGGCTGCGCGGTTGACAAGATTTGATCTCGTTATCGTAGCGGTGAAGGATTTTTGCGAGTCCAGTCAGAAGCGAGTCACGGTTGAGTTTATCCGAGTTGGCTTCTGATGTGGGAACGTCGTGCGTCGAAAACTCAACTAATTCGCCGTTTGCAAGAACCACTTCTAGCGATTCCACCTGCTGACGGGCTGAACCATAGATGGGCCACCGACTTCCCGAGCCGTCCACGGCAATGGTGCCACCCATGGTTGTAACGTGGCTTGTCGCTGGGTCGGGGCCAAACACTCTGCCATGTTTTGATAGACGAGCATTCAAGTGGTCCACCACGACGCCGGCCTGAACTTGGGCCGTGTGATCGGTGACCTCGAGCACACGATGCATGTAGCGCGAGAAATCGAGAATCAGCCCGCGGCCTAACGATTCGCCAGCAAGCCCAGATCCGCTACCTCGTGCATGGACAGAGATTTTGTTTTCTGCGGCGTAGCGAACCGTAGCGACCACATCGTCCACCGTCCGAGGTCGAATTACGCCGAGGGGCGTGAGTTCGAAGATGCTGGCGTCGCTGGAGTAGAGCTGGACGAACAGATCGTCGCACCGAACATCACCGGCAATCTGTCCACGCAGATCCTCTTCGATGCGCTGCTGTTCGATGTCCATGAATCATCAAGCCTTGGCCGGAGCTAGGGAATTTTTTCATGCAGAGGGGGTCGACTTGATCCTTGCCGCCATCTGTCGATGTTTTTCGTGGGTTTCCAGATCAAACTGTCCGTGGGTGTCCATCTCTTCGACGCCACGGTATTGGGCATCGCAGCGGTAGCACATTAGGGCGTCGCCTACCAAGGTATAAAGCAGGACGTCGGCAAGTGCGGTCGCGAACAAGATGCCGAACGTCCAGGTAAGGTTGGTGTGATACCAGGCAATCGAACTGCCGATGATTCCGATGCCCACCAAAGCGACGCCGATTCGCTGAGGAAAGTCTTTACGGACATAGAGGTCGGTGCTTGGACAGGCTAGGCAGCGTTTTATCCGATTTTCGTTGATCGCGTCACTTTTCACGGCGATTTGCCCGTTGCAATGGGGGCATGAGAGTTCGCACGTCTTGGAATCGAATTCAGCGCGGACACCTTCATGACAAGTCGGGCAGGCATAGGTGATGTTCATGGTCAGGTTCTTTTTTTGGGGTACGCGCTGTGGCAACTCTTGTGGCTGTATTATAGCGGGAAAAGTGACTCGGTAGAAAGTAGTAGAGACATGGTTTCGCCCACGAAGGTGCCAATCACAGCCACATAAAGCAGGCCGGTGGCGCTTTGGGTGTTGGGGATATCGAGAGTCTTCCAAGTCATCCAAGTCAAGATGGCGACCCCAAGAAGTCCAAAGGTCCATCGCAACGTAACAAACATGAGGAGAGAGGTTGCCAATGGGCTTGCGTAGGTAACTTCTCCCCAGAACCCAAGGCCGGCTACGATGATCTGGAGCAGGGTTGCAAATCCTAGGGCAATGAGCAGATGTCTGAGTGGGACGAGTTCCATCGTCGGCGAATTGAGATACCAATGGCCGAGTAGCATGGCAGCCATGGTGAGGCCTAGCAACATGCCTGAGCTGACGGGGGCAATGTGGCGGAGCGCATTCGCATAGCTATTTTCGATGGCGCCTTCTGGTGAATAAAGCGATGTGGCTGCTAGCGAACTACCAACTAGAGCGCAAAGTGCTACTACGACCAGCGACATGCGACCGCCCCTAGGCTTTTCGTACAACCAAAAGACCGAACCGAAATAGCTGCCGACTGCAGCGAAAACAGCAGGCCAAAAAGCAGAGGGTGCCACCGAGTTGCTTAGAAACGCGGCGAGTGTTGCTAGGCCGAGCGTTACGTATAAATGGTTGCGATAATACCCACTCGCTATTTTCTGTGGCGACGTTATCGCCATGCCGGCTGCGAGGCCGAACGTGAGCCGTAAAAGAAACTGAATGAGAAGTCCCATGGCATACGGTCCAAATTATCTACGATTTCCGTAGATCAGCGTCATTACTTCTGAACGGCTGGAGAGATTCGTGCGGAAGATGCCCTTCATCGCCGAGGTCACACAGATGCTGTTCGGCTTTCGGATCCCTCGAATTGCCATGCAAGAATGGGAGGCTTCGATCACGACGGCTACGCCTTTGACATTGAGTTCTTCGATCAGAAGATCGGCGATTTGCTCGGTCATGCGTTCTTGAACTTGTGGGCGGTGTGAGACTTCTTCGACCACGCGAGCCAGTTTGCTTAGTCCCACCACTTTTCCGTTCGGGACGTATCCAATGTGTGCATTGCCCTGGAACGGCAACATGTGGTGCTCGCACATACTGTTGAATGCAATGTCGCGAACCAAGACCATCTCGTCGTACTTTTCGGTGAAGAACTTTTTGAGATGGATGCGAGGATCGCTGTGGAGCCCGCTGAATAGCTCTGCGTACATGCGAGCGACTCGGGCAGGGGTTTCGAGAAGTCCTTCTCGGTCGGGATCTTCGCCCACGGCTGTGAGAATTTCGCGGACAGCCCGTTCGATGCGAGGTAAGTCGACCTTCGGGTGGGTTGGGGGCGACGAACCTTCGTCGAGCTCACCAGCCAAACTACCCAGGTCGACCGAGTCTGTGGTATCTTGCGAAGGAGACGGGGTCATGCATCCACCGTAGAAACTTGCAGTGTGAAGTAAACCGTTGATGTTACGGTTTAAGCAGCAAGACCGTCAACCTACGCGAAAACGGCTAATCCTGAAATTGGGCTGTGGTGAATCACTAGTTAAGGCTGAACGGAGGCAGGTAGAAACCTGGGCTCTGCGATTCTGGCTGATTGGCTGAGGGTGGCGTTGAATCTAGGGCATCGAGCAACATCATCGCGCGACGGTCGATATCCGATTCGCCGAGCAGTTTGCACTTCAAGTCAAACTCTAGCGGGAGGGCGAAGCTTACTAAGTCGGTAAGCACTCCTAAGGGGACATCGGTCGAAAGTAGCTCACTGAGATTGAGATTCGTAGATTGGTCGCCGGGGAGTGCCTCTTCAAACTGCTGGGTGAGAGCTGTCTGTAGACTGAGGCGCTCGGGCGTGTTTTCTGTTTCGTAATAGTCGTCAAGGAGCGTTACATTCGCTTGGCGAAATGATTCTTGGGGAGGTAATTCGCTGTCGATCTGAATGCGACGCAGGCCTAGCAGCAAAATATTGTATTGCCCGTCCTCTGTGCGCTCGTGCGTGACCACCCTGCCCAGGCAGGCGTGAGGAAGGATCTTTGGGCTTCCTTCGTAGTCCTGTTCCCAACCTGGCGCGAGGACACTCATGGCGATTAAGCCATCGCTGTCCAAGGCTTCGTTGAGTAAGTCTCGATAGCGCGGTTCGAATATATGCAAAGGTTGCATGACGTGGGGAAACATGACCAAGTCGGGCAAGGGGAAGAGTCGCACTTTGCCGGTGAATTGTGTTGGGTCGAATGTGAGATCTTCAGCGTTCCAAGGAAGCATAGTTTCACCTTGAGCGGTGTGAAATAGAAACAAGATTGGGAGTTTGCGACGGGAGGACAGTTTAGGTGTCGCAGGTGGTGGTTGGCGTCGGGGAGAGATGGATTTCGGGGATGTATTCAGGATTGATTTCGATTTGGGTAGGTTCGTCGTCGCTGGCCAATACGTCGGCAAAGCATCGTTCGTATTGAATTAAGAATTCGTCGAGGTCGAGTCCTTCATAGGTGGGGCAGTATTCTTTTAAGTAGTTGCAGCTGGTGAGATAAACTTTTTTGGCTCCACGGAGATTGCCATTTCCAAAATGATGCAGGGCAACGGCAGCTTGAATGAGTCCTTGATAGTATTTTCTTCCAGAGCCGCGATACTCGGTCCAAAGCTCCTCCCAGGTTTCGTGGGCTTCGAAAAAATCGCAGTCGTTGAAAAAGGCAATTCCTTGTAGGTAAAGCGGCGAGTAAAGTGGTGCTTCGGCAATCATACAAACTTCTCAACAATACGCTTAGAGACCTTGGAGTGATCCTTTCGCCTAAGATTATAGGCATGCACTAGGTTTTGGGCCAGGAAGATTTTTCGAGCATCCCTGTATGTTTACGGCACCTTGACATGATTGCAGAGGCACTCACAATGGGTCGCAGCAGACTACTCGCCCGCCGTAGAGAAACAGCAAAAAACTAGGGCGCAGAGCGATTTCTATCTTTTCGCTTTCGACAATTCACGTTCTCGACCACGTTAGATGAAAGTGTTCATGGCCGTCCCGCGTGCAATGCCCGACGATCAGGCGACTTTGGCATCGAAACGGCAAGCAGCCAAGGTGTTGCGGCGGCTCAAGGCAGACTATCCGCAGGCCCCCTGTGCGTTGTCGCATAAAAATCCTTTTCAGTTGTTGATTGCCACCATCTTATCGGCACAATGTACCGACGTACGGGTCAACATGGTGACCAAAGATTTGTTTCGTAAGTACGCCACTCCAGCGGCTTTTGCAACGGCTCCCCTACGGGAGATCGAGAAAGCGGTGAAAAGCACCGGGTTCTATCGAAACAAGGCGAAGAACATTAAGGCGTGTAGTAAGGAGTTGCTCAGTCGTTTTGATGGAAACGTGCCGCAAGATCTCGACTCGTTGGTGAGTCTTGCGGGCGTGGGCCGAAAAACGGCGAATGTGGTGCTGGGCACGGCGTTTGGTTTGGCATCGGGGGTTGTGGTTGACACCCACGTGGGACGTCTCAGTCGTCGGCTGGGGCTCACCGAACAGAAGGATGCGGTGAAAGTCGAACGCGACTTAATGCAGATGTTGCCGAAGAAGGAGTGGATACAGTTTTCGCATCGGATGATTCATCATGGACGACAGGTCTGTTCCGCTCGTCGACCAACTTGCGAAGTGTGTTCGATGAAGAAGTTTTGCCCGAAGATTGGGCTCGTAAGTTAGTTTGTTGCCAGAGAGAAATGGTGGACACCTAGTGTTCGCTTCAAGAGGGTTCGCCTCACGAGGAGAGATGATGATACTTTCAGGCCGAGAAATTCAAAATCGCATTGGTGAAGATATCGAAATCGATCCGTTCGATGCTTCGAGTCTAAATCCAAACAGCTACAATCTCACCTTGCACAACGAACTGATGGTCTACGAAGAGGTGGTGCTTGACATGGCTAGGGCGAACCGTGTGCGACGATTGACGATTCCAGAGGAAGGGATTGTGCTTAGCCCAAACCAGCTTTATCTCGGACGAACCGTCGAACGAACCGTGACACATAACCTGGTGCCACAAATCGAAGGACGGTCGTCCGTCGGGCGACTCGGGTTGTTTGTGCATGTCACCGCTGGTTTTGGAGACGTCGGTTTTGCAGGCTACTGGACCTTAGAAATGTTTGCCGTCCAACCGGTACGGATTTACCCGGGAACCGCAATCTGCCAGATCTTTTACCATGAACTGACGGGCCAGATCGAAGAGTATTCCAGCAAGTATCAACACAATCACGACATTCAGCCGAGCTTGCTGTTCGAAGAGTTGGATCCCGACTGCAAGGGGGACCCTCAGATGCCGCTGGACTTTGGCCTCGAACGGTCACACAGCTAGGGAGTTTGTTTCGTCCCCCAGGGTCACATAGCCCGGCCATCCTGGCCGAGAGCAGCGGTACCTACCGCTGCGACGCAATTGGAGCAAGCCCACTTCGCATCGATCACATGATGGCAAAGTAGTTTTCCACTGCGTAGTCAAAATACTCAGTACACATCTTGGGCGGCACATCGAGGTAGTGGCAATAGTTGCGAATCTGCAGTAGCAAGTCGCGCGGTTGACAGCAGCGGTACGGCCGGTGGATTGGCTTATAGTGCTTGTCGATCAGGTAATCGAGCGCATCTTGTTCGAAATCGATCCCGACGATCGGGGCCATGATTTCAAAGAGTTTCCGAAATTCTTCTTCGCTCGGATCAGGGACTTCAATTTTATAGGGAATACGACGGAGGAACGCATCGTCGACCAAGTCTTTGGGTTCTAAGTTGGTCGAAAAGATAATGAGTTGGTCGAAGGGCACCTGAATTTTTTTGCCATTCACGAGCCGTAGGAAGTCGTATCGCTTTTCCAAAGGCACAATCCAGCGATTCAGTAGTTCGTCGGTGGTCATGCGCTGGCGACCGAAGTCGTCGATGACCAGCGTGCCGCAATTGCTTTTTAGTTGCAGTGGGGCTTCGCTTACGTTCTTGCCCGAACTCGGGAGGACTTCCAAGGCGTCCATTGTGAGTTCACCGCCAACAACAATCGTCGGTCGACGAATTCGAACCCACCGATTGTCGATAGCGTGAGCGAGAATAGGCCCCTCGGATTCCTCAAGAGGCACTTCTTCGTGTAAGCCAGGGTCATAGACTCGCATGATTTCGCCGTCGATTCCGATTGCTTTTGGAATCCATATTGCATCGCCAAACGCCTTCGTAATTCTTTCAGCAATACTTGTCTTACCGTTGCCAGGGGCACCAAATAGGAATAGCCCCCGACCCGAGTTGACTGCGGGGCCAAGTCGCCGCAGCATGTGTTGATTGACTAGTAGATCAGAGAATGCCCCTTGTAAATCGGTGACGGTAGGATGTTGATTGGAGAGCGTTTGTGCCGTAACACTCTGGACGTAAGCCTCTAGGGGCACCGGTGCAGAACCAAAGTAGCTGCAGAGTTTGCTTAGTTTTTTCGCCGTTTCGCGGCCCATGTCGGTGAGCTGATAGATGTAATCGTTCATCGGGGCAGAACCGCGATAAGCAACCATCTGTGTTTGCTTGAGGTCCGCGAGAATAGGTTCGATCAGCCGAAATGGGACGCTGTGATGTTCGGAAATCTGGCGGCCAGAAAGATCGCCTAACGAGGCCAGGCACTTCAGGGCTAGATGTTCGAGTTGACCTTCGCTAATGCCAGCTTCGGTGAGTGATCTAGGCTCCTCAGGTTGCCAGGGGACATTTTCTGAGGCCGTGTGCTCAGGCTTGCTGTTCGTTGCTGGCGTGGGAAGCGGGGTATGTACGGAAGTTGCTGTCGGTGGTCCGGAAGTATAGTTGTCGTTCCCCGTCATTCGGTTGATCCGATTGAGTAGCGAATTGAGATCGTTGTCTGTGTCGGTTGAGCTCTCGGGGACTGCCGTGATGGCTCCTTGAGCAAGAGAATCGCTATGGAGTCCTGAGAGAGAGTCCAGATTTTCGGATGGCATATCGGGTGTTCCTCTCGGCACTGCACTATCGTGGGTGGATCGCCCCCTAAATCGATGTGCATAGCTGCTTTGAAAGCGTAGTTCTAAAATCGAGGACAGGCAAATCACTAGTGCGGATGTTCCGGTGGTTCCTAAATTACCGACTACAAAGACGCGAAGGGTATTTTAGGGGTAAATTCCATCTGTTAAGTGTAGTATCCGGTCGAAATCACGTAGTAGAGTTTTTCAAAGCTAACCTAAATATCCTGATATCCTTCAACCTCACAAATCCTGCAAAAAGTGCGAGATTAGCCGCATGAGTGCGACTGCGATGAGCCAGACCGTGGCTCAGAATGTTCAATCTGAAGAGCACAACACTGCGTTAGAGCAACTCTTTCGGCGGATCGGGCAGCTCTCTTCATTACCGTCGGTTGCGGGACGTATCCTGCAAGTGGCTGCGGATGGGGAGTCGAATGCGTCCGATTTGCTGCAAGTTGTAAGCCTCGATCCCACTCTGGCGATTCGCATAGTCAGGACCGTCAACACTTCATATTACGGCTTGAAAAATGAAGTCGCCGATTTGAAGACGGCTATTTCGATGTTGGGGTTTATCGAAGTTCGTAAACTGGCAATGACCGTTTATGTGGCCCGACTGTGCGAAGAGCAATCAAGCTATCGTGGCTATTCCCGCGAGGGATTATGGAAACATCTGGTGGCAGTTGGAACCATAGCGCGTATGGTTTCGCAAGTTCTTCAGCGTGAGGAGCCTGAAGAGGCGTACATGGCGGGGTTGCTGCATGACATCGGCCTATTACTCGCCGACCAGTATATGCATGACAAGTTTTGTCAGGTCATTGACAGGGTTGAGGATGGCGCAGAAACGGACGGGGTAGAACGGGAAATTTTTACTTTCGATCACACCGATCTTGGGGCTTTTATCGCTACTCAGAGTAATCTTCCTGAGCGGATTGTGACTGCCATTCGATACCACCACCGCCCATCAGAGTACCAAGGTTCAGAACGCGGCCTGCTTGATATTATTGCGGTAGCAAATTATTTGGCCTCGCAAAAAAACATCACTTCGTTAGGCGTACAGCATATTCCAGCTCCCACAGACGTCGTCTGTAAGTCGCTTGATTTGCATAAGCAGAGAATGGCAGCAATTATCGAGGAGCTTGATGGGGCCTTGGAGTCTGCCGGCATATTGGCCAGCATCTAGCAGCGATTCTGACGGCTACTTGAAGAAAGTTGGCAACTCTCTGTCTTTGAAACTCTTGTCTCGTCTAGTCAACTTAACTTGACGGATGATCACTTTGTCTCTCTGCTATTGATATGCAACTCATCATCACTGCTGTCGGACCTGACCATCGGGGACTCGCAGATCCCATTGTTCATTGCGTCACCAAGCTTGGCGCGAACATCGCTGAAATTCAGATGTTCGATCACGATGAGGAATCGGTCTTTTCGATGCTGACTCGTGTGGAGTTGGAAACTGAGCTCGTCGAACAGTTGCAGTCTTCTTTGCAAGAGATCAGCACCCGAACCGGTTTGTCGATCCGTACGTGGTCGCCAACGATCACGGATCGAAAGCCTCGCCTTGCCATTTGTGCGACCTATCGTCAAGAGACCCCCCTCGCGGTGCTTCAGGCAGTAAGCGATGGCATCATTCAAGCAGAAGCGTCGGTGATGATAAGCAATCGCGGTGCTTGCCGAGGTTTAGCGGAGCAGTTCGATATCCCCTGGTTTTCGATTGGCGATGCCGATGGCCGCGTGGATGATGAACGCATGATCGACATCTGTGATGAGTTTGATGTCGATTACATTGTGCTAGCCCGCTACATGCGTATTTTGCCTCCTTCGAGCGTATGGAAATATGCCGGGGGCCGCATTATTAATTTGCATCATGGGCTGCTGCCTAGTTTTCCTGGGATGCGACCCTACCACGATGCGTTTGCGGCGAGGATGCTCACCTACGGAGCTACTTGTCATTTTATTGTGCCTGAACTTGATGCCGGCAATCAGATCATCAACCAGACAACCTTTGCGGTTGCTCCGGGAACGCCGCGTGACGAGATCATTCGGCGTGGGCAAGAGGAGAACGAGCCATGCTGTCTTGTAGAAGGGGTGCGGCGGGTCGTAGCTGGCGAGGTGCAGTTGCATTTCAATCGGGTGGTAGCAACGCCGTAATCGAACTGTCCGCTTACACGGCCAAAACCGGTTATTAGGGCCATTTCGATCGTAGGCCATCAAAGCCATTCCCGCAGTCGCATTTAGTAGCGAATTTCTTGACGGAATTAGCAGGCGTGAATAGGGTGGAGATAGCTAAGTCCTGTTAAGAGGCCTTCTTTCTCCACCCTTCTGCGAGTTTTTTTGATGCCTTCACGATTTACGAGTGCTGCGATTTTTAGTTTATTGTTGGTCACTGCGGTCGCGGGGCAGACGATACGTTTTGATACCAATGTCGGCACATTCGACATGGAATTGAACCCGACCGGAAACGCGAGTCTTCAACCACACGTTGACAATATCCTGGCTTATGTGAATGCAAAACGGTACGACCTGACTGTGATCAATCGTGCTGCCACAGGATTTGTCATGCAGATGGGCGGTTTCGAGGCGGACTCGTTTACCTTGCCCACGAATTTCTCAGACTTTAATTCCGTAAATACTTTTGACCCGTTGATCGTTGATGCTGACGGCGATGGTCAGGTTGATTTCGACTTGACAGGTTTGGATAACACTGAAGATACCGTATCGCTAGCGCTTAGTACTAGTGCGAATACTGGGACTGCCAGCTTCTTTGTCAACCTCGGAACCAACACGAGCTTGGATGCTGCGAATTTGCGATTCGTGCCATTTGCGCGAATCCGAAATATGGCAACGATTGATCTCATCATGAGTCTTGATCAAAACAACTATGCAGACGGTGGCTTGGCCGGCGATAATGTCCCTATCTTGTCCGAGAATCGAATCGTGTTTGTAGAGCGAGCGTTTGTGCTAGAGGAGCCCATCGTAGCGCCAGCGGCATTAGCGGCGACCGCAGCAGGCGGCAGCTCTTCGGGGCTATCCGCAGCCGCCGCAACCTCGCTCGCCCCCGCCATCGCCCTGAACGCTGTGCCTGAGCCTTCGACGTTCGCCTTGGCTGGATTAGCCTTACTAGCATCCGCCGGCATGAATCGCCGCAAGATTTGCTAGCACAGAAGTTTCGCTCTGCTAGCCGTTTTGGGTGCCACTGCTGGCTTGTCCAGCAGTGCGAAGCGGGTACCAGGGTTCCACTGCTAGGCAAGCCAGACAGTGGCACCCCTCAATTCAGCTGTGTCGGTCCACCAGCCGCTTCTTTTCATTGCTTGCAGACCGAAAACTGACCTTGCTGGTCTCTCGGTCTCTTTCTACTATCCCGCCCGCTATGGGATTCCCTGGCAGCTCTTCTACCATTCTTATCTTTCGAGCTTGTCTAAATGGGTGACAACTATCAATGCGTAGTGACGCGTTCGGTCTGCCGATGCGCGACTACCATAAACAGTGATAAAGTGATTGCCCTACTAAGATCCTGGGTTAGGTGTTTGATGTGGTCGGATCAACCGTGTCGAACAACTCGGAACTGGAGACTTTTTGCATGAGTACGTCCATTTGCCTCTGGAAACGACAACTTTGTTGCGGCGCGCTAGGGCTAGTATTGGCGATGTCGGCAGCCCTTCCTGCGTTAGCGCAGGGGAGTGGCATTAGCCCCGACCAGGCTGGCTACGATTCGGTCGTGCCCGCGAGCTATACCGGCTCGGGTAGTTTCTTTAATCGAAAACTCGGTACGGCGCTACGGTTTAGCTACCACACTGAAGGCTACGGGACACAAGAAGGCGTCGTGAGCATCGGTGGTATGAAAGTCATGACCATTGATGATAGCTCGACTTGGTTTATTGACGGACAGGGCACTTTAAGCGACGACTTTGGAGGTGGATTCAACCTTGGGCTAGGTTATCGTGTTTTGATGGATACGGAATTCGGCTACGACCCCCAGCGGATTTATGGGTTTGGATTTTGGACCGATGGTCAAAGTACAAATGCAGACAATTTCTTTACGCAGCTTGGATTTAATCTCGAGTCGCTGGGTGACGAGCTGGATTTCCGGCTGACTGGTTCCTTTCCTTTGGAGCGAACTCAGCGAAGCGATCCTGTACTGACCTCCCTCACCGATTTGAGTTTTGTAGGCACTGGCTTGTTCTCAGGGCGTGAGGATGTCACCATCGACACGTCCCATTCGGTGATCGATGGCGAGATCGCCAAGCGAATTCTCGACCTCGAGGCTTGGGCCTTCTTGGGTGGCTACCATATCGGCAGCGGCGGTTTGGACACAGGCGGTTATCGAGCGGGAGTGCGCGGTTACGCGATGCCTGATTTGTCGGTGTCGTTGCAAGTCACCGACGATGATATTTACCACACGAATGTGATGTTTGGAATCACCTGGTTCGTGGGTCGTACGAATCGCTGCAATCAACCCTGTGGAACCATCCTTGATCGATTCCGCGAGCCTGTCTTGCGGAACGACTTTATCGTGACTAGCTCGACGGTCGTAAATCAAGCGGCGGGCAGTGCGCTGACTGACACAGAAACCAACGCTACGATGCGAATTGTTCACGTCGATAGCACCGCGACCGGGACGATGGATGGTACGTTTGAAAATCCCTTCGATACGCTTGCTGCCGCTGACGGAGTGGGGAGCCTGGAGAACGACAAGATTCTAGTCCATTCGGGTTCAACATTCACTGGAGCGACTGGATCGTTTACGGCACAAAACGGGCAAGATATTTTGGGCGAAGGTCTCGACGCCAACGGTGTTGCTGTCTCTCACATCGTGAGTACGGTCGAACGGGGGCTCATTACGCTGCCCGAGACATCTACAGGTTCTTCTACGGGAGCCACCCCGACCATTACGGGCGCTGGCGATATATTTACGTTGGCTGATAACAATGCAGTCAACAATTTTGTCGTCAACGGGGCGACCCGGGCTGTCGTGGCAAACGGTGTTGCTTCTCCGACGCTTGCGAATCTAGACATCAACGGAACCACAGGCAACGCAATTGAGATGGTCAATGTTACCGGAACCACAGTTGTCGAAAACACGGTGACCATTGATGATGCTGCTAGCCTTGGTGGAGCGGCTCTGTTTATCGATGGCGGGCTCGACGGGATGTCGTTGGCGGCTACGATCAACGATTCTCGTGGCAGAGTTCTCGAAGTTCGTAATCGGACTGGTGGCACGATCACCTATACTGGCACGGTCGAAGATAACACAGCCAACGACGGCACGTTTAGCGATGGTATTCTCATCGAGGACAATACGAACGCTACGGTGACTCTCACAGGCAGGGTCGATTTGGATACGGACGCAAGCAATGCCGTGACGATCAACGGCAACAACGGAGCCTCTGGCGCTGATGCCGGAACCATCGTTACGTTTGATGAACTCGTCGCTACCTCGGCCGCTGGGAATACGGTTGATATTGATGATGGCGGAACCGTTACTTTCAATAACACAAATTCGGCAGCGAGCATCACCAACACAGGTGCAGGCAACGCTGTGAATATCTCTGGTGACTTGGTTGCTGCCAGCAACGCGGTCGTCACCATCGCTGCAGATATTTCCAACAGCACGGGTGGTCGTGCATTGGAGATTCGAGATCGTACCGCAAACGATGTCACCGTTACTGGAAGTGTCACAGGCTCAGCCGACGGCATCTTGTTCCAAGACAACTCAGCAGGGCAATACAGCCTTACCGGTAATGTAAATGTTACGGCTACCACTGGCGATGCCTTGACGATGACCGACAACCAAGGGGCATCTGTCTCGTTGACCGATGCCATGCTATCGACAACCTCTGGAAATGCGCTGAACGTCACTGGCGGCGGAACGCTTACCATCACCGATCCTCTTGGAACGAATACGATCAGTGCAATTAATGGCGGAACGGCCGTAAAAATATTAGGCAATGCCAATGGCGACGCGGTCGTCGCAATTAACGCCGCAGTGAGCAGCACCGGCACTGGTCGAAGTGTTGACATTCAGGGCCGCGGATCGAACGATGTGACGTTTAACGGCACTGTTTCCGATCAGGGGACCGGACTTTTTGTCAGTCTGAACACTGGCGGTAATATCGTCTTTACTAATACGGTGACTACCAATGTTACCGGAGCCAACAACGGCATCAACTTGCTGACGAATACGGGCACCACGATCAGCTTCAACGGACTGGATATCAATGCGACCACAGGGAAAGGCTTCACCGCGACCGGCGGCGGCAACCTTCTTGTTACCAGTCCCGCAGGAACCAACACAATTGCCACCACAACCGGCATTGGCTTAGAGCTCAATGGAATTTCGATTGATGTTGGTAATGCTCGATTCGATAGCGTGACAGTGACCGGCGGGGCCGCCGAAGGAATCCTGCTCAACACGATTGACGGAACTGGGCAATTGACAATTGGTGGCGGAACGCTTACTACCGCAGGTACTGCGATCAGCATAAATAACGCTAACAACGTAGCGCTAAACGACATCGCAGTAGCAAATGCTGGAACCGCAGGTGCTGGCCTTGTCGTGACGAATAGCGCGGGTGATACGGTGGCGATCCAAAATCTTGACGTCACGACTTCGACTGGGCAAGGTGTAAGCGTCACTGGTGGAGGAACACTGACCGCCACAGGTACCAGTGATATTGCCACAACGACCGGTACCGGATTGACGATCGATGGGGTGACGATTGGCGGTACCGGAGCAAGCTTCAATAGTGTCAACGTCAACGGGGCCACTAATGGTATTGTATTGAACAATGCAACCGGTGGGCAAATTCGTGTGGGAGCAGCAGTTGCCTCTGGAGTGGACGGGGCTGGTGGCACACTCACCACGACGGGGACTGCCATCTCGGTCACCGGGGTCAATAATGCCGTATTCAATGACGTGACGACGAGTGTAGGCGGCGCGGGCATTGATTCTGTGGTGGTGAACCATACGTCGGGATCGTTAACGGATGTAATCTTCGACAACCTAACGGCCACCACCGTTGCCGGGGGTGGCAGAGGTGTTGTTGTTCAGGACAACGGTACCGGTGAATTGGATGTGATTCTTCGAAATAGCACGATTGATGCCTCGGCTTCTAATACGGTTGCGTTCGAACTAGAAACCGCGGCCAACCTAGGAGAGATCGACATTTCGTTGATCAACAATACCATTAATGCGGGTGACGAAAGTTCTGTTGCTGCGAATCTGAACAGTGGCACGGGAGATGTCCAATTCTTGATCACTGGGAACAGTATGACCAACAGCAGTGCAGCGAATGCTACGGTTGACCTTATGGTGCAGGCGAATCGTACGTTGAATGCCACGATTGGTGATCAAGTAGGTGACGTATTTACCACTAACAGCTTTAGCAACGGCGGAACTGCTGCTGGAGTAGCCGTAGAAACCGCCAACGCTTCTGCACGAATCAACCTCGATCTGCGAGGCAATACAGCAGCCTCTGCGGGGGCTCTCGACTTTGTCCTTACCGAAACCACAGGTACATTTGGGGTAGTTGACCTTACGGCAACGGTCACGGCAGAGACGAATAATCAAGGGGTCGTCGATCTTAGTGGTGGTGTTGAAGCAGACTTCGACGATTTGACTCCACCCATCAAACAGGTGGACTAGTTTTGCGGTTGCTGTCGCTGAGAGCTAGACAGGATAGTTGTTGAGTAGGTCGATGCTAGCAACCCGATTAACTTGCGATCAGTGTGGTTGGCAGACCATTTGCGGCGAAGAAGAGATTGCCAAACGTCTGCGGGCCATTGGCTTGCTACGGCGAGCTCCGAATCCACTAAGCGAGTTGGTTTTCGAGCTACTCAGGAACAACGCCTCTCGCCTTACGTGCGATGCATGTGCAAGTGTTGGGCTGATGATCGGTTTGCCCGACGACGCCGATCAATACGACGATTGGCAGCAGGCTGTTGTCTGTGAGGTCTGCACGAAACCTATCCCAGCAGAGCGACTGGAGATATTCCCCAATGCAAAGCGTTGTGTCGACTGCCAAGATGTGGCCGACCGAGGCGAAGAGCCCATCGAGCCTGACTTCTGCCCGAAGTGCGGCGTTTTGGCCGAACTCCGGGTGAGCCGAGCGAGCGGGACAACTCGCTATAAACTCTTTTGCACCGGCAATCCTGCATGCCGCCTCTAGCCCTGGGGTGCCAGGGATAGTAAGTTGGCCCATTAGCCGATCTGCTACGCAGTACCGAAACCGATCCAAGAAAATCTCTTTTCTCGCCCATGTCATTAAAGCTGGTTGCTACTGCTGCGTTTGGTCTCGAAGCCGTGGTGGTGCGCGAGTTGGAGCAGTTAGGGTATACGCCTAAAATCACGCGGCCCGGCAGGATCGAGTTCGAGGGCGACACGCGAGCCATCTGCCGGGCGAATCTTTGGCTTCGCTCTGCCGACCGAGTGTTGGTGCAATTGGCCAAGTTTGCCGCTCCAGATTTCGATGCCCTATTCGACACCGTTCGTTCGTTGCCTTGGGAAGATTGGATTGCTCAGGATGCGGCGATCCCGGTACGAGGTCGGTCGCATAAATCGCAACTCACCAGTGTGCCGGCCTGTCAGCGAACGGTGAAAAAGGCAATTGTCGAGCGGCTGGCTGAAAGATACGGCTCAAGTTTGACGCCAGCCGTGCTTTCCGAAACTGGCCCGCCGGTGCCGGTCGAGGTCGCTATTTTAGAAGACGAAGCAACTATTTCGATTGACACCACAGGCAACGGGTTGCACAGACGGGGCTATCGGACGCTCACCGGCCCCGCGCAATTACGCGAGACCTTGGCAGCCGCCTTAGTGCAACTAAGCTTTTGGAAACCAGACCGCCCGCTGATCGACCCATTCTGCGGAACGGGCACGATTGTTATCGAGGCGGTCATGCTTGGACGGAAGATGGCACCCGGGCGACAGCGAGAGTTTGCCGCAGAACATTGGCCCTCTTTTCCTAAACTCGACTGGCAGTCGGCGCGCGAAGAGGCCGACGATCTCAAGTTGCCCAATCTGCAAGAGCGGCCGATGGGCACCGACATCGACCCCGAAGCACTAAAACTCGCGCGCTATCATGCCGAGCAGGCTGGCGTCGCCGATGATATCCATTGGCAACAACGGGCGTTTGCCGATCTTACTTCGCCACGTCATTATGGCTGCACGATCATGAACCCGCCTTACGGGTTGCGTTTAGGTGAAGATCGAGAAATCGAGGCGCTGTATCGCGATTTCCCCAAAGTGTTGCGGCGACTAAAGAGTTGGTCGCACTATATTCTTTCTGCTAAAGGAGATTTGGAACAGCTAGTTGGGCAGCAGGCAAATCGGCGTCGAAAACTCTTTAACGCACAGATTGCCTGCACCTATTATCAGTTCCACGGTCCGCGACCACCTCGGCGTGAAAACATTGCTGCGGAAGAAAATTCCGAGTTAGTACAAACGAGCACCGATGAAAAAATCCTAGAAAGCGTCGACCCGCTGATAAAGAAACAGGAGAAGGTTGCTGTGGCACCCGCTTTTGGCGGATTGCGAGTCGAGGCTTCTCGACAGGCCGAAGAGTTTGCGAACCGGTTGCGAAAGCTTGCGCGGCATCTGCGACGTTGGCCCACCAAGCGAGGAATCACTTGTTATCGCATCTACGAACGCGATATCCCCGAAGTGCCGTTAGTGGTCGATCGTTATGAGAATGCGCTGCACATCGCCGAGTTCGAGCGTCCTCATGATCGGACCGTCGCCGAGCATGCCGACTGGCTCGATTTGATGGTTCGCACTGCTGCCAAAGTGCTAGAGACGCCACGCGAGCTGGTTTACCTGAAACATCGAGCACGACAGCGAGGCGATACACAGTACGACCGAGTGAAAAACGAAAAGTCGGTTCACCAAGTCAAAGAAGATGGCCTAACTTTTCAGGTCAACCTGTCGGATTATCTCGATACCGGATTGTTTCTTGATCACCGCATCACAAGAAAAATGGTGCGAGAGGCGGCCGAAGGAAAAAACTTCTTAAACCTATTCGCTTATACCGGAGCTTTTACGGTTTACGCGGCGGCAGGCGGAGCAGTAAAAACGACGACCGTCGATTTGTCTTCGAACTACCTCGATTGGGCACAGGAGAACTTGCGTCTCAACAATTTTTCAGGCAGTCAACACCGCCTAGTCCGCCGCGATGCGTCTGAATTTTTAGAAAAGATGACCGCCGACGAGCGTTACGACCTTGCCGTGGTCGATCCACCGACATTTTCGAACAGCAAGCGGTTGGAAAACGATTGGGACGTACAGCGAGATCACCACTTGCTGCTAAAACAGTTGATTCCGTGCATGGCCCCGGGTGGGGTGATTTATTTTTCGACGAATTCGCGTCGATTCAAACTCGATGAGTCGTCGCTAAGTGGGGTCGCCATTCGCGAGATCAGCCGCCAAACAGTCCCTGAAGATTTCCGCAACAAACGAATCCACCGCTGCTGGCGAATGACCCTGCCCTAAAGAAAACGCTCGCGCAGCTCCGCCAGCTCTCGTTCATACCCACCCGAAAGAATCGGGAAGCGGCACCAAGTCTTCGGGTCAAGGTTTTCGTCATCCAGATGAAACGAGGGGGCGTACCGTTCTCGCTTCCATTGGTTACGCGACCAGAGCTCGAAGAATCGCTCGACCCACTGGCCAAGCTGTTGGGTGCTGTGGTCACTGAACTGCGGCCGAATCGTTTCAAAGACCTCGGCAGGCATGAGTTTGTCGCGTATTGCAGCTCGCTCGATGGCGTCGAGGACTACGTAGGGCATCAAATCGCCCTCGTCCGTTTGACCATGTTCCTGGGGGCGCAGTTCTGCCGTGGGCTGTTGGACGTTTACCACCCCCAGAGCAGGCAACGGCCCAACGCTTGCGGGCCCGGTGGTTTCCATCCACTTTAGCCATTCGAGCAGGAACGCTTTGTCGATGCCTGCAATCGGCGAAAGGCCGCCGCACGTGTCGCCATCCATTGTGGCATAGCCGACCGCCGCTTCGCTTCGGTTGCTGGTGGCAAGCAGCAGAGCACCGCTGAGGTTGGCAAGGAGCCATGCCCCAGGGCCACGCGTTCGGGCTTGGATATTTTGCAACGCAACATCATCGGTTTCCCAAGTAAGGTTTCGGTCGACCGCCTGCGAGACTGTGTCGACATAGGCATCGATCATGGCATCGACATTCCATTCCAAAAACCGAGCCCCGAGGGCAACAGCCACCGTTCTGGCCGCGTTGCGGGTCGTCTCGCTACTTTGGCGCGTCGATTGATAAACGCAGGTAAGCAATTCGCGGACTAGCGATTGTTTATCACCGGCGGTGGTCACACCTGAAATGTGGGCAAGCTTGTCGACAAACTCTTGGTGGCCTATTTCTGCCGTGCCAAATTCGGTCATCAGAAAAATCATCGTGGCGACCGTCGCCGAATCGGCCCCGCCGCTCAGCGAGACCACAAATCCGCCCGCCCGACTCTTGCGTAAGTAATCGTAGAGCGCCAAGGGGACGGCCCGAGCAAATTCTTCTTCTTTGGGCGGGGGCGAAATGTCCCACGCCGCAGGCATTTGGGAAGGTTTGACTTTGCCGGGCACGGGAAACGAGAAATCGTGTTCGACGGTGGCACCGCCGCCGCTTGGGTGAAGTGGTCTAGCGCTGGCGCGATCTTGACGCGTGGCTTCAACATCGATATCCGCCGTTTGCAGAATGCGGTCGGCGTAAGAAAACCTCGGCCCGACGGCAAGCATTTTACCACGACTCGCGACGAGCGTCCCCCCATCGTAGATAGCCCGTCCTGATTCGTTGCCCAGTAAATTGCAATAGGCGTAGCTCACATGAAACGACTTGGAACCTGTAAGCACAAAGTCTCGACGGATTTCTTGCTTGGCAAATGCAAAGTGGCTTGCGCTAGGATTGAGGATGATGTCTGCCCCACGAGCGGCTAGGTTTGCGATGGGTCGATTTTTCACCCAAGCGTCGCGACAGATTTCCATGCCGATGCGTGTGCCTCCGCAATCAAAAAGCAAATCGCCCACCGGGTACGGACATCCGTCGATTTGCACTTCGCGAACATCCCCTGCCTCCCAGGGGTGGAACCAACGTGGTTCGTAGTGAATTCCATCCCCGGCGAGGTGTTGCTTGCCCACAAAACCGAGCAGGTGCCCATCACAAGCGAGGGCGGCAACGTTGTAGAGTTGTTTTTCGACTAAAAGTGGCAACCCCAGTGCGACCGCCAACCCGCCGGTTTCGGGAATGATTTCGCCTAGCAGTTGAATCGCCGTCTGTTGTACGCCCAAGGCGAGAAACGCATCTTCGCAACCGTAGCCACTAATACACATCTCTGGCAGGCAAAGCACCGAGACCTCGGCCTTACGCGCTTCGCGAATTGCTGCCAGGATATTCGCGCGGTTCGCATCCCAGGCGAGTGGCGTCTGGTTGAGGCTCGCAGCGGCAAGGCGGATCGTAGTCATACCCGCAATATACGTGCTGACGTAGGGGAACCGGAAGATGCCTTCTTCGTTTTGCCCGTCTGTCATTTTCGCGGCTTGAGCCCGCAGCTAGTTCGAAATGGTGAATCCAAAACTCGAACCGTGGCCGTGGTGGGCACCACGATGATAGCCGTAGTGCGGCACGTAGCAGCCTGGGCGTCCGTAATAGTGTTCTTCGACGATTACTGGCGGGGGGCCTACGACGACAGGAGGTGGGTTCTGCATGGTTTGAATGACGTCGCTGCTCACGCCATTGTTCGACAGATAGATGATGTCGTTCGGGCCTAGCGGCTGTGCGACGCCGGAGGTTTGGATGTAGTTTTGAATCAATCGCGGATCGACATTAGCCTTGGTCATCGAAACCACTTCGTTGACGGTTGCCGCGCCGGCTGGAACTTGGCGCCCCATTTGTGCCGCGATTTGTGCGCGATTTTGAGCCGCCATTTCATCCATGCCACTCCCCACCGTAGCACCCGTGAGTGCGCCCAACCCAGCGCCAATTACTGCGCCTGTTCCAGCGTTCCCCGATTGGTTGCCGATGATTGCTCCCGCCCCTGCGCCGGCAAGTGCTCCGAGTCCTGCACCTCGATCGGCGTAGTAAGGCGATTGGCAACCTGCCGCAAAGGTGCTGACAACAATCAGCAAAGCAGCAATGGGGCGAATAGATCGGGGAGAGGATGTTTCAAGCATGGCGATACCAAATGGCTGGCTGGGTAAGAATTACGGGGCTGCGAAGCGTCGCAAGACCGAGTTTGCCGGTCAATAGCGACCGCCGGCGATTCCCGACATCGAACTGCTGGCTAATTGGGGAAAACAAGGCTTTGCTAGCGAGATCGGTTTGTATTATTGCGAGAATTACCACGATTTTTCAGAACGTGCTTGCATCCTCATCCGTTGCCGCATAGACTTTAGGGCAACTCGGGATTTGTGGCCGCTTGCAGCCGAAACTGCTAAAGAGCCAAAACGTCGCTACTCAAGGCCGCTATTGGCCACGGGGGCGACAAAAACCTAATGAGCTTCACAAGCCGCATTTACCGAGAGTAGGTGCGGTTTTTTTCGTGCGCGAGCAAGACCGCTTAGCATTTTTTTCCTTGGCCCCATGAAGTCACTCATCATGAGTCACGTTGAAATGACGAAGCCAACCGGTCGTGTCCCAGATCCGTCAAAGCCAAAGACCTCTGGCGACACCCCTACCAATTTTTCGACGCTGTCGGTCCATGCAGGCGAAAGTCGGCAGAAGCCGGGTGACTCGATCACCGATCCGATTTTCTGCGCGTCGACTTTTACCTTCACCGACACGCAATCGGTCATCGACTACATCGAGAAGGATCAATCTCGCGAGGAGTATGGCCGTTATGGCAATCCGAGCGAGCGCGTCGTCGAGCGAAAGTTAGCGGCACTCGAGGGTGGCGAAGATGCCATCCTCTATTCCAGTGGCATGTCTGCCATCGTTGGGCTATTGATGGCGAAGCTTGGCTCGGGTGACGAGGTGATTTTTTTCGACGAATGTTACCATCGTAGCCGTGAGTTTTGCACCAAGCATCTGTCTCGTTTTGGTGTGGTGACCCGTCAGGTGCCTGCCTGCGACTACGACGCCATGGCAGCGGCCATCACCCCGCAGACAAAAATGCTCATCAGCGAATCGCCAACCAATCCGCAACTTAGTTGCGTCGATCTCGAACGCTTTGCAAAGATTGGGCAAGAAAACGGCGTCGAAACGCTCATCGATGCAACGCTAGCTACGCCCTATAACCTGCAACCGATTTCGGCAGGGGTCGATTATGTGCTTCACTCGGCAACGAAGTACCTCGGCGGGCATAACGATTTGTTAGCCGGTGTGGTCGTCGGGACGAAGGAAAATCTCGAGCCAGTACGCAATCTTCGTGGCATCATGGGAGCGGTGAACGGGCCGCAGAATATCTACCTGTTGACTCGCGGGCTCAAAACCTTCGAACTACGGATGCAGCGGCACAACGAAAATGGCCAACGAGTGGCAGAGTTCCTAGAGAGCCACCCAAGGGTAGAGCGAGTCTGCTATCCCGGTCTGGCTTCGCACCCGCATCACGAGATCGCGAAAAAAACGATGCGAGGCTATGGTGGTTTAGTGACATTTTTTATCAAGGACGCCGATTGGCGCGCGACGGCCGACATTGTCGACGCGGTAAAGATTCCTCGCATTGCTCCAAGTTTGGGGGGCGTCGAATCGTTAATCGAACAGCCCTTGGTGATGAGCTACTACCAATGCACGCCGGAAGAGCGCGAACAATACGGGATTCCAGATAATATGATCCGCCTTGCCTGCGGGATCGAAAATGCGGACGATCTCATCGGAGATCTCGCCCAGGCGCTAGGGTAATTGACTAAGTTGACGAGCAAAGTCATTGCTACCCAAAAATAAACACTAGCTAATTGAACCACAGAGGACGCAGAGAACACAGAGGAAGGATTTTCCTAGGTGCTCTGTGTCCTCTGTGGTAATTTTTTTTCTTCTTTTGATGGAGTCGGTCGACATTCGACAGGCAGCAGATCGCTATGCAATTCCGTACTCGTGCTATCCACGTTGGCAACCATCGCTGTCGCGAGACAGGTGCCGTCGTTCCCCCGATTCATCTGGCGTCGACCTTTGTTCAGCCTGGTGCTGGCGACTGGGGAGAGTACGATTATTCAAGAAGCGGCAACCCGACGCGTAAAGCCTTGGAAACCACGCTTGCGTCGCTTGAAGGAGGGTGCGGTGCGCTTTGCTTTGCAAGTGGCATGGCCGCGACTCATGGGGTCGTCGGCATGTTCAGCTCTGGGGATCATATCGTCGCGGGAAGCGACATCTACGGCGGAACCTACCGACTGTTGCATCAGATCACCAGTCGGGCGGGAATCGAAGTCACGCTTGCCGATTCGACTGATCTTGCTGCGATCGAGGCAGCCATCACCCCCGCAACCAAGCTGGTGTGGATCGAAAGCCCCGGCAACCCGCGCATGACGATCACCGACATTGGTGCCTGCGCAGAGATTGCCCATCGGCATGGCGCACTGTTGGGCGTCGACAGCACGTTTGCTACCCCCGTTTTGACCCGACCCTTGGAACTCGGGGCAGATATCGTCATGCACTCGGCCACCAAGTATCTTGGCGGGCATAGCGATTTGATGGGCGGTGCGTTGGTGGTACGCGAGCAATCGCTTTTCGACGAACTCTATTTCGTCCAAAATGCGACCGGCGCAATCATGGGACCGCTCGAAGCGTTTTTGTGCTCGCGCGGTGTTAAAACACTGGAACTACGAGTTCGCGAACAAAGCCAAACTGCCCAGCGTTTGGCCGATTGGCTAGCCACCCACGATCAGGTCGAGCGGGTTCTCTATCCCGGCTTGCCCGATCATCCTGGACATGACGTGGCCAAGCGTCAAATGGACGGGGCCTTTGGGGCCATGCTGACGTTTGAATTGCGGGGCGATTATGCGGCTGCCAAACGTTTTGTCGAATCGACCCAATTGTTTCAGCTTGCGGTTAGCTTGGGGGCGGTTGAATCGTTGATCGAACAACCCGCTTCGATGTCGCACGCCAGCTATGCGGCCGAAGATCGCGCCAAACACGGCATCACCGACGGAATGATTCGCCTCTCCGTGGGTTTGGAAGCCTTTGAAGATCTACGAGCAGATTTAGAACGTGCTTTTGGCTAAGTTCGAGGGGGTTTCAGGAGGATGAGCGCGTCGCCGACAGTGACGCCTGTACTTCTGCCGTTTCTTCAATTGCCTGCGTCAGGTTGCGGATAGACTGCGTTCCAGTCTTGTTTCATGTCAACGATAGTCCAATGGTGTTCTTTGGCCCAATCCAACGCGTTGTCCAAACGGCCAATGTGCGATTTGCGATCATATGCCCATTCCCGCTCGGCATCGGTGTGATGGACAAGCAAGCAAAAGCTAAGGCCCTTTCTGGCATCAGTCCACTGAAGCATTTGCAAGTCGCCGTCGGAGTTACCAAACGCTGCGATAGGTCGGCGGCCGATGAATTTGTTGATCGCGATCGGCTTACCCTCCTTGTCGTCGATGAAATTGATTTCAGGAAGACGCATGATGACGGGTACGCCGTTACGCAGCTCGAAATTGGTCTTAATACTGCTGCCAATGACCTGCTCGGGCGGAATGTCGTAGACCTCTTCGGCAAATACTCGTAGAAACTCAATTCCACCGCCCGAAGTAATGTAGGTCTTGAAACCGTTGGCACGCAGATACACAAGTAGTTCTAGCATCGGCTGGAAAACAAGTTCGTGATATCGCCGCTGAAATCTCGGATGATGGGCGGTGTTGAGCCAGTCTTTCACGATCGAAGCGAATTCGTCTGTCGTCATTTCGGCATGGGATGCCATCACCAGTTTGAGCAACCCTTCCATGCCAGATTTGGCCAGTGTTTCCTGATCGTCTTCGAGAACGGACTTGAAAGGTTGCCGATGTCTCCACTCTGGATGGTTCGGCGCGAGTTGTTTGATGCGGTCAATAGCGAATTGAAGCTGGAAATAGATCGGCTTCTCTGACCACAGACAGCCGTCGTTGTCAAAGACGGCGATCCGCTCGGAAAGCGGAACAAAATCAGGGGCATCCACCGTCGTGACGCGTTGGACGAAATCTATGATGGCGGACTTCGCTGGGCAGTCGTTCCAAGAGGAGAGAGGATCGTGCTGCATGGTCGCACTGCAGGTTGCGCTAATCACCATGGTGCAAACGCATACTATCGCACGGCTGCCTTTGATCAATCGCCACATGTTTTTTCTCCTAAGGAACTAAGAAAAGCCTCGTCAGCCGGTGGACTGGCGAGGCTGAATTGGTGGATAGTAAGGCGGAGAGCCGGGATTATTTGCTGCCGGCACTGGATTCGAGCTTCTCCATCACCTGACTGAGACTAAACGAGGCCGCCTTCATGCGTGGCGGGAACTCTTTGAAGGTCGCAAGAAATTTACCGACGTACGCTTGGGCAGGCACTAGTAGGTACACACGGTCGATCATCCAGTCGAGATAGGTGTTCGATGTTTTCATTCCTCGCTCATACGGATCGCGACGAAGATTGACTATCAGTGGAATACGTAATTCGACGAAAGGCTCCATCCAAATTCGCAAGGTCTCTTCGGTTTTCTGCTCCATGAAAATGAGCTTCCAGTCGTTATAGCGTAGCGCTGTCAGATCACCGTCATCCGAGAAGTAGAAAATCTCTTTGCGAGGCGATTCGCTCGTCTTGCCAGTGAACAGAGGCAACTGGTTGTACCCATCCAAGTGAACTTTGTAGGTCTTGCCATTGGCCTTATAGCCAGTGAGTAGTTTCTCCTTCACGTTGGGCTCACCGGCGATAGCCGCGAGAGTCGGCATCCAGTCCATGTGATGAACGATCTCGTTGGTAACGGAACCGGCTTTGATGTGTCCAGGCCAGCGGACGAACGCAGGCACCCGCATAGCGCCTTCCCAATTGGTATTCTTCTCACTTCGAAAGGGTGTCATTCCGCCGTCGGGCCAAGTGTTCATGTGTACGCCGTTGTCGGTCGAGTAGAACACGATGGTGTTGTCGGCAATGCCGAGTTCATCTAGCAGTTCGAGGAACTTGCCGATGTGCATGTCGTGCTCGACCATGCCGTCGGAGTACTCATCCTGCCCGGAAATACCGCGTAACTCTTTCTTGACATGCGTGCGGAAGTGCATCCGAGTGCCATTCCACCAGCAGAACCACGGTTTGCCGGCGGCGTTCTGCTCTCGGATCCACTCGATCGCGCGGTCACTGGTTTCGTCATCCACGGTCTCCATGCGTTTTTTTGTGAGCGGTCCCGTATCTTCAATGCGTTGCGTACCGTCACCGTTCGCCCAAGAGTGAATCACACCGCGCGGACCGAACTTCTCGCGGAAGGTTTGTCCGTCGGGCAGGACGAGGTCGCCCGGGTAGTCCACGTTCTCCGGCTCCTCTTCAGCGTTGAGGTGATACAGGTTGCCGAAGAACTCATCGAACCCGTGCATGGTTGGCAGGTGCTCATCGCGATCGCCAAGATGGTTCTTGCCAAACTGGCCGGTCCTATATCCCCGCTCTTTGAGAAGACGGGCGATAGTGGGATCGTCTGGGTGGCTACCAAGCTCGGCCCCCGGGAGACCCACCTTGCTGAGCCCGCTTCGGTAGACACTTTGGCCGAGGATAAAGGACGCCCGCCCTGCCGTGCAGGACTGCTCGGCATAGTAATCGGTAAATCGCATGCCTTCTCGCGCGATGCGGTCGATATTGGGGGTCCGATACCCCATCATGCCGTGCGTGTTGGCGCTGATATTGGTATTGCCGATATCGTCACCCCAGACAACGAGGATGTTGGGTTTCTCCGCGGCGAAGGTGGGTTCAGGTGTGAGAAAACCGCAAAACGTGGTGAACACAAATGCGTAGATGGTAGCGAGCGAGCGGTGTAACGGGCTTATCATATTTAGCATCCCTAGCGTCGAGGATATTGGACAATCACAACCTTTTGCCGAAGGCAGGAGGAGTAGCGCGCAATTTGGTTTTCGTCGCTGGTCAACGAGAAGTCCCAAACATTATTCTATTCGGAGCGACAGTTTGCAAGTCATCCCTTCAACCGAGATTTCCCATTTGGGATTCCCAGGAGTCATGCCTAACAAGCTCTTTGGTCGGGGCTTTGCAGTCCATTGTGAATATACCTTCCCTACTGAGGCCGATGTTTTCTGACATGGAGCGACCCTTACGCAAGTTTCCGGCTGTGGATGTCTGCTTCGATAAGCATGCCTGTTTGGTTATTGTCTTGCCGGAAGATGGGTTTTCGGCGAGCATGGCTGGTATGAAGGTTTCTAAGATACGTTTGCAGATTGCTTGTGAGGCTGCTCGTCTGATTCGCGAACGTCCGGCGCTTCGTCATTCGGATGCCCGACGAATGGCGGTGAAACGGCTTTGTCCGACAGGGGCTCGGCCTCGCGATATTCCCACCGACGCAGAAGTTGGCGAACAGTTGCAAGTTCTTAGCCGGACTGAATCGCCAGTAGATTGGCAGCAGCGGTTTGATCGCTATGCCGAGCTGCTTCGGCCGCTTGAGTTGGTGACCCAGGACCCGTTGCGTCACCCCGAGGGGGATGTTTTGTATCACAGCTTGCAGGTCTACACGCTTGTTGGCGAGCATTTTCCTTACGATGAAGAACTGTTGACTGCTGCGCTCTTGCATGATGTGGGTAAGTCGATCAATCGACGCGACGCCATTACGGCTGGGCTTGAAGCTTTAAAGGGGATCGTTACTTTGCGTACCGCCTGGTTCCTCGATAATTTGCCGGCGGGTCGAGCGATTGTGGATGGTACACTGGGGGCTCGTGCCATGAAGCGACTTAAAGCGGCGCCAGATTTTAATGAACTGATGGTTTTGGTTGACAGCGATTTGGCGGGTCGCCGCTGTGGGGTTGTTGTGCCTGACGTGGAGGAGGCCCTCGAGCAGCTTCTCGAATTAAGCAAGTTGCATGGCGAACACGATTCTCCGTTTGCCTGAAAAAGGGTTTGTCGGTTGATTTTTCAGGTCAACATTGAATTAAGTGTGATGACAACAAGCAACCTTGTTATCGGTAGTCAGAGGGAATTCTCGCCTGGCGAATCTGTCTTGTTGTTGCATATTCACTAGGCGATCAGAACCGATCTGCCCAATGTTGGCTGGAAGAGTAGTATTCCGGATGGCCCTCATGAGGGCGTCGTGCTGTGGATTCAGTAATGATTTCTAGTCCAGCATCGCTCAATTTGATTGGTCGCAATGCGCGCTCAGGGCATTTTCAGTTCGCTGTGGCATTGGTAGAATCAACCGCTCGTTTGCGATTCAGTTCGTTACTCTGGGCATGAACGTATTGCTCAGCCCCCGACCCCTGACCTCCCCTTCCCCCATGCCTAAAGACTTTCTCAAAGACGCCAAAGATGAATACGATGTGGTCGTCATCGGTAGCGGACTCGCCGGCCTGACGTCGGCGAATATGCTTGCGCGCAATGGCCACAGCATTCTTCTGCTTGAACAACATTATAAACTTGGTGGGATGGCGACTTGGTTCAAACGACCAGGGGGGCACATTTTTGATATTTCGCTTCACGGATTTCCGTATGGAATGGTGAAGAGCTGTCGGCGGTATTGGACCCAAGAGATTGCTGACTCGATTGTGCAATTAGAGAATATCCGATTTGACAATCCGATGTTCTCGCTCACCACCAATTTTAACCGCGTCGACTTCACCAAGCTGCTGATCGAGAAATTCAACCTTACACCGGAGACGGTCGAAGGATTTTTCGACAAATCGCGAAAGATGGACTTTCAAGATGATCAGCAGATGACCACTCGCCAGTTGTTCGACGAATTCTTTCCTGGTCGTGAGGATGTCATTCGATTATTGATGGAGCCTATTACCTATGCCA
The DNA here is from genome assembly GCA_029259945.1 of Planctomycetota bacterium. GTDB lineage: Bacteria > Planctomycetota > Planctomycetia > Pirellulales > Lacipirellulaceae > Bythopirellula. Next base: position 80,864 of record JAJDEF010000005.1, read on the forward strand.
ACGGGAGCACGCTAGAAGATCCAGCGATCAGCTATGGCATTGTGTTTTCGAATTTCATGTCGAAGGGGGTGTTTACGTTTCGTGGTGGCACCGATCGGTTGATCCATTTGATGCAAGCAGAACTGGAGAAAAATAAGGTCGATATTCGCATTCGTTGTGATGTTGAAAAAATACACTGCGAGGGCGGTCGGGTATCAGCGGTAGAAGTAGGGGGGCGGAAGATAAAGACCCAGGCAGTGGTTTCCAACGCGAATCTCAAGCAAACCATTTTCCAATTGGTAGGCGAGGAATATTTTGACCGACAATTTGTCGAAGATGCCCAAGCGGTTCGGCTCAATAATTCGAGCACGCAAGTTTACATGGCATTAAAGCCTGACGAGCGGATTGACGAGACGACCGGCGACTTGTTATTTAGCTCAACCGCCCCCGTTTTTCAGACAGATCTCCTGTTGAGTCGCGACATAACGAGCCGGACTTTTTCGTTCTATTATCCCCACACGCGACCCGAAGGACGTCAACGCTGCTTGATTGTCTCGAGTACGAACGCCAATTACGACGATTGGGCCCACTTGCCAGAAGATGAATATCAGGTAAGCAAAAAGGATTTGGTTGAAACTACGCTCGATGCCCTGGATAAATATGTCCCCAACATTCGGGATCGGATCGCCCACGCCGAAGCATCCACTCCGCGAACATTCCAGCATTACACACAGCATGTGGCTGGAGCCAGTTTTGGAACGAAGTTCGAAGGCCTCAAGGTGAGTTTCGACGTGCCTAAGCAAATCGAGGGCCTCTATCACGCTGGCAGCGTCGGCATCATCATGTCGGGCTGGCTTGGCGCAATGAATTATGGCCGCATGGTTGCCGGCGACGTCGACAACCTACTTGCCACCGGTGGTTCACGGACTGCTGCGAGCATGGTGTAATGCCGCAAAGAAATTTTTTCACCGTTTGTGGCTCTAGGCTAATTCTTCGGCGAGTGTTTCTGCATCGTGCAGCATTCGATCGACACTTTTTCTTGCCGAGAGGTAGTAGGCGGTGCCAATCATCGCTACTACGTAGGTCATCGCTCGATAGGCGAGTGCGATGACCGTGCCATCGCCGGTTGCAGCGCCTATAGAGGCATATAGGAATTCAAGTCCAGCTTCGAGGGTACCCAGTCCACCGGGAGTTAGCGGAAGTGTCCCGATCACTAAGCCCATTGGCACGATGGAGGCATTTTCTGCGAGCGACGGTGCATAGACGGGCAATCCGTGGCTTATGAGCCAAAACGCTAAGATCACTAAGGTGTGGGTTGCAAGAGCAAAGCAAATAGCGGCAACTAGATAGCGTTTGCGTCGTCGATAGATTTCGATGGCGTCGAGCAGGCGGTGAAGGGTGTGGCCTACGACCGGCACCCGGTCGGCCAATTGGCGGACGCGATTTCCCAAGGCTAGGGGGCTCATTGCCCACACGATTCCGACGGTTGCGATCGCTGCACCCGACCAGACGATGATTTGAAGAGTCTGTAGAGTTTCGTTGGAAGTCGATGTCGTTCCGACGATTAGCATCGCGGCACTTACCACGAGTAAGATGGTATAGAACCCAATGACGCGATCGATAATCACGGTTGCTATCGCCTCGGTTCGCCGTTCTGGTTGTTCTTTGGCAATGAATACCGCTTTCAGTAGGTCGCCCCCCACACTCCCTGGCGAAACCTGATTGAACATAAACCCCAACGCGCCGAGTCGAAAGGCATCTCGTAGTTGAAACGGTAGTTCGAGTCCACGCACTAACAAAAACCACCGCACGATGCTCAACGAGAAGCCTACTAAAACAAGAATCAGAGCGATTAACAGCGAGTCCCAATCTTTGGGTTCGTGAATGAATCGTTCGAATCCCGAGTGGCTGTGGATGCGCATCACCAAGAAGGTCAAAATCGCCATCGCTAGCAAAACCTTGAGTATTGCAAGCGCAATCGTTAGCTTTTTAGAACGGTGGGGCATGGATGATCGGGGAGGGACGTTGACAAGCCGTATGGAGAGTGATAGTTTGCCAGCTTGCCCGTAGGTTGGCCAGAGCGGTTGCTCGTTTCGTCGCCGATGTCTGGGGCAGTCCTAACACGGGGGATTAGCTCAGTTGGGAGAGCGTTTGGCTGGCAGCCAAAAGGTCACCGGTTCGAGCCCGGTATCCTCCACTTCTTTTTCTTGAGCTGTGTACTCCGTCATTTCCGGCCAGGATGGCCGGGCTATAGCCTATCGTTTCGGGTACGACGGGACACTCTGGTGTTGAATGCTCTCTTGCGGTGTTTGCCGTTTCTTTGGGGCCGTTGAAAGTGCTAGCACTCGTTGATTTGGTGCTTGCTCGTATGGCTCACACTAAAGACTCGTAAGTCGATACTCCGATGAAGCTTGCATAGTTTCTTTTGGATGGGAATCTCCCATTTGAAGTCCCTTGCATAATGCCCGTGATTTTCTGCCATGTTACCGCGTAAACACTTCCTGCTTGGCGCTATGCTGGCGTTGCTTGCAGCTTCGTGCGTTCTCCAGTTTGCTACGGCACAACCTATTTCGGATGAGCCTGTGCTTCCAGAGGTGGTGGTCGAGCCAGAGTCCGACGAGACGACAGAGCCAGGTGAGTCGTCGGAGACGACCGGAACGACTTCGAAAGGCACTTCTCGTACGCAGAATCGTCGATCGGTGACGAATCGTTTTGATTTGTTGCAGAGTTATCCGAACTTGTCGCAACTAGAGTTCGGTCAGTCGGGTGAGTTTGGCGAGAGCACGGGTATTCTTCGAGGGCAGGGTTCGATTTTCGATTCTTCGGCTGCTGTTTCGATGACGACGCGACAGAATCTCTTGGAAAAGCAAGCGCCTGACATGTTTCATGCGTTGCAAAACGAGGTGGGCGTGTTGATGCAAAGTACGGCTGCGGGGCAGGCGTCGCCTTTTGTTCGTGGCTTGACGGGGCAGCAGGTTTTGATTTTGGTCGATGGCATTCGTTTGAATAATTCGATCACGCGTCGTGGGCCCAATCAGTATTTTAATACTATCGACCCGGGGATGGTCGACCATATCGAAGTGGTTCGCGGTCAGGGATCGGTGCTATGGGGTTCTGACGCCATTGGCGGCGTGATCAATGTGGTCACCCGCGGGGCCGACACGCATTATGGCGCTGTGCATGGCGATTATTCGAGCGGCGAATTCACTCAGTATTACAACACGTCGAATTCTTCGCCTTATGGGCGGATGAATGTCGAGGGCTGGGTTGGTAATACAGGTGTGTTTGCAGGTGGTAGTTTTGCTAATGTTCGCGATCTCGACACGGGCTGGGATTTTGGCCGGCAGCCGGGGACGAACTATCAGCAGTGGGCCGGTGATATCAAATTCAATCACCTGCTCGACGATGGGCAGATGTTGACCGTATCGTTGCAGCACTTTCAGCAAGACGATGTGCCTCGCAGCGACCGTTTTCCTGGGTTTCCCGGTGATTTGAATAACAGCAACTCATTTGGCGGCGCACGATTTTTCGATCCGCAGCAACGCGACTTGGCGTACATCCGCTATCAGGCGCTTGATCCGATCGATGCCATTGATGCGCTGACGGTGACGGCCTCTTACCATCGGCAGCGAGAGGTTCAAAAACGTGGTGTGCCAACAACTCGATTTCAAGAGACCGATGTCGAAACTCTTGGCGTGAGTGCGGTAGCGGTGAAAGATCTCGACGGGTTGGGGAAATGGACGTCGGGGTTCGATTGGTATTATGACGACATCGATTCGCCTTTTGGAGGGACGGCCAGCGGCCCGATTGTGCCGGACGATGCGTGGTATCAGCGCATCGGGGCGTTTCTCAACTGGGACGTAGCCCTGACTGATCGTCTCGACGCGGTGGCGGGGGTGCGTTATGAGAATATCAACACGGCTGGGACGCCCGTCGTTGCGGCGGCGCCGGTGTTCATTAATCCGAACTACCACGACTGGGTAAGCCAAGTGGGGTTGGTCTATGAGTTGAATCATTGCTTGCATCTGGTCGGTTCGATTTCCGAGGGTTTTCGTGCACCGAATCTTGATGACTTGATGGCGAACAATCCGAATGTGTTGCAAGCGGGCCAGAGCGTGCCGAGTCTTGATTTAGTTCCGGAGCGATCGATCAACTACGAACTTGGTATCAAAACCAACTATCGACGGTTGCGTTCGCAGGCGTTTGTTTTTTGGACGGACATTGAGAATAACATCGTTTCAATCATCACGGCCCCGAATACCTTCGCATCGGCCAACCAAGATTCGTTTGTTCAAGGCTTGGAGATGGATGGCGAGTATTTGCTTGAGGATGGCTGGAGCTTTTATGGGAACTTTTGGCATACGTATGGGGTGAATCGCGTGACCGATTCGCCACTTAGCCGCGTGCCGCCGACCCAGGGGATTTTGGGTTTGCGATGGCGTGAACGCGATTTGCGCAGTTATTTTGAAGTCTACACTTGGATGGTGCGCCGTCAGGACCGTCTGGAGCAAGTACGGGATGTGACTGATGAACGCATTCCGGCGGGCGGGACGCCTGGCTACGCTACGCTGAACTTTCGTATGGGTCGCACCTTTGGTTGCTGCGATCAACACCATTTGAGCCTGAGCCTTGAGAATATCACCGACAAAAACTACCTCGTCCACGGCTCGGGAGTTTTTGGAACCGGGGCGACCGCCCGATTTGGATATCGCTGGACGTATTGATAGGGCATTACGCTTTATTTGAGCCACAGAGGACACCGAGGAGCACCGAGGAAATTTTTCTAGGTACTCTGTGCTGCCCTGCGTCCTCTGTGGTAATCCTGCTATTTTGCCTTGATTGAGCAGACTGGCTTGCAGACTTTGGCGAAGTTTTTGCATAATGGGGGTGTGATTCTCGTTTAGCCCATCCATTGACGGTTATTAATATTAGCGAAAAATGATTTCTACATCGGGCAACTTGCTTTTGTCGCAGGCCGCGAAAGGGTGGTGTTGCTCGGCGTTGTTTCATGCGGTGGCGCTTGGTTCGCTGGCGCTGGTGGTGGTCGACGCGAGTGTTTCGCGGGTGGTTGTTTTTGGTGCGAAGCAGCAGCCTTTTTCGCTCATGCTGCTTTCTTCGGCAGAGAATGAGGCGAGCATGGTTTCGTCGGTCGACTTGCAGGTGGATGTGTTGCCAAGCGAAGCGACCATTGCCGAGCGAAAGTTTCGTCCAGTGCCAAGTGACTTCGAGGCGCCTGCTGAGTTGCTCTTCGACGAGACTCTTGACGAAAGTACGGCCAAGTTGCTGAAAACCACGCGTGAGTCGGATCAAGATTTTTCTAGGTCGGTGCTCGATGTTTTGCCGGAGAACTTGCTTGCTGAGGTCTCAGGTTCTGAAACTTCATTGCCGAGCTTTGAGGAGAACAGCCCCCCGGTTTATCCAGGCTTGGCCGTTGCGCGTGGTTGGCAAGGGACCGTTTTGCTAAGGCTGCAGGTGGATGCGGAGGGGTTTGTTACTGAGGTGACCGTGTTGGAGAGTAGCGGTCACCCGGTTCTCGACGCGGCGGCAGCCAACGCAGTGCGAACTTGGCGCGCACAGCCTGCCACTCGTGACGACCATTCTGTTTCGGCCACGGTTCGGCTGCCGGTTCACTTTCGGCTGCCGTAGACAGAAAAGATTTACCACAGAGGACGCAGAGTGCCTGGAGATAAGTTTTTCTCGGTGTCCTTTGGGGGCATTTTGCTTAGCCGTAGGGAGTGCCAGGGCGAAGCGGCGGCACACCGATTTGGTTGACGTGGCGTTCCAAGAGAAGGTAGGCCTAGCGGTGCCACCCTACCCGTTGCAAGATGATTTATCTTACGGGGGGCAGTAGGATGGGGGCGTTTCCTAGGGGGATTTGGGCCGTCTCGGTGGGCACGGGTTGGAAGGCAGTCGGGGTGGGGGAGTTGGTGGTGGGGTAGGGCTGTCCTGCTGCGTAGGTTGTTGAGGGCATGGGCGTTGGCAAGATGTTGTCGTTTGTCGCGAGACTTGTGCTTGGGGGCAACTGGTTTGAATTGTCGTTGAGTTGTGCCAGCAAGGTCGCGGCAGGTTGCAACTGGGGATCGATGTGGGTCGCAGCGGTCAGGAAATGGATTGCGTCGGCTGGTTGTCCTCGCTCGTTCATCAGCACTCCCATATTGTAATGGGCGACCGCAGGTGGGTGGACTGTGGCCATTTGGGCTAAAGCTTCGTCGACTCGATTCATTTCGATCAGCACTTTGGCAAAGTTGTTGCGATACAACTTTTTCTGAGGTTGCAGGTGCGAAGCTTGGTCTAACAACTGGGCTGAAGCAGGCAACTGACCTGTTCGTGCGTAGCAGAGTGCTAGGTCGTTCAGCACTTTTGCGTCTTGTGGATGGGCCGTCGCTGCTTGTTGATAGATTTTGAGTGCCTCGTTCATTTGCCCCTTGCGATCTTCGAGCCGGGCTAATCCTAGCAACGCATCGCGGTGGTTGGGTTCCAGCGACAACGCTTTTTGATACATGCTACGCGCATGGTCGGTATTGCCGCCTTGATCACTTAACTTGGCCATAGACATGTAGAGAGCAGCATTGGGAGGGCCCGAGGGAAACCCTAGTGAGATTGGGTCATGCTTCTGCGGCTTGAGAGGGGGGGCTGTAGGCTGCGAGTTGCCCATGCCTGGTATTATCGACGTGAGAGAAGAAGTGATTCGCTCGGTAAAGCCGACCTTTTGAGTGAGTGCTAATTGCGCCGACGCTAGCTGCGTCTGTTGAGGATGCGATTGCTGGGCGACCCTGGGTCCTCCAGAAAAACCGGCACCGATGCATCCGGTCGCAGACGCGACCAATGCAAAGGTTAAGAAGCAATACTTTCCCATGTTATCACCCTCCTTGGCGATAATTCTTGACGCATCCGGCACCTGGCCGAAAATGGTCAAGTCCCATTCTCTGGTGTACTCAAAGCACGTGTTTACTCATTTGACGATCCATCGTCGGCGGGCAACACGGGTGGCGGTTGATTTGTTTGGAAACCAACAAAAATGTGATCGACGGTCGCTGCAGGATGTCCCTCAGCAACAATATGCGTATCGTTGATATCCAGTGGCCCCACGCCTGGGCTCATATTACTTGCCCAGCGATTGATGGAATCAACCCGGCTTGCTGTTTGCGATTCATTTACGGCTCGTTGCACAAAGATGTTGCGGCGATGTTGTGGTGTTTGCGTAAGAATCCAATTGACTTTAAGCTTGCCTGCTTCGGTCAACTCATTGGTGTCAGGATCGAAATGATAGGTGCCTAGCAGATTTTGCCTTCGCCAACCATTGTTCACCATGACGTCATAAGCGCTGAGTACCGAACGTCGTGCCGTCGGCACATATTGGGCTGGCCAATCGACGTTGGCGTGGTAGCCTGCGTGGAAAGCATGCAGCGTAGGCGTATTACGACACTGGCAGCTGCGGCAAGACTGGGCATTGGTTTGGGCAGTCGTACAAACGGCGAGTAATACCGCGATCGCGGAAACGAGTGAGAGTCTCATATTTCTGGGTCCTATGACGCGGTATTAAAGCGTGTGAGACGTACTGCGGGAGCTCGGAAGATTCCAAGCCAGCTTGCGCAACGTACACATCACATCCGCCGTCATTATCGTCAGAATAGGGATTTGCCCTTCGTTACTTCTGGTCGAACTAGACTCTTCTACCTGGCTTTCCTATCCTCCGCCATTCATCGACGGGAACAGTTCGTTTACCATGGTGATAGCAGCTGGCCCTACTAGCACGATGAAGATTGCTGGAAAGATGAAGAGAACCAGCGGAAAGATCAGCTTCACGGCGGTTTTAGCCGCTTTTTCTTCAGCCATTTGGCTGCGTCGGGTCCGCATTGAGTCGCTTTGAACACGTAATGCCTGGGCAATACTGGAGCCGAACTTGTCTGCTTGGATTAAGATCGCGGCTAGCGCCTTCAAATCTTCGACGCCGGTTCGAGCCCCCAGATCGTGTAACACGTCGTTGCGAGCTCGACCCATTTGCAGTTGGAAATTGCATAGGCTGAATTCCCCCGCAATGACACGGTAGGTTTTTTTCATCTCCTCGGCGACCTTACGCATTGCTTGATCGAGACCTAGTCCTGATTCGACGCAGACAACCATGAGGTCGAGTGCGTCGGGCAGGCTGTAGAAAATCTGATCTTTGCGATTTTTGGTGAGCAGCCATAGCACGACTTCTGGCAGGAAAAAGGCAATACCAGCAATGATGCCAGCATAGGTTAACGAATCGGTATCGAGTCCGCGAGTCATCACGACCGTTCCACCGCCGAGTACGAAGCCGGAAACCAAGCCGACCATTTTCAGCGACCAATAGATCTCTGGGGCCTTCTCGCCACGGAATCCAGCTTGGGTCAGTTTTTCCTTCGCTTTGCTTACCTCTTCGGTCGTTTTTGGTTGCAAAGGCTTGGCCAAGGCAGGGGAGGCTTTTTCGAGCATCCTCGACATTGCGGTAGATTTACTTTTACTATCATGCAGCAAGTCGGACTTTCGAGTGTTTGGTTCACGAATGTCTTCGAGACGTTGTTCGGCTCGTGGATTTCGGTTGGCGAAAAAATCGAGCAGCCACCACGCGCCAGCAGCCGCGCAACCAAAGATGGCTAGGCGCATGACCAAGGGCGAATTCATTAGCTCAGCAAGGATGATAGGCATATCAGACTCGAATGTTGACGATTTTACGAATCACTAGGGCACCGAAAATTTGCATCACGATGCCGACAACAAGCATTTTGCGGCCGAGTTCGTCGGTGAACAGCAGTTGGAGATACTCGGGGTTCATGCGATAGACGGTAACAAATAGCAATGGTGGAAGGGCCAGCAGCACGACCCCCGACAAGCGACCTTCACCGGTTAACGCTTGAACTTGTCCGCGAATTTTGAAACGTTCGCGAATCAACCTGCCAATTTTGTCGAGGATTTCTGCTAAGTCACCACCCGTTTGTCGTTGCAGGACGATAGCAGTGGCGAAGAACCTAAGGTCGAGGTTGGGGATGCGTTCGGTTAGATTTTCTAAAGCTTCTTCAAACGGAATCCCCAGATTTTGTTCCTCGAAGACTTGGCCAAACTCTTTGGCAATCGGGTCGGAACCTTCTTGGGCGACGAGGTGAAAGCCTGCGGCTAGACTATGGCCAGCTCGTAGAGCCCGGGAGATTAGTTCGAGTGCATCGGGCAACTGAGCGGCAAATTTTCCAAAGCGTTTTTTACGTCGAAACATCAGCCACAACAGAGGGAGTGTGCCAAAAGCTAGCCCGACAAACGGAGCAATCCCAAGGTGCAGCCCTAGGTAGCCACTCAAAGTCGTCGCGGCGGCCCCGATGCTTATTGAGACCCCCAAGAACATGCCCACAGACATGTTGGCTTCGGCTTGTTCGAATAGCCGGCTCAGATTGAACCAATTCGACAGAAGCAACTCAAGCGTTGACTTGCCTTCGTTTTGCGAAATTAGCTGAGAAATTTGGGATAGATTTGCAGGGTCGAGCTGGTCGCTTTTGCTTGTTAGGCTGCTTAGCCGATCTTCGACTTGCAAGATCGACTTATCGCGAAAAAACATCGCAGCACCGACAATCAGCGTGACTACGCCGACAAAAACGGCACCGATGATGAAAATGCTTGGTAGCATAATTGACTCACAATAATAATGAGGACAGATTCTTGAGTATGTCTTGTTAAGCAGATGTGTTGCAAAAAATTGACCCGCCGGGGCCCCCTCTGTTTTCCCCGACAGGTCGCATTGCGTTAGTCGCGAAGCATGATTCGTTCTCGGAATGCGCTGGCGGGGAGACGCACTCCGTGGGCTTCTAGTCTTGAAATAAAGGTGGGCCTGATGCCGGTTGCCATGAAATAACCCTTCGCGCGTCCATTCTCGTCGATGCCTTCTTGCTCGAATTTGAAGATATCTTGCATGACAATCGTTTCTTGTTCCATGCCAAGAATTTCTGTGATTGCCGTCACTTTGCGAGGCCCGCCGGTCAAGCGGTTTACTTGGACGATTAAATCGACCGCGCTGGCAATCTGAGTTCGCATTGCCCGCATAGGCATATCGAAGCCACCCATCATGATCATGGTTTCTAAACGTGAAATAGCATCGCGCGGGGTGTTGGCATGGCAGGTCGTTAACGAACCATCGTGGCCGGTGTTCATTGCTTGGAGCATGTCGAGCGTTTCGGCACCGCGACATTCGCCGATGATGATTCGGTCGGGCCGCATACGCAGACAGTTGCGGACTAAGTCGGTCGCCGAAATTCGTCCTTTGCCTTCAATGTTTGCTGGGCGTGTTTCGAGACGAACGACATGGTTTTGCTGAAGTTGCAATTCGGCAGCGTCTTCGATGGTGACGATACGGTCATCGTTGGAGATGAAGCTCGACAGAGTATTGAGTAGCGTTGTTTTTCCAGAGCCGGTACCACCAGAGATGATGATATTGAGGTGTGCTTTCATTGCACCTTCAAGCAGCATGACCATCTCGGGCGTCATGCTTTTGAAGTTGAGTAGATCTTCGAGTTTCAAGGGGTTGGAACCAAAACGACGTATCGTCACACTTGGGCCATCGAGCGCAAGTGGCGGGATGATTGCATTTACCCGCGAGCCGTCTTGCAAGCGAGCATCGACCATAGGGCAGACTTCGTCGACCCGACGACCCACCTTCGAAACGATTCGATCGATAATCTGCAGCAAGTGCTTGTCATCTCGAAACGACACATCTGTTTTCTGCAGGTTCCCGTTGTTTTCGACAAAAACGCTTTTGGGACCATTGATCATAATTTCGCTGATCGCTGGATCTTTCAGCAGCATTTCCAACGGGCCGAGACCAAATGTTTCGTCGAGCACTTCATCGATGAGGCGGTCGCGTTCGGTTCGGTTGAGGAATGTGTTTTCGGTGTCGCAAAGATGTTCGACGACTAACCGTATTTCACGCCGTAGTACATCACCTTGCATGTCGCCAACGTGCGAAAGGTCGAGCTTGTCGACCAACTTCGAATGGATATTCTGCTTGAGTTTTTCAAACTCCGCTTGTTTTTCTTGGGAGTCTGCAGGCGGAAGCGTGGCGTTGATTTTGGTCATAAGAAGCGTTCTCAGCTTACAAATCCTCGGCGAATTGACACCAGGATTGGCGTTTTTAGCCGTTGGGAGGTGATTTTTACTTTGTGTGCATCTTCTGTTTTCAGGCGAACTTCACTAAACGAAAAGATGCGGTTTCGGCTGATCCTCCGCCTATCGCAAAGTATTCCGTCAGAAAAACATAGCTCATATCCCGCATGATCTGTGTCTGATTGATCGCCGGATTTGGGCAAACAATTAGCTCGCGGTGAATGTAGGGTCTGTGCGGGTTCTGCCGACATTAGCCGGAGCAGAGTGCGATGGCCCAAGAGCGGGCCTAGAGAGAGGCTGCTAGAGTTACTTGGCAGGCCATAGATTGAGCCAACGACGGCTTTTCGACTCGTTGGCATCGTCGTCGGGTTGCTTGCCGCTAAGAGCGTCGCTCAGTTGGCAGATTGAATTGGTGATTCCTGCCTTAGGGGCATGCTGCAAGAGCGGTACGCCGTTGTTGCGTACCTCAACCATCACTCGGAAATCGTTGGGGACTTGCCAGTAGATATCCCGCCCAATGGTTTCCTGGGCTTTTTTCAAGCTGATTTGTCCGCTGTCTTGGCCCACCCGGTTGACAATGATTTTAATTTTTTCGCGTAATACGGGGTCGTCGTCGAAGGTCATCATCAATCGGACGACATTTCTTAGGCAGGGCAAGTCGAGCTGGGTGACCATCAGCGTATCATCCGACATTCGAATGGCTTCCATGTCGAGTTCGCTGTAGCTCTTTGAAGTGTCGATCACGATATGCGTGAAAGATGTTTTGAGTAGGCCAATGATTCGTTGTAGGCTGTCGGGGGTGATGAGCCGTGCGTCTTCGAGTTGTACTGGGCGCGGGAGCAAGTGAAGCCCAGACGAATGCTTGGTGAGTGACTTTTTTAGCAGGGTCAAATCGAGTCGTTCGATGTTCTGGGCTACGTCCGCGAGTGTGTACTCGGGGATCGTATCGAGAAAGACGTCGGCATCTCCTAAGGCAACATCAAGATCGATCAATACGACCGAGTTGGACCGATCGGCAGCCAGCGAGCAGCTAAGGTTTACCGCGATGCTGGACGATCCCACCCCGCCTGTTGCACCGGCAACAGAAATTATCTGACACCCTTGGCTACCCGTATCGATGTCCTGCGAGGTTTGACGGAAAACACGTTGGAGTGCTGCGGTCAGGTCTTCTTCTTTGAGTGGTTCGGTGAGAAATTCTTTCGCCCCAGCTCGCATCGACTCTAGAATCAGGCGGCCATCGGTTGAGTTGCTAGAAACGAGAAGCGTACATCCTGGTTCGCGGGCGGTAATCTCTGCGACGAGTTCGATCGCCTTGTCTGGGTCGCTGTCCATCGCAATCAGGCCGATTTCAGGCTTTGTTTGCTCGATGACATCGGCGAAAAATTCGTACCTTGAGCACTCGGCTTCCAGCCAAACGATGTCTAATCCCAAGAGGACAGCCTTCAGGCTTTCCCTGTTGGCGTCATTGGGATCGACTACTGCGATACGAAGTACGTTAGCCATAATTGTTTTTGGATACAGGTAATGTTGTGGGAGGCGTCTCCGACGCCGCTCGTTTTGAAATTAGCGACTTTCGGCGTCCGGAGACGCCTCCTACAGAATGAGGAGACTCCTCCCACAGGAATGACTGACTACTCTACGTCGTATCCTATAGGACCAATCAGCCCTGGGGTCGTTGTGCCGCCGGCCGTCTGACGTTGAGCATTTCGATACGGTATTTTTTCACGGCTAAACTGCGATGGCATTTGGTTTCGTAATCGCAGCTCTGGTTGTTGCATGGTGCTGGAATCGGGAAGCTCTTGTGGAACTGGGACCGTTTCTAGACGGGGTACCGCTGGCAAGGAGCTTGGCGTCTCAGCTTCCGTTGGTTCGCCATAGGACTCAGTGACTTGGCCAGACTCGCCATCGCTTGCGTAGGCAGGTAGGCCAACGGGTGCGCTGTAACACCCATCGCCAACGCCGCAATTTCCGTCAGGTCCACATGGCCCGCAAGAAGGCACTTCGAGATGTCCGCCAAAGTAGAGTTGGCAATTCGAGGGTGAGACGCTTTCCATGCCAGGGCCGCAGGCTGGCACCTGATGAGGATCCATGCCGTCTGCAAATTCTGGAGTGACCATGATTAAAAGCTCGATTTCATTGACCTCTTCCTTTACACTTCGAAACGCAGCCCCGATGTAGGGAAGGTCGCTCACGAAAGGCAATCCACGTTTGACGGAGTCGACTCGAGTCTGTACCAGACCGGCTAATGCTAGCGTCTGTCCTGTTTTTAGCTCGACGCCAGTATCGACATAGCTCGTCTTAAACGCAGGAATGGGAGTTCCGTTGAGATCCACGCCTCGTGTATCATCAACTTCGCTTACCTCGGATCGTACTTCGAGTCGAACGTTACCGTTGCCCAATACGATGGGGACAAAGTCAACCTTGGTACCAAATTCCTTGTATTCGACCGCCGTCTGCCCTAAGCCCGAGGGGACGAGGATTGGCAACTCTCCTCCGACGAGAAATTTTGCTGGTCGGCCGCTGATGGTGGCAATTGTTGGATCCGCCAATATTTTGGCAACATTGTTTCGTTGGAGTGCTTCAAAGACCGCAGTGAAGGTGTCTCCACCGTCAATAACTCCAAAACGAAATGTTTCGGCATCGGCTGAAATGCTGGCAATACTGGAAGAAACGATGCTGGTTCCGCTCGCTTGCGTCCAATCGATGCCCAGGCTGCGTAACTTTGTCCGCGAGACCTCCATTACCTTTACTTTGAGCATCACTTGCTGGACACCGCCGACGGTGATGTTGTTGATTACCTTCGGTGCGTAATCTTCGGCCAGACGGATGATGGGGCTGACGGCTTCGGGGCGCTCGACAAAGCCTTCGAGCACTAAACTGTTGGTCAAACGGACTACTTTTATCGAGGATTTTGGGAAGAGGCGTTTCAGCGCGTGTTGCAGTTCGCGAACATCGCCGTAAATCATTACGTCCACGGTGAAGACATTGTCGTCTTCATCCCACAGGTTGACTTGGGTGACACCAGGCTTGCGGGCGGCTAGTTGGATTTGATTGGCGCTCAGCGCTGTCACGGAGACGAGGTCAGGATTGTTGACCACCATGCGTGGGATGCGTTTTTCGAGCGTGAGGATGCGGCTTGAATTGACCGTCATCTCCATACGCTCGGTGCCATTGGTGATGTGGCGAATCACTTTCGATTGCGCGTGCGCCGTGCTGCCAGTGATGGCTAACAACCCAGTTAGGCCCAGGGCCAGTCGAACGAGTGTCGATCGGGTGCCGACGAGTGTGCGCGGAGAATAGTTGGCGACCATCCTTGTACTTCCTTCGCATTGAAATCAACTGGCCAGCGATCGTCGTGTGATGAGGACAAACTGACAAGCCGTTTAGGTTTGTGACGTCCTTGCCGCAAACCGGGAAATTTGTGAATAACTATTGCTTCAAATCAATCGGAAATTCTTCGTCGCTGCCGCCTGCAGGAGTCTGCTTGGTTTCGGCGTTCACGGCACCAACGGCCCCGAGGTTTTGTCCGTTACCGGGGCTATTGTTCTCTACGTTCAGAGGTTCACCCGTCTCGTTAGAGAACTGCAGTTCTTGAACCTGGTCGGGGTAGATGACTCTCATCTTGAACGGTGGATCGACGGCGGTCACGACATTTTGCTGGAGAGCCCCTTGGATCGCGTTCACTAATCCTAGGGAACTGGCCCCTTCGTTTTCCCGGGTCGATTTTTGTTCGAGTTCGCGGTTGTTGGCATCGCTTCGAGCAAGAATGTCGTCGATCGATTGTTCCCAGTCTTCGACAATTTTGTCGTCGTCGGGATGCCGTGGGATCAGGCTGATTTCGCCGAGGTTTTCGGCGGTGGTAAGGCGGTTTGCCTGCTGTGGAGTGACGACTAAGGAGACCGTCTTAGCGACAGTACGTCCTTCCTCTCCATCTCCAGAGCGTTGGACTGCTTGATCGACTGCGTAAACGCGAATATTTTGCAGGATAATTTTGGTGACGGACAGCGCGATATTCTTTCGCGGGTTTCGTTCTACGTAAAGCTGAAGATCGACACGGTCGCCTGGGCTTAGTAGCCCGGCAGCACTTTTGCGAGCGTCGACGGAGACGGTTTTCAATCGCATCCCCTTAGGAATACCAGCGATAGGATCGTGCGACTGGCCTTTGGCCAGGAACTTGCCATCGAGCAGGGGTTCACCATCAAAGATAATGGAACGAGGGCGGCGATCTTCGATCTCTTCCCAGGTGGTGATGGCTCCTACCGGAACTTTGTCCTTGGGCCATTCTTGAAGTGAGACCATGCTCTCATCAACCGGATCGCCCAAGTTGATGTTCTTTAGCGCCACATAGATGGGCACCGTCTCGACAACGGCCTGATTCTTGCTATCAAGAACTTGGCTAATGCCAATCGAAGCGACTAGGCCGCAGCCGAGTGCAAGAGCTAGTAATAAAATTGACTTGGGACGCATCATACCCCCCCGGCATGAGGTCAGAATCTATCTGCAACAAGGCGTGGCAACGCTACCACTCCCATAATGCTATGCCACGAGTGGTTGTTGAGGGTTCAGCCTCAACCTCGATAGGCTACATAGCTTGTCGTTGTCTTCGGCACAGTTGATATAAACCGTCCAGACTATTCGAGTAGAATGGTTAGTTCGACGTTTGAGTCGCGAGTTTCGCTAGCAACGCTAGAGCTGCATTCCATTCCAAGCGAAGTAAGCGATGGTGCCAATGGCCATTGGAATTCCATAGGGCAAGAGGAACATACGTGATTTGCGTTCGGCTGCTATCTCTGCCAGCTTCTCTGGGTCTTTGACAGTGGTAATCTCGTCGAGGATGTAGAAGAACTGGGCTTGGTGCTTCCCCCATTGTCCACGCCACAAAATCATTCCGACCGCGATGATGCCGCCCACAATCGCCGAGACCGCGAAGGCATAGCAGGTGACGGTGCCCCACATCCAGGCTCCGATGCCTGCCATCAGTTTGACGTCGCCGGCACCCATGCCACCAATTGCGTAGGCGGGCATCAGCAAGGCCAAGCCAACGACCGTGCCGATGAGGCTGTACCAAAGACCTTCCCAGCCAGGATAAGACGATAAAACCACGCTGTAGATCCAACCGGTTATGATCATTGGGAAGGTGAGCCAGTTGGGCACGCGAAGTTGCAAACCATCGATGACGGCTGCGACGACGAGGGTGATGGTTACCAACCAAACGTGCCAAGTGTCAGCAAACGAGCTAAGAGCGAAGTTGTCGAACATGGTTGCGATCTCTTTGTATTCTTAGGAGTGTAAACGTGCCGATGTTTTGGTCAAGTTGCCTGACGTTTAGCCACGCGGCACGAACAGGCATGCGAGTAAAGTAGAAAAAGCCGTGAGGCAGAAGATCGCCAATTGAAAGGCGGTAGCAAAAAGCTCTTCGGGAATTAGGTTGATCATGCTTTCGCCCCCTTTCGGTGCTTCTGCTGCAGTTTGATAAATCAAGACTTTGGTGGGTCTAAGGAAGCATAGCTTATGTTTTGTCGGGATAAGGTATTCTCAAAGCGAGCTGCTTTGACACGGTCGGTCACGATAATCAGTACAACAGGTATTAGCCGTTTTGGCGCGAGCCACCGGTGGGTAGTAAAAACCTGGGGAGCGCCCACAAGGGGAATTTAGGGATGGCAACATTTTTGGTTAGGAC
>JAJDEF010000041.1 GCA_029259945.1 Planctomycetota bacterium
CTGGTACTTTGGCATACCCGTCTTGGAATTGCCGATAGCGGACCGATTGCTTGTTACTGCGTGAAAGATGCACCATTTTTGTTCCTCCATGAATAGAGGCGAAGTGCCTGTTGGGCTGGGCGTACCGGTCCTGTGCGACATGTGTCGATTGACCGTTGACTATGGGTGAGGAAGTGCGTTAGTGTCGGTTTGGGGAAACCAAAACACGCCTGTCATCACGCTAGTCTTTCCGCACAGAAACGGATGCTGCTGATTCAGGGCCTTCGCCGTCGATTCACATACTTAACTCCGTTAGTCGAGGCGTGGCGACGCGAATCGTCGGCACGCACAAGTTAGCAGAGTCACCCTAGCAGGCTTTGGCGGCGGTTGTCACCAACCGAATTTGATGACTGACTTGGGTCAAGAGTTCGTCCGGAGAAGTGTCCATTCGGAAAAAGTAGTACCCTACCAGAAAAGTTCGTACTACATTTCCGGTCGAACTGGGACGACATAGGTCGATTCATCGACCCAAACCCAAATGAGATAAATTGCATTTCACCCTATAAAACACGGTGTTTTCCGCAATTCTGCGAGTTACTCAAGTCGTCGTGTGACAGCTTCGGAGGCCGACGCTCTATCCAGTTGAGCTACGGGGACGCTCCCTAAGCGTAGCGAATAAAACCTGTTCTGGTAACCGTGTGCAGTAACCGAGCTTCAGCTCCGTAAGCCGACCGTCTGTTCATTCATATCGAAAGATTGAAACAATTTCGACGCACTAGACACGCGCGGAGGTGTGTATGCTGATACAATAGTCAACTTCCCGAACCGGAAGCAGTTCCAGGTAGATCCATATCGGAAATCTCAAGATAAGAGAGTTCTGCGTGACAGCAGACGGTGACCAGCACAAACACAACTATCTAAAAAAATGTACTCCCAACAAGACTGCTACATGACTCTACCATCACCACGTTTTTCGTGGGTGTCCACCCTTCGTGTTGCCCTCATTGGCTTGGTGATGTGTGTGGGATTGGCCGGCACCGATCCATCGATTGCTGAGGAGCGTCCTCCGAATATCGTGTTTATCCTGGCCGACGATCTTGGCATCATGGACGTTGGGGCCTATGCAACTCACCTCAGCAACACCAAACCAAGCGAACTTTATTACGAAACACCGAATATCGACGCGCTGGTCGAAAAAGGTATCGCTTTTTCACAAGCTTACGCCAACCAACTCTGTTCGCCAACACGCGCTGCGATCTTGACCGGGCAATACGCGGCACGACTCGGTGTCACTACCGCAACTCCGCGGACCAAGACCTATTACAACCAAGGCATCGTCCCACCGAAAGGCTACAGCCTCCATGACGCCTTTGCTCACAAGGATGCGGTTCCAGGCCCACTTGCTTGGGGCAACGCGCATAGCAATACGGTCGTCTCTACCGACCTTTTAACCTTATCTAAAGTTCTCACCACCCATGACAGCGCCTATCTTGGTAAGTGGCACCTCGGTGGTCTAGGCGCCAAAGGCCAACAACCACGCGACCACGGTTTTACAGAAATTGCTTTTTTCGATTCCGGAGGTTCACCTTACTTCCACTGGAAGAAAGACTGGGACCAAAAAAAACTCTACTACCCCACGATGCCCCAGGCCGAGCAAGCGGGCGGTTACTCTGGCAGCCCAACGGGTCAAGAGTACCTTACCGATGACCTTACCGATCAAGCCGTCGACTACTTAAACCAGCGGGCCCAAACCCCCGAGAAGCCTTTTTTTCTTTACTTTGCGCATTTTTCGGTACACACTCCGTTGCAGGCGAAAAAAAATTCGATCGCTTACTTCGACGCAAAATCTCAAAAGGGCGTCCATGGCCAGTCGAACGCTACCTATGCTGCAATGGTCAATCATCTCGATGACTCTGTCGGAGTCATCATGAGGACGCTCCAAGAGACCGGTCTCGCTGAAAATACGATCGTCGTTTTTTCCTCCGACAACGGCGGAGTAGAGTACACCAATCCCGCAGCTACGGATAATTTTCCGTTCAAAGGAGGCAAAGCTTGTCTCTACGAGGGTGGAGTACGAATTCCGATGGTGTTCTACCAACCCGGTCAATTCGATCAAGGCAGTTGGTGCAACACCCCAGTCAACTGTATAGACATTCTGCCGACCTTCGCTTCTCTTACTGAAAATGCCATCCCTAAGAACATCGATGGCAAAAGCCTCACCCCACTCCTCCAAAACCCCGGACAGAAAGGACCACCACGAACGTTCTATTGGCACTATCCGTTTAATGTCATCGTAAAACACCCCGACAATGGGTTTCCGTTGACGCCTCATTCTGCGATTCGAGTTGGGGACTATAAACTAATTTTTGATTGGCAGGGACGCTTAGAGCTCTATCACATTCCCCAAGATCCATTCGAAAAAAACAATCTGGCCGATGCTCAGCCAGAACGGACCGATCGACTCTTCAAACAGCTCAAGACTTGGCTTCGACAGAACGTCAAAGAACGTTATTTCCCCGTCCTCAATCCGAAATACCAACCACCCCAGGACGAGCGACCACCCTTTGTGAATCTCTGGGATTAGTACCTAGTTGGGGATGGGTTCAGTAGATTAGTTGCTTTTTTCTCAACCCGGCGGCCAACTCAATAATCGTCCACCAAGAAGATGAAAGTGCAAATGGTCGACTGTTTGCCCTCCGTCCCAGCCGCAGTTAGCCACCACTCGATAGCCTTTTTCTAGTTTTAATTCGTTTGCCAAATTGCGAATAGTTAGCCAGAGATGTCCCATCAGTTCGACATCTTCGTCGGCGACTTGGTCGATCGACTTGATCGGCTTCTTCGGAATGATGAGCACGTGGGTGGGAGCTTGCGGAGAGACATCGCGAAACGCCAGACAAAGGTCATCTTCGTAAATAATATCTGCGGGGATTTCGCGACTAATAATCTTTTGGAAAATATTCTCTGGCATGGTTATCCTTTACTCGCGATTTGCGAAAGTTCAATAGCCTCGTCAGGCAACATCACGGGGATCCGATCAATAATCGGGTACATCAGGTCGCCCGCCGCGCGTATCAGGCCCCCATCAATGCGAATTTTTAGTGGGTGCCCCCCGACGTTCACAAGACGATGGCTCTCGATGGCACGGTTGAGGTTCGCCACAAGCTGATCGTCTGCTTGCGACAATGGGGATTGGTCCTGGGGACACCGCAAAATATCTAATAACGGGTTATCGATCACGCTGAAAGTCGCAGGGGCTCGTGTTTTTTGTCGCTTGCTCGAGATCGTTTGCTAGCGGCATCGGCTGACATTTGGGAGCGGGTATTGTAATCGGAGTTTGAAATCCCTGCTAGCATCCCCCCTGCTCTGCCGAGAACACAACACGCAAACTGCCTACTTTGACGATCTAATAGAGAACTAGGGAGGGTCGCAACTGATGAATCCGCACCGAGACTGCCGATATTATTGCTGTACCCTACCGTCGGGCTGAAGAATGGATTCTTACAGTTTGTCCGTCGGTGCTTATCAAGCTTTTTCGGCGAGGTGAATCATGACGATTGCTCGACGAAAGGCCCTAGCCCTACTGGCGATGGCCTTCTGTTATTCTGCTCCTGCTGTCTCCGCCCAACAAACGGTGACGGAGGAAACCCAAGACGGGGTTCGCTACCAAGTCACCACACGCATTGCCCAGCGGCAAGTCCCGGTGACCGTCATGCAAGATCAGCAGCAAACGGTCTATGCCCAGCAAATCACAACCAACAGCTTAAACCATCAACAGTTGTATTGTGTTCCTTCGACCCAATACCAATGGCAATCGCGACTCAACGGTCGTTGGAATCCGTTTGTGACGCCCTATTGGTCACACAGCCTACGACCGGTCACCACCTGGCACCAACAAGTTGCCAACGTTCAAATCCCCGTGAGCAGCGTCTCTTGGGCGCCTCAAACCAGAACTGTCCAAGTGCCCGTGACCCAGTACCGCACAGCCGAAGAAAGAATCGTTTCTAGAGTACCGATTGGTAACGTCTCGACTTTGGCAAGCACGCAATCGACTGCAACACCAACGACGGCACGAATCGCGGCACTTCCGAGCAACTCGCTACCCCTCGGCGGCGTGCAAATGACTAGCGACCCGCCCCGTAAATCAACCGGCTGGCAAACGCAACCAACGAACTCGCGTTACCGATAGGACAACAATTAGTGTCTCGTCCGACGGCGCGACTTACGCTTCGTCGGCACAGTTCCCCACTCTTTGGTTAAGCTTTCGAACACCTCGGGAGACTCATAACGAACGACGCCTTTCGACTCTGGCATCGGACCAATGAGGCCGCGAAAGACGGGCAAACCACGTAAGCTAAGATCAGTGCTACAATCGTCGATTCCAATCTGCGAGTGCATCTTGAGTACCGAATCTTCGTGTTTGTAGTCACGGGTGCGTAGCTCACCGTTCTTGCCACGGGTGACGATTCGAATCATCTTCTCGGTCGCCATACGATTCCTCTTCTTATGGTGGGAGTGCGGGGCTGCTTCAGGATACTTGGGATATCGGCGAGCCTTGCCAAACAAAGAGAAACTTTTGTGCCGCAGGTGCATACGAGTCATAGATTGCGGAATCGGAAAAACTGTTCCTGCACGGGGCTTCCGCACAACAGACGTCCTACCCTGCCAGACTGTAGAAACGCGAAGAGGGTTGTAGCGAAAATGCCAACCGAATGTACTGCGTTGGCAGTTTTTTTGGTTTGAAATGCGAGAATGGCAAACGTCATTGCCCATTCGCCTTAATGTGACTAAATTAGAAGCGGCTTCAAGACTCCAAGAAAGCATCCCACAGGCAAAAATCTTCGTGTCGAGAGTGGATTTTGAAGCTGGCTGTAAAAGTTCTCCTGGAGGGTACGCGAATGGCTAGCAGCCTGATTCGAAATCAGGTGCCCCGTAAGGGGTTGAGGGTTCGAGTCCCTTGCCCTCCGCTTTTTTCGAACCACGGCTATGGCTTGGGCAACGGGAGCCGATTAATTTGGATCGGTGATCTCGCGCAGCCGCTCCCAAGTAGTAAGCCCTGCATTGTGACCGTCTGACCAATGGATGCGTATGGCATAGCTGCCGACCTGCTCCATCTTTTCGATCGTGATATCTGCGGGGATCGAAGCGGGATCAAGAATGCGCTCGCCCGTCCATTCGTTCACGCAATGGGCACATTCGCATTGCCCACGCAGCTCGACAAACGAGATTTCCCGGGTTTCGCCGCCCCAAGAAATTTGGAGTCGGCCTTGATCGCGAAGGGCGCGGATATCGGAAGGGATCAAAGGCATCGGCGCCTGACGCAGAAAATAGGTTCCTTAGCGGAGAGGACAGGATTCGAACCTGCGGACCAGGTTACCCCAGTCACCGATTTAGCAAACCGGCGCTTTCGACCACTCAGCCACCTCTCCAGAGCCCTTGCTTTCGCTCGCAAGGACAGAACTCAGCATTCTAGGCGATCAACAAATTGCTGCAAGCCCGTACGACCGCCCACCCAGCGATCCCAACTCGGTTTCTTAACCGCCAAAATGGTAGGCTGAAAGCATCGGGGCGATAATCATCGCGACTACGCTAATCAGCTTGATCAAGATATTCAGCGAAGGGCCGGAAGTATCCTTGAACGGGTCGCCGACCGTATCGCCGGTCACCGTCGATTTATGCATCTCATCGAATTCGTCGCCCCATTTGCTTTGGCCTTCGTCCTTCACCTGCTTTTTGGCATTGTCCCAAGCACCACCCGAATTCGCCTGGAAAATTGCCAGACAAACACCCGAAATGGTCACCCCGATCAACATCCCGCCCAGCATATTGACGTTGTAAAAACCAACCGCAATCGGTGCGATCACGGCCATCATGCCAGGGGCCAACATCTTCTGAATCGCCGCTGCTGTAGCAATGGCCACGCAGTGCGAATAGTCTGCCTTGCCGTCGGCAGCCGCAATGATTGCTGCTTCTTCCTCGGTAGGATCACGTTCTTCGCTCTCCGCCCCCTGGGCAGCGTCCAAAGCAGGTCGCAGCTCAGGAATCTCACGGAACTGGCGGCGTACTTCTTGAATCATATCTTGGGCAGCTTTGCCCACAGCAACCATCGCCATCGCTGAGAAGCGATAAGGCAACATACAACCCAACAATAATCCAACTAGGACATAAGGGTCGGCCGCATCAAGGCTGACTCGTCCGTTCATCTTGGTCAAAAAAGCGGCCGTGAGACTCAAAGCAGTCAAAGCCGCAGAGCCAATCGCAAAGCCTTTACCAATGGCAGCCGTCGTGTTGCCGACCGCATCAAGCTTATCGGTACGAGCACGGACTTCGCGTCCAAGCTGAGCCATTTCGGCGACTCCGCCCGCGTTGTCGGCAATCGGCCCGTAAGCATCGGTGGCAAGTTGGATACCAATGGTCGAAAGCATGCCAAGTGCCGCCATCGCAATGCCATACATCCCCGCATAGGAATAAGCCACCAAAATCGCTGCCCCGATCACGATCACCGGAAAAGTGGTCGAGTTCATCCCAACCGCCACGCCTTGGATAATTGTCGTCGCATGGCCGGTACGCGAGGACTGGATAATGGTTTCGACCGGTGCGCGCTCAGTGGCGGTATACCATTCGGTGAGAAGCCCAACCGCAGTGCCAGCGATAAGCCCAGCAGCAACGGAAATCGCAATTCCGTACCATTGGAAGGTAAACACAGCACCGGTAATAACGTCTGTCACTTCGACCCCACCCGTGGGGATCAGCATATAGATGGCTCCGACTGCAGCAACGACCATCATGAATGCGGCCCCAAAAGTACCTCGATTCAGGCCTTTTTGAGGGTCGCCCCCTTCTTCGGTCGTCACCAGAAAGAAGCCAAGGATCGACGCCACGATGCCAATGCCGGCAATGGCGAGCGGCAAGAAAACGGCATTCATGCCGGCTCCTGCTTCGGCCGCTTCGAGTCCGACATACCACCCGGCCCCAAGAATCATCGAAGAGATAATGGCGCCCACATACGATTCAAACAGGTCGGCCCCCATCCCCGCGACGTCGCCGACATTGTCGCCAACGTTGTCGGCAATGGTGGCGGGGTTGAGCGGGTGATCTTCGGGGATCCCTGCTTCGACCTTACCGACGAGATCAGCCCCCACGTCAGCCGCCTTGGTATAAATACCGCCACCAACACGAGCAAACAACGCGATCGACGAAGCTCCCAGCGAAAAGCCCGAGAGAATATTCAAAACCAACATGGTCGCATCGCCGCCGTTCATGGCGTCGGGATACATCTTGAGGTAAGCAATAAACAACCCACCCAGCCCAAGTAGCGCCAAGCCAACCACGCAAAGGCCCATCACCGAGCCACCGACAAACGCCACTTGCAAGGCTTCGTTAAGCCCTCGACGGGCTGCCGAGGCAGTACGCGTATTCGCAGCCGTGGCGGTCTTCATCCCAAAGAAGCCAGCCAGTGCCGAGCAAAATGCTCCCAAAACAAACGAGAGAGCAATATACCCGTTGGTATTTTGCTCCGCACCAAAATGGGCATTCGAAAAACCGAGGAGCAAGGCCACAGCAACCACAAAAATTGCAAGGGTTCGATATTCGCGCGCCAAAAAGGCCATCGCTCCATCGGCTACCCACGAGCCGATCATCTGCATGCGATCGTCACCTGGGTCTTGGCGTCGCACCCAACCGGCACGAATCAAAGCATAAATGAGCGCGATCACCGCGATCGCAGGAACTAGGTAGATAATCAAACTCGGGTTCACCGTAAATTCTCCAATTTTGCTGAGTGCAAGTTGCACACCCTGTTGTCGACGTTAAGCGCTTCCGCTGTGTCCTGTTTTAATCAGAAAATACAGCTTAAAGAAATAAAGAAACGCCTTGGGTTAAACGTTTAATCAGGTTGACGGCGTGCATAGCGGGAAAGAGATATATAATAGCTGAAGCATTCAGCCATATGGGGAAAGTGAATGTCGAAAGTGTACGAAAGCATAGCTTTTGTGGAAACAGGTGAAATGTATATTTCATCGGGTTTCATGGCGTGGCAAGCGATCCGGTCAAAATCTCGGCCAAGTCGTCTAGCCAACACTCCAGCAAGGTCGCCTGATTGGCATTACGATCTAACTGTTGCTCGGCCTCCAAGCAGCGATCCAGGGCAGCCAAGGCAAGGGCTTGAGCAGAAGGCCCAAGCTCGAGCTGCGGCTCGCCGGCTAGGGTTTGTAATTCGGCCTTTTCGCTCGCTACACCGCAGGAATTGCGTAAAACTTGGCGAAATCGATCTCCTACCAGCTGAAAAATGGCCCGTAATTTACGCCGACGCGAATCGGCTTCCTTGCCCGCCGTATTCACGATTGCGGTGAATTCCGCACCAAGCCGAACGGGATCAAAGGCCTCAGGGGCGAGCAGCTTCGGCAGCCGCTGGCTGAGCTGCCAAATCTCAGGGTCCGCCAGCTCGATGGCCCGCTCAAGCGTCCCTTCCGATTGCTGGGCCAGTGCCATGGCTTGCGTCTGGTCAGCAGCAATTTCTTGCTGGAGTAGCAAACGAGCGACCACCTCAGAGGACAACGGGCTAAATCGAACGATTTGAGTACGCGACAAAATCGTCGGAAGCTGACGGCTACGGCTGGTGCCAATCAAAAAAAGCACGGCCCCAGCGGGAGGCTCTTCCAAGGTTTTCAGCAGCGAGTTGGCACTTTCGATCGTCAGATGATCGGCTTGGTCGATGATGGCAATCCGACGTCGTCCGAGCATCGGGCGGAGTGCGATATTATGGCAAAGCCCGACTTTGTGGCGGTGATCGCGGTCGCCTATGAATAATTCCACCGGAAGCCAACGTTTCCCGGCAGGCAGCCCGACCAAGTCGAGGTCAGGATGATTGCCAGCCTCGAGCAGTCGGCAAGATTCACACTGGCCACAAGGATCGATTTCTTCGGCAGCCGAGCCTTGGCAAAGGAGTCCCTGAGCCAGCTTCAAGGCCATCGTATGTTTGCCGACGCCTGCAGGGCCGAGAAACAGATAACTAGAGCCCAAGCGGCCATTCGCCAAAGATTGGCGAAATCGGTCGACCACACAGTCGTGTCCGTCTATGCCGTGCCACATGGGGCCACACCGGGGGCTCAAATCACAGGAGAAACAGGGGGCTGATGCCAACATCCTACCTGTAGGGAACGCCCTCCGTGGCGTTCCGCGCAGCTGGCACACAGCGGAACGGCACAGAGGCACGTTCCCTACAGACTGTGGCCGATCGTACCAAGCCCCGTAAGAAACACAAGCGAGGACGGGATGTTTCCCTTATTGAAGTAAGGCAAGAGTTGTGGGAGGCGTCTCTGACGCCGATTGCAAGTCAGAACCGAGCACTTTCGGCGTCAGGAGAACGCCCCAACCCCGAAGGGGAGATCCTAAATCAGCCCAGGGTGGAGTCCGCCTGAGGCGGACGTAACCCTGGGTTCGATAGTAACATCCAACCAAACCCTAAAAGGGTGGCCCTAGCGCTCGCTGTTAGGATCACCCCTTTGGGGTTTGGTCGTGGTGGATTGGTTACCCAGGGTTGCGCAAATATTCGCTTTCGCTCCTATTTGCTACACCCTGGGCTGACCTAGGACTGGCCCGTTGGGCCGGAAGAAACAACGGGCACACTTGTGTGCAAACAACAGGGTGTTGCCCCAGGGGCCATGCTGCGACCGCAAAGGAAGAAAGAACGTAGCCGCTCCCACAACAATCAGCCGTAGGGCGCTAGCCCCGGTTGGCCAAGAGAGCGTTTAACGACTAAACTACCACCCGCTAAAGCAGGTGGGTTTGAAAGTTTCGTAAGCTCCGAACTAAAGTCCTTCACTTACGAGGAGGTTACCTGAAATTTATCGTCACCATCACTCGGCTCCGTACCGTCTTGGCCGCGAATGTACTCG
>JAJDEF010000042.1 GCA_029259945.1 Planctomycetota bacterium
AGGATTTTCGATTCTTTTGAAGTTTTTTCAAATAGAAGGTCGATTTCCTGCTTTTCACAAAGAAGTTCCTAAAATAGCGACAGAGTTTCTCGCCGATCTGTTGAGTATTGCTTCTGAATTGTGGATCAACTATCCACTAAAGGACCGTACAGGTAAACAAGACCGAGAACAAATTCGTATACTTCTTGGATTCCGGCCGGTTACCGGTGAAGACAGTAAATATATTCAACGGTGGCTACGAGACGAAGTTGTCCCAAACGATCTGGAGCCTCGCCACTTGAAGGTGGCTGTTCTCGATTGGTGTCGCAATCATTCAATCGAACCGCCCACCAGTGAACGCATTGATCGTCTTGTTGCATCTGCAGTTCACGGTTACGAGAATAAACTTTTTGCCACTATTCATGACAAGCTTTCCCACTTCAGCCGACAACAGCTCGACGCGCTACTGAAGACCATGGATTTAGAAGAACAAGAGCTAGATTTTGGCCTGAATGCTGATATCCCGTCGTTTAATAAATTGAAAAGCGACCCCGGTCGTATCGGCTTAAATAGCATTCTCAAAGAAACTGCCAAGCAGAAACGAATAAAAGAAATTCAATTGCCCGATGATTTATTTACCGATGCATCGAATCAGTTATTGGATCGATTTCGCCTTCGAGTCACTACTGAATCGTTGCAGACTATTCAACGCCATCCTGACCCAATACGCTACACATTACTGGCGGCGTTTTGTTGGCAACGACGCAAAGCCATCATTGATGGTTTAATTGAGTTGCTTATTCAGATTATCCATCGTGTGTCGGTAAGGGCTGAAAAGAAAGTAGTCACCGAAGTCATTGGCGATTTAGAGAAAGTGTACGGCAAAACTACATTGCTTTACCGCTTAGCCGAGGCGGCTATAGAACAGCCCGACGGCACCATCCGAGAAGTGCTATTTCCCGTCTGTGACGAACACACATTGGAAGTTTTAGTTAAAGAATATCATTCCAAAGGGCCAGTTTATCGACGACATGTCCATACGTTACTTCGCGGCTCGTATAGTCATCACTATCGACGGATGCTGCCGTTGATTCTAGGCACCCTGAAATTTCGTTCGAATAACAACACTCACCAACCCGTTATAAATGCCTTGAAATGGCTACGAGAGCATAACGATAGCCGCAGACAATTCATTGACTGCGGTGAAATCCCGATAGACGGTGTTGTGCGGCCCCAACTCCAAGATTTGCTGCTAGAAGAGACGTCACATGGCAATCAGCGTATTAACCGGATCAACTATGAAATTTGTGTGCTTCAAACATTGCGCGATGGTCTGCGTTGCAAGGAAATATGGGTCGAAGGGGCGAATCAATACCGCAATCCAGATGACGACCTTCCAACAGATTTTAATGATAAACGCGTTGAATATTATGACAAGTTACAACAACCGATAAATGCTGACTTGTTTGTTGAGCGGTTGCAACACTCCATGCAGCAGGCACTTTCGGAGCTTGATCTGAATCTATCAAATAATGATAAGGTTAGATTCCGAGACTACGGAAAAAATCGTATTGTGATTACGCCATCGGATCCGCAGCCAGAGCCACAACAATTGTCACGACTAAAGTCTGAAGTTAATTGTCGCTGGCCAATGACCAATCTGTTGGATGTACTCAAGGAAACCGATCTGCGCATTGATTTCACAGAAATATTCAAGAGCCTTGGAACAAGAGAAGTTCTGGACCGCGAAACCCTGCAACGACGGCTTCTGCTTTGCCTTTATGGTCTCGGGACCAATGCTGGTCTCAAACGTATGGTTTCTAATAATTGTGGATTTACGTATCGAGAATTGCTCTACGTTCGCCATCGGTTTATCGAAATTAATGCGCTGCGTGAAGCCATTCGCCGTGTTGTTAATGCGACATTTGCTGCGCGTCTCACCAACGTCTGGGGTGAAGGAACGACAGCGTGCGCCGCAGATGGAAAAAAATTTGGAGCATGGGATCAAAACCTGATGACCGAATGGCATATCCGCTATGGCGGACGTGGAGTGATGATTTATTGGCATGTCGAAAAAAATGCGGCTTGCATTTATTCTCAGCTAAAACGTTGTTCGTCTTCTGAAGTGGCGTCAATGATTGAGGGTGTATTACGTCACTGCACCGATATGGAAGTTGCCCACCAATATGTTGATAGCAAAGGTCAGAGTGAAGTAGCTTTTGCTTTTTGTTACCTACTTGGCTTTAACCTGTTGCCCCGGTTAAAAGCCATCTCCTCACAAAAGCTTTATCGGCCGGTAACCGGCAGACCTAACGATTATCCCAATCTGCAATCGATTCTGATTCGACCAATCAATTGGGAAATAATCCGTCAGCAATACGACGAAATGATTAAATTTACCACCGCAATGAGGTTGGAAACGGCTAACCCGGAAGCTATACTGCGCCGCTTCACTCGCAATAATTACAAACATCCTACCTATCAAGCATTGGCTGAGTTGGGTAAAGCAGTCAAGACGATTTTTCTTTGCAATTATCTGGAATCAGAACCGCTCAGAATTGAAATCAACGAAGGACTCAATGTAGTTGAGAACTGGAACAGCGCCAATAGTTTTGTCTTTTTTGGTAAAGGCGGAGAGATTGCGACCAATCGTTTGGAAGATCAAGAAATCGCGGTACTATCATTGCATCTATTGCAAGCTAGCTTAGTTTATGTCAATACCTTAATGCTGCAAAGCATTTTAGCCGAACCGATATGGTTTAATCGGATGCAAGCCGAAGATCTTCGGGGTTTAACTCCACTAATCTACAGTCATGTTAACCCCTATGGATATTTTGAACTAGACATGGCAACGAGGTTAACTATCAATGAGTTTCAAGCAGCATGATATCGTTTTGATAGGTTCGTCGTGATTACGAAGCCGTGAAAACAACAAGATATTGATTACGCATATATTTTTTTTGCGCGAGCAATTAAAGTGACAATCTGCACATATATGCTTTCAGTTGAATTTGGCACCGTATGACAGCTATGATGTAACTGGGCCT
>JAJDEF010000043.1 GCA_029259945.1 Planctomycetota bacterium
GGCTGGCTCCTGTCTGGATGAGTCCAAATGGACACGCGGACAGTCTGGTTCGAACTTCAATGGGTCGAAATGTCCTACTAGGATTTCAAGACATCACATCCGCCATTGCTGCTCATTGATAGTGTGACTCCTGCGTTTCAATGCACTAGGCTCAAGAAGAGTTCTATTCAGCTACAGACGTGTACTGGTGGTGTGTCGCAGTGGAGTTTTGCATATCTCGGTGGACACGTCCCACCAGCATTGCTGAACCTGGAAAAAAATGAAAAGATCGCCAAGGACGAAATCTTGATCTGATCGGCTACTCGCAACAACTCATCGTTCTTACTGTACAG
Source organism: Planctomycetota bacterium (assembly GCA_029259945.1). GTDB lineage: Bacteria > Planctomycetota > Planctomycetia > Pirellulales > Lacipirellulaceae > Bythopirellula. The sequence continues at coordinate 333 of JAJDEF010000043.1, forward strand.
AAGCAATGTTGGACGTTCAGCATTGCTGAACATTCTCTTGTCGGAAGAAACTGTTGACATAGCTGGTAGAGTCAGGCAAGGTGGAGTACCTTATATGATTAACCTCACCAGAAAATGGTGTCAGATCTTCCCGAAGGTGATTCCTTCGATAAAGTCTTCACTGACGAGAACGTGTTTGACCAAGTCGCTGATTCAGACTCTGTTCGGAAAATGCAGGCTGAAATAGGGCGGTTACTGGTCGAATCAGGTAGTGAGTTAATCAGCCAAGTAGACTTCGACGCGTGAGGCGATAGTTGAGCGAAGATAAGGTTAGAAAACTGGGATTCATCCGTTTGACACTACCCGTGTGGTGCAAAAAGTCGCGTCACAGTAAAAGTGAGGTAACGACAGGAGTTATGTCGAAAACCCAGGCCAGAAAATTGTCGCATCGAGCAGTCTGAGAAACCAATGGTTGCCATCAGCCAGCCAAAACATCCGAGATCGAACCAGCTGCGCAGCAGCAAACTGCAATCAGTTAGCGATCGTTCTTGGGATATAGAAGAGAGAGGTGACTCAAGCAGCAACACGTTCGTAGTGTCGGAGAAGTCCACCGAGTCGTTCGTGGCAAATGATCTGCTCGTCCTCGGTGAGTGGCTCATCAACCTCAGACCACTTTCCTATGAGCGGTCGATTGTCCAGGGATTGGTGTGGGCGAACTTCGTTATAAAATCCGAGATACGAAGAGACAATGTAGTCGAGGTGTTTCTTGCCGAAGACAACGAAAAAGTTAAGGGCCTCAAACTTTATAGATTTTATCCATCTCTCGATAAATGCGTTTTGATTTGGCGATTGAGGTGCCGTCGGCTTGACTCGGCAACCAATGTCCTTGAACACCTGATCGAATTCTTGGACGTACATCCCATCACGGTCACGAACAAGATACTCAATCCGCAAGTCCGCTTCGCGGGCTTGTTCGACAAAAGCGTGAGCTTGGCCAACCATCCACTTAGCGTCCGGTTTGAAACTACAAGGCGAACAGAAGACTCGCCGAGTGCCAACATGAATGAATGCCAACACAAATGCCTGCCGCAAACCAGTGGGTGTCCAGATCATCTTGCTAAAGAAATCGACCTGCCAGAGCGTATCGACATGGAGTTTGAGAAACTCATCCCAAGTCCCCCTGCCCCGTTTGGGACTCGGCTTGATACCCTCTTCCTGGAGGATGTTTTTGATGGTCGAGCGGGAAACCGAGTGGATTCGCAACTTCTTCAGTTCTCCAAGGATGCGACGGTAGCCCCAGCCCGTTTCACTTGCCAAGCGGATGACGATCTCTCGGATCGACTCCATGGTTCGAGGTCTGCCCATCTTCTTGACGGCTTTACCGCTGTTCTTTTCGTGGACCCAGCGTTGGTAAGTTCGTTGGTGGACAATCGTAATCAGCCTGGAGACCCCAGGACCAATAGCTGCGCCCAACTTGAGCAGCCGCTCTCGCTCTTCCTGCTTCAAGAAGATTCGTTTCTTGGGAACTCGCCGGCGTAGCATCTCGTTTTCGGCCTTCAAGAATTCAATTTGCCAGCGCAACTCGTTCTCTGTGCACCTAGACAAATAGAACAGAAACGGCGAAAACCAACCGGTCATAACGATGGCACTCTCGGTTGCTGGAGAGAAAAGGGACGAAGACAAACTTTTTATACCGCTGAATCGGCGGTGATTCAGAGAAGAAACTGCTTGGCTCGACAGTACGACAATTGTAGTCGAAAATGGGGGGCATTTTGGGGGCAACATTGCCTATTTAATCCCAATTGGACTACAATGCATCTCTAATGTTAAAACGAGTCTAACTTCTACGAGAGCAACCACTTCCAACACAAACTAAGTGCGTTCCCAATGTGCTTCCCACAACTTGAAATCGGATTCAAAATCCAGTGACCGCAAGGTGTTCGGCGACTGCATAGGGCGAATATGCAGGAACCCGAGCGACCGTCAAACCGAAATTCTGAGCGGCGGCCAAATCAACGTTATTGAACCCCGCACACCGCAGCGCAAGCAAACGCGTGCCGTTCTGGAATAATTCGGAGAGCGTCACCTCATCGAGATGATCGTTGACAAAGACACAAACTGCTGGGAATCCCACGGCCAGCGCAGTCGTCTCATGATTCAATCGGGGCTCAAAGAACGTCAGGTCATGCCCGTGAGCCGTATTAGCCGCCTCCAGAAACGTGCGGTCATAGGCTTTTGTGCTAAAGACGGCGATTTTCATGTGTTCTTTTATCGTCCTGAACTTATTTCAAGGTGACAGGCGACTTAAAGCCGGTTGGCTTCACCGCCAATACCGAGCAAGGAATCTGCGGCAACAACCGCTCGGCAGTATTTCCCGTGAACATCCCAGAAATTCCAACGCGTGCAACAGTTCCCATGACTAGCAACTCGACGCGTTGACACTCGATGTGGTGCAAAATCGCGACGTCTGGTGGCTTTGTTACAAAGTGTACTTGGGCCGGAAGGGACAAATCAAAGTTATCGAGTTGGGCAGCGATATGCTCTTCTGCTTGCTGGCGATATTCGTCAGCTTTTTCTGCCAAAATCCGTTGCGGCAGGATGGTGTTGTACTCAGAGTATTCCGCCGCGTGCAGCACGTGGAGTTGCGCGTCGTGCAGTTGAGCCATTGAGCAACCAAGTTGCATCGCCAAATCGCCGACAGGCCCCAGATCATGAGCCACAAGGATCGAGGCCATTTGCCGATCTGGTTGCGGTTGCGCAAGCCAAACTGGGCAAGGACACTTCCGCAGTAGTTTGATTCCGGTGCTTCCCACCAAGAAACTTTTCACCGCGCTCACATGTCTGGTGCCAACGAGCACTAAATCGTGTGCATTTCGCAAGACTTGGCGAATGATATTAACCCAACTTCTTCCAAACTCCACCCGGAAATCCGCCTCAATACCTTCTTGGTTGGCCCTCTCCACCAATCTCCTCATGACGACCTCTGCGTGATCCACAACCGTAGGCTCCGATCCCTGATTCTCCTGGATCAGGTGCTGCGTTTTAGCAGACACATCCAGCGAATACATGAACAGCAACCGGGCTGAATTGAGCTTTGCCAACCACAAGGCCCGCTCGACGGCTTCCCGGCTGGGTTTAGCAAGTTTTTTTGAGACTAAGGCACCGCCTTTAGAAAGGTCAACGCCCACCAGGATATTTGTAAATCGTTTCATCTCAATAACCTCGCTTTCGTTCGTGGCCCAAATGACTATTTCGACCGGCCACTATTTGATGATACGGCCTCACAAGACCGTTTGATATACAGATAAGGCGTGGGCAACACGTAGATAATATCTACCTATAAGCAGCTCGCACGCCTTGAATGCAGGATCGACTCTTGCTCTTGTTTCGACAAGACGCCAGAATCGACAGTCAATAGTTCGCCAGTCACTTTTAAGCACATGAAAACCAATCAAGAGGTGGGTCCGATCCGATGATTTTTGACACATTATCGATCCTGGCTGCCGCGTCACTTGGAGTTTGGGCCATCTTGTTGGACATTCTTGTCTTGCTGGCGATGGCCCTTGTGCTTGGAACGCTTGCTGAGCGGCTTGGCCAGAGCGTGATCGTCGGCTATTTGATTGCGGGTACGTTGGTTGGGCCAAATGTCCTTGGCTGGATTTCTACTCAGGGCGAGCTTTTCAATATTGCCGAACTAGGTGTGGCCCTGCTGTTGTTCGCCATTGGGCTAGAATTTTCACCGCGCCGACTGTTGTCGCTTGGCAGCATCGTGATGAAGACGGGGCCGCTTCAAGTCGGCTTGACGGCGGTTCTTGGTTTTGCGGTGGCAATCGCTTGCGGCTTAGGGGGGCAAGAATCGCTGGTTGTCGGCATGATGGTCGCCCTGAGCAGCACCGCCTGCGTACTGCGATTGTTGACAGACCGGGCCGAAATCGACAGCCAGCACGCACGAACGGCTCTGGGAGTTCTGCTAGTCCAGGACGTGGCCGTGGTTCCGATGATGTTGCTAGTAAGCATCATGGCAACTGGGGGCAGCTGGGGTCTGGTCGTTGGCAAGCTCGCCTTAGCACTAGTCTTGGCTGCCGTTCTCGTTGGTCTGTTCTATGCGTTGTTCAATGTCGTTGCACCGCGACTCATGCTGCTGCCCACATGGCGAAAGAACCGCGATTTGCCTGTTCTGCTGGCCGTGATTATGGCAACCGGCTCGGCGTGGGCAACCCATGCCGTGGGACTGAGTCCAGCGATGGGGGCCTTTTTGTCAGGGGCTTTACTGGCTGTGTCCCCGTTTGCAACACAGATCCGCGCAGACACGCGGCCCTTGACGACGCTGATGGTGACCTTGTTTTTTGCGTCCATTGGCATGTTCGGCGATCCCATGTGGCTGGTAGCACATTGGCCGGTTGTCACCGGGATCGTGCTCGCAATCGTTGTAGGCAAAACGCTCATCATTGCACTCTTAGCACGCAGCTTCGGCCAGCCCTGGCGTTATGCAATTGCGTCAGCGTTGTGCCTAGCCCAGGTGGGCGAATTCTCTTTTGTATTGGGGATCATCGCCCACAGCGATGCCGTTGGCGCCGCGCTGATCACCTCGACAACCTTTCACGCGATGGTTTCAGCGACCATATTAACGCTGCTATGCACTCCCTATCTCGTTGGTGGAGCGCCGTGGATCGGTACTCGTTGTGAGAATATGATCATGCGATGGCGACGTTCACTTAGTCCGGCCACTGCGATGGCTGGACGAACGTCGACCGACGATCACGCAGCAGTACCTGAAGAAGCGAGTGCTATCAGCTCGATTGACTGTGATAAAATCATGATCATTGGTTTCGGGCCAGCAGGACAGCGGGTAGCCGAAGGTCTGATGGACACGCACCAGCACCAGATGGTGGCGATCGATCTCAACCCCGACAACATCGACATTGCTCAACGATACGGTTTGAAATCCCTGTTCGGCGATGCGACTCATCGGGAAATACTCGAACATGCAAGCATTCACGAAGCTCACGCCGTTGTCATCACGGTGCCCGACCATGCCACGGTGCGGCACCTGATTCACCTCGTTCGCGACCTCGCGCCCAAGGCTTTTGTTGTTGCCCGCTGCCGCTACCATGTGCTGCATTGGGAGCTACTTGCTGCCGGAGCCCATGAAGTGGTAGACGAAGAGGACCAACTTGGTCGCCACCTAGCCGCGCAGGTTCGCAAGCATGTGGGATTTCCAGGCGACAAACCGGGCTAAGTGTCTGTGTGGGTCATCGCGCTGTCTCTCTACTTCGCTCACTGTGGTAATCACTTTCTCGACACGCAAGCCGCGACCGAGTGCCTCTAAAACATATAGATATTATCTACATATTCGTGGCATTTTATCTGTCTGCCTAATGATCTCCTGCGGTCGTATAAGTCAATAGAGACCCCATTTGTTTTGGCGTCTGAGTTCTCAAATTTGTGTTCTCGATTCAATGCGTGCCAAGCGAAGGAGGATAGTTAGTATGAAACGCTTTAAGAATATCCTGATAGCTGTAGACTTTTGCAACGAGGGTCGGCTCGTTTTTGACGGCTTATCGAAGGCAACGGCCGAGGCGGTTGAATCTGCTGTGTGGCTGGCAAAGCACAACTCTGCCAAGCTGACCTTTCTGAATGTCTTGGAAACGACTGCCTACGCTGAAACATTGCTGGTCCAAGGAAACGAAACGGAGTTGAACGACGAAGCCGAGGAGGCGCTTACTAAGCTCGTACACGCGGCTAAGAAAGAAGGCGTTGAGGCGACACACCGGCAGGTTTTTGGTAAGAGCTGGGTAGAAATTATCCGTGAAGTCCACCGAGCAGGCCACGATCTTGTCATCGCGGGAACACGTCAGCATGGGGCACTGTCCAGCGTCCTGTTCGGCAGCACTGGCATGAAATTATTACGCAAGTGTCCTTGTCCCGTCTGGATAACGAAACCTCGCGCGCACAACAACGTCTCCTCTGTTCTTGTCGCTGATGACCTAACCCCTGTTGCAGACCTGGCGGTGAAACTAGGGGCTTCGATGGCAAAGCTCAGAGACGCTGATTTACACGTCCTCCACGCACTGGAACTTGGAATCGGGCGGCCGGAGTGGGATAGTTTTGAGAATCGGACCCGTGCGAGGCAGGGGGCAATCCAAAAAATAGAATTGCAACTGGCCGAGCTTGCAGAAGAGAATTTGCCGACACCCCTACGGACCCATGTAGAGGTATGTCCTCCTGAGCAAGCCATTCTCAACTGCGTGAAAAAGCACGACATCGAACTTCTCGTCATGGGTACGGTCGCACGCGGCGGTTTGACAGGTGTAATCACTGGCAATACGGCCGAACGTTTACTACCTTTGATCCCCTGTTCCGTGTTGGCAGTGAAGCCAGACGACTTCGTGTCACCCATTCAAACGGAGTAAAGGACAAACCGATGGAAACGGTTATTGGAGAACATCTGCATCAGATCCCGGCAGATGAAGTCGTTGAATTGCTGGGCAGTGATTGTGAACGCGGTTTGGACGTTTTCGAGGTTGAGTCGAGACAAGAGCAGTTTGGGCCAAATGCGATCCAGATGCGTGGCGGTCATGGGCCATTGAAGCAGTTCTTGTTACAATTTCATCAGCCGCTGGTTTACATCCTGCTGACGGCGTGTGTCACAACCGCGATACTTCACGAATGGGTCGATTCGGCGGTCATCCTAGGCGTTGTGCTGGTCAATGCCGTGATCGGGTATCTCCAAGAGTCCAAGGCGAGCAAGGCACTCGAAGCGTTGGCCAACACGGTAACGACCGACGCCACCGTGATCCGAGCGGGCCAGAATCGCAAGGTTGCATCCACCGAGCTTGTTCCCGGCGACATTGTGTTGTTGCAGTCTGGTGACCAGGTTCCCGCCGACTTGCGTATTCTAACTTCTCGCGACCTGCAAATCGACGAGTCGGCACTCACCGGAGAGTCCATTCCAGTGAAAAAGAAGGCTGAGGCTCTCGCGTCTGAGACTCCGTTGGCAGAGCGTCAGAACACAGGCTTCTCTTCAACTTTAGTCACGTACGGCCAGGGTCGAGGCGTGGTTTTTGCCACCGGCAGTAACACGGAGATGGGTCGCATCTCGAAACTAATTTCGACCGCCGATGCGTTGCAGACGCCGTTGACGAGAAAAATCTCGTCATTTAGCCACATTCTCCTAATTGCCATCCTTGCACTGGCGGCGCTAACATTTGCCATTGGTGTTTGGCGAGGTCAATCGACGTACGACATGTTCATGGCTGCTGTGGCGTTAGCAATCGGAGCCATTCCCGAGGGTCTACCAGCGACAGTCACCATCACGCTGGCCATCGGCGTCTCTCGTATGGCCCGGCGTCGCGCGATCATTCGTCGTCTGCCGGCCGTTGAGACCCTCGGTAGTACGACGATTATCTGCTCAGACAAGACTGGCACGCTGACCGAAAATCAAATGACCGTCCAACGTCTTTGGGCGGGCGACCAGAAGTACGAAGTCACAGGTGGCAGTTACACACCATCTGGATCGATTCGTGCCAGTGGGAATGAGGCAACCACTGTTCTGAATTTGGCAGCACGTGAGTGCCTGCAAGCGGGCCTGTTGTGCAACGACTCCAGGCTAGTGGAAGCGGATGGACGTTGGGACGTGCAAGGTGATCCAACCGAAGGCGCGTTGCTCACATCGGCCGCGAAAGCTGAGATGGATGGCACCGATCTATCGGCGAAGATGCCGCGGATCGATGCCATTCCATTCGAGTCCCAATACCAATACATGGCGACGCTGCACGACATGGGAAATGGAGCACCGCGACGAGTCTATGTGAAAGGCGCGTTGGAAGTTCTCCTCGCCAAATCGACTTCTGCCTTGGATGCATCTGGCAAGTCCGTTCCACTTGATGTCGGACAGGTTCAGGACAAGTTTGAGGAAATGGCTGACAAAGGTCTCCGGGTACTTGCCTTCGCCCGCAGCGAACTCGCTCCGGAAATTACCCACCTGAGCCATGCGGACGTCTCGGAGCTGACTTTCCTTGGACTGCAAGGGATGCTCGACCCTCCGCGCCCCGATGCAGTGGCTGCGGTGAGTGCCTGCCAGAAGGCGGGCGTGCGTGTGAAGATGATCACTGGTGACCATGCTCTCACAGCGTCGGTGATTGCCAACCAGATCGGCCTGAATGGCGCGGTAATGAAAGAGAGCGCCCTTTCGAAAGTGATGACGGGGCGAGAAGTGGCGGAAGAAACCGACGAAGAATTGATCAACACGGCAGAATGTGTTTCTGTATTCGCACGAGTTACGCCCGAAGAAAAACTGCGTCTGGTCCGCGCCCTACAGGCAAGGGGCCACGTCGTGGCAATGACCGGAGATGGCGTGAACGACGCTCCAGCTTTGAAACAAGCGGACATCGGGGTGGCGATGGGCGTTGGCGGCACCGAAGTTGCCAAGGAAGCCGCCGACATGGTACTGACCGACGACAATTTTGCATCTATCGAAGCCGCCGTCGAAGAAGGCCGTGGCGTGTTCGATAACCTCACCAAGTTCATTGTATGGACACTGCCTACCAACCTGGGAGAAGGCTTGGTGATTTTGGCGGCTGTCCTCATGGGCGTCACGCTGCCGATTTTGCCGGTGCAAATCCTCTGGATCAACATGACCACTGCAGTCTTGTTAGGCCTCATGCTCGCCTTCGAACCCAAAGAATTAGGTATCATGCAGCGACCGCCACGCGATCCGAAGACGCCGATCCTCACGCGGGAGCTGATTGGACGCATTTTTCTCGTCGGCACGATGCTTTTGCTCGGATCGTTCGGACTTTTCGAATGGTCACTGGCCCACGGGGCAAGTGACGCAGAGGCCCGCACAGTTGCAGTTAATGTCTTTGTGATGGTCGAGTTGTTCTACCTATTCAACTGCCGCAGTCTGAGTAACTCGATGTTCCAAATCGGCTTGTTCAGTAATCGGTGGGTCGTAGGAGGAGCAACAAGCATGATCCTCCTGCAGTTGTTTTACACTTACGCAACGCCGATGAATCGAATTTTCCACAGTGCCCCGATTGGCTGGGAGTCGTGGGGATGGATTTTGGCCGTAAGTAGCGTGGCGTATTCTATGGTTGGACTAGAGAAGTGGTTGCGACGTCGCGTGGCAGTTACTCAAATAGCTTTTTGCGAGCCGACTCACAGATCGCAACGACGGCCGGATGTTTGAGGCGACGCTCGACTGAGATGGCGTAGTAGCGCTCGCGCACTGCATCGATACGACCGACGACTTTGACCGAGAACTGGCGGCAAACCTCCTTCTCGATGACCGTTGATGCGGGGAATATCCCCATGCCATCCTGTCCAAAAACTTTCATCAGGGCAGAATCCTCGAACTCACCAACAATCTTGGGACGTAAATCTTCGTTATATAACCACTGTTCCAGATCACGACGCAGCGCGGTTTTCTCCGTCGGGACCAACAAGGGTGCTCCATCAAGAGAAGATGGAAACTTACGTCGATACTTGGCGGCTAGGTCTGCCTTCGCAAAAAATGTCAAACCGCATTCGCCCAACAGGTGGTTATATGCACGAACGTGGACCGTTGGGCTGACGGGCGCGTCAGATAGCACAATGTCCAGACGGTGAACTGCTAGCTCGGCGATCATGTCGTCATGCCGACCCTCATGGCAGATGACGTGTACTTCGTCTGAAAGTTCTAAAGCCGGCTTCAAAAGTTCATGGGCAATCAACTTCGGCATGACATCCACCATGCCCACGACAAACCGCAATCGCCGATCACCGGACCGCCCCCTGACTGTGTCTTGAAGTTCACGCCCCACCGAGAAGATCTCTTCAGCATACCGAAAAACCGTTTGCCCAAACTCAGTCATAACGAGGTTGCGACCCACGCGATCAAACAGTTTTTCGTCGAAAGACGCTTCAAGCTGATGCAGTTGCTTGCTGATCGTCGGGTGGGCCAACTGCAACTGTTCGGCAGCCCGCGCGATGCTACCATCGCGGGCTACCAGCCAGAAGTAATACAGATGGTGATAGTTGAGCCAGTGCATTCCGCTAAGAATACATAGATATTATCTCACTATCAATCGCAATATATCTATATATCTAACTCAGCAGGTTAACGATAAGATTCACAAACCGTTATGCCGAGATCGGCGTTAGAGGGAAAGTAGCTGTGAATATCTCAGTATCAAGCCGAACGATTTCAACCGACAAGGAGATGCTTGAGAAGATTGATATGTGGATTTATTTTTCCCTGAGCCGATTTGGTCCTCGTATCGAAGAGGTCTTGGTTCATCTTGCAGAAGTCGCAATAGCGAGTGGCAAATCGAAACGACTTTGCCGATTGTCGGTACGCATGAAGCAGCTTGGGAGTTTTTCGATCGAAACAGTCGAAGGCGAGGTAGCGACCGCCGTTTCGCAAGCTGCGGAGCGTGCGGCGAGACAAGTCCAACGAATTTTAGACCGCCAGCGTGACGAAAAGCGACGACCTTAAACAACAGAGAAACAGGCTATGCAAAAATTAGTCGAAGGCATTCATCAGTTCCAAAAAGATGTTTTTAGCTCCAAGCAGCAATTGTTCGAGGGCCTGGCGGATGGGCAGCACCCGCTGGCCTTATTCATCACTTGTTCAGATTCTCGCATCGACCCCAATTTATTGATGCAAACCGAACCAGGCGAGCTTTTCATTTTGCGGAATGCAGGCAACATTGTCCCGCCCTATGGAGCCGTTGAAGGAGGCGAAGCAGCGACGATCGAGTATGCGGTGAGTGTGCTCGGCGTGAAAGACATTATTATCTGCGGCCATTCGCATTGTGGAGCGATGGGCGGGTTGCTTGACCAATCACAACTCGAAAGACTCCCTGCCGTCAGATCGTGGCTATCACACTGCGAGTCGACACACCGGATTATCGGCGAAAACTATGCTCACATCACCGATGCTGCTGCACGACTGACAGCAACGGTGGAAGAAAACGTACTCGTTCAGCTTGAGCACCTGCGCACTCATCCGACGGTTGCTGCAGCGTTGGGCCGTAAGGCACTGAACCTTCATGGCTGGGTTTACAAGTTCGAATCGGGGCAAGTTTTTGGTTACAACCCAAAAGACGGTCAGTTCGTCCCCATCGAAGGAACGAGCTTTGCGGCCCCCTAGGCTACTCGTGAGTTGCCGACGATTTAGAGAGCTTCATCTCACCCAGTAGTCAGAAGCACAACAAACCAGCCGCGAACAGGCAGAGAGAGAAACGAAGGATCATGAGTAGCGAATCGAAACCTCAGCAAACAAACAGAAAAGCGACCGATCCAAAAGCAACGGGATCAGGAGGTCTGTTATCGGCCCCAAAGCGGGATTTCCTCGCATCTATTGTCGTCTTTCTTGTTGCTTTGCCCCTTTGCATGGGAATCGCAATTGCTTCTGGCGTACCGGTGGCAGCGGGGCTCATTACGGGTATCGTCGGCGGTCTTGTCGTCGGCTGGATTGCTGGGGCTCCGCTCCAGGTGAGCGGTCCTGCGGCCGGCCTTACCGTCATCATCTTTGATCTAGTTCAACAACACGGACTCGAAGTCCTTGGCATCGCTGTTCTGATTGGCGGCGCTCTGCAACTGGCCGCAGGACTGCTGCGTTATGGTCGCTGGTTCCGGGCCGTCTCGCCGGCGGTCATCCACGGTATGCTTGCTGGAATCGGCATATTGATTTTGTCGAGTCAGTTTCATGTCATGGTAGACGACGCACCCAAAGGCAATGGCATCCAGAATCTGGCATCGATTCCCGAAGCGATCCGAAAGGGTTTGCCTATGCCCGAGTTAGGTACCGTCGAAGAACGAAGTGCGCGACGTGAGCTGCTCCAACAGTTTGGGGCACTGCACGAGCAGCAAGTGCAGCTTCGCGAGCGGGCAGCCGAACTGATTCCAGCGATACTTCAAGAAGCGGGCCTTGACCATATCGTCCATCAACAGGAGCCTTCTCTCCCGAATAAGTCACAGCTCGAACCGCTTGCGATAAAGCAACAGGAGCTGTCTGATCGTCTCACCAGCTTGGTAGAGCAATTGGATGCCCGCGGCGTATCTGAAACGGTACGCGATCCTGCTAGCTTGAAAGAAGCAACCCAACAATCCCTAGAGCAGATTCCCATTGCACTTGGCGATTTACAGCAAGGTCGTGCCGAACGAGTGCGAGCATCCCAGGCAGATATTCAGCTTAGTCTAGAAAATGTACTTGGTGAACTCAAGAATCATGATTGGGCGGCCAAGGTTGGCTTGTTAACGATCTTTGTATTAGTACTTTGGAAATTGCTTTCTCCTACGCGGCTCAAGCTGATTCCTGCGTCACTGCTTGCCGTTATCGTGGCGACCGCTGTCACAGCGCTGCTGAAACTGCCGGTTCTTTACGTCGAGGTGCCCGACAACCTTTGGAGTGAAATCCATTTTCCGTCGCTTGCAGTTCTACAGACGGTCTCGTGGAAGGTTGTTTTGCAAGCCGGCATTGTCCTTGCCGTAGTGGCGAGTGCCGAAACCTTACTCTGCGCCACCGCAATTGACCAGATGCAGTCGGATACTCGCACTGACTATAATCGAGAACTGGCTGCTCAGGGCATCGGCAACATGGTTTGCGGATTGCTAGGAGCACTGCCGATGACGGGCGTCATCGTGCGGAGTTCGGCTAATGTCGAAGCAGGTGCGAAGACACGTCTTTCAACTATTCTGCACGGCGTGTGGCTGTTGGTTTTTGTGTCGTTGTTGGCCTTCATGCTCCGCATGATCCCCACAGCGGCGTTAGCGGCGATGTTGGTCTACATCGGCTACAAGCTTGTAAATATCAAGGCGATTCGAGAGCTGCGAAAGTATGGCTGGGGAGAGGTCGCCATCTATGCGGTCACTGTCGGGACCATCGTCTCAACCGATCTGCTGACCGGCGTTCTTACCGGGATTGCTTTGTCGGCAGTAAAACTTCTGCACACATTTTCACACTTGGTCGTAGATTTAGAGGTCGACCAAGCGAGTCAGAAAGCTGTCCTTAACCTCGAAGGAGCGGCAACGTTCGTTCGGCTTCCTGTACTCGCGGAAGAACTGGAGCGCGTGCCGGGCGATGTTGAATTACATGTTGATTTCGAGCACCTAGATTACATCGACCACGCCTGTCTTGACCTCTTGATCAATTGGGAGAAACAACACGAAGCAACAGGCGGAAGTCTGGTTATAGACTGGGATACGTTACACGCCAACTTTCACCGAGAGAATGGAAATGGGGCCACAGGCCGAAAACGTTTCGAAGCAAAGAGGGCAGGCTGATGCCAATTGAGGTGAAACAGGAAAGTCCGCTGCGTCAGGAAATCTCGCACCTTGGAAAAATGCTTGGCGATACCATTCGAGAGATTGCCGGCGATGATTCCTTTAAGGTCGTCGAAGAGTTGCGTCGACTCGCCTGGGATAGCCGAAGCGGACGGCGCGGTGCCGGACTGGTACTCACGCAATTTATCGCTTCGCTGCGCAACGATCAACTTCGGGTGGTGATTCGCGCATTCAGCATCTTTTTAGATTTGATGAATCTCGCCGAGGATCGCGAGCGTGTGCGCGTATTGTACGAGCGCAAGCGAAACGCCTATCCTGACGCACATGGCGAGTCGATACGCGAGGCGATCGAGCGTTTGAAACGATCTGGCAAGTCGGCAAAAGAGATGCAGCTGCTGCTCGACCAGTTACACATTGAGTTGGTTTTCACCGCACATCCTACAGAGGCAAAACGACGATCTGTCCGTGCCAAGCTGCGAAGGATCCGCGAGTTACTAGGCGATTCGGATGCCGAACAACTACCGGCGGAACGAGAACGAACGCAGCAACTGATTCAAGCCGAATTGGCTAAACTCTGGCAAACCGACTTCATTCGTCCTTGGCGCCCGTCGGTCATGCAGGAGGTGGAGCGGGGCCTATCGATCAGACCGGTGTTGTGGGAAGTTCTTCCGAAGGTTTTGCGTGAGATTCGCGGTTTGCTAGTTAGAACGTACCCCGAGGATTTGCTACAGATTCGACCCTGTGTGACGTTTGGCTCCTGGATCGGAGGTGACCGTGACGGCCACCCGGGTGTGACCGTTGAAATCACACAGCAGACATTCGTTTGGTTACGACAGGCAGCTCTCGAACTTCACCTGTCCTCATGCGACGAGCTATCTAGTTCTTTCAGCCTATCTGAACGCCAGATGCGCCACGGAAATAGACTGAGTAGCGCCATATCAATGGCTTGCCAACTCTGGCCGCACCTGGAGAAAGAAGTTTCCAAGATTTCGCCGGATGAGGCGTGTCGTCGCTGGATTGGCGTGATCCGTTGGCGACTTCAAACAACACAGCGAATTGGACTCGATGTTGACACTGATGGTGGCGACTCAGACACACCCGAGGGAGCTTATGTGTCGCCATCTGAACTTGTAATGGATGTATCCCTTTTGCTCGATGCCATTACGCAGTCACCGGGGGGAGAGTTCTTTGCCGAAGAGATTCAGACATGGCTTGATCGGATTGGTATTTTCGGTTTTCATTTGGCCCGGTTAGATGTTCGACAGGACGCACGGCAGTACAGGGAAGTATTGAACGAACTATTTCAGAAGCTGGAGCTGTGTTCAACTCCGGAGGGGCTTAACGAGAAAGAACGACGAAAGATATTGCTCGATACACTCTGCAAACGGATTCATGTATCTGGCCAAGCGACAAACACTGGCCTCTCCCAAGCGGCTAAGGATACACTTGATCTATTCCGACTCCTGCATCGGGTCGTTAAGTCATTTGGGCTACAAGCACTGGGCGGACATGTGATTAGCATGGCTAGCTCGCCTAGCGATGTGCTTACGGTACTATGGCTATGGCGACTGACTGCATCAGAGCCTGACGTTGTCAAAGGCAACCAAGATGACCAGCTTGCTCATCTTCCGATCATTCCGTTGTTCGAGACGATCGAAGATCTAGAGCAAGGGCCGACCATTCTTGCGAACCTACTGGAAGTCCCGGAATATCGTGAACACCTCTCCCGACAGAAAAATCACCAGATCGTTATGCTTGGCTACTCGGACAGCACCAAGTGCGGCGGTTACCTATCGGCTTGTTGGTCGCTACACGAGGCGCAACAAGAACTCCATGCCACTGCCTCGGCCTACGACGTCAAGGTGACTTTTTTTCACGGTCGCGGAGGCTCGCTAGGCCGCGGCGGTGGGCCAGCAGCACGGGGCATTCTTTCGTTGCCAGCAGGAACTTTCCATGGATCACTTCGATTGACAGAACAAGGGGAAGTGCTCGCAGATCGTTACGATGATCCGATCATCGCCCATCGGCATTTAGAGCAAGTTGTCTGGTCGTCGCTGCTCGCCTGTGGCGAACCTACAATTCCAGAAAGGGAGGAATGGGTTGAAACGATGAAGAGGTTGGCGGACGCATCTTATCGAAGGTATCGTGAACTGATCAAACAACCAGATTTTGTCGCGTTCTTTCGCCAAGCAACGCCGATTGCCGAGGTTGAACAATTACCGATCGGATCGCGTCCTGCACGACGACGAGGCGGCGCTAGCCTCTCTGACTTGCGTGCCATCCCTTGGGTCTTTTCCTGGACACAATGTCGCTGCCTCATTCCTGCATGGTATGGATTCGGAACTGCTGTTGATGAGACCCTACAGAAGAATGTGGAATCACGAAAACTTCTCCAGTCGATGTATCGTGATTGGCCTTTCTTTCGAGCGACTATTGACAACGCGGAACTTGCGTTGGCAAAGACCGACCTTGGTATCGCAGAACACTATGCAAATTTAGCAGACGATTCAAACTCGTACGCTCAGATCGAATCGATGATCACGGACGAGTTTCGCAGGACACGCGATGCCATCCTCACGATCACGGAGAACAACGAGCTGCTCGATAGCACGCCGTGGCTCAAGGAGTCTATCCGAATGCGCAATCGCTACATCGACCCCTTGAATCTGATTCAGGTTGAACTGTTGCGCCGATCGCGGAGTTACTCTGGCAAAGACGAGGATCAGACCGAAGAGTTACGACATCTGACACGTTTGACGATTAAGGGACTAGCCGCCGGGATGCGAACCAGTGGATGAAACAATGGCATTCAGCGTAGGGTTCGAGGAATAATTCACCGAGAAAGCACATGAACCGACTAAGAGACGCATTTGAACAAGGCCATACGCTCCTCGACCTAAAAGCCTCCGATATGGCGTCGGCCATCCGCGAGACCGTCCAGCAAATGGTAGTGGACGGAAATCTAACGGAACAAGCTGCAGAGCAAGTAGTCACAGCCTTGTTGCAACGCGAGCAAGAAGCACCGACGGCGATTGGCCATGCAATGGCTATTCCCCATGCGTATCTCGACGGGATTGAAGAACAGATCGTCCAGTTCGTTCGACTCGCTCGCCCTGTAAATCTTGGGGCACCCGACGGGATCCCCACCCAGTTCTTGTTTTTCCTGATGGGGCCGCCCAGTGCGGCCGCACAGCATCTCGACACGCTTGCAAGTGTCGCCCGACTGATGTCGGACGATGAATTCCGCTATGAGGCGGGAAATGCACACTCACTCGACGACTTACTGGAGGCGCTAGATCATTTCACCCAGCGTACGTTACCCGAAGCAGTTGCTGTCGAGAAACGGCCCGATAGCCTGACCTATACAGGCAAGCTTGGTGGAGGGATGAGGCAGGATGTGGCCAGGCGCTGGCCACACTACTTCAGCGATTTCCGCGACGGGCTACACGCCAAGTGCGCCGGTTCAACTTTGTTTCTCTTCTTTGCCTGCTTGGCACCTGCGGTGACTTTTGGCGGGGTGATGGCCGTGCAAACGGACGGCCAGATCGGGGCCGTGGAAATGATCGTTGCTTCGGCATTCTGTGGCGTGATCTTTGCTCTCTTCTCTGGCCAGCCGCTGGTTATCCTCGGCGGGACGGGGCCGCTGCTTGTCTTCACCGCCATTCTGTATCGACTCTGCGCCGACTTAAGTATTCCGTTTTTGTCATCGTATGGGTGGGTTGGTCTATGGTCTGCGGGGTTTATTCTGATACTGGCTATGACCGACGCTAGTTGTTTGATGCGATATTTCACTCGGTTCACCGACGAGATATTCTCGGCCCTTATTTCGATCATATTCATCTATGAGGCAATCAAAGCACTTGTTCACATCTTTGCAGACCTCGACGTCAAGAAGCATCACGACACGGCCTTACTCTCAGTACTTCTCGCCCTGGGAACCTTCTATATCGCCATGAGCCTCTCGCGGTTCCGGCGTAGCCATTATCTGTTGCCGAAAATTCGCGAGTTCCTTGCTGACTTTGGCCCAGCAATCGCATTGGGCACGATGACTGTCATATCGGTGTGGCTGCACGAAGTCTTTCTCGACGCATTGCCGGCTCCTGACACCTTTGGAACGACGAGTGGTCGCCCCTGGTCTGTCGAACTGTTAGCCGCCCCTGTTTGGGTTCGATTCGCAGCCGCAGGTCCTGCGTTGTTTGTCGCCGTACTGGTGTTTCTGGATCAGAACATTACCGCCCGAATCGTCAACAGCCCCGATCACCGGCTGCATAAAGGAGAGGCGTATCACCTCGACCTGGGATTAGTAGGACTTCTGATTGCCGTTTGTTCGTTATTCGGACTCCCATGGCTGGTGGCTGCAACGGTTCGCTCGCTCAACCACGTTCGCAGTCTGGCAACAGTAGAGGAAGTGGTCTCTTCTAATGGGGAGACTCGCGAGCGAGTCGTCCATATCCGAGAGAATCGCTTAACTGGTCTGACAATTCACGTGCTAATCGGGCTATCGCTGTTATTGCTGCCGTTATTAAAGACGATCCCCATGGCGGTCTTGTACGGCTTATTCCTATTCATGGGCGTGGTTTCCATGTCGGGTAACCAGTTCTTCGAACGACTGGGTTTATGGCTAAAAGACCCAACACTTTACCCGGTCACCCATTACATCCGCCGCGTGCCCCGCTGGACAATCCACTCCTTTACACTGTTGCAACTGGCCTGCCTTGGCATCTTATGGTTCGTTAAAAGCAGTGACATCGGCATCTTGTTCCCTGTCTTTATCGCTCTGCTGGTTCCGGTTCGTTTGTTGGCCGGGCGATACTTTGCTGCGGAGCATCTGGCTGCGCTCGATGCCGAAGAAGAACCCGAAGAGGAGGAGACTCATTGGGCAGGTTAATGGCACGGATACCGAATAATGTACTCGTCACGAAACGACAAACCATAAAGCTTGCTTCGTTGGAAGAAATGTAGAGGAAGCCCGTAGTCTATTTCGTAACGGCTTTAGAAACCTTAATCGCCTCGACTGCGCACTCTCCTTATTAGGAGTCTTCTTGCTGCTGTTCAAATGCCTGGAATCCTGGCGAGCTGCCCTGCACTTACAAAAGACGTTGCTACAGGGTGTGTACACGCGAATATGTCGGTTGGATACTTTGATCGGCCATATGTAGAAGAGCGTGGGAGCTGCAGACAGGAATCGATGGTGACAATCTCTTTGTACCGCTGTGCTGGTGACAATTCAAACCGCCACTCGGAACAAATTCGGAACAATGTTGCCCATACAACCGCTCTCCAAGCTTTTTCCAGTTGCCCTATCAAAACGACGATAAGCCTTGAAAACAAGTGGTCCCAAGCACAAATGTCGTGCATGTCCCACGTAAGCACTACACCTATTTCGTGGATTCAAAATCCAGTGACCGCAAGCCTCCAAGCTATCTCCCCGGCAACGCTTTGAGCGCGGACTACGCCCGGTTTTTTTAAGTGAATGATTTGCTTCGATACCTTGCACAGGGCCTTTGGGAGGATATTCCTACCAAGAGCATCATGGCTCGCAAGACGCGGCCGGTCGTATCTTGAAGCAGATTAAATCGGATCAAGCGGCGGGCCTACTTTTCGCAAACCGCTCTACTATGCGTTGGAAACAGAAGAAAGCTTGGCAATCGCGATTGACGCATTCTTAAGTAGAAAAATTTATCTTATCACACAACATAGCGTTAAATAGAAACATCTCCTTGCGATCTGTGACATCGGGAATAATCCTTTCCGAGCTACGCCCGGCAAATATTCTCTCACAAGCACTGGTGCTTTTCATTGAGGAAAGGTCAATTCATTTCGGCTCATCTGCAGAAAAATTCAATGCGACTCGCAACAAACAGGTAAATCGGAATTGGTGGATTTACTCTAATTCTCACTAAGCACCATAAAAACCTGGGTTAAACACCCCTGGGATTTCATCGTTTCGTCGGATTGTTCTGGAGGACGTCAACTATCGAGCGCGACGTGATTTCCGAGCTATCCTTCTTATGAAAGAGATCGTTTTCCAAAATTTCGCACGCGAAAAAAACGCATCGCGAAGTTGAAACCTGAACATCAACCGAGTACTACTATGAGCACTAACAGCCTGCGAGTAGGTTCGTCGTCGATTTGCGAGGACGTGCAAGACGAACCAACCTGCCCCAAAATACTTTGCATCGATGATGACCCCAACATCTCGGAGGCGTTTGCTCGGCGTTTTCATAGTTACGACGTTGAGGTTGTGAGGGCATTTCACGGAATGCACGGCTTTTGGCTCGCGGTGACTGAAAAACCGGACGTGATTATCACCGACTTGCGGATGCCCCAGGGCGAGGGGGAGTATGTGGTCAAATGCCTAAAGAGAAATGTCGATACGTCGCACATTCCCGTTGTTGTCCTCACCGGAATGAGCGAGCCTGGCCTGGAGGCTAGGATGATTCATCTTGGTGTAGAGCACGTTTTTCCTAAACCCGCGTCTTTTGACGAGATACTAGACAAAATTGGTCAGTACGTCGATCTACGCAAACGCGCATCAATGCAGTAGGTCAAGCAAGCCAGCGGAAAGGTATGCATGAGAAAAAAAATACTATTCGTTGACGATGACACGGCGATCCTGAGATCGCTCCAGCGAATGCTGCGCCGTGAGAGGGAAGCGTGGGACATGACGTTCCTCGACTCTCCACATGCGGCATTGGAGCAAACGCTCCTATCCGACTTCGACGCCGTTGTTACCGATCTCCAAATGCCGGGGATAGACGGACTTCAACTCCTCCAGCGTCTTCGAGAGACAGAAAAGACACAGGACGTCCCCGTCATTGTTCTTACAGGTTCATCGGATCGCCACCTTAAACGAGAAGCATTGGATCTGGGCGCGACCGATCTGCTTAACAAACCGATTGAAATAGAAGATCTCTTGGCACGCTTGCGTAGCGTTCTGCATTTGAAGGCCTGCCAGGACGAACTAAAGTGCCAGAATGAACTCCTTGAGCATAAAGTCCGTGAGCGAACAAGGCAGCTTGAGGCGTCCCGCCTGGATATTATCTGGCGACTCGGTAAAGCTGCCGAGTTTCGCGATGAGGATACAGGGAATCACATTCTACGAGTCGGCTACTACAGCCGTGCGATCGCAGAGGTGCTCGGGTTGGATCATGACTATGTTGACCGTCTCTTGTTTGCCGCACCACTTCATGACATTGGCAAACTTGGCATCCCCGATTCGGTGCTTTTGAAGCCTGGGAAGTTGACCGAAGATGAATGGTATATCATGCGGCAACACTGTGAACTCGGAGCTGCAATTCTTCAACAACACTCCAACATGGAACGGGTATTCGAGGACTGGGGTGGCTTAGGGTTCAGCACAGTATACGACAGTTTGGAAAACCCTGTTCTTGAAATGGCAGCCACCATCGCACTGACGCACCACGAAAAGTGGAACGGCAAAGGATATCCCCGAGGCTTGGCGAGGGAAGAAATACCCCTAGAGGGACGAATTGTAGCCATTTCAGATGTCTACGATGCCCTCACCTCAGAACGGCCGTACAAGCCGGCGTTTTCTGAGGAGAAAGCACTGGCGATCATTCGAGAAGATGTTGGTGAACACTTTGACCCAGAAGTCTACGCGGCCTTCGACTTGTGCATTGAGAGTATCCGCACGATCCGCAATAAGTTCTCGGATGAACAGGATGCTGTCTTTGCGGAGAGAACGCCTGCGGTAGTCCCTGGTTAACCTCGAATGAAAAAGAGTTGGACATATTTTGTTGTTGGGTTCATGACACGGTGAGTTCGAAATTGGCCACTGCATGCGAGAGACCCAGGGTAGATTCACAAGAGAACAATCAAAGTTCGAGTCGCTGCAAGGCGATGTAATCGAGAGGTGTGATCATGGAACAATCGATGCTTGATACACTTTGGGTGCTGACCTGCGGAGCGCTGGTGTTTCTGATGCAAGCTGGGTTCCTCTGTCTGGAGTCTGGCCAGACGCGGAGCAAGAACGCGATCAATGTTGCGCTGAAGAATATGACCGATTTTTCGGTCTCAGTTCTTCTGTTTTGGGCTTTCGGATATGCTCTGATGTTTGGAGTATCACAGGGAGGATGGATTGGCGGTTCCGACTTTTTTCTGCCGATAAACCAGAAAAGTTCGATTTTGGCGGCGACGTTTCTGTTTCAAGCGATGTTCTGTGCTACGGCAGCAACGATCGTTTCGGGGGCAGTGGCAGGACGAATGCGATTCTCAGCTTACATCATCACGACGCTGATTATTTCGGGGCTGATTTATCCTGTTTTTGGTCACTGGGTACGAGGTGGAAGCAACGGGGGAGTCGCCGGCTGGCTGGCAGCGCGCGGCTTTGTGGACTTCGCTGGTTCCAGCCTCGTCCATAGCCTTGGCGGATGGGCGGCACTAGCAGCGATCCTGGTCGTCGGACCACGCATTGGGCGCTTCAGAAAGGACCAAGCATCAAAAGATATTCCTGGACACAATCTGCCGTTGGCGATGCTAGGGACCATCTTGTTGTGGATGGGTTGGATCGGTTTCAACGGCGGTAGCATGCTAAGTATGAATGAGAAGGTTGCGGGGATCATCGGCAACACGTTCTTGGCAGGAATTTCCGGATTGTTGACAGCACTAGCGGTAGGCTGGTTGGTGCATGGATATTCTGAAGTCAAATCCGTGATAAACGGATCGTTAGCCGGACTGGTCGCCATTACGGCGAGCTGTCACGCTGTCACTGCTACATCTTCCGTCATCATTGGGGCGATCGGAGCGCTCGTGATGATGGGTGCCCAGCACATGCTAGATCGCCGACGAATCGATGATGCAATTGGTGCGGTGCCCGTTCATGCTGCAGCCGGAGTGTGGGGCACCATCGCGGTTGCATTGTTTGGAACTTCTGAGCTTTTAGGGACCGGGCTCTCGCGCTGGGCTCAGCTTCAGATTCAACTGACAGGCGTTGCTGTGGCATTTATCGTGTCGTTCGGAACGACCTACGTACTGCTCCAATGGATCCAACGATTTCTTCCTCTGCGGGTGACAGCCGAACAGGAACTCATCGGCTTGAATATCTCCGAACATGGTGCCACGACTGAGTTGTTCGAACTGGTATCCGAAATGGAAGTGCAGCGTCATAGCGGCGACTTCTCTCAGAAAGTCACCGTCGAACCGGGTAGCGACGTCGGCCAAATTGCAACGCAGTACAACCGTGTGCTGGACAAGGTGACTTATGAGACCGGCAAAGCTATTCAGTCCGCTGAGAGGGCAGAACTCGCTCGACAGCAGACCGAGGATGTTTGTTTGAAACTCGAAACCACGGTAACCGAGTTGAGCCTAGCCAAGGAATCGCTTCGCAAAAGCCAAGAATATACCAATAACATTCTTTGTTCGATGATCGAGGCACTAATTGTTGTCGCGCCCGATGGCACCATGCAGATGGTGAATGAGGCAACCTGCACGATGCTGGGTTACCAAGAAGAGGAACTGGTTGGACAACCAGCGACGTTGCTGTTCTCAGGCAAAGAAGACAACGATACAAGTGACGTCGGCGATGATCTTGCCAAGATGATAATGTCTGGAGAGGCCCTGCCAAAGAAGTGGGAAATGCTTCGTTCTTTGGTTCACAAAGACCATGTTAGCGACGTCGATGGTTGGTATGTGACGAAAGACGGAAGCAGGATCCCCGTGACTTTTTCTGGGTCGATCATGCGAGATTCTGAGGGCAAAATCCAGGGGATTGTGTGTGTCGCTCAAGACATCACCAAACGCAAGAAAAACGAGGAGAGTTTGAGGTTACATGACGCCGCACTGGAGTCTGCCGCAAACGCGATTTTGATCTCAGATCGAGACGGGCGAATCACCTGGACAAACCGTGCATTTACACAGATGACCGGCTATTCACGCGAGGAAACTATTGGGAACAAAACGCGGATGCTCAAGAGTGGCCGGCACGACGCCGCATTTTACGCAGACCTTTGGCAGACAGTGCTTGCCGGAAAAGTTTGGCACGGCGAGATCATTAACCGGCGAAAAGACGGGAGCTTGTACACCGAAGAATCGACCATCACCCCCGTGGCGGACGAACACGGCGAGATTACGCACTACATTGCCGTCAAACTAGATGTTACGGAGAGAAAAAAATCCGATGCAAAAATCGTGGAACTCGCCCGATTCCCCGACGAAACTCCCGAGCCCGTGCTACGCATCTCCAACGACGGTCAGATCTTGTATGCCAATCCGGCGAGTACATTTTATCTGAACGCATGGGAAACTGCGGTTGGAAAACCACTCCCGTCCGAGTTGCAACCCCAGTTTATGCGTGCAATCAAATCGAACACAAGATACACATTTGAGGCCAATGTTGGCGAATTGATTCTCGAAATTACGTTCAGTCCAGTCCTTGCGAGCCAGTACGTTAACTGTTTCGCACACAACATTACGGAACGCAAGAATGCCGAAGTAAAGGTTCACGAAAGCGAGAATCGATATAGGGCGATTTTCCAAGGCTCCACCGATGCAATTATGCTGCTAGACGAAACCGGATTTGTCGACTGCAATGAGGCGACTTTGGCAATTTTCGGTCTCACCAACAAGATCGAGATAATCTCTCAGCGTCCCGAAGACTTCTCTCCTCCAACGCAGGCTGACGGATCTGATTCAGTCGCCAAGGCGGAGGAAATGATTGCGGCGTCTTTAAGAGATGGGGCCGTAAAGTTTGAATGGACATATCGCAGGGCCAATGGCGAAGACTTTCCGGCTGAAGTATGTCTGGCAGAATGTAGCCTGGGAGACCGTAGTGCTGTCCAAGCGACAGTTCGTGATGTCAGTAAGCAAAAACAGCTCCTATGCGAACTGGCACAGGCGCAAAAGCTAGAGTCTGTCGGGCAACTGGCCGCAGGCATTGCCCACGAGATTAACACACCCACGCAATATGTAGGTGACAACACGCGATTTCTTAAAGACGCGTTTGGCGACATCAGCGTCGTACTGGACAATGTTGAAAAGTTGCTGCAGGCCACCCAAGATGGTTCCGTCGATAATCAACTGATCGCAGAAGTTGAGGCTGCCTTCAAACAGGCGGATATCGAATACTTGTCAAAAGAAATCCCCCAAGCCATTGATCAATCGCTTGAGGGTGTCGATCGAGTAGCAACGATCGTCAGAGCCATGAAAGAGTTTTCGCATCCAGGCAACGAGGAGAAGAACCTCGTCAATTTGGCAGAGGCCATCAAGACCACGATCACAGTGGCCCGAAACGAGTGGAAATACGTGGCCGACATCGTGACGGAGTTCGACCTCGAGTTGCCGGGCGTCTCTTGTCTTCCGAGCGAGTTAAATCAGGTTTTTTTAAACTTGATTGTCAACGCAGCACAAGCGATCGGCGATACGCTGGGCGAGAATAACGCGGAAAAAGGCACGATTACAGTGGGTACCCGCCACGACGGAAATTGGGCAGAAATCTTTGTACGTGACACAGGACCTGGAATTCCTGAAGACGTTCGAACGAGGATTTTCGACCCCTTCTTTACCACAAAAGGAGTTGGCAAAGGCACGGGACAAGGTCTGGCCATTGCGCGTTCGGTGGTTGTCGACAAACATGACGGCACCATCGATTGTGAAACCGAGCAAGGCAAAGGGACGACGTTCACGATTCGGTTGCCCCTTGGCGATCAGAAACAATCACACGGGGCAGAGAAAAATGAAAATGCGCGTTCTATTCGTTGATGATCAGCCCAATATTTTAGCCGGACTGCGCCGCATGCTGCACGGTCAGCAAGACGTGTGGCAAATGGAGTTTGC
This sequence comes from Planctomycetota bacterium, assembly GCA_029259945.1. Classification (GTDB taxonomy): domain Bacteria; phylum Planctomycetota; class Planctomycetia; order Pirellulales; family Lacipirellulaceae; genus Bythopirellula. The sequence continues at coordinate 25,374 of JAJDEF010000043.1, forward strand.
GGAAAGTGGCGAACAGTCGTTGGCCCTCATGGAGGAGTCTCCTTTTGACGTCGTCGTAAGCGACATGCGAATGCCCGGAATGGACGGAGCAGAACTGCTCACCGAAATCATGACGAGATATCCTGAAACTATTCGAATCATCCTGTCGGGCCAGGCCGATCAAGCGTGCGTTCTACGGGCCGTTACACCGGCGCACCAGTACTTATCAAAGCCTTGCGATGCTGCCACGCTGAAAAATACGGTTGCTCGTGCTTGCTCACTCAGAAACACGTTGGGGAACGAGTCGCTCATCCGCCTTGTCTCTCAAGTCACAACGCTTCCCAGTCTGCCACAAGTCTACACCAAACTATTGGGGGAGTTGCAATCGGAAGATGCTTCGGTAGAAAGCGTCGCAGAGCTCATTGCACAAGATGTCGGAATGACCGCCAAGCTGATGAAAATGGTGAACTCTTCTTTTTTTGGCATCCCACGACATATTGAGAGTCCTGCCCATGCCGCAGCAATGCTCGGCCTCAACACACTCAAGCCACTCGTGCTATCGGCAGGCATATTCTCCCAATTTCCGGCGGACCGTTTGCGAGGGTATTCTATGGATGTGCTCGTGGACCATAGCCTAGCGGTGGGCCATCTGGCCGAGCAAATTACCACAAGTCATAGCGACAACAAAGAAATGGCGGAAGACTCGCTGCTCGCCGGGTTGATCCATGATGTCGGACAGTTGCTGCTGGTGGCGAACATGCCAGAACAATTCAGCAAGATTCTGACGCTTGCGAACGAACAAAAAATGCCCCTGTGCGATGCGGAGTTCGAATCTCTCGGAGCCCATCATGCAGACGTAGGAGCCTATCTCTTAGGCTTGTGGGGGCTTCCAGGCACGATTGTCGAGGCAGTCGCCTTCCACCATCACCCATCAAAGTGTTCGGCAAACAGTTTTGGCCCTCTGGCAGCAGTTCACGTGGCGAACATCTTGGTCAACGAAACTCAACCGTCCTGTGGTACCACCTACAGCCTTGATATGGATGTCGATTATTTGAAATGCCTCGGTGTGGCGGACCAGCTTCCGAACTGGCGCGACCTGGCAGACAACTTCTTCGCAGCAAGAGTCGAACAATCATGACCCAAAAAATCCTCTTAGTCGACGACGACCCAAATATCCTGCAGGCACTCAAACGTCAGTTGCGTAAACGCTTTCAAATTGTGACGGCAATTGGCGGAAAAAAAGGGCTGGAGGCGATGGGCGAGGATGGGCCGTTTGCCGTCATTGTGTCCGACATGCAGATGCCTGAAATGGATGGAATCCAATTTCTGACCGCGGCTCGCCAAGCTGCGCCAGAAAGCGTTCGCATGATGCTCACCGGGAATGCCGACCAAAAAACCGCCACCGATGCCGTCAACGATGGGCACATCTTTCGCTTCCTCACAAAACCATGTTCGATCGAGACCCTAACCAAAACACTGGAGACGGGAATCGAACAGTATCGGCTGATTACTGCCGAACGCGAGCTTCTCACCAAAACCTTGAGCGGAAGTGTGAGCGTGTTAACTGAGGTGCTCTCGCTCGTAAACCCGACTGCCTTCGGCCAAGCCACAAGTGTCCGGCGTTTGGTTCGTCAGATTTGCCAGGAAGTGCAAGTAGACAACGCATGGGAGATCGAGATTGCTGCAATGCTATCTCAGGTTGGATGCGTCACCATCCCCGAAACGACGTTAGAAAAACTGTCAAACGGCGTAGAACTTACTGCGGCAGAATTACAAACTTACCAGGGCCACCCACAGGTCGGACATGACTTGATCGCAAAGATTCCTCGCCTCAAGGGCGCTGCGGCGATCATTGCCTGCCAACAGAAATGCTTTGACGGTTCGGGCGTGCCGGTCGATGGAAAAAAAGAGGACCAGATTCCATTCGGATCCCGTGTTCTCAAACTTGTCATCGATGTTGTGCAGCTTATTTCAGCAGAGAACTCAGCAAAAGACACTTTGGCCACGATTCACGACCGAACAGGTTGGTACGACCCATCTCTAGTCGGCGTCCTGGCTGGTATTCTCAATGTCGAGTACGTTGTCAAGTCGGTGGAAATCAAGCATCTTGAAGATGGCATGCTTCTGGATGAGCACGTCGTGACAGGCTCGGGGGACATCCTCATCGCGCGGGGCCAGGAAGTCACCTCGTCGCTGCGAGAGCGGTTGACATCATTTGCAACTTCTGCCAGAGGGGTCCGTGAACCCATTCAAGTTCGCCATCCAATCAACAAGGCCCATGCAGACCCAAATACAACCACCGAGCAAAAACGTGCCCCACTCGAAGAAAAGGTAGCAACATGAAAATCCAGCGACCAACGACGAAACAAGATGAAATTGATGTTTCCGCATGTGTTGTGCTTCTAGTGGATGATGAGCCCAACCAGCTACTCGCCCTAACACGCTCGCTTCGGCAGCAACCCTACCGCATTAACACGGCTGGCTCGGCCGAAGAGGCAACAGAAGTCCTCAAGGCTCACCGTATCGATCTGATCGTGTCTGATGAAAATATGCCTGGTACATGCGGGACACAATTCCTGGCGTGGGTTGCAGTTAATTTTCCCGAAGTGCCTCGTATCATCCTTACCGGTCAAGCCAGCGTCCCTTCTGCACTACGCGCGATCAACAAAGGTGGGGTCTACCGCTACTTCACGAAGCCCTGCGACATCGTAGAACTCGCACTAGCGATCCGACAAGGCCTGGAAGATAAGGAGGTTCTTTCCCTCGGTTAACGAAACAAAAGTCCCTTGCAGAACAGAGGGCAGTATTGTCAATCCAAAGGCTTTTTTAAGCACGCTGCGATCCAATGTGTTAAAATGAGCCTGTCGGTTGTGTTAACAGCGACTTTCAATATGTGTTCTAACCTGCTCTGTCGAAAACCTATTTGTGTTTAAGAATCATCACATTGTGGGTTAGCACTTTCAGGGCGATTTCTCTTGATTGCGACCAATAGGTTCGCGCTCGAAGTGCCGAACCCATCGCTCGCTTGATCATACTATTCACCGTTTCAACTTGCCAGCGTTGACCGTATTTTATTTTGTTGAATCGCGTTTTCATGAGGTTGCGCCAGTAGCCTTTCAGTTGCTTATTGGTGGGGCGACCGCGCGTGGCAGGGATCACCGTGCGTGTGCCATATTGCGCACGAGCAAAAACGTGGGCTGCCTCGCTGTCGTAACCCGCATCCGCCAGCAACGTGCCTATCTTCGCGCGGCCAATTGCTTGTTTCAACGTCGGTCGAAAGTAGGGACCGTCAGACCCAGGCCCTCGACCGGTTACCAAGTGTCCCTCCCGAAAACTCAATCCGTCAGACCAAGCGAGAATAAGCACGGCAATAATTGAGCAAAACAAGCTACGGAAGCAGCACGAAAAAACGGTGCTCTTTGATAACTTGGTGCAAAAAGAGCGAATTATATCCGTGAGCGCGTACGCTGATCACAATCGATGTAGAGGCATCGTGCAACAAAGCCGATGCTACGCTGCGACGCGAATGTACCGATGGTGCAACCCGCCGACTTGAGACAGTGCAATCACACTTCCTCTATCGGGAGGTTCTACCTCGCGAGGTAGAGGTGCGTTGCCATCAAGCGACATGTGCGCTCGCGCGTTGTTGTAATAATCGAAGTACTCGCGCAGAATGTGATTCAAGTGCCGCTCTCCGAGAACGATGACATGATCCAAACACTCTCGGCGCACTGAGCCAATCAGTCGTTCTACAAACGGATTCTGCCAGAGACTGTGGTAGGCCGTTTTGACCTCCTCGATGCCGAGACTCTTCACCCGCTGCTGAAAAACTTTGCCGTAATGCGATCTGGAAGATTGTCAGCTACTGGTGGTCGTTCATGATTTGCACGCGCGCTAATCCTCAAAAGCTCGCATGGTCACGGAAATGCGTCGTCCACCGTATCTCGCACGCTTTGGGACGGCGTGCTGCCATGCCCTATTTGTTTCCCAAGGAAGAACAATAATTGAGCCATTTTTAGCTGGGTAGTCGAACGTCTGCTTCTCTTTGCCTTTTCCCTTGGTCATGCGAAAAATTCTCGTTTCGCCAAAACTCACGGTGACAATGGGTGAAAACTTGATCATGTTAATCGTGGAATCCGAATGAGGGCCGATGTACTCTTCGGGGCCAGAGTACCAGTTCAGAAGTATGCCATTGAGGTCCGAAAAAATTGTTTCTCTTGCAAAGTGAACGAGCGGTTGCAACAGTTTTGGTATGGGCAATGCTTTATTACAACGACCGCTGTAGGAATAATTCTTTCCATAGGCTTGTTGATCACGAGGCACTTCGACTTCTCGCCCAAACATCATAATCTTGTGGCGTTTTGCCGGTCGCATTGACCAGCAATCCTCAATTCGTGTCTGATTCCAAATGAGTTCATCGGGGACTCGCCCGGTGAAGATTTGTTTGCCACCTTCGAGAATTGTCGTTGTTAGCAGGTCCGTGTTGAAGGCACTCATGAAGTGGCTGCTCCCAATAGTGCAAGTTGCACACCTATGTTCCGAATTTTTGACAAAAAGGTCCATCGTCGCCTCACGCAGTCTTTTCAACGAGGATTACCGACGCCCCTCGCATTCGTTGCCTATCCGTCACATCGGTCGCACGTAAGTCATCAATGTTGAATCGTTCCAAGTGCTCCCGCAAGTGTCGGACGGTCAGGTCCACGTCTTCGATAATAATCCGATCGGACATTCTCATTAACTGGCCAATCAAAGAGCGCCCACCAGAGAGTACAAATACACTTTCGTCAAACCGCCGAACGAGCACGTAAACAGTGTCGTCTCGTTCATCGACATTTCCGCCCGCTATCAAACGTATCGCTTTGAAATAGTCGGACAACGAAAACTGATAGAACATTGAGCCCTTCCTTAATCTCGTCTTCCTAATGCTGTGCTGAATCCTGTGTTGCATGTTGGATTCTATCAGTTTTGCCGGATCAAACACGCTGCCGTTAAGGACAATGTCCTGTTGGTCCCGGCGGATTAACGCCATCGCCTCGAATCGCGACAGTTCTTCAATATGAAAGCGACTAAACACATCAAGCACGCGAAGCATCAAGACAAAATCAAAGCGGGAGGTTGCATTGTCGACATGATCCTCCACCCAGTCAAACAGACTGTCTTGTTGAAACGCTAATCTGCGGAATATGAAAGGGTTTCGGTAAAACATATCAGCCAGTAACCTGTTTCTGTGGACCACATCAACCAGAGTCAACTGAAACGGCTTTTGATGACGAGCATACGTTTCTTGCATAAGTCGACTACTACTCGTGCCGAGCCACACGCCAAGTCTAAAACCCGGGGTTCGTTGCAATCACAATATTCGAATAGCTTGTCGAACACACTATCGAACAGCGTCTCGCTGCGTTTCTCCACCCACGGATCATTTCTGGATGTCAGAGATTTGAACAACCGACCGATCAGCACATAGCTACCTGACTGATCCAGTGGCCCGACAGGCGGATAGATAAACAACTGAATGCTAGCGGCATTCGCGACTGGGATTCTTCTGTAATGACAATAAAGTCGACTGGCAGAAGAGTCGTTTATAAACGGAGATATCAGCGGCAAGAATTTCGGGTCGTCGAATGCCTTTGGCTGGGCAACCTTACTCAGCAAGTACGCAGGGTTGCGTGCATTGATTGTCCCTGCCACCGTGTGGCCGTCTTGGTCAAAGATATGAAATGTCTCAAACCCAATAATCTTCTGCAAGAAGGGTAGTCCAATCTCTCCTCGCAAAACACGACTCAAGCATGATTTCAATAGTGTAAAATATGCCGACACGTACCTGCCGTAGCTTCTCGGGGCATAGACGCTGCCAATCAAGTCGATCCAAGATGATTTCAACGATGCAAGCTGCTCTGCCAACGGCTGACAATCATTCCAATGGTCATCCCAGTCGAGCCTCTCAACGCTAATCAAATGCTCAGCGTCAACTGTCACTGAGCAGATCAACTTCATATCTTCCAACGAGCGGCGGATTGCTCGCTGATTTCGCGCCTGGACTCGATTCACCTGCAGTTCCCTCTCTTTTATCTAAACCCAACTAAGTCTCGAATTGACTGCAGGAGTTCCTGGCTGTCCGCAGTACCACAGCAAGGGAATATCCGAATGATTGGTGTTCATGCGTACACTATACGCAATGCGTCGGCAAGTTTCAATCCACTTTAATGGCGTAGGGCAAAAAAGAGAGGCCACCAGAATAGTTACGAGCAATCGTAGTTGCGTTGAAAGCCGAAACTAGGAAATAATCGCCCTGCCATAAGAATTTCTAGACATGAAAAAGAGGACGACAAATTGCAGTCGAAAATGGGGGGCATTTTGGGGGCAACATTGCCAATTTAAACCCCATTGGACTACAATGTATGTCCAACGTTAAAACGAGTCTAACTTCTACGAGAGCAACCACTTCCAACACAAGCTAAGCACGTTCCCAATGTGCTTCCCACAACTTGAAATCGGATTCAAAATCCAGTGACCGCAAGTCGAATGACGTTTGCATTCGAATTCAATGCGAACACGCCGGCAAGGAAACATTTGCGTTCGCATTCGCCAAGTTCTCATTACTTGAATACCACAATACTGAGGGCAAATTGGGGGCACCATTGGGTTCGTAGGGGTGTCGCATTGCTGTCTTGTCTGTCGTCAGGCTCATACGATTGGAAATCGTTTCGTTACGTGTCCGCGATGTCATCCTACCGGGCGATATGAAAGATCTGATGAACAAGGTCACCGAGGCCAGAAGGTGGCCGAGGCGAACCTGATTTCCCGACGTGAAGAGAAACGGCGGCTATGCGTAGCCAGTCGAACACTGCCCAGCTATTGGCTGACACCGTTCGCAAATTTCACGAAAACTTACTCTTTTATTCTTGTGTTGCAATGGAAAAACTGGTATTTGTGGCCATCGAGAGGTACTTGCAATGACTCCTTACGGCAAAACCGCACAGAACGCGATCGCGGCCATGAGCCGATTGGCAGAGGTCTACGCAGAAAAACGTCTGCTTTCTTCGATCGACATCGCCCGCGATCGACAACTGGCTCGGACGCTCATCGCAAAGTTATTGACTATGCTCTCGCAAGCGGGGCTGGTTGTGGGTGAGCGAGGTCCGGGAGGCGGCTATCGGCTTGCCCGCACGCCGAGAAAGATATCGCTATTCGACATCGTGTCGGTGTTTGAGCGAATGGAAGACCGAATCGTCTGTCCTTTCGGACCAGAGTGGTGCGGCAAGAAAGATTCCTGCCCGCTCCATGATACCTATGTGCAGTTTAACGAGCAATTCGACTCGTTTCTCAGGCAGACGAGGCTCGACGTATTTCCGCCCATGGATTGTATAGCTGTGACGAAGAAGAAAAGGAAGCGAAAAACGAAGCAACCGGCGAGATAGCCGCAACGTTACTTCATGAATCATGCGCAATGAAGATCAATCGCAACACCTAACGGTGTGAGAAAGGGAGCGCAAACCATGAGACGCGGAGAGAAACATCAGATCAACGTACCGGTAAGAGTGACGACTTCTTTGACAGTTGTCAGTATGATTGTCTCCCTTAGCTTGATGGGCTGTCAGCGTGCTTCCGCGGTGTCACCACCCTCGGGGAAAGAGCTCTTTGCCCTCCATTGTGCCGCATGTCATGGCCAGAATGGAGACAGCAAAGGAATTGCAGCGGCATTCTTGTTCCCCAAGCCGCGGGACTTCCGTGCCGGACGGTTTCGGCTGGTAAGCACTTCGAACAATGTCCCCACCCGCGAGGACTTGCACGCCGTGCTACTTCGCGGCATGCCCGGTTCTTCGATGCCACCTTGGGAGCACCTCGGGCAGGCAGAACGTGAGGCGATTGTCGACGAGGTGCTTCTGATGAGAAAAGAAGGGGCACGTGAATTCTTCATCGGTTATCTCAGAGAAGAGGAAGAACTGACGGAAGAAGAAATCGCTGAAGAAGAGGTTCAGGCAGATATCGACGACTACGTACAGCGATTCACGACTCCTGGTGAAAGCCGCAGTGTGCCCGCGATCGGGTCGCCCGACAGGGAGTCCATTGCTCGCGGTCGTGACGTCTATACCAAACAGAGCTGCCACTCTTGTCACGGAAAGGAAGGCAGGGGCGACGGCGTGGAGAAGATGGTGGACGGTGAGGGATTGCCCACAAGTCCGCGCGATTTCACGCTAGGCATCTTCAAGGGTGGCCACGACGGAGCGTCTCTGTTTCGCCGAGTTGCTTATGGAATGCCCGGCACACCGATGCCTGGTTCGAGTGCGTTGAAGCCCGAAGAAGTTGTCGACCTGGTCCATTTTATTCGTTCCTTGTCTAGCGAAGAGGTACGATTGGCAGCAATCATGAATCGCACAAGGATCGTCGCAAAATCCGTCAATGCGATGCCAGAACCCTTCGATTCGAATGTTTGGTCGGAAATTGCGCAGGTCAACCTGAGGATCATGCCACTTTGGTGGCGCAATGACGTGGATCCCGACCTCCAAGTACAGGCCATCCATGATGGCAAAACGATCGCCGTGCGAATCTCTTGGGACGACCCATCGCATGACGAACATGCGACCCAAAGCGAGTCGTTCGAGGATGCCGTGGCGATGGAGCTATATCGCGGCAACGCGGAACCATTCCTTGGCATGGGGAGTGCGGACCAGTCGGTGGACGTCTGGTTCTGGGATGCGGATCGGCAGACGTCCCTCGATGTCGAAGATCAATACCCAAACATCGTGGCCGACATCTATCCCTTCAGCGAGAACCTCGCTGCCACAGCGGAATATCGCCGCGAAGGAACCTTACGGGCTGATCAGCCCAGTATCAGCTTGCCCGCTGTCGCGGCAGGAAATCAGATCGTTCCGTGTCCACCTGCAATGTCTGGTGGTTCTAACCTGAATGTCGGCGGACCGGGAAGCGTCACCTTTCGCATTCCCAAGAACCAGTTTGTCACCGCCGTTGGACAATGGAAAGAAGGACGTTGGACGGTTGTGATGCGGCGGGCGCTTTCGGTCGATTCGCCCGATGAAGGCATCTCGCTTCGACCGGGCGGGAAAGCGTCGGTCGCATTTGCGATCTGGAACGGTTCGCGTAGGGATCGCGATGGCCAGAAGTTGATCACGATTTGGCAAGGTCTTGAATTGGAGAAGTAACCGCGGAAAAAACGAGTGGGATTTTGTGCTTCACCACGCAGGCACTATGGCTACCTAAGGAGCGAATCGATGAATGTTTCACGCCGCCATTTCCTGGAAACGTGTGCCGCTAGCGGTGGATCGCTGTTGGCTGCAGGAGCGCAATCCTGGGCTTTCGCACCACTAAGCGTCGACAACCCCCTGGGAGCCTACCCGAATCGCGGTTGGGAAAAGGTTTGCCTTGACCAGTATCTCTACGACGACACATTTACCTGGATTTGCGCCCCGAATGACACGCATATGTGCCGACTTCGGGCGTTTGTGCGCAATGGCGTCATGATCCGCAGCGAGCAGAACTACGACCACGACCGCTGCGGCGACTTGTATGGCAACAAGGCGACCAAGGCTTGGAATCCGCGTGGCTGTCCGAAAGGATTCACCATGCAGCGGCGGGTTTACGGTCCCTATCGACTCAAAGGACCGGTGCTTCGCCGGGGTTGGAAACAATGGGTCGACGACGGTTGTCCGTCGCTGTCGGACAATCCGGCACTACGTACAAAATACAAGTTTGATGATCGAGGCAATGATAGCTATGCGAGAATGTCGTGGGACGAAGTGTCGAAATACGTTGCCGAAGCATTGCACGCTATCTCAGGGACGTATAGCGGCGACGAAGGCGCAGCGCGTCTAAAGAAGGATGGCTACGAACAGCGGATGATCGACAAGGTAGAAGGAGCTGGCACGCGCGTCGTCAAGATTGGCTCCAATCTCCCCATTCACGGCGTGGTAGGCAAGTTTGGCATCTATCGCTTTGCCAACGTGCTCGGTCTGTTGGACCACCACATTCGCAACGTGCCACCGGAAGAAGCACGCGGCGCACGCGACTGGAACGAATACACGTGGCGCGGCGATCAAGCCCCGGGCCACCCGTTTGTTCACGGTTTGCAAACGGCAGACATGGATTTCAACGACATGCGATTCTGCAAGCTGATCATACAAATCGGCAAAAACCTGATCGAAAACAAGATGCCCGAGTCGCATTGGCTGAACGAGTGCATGGAGCGCGGGGCGAAGCTGGTGGATATAGCGCCTGAGTACAACTGCCCGGCGACCAAATCGAACTACTGGATCAGCGTGCGTCCGGGGTTGTCGGACTTGGCGGTGTTGTTGGGCGTGACCAAAATCATGCTCGACAACAACTGGTACAAGCCGGACTTTTGCCGTCGTTTTACCGATTTCCCCTTGTTGGTGCGAACCGACAACCTTCAGCGTTTACGGCCGGAAGATATTCAGGCGGACTATCAACCGAAAGACATCCGCGGCGGACCGTCTTACAAAATACAGGGCCTAACCGACACGCAACGGGCGAAGGTTGGCGACTTTTGTGTTTGGGACAGCGACGCAAACCGAGTTGCTTTTATCAGCCGTGACGAAGTGGGCGTCCATTCGAAAATCATCGCTGCGCTCGAAGGCACGTTTCGAGTGAAGCTTGCCGATGGTGGCGAAGCAGAAGTGATGCCGGTCATGGAAATGTACAAACGGCATCTGGCGGATTACGACGAGAAAACAGTGGAAGAGATCTCGGGCGCACCAGCTCACTTGGTTCGACGTTTAGCTGAGGATATATGGCAGACGACCGAGGCGGGGCATCCCGTAGCGATTCACATCGGCGAGGGCGTGAATCACTATTTCCACGCGACGCTGCACAATCGTGCGACGTACCTTCCCCTGCTACTTACAGGCAACATTGGCAAACACGGTGCGGGATCGTTCACGTGGGCAGGCAACTATAAAGGTGCGCTGCTCCAGGCGTCGTCGTGGAGCGGGCCCGGCGTCGGCAGCTACACGCACGAAGATCCGTTCGCTCCGGTACTCAACGAGAATGCACGCATTACCCGTGGCAACCTTCGGCATACAACCGACACGGAAGACCCCTCGTATTGGGCCAGTGGAGAAAAGACGCTCACAGTGGACCTTCCCAACGGCGACAAGCGATGCTTTACCGGTGAATCGCACATGCCTACGCCGACGAAGGTCGTGTGGTACAACAACGCAAACTTCTTGAACCAGGCGAAATGGGTCTACAACATTATCGCCAATGTGCTTCCCAAAGTAGACATGATTGTCGATCAGCAGATCGAATGGACTGGTAGCGCGGAATACTCCGATGTTGTGCTGCCGGTCAATTCGTGGGTCGAAATTCAGGACTACGAATGCGGCGGTTCTTGCTCGAATCCGTTTCTGCAGATATGGAAAGGGGGAATCAAGCCGGTTCACGACACCGTAGACGACGGCATGGTTTTCGCCAAAGTTGCCGACGCGCTGGCAGCTAAGACTGGCGACAAACGATTTTCCGACTACTTCAAGTTTGTCACCGAAGGCAAAGCCAAGATTTATCTTCAACGCGTTTTCGACAACAGCACCACCACGCGTGGCAAGGACGGGCCGTATGACGTCGACAAGTTTATCGCGGGCGAATACGGCGGCGAACCGGGTGCGGGCCTGATGTTGTTCCGCACCTACCCTCGAGTTCCGTTTTACGAGCAGATTCACGACTCGATTCCGTTCTACACCGACAGCGGTCGGCTGCACAGCTACTGCGACATCCCCGAAGCAATCGAATACGGCGAGAATTTATGCGTGCATCGCGAAGGCGTTGAGGCAACGCCCTACTTGCCGAACGTGATCGTGTCGACCAGTCCGTTCATCCGACCTATCGACTATGGCATTTCGCACGACACGCTCGACGCTGACTTACGACAAGTCCGCAACGTGAAGATGTCTTGGGACGAGGCAAAGAAGACGGTCAACCCGCTGTGGGCACAGGGTTATTCGTTTTTCTGTTGCACTCCCAAGAGCCGTCATTCAACCCACTCGTCTTGGTCTACCGTCGATTGGCATTGGATCTGGAGCGACAACTTCGGCGATCCCCATCGCACCGACAAGCGATCGCCGGGCGTAGCCGATCGCCAAATTCAAATCAATCCGCAAGCCGCTCGCGATCTGGGATTGAATGAAGGGGACTATGTGTGGGTCGATGCCAACGAGCTCGATCGTCCGTACATCGGCTGGAAGGACGACGACGGTCCGCGCCACAAGGCATTCCGTTGCATGGTTCGTGTGAAGTTCAACCCAGGTTTGCCTTACAGCTTCACAATCATGAAGCACACCGGGTGGATTGCCAGCGAGCGGTCGGTTAAGGCTCATGAAACACGTCCCGACGGCCGGGCGTTGGTCGCTGAGACCGGCTACCAATCCAGCTACCGCTATGGCTCGCACCAAAGCATCACGCGAAATTGGATGATGCCGATGCACCAGACTGATACACTGTTCCACAAAAAAACGGGCGCAATGGGTTTCACGTTTGGGTTCGACGTAGATAACCATGCGATCAACACGGTTCCGAAAGAAACATTGATCCGCATCACTAAGGCCGAAGATGGCGGCATTGGCGGGGTCGGTTTGTGGAAGCCGGCCGAATCGGGCTACAGCCCAGGTTCGGACACACCCCAGAACGATCAGTATCTGATCGGTGGATACGTGATGGTAAAAACGTAATCGTCCGCTCACCGATTCCCGAGAATATGCGAAATTGAAGGAAAGCAAACATGTCCGATGAGTGCTCTCAAGCGACTGCCAAGATACATCCGGCGACACGGGAAATTCTGCCCGACGACCCTATGGAAATGCATGGCTTTGAAGTGCCAGGCGATCCCAACCTAATGCTGCGGCTGCTGGTCGAAGAGTACGCTCGCATTGGATGGGGAGCCGAAGAAATATTGCAGTTGGCCCGTGATCCCAATTACCAGGCCTTTCACGGTCTGTTGCAGTTCTTTGGTGAGGAGAAGTTGTCGTCACAAATCGAGAAAATTTTGGCCCGGTGTGGAGTCATGCGCGTGACGGCGAAGGAAACCGTACCGATTTCGGAGCGTTTGCTGCAAATTGAAACACCGGAATGACACTTAGAGAGATGCAACCTGCCCCACGAAGGAGGGCTTCGCAATGCCTAACGTTTACAACTGGCAAATCGGTCGCGAGATGAGCTACCCGCACGAGGAGCATCATCCGCGGACGCAGTTTGCGTTCGTCTTCAATGCCAACCGTTGCATCGGCTGCCAAACCTGTACCATGTCTTGTAAAAGCACCTGGACTTTTTCCAAGGGCCAGGAATTGATGTGGTGGAACAACGTAGAGTCGAAGCCCTACGGCGGCTATCCGCAGCACTGGGACGCGAAGCTGCTCGCGATGTTGGAGGAGGCCAATCCCAGCGGACAGGTCTGGGACGCACGCAACAAAGACGCGGAAAAGAAACCCTACGGAGTCTTCGACGGCCTTACGATCTTCGAGGCTGCCAACCAAAAGCCGCGCCCGGAATACGGCGCCCAGCAAGCACTCGGATACCTCCCCAGCGACGACGAATGGCGCGCGCCCAATATCCACGAGGATACGGCGGCCGGAGATCACTTTACGAAACAGGCGAAAGACGAATACGGCGGCGATGTTGAATTACCAGAACACAAGGTTTGGTTCTTCCATTTGGCTCGCATTTGCAATCACTGCACGTACCCAGGTTGTCTTGGCTCCTGCCCGCGTAATGCGATCTACAAGCGTCCGGAAGATGGCGTGGTGTTAGTCGATCAGAGCCGTTGTCGCGGTTACCGGAAGTGCGTTGAAGGCTGCCCCTACAAGAAGGCAATGTATCGCCCCTCGACGCGGACAACCGAAAAGTGCATCGGTTGTTTCCCGCGATTGGAAGGCAAGGACAAAACTGTCAGTCCGACAGGTGCTCCAGCGGAAACACGATGCATGGCCGCCTGCGTTGGCAAGATCCGTTTGCAAGGCTTGCTGAGCATCGAAGAAGATGGAACATGGATCGACGACCCGCAGAACCCACTTTACTACTTAATCCGCCAGCGCCAGATCGCTTTGCCCCTCTACCCACAGTTCGGAACCGAGCCCAACGGGTTCTACATCCCACCGCGGTGGGTACCGCGCAGCTATCTGGTGCAAATGTTCGGCCCGGGCGTCGACCATGCCATCGAACAATACAGTTGTCCCGACCGGGAACTGCTGGCGGTGCTGCAGCTATTCCGCGCGAATCAGCAAATCATCTTCCGTTTCGAGATTGAAGAAGGCCCTAAGGTCGGAGAAATTGAAGTGACCATGCCTGATGGTTCCAGTAAGACGCAGGAATTGTTCAACGACACAGCCATTGGCTTCAACAAACTTGGTGAGGAGGTTGTCCGCGTCACCGTCGAAGAACCGACTTTTGAGCGGCCGGCAGACATGCACGTAAACTCGATTTGAGCACGTAGTAATCAGCCAGCATCCGAATGGTCGGCTTCTTGATTATTATCGAACCAAAAGACTCACTATGACCGAAACTAATATTGAAACGACTTGTGACCCCGCAGCCCTGATGGCTCGTCAGACGCTCTATCGTTTTGCCGCCTTGACGCTGCTAGACCCTAAGGCAAATTCTTGGGAACAACTCGATGAACTGCGTGAGGACGCGCTCTATTCCGAAGCGGCGGACATCATCCGCAACTTGCCCGGAACCAAACCGAAAAAGTTGGGGCTCGGCGAACGTCTGCTTTCCGAACTTGACCCATCGCGAGTGCTGGCACGGCTTCCAGGTTCTCGCCAGGAATTCAACGAAAAGTATGAGAGCACATTTGGGCTGCTGGTCTCGAATGCTTGCCCGCCTTACGAAACGGAATACATCAACAGCAAATATGCGTTTCAGCGTAGCAACACATTAGCCGACGTCAGCGGCTTTTACCGCGCCTTTGGCCTGACGACGTCCACAACACATCCCGAACGCCCCGACCACATCGTCCAAGAGCTGGAGTTTATGGCCTTTCTCATTGGTCTGGAGCGGCAGGCTGTCGACGGTGATGAGAAAGTTCGCCAAGCGCGACTCGATGTTTGTCGCGACGCCCAAACACGATTTCTGCGCGAGCACCTTTCATGGTGGGCGCCCGCCTTCGCTAAGCTGCTTTCTCACGAAGACCCAGGCGGCTTCTATGACCAAGCTGGCGTTTTCCTCGCGGCGCTCATCCCTGTAGAACGGGCATTGCTCCGCGTCGAGTCCACCGGGCTGCATGCCGAGCCGAGCCCGCTGGAACGCCCAGAAGCCTGCGACGGATGCGAGTTGGTCAGCTGACAAATCCATACTGGCGGTGGCAACGTAAGCCAAACATGGCTACAATGTGTTTCCCACGTTAACTGAGCCTATCCACTGCGAGACCAACGACTTTCAACGCAACCGCAACACGTTTCCAAGACGCTTCCCACGTTGAAAAACGGATTCAAAATCCAGTGACCGCAAGGGGATTGCCGAGACCGGTAGCCCGAGCGTCTTGCTAGGTGTAAAGGATCTAGGCCATATTACTTTGTCCCTGTCTCATCTTCTGGTTTTTCGATCCTTACCATCAGCCATTGCTGTGTTTGGCCATCTTCAAAGTGGACGAGCACGCTGGTTTCGTTTTGTGTAAGATTCGAAATGCCGGTTTCTAGAATTGGCGTATTCTTGCCTACGATCGTCCAAGCAGCTCGTTGGCTCTCTTGATCGACCATCCCCTCGACCGACTGTGTTTGATCAGTCGTCTTGTTCTGGTACGTACCGGCAATGATGCCTTCCTTGCTAATAGCCAGTTGAATGAACATGTTGGGAACGGCGTCAGATTCGGAGTCCCGAGTAAGAGCAAAAACTCCTAGTGGAAGCCAGTCCATCTCGTCAGGGTTCTCAACTTCTGGAACTGTGGTCACGATTTCCTCGGCTTGGGCGGCGTATTCCTCCGCAGGAATCTCTTCGCCGTCTGCGTAGACAGTATCGCCTTCATAATAAACGTTGCCACCAGACCCATAGTCGTACGTCGCCGCGTTTCCCCAGTTCCATGGCATGAAGGCTGAAACTGTGGAGAACGAGGCCCAGGTCCAAAACACGGGATTCTGATGAAAACGATAGTGCGCCTGCGGATTGTTTGACCAGAAGTCGTCAAACAGGTGATCGTGATCGTAATGGTCGTGCAGTCCATCACGGATGTGGTCTGCATGTTCGCCAAGTTGCTGCTGCCTGACGGTGCGACGCTCTCCACGACCATCCGCCAAACTCGACCGCAAGTCCCCGCGATTTTCAACGCGTACGGACTGACGGTCCCCGCGTCCTGAGACGCGCTCCTGGCGATTGCCTGACGCGAAATCTCGATTCTCACCACGACTATCTCGAACCCCTGACCGAGTGTCTGTCCGCTGACTAATGCTGTCAGCTCGATTGCCGGCGACTGTTCCTCTTGAAGCGGGGGTTCCCGAAGAGCTATGAAAGAAATCGTTAATCGCTGAATTTCCACCCGCATGGCGTGCTCCGGCTGCTACACCTGCAGCAGCAGCCCCGCCCGATAGATTCAAGAAACCCTGCAACTGGGCCTGACTAGCATGGCCGCCCTGTCGGATGCCTCCTGTAGGACGCCCAGCAGCTCGCGCACCAGTTGCTCGACCACTGGGACTAGCGGGCCGTGCCGTGCGGCCAGCGCTCGGCGCTCTGGATCGCGAAGCACTCGGTCTCGACTGGTGACTCATTGTTGGCGAACGACTGGGAGCAGGCCTGGAGTAGCCTCCGCTTCTACCGCCACCGGAGTACGACCGACCACCGCCACCGCCAGAATATGACCGGCCACCGCCGCCACGTCCGCCACCTCCACGGCCACCACGAGCCATGGCATCATTAAGCGGTAAAGCAAAAATTGCCCAACCAACAACCAGGAGTTTTATGTATTGGTTCATTGCTATTTCCATTCTTAGTGAAACATTATTTTACTTTGTGATCGCGATTAGCTAACTCATGGCAAGTTTGAACGATTCTCATCATTCGGGCACAGCAACGCGGGTCACTTGAACCTCGTCGATATCTGGCAGGATGGTGCCATCGACTTCACGGCCGGTCGATTGCCAGCCAAAGGTATTGTTATTCACTAGGGTCATGATGTTGATCGACGAGCCCTTGCGGCCGTCAGGTAATGTGGAGTTGGATTCCACAATCCATCGGTCGTTCTTTTGTGTCCATGCTCCCTCGGCAAAGCCACCCTCGGAGTCGAAGGCCCAGGAACGTATTTTTCCTAATACCGGATCCCATCCGATAATTTGTATTCCCGACGTGTTGATACGATCCTCGACAACAACCTTGAAGGCACGGATAATGAAATTGTTGTTACGGGACCATTGGCAAGTCGTTTCGATCTGATTGCTCTCCTCGGAATCCAACCACGTGCCAATCATCCATTCCAGATCTTTCAACTGGTCGTAATGAGACTGGACGACGGAGATATCTTCCTCGGTGACGCGATCCAACAGCCACTTGCCGCCCTGTTTCACATGGATCGCCGTGTAGCTGCTCTCCTCAGGCTCTCCATCGGACGAAATCAGCGTGGCAATACCGTTCTCAACGGCAACACCAGGGGAAATGAATCGAATTGATTCAGTGTCAACCGCTAACTTGGTTTCCTTTAGCGCAGCGAGGATGGTTTCAAACTCTTTCGCGATCGCTTCGCGGCCTTCGACCTGACTATTGGTGAGCGGATTGATGTAGATCGCCTCAGGCGCCCAGTGCGCGGCTAGCGATTTTGCATCACGAGCGTTGAACGCAGCCGTGTACGATTCGACCGCCTTTTCAATCGCCGCCCTATCCGCCGCTTGGTCGGCTGCGAATGTTGTTTGCAATCCGTATGTAGCAGTGATGCAAACGACCAGGATGCCAATGTTGTATTTCATCGCATGTATCTCCTCTATCGAATATCTGCGTTTGTAAAAGTGTGCTGAAATTGAGTGTGCCGATACGGGTCTTTACCGTATCCAGAGTCATGCATCTTGCCAGGGATTTTGTGTCGAGCTCTGCGTCGATTTCTGCACAAAAACCAAGACGGGCAACCAGGCATTGTAACTCAAGTCAAGCCGTCTACCACCTACCCTAAAACCCAGTGAAGTAGAGCGATCAGCTCTGACTTTTCTAAGCCAGGGGCTAGGAAAGTACGCTCGGAGAAACTCCGCTGGGCTGCTAGAGCAGAGAAACGGAATGACCAGCGACAGCAGTCCCGTGAGTAACTCAGCGGGATGGGTCAAGAATCACGGATGAATGCGTGGGCAGCACCCTCCGGCAGAAGAATACAGACATCAGCTCAAGTTGGTCGATTCTTCGACGTTTGAGTTGGCCGGTTCTGCAAGGTAGTTTCCCCAACCGACGACGACGGTGGAGATGATTAGAACCACAATACCAGCCCAGACCATGGAAGTGGTGGCCCGTCGCACGCCGCGCCACTCATGCAACCACAATCCCCATAAGGTGCCGAAGATGATGATAAAGGCCATGTGGATAGTCCAACTCGAAAAGTCATACTGGCCCATGCGCGTTGTGCCCATGCCGTAGAACATGAACTGGAGATACCAAGTGACTCCTCCCAATGCACACCACCAATAGTTGGCCAGTTGGCTGCCCTCATTGTTGCGGACATAATTCCGAATGGTGCCGTTGCGAATATTGAGATAACCACACCAGATAAAATTGGTGGTCAAACCGCCAGCAAAGGCCACGATGAATACTGGCAAGTTGCTCCAAAGACTCTCCGTGCCGTGCGCGATCGCGGCGTCGGCGATTGGCTTGCCTGCAGCAATCGCAAATGCCATACAAGCGCTCATCACTCCCGCAACGATGGCGACCAGTACCCCTTTGACGAACGAGAACTCGCTCACAGTTTCCTGTTTTTGTTCCTCGGAAAGTTCTTTTTCTTTGCGTATTCCGGCCATCCCACAGATGGCAATACCGACTAGGCAAATCGCGACCCCTGCCAAAGTTGCAATGCCAGATTGAGTAGCGAGAAGGCTAGAAAGTTGGCCATCGACAACCGGCGGGGCCAGAGTTCCGAAAGCGGCGCAGAAACCTAATGCAATCGCGACGCCCAGAGAAATACCCAAATAGCGCATCGTCAAACCATACATGAGCCCGCCGATACCCCAGAGCGCTCCGTAGAAATAGCATCGCAGGATAACCTCACTCGGCACAGACTGCAGCACCTCCAGGAGATCTGGAACCTTGAGGCTCGCGACGACCCATGGCGCAATCAGCCAAGCCACGACTCCGAGCATGAGCCAATACGTTTCCCAGGCCCAACCGCGGACGCGTTTGCAAGGGATATAGAAACTGGCGGCAGCTAGGCCGCCGACTGCGTGCAAAAACACGCCAAGCATCGGATTCGCTTCCATCGATTTTCCTTAATTTGTCTAGAACCGATCTCAAAACTCTAAAAAAAGCATCGCACAGTCGAAGTGTTGCTCGGTCTTTCGGATCGTGACTCGCGCGATTTCGCAGCTCACCTCAATCCAAGTGATACATTTCTTGCAGTGGCGTACAGATGGGATCCCCCGAGGAGTCCATCAACACAATGTCCGACATATATTCGCACCACTTTTTCACAAGCGGATTCTGGGAAAGCTCGGCGGTGGTATGCTCTGCAGAAAGTTTCTGAACGGCAAATAATTCCAACGACTCCTCATCCAAGAAAATAGTGTAGTCCGAAATTCCCGACGCGCAAAGCAGCTCGTTGAGTTCTGGCCATATCTCGTCGTGACGGCGTTTGTACTCAGCGGCCGTCCCCTCGTGGATTTTCATTTTGAAAGCGACACGTTTCATGATGACTTGAACTTTCTTATTTCGTGGTAAGTGTTTGTTAAGTCTTCGTGTTGAGCGCCAGAGATTTCACCGTCGGCATGGCGAACAATGAACAAGAGCGGATGGGCCGACCATGCGTGACATTGCGACCCATCCGGGAAATCGACCTCCCAGTTTTCCCAGGTTGTCCGTGCATCTTGCTCTAGCCATACAGTCCAACGATGTTTAACGATTCTGAGAATGTCGTCCGCTTGACCTAGCTGCTCAAGAGCCATGAATAGGTAGTAGTGCATGTAAGGGCTCATCAGTACCAAAGCGTTATCTCGCTCGTCCAAACTGCGAGCAACCGCTTCTCGTAAGAGCCGGAGTGATTCATCCCCATCCACTAACTTGGTCAGCGTAAGAAAAGCCGCAG
Organism: Planctomycetota bacterium; assembly: GCA_029259945.1. Lineage (GTDB taxonomy): Bacteria > Planctomycetota > Planctomycetia > Pirellulales > Lacipirellulaceae > Bythopirellula. The sequence continues at coordinate 45,571 of JAJDEF010000043.1, forward strand.
CATGTTGTGACCGACTCGTTCTTTGTAGATCGTCGAACCACTTGTCACGATGCCAAAACGTTTGGCGAATAGCGGCAGCAAGCGATTTGGCCCACTGACTCCACTTCTGGGCGTCGTCAGAACGATCGATTTGCGAGGCCAATGAAGAGGCAAGTTGCAGCGCATATAAATAGCGAAGGTTGTAAATACAGCTTGGATCGCTCGCCGGCAAATCAGCCCAATCGAGAAACTGACGTCGCGAAGGCTGGGGGCGGAGTAACCCATCGGAATCTAAGTCGTCCTGAAATCGGCGCAACATGGTTGCAAGCCGGTTCCACATTTGGCGGATAAATTCTACATCGCCAGTCAACGTCAAGTATTGCGAGAGGCCTTCAACCCAAGCAAAACTGTAGGCAAGCACCACGGTCGATTCCGATTCGTTCACGACCACGCCAGGAATGAGCCCGTCGTTGGTGGCACCATCGGAAGCAAGCTGTAGCATGTACTTTAGCGGTCGAGGATCATTGCACAACTCTGCAACCATGGCGGCTGTGATCGCGCTGTCGCCTACCCAAACCGCCTGCTCTCTCCAAGGACAATCGACCATGCCGTCCAACGCACACGATTGCAAAGTCCGCCAACACATCGCGGCGATTCGTCGAAGTGAGCCGTCTTTGGGTGTCGCGCTGCGATTCAACTCGAGAGGATAGCGTCTTGCGCGAAACTCTACCTCGAGCGATAGAGCAGCGCGACTCGGACCAACAACACCGATTAGCAAAAACCGCCCTCCCCGAGGCGTGAACGGTTCGTAAGTATTCTGACCTGGAGCTAACACGACCCGATCGGTCATTCTCATTTGGCAGTAAGTCGAGGGGTCAGAAAAAATCAATCGATCGTCGATCTTCTTTTCTAAGTAGCTGATGAGCACTTTCTCACCACCTTGGGCGCCTTGGAGAAGCAACCGAGCCGATCCTGCCTGACTATGCCCTAGGTCATAACAAAGCAGCAAGATGTTATCCTCTTGCACGGCGGGTAACTCCGCGCCTTGTTGCTTGACGGGTTGGGCCTCGCTAAGAAAGGCGGAACGCATTTCTTCGTGGGGATCAGCATTGGGCACGTACGGTGCGCAGCTCAAGTCAACTCTTTCGGGGTGCTCGATGGTTTCGACCAAGTTTTTAAGCGGGGCCGTTTGCATCGCCAACCAGGGGCTCTCTCCCAAGTTTGCCGAAACCGATGCCGCTTCCCACATTCGATCATTGAAACCGAGCTCGACCCAAGGTTCAAACTGGCGCAAGTCGCAAACCTCCTGGCCAGCACCGTAGATCGAAATGCGTTGAACGTCGCTCAAAAAGCAGGGGTCGATCGAAGCTGTCCATGCTGAGTCGGAAGTGAGAAGCTGCTGTTCGTCCACCTCCAATTCCAGCCACAAGCCAGATTTCCCTCGGTGGACGTAGCTATAGTGCGAATAGCCGGGCTGGTAAACGAGCACCGCAATCAAGTTATCGCCAGATCGCAGAGCGTTAGCGACCTCATGCACATCAACGCACTGGTGATGCGGGTAGCTTCGAGCGGGGCCGAAGGCGACGTAGATCCCGTTGACAAAAAGTCGATAGCGGCTGTCTGCAGAGATTCGAATTGTTGCCGAGGAAGGTTTCTCGTTCAAAAGAAAACTTCGGCGGAATCGCACGTACTGCTCTCGCGTACCCTGCGGACTCTGAGTCCATATCCAAGAGGCAGTTTGCAGCATCGTCATAGAAAGGCGAAGAGAAAGGAGATTAGGAAGAAAATCGATTGTTCAAGCGAACTACACGCAGGATTCATAGCTTGCCAGTGAATTGGCCAAGGCATAGACCTCACACAGCTTGGCCGGCGAAATATCAGGCTGAATCATGTGGCTGCCATTGAAGATAAATCCACCTGCCGGTTTGAAGACTTCGAATTGTTTCCGCACATACTTGGCGAGTTCTTCTCCCTCCAGATTCAAGAGCGAGTCCATCACATCAAGTCCGCCGTGGATCACGAGTTTATCACCGTAGTTGTCCTTAACGTATTGCGGGTCCATTCCGGCACTGTCCTGGCAAGGGTGGAGCACCTCAACGCCAAGGTCCACAACGTCGTCCATCACGCTCATGATATACCCATCGGAATGCAGCCCCACAAACGCGCCCCGCTGACGGATACGGTCGACAACCACCTGAAGGTTGGGCATGATCAGATCGCGAAACGTATGGGGGGAGAAGAGTTCCACATCATTTTGCCCCCAATCATCGCTAATACGAATCATATCGACACCCGCATCAATGCATGACTCGCACATGTCTGCGAGCCACTCGGCATATTTTGCGAGCCAACGGCCCATCAACTCTGGCTCTGCCTCAAGGTTCATCCAGCAATTTTCGATTCCCAAAAAACTGCTGGTGCCTTCGACCATGCCCCAGACATGGGCTACCACGAACCGGTCGTCGCCGTAGCGCTCAACTGCATCTTGAACGTTCACGCCGCGAAAAATCGGATGCCAATCGGAACAGGTTATCCATTTAGGATCACGAGGATCCTCTAGCTCCAAGTCCGGCAGTTCCTCAACCTCAAATTTTTGGCAGTATTGGCGGTCGTCCTTTTTACCAAACTGATTCGGCCAAGGAACATACCCTGTCGTCATGTCGATGTTGAACTCGTCCATGAAACGGTCGATGGAGCCATAGTCTTGTTCGAGCCGATCACAAAATCGCTGCTCGTTAAGCCAACAATCGAGTGGCACTCGATCAACCGGTTCGCGCCGAATGGCTGCGCTAACTCGCTGCTTAGAATTCACTGCGTATCACTCCTTGAAAGATTAAGGCACTCGTTCCACTGGGCCGTCGACAGGTCGGCCACAAAACCAACGTGGAAGGACTCGAAATACTTTTGGTCACATAACGGAACGTGCGCCAGTAAATCCGCTGGCAACTCACGACAAAGCTCGCCGTAAGCATGCTCCAAGAGACGGTAACCACTTGTCTCGGAGCGTATAAAAACTGGATGCGGCTGAATAATATTCTGTTCGACTAGACTTCGGTCGACGAGATCATGCGCTTGCTCGAACAAAGCGATCCTGTCTGGCCAGCTTGTGCCGGGCTCAACAGCTTGCTCGATGAGAGGTCGCATCTCTGGTGCGACCTTAGGCAATTTACAAAATAGCGGAAAGAGCCACTTGTCGTAACTAAAATAGGTGCGATTCAACAAGTGAACGAGTTCGAGCGTGAATTTCATCGTCCGTGCAAAGGTCGTGAAGGCGTAAGGCCAATTGCGTCTCGCATGGGCCCGACGCATTGCATAGAGTCCCATTCCACTGGCATATCGACACCAGTGGGCGATGCGCCGTTTCCAAACATCATCCGGATAGTAATTCGAGATGACATTTCGTATGTGGGAGAATTCTCCGAGATCGTCGCAAAAGACTTTTCCATTCGTAATGTGGATAAGATCTTCTTCAGCGATATCCAACCAATCATGAGAAGTTGCTGGGGGATCGGTTCGCCCGATAGTTCGAGTCAGGAACGATTCGATCGACTCTTGAGCTAGCCCCACAGCCCCCCCCTGCCCTGCCTTGACCGGGTAGCCTCGAAATTCGCTGGGAAACTCTGCAACAACATCCTGAAAAGCATTTGGGCCTAAATCTTCCAACACACGTTCTGGAAGTAAGAGGTCAACCTGGGGGCCCCAGTGATGGTCCCTGCTGATCTCGTCGTCGAGTCCCAGGCATTCGCTTCCGTAACCGAACCGGCCGAATGCTCCTTGCTCGAATACCCACGGAGCTTTCGAAACGATCGCGGGGCGGACAATTTCGTTGAAAAATGCTTCGCTCAATACGACCGCATTAACATCGGGTTGGGAGGTTCTACTCATCACATCAAGTCCAAATACTATTGTCTGCGAATTGTCTCACCAGGTGAGACGAGAAATTCTAACGCCACGCTTCGCTCCACCAAAGTCTGGCTCCACTGCTGCGAGAGCAGCTTCCAGGTCTGTTTGGCCAAATCGCTGAATGATGAACTAATGGAACTAATCGTCTTAGGAGGCCAACGCAGTATTTCGGCGTCGCCGGTTGCCAAAAGAGACACATCGCCGGGGACGTCAAAGCCTAAACTCAGAAGCCGAAGAAGAAGCCCATGCGCAATAAAACTATTGGCCGCAATAATGATCTCAGGGCGATCGGTAAGATTCGCCCAATATTCGCCAGCCCGATAACCTTCCTGGACTGACACCGAATCGGTCACCTCGAGTTCACATGCCGTAGTTTTCAGTCCGTCGACCGCTGACAACCCGTTATAGATTCGTTTCGAATGAAATGTTTGAGTATCACCGGCATAAAGGGCACTGGAGAACCCCATGCCTGTCAAGAATTCGCCCGCTTGGGTTCCCAAAATACGCCTGTCTATTGTCACTTGTGGTAAATCAGCGTCACACAAGCAATCGTAAACAACAATTGCTATCCCCGAGTTGGCGACACCCTGAACACGGTCCCAAAAAATGCGTCGATGTTCTTCCTCTGCATAGGTAAGCGCCGATTGGATAATGAGGCCGTCCACTCGGTAGCCCGCAAAGCGCTCGACTTGTTGCAGCTCACGCTTCAGGATCGATTCTGAAGTCGCACCTTGAATATTGCCGACGCCGTGACCGACAAGGACATGGTATCCAGAGTCCCAGGCATATTGCTCTATCTGCCTTAGCTGAAGAGTCGCCTTGTGGGTATCTCCACCCAACACCAGTCCCACGGTCTGCGACTTTCCCGATCTTGTTGCTTGAGCTAATCGATTCGGCCTATAGCCCATCTTCTTGGCCGCTTCCAGCACATGCTGACGCGTCGACTGAGAAATGGTGCCGTCACCACGGAGCGCACAACTGACCGTCGTAAAATGAAGGCCAAGTTTCGCGGCAATATCTTTGATGGTGACACCTTGTGCCATTCGGGTAGCTCCAAATCCTGGCTCGAACCAAGCCTGCTAAACAACTTCGATCTCGAGTAGCTAAAGGCTTGCTTCCGGCTGTTCTCGTCACACGGGCCACTAAGATTAAGCGGTTACAGGCCGGGTTCGAGAAAAATGGGGGAATCTCAATCTGCGTTGAAGCTGAACAAGATCATAAACCTCAGACAGAAATCGCGAACTTTTCGGGGCCTCCCGTACCACGCTAAATCGCTTGATTATATGACTTGCAATTGGCTGACGCCTTACTATAATATAACGTTATATGTGCTTTGTTTCCCTATTATTATACCCGAGACACCCTGCGTCAACTGGCTGATTTCTGCACTGAAAGCATTATCCCCTGCGACCCCCCCCCGATCGGGGAGTTCGAAAAGCATTCAGCGCAAAATTGCGGCGAGAGTCCCCCCTTTTTAGTGCTCGCAGGGTCGGGAACGTCTGTTTGCTTTGGCTGTCGTACTGGGGTGCCAATTGAGTCCCCAAACTTTTTGTAGAGAAGAGAATCGTTCACCGAATCCCTGGGACTGCTCTTACTGGTAAAAAACGATGACTGACTACCCTCAGATGAATCAGACGCTCTATGAAGGACGTGCCCCATTGGTCAAAGAAATGACTGAAAAGGCGCTTGCCGAAGGACTTAATGTTCAAGAGGTACTGGAAGAAGGCCTGATCGCCGGCATGAGCGTTGTTGGCGAGGACTTCAAGCATAATCGGCTCTATGTGCCACAAGTACTTATCGCAGCGCGAGCGATGAAGGCGGGCATGTCGATCCTCAAGCCTCTGCTTCTGGAAGGTGGTGCCAGCAGTAGCTCCGGCACAGTGATCCTCGGCACGGTTAAAGGAGATCTGCATGACATTGGTAAGAACCTTGTTGGAATGATGGCCGAGGGCGCGGGTTTCACTGTGGTGGACATTGGTGTGGACCAATCGGCCGAGCAGTTCATTGCCGCCGTTCGCGAACATAACGCGGGTATTCTTGGTATGAGCGCTCTTTTAACAACCACGATGCCCTACATGAAGGTGGTGATTGACGCTCTGCGGGAAGAACCCCTGGATCATGTAAAAGTATGCGTCGGCGGCGCACCCATAAGCGAGATGTTTGCAGAGGAGATCGGTGCGGACGGCTACGGTGCAGATGCTTCGCGAGCCGTCGAACTATTCCAGGAGTTGTATCCCATTCCCGTCTAGCCGCAGACTCGTTCAGCGTTGCAATCTATCATGTTTACCTTGCGCGAAAGACTGATCGACCAATCGGATTTCCTGATTGGAGTGGAGCTGGTCACAACGCGCGGAACCATCGCGGGCGATCAGGCAGTGCGAACTCGCTCGTTCGCGACGCAACTGGTCCAATCGCCCAAGATCGATTGGGTCTCGATTACCGATAACGCGGGCGGGAACCCTCAGCTTAGTCCTATGGCGCTTGGCAAGCCAATTCTCTACGCTGGCAAGGAAGTCATTATCCATCTTTCTTGCAAGGATTTAAATCGCCATGGCCTGGAGAGCGAGGCATGGCAGCTTGCTAGCGAGGGTTTTCATAACATTCTGGCACTCAGTGGCGACTACCCCGCTGCAGGATATGGCGGGCAAGCGAAACCCGTTTTCGACATCGATTCCATTGGTCTACTGGCGATGCTGAGAGAGATGAATCACGGGTTCTTGCGACCACAAATTGGCCAGAAGAACGAGGACGGTGAGAAGAATCGCACCGATTTTTTTGTTGGCGCGGTCACCACAAATTTCAAGCGTTTTGAGAACGAAGTCATCCCACAACTACTGAAACTCAAAAAGAAAATCGAATGTGGGGCCAAGTTCATCATCGCCCAAATCGGCTTCGACGCTCGCAAAAGCCATGAAATGATTTGTTACATGAATAGCCAGGGCTTCGGGGGTACGCCGCTCATTGGCAATGCGTTTCTTCTTTCCCGACCCAAGGTGCGATTCTTCCGCAAGCAAACGATTCCGGGCGTTGTGATCAGTGACAAACTGGCAGAACTGAGTGAGCGTCACTCGCGTGGCCCAGATTGCGGGGAGGCCTATTTTACAGAACTTGCGGCCAAGCAATTGGCAATCTTTCGAGGGCTTCGCTTCGCAGGCGGTTACCTCGGGGGCGTCCATTCGATCGAGCAACTCCACGCGATACTGGACAAGGAACAGTCCTTTGCGCCGGGTGATTGGAAGCAGTTTGCGAGAGAAATTCGATATCCTGTTTCGGACGAATTCTATCTCTATGCCGAAGACCATGACACTGGCTTGGCGGACACTTCGCGACACAGCCCTATCTACGAAGTATCGCGTCATCAGCGAACGTTGTCTCGTCATGCAACGCTCAGCTATCGATTCAGCAAGCTCGTGCATGATAGCATTTTCACCCCTGGACATCGTTTGTATCGCTGGGCCAAGTCAATTTACACCAAGGCACCCGATCCCCGGCAAGGGCCCAAGCTATTGCGAGTCATTGAGCATTTAAGTAAGTCAGCGATTTTTGGCTGTAAAGACTGCGGTGATTGCTCGTTGCCGGACATCGCGTTCTTGTGCCCAGAATCGCAGTGTGCCAAAAATCAGCGCAACGGCCCATGCGGGGGCACACGCGATGGCAAGTGCGAGGTCGACGACATCGCGTGCATATGGTCTCGTGCCTACGATCGACTGAAGTACGAAGGTCGTGAACAAAACTTGCTCGATCATAGCCCAGTTATCCAAGACGAATCTTTACGCGGCACCTCAAGTTGGGCCAATGCCCTATTCGGCCGAGACCACACAACGAAGTCTCCAGACAAGACAGCCCCGGCGGGCGAACACCCTGGCGACCTCGTCGCATTCCACCCAGAAAGTGAACTCAAAACAAATGCCTCAACCCCAGCCAACACCACCACAAAATCACCCATCGACCGCTAGTCCGCGTCGACCGTTCAGGTTGATCGGCGAGTTGATGAACAACTCGTTCGCGCGAGCCGGGCGCGCGTTCAAAAATCGCGATCTTTCCGCGTTTCAACGATTGGCCAAACTCCAAACGGAGCTCGGGGTCGACTACCTCACACTTAATATCGACGGCACCCAGTCGATGATGGTCAGGCCGCAAGAGATGCTCGATTTCCTGCCCGACCTTATCCCAGCAATCCAAGAAGCGACGTCCGTACCGATCGCATTCGACAACCCCTCGGTCGACTACCATCGCTGCTGCCTAGAGCACTATGATCGCTCGAAAAGCGGCCGGCCCATCCTCAACTCCGTGGCTGCCTCGAGACAGCGTATCGAGGAGCTATTCGAACTCATCGGAGAATACGACACGCTCGCAATCGGAATGGCATCGGAACGCTTCACCCCCGATGGTTCCGCCCAATGCCTCTCGGCAGAGCAAGTCTACGAATCGGCCAAGACGCTTGTCGAAAAATTGGTGACCAAGTCAGGGCGGTCTATCGATCAGATCATGATCGATACAGGATTAGCGCCTGTCGGCGCGGATACCTACGGTTTGGTGAACATGGGACTCGATGCAATGAAGCTGATCCGAAACGACCCCTCACTTGAGGGCGTTCATCTTTCGGTGGGCCTTACCAACTTTTCGTTCGGTGTTCCTCGTGAAATCCGCGAAGGAATGGAAAATGCCTATCTGACGCTGGCGGTCGCTTCGGGGCTCGACTTTGTGTTAGGCAATCCCGAGAAGAACCTGGAGCTACTTGCCCAAGACAACCGCTATGTGGAAGTCATTTCTGAAGCACTCGAGTGTGGGCGCATGCTGGAAGGGGAAACGCAGGAAGACGCGGGTTTCCGCCAGGCAGACAAGATTATGGAGCTATTTTGATTGACCACGATTCAACTAACGCCGAGCAAAAGCGGGACTCGGAGACGTTCGACCGCTTGGCCGCCATTTCGTTAACCCGACCGGTATGGGTTCGGGTGGGGCAATTGATAGACGGCCGCAATGATCATGGGATGCAGAGAGCCGATATCGTGTTCGAGGCTGGACAGATCCTCGGCGTATCAAGTCCCGAATACCTCATTGATCTTGGCCCATGGATGGAAGGTCAATCGGAACCAGACGCCCTGTTACCGAGTTGGACCGTCTTGCCGTGTCTCGTAGAAGCACATGCCCATCTTTTCCTGGATGGAGCCCCGATCAATTTCGAGCAACGCAAACAGTATTTGCAGCAATCTGCTGAACAGTTTCTCGACCGGGCGCGTGCTCGTTGGCCAAAGATTCTCCGATGCGGCGTTGGAACCGTTCGCGACGCCGGTGACAAGCATGGCGTGGGACTTGCCCTTGCAGCCGAAGCCAAGTCTTGCCACGGCAAGCTGGCAACGACACCCTGGATCGACAGCCCCGGCGCGGCCATCCATCACAAGGGACGGTATGGTTCGTTCATGGGTCGACCCCTAGAAGAATTCAACAGTCCTGATCAATGCGTTGCTGATCGCCTCTCCGCAGGGGCTGATCGAATCAAGCTGTTGGTCACCGGCATCATCGATTTCAAGACCGGTTCGGTGAAAACCAAGCCGCAAATGTCCAGTGCCGAAGTGGGCACACTGGTTGACGCCTCGAAGCAACGAGCGAAGCAAACTTTTGCCCATGCCTCTGGCACTGAGGGGATCGAAAACGCGATCGATGGCGGTGTGACGACCGTCGAACACGGATTTTTCGTCACCAAAGAACAACTATCGAAAATGCGAGACAAAAAGATTGCATGGGTGCCAACTTTCGCGCCAGTTCAACTCCAACTCGATCAGGCCGACGAGATGGGTTGGGATAAGCAAGTCGTTGGCCACCTGCAAAACATCCTGGACAGTCACAGCCAGATGTTGTGCAAAGCACGCGAGTTGGGTGTAACGATTCTTGCGGGCAGTGACGCCGGGTCGTGTGGAGTGCCTCACGGCATGGGTCTGTTGAACGAGCTATGCCACATGGAAACCGCAGGACTCTCGTCACTTGAAGTGCTTCTCTCGGCAACAGGACACAGCGCGTCAACACTCGACTTTGCCGAACCTGTTGGGCATATCGCATCTGGATACCGGGCAAGGATGATATTTACGCAACATGATCCGCTATCGACGGTGGCAAATCTGAAACGACAAAAAACCGTTCTTTTCGACGGCGCCGCTGTTGCATGTAGCGAAGACTTGGACACCTCTGGACTCTAACCAAAAGCAGACAAGCGGTGGCTGTTCAGCTTGAAATTAACACAAAGACGCTCACCCCCAAACTTGGGCAGTCGTTATTCGATTGTGCCGAACAAGTTGGCGTACGCGTGCCTACCTCTTGCCGCAAGAATGGCAAGTGTCGCGAATGCTTAGTAGAGGTTGTTGAAGGAGGCGATTTACTCTCGCCGCTAGCGCCAGAAGAAGAGCACTTGAGAAACGGCTTTCGATTGTCGTGCCGAGCTTGTGTTGTGGCACAAACTGGGGTGGTACGTTGCCACACACTGCGCCGCGGCCAGATGCGTATCGAAAGTAGTTCAACCGCCCTCCATGACGTTCCGATTCCCAAAGGGTTCGACCCAGCCGTTTCACGCGACGGCGATTGGGTGCTGCTGGACGGCAAGCCGCTTGTGCGAATCGCCGGACCGCTACTTGGGCTTGCTGTCGACGTCGGCACGACCACCGTGGTTGTCCGACTGCACGACCTGGAAAACGGAAAAATTCTCGCGGTGCAATCCTTCGAGAATCCACAACGTTTCGCGGGTAGCGATATCATGGCTCGGATCCATTACGACACCGAACAAGGTGGGCATCTACTGCAGAGAACGCTGCTGGCCTACCTCAGCCACGCGATCGAATCGCTGCCGTGCGACCCGCTGAATATCTACGAAGTCGTCATCGCCGGCAACACGACGATGCGCGACTTGCTATTTGGGCTGAATGTTTACACTGTGGGACAAAGGCCGTACCGCTCGGTTACGGAATTTGAAGTCGAGTCGGGAGAGCGAAAAACCACGACACTCACTACTACAGCTAAGAAACTTCGTTTGCCGATCTACTCAGAAGCTCGAGTGGTTGGCCTACCTCTAATTGGAGGTCACGTTGGTGCCGATGCGGCTGCATGTCTTCTCGCGATTGGCATCGCGAATGAAGATCGTACGGTTGCCCTAATGGACATCGGTACCAACACCGAGCTGGTGGTAGGCAACCGCCACAAGATCTTGTCCGCTTCGTGTCCCGCGGGCCCTGCCTTCGAGGGCGGCGCAATTCGGTGTGGTATGCCAGGCCTCGACGGCGCTATCGAGTCTGTTCGCTTGTCTGAGACTGGCATCGAATCGCTCGGAATCATCGGTGATATTGACGCTCAGGGCATTTGCGGCTCGGGGCTCATCGATCTGCTCAGCGAGCTACTTCGCTCTCGTCGGATCGACCAGCTAGGACGTTACACCGACAATTCAGATCAGTTTAATCTCGACCAAGAACAGGCCATCTATTTACATGAGCAAGACATCAGCGAACTTGCGCAAGCCAAAGGCGCCAATGTTGCTGGTCTGAGAATTGTGCTAAACGCCTACGGCATCGACCTGGACGGTCTCGACCGTTTTTACTTAGCTGGTGGATTCGCACGCCATCTCGATCTTGACGCCGCGCGCCGCATCGGCTTGATACCCGATCTCCCTTCGGACAAGCTAATTCAAATCGGCAATGCCTCGATCGAAGGGGCAAGCCTCGCACTTTGTTCGACCAGCCAGCGTGCGGACCTCGAATCACTCGTTCGTCGAATCGATCATGTTGAGCTTGAAACCGATGAGAAGTTTTTTGATTATTTTGTTGAAGGGTGCCAATTTATTCCTATGACAAACACCACATGCCAACAGTCATGACAACCTCCCTTAAACCATTTCACTTACCTGACAGCGAGGCCCTAGAGGTCCCGGACATCTATTACCGGCGTCATCTCGGCCTGCCAATCGGGGCGAAGTTAGAAGATTGCCTTGCTGAGCTTACCGAACGTGCGCGAACATGGTATCGGCAGAATTCAACTCCTTGGACGACTGCGCGACAAATCGCGATTGACAACATCTGTGGCGATGTCATTCATCTCGAACAGGGGATCGAACTGACGAGCCCCGTGCTTGCCCAGGGGCTTACGCACGCGGATGCTCATGGACTGGTTGTTGTGGCAGCGACAGCGGGCCTTGGGGTGGACGAGAAAATCGCAGCCCACTGGGAAGCTGAACACCCCGATGAAGCGATGTTTCTCAATTCCTACGCCATCGCCGCGGTCGAGCACTTGAGATGGACGCTCGGTGAACATCTGAGCCAAACGTTTCGCAACCAAGAAATGACCGTGTTGCCACACTACAGCCCAGGCTACGATGGCTGGGACTTGACCGATCAGCAGACTCTCTTTGCGTTGATCGAGGAGTCAGAGGATGCCGAAGAGAGCCCGCTGAAAATCCTTGAGTCGGGTTGTTTATTACCGATGAAGTCGACGTTGGCGGCCTACGGAATCACCCGTCGTACAGACCTGGGTGCGCTGGCCGACTATTGGACATTTCATCAGCAGGGCCCCGACAATCAGGATGCGGCGGCGGCTTATGCCTTTCCCGAGAGAACGCTCGTCCGTTGGCAGGAAAAGCGTTTAGCGCTCACAGCCCTGCCCGGTGGAAAGGTTCAAGCAACGTTTCAAGTCGACGGATCGACATGCACGAACATGGGCGTACCCCTACGATTCGTTTATCAAGTCCTTTTGCAAATCGAAGAAAATTCGGAATATCGAATCATGGATGCTTCGTGTCGTCCGGTGGAGGAGGATCGGGGCTATCAATCTATGTGCGCATACCTTGGCAACCCCGACCGATTCATGGCCGAACTGGAAGACTATCGACCGTTGGTCGGCAGACCCTTGAGCGAGGCGGTTCATTGGAATGTGTCGACTAGTCCTGCTGGCTGCCTATGTACTCGTCCTAGTCAAGATCACAAGTGGAGAATCGTGTTACAAACGATCCACTACGCATTACACAACGGTTAACAATTTCAAAAATAAGGTGTTGAACCATGAAAGTAATCATCGCGGAAGAAAATTCCGACGCGGAACAGCTAATTCCCCCCGCCACGCCGGATAACTCGGGAATAGGGGTCAACTATGTCGACGCCTATATCAAGCCATTCAATACGGAAACCACGGATGGCCTGCAGATTTCCTGCAAGCGAAAAGGCCTTAAAATCACGCTAAGTATCGGCGACAAGACGGGCGAGGCAATCATGCGGAGGATCGATCACGGGCCCGATGTCCGTCGCATTCTCCGCGAAGCCCTGAAATCGGCAGCCGTTGAAGCTGGGGCCAATTTGACCGTGGAAGAAGGCGCCATCTGCCTCGAACTCTAGTTTCCGCTAGACGGTATCAGACCCAAGTTCGAGTGAGCTGTTGAAGCGAATCAAGGAGCGGATTGTCGAGAGGCGGACGACGGGGGTGGGATTGCCTCCAGCAGCAAGGCTCCCCCGGGTTCGAGAGTCCACGAACCACTCACGTCATGGTTTTTTTCGACATTCGTTTCAGTTCTCGTCAGCAATCGCACGACCTGGCCCTCGGCAATGGTTTCGAGGCGGAAGTGGGCGGGGTTCTCCCAACTACTGTTGGCGATGAGGATGCGAGAGCGGTTCTTTTTACGGAAAGTTCCAACGACAAGATTGGCATCCTCTCCGAATGGCGTCACGGTGGGAGAAACACCACCCTCCAGCAGTTTGCCACCTTGATAGCAAGCGACAAAAGAATTGTCCCAACCAATCAGCGCCCGTCCGGCGTGGTGCAGGAAAACATTGGCCTCGCGGACATAATCATAAACCGGTGTACGTACGCCGTTAACATCCAACATGGCCCCATAATGTTGCTCTAAAAGAGGCGCTTCTCCTTCGATCTGGTGCACTTCTTGATTAGCGAGCGGAGTCCAGTAGCTAAACCAGCAAATTCCCCGAGCACCATAGGCCAGGGCGGTGTTGGCCTGCCAGAAAACTTCAGCACGATTGGGCACCCGCAAGTAGTCTTTGAGGCCCTGGCTTTGCACGAACACCCAGAAAGGGATTTCTGCCGAACGGGTTTCTTCACGCACGATCGTCAAATCGCTGAACCATTTTGCAGCCACCGTGACTTTTTCCCGCAGGGGATAAAAATCGTATGCCAACAGGCGCGGCCTCACAATTTCAAGGCAACTATGCACATAGTCCTGGAAATTGGCTGTCCCCAGTTGCGCGGGACTGGCGTATGAGGGGAACAGGTTGATGAACGGTTCATGCTCGTGATCTTTCTCCAGCAGGCGATCACGCAGTCTCCGTAGTGATGGAAACAAGGTCTTATTTGGTTCGTCCTTGATAAAGCAGCAGGCAAAAGCGGGATGATTACGATAATCGGCCACCAAGGATTCGAGCGTTGCCTCGTCAATAGAGCGAACCTCTGCAGACGCATGGGCGAAGCAGCGCAGGTCCATGGGAATTACGCGCAGTCCAGCCCCCTGCGCCAGATCCATGGCTTTCAAGTTCTGCTCTGCCGTGTATATGCCATTGGCCGGAATAATGACATCGATGCCTGCATCCGCAATCTCGCGGTAACGCGCGGCGGTGGCAGCTTCGGGCGGAGGGCCACCGTGCGCGACAATCACGAACTCGTCCCACAATGGCGTCTTACGAGGAGAGGGTGCCTCACGGTCGCTCGGGTTCGCAGAAGCAAACCCCGCCATTGAGACCCCTAGTATCGTCAGGAGCATAAGTAGCATTTTCAGGTTCATCTGCATCGTCTTTCCTCCAACCCACACGGAGTGTGGGTGCCAAAACTGGTTTAGTAAATCTCGTGGTCTCGACCGTGAGCAGCCTGACCGATCTCAGCCCCCTACTTCAAGGGTGGACTGACCAAAATCCCCTCAAAATACCGCTTTGCCCCTTTAATAGTAAATTTTACCGAATCTGTCGACAAAGTGCTGGACACCATGGAATAAACGATTATTCTGAATGCTACGGCGGTTAGGCTAATCGTTGTCGGTAGGTAGTGGTTGTTCCATAGGATCAGGTTCTCGAGTTCTTTTCTTTCTTCTCTTGGGGGAGTGACTGATGAGGTCATGGATTTGCGCGGCATCACTGGTCTTATGCCTAGCCAGTCAAACGGCATTTGGCGCCCTGGTGATTACCGAAGCGGCCCCTACCCCAGGTGGCACCAATGCCGTGCTGCAACCCATGGACTGGTGGGAACTAACGAATACAGGGCCGAGTGCTACCTCGCTTGACGGCTTCGAGTGGATCGATCGAGATGTTACCAATAACCAGACAGCGGTATTTCCCAACGGAATCTCAATTGCCAGCGGTGAGTCGATCATCATCCTTCGAGATGGCACTTCTTCTGGGACGATTCCTTTTCAGCCCACTGCTGAGGCTGAGTTCCGCTCGGACTGGGGCTTAGCTCCGTCGGTTCAGATATTGATGGAGAATACGTTCACAGGCCTCGCTCCTTTTTCTGGCTTAGGTGGCTCTAGCGAGTTGATTCACTTGTACGATGGTCCACCCCCTACTTTGGGGACCGCGAACCTTCTCGCCAGTGCTCCAACTGGCGGTGCAGGCGTAGGTAGAACCCATGAGTGGGGTACCGACCAGGGAGGTACCCTAGGTCGCCTGAGTGTGAGTGGGCAGCGTGGTGCCATTACCCTCGCGGATGGCCGGGTTGGCTCACCAGGCTTTGCCACAGTTGGCCTTTCGGGACCTAAAACGATCTTCTCGGATACGTTTGATGTTTCGGACCCTCTTCTAACGGACACGGATGATGAATTGGCATTCCCACGTCAACAATTTTCAACCTCTGACTACGACGCGATTGGCGGCGCGGTCATCGGCCATGATGCATTTGGCGCTGGCGATGATGGGCTTGCTCTTACCACAACATCTGCCTTGTCTGGTGCAGTAGTCGACCTACGCGAAGATTTCGGTCCATCCCTGGTCGGGAGGAGATATTCGATCGGTTACACTGGTCGTATTGATATTCCGGCGGGTGCAGTTGGTCATTGGCAAGGCTTCAGCATAGCAGACGACTTTCCCGCCGAATCTGTCAACGGTCTCTTCACCGATTTCGGACTCCTGGTGGATGGGATCGGGCAGTGGCAAGCCTTTCTGGACGGCACGTTAGTAGGTAGCGGTGCAAATACGGGAATCGTCTCGGGGCAAGATTTTGACATCGAATTCCTGTTTGACGAGACATTGGCCAGCCCCGAAGTAACGGCTACGGTTACCGCGACAGCGGGTGCGGTGGTTCTAGGAACGATTCCTCTTGATGCTTTGGGTCCAGGGACTGGCTTCGAAGACATCAGCCGGTTTTTTGAGCTACGGGCTTGGCTCGACGACTTAACCGCCCTCCCTGGCGACGTTTACGACCATCATCTCAACAACTTAACCATTGCCGAACTCGGCCCCGCGGTCACCTTGGTCGCAGATTTCAACAGCGACGGGGTCGTTGACAACGCTGACCTTGTCGTGTGGCAAGGCGGCTTTGGAACTGGAACGACACTCGCCGAAGGCGATGCCGATGGCAATGGCGTAGTCGACGGACAAGATTTTTTACTCTGGCAAAACAACCTAGGAACAAGCTCGCCTGCCGTTTCAGCGGCGGGAGCAGCGGTACCTGAGCCTACTAGCTGTGCTTTGGCAATGATGGCGTTGGCGCTTGTCGCTGGCGTGCATCGCAAACGTCTGGAGGTGGCCTGAAAAATCATTGCATTGGCTGAGCGCCCCATAGCCTTGGCCAACGAAACTAGAGCGATTTTTCGAAAGTGCTGATTAGAGAACAAGACATACGTTGAATGAATTTCGGTTTTTTTCTGCCTTTTCTTTTGAGGGAGTGACTGATGAAGTTACAGAAGTTACGGATTTGCGCGGCATCACTGGTTTTTTGTGTGGTCAGCCAAACGGCGTTTGGCGCCCTAGTGATTACCGAAGCGGCCCCTACCCCAGGTGGTGCCAATGCCTTGCTGCAACCCATGGACTGGTGGGAGCTGACGAATACAGGCCCGAGCGCTGTCTCGCTCGATGGCTTCGAATGGATCGACCGTGATGTTACCAACAACAATACGGCTGTGTTCCCCACCGGAATCTCTGTTGCCAGTGGTGAGTCGATCGTCATCCTTCGAGATGGTACTTCTTCTTCTACAATTGGCTTTCAGGCTGGTGTTGAAGCCGCGTTCCGTTCAGACTGGGGCTTAGCTCCGTCGGTTCAGATCTTGATGGAGAATACGTTCACGGGCCTCCAACTTTTTTCCGGCTTGGGTGGCTCTAGCGAGTTGATTCACTTGTACGATGGCCCTCCTCCTACTTTGGGAACCGCGAGCCTTCTCGCCAGTGCTCCAACTGGCGGCGCAGGCGTAGGTGTCACCCATGAGTGGGGTACCGACACCGGTGGGACCTTAGGTCGCTTGAGCGTGAGTGGGCAGCGTGGTGCCATTACCCTCGCGGATGGCCGGGTCGGCTCGCCGGGCTTTGCCACAGTTGGCCTTTCGGGACCTAAAACGATCTTCTCCGATACGTTCGAGCTGTCGAATGCTTCTCCGGCAGTCCAAGCGGACATCGATTTTGAATTGGCACTCCCACGTCAACAATTTTCAACCTCGGACTACATCGAAATTGGCCCCGGCGCGGCCATCGAACAGGATGCGTTTGGCGCTGGCACCGGCGATTGGCTTACCCTTGCTGCAGATGATGCGTTTGGTGGCTCGGTAGTCGACCTACGCGAAGATTTCGGTCCATCCCTGGTCGGGAAAAGATATTCGTTCAGTTACGATAGTCGCATGGATGTCACACTGGACGTTAATGGAAACCCTACGGCTGATTTTTGGCAAGGCTTCAGTGTGGCAGACGACTTTCCCGCCGAATCTGTCACCGATCTCTTCACCGATTTCGGAATTATATTCCGCCCGACCGGGGATTGGTCCCTCTGGCTGGACGGTAACTTGACAGTTGGTAGCGGGATTACCGATCTTGGAATCGACACAGGCATCCGCAACGGAGAATTTTTCGACGTCGAATTTGTCTTTGACGAGACGTTGGCCAGCCCCACCGTAACGGCTACGGTGACTACCGCGACACTGGGTTCAGTGGTTCTAGGGACGATTGCTCTTGATGCTTTTGGTCCAGGAACTGGCTTTGAAGACATCAGCCGGTTTTATGAGCTGCGAACCTTTTCGGCAGGCATCCCCGTTGGCGACACGTTCAGCAACCGTTACGACAACTTAACCATTGCCGAACTCGGTCCCGCGGTCACCTTGATCGCAGATTTCAACAGCGACGGGGTCGTTGACAACGCTGACCTTGTCGTATGGCAAGGCGGCTTTGGAACTGGAACGACACTCGCCGAAGGCGATGCCGATGGCAATGGCGTAGTCGACGGACAAGATTTTTTGCTCTGGCAAAACAACCTTGGGACAAGCTCGCCTGCCGTTTCAGCGGCGGGAGCGGTACCCGAACCTACTAGCTGTGCTTTGGCAATGATGGCGTTGGCGCTTGTCGCTGGCGTGCATCGCAGACGCCTGGAGGTGGCCTGAAAAATCATTTCATTGGCTGAGCACCCCTTGGCCGACGAACCTGGAGCACTTTTTTCGAAAGTGCTGATTAGAGAACAAGACATACGTTGAATGAATTTCGGTTTTTTTCTGCCTTTTCCTTTGAGGGAGTGACTGATGAAGTTACAGAAGTTATGGATTTGCGCGGCATCACTGGCCTTATGTGTAGCCGGTCAAACAGCGTTTGGCGCCCTGGTGATTACCGAAGCGGTCCCAAGTCCGGGTGGTGCCAATACCGTGCTGCAGCAGATGGACTGGTGGGAACTGACGAATACAGGGCCGAGCGCTGTCTCGCTCGATGGCTTCGAATGGATCGCCCGTGATGTTACCAACAACAATACGGCTGTGTTCCCCAACGGAATCTCCGTTGCCAGCGGTGAGTCGATCATCATCCTTCGGGATGGCACTTCTTCTGGGTCGATTCCTTTTCAGCCCACTGCTGAGGCTGAGTTTCGTTCAGACTGGGGCTTAGCTCCGTCGGTTCAGATCTTGATGGAGAATACGTTCACGGGCCTTGCCCTTTTTTCCGGCTTGGGTAGCACTAGTGAGTTGATTCACTTGTACGATGGCCCACCTCCTACTTTGGGAACCGCGAATCTTCTCGCCAGTGCCCCAGAAGGCATTGCGGCTACGGGCGTCTCCTTTGAGTGGGGTACCGACACCGGAGGCAGCATGGGTCGCCTGAGTGTGGGTGGGCAGAATGGTGCCATTACCCTCGCGGATGGCCGGGTCGCTTCGCCGGGCTTTGCCACGATCGGCCCTTCAGGACCTCATACGATCTTCGAAGATACGTTCGAGCTTTCGGCTGCTTCTCTGCAACGCGAAACCAACTTGAATGCTGAAATGGCGCTCCCGCGTCAAAGCTTTGCAACCTCTGCTTACGCACCACACGTAGGTGACGCGGCCATCGAACAGGATCCGTTTGGCGCTGGCTCCGGCGATTGGCTTTCTCTTACTGCGACTCAAGCGTCTGCTGGCGTAGATCTCGACCTGCTCGAAGATTTTGCTCCGTCCATAGCCGGAAAAAGATATTCGATCAGTTACACAAGTCGCGTGGATGTCCCAGCAGTCGCCCCGGTTGATTTTTGGCAAGGCTTCAGCGTAGCAGACGATTTTGCCCCCAACTCTGTCAACGATCCCTTCACCGATTTCGGAATCCTGTTACGTGCGGACGGTAGCTTTCAAGTCTTTCTAGATAGCGTGGCCGTAGGTGGTTCCGGACCAGGTTTTACTGGAATCGTCTCGGGGCAAGCTTTTGACGTCGAGTTCGTGTTTGACGAGACATTGGCCAGTCCCACCGTCACAGGTACGGTTACCGCAACACTGGGTACAGTGGTTCTAGGAACCATCCCTCTTGATGCTTTGGGTGTAGGGACAGGCTTTGAAGACATCAGCCGGTTTTTTGAGCTACGAACCTTCCTCGACGGAGCAAGTGCCCTCCCTGGCGACGTTTACGACAATCGTTACGACAACTTTACCATTTCCGAACTCGGTCCCGCGGTCACTTTGATCGCAGATTTCAACAGCGACGGGGTCGTCGACAACGCTGACCTTGTCGTATGGCAAGGCGGCTTTGGAACTGGAACGACACTCGCCGAAGGCGATGCCGATGGCAATGGCATAGTCGACGGACAAGATTTTTTACTCTGGCAAAACAACCTTGGGACAAGCTCGCCTGCCGTTTCAGCGGCAGGGGCGGTACCCGAGCCTACTAGCTGTGCTTTGGCAATGATGGCGTTGGCGCTCGTCGCTGGCGTGCATCGCAGGCGTCTGGGGGTGGCCTGAAAAATTGTTTCATTGACTGAGCGCCCTACGGGTCTTGGCCAACGAACCTGGAGCACTTTTCGAAAGTGCTGTTTAGAGGACGAGACGTACTTTGGATGGATTTTCTGTTTTTCTACTTTTCTTTTGAGGGAGTGACTAATGAAGTTGCAATTTTACATGGCATCACTGGCCTTGTGCCTAGCCAGCCAAACGGCGTTTGGCGCCCTGGTGATTACCGAAGTGGCCGGCACCCCAGGTGGTGCCAATCCCGTACTGTCGGGCCAGGACTGGTGGGAACTGACGAATACGAGCGTGGTCGCTGCCTCGCTTGATGGCTTCGAATGGGTCGACCGTCCGGTGGACAATAATCAAACGGCTGTGTTCCCCAACGGAATCTCAGTTGCCAGCGGTGAGTCCATCATCATCCTTCGAGGTACTAGTACCATTAATGCTGGTGCTGCTTCGACTGAGACTCATTTCCGTACGGACTGGGGCTTGGCTCCGTCGGTTCAGATTTTGACACAGGATCAGTTCACGGGCCTCGCCACTTTTTCTGGCTTGGGTGGCTCTAGCGAGTTGATTCACTTGTACGATGGCCCCCCGCCGACTTTGGGGACCGCGAACCTTCTCGCCAGTGCTCCAACTGGTGGTGCAGGCGTCGGTAGAAGCCATGAGTGGGGTACCAACACCGGGGGGACCTTAGGTCGCTTGAGCGTGAGTGGGCTGCGTGGCGCCATTACCCTCGGTGATGGCCGGGTTGGCTCGCCAGGCTCTGCCACGAATAGTGGTCTTACTGGAGCTTTCACTGTATTCTCGGATACGTTTGATGTTTCGGATCCTCTTCTAACGATCGTGGATGATGAATTGGCATTCCCACGTCAACCATTTTCAACCTCTGACTACAACGAACTTGGCCCCGCCGTCATCGGCCATGATGCATTTGGACCTGGCGATGATGGGCTTGTTTTTAACACAACGGGTGCCGCAGCTGGTGCGGTAGTTAACCTACGCGAAGATTTCGGTCCAACACTGACCGGAGGAAAATACTCGGTTAATTACGAAAGTCGCATTGATGTCACAGCAGGTGCTATAGCTGACCATTGGCAAGGCTTCAGTATGGGCGACACGGCAACCAATTCTGTCAACGGTACCAACACCGATTTCGGAATCCTGTTTAAAACGAACGGCGACTGGTCACTCTTTCTAGACGGCAACTTGGCTGTCGGTAGTGGAATCAACGATCTTGGGATCGACTCGGGTATCCGCGCAGGAGCACTTTTCGACGTCGAAATATTGGTTGACGAGACGTTGGCCAGCCCCGCTGTAACGGTTACGGCTAACGCAACACTGGGTTCGGTGCTTCTAGGATCGATTCCTCTCGACGCTTTTGGTCCAGGGACAGGCTTTGATAGCGCTGGCCGATTTTTCGAGCTACGAGCGTTTCTTGACGGAGCAAACGCCGGTACTGACGTTTTTGACCATCATATCAACAACCTCACCATCGAGATGATTCCCGAACCAACGACCGGGTTGATGCTCACACTGGCGTGCCTGATTTGCGCCGCTGGGAGGCGTAGTAAGAAGTAGAACCAAAATCCCAGGCCAGGACTGCAAGTCACAGCGGTTCATTCCGCTGCGATAAGCATCCTGGCTTGTTGGTTTTGCTATCCACTTCAGCAAGCGAAAGCTCTGTTGAGTGGATGGACGAGTGTTGGATTTAGAAAATTTCTGATCTTGTATTGCGACGGCGGCTCACCAACGGGTCGTCGTCGCAACGAGATCGAACTTGGTTAGTACCTATCTCGCCTCATGGTGTTAACGTCGCAGTATTCTCTGGCTGAGATAGGTAACGGGGCAAATCTCTTTCCTCGCAACGCATCCGGTATTCTTACAAAGAGTCGCGAGTGATGTTAACACCGTTCCATATCGCGGTTCAGGTCAGAGACATCGAGGAGGCACGTCGATTTTATGGCACTGTGATCGGATGCTCCGAAGGGCGCAGTGCCGAGACTTGGGTTGACTTCAACCTATTTGGACATCAGTACGTCTGCCATCTCAACCAAAGCCTTGGCAGCGAGGGGAAGCTAGAATCGTGTTTTAATCCAGTCGATGGCCACGGCGTACCCGTCCCACACTATGGTGTGGTATTAACGATGGACCAGTGGCAAGTACTTGCTACCCGACTGAGAAATCAGAATGTGAGTTTCGTTATCGAACCCCATATTCGCTTCGAAGGCCAGCCTGGTGAACAGGCTACCATGTTTCTCTTAGACCCCACTGGCAATGCGCTCGAATTCAAGGCTTTTCAAGATATTGCAACACAGTTGTTCGAAAGTTGAGCAAGGTACTTCTCTCGTAATTCCCTCCAGATTTCACATAATTAAGTCGAACGTTTGCGGTAACCCAACTGTCCCTCCCGAAAATTCCATCCGAGGGGTGAATAGTGAAAATCGGACTGGCAACCGGTTGGCAAGCAGAGACAACAGACCCTCAAGGTGGCCGACTTCCGTGCTTATCCCCTAATGCCGAATGCAAAGTCATCTACTGCGCGTACCAAAACTGATTGGTCGTGCTGATTTTCCACCCGCTGCCTACCTCCAAGCGGTGCTGGGGTGGGCCCTTAGTAAAGAAGAGCCCACCCAGAACCCGCTTTGACAACTCTCGACATCACCGATGTACTTGAATAGGTCCTTTGGCGTAAACGCGCCGCCATGCCCCTAAGCCAAGAAGCAGCAGCAGGCCAGTGGATGGCTCCGGTACAACCGCAGCATTGAGTTGCGAGGAGTTCGGTGTTTCTCCGACGGTTACAAATGCGAAGGCATCGACCAGGAAACCTATTTCTCGACCGCCAAGCTGAAAAATTTCAGGACTTACGCCAGCCGAAGTGTATGTCGGAACGTTTAAATTCGCTTGGGGACTATTCACTTGTGCCGTTAAATTTACCCAAACGAAGCTTCCAAAGGTGCTGTTAAGATCGACCCCTTCGACATCCACAAAAGTACCTGGAGGAGAATTTCCAAGATTGTTGACCGTGATCCACTGCCCATTAGAAGGTTCAATACTGCCAGGCGTTTTCGCGCCAAAACCGTTCCCGACAAACATGCTGTCGTGGCTGGGCGTAGTTTTACCAGATGGTGCAACGAAAGTACTAATATTAAAACGGGCAAATAGATTGTAGGCGCCATTCGGAAGCGAGACGCTATAGTCCACCACCCCATCGGCGGTATTAGGACTGTCCCCCCCTTGATTTCCGTTAAAATTGTCGATGAATTGACCACCAAGAGCGGTAGCATCATTGCCCACGACCCAAGTTGTCGCAGGGGTCAGATTTCCGCTCTCCGCTTGAAACCCGATGGTCACCGCTTTCGCTGACATCGTCGTGTTTATAAGCAGAACTGTCGCGGTCGCTGCCGGTAACCATCTTTTAAACTGGAAAAAATTGCGATATTTCATTTGTCTAAACCCTTATCTAAGTAAGAAAAAGAAGCAACGTAGCAGCCCAGCGTGACACTTGATGGAGCGCCGGCTTTGCTAATTGCGAGTAGCTGAACAGACTAGAAGAAGCATTTCTGGATTGAGTCGCATTAGGCCAAAAGCGAAAGCTTTTGGTCGTCGTCAAGCGTTCTACGAGTCTCGGAGACAAGCAGTTTCACTAGAGCTACCTCTTAATGCGAACATTCGAAATTCAGCTGGGGGCCGAGCTACCGCTGCTATGACACAGGGCCAGCCCCTTGCAGATACACGTTTATCCTAACAGAAGACCTTCAACTTGCAACCATAATTACTGAAAATATTTGGCCTCAATTTCAGAGTCTATGGCATGTTGTCCACTCGGGCTGCCGAAATTTCTGCGGCCTTACCCCCCACCCGAGAGGCTGTGCGGTTGAAAGTCACCGCGGCGTTTCACTGATCCAGTCCCTAATTGCAGCGAAGCCGGCCTCGGGAGACCTCCCAGTGAAAGGAAATGCCCCGAAGATGGCCTGAATCCGTGCGCCATTGTCAAACATCTCATCCAACTCTTTTTTATAGGAGACCTTATCTGTGACGTAATTTCTTCCGTTTAAGCCAAAATAGGTTTCGACAGCTCCGAATTGGGTTCCGCGGCTTCCGGGTGCCTTGGCGAGCTGCCGCTTGAGTTCTTCGAAGTTAAATTTGGCCCCACCCTTGTTGTCCATGGTGAATCCAGGTGTCGAGTAAGGATTTACCGACGTCCAAATCTCCGGCATGTTCGTATCCGGTTCCACGACTGACGCGAGCGCGACGATATGCGTGTAGATTTTTTCCCGCGAAAGACCGTAATCAAAGCACTCTTTCGCCATAACCTGCATGTAGTCGTGCATACTGTCGTAACAAAGCTGTCGGAACTTCTCGTCGCGCGTGATGCCTTCTTTGTGCGCAGCTTCTCGTAATCGCTCCTCGGTCCATCCTCGCCAATGCAGAGAAGCGTAGCCCAATTGTGATCCCACAAGCGATTCGTCCATCTTCAAGCCACGGATGGTTCGCGGCTGTTCGGCCAGCACCGGCTCTTTGCGCACCCCGTTGGGAGCATCCAGCCAACCCTGGTGGTAATTGGGAATGTAAATTTCCCACCCGATATTGATCCCCGCAAAAAGGTAATCCCTGCCTTCCGCATTCCATTTTTTGAGGCGTAGGACCAAAGGGGTCAGCACCCCTTCGCGTAGTTGCTTCCGAGAGAATTCGACGAATTGGGGCGAACCAATGGCCGGAAATGCCCCCACCGGAGAACACCACGGCCCCCAATTGAACCAGAGGCGCGGGATGTAAGAAGGCATCTCGCCGTGGGCGGGAAACTCCCGCCATTCCCGCATTTTGGGATGTTTCCAGAACTTTACAGACGGGGCGTCTTCTGAACGGAATTCTTGGTCAGCCCCCCAGCCATAGAGTGGGTCTAAATGCAACCAGACGGGGATGTCATTTTGCTCCGCAGCCTCCAACGCCCGGTTAATTTCCCTAGCGAGGAATGGGGTCGAACGGGTGAGTATTCGAATCTGCTGGACACCGTAGCCATACATTCGAGGGGCGGTGGGATCAATCGGGCCAAACTTTTTCTTCAGCGCCGCCATGTTCCTGCTAACGTTGTGACTCGCTCCCTGGTCCGGTCCGCCTCCTTCAAAAATCAGATATTCAACCTGTTTTTTCTCTGCATGAGCGAGCTGCTGTCCAGCAATGGCAGCCAGAAAGACAAACAGCATGGTTCGAAACACATCAACCGAGTTTGCGCGCGGCGCTCTGACCATCAACCCAGAATAGGGAGGTGGGGGTGGTAACGGCAGGCTGAAGGATGCGAAAAACCTGGCAACCAATGCCCAGAGTGTTTTACAGCCGGTTTCAAAACCCACTTTCGACATTAAAATCTCCGGCTGTGGGCTACTTTTTGGGGCGTTTTGAAACCGGCTCTAGTCTTTATCAAGGATTTCTCCATCTCAGCAAATGAGAGGGCATCAACGCTATAACGCATGTATCCACACGACTACATTAGGCGTTTATTGCTTTTTAGAACCCTAATCTCGCCGACTGTCAAAGACCAGCTCCCTAAAATCAGCGCGACTATCGCTAGTATGCCCGTCGTGGGCTCTGGCACTTGCGTTGCCGAAGCTGCCGCAGGAGTGGAACCAAAAGCATTAGTCCACAATGTCAAGTCTTCGGCATCAACCTTGCCATCGCCGTTGCCATCGCCAATATCAAGTGTGGCACCCGACTGAGTGCCAAATCCTTTTTGCCAAGCAAGAAAATCGGTTCCATCGACATCACCATCTTGATCAAAATCGGCTGTGATAATGAAGGCACTGGAATCAATAAGCCTGATGTAATCTATTTCGAAATCGGTACCACTGCCACTTCCTACTGGATCCAATCGCAACTGAGTAATCGTACCGTTCCAATCGGCTCGGTTGGACAGATCTAACACGTAGGTGTGCATCTGCCCATCGGGAATAAGAGTGAATGTTTGTTGTCGCGATGCTATGAATTCGAACGGAGCGTCTTCCAAGCGATTCCAAAAAACTTGTCCGAACGTGTCGGGAGCATTTGAGGCACTCATCCGGATTTCCAAGCGTGTGTAGTCCTGGGCAGGAACCTGAAATTGCGGGCCCATTAGCTGAGGATCTCCTAACGACGTACTAACAGACCAATTACCATTAGCGACAGAAACGTCGCTGGCATTGACGACCCCCCACCGTTCACGATTCTTGAATTGGTCGAACTCCCACTGGCCAACCGACGGATAGACTGCTTTGCTTTCCGCCAAGCTACGGATGCCGCTGACGGTATCCAACACTAGGTACGACACAGAGGTGTCTACCATGACCGGTCCAACGGTAAATCTGGGAGAGGGGCTCAGATAATTCGTTTGAGACGCGAAGTCGCTCGAAACACCCTGGCTACCCGCACGAAACGTCTGGAAATTCTGCACATCTTGTGAGAATACCCCGACGCCAAAATCATTGTCATCCACCCACGCGGCCCAATATTCTGTCGGGCGGACAACGCTGACATGACTATCAGCAATTTGACCAATCGGCACCGTGCTGACAGCGCCACCCGTGAACGGACTATTGCCATTGTAGGTTTTGAAGTTTTCCAGATCCGACGTCACATAAACGGCGGGAACCTCCTGAGGTACCCAAAGCGAACGATCGACACTGTCGTTGCTCACCCGCGACTGGATCCGCACCGCCCGGTCTTCTAAGGTGACCCAAGTTTCGAAGATCGCCTTTCGGCGTAGATTATCCTTTCCCCAATCGAGCGGCTGCGATCGTGTGTAGATTGTGGTGCCATTGTTGGTCAATTGCAGCACGCCGGGAGTGTTGCCCAGGACATCTCCACCTTGAATCGGGTTCCATGGCCAAGGATCAAAGTTGGGACTAGGTCCTCCACCCTCAATAGGAATTCCATAATAGGAATACTGTGCGAGACGGCCCGCATCGTGCCGGTTGATGTAGTTCTTCCCCGGACTAGCTGGGCCATTGCTTTCGGCCAAATACTCGATTGCCCCACCGAAGGTGTCGCTAACGCCGACGCGGATGAGACCGTTGTCCAGAAAGTGGGTGGCCGCCGACACGGGGCTAGAGGTAAGGCAGAATAACGAACAAAGGACCGTTATAGAACCGGCGGCAAATAATTTAGAGAATCGCACGAATGGGTCAATATGCATCCTCGGTACTCCAGTAATAACGGCCAACGCAGCTATCTCGTGTCGTATCTCGCAGCGTTCATAGGTAGCAACGTCGCAGTGCAGAGCCCCTCATGCTGACGTCTTCACTAGAGTTGACGAGAACCGATCGATCAGCTCCTTGAGTTCCTTCGCCTTCGGCAAGGATGGCTGAGCTCCCAGCTTGGTCGTTGCCAACGCTCCGACTGCGCTCGCCTCAAGTACAGCATCTTTCATCGACTTTCCGGCGCCAATGGCAACGGCTAGGCCGCCGTTGAAAGCGTCGCCGGCGGCCGTGCTGTCGACAGCGTCCACCGGAAACCCTGCAATCATGGTCGTTCCCGTCCGACCACAGGCCAACGCGCCCGTGCTCCCTAAGGTCACAATCGCGTTCTCGGGACCAGAGTTTAGAAGTTTTTCCGCTGCCGCTTTCGCGCTTGCTTCGTCGGTCACGCGTACCCCGGTTAAGCGCTCAGACTCGGTTGCATTTGGAGTCAGATAGCTAACTCGGCGCAACAATTCTGCGTCGAGCTGTCCCTCGGGCGCCGGAGCCGGATCGAGAATCACGGGCACGCCCGCATCGTAGGCGATTTTCGCCGCTGCAAGCACCGATTCTACTGGTATCTCTAATTGGAGCATCAGGACGCTTGCACCGCAGATAATGTCACCGACCCCTTCAATGTCCTCAGGGGTTATTGCATGATTCGCGCCCGAGGCCACCGAGATGAGATTCTCGCCAGCATCGTCCACAAGAATGAGTGCCACCCCGGTGGGAGCATCCTTCGACCGCCAGATGTGTTCGACATTGATGCCTTCCTTTTCGTATCCCTCGATCGCCTGCTGACCAAACGAATCGTCGCCAACTTTGGTAATGAAGGTCACCGGAGCTCCAAGCCGCGCAGCCGCTACTGCCTGGTTAGCGCCTTTACCGCCGGGCACGCAGACAAACTGACCGCCGGTGACCGTCTCGCCAGGGGCGGGAATGCGCGTCGACTTGACGACCATGTCGGTGTTCGAACTACCAACAACAACGATGTGTGGATATGCCAAGTGAATTCTCCAATGCCAATAAACTATTCGCACACCAGCTTTCGGCTAGCGCGCGATGATGATAAAACCCAACCCTAAGACGTAACACGCAAACATGAGGGCTAGCAGCGTGCCTGTTCCTGCCCGTGCCTCGCGAAACTCTTTCCAAATAAAGACGCCCCAAATCGCCGCAATGAGCGTGGCCCCTTGGCCCAATCCATAGGAGATGGCAAAGCTTGCCTTCTCTGCAGCGATAATGCTAAACGTCATACCAACACCCCATATCATCCCGCCCACGACGCCCCAGAGATGATCGCGAAACAACCCTCTGAAGTAGTCTCGAAACTTCACCGGTTCGCCCACAAACGGCTTGGCCATAATCACCGGGTTCAGAACAAAGTTGCTCAACAATAAGCCGAACGAGAAGCACACCATGGCGGTGTAGGGACTTAATTTCCCTGCTTCCATGGTGACCGAGTCGGTTGCCATCGAGTTGGCAACGAACTTGTAGAAAAATCCCATCGTCACGCCGCATAAAACAGACAGGACTAGCCCTTTGCCCCCGCCATGCGTTTGGTTCGGCAAGCGGCGATAAGCAACCGCGTCAAGAATGATCGCGGCCGCCACAAGACCGACGCCGAGAAACAGTAGCGCTGGGCGCCCCGTATCGCCTGATGAGGAACCCATGTAATTGACAAGCACACCCAGGACTAGCGCAATGCCGATGCCAACGGGGAAGGCGACGGCCATACCCGCAATTGCAATGGCCGCGACCAGCAGGATGTTGGCAATGTTGAAGATCGCTCCGCCGAGCATGGCGGAAGCCACGTTGTGCCAGTCGGCCTGTTTGAGATCAGCAAAAAAGCCGCGGCCAACGTCCCCGAAGCTGCCCATCGTCAATGCCAGTAGCAGCGCCACGAGCACCACTCCGAACACATAATCCCAGTAAAACAACTCGAATCGCCACCGAGTGCCGGTCAACTTCTGTGTGTTGGCCCACGAGCCCCAGCAGATCATCGTGATGACGCAAAACGTCACGGCCAAAGGATAGCTATTCACCACATACATAGAGTTACCTTGCTCCTACAGCATCACAGGGGGGTTGGCTCGAAAGGTAAGTAAATGCCTCTTTCACACGCGTGATTTGTTGGGGCGTGACGGTAAAGTAGCGGTGCAATCCCTTTGCATCCTCTTCAAAATGTGTAACACCCTCGTCATCAATAGACAGCCGACCCGGCAGCGAGAGACCGAAGTAGCCGCGAGTCGGTCGTACTGCCTGCAAAACGGACGTAAGATCCCAGGTGGGGCGATTGTGCGGCGGTGGCATATAAAGTTCGTAAGCTTCTGCCACGGGATGATGCGCCACGTAACCAAAATCCTGCTGAATGCTCTCGGCCGGATACTCGATGTTGCGGCCTATTTCAAAACCGCTGAAGTCAATGGGCGTCGGCCATTGGTCGACTAACTTTTGAGCAGCCGCGATATCTTGAACCACGTTATACTCTTTGTGCCTTGGGGTCGCTTTCTCAAAATACCCCGCCATGACCTGCAACCTCCGCACCTTCTGACGCACGAGGCCTCGACCGTTGTCTTCAGAAAAAGAATCGGGCCCCGAATCCAAAAGACGCGCCAGATTCGTCGAGAACCCTACCTGGACGATCACCACCGATTCATCGGGCTGTGTGGACAGCACTTCTCGCAAGACACCCACCGCTTCGGGTGCCCGCTCGCCACCGGCATAACGATTTGGGTATCGCAACTTTGTTCCATCCTGGATCGCCGCTAGGGGTAGAAACTTGCCTACCTCTGGCGTCACTCCATCAAGAACAAGGCCGATCGGAATGTTGCCCCGTCCGTAGAATCGATTGACTGCATCGACATACGCCGCGGCTAGCGGATGGTCTTTGGTAACAGTGACCGCCAACAGCGAACATTCCCCGCGAGATTCTAGCGCGTGAATGATCGCCAGCGCTAGGGCGTCGTCGACGTCATTTCCCATGTCGGTGTCAAAAATAAGCCTAACAGGGCCCTCATCCGCCTGCGGACTCGCAGCCGCGGCCACCTGCACCGC
Organism: Planctomycetota bacterium; assembly: GCA_029259945.1. Lineage (GTDB taxonomy): Bacteria > Planctomycetota > Planctomycetia > Pirellulales > Lacipirellulaceae > Bythopirellula. The sequence continues at coordinate 76,051 of JAJDEF010000043.1, forward strand.
ACACACCAAGCCAAGACTCAGATGTAGGATTGTATGTAGAATTGCATGTAGCAAAAGATTTCCTCTCCCCAAAATTCGTCGTCTACACACAAAACACTTTAGGTACCGTCCGATAATTAGCATGCCGCGAACATGAAGAACAAAATACTGCTCCAAAATTACGTTCGTTGAACATCAGATTTTCCGCCTAGTTTAACCAAGGCTTCTGACGCGATGGCTTAGGGCATTACCAAGTCATTTGGGTCTGTCGTGTCAACAAAATCTGGATGGTCTCTCGGATCGGGCTTGCTATCAGCGCAGCCCGAGAGCAGGCACATCCATGCTAGGACCAATATGAATTTGTACATGCTATTTCGCCTTGTGTGAGTTCTATCATTCCAATGCGATACATTTGCCGGGCACGCGCCACGGGTGTGAAAAGGAAGTGAATGAACAGGTTCTCCGGGTTCGGGTTTGCTAACGATCAATCAATAGACGCGATTTGCTCGTCGCTGATGCCATTGATCATCAGCCAAGTCAGCCAATCGACACCCTCATCCATCGTGTGAGCCGAGCCATCCCCCAAAAATATCTGCACGATGCCCGGATGCAGGCTGCTGGCCCCTGGCCAATCGCTGTTTGGACCCCATGCGGTGATATAAGTAGGTGTGAAGGGGGACGGAACCGATCGGAAAAATCCGCCGTTACCGGGTAATCTACTTCCATCGGGTTTCAGGTAGGTTCTCATCCGTCCTTCGCAACATTGGCCCAACCAGCCGGCTGCCAGAAAAGCCCCACGAAAGACGGCTTGAGTTTCGTCCTCCCGCGGAACACCGGTTCCTGAGGTCCAAAACGAGCCCAACTTAAAGCCGAACGAATTCGCCTCAGAGCCAAATACGGTGTTGGAAGTGCCATCGCTAATTTGTGCCAGTCTTTTGCTCCCTGCACTTACAGCAGGAATTGCAAAGGCCCCTGTGTAGTCGGCCTCCGGCACCTGGATACCGTTGGGAGGACCTGAGACCGTATGCACCGCTCCCGCCGTTGGCCACCAGTGATACCCTTCACTAACGACGTAATTGGTCACGGCAATGTCATGCGTCTCATTTGGGTTGAGAAATTCTCCATCCGAAGGGCAGCGCAAAACCGATACCGGGGTGCTAACAATATCCTGTCCCCAGGCCGGCTCATCCAGCTCCGCGCTATCATACAGAGCCGTCTGCTCCATGTAAGGCAAAACCAGCGTGAGCCAAGTATGATGGGCCGGATCTTGTGGAGTACGTCCACCACTATCATTGGGGAAACCCCAAATGGCGGGGGGAGGCAAACGCCTCTTCGAGGATTCGTAGTTGAGGATCGCCAAGCTTACCTGCTTGAGATTGTTCAAACACTGGTTGCGACGAGCCGCCTCGCGAGCCGCCTGCACAGCAGGCAGCAACAGGCCAACTAACACACCAATGATCGCAATCACGACAAGCAACTCGACCAGCGTGAAACCGCGATCTCGACCTGCAACCTGTTTATGAACTCGCCACATAATAATACTCCTTTTTACTTATCGTCTGGGCAGAAGAGTGTATCCAAAAAAACAGCTCTGACTGGGTATAAGCACCCGTCCTACACTACAGTGGTTCTCTAACCGTATTTAAGTTGCTATCAGCACTCGAAAAGTCGTTATTGTCAAAGCCGATCTCCCTCAGTACCAAGTTTGCTTCGTCCACGTCGCCAAAGTCCTCACCTGAAGGCAAAGACTTTAGACCGACCGTTGTGACTGGCAATGAGACAATGAAATGAAAATAATTAAGAAACAGCCTAAAAGTACGGCACGGATCGACACACGACCACTAGGGGCAGCATGACACAAAATAAACGTTTACGCAAGCATATTTTCTACAGTACCCGTGCCTGGCCCCCCCAACGGACTTTTGCAACTGGGGTTCGCTCTCACGACGGACGAAGTACCAAGGAACCTCAATGAAAGCCGGGGGTTTTCTTCAGAATGCTGACCTGAATCTGCGACACCGAGAAGCTGGACACTTTCAGAACCTGCAGGCAGAAGTGACATCGATCTGATAACTGGACGTTTGGCCAGTATCTAGCGTGGTTCCTTCCCGCCATCTACATACGCGCGTTCATAGTCAAATCATGCTTTACGCCGCTGCTCCGTCATTCGACTTCCCCCAAATCGCAAACACAGTGAAACTCCTGAAGCGCTGAGCCGGCGGGCGGCTAGCCCCAGCCTTCTATCGAAAATCCAACGGGAACCGGGACTAGCACCCATCAGCTGATGCAGTTGAAAAGACGCGGTGAAGTTGGCCCAGAGGGCTGCCACGACCCTAGCCGGTTGCCGTGAGGCACAGAACACGGGTGCGACAAATGGGGCCTTCGGACAAACTTACCCACTACCCACATTCGCCACGAAAAAATCCCTGGCGAAACCAAACTCTCGATCTAAGTTCCACCTGACAGAACATCGATGTTGATCAACGAATCCGGGCGGGTGGATAAGCGGCTTAAGATGCTGGACTACCGGTTTGAGCTGGTAGAAGCTGCGCGATGTCAAGCTCTGACAAACTTTGGCTAGTACTCGCGGTAATCTCCTGCAACTTGAGGTGCAACTCTTGCCTAGCCAACTGAGGGATACATTCCAGTGGAGGCAGTTCCGTAGACATCGGGCCGTCGGTAGCCTCAAGGACCTGCAGTAACGTGACCTCACCCGCTGGGCGCAGCAACGAGTAGCCGCCGTCAACTCCTCGTGTCGACTTTAGAATCCCGTGATTCACCAGATTGCGCAAAACCTGTAAGAGAAACCGCTCTGGCATCTCTCCTGTCTTTGCCAGCTGACTACAGGGAATCGGCACCCCAGCTGGAGCTTCAGCTAGTTGCAAAACAGCACCGATCGCGTACACCGCAGCGCGAGACATTCGCATCGCAACTACCTCCTGTCAAGAAAACGCGACCAGCTTGCCCACCGCCATGGACAATACTCGCCATTCCATGCATCCGCTTAACTTAATTCCCCCTAGGTCAATAAAGTGATGTAAAGCCGCCTCGACCCACTTCCACTTTTCTAACCGTCCTAACCGTTGCAGGGGATGGCAACAGCCTCAAGAGAAGATCGTTGAATACCCCGACCCTCTCGAATGTGTATTGTCCAGTAAACAGAGTGTTTTTGTCAAGATGTTTTTGGATGTCGCGATTGGCCCCTCTATGGACAAATGGATATGTATGTAATCCAACGAAGACTATGATTTTTCCTAAAAACATGCGAGGTAAACAGGAAGAATATCTTCGCCACCGAATTGACTACTAGTCAATTATTTTGTGTTAACAAACCAATAACTAGCTTTTCTCGAACTAATCCTGAGACAACTAAGGTTACTAATTGGTCTCATTTTTTCTTTTTTCGGTTAAAACGCGGTCTTGGTTTGTTACCGGCAATTCAATGTTAGAGGTTTCACACTTAGTAAACATCGATTGCGACAGTAGTAAACCCGCCCCGAAAACAAGAAGCGAGTCTGCGATGTTGAAATTTGGCCAGACCCAACTTGCATCCCATTGCAGTAAAATAAAATCTCGCACGGCATAGACGGTTTCTCCTGCCCGTGTGGAATCGAACCGATCCCACTTCAAGCCTGAAAATCCTAAGCGATCGAACAAGTTGCCAAGAATTCCGCCGAACACACAGGCCAGGGCTGTCGTCAGCAAAGGATCGCGAGCAGCACGATATCGGAACAACCAAATGGGAATCGCCAGGGCGGCTGCAATCGAGAGAGAAGCAAAGAACCAGACCTTCCCCTGCCCTACTCCGAATAATGCCCCTTCGTTAAGACTCTTTTGTATGCCGACATGGCCTTCCCACAGCCACCACTCGCTCCCGCGATACAGCGCAGGATGGCGAAACACCAAGTGCTTTGAGAGCAGGTCGGCTGCGCACCCGAGCCCTCCCAACATCCAGAAACAAAGCACTCGTCGCGTGGGGATTTGAGAATCATCCGCCATGGAGATAGACATTTCTAGCTAGGCTTGAACTGGGGACTTGGTGGTAGTCGTTTTGGATGAGTGTACCCAACTCTCCGCCAGCGACCAATCCGCAACTCAGCCAGCTAGGTTTTCGCCAAGAGACGAGGCACACTTTACACACATAGGCGTATGTGGAATCGCGTTCAGACGCGTCTTGGGGATGACTCCCTCGCACTTCACACAGGTGCCGTAGGTGCCGTCTTCGACTCTTTGCAAGGCCGATTCGATCACGCCGAGCGTGCCTTCTTCGGTCGCCATCAGGCTCAAAGTAAATTCCTGCTCGAAATTGTCGCTACCCAACTCAGCCATGTGAATCGGCATGCTGGAAAGCTCAGAACCTTCGGTCCCCGACTGACGCAAAGCCGATGCCGCCATCGACGAAACATCGCCGCGCAACCGCGCCCGCAGGTCTAAGAGACGCTCCTTGTAAACCTTCATATCTGCTCTTTTCATCGCTGTCCTCCCTTGTTGGGCTCTCCCTGTTCACTCCGCCAGTTACTGGCCAGACTCGCCATTGTATGATGCCACTTGAGGATCGTCAAACAGCGAGAATATGCCGTCGCCCCTGTAACACATTGTTGCAGAACGACTTACCGGCAATTGAGTTAGATACAAGTTATGGGAGGCGTCTCCTGCCAAGATGAATATGGGAATGACCCTGCTGAAAGCCAGCGCTGAGTTGCGTCTGTCGACAGTCAGGAGTAGACTGGCTATAAGTTGTTTTGCTATTTGTGCTTACCATTATTTTTTGGTGCTACCATAGGTGCCTGGGGGCCAAAATCGCAGCAGCTTTGTGGCTTGATAAGCTAGAGCAAGCCATGCATACCTCGTTTAGGGGCTCCGCCAGGATATCCGCCACAGGGATCGTCATGGGGGGCGGACAGCCCGTTTGAACCCAATGCGGAGAACTTCGGCGGTGGCGACTTCGGTGCATACACACACAGATCAGGCGTTTCAGCGATGCGTTTCGCCCGATTGTGCGGCGACTTACGACATCGGCGAGGCACGCACCTCTTGCCAGCAATGTGGAGGCCTGCTCGATGTTGCCTACGATTGGGATCGCCTGCCGGTTCCCGATTCTCTCAAGTTCTTCGAGCAAAAGTGGGCCCGTCGAAATGACCCCCTTTGCCGTAGCGGCGTCTGGCGATTTCACGATCTGCTCCCTTTCGCCCCGCCCGAAAAGGTGGTCACTGTGGGCGAAGGCCAAACGATGCTGCAGCCCTCAGACGGAGTGGCGAAATTCGTCGGTGTCGATGCGGGCAACCTCTATCTTGAATATGAAGGCCTGAACCCCTCGGGCAGTTTCAAAGACAACGGCATGACCGCTGCCTTTACCCACGCTCACACGATTGGTGCCAAACGGGCGGCCTGTGCGTCGACTGGCAACACCAGCGCTTCGCTGGCCCTTTACTGCGGTGTCAGCAAGCTCATGCAGGCGGTGATTTTCATCGGCTCCGGGAAGATTTCTTACGGCAAACTTTCGCAAGCGCTCGACTATGGCGCGCTAACCCTACAAATAGCCGGTGATTTTGACGACGCGATGCAACGTGTTCGTGAAGTGAGCGAACAACTGGGCATCTATCTGGTCAACAGTGTGAATCCGTTCCGGCTTGAAGGTCAAAAGACCATCATGTATCGGGTGCTCGAAGGCCTCGATTGGCAGGTGCCTGACTGGATCGTTGTTCCGGGCGGCAACCTGGGCAACAGTAGCGCGTTTGGCAAAGCCTTTATGGAGTTACGCGAGCTTGGTCTCATTGATCGCGTGCCCCGTCTGGCGATCATCAACGCGGCAGGTGCCAATACGCTGCACGAGCTTTACGAGGTTCGGGGCAATCGCTGGAACCAGGGGCGGGTCGATCTTCAAACTCCCGAAAACTACTACGTCGAACTTGACCAAAACGGCCGACGGGCGTCGACCATTGCCAGTGCCATCGAAATCAATCGGCCGGTGAACTATCAAAAGTGTTTGCGTGCCTTGGATGTGTGCGACGGGGTGGTTCGCGAAGTCACCGATGGACAGATCCTCGATGCCAAGGCTCAGGTCGGCGCGAACGGTCTTGGGTGCGAGCCAGCTAGTGCCGCCAGCGTGGCGGGTGCCAAGCTGCTGCGGGCAGAAGGCATCATCGCTCCGTCCGACCGTGTGGCCTGTATCCTCACCGGCCACCAGCTCAAAGATCCCACGGCCACCGTGGCGTATCACACAACCGACCAAGAAGAATTTAACCGTGTTTTAGGCAGCCGGGGTGTCAAGCGAGCCGAGTTTGCCAACCGTGCCGTTACCGTGCCGAACGACCTGGAAGAGATTGTCCGAGCGATTCAGCTCAACAGTTGACATACCTTAAGTCGTGGGCCTAAGTCGTAAGCTCTGAGGAACCTGATAGGATGAAGATTGCGATTCATGGTGCTGCGGGTCGAATGGGACAGCGCGTGACAGCGCTCGCAAGCGACAGTACCGTTTTAGAAATTGTAGCGGCGTTGGAATCTGCCACGCACCCGGCCCTGGGGCAAGACGCTGGGACGTTGGCCGGCGTGGGCGAAATTGGCATCCCGCTGGCCGTGGTTGGCGAATCGGAAGCCGACGTGGTGATTGATTTTTCGGTGCCGGCCGCGGCGATTGCGGCACTAGCCCACTGCTTGGAGTTCGGCAAGCCGATTGTAATCGCGACCACCGGTTTTGACGAATCGCAAGAGGCCTTCATTCGTACAGCGTCGGAGAAGATTCCCATCGTCTGGGCCCCCAGTATGAGCACTGCGGTCAACCTGTTGATGAAGCTGACTGAAATTGCTGGGAACGCGCTCAAGGATTTCCCCTCAGGCGTCGACGTCGAGATCGTCGAGCGGCACCATCGCTATAAGGAAGATGCCCCGAGCGGAACGGCCTTGCGCTTTGGCGAGATCGTGGCCAAGGCGATGGGGCAAACCAGCCATGTCCACGGACGCGAAGGGCGACCTGGTGTGCGTACTCAGGAGGAGATCGGTTACCACGCCCTTCGCACGGGCGACAATGCGGGCGAGCATACCATTGTCTTTGGCATGTTGGGCGAAACGATCGAACTCAAAGTTGCAGCCTCGAATCGTGATTGCTATGCCCAAGGCGCATTGCTTGCCGCCAGTTGGCTCAAGGATAAACCTGCGGGGCTTTACACCATGAACGACGTACTAGGCCTCTAGTCTGACCTCCGACCTCTCGCCCCTAACCCCTTTCCAATGGCCAAATGCGACGAAGGTTATCTCTGTGAAGTTTGTGGCGAGGATGTTGCAACGATTACGGAGAGCGATCTCTATCTTCGCTACGTAGTTGGGCTGCTCGACCCTGAGGTTCTGCATACCACGCCGGAACGCCACATCCGTTGCAACCCGTCGCTTGCGCAGTACATCGTTGCCGACGACTTCGAGCCGGTGGTGGTCGAAGGCCCGTTCGACAAACGGACGTTGGACACTCGTGATGTGACCGAGCAAGAACAGCTTATGACTCGCGGCTGGCGACGGCTGCAAGAGCTTGCCAAGGTGGATATTCCGATCATCGAATATCCGCTTGCTGAGGTGCTCGATAAAATCGAAAAGCGACCTCGAGCTTGAGCGAATTTTGTCTGTGCCGAAGTGGACAAAAGTGACAAAATAGGTGCCGTTGGTGCTGCTATAGAAGCGTAGGTGGCCGTAGTTTTGGCACGTATTTGGCTGTTTGGGGGTTTTGCGGACAAAACTAAGGTGATTTGTCCGCCGTTATTTTCTTAAACGTTACCATGCTAGGCTTTGCGAGATTTCGCGCGGACAAAAGTCGGTGGGGTTTTGTCCTATTTTGTCCGACGAGGGTGACTTTATTGGAAAAAAGGGGAACGCTAATCTTCGCTTATCGTCGCTAATTTTTTTGGCTGGGTGCCACTGTCTGGCTTGTCCAGCAGTGGAACCCTGGTACTCGCATCACACTGCTGGACAAGCCAGCAGTGGCACCCCAGTGCGTCGATTAGTGTTTTAGATTTTCAAAGAACGGGTACTCGTGCTATTGTCGTGGAATCGCGGGGTGGATTCCAGCGAAAAATTTGGCCGGGTTGTTTCTCGCAGAGACGCGGAGACGGCTGAGTTTTTTTGTTGGGTTTCGTGCGTTTCGCTGGCGCTGCACGCACGCTACGGGCTACGGGGAGCTAAAACGCCCTATACGTTCAATGGGCTCACCGGTTTTTTCGCAAAATTTGCAAGTCTGCTCGTTTTGTGATACAAGTGGGAGTTCACGGGGTGCTTGAACGCGAGAGTTTAGTTGATGGATACGATTTTGACGAATCGGAGAAAATTAGGATGGTAAGTTTACGCGTTCTGGCAATTGTCCTTTTGACTTCTGTTTCTAGCTTGCAAGCCGCAACGGTTATTTCGAACAGCAACTTGTCATGGGTCCCATGGCCTTTCTTTAAGGCCACAATTTTTCAAGATACCATTATCCTTGACGAGACGTCAGTTTGGTTCGACTTTCAAGCTACACAGGTCGCTCCTTTCACTTTCACCGCCACGCTCCGAGGCGTCAACGTCAATCTTGATGAAGGATCGGACTGGTATGTGGTGAACCCAGGTGATGTATTCAGCGCGGAGAATATAGCAAATGGTCTTTTTACGCCTTTAATTACGGTCTTTAGTTCTCCCACCCTCCATCCGGCGGTTGAGCTTGGAAATGCTTTTTCCGACATCTACCTGGGAGTGAATACTGGGAGGGGTTCAAATGGTCGCAACGTTTTTGGATGGGTACATCTGAGACCAAACAACATTACAGGGTCGGCGTCTCTCGATATGCTTGCGAATGTTGTTTCTTATGATAGCCAAGGAATTATTGTTGGCACGACTACCGCGGTGCCAGAGCCGAGTTCGCTGGCATTGATCGGCATGGGAATCGGGGTGTTGCTGCGGCGAAGAGCTTTGCGATAACCCTTCCATTCTGGTTCTTCAGTTGCTACTTGTTTTGGGCCAGGATGGCCCGGCTATGGAGGGGGGAGCGGTGGGGGTTAATCGTCTAGTAGTTTTCTTAGGACGGTTTGTAGGATTCCGCCGTTGCGGTAGTAGTCGAGCTCGACGGGGGTGTCGATGCGGACCGTGGTGTGGAGTTCTTTGGTGCTGCCGTCGGCGGCGGTGGCTTTGACCGTGATCGATTGGCGAGGCTGCAGATTGTCGTCGAGGTCGACGATATCAAAAATTTCTTCGCCGGTGAGGCCGAGTGATTGCCAAGTGGTGCCTGCCTCGAATTCGAGCGGTAGGACGCCCATCATCACCAAATTGCTGCGGTGGATGCGTTCGTAGCTGGCGGCGATGACAGCTCGGACTCCTAACAGAAAGGTGCCTTTGGCGGCCCAATCGCGGCTGCTGCCGGTGCCGTATTCGGCGCCGGCGATGACCACGAGCGGAATGCCGTCTTCTTTATACTTGAGTGCCGCATCGTAGATCGACATGACCTGGCCGTCGGGCAGGTGGCGGGTGACGCCTCCTTCGGTCCCGGGGGCCAGTTGGTTTCGGATGCGGATGTTGGCGAAGGTGCCGCGGGTCATCACGCGATCGTTGCCTCGGCGACTGCCGTAGCTGTTGAAATCGCGAACTTCGACGCCGCTGGTTTGCAGGAATTTTCCGGCAGGGCTGTCGGTGGCAATCGCCCCGGCGGGCGAGATATGGTCGGTGGTGGTTGAATCGCCTAAGAGCGCCATGCAACGGGCGCCGGTGATCGGAGTGATTGGGTCGACTTCGCGTTTGAGGCCAACCAAGAACGGTGGCTCTTGGATATAGGTGCTGTCGTCGTTCCAGTCGTAAAGCTCGCCGCCGGTGATTTCGATGTCGTTCCACTTGGGATTTTTTTGCCAAACATTGCCGTACTGGTTTTGGAACATTTCGGGCAACACACAAGCGTCGACGACGCTGCGCACTTCTTCGTGGGTGGGCCAGATGTCGGCGAGCATGACGGCTTGCCCATCGCTATCGGTGCCGACGGGTTCGGTCGTAAGATCGATGTCGGTGGTGCCTGCCAAGGCGTAGGCGACCACTAGCGGCGGGCTCGCCAGATAGTTGGCTTTTACGTGGGGGTTAATACGGCCTTCAAAATTTCGATTGCCTGACAACACGCCGGAGACGATCAAATCGTTGGCTTGAATGGCATTTGAAACCGGTTCGGGCAGCGGGCCGCTATTGCCGATGCAGGTGGTGCAGCCGTAGCCGACGGTTTGGAAACCGATGGCATCGAGGTCTTTATTGAGGCCCGATTTTTCGAGGTAGTCGGTGACCACGCGCGAGCCGGGAGCCAGGCTGGTTTTTACATAAGGAGGAACCGTGAGACCTTTTTCGACAGCCTTTTGGGCGACCAACCCGGCGGCGACCATCACCGAGGGGTTGCTGGTGTTGGTACAACTGGTGATCGCAGCGATGGCGACGGCGCCGTGCGTGATGGTCGACGAGTTGCCGTTGTCTTCGACGGTGGCCGTTCGAGCGAGTACCTCCTCATCGAGTTCAAACCCTTGCGGCCCGACGGGGGCGCGAAGCGAATCGTGGAACGATTGCTTCATGTTCGAGAGCGTGACGCGATCTTGCGGCCGCTTGGGGCCGGCAAGGCTGGGCTCGACCGTGGAGAGATCGAGTTCGACCACCTTGGTGAACGAAGGCGTGGGCGTTGCATCGGTGCGGAACAGGCCTTGCTCTTTGGTGTAGCGCTCGACGAGCTGGATTTCGGCATTCGTGCGGCCTGTGCGGCGCAGGTAGTCGAGCGTTTGGTTGTCGATCGGGAAGAAGCCCATCGTGGCCCCATATTCGGGCGACATGTTGGCGATGGTTGCGCGGTCGGCGAGCGACATGCTTGAAACCCCGTCGCCAAAGAATTCAACGAACTTGCCAACGACTTTTTCTTTGCGGAGGATTTCGGTGACGGTCAGCACCAAGTCGGTGGCGGTCGTGCCGGCGGGAATTTGGCCGGTGAGTTTCATGCCAACCACTTCGGGCATGAGCATGTAAATGGGTTGGCCGAGCATGACGCCTTCGGCTTCGATGCCGCCGACGCCCCAACCAACGACGCCGAGGCCGTCGATCATCGTGGTATGGCTGTCGGTGCCGACCAGCGAATCGGGAATGGCGACCGTGCCGGCATGATCTTCGCGAAGGAAGACGCACTTGGCGAGGTATTCTAAGTTCACCTGATGGACGATGCCGGTGCCGGGGGGCACGACGCGGAAATTGCCGAAGGCGTCTTGACCCCAACGCAAGAATTCGTAACGTTCGCGATTGCGAGAGAATTCGAGCTCGATATTTAAGTCGAGCGCGCCCTCGGAGGCAAAATAGTCGACTTGCACCGAGTGGTCGATGACTAAATCGGCGGGGACCAGAGGATTAATTTTTTTGGGGTCTCCGCCCATGCGTTGCATGGCGCTGCGCATGGCGGCCAAGTCGACGACGGCCGGCACGCCGGTAAAATCTTGCAGCACGACACGGGCTGGCTTAAAGGGGATTTCGACTTGGGCAGGGGCCGAAGCACTCCAAGCGGCTAGCTGCTTGACATTTTCTTCAGTAACGACGTAGCCATCGCAATTGCGAAGACACGACTCGAGCAAGACGCGGATGGAAAACGGCAGGGCGTCGACCTTGGTCAGCCCAGCCTCTTCCAGACGGCTGAGTCGGTAGATGCCTGCCGAGCCGTCACCGGTGTCGAAAGTGTCACGGGCGGTGAAGGGGTCGGTTTTGATGGTTTCGGTAGCCATGATTTTGGTCCACTCGATTTAAGCTAAGAGAAAGGATTACCGCAGGGGACGCGGAGGGCACAGAGAAAGGATTTTTTCTAGGTGCTCGGGTCATCCGTGGTTAACGTTAGATTGGTGATCGCTGGATTAGCCGTTTTGGTATTCTATCGCGAATTGGGCGGCTTGTCTTGAGAGGAAAAAGGCCTGTAGTGGGTTCGTTTGAACAAGAGCTGGCAGGCAAAATGACCAAGGTCCAAGGCCCGAATGACCAATGAAAATCACTTGGCCTCACAAAGTTAGTCATTTGGACATTGTGCCTTGGTCATTCTCACCTAATTTTGCTCAATCGAGCGCACACCAGAACGCCCTGCTAGGAATCTTCGTGTTCGTGCTGCAAATGGGTGACTCGGTCGTGATAGGCAGAAATGACGTCGCGGCGGCTTAACATTCCGAGGACGCAATCTTCGGCTCCAGCTTCGACGATGGGAATGTCTTCGATGTTTTTTTGGGTGAACCGGCGCAGAGCCGTGTGGAGGTCGTCGGTCGGTTTGACGGTGAGCACGGGCTGGACCGCGATATCGGCGGCGACAATGAGCGACCCCGAGCCGTTGCCGGTGAGCACTGCGCGTAGATCGCGCAAGGAAAAGATGCCGACCATTTTCTGATCGGGATCGACGACCGGAAAGTAGCTGCAATCGGAGAACGAAGCGATACGAAGAATCGCGGTGAGCGGCATGTCTTCGGGAACGATTTCGATTTTTCGATCGAGGTTCATGACCTCACGGACTTGAATCTGTTCGAGCACATCGACCACAAAGTCACCTTGATGCGCGGGGCTGTCGACAATGGCGGAGACCTGTTCTTCGTACAGGCTCCACCGAGACGAGAGCAGCGCGACGTTGATAATGCAAACCAGCATGAGCGGAAGCAGCAATTCGTAAGACCCGCTCATTTCGCAAACCATGAGCATCGCGGTGAGGGGCACACGGGCAACACCGGCGAAAAAACCGCCCATGCCGATGAGCACATAGGCTTCGGGATGGGCAATCGAATTTGGAAAGAGATGGTCGCACACAATTCCGTAAGACCCTCCAAGCATTGCCCCGATGAACAACGAAGGAGCGAACACGCCTCCACTTCCACCGGAGGAGATCGTGAGCGAGGTGGCCAGTATCTTGCCAAAGCAGAGAGCGATCATCAGCGAAAGGGTGAGGTGGCCATCAATGGCGCGTTGAATCCATCCGTAGCCGCCCGACATTAACTGGGGGAACCAGAGCACAAGGCACCCCAGTAACAAGCCCCCGACGGCCGGCTTGAGCATGTTTGGTAGGGGCAATTTTTTGAAGAAGCGATCTCTTAGGCCGTAGAAGGTTAAGACGTAGAGATAGCCAACAATTGAGCAAATTACGGCGAAAACGAGGCAAAACGAGAGTTCCAGCGTGTTCGAGAATTCGAATCCTGCCGGGGTGTTGAACGCCAGGCCTTGGCCATAGATCATGGCGAACACGGTGTAAGCGGTAATCGATCCGATAAAACAGGGAATGACCGCGGCGGCCTCGAGCGCGGTCGAGCTATAAAGCACCTCGCTGACAAACAGGGCGCCGCCGAGTGGTGCGCGGAAGATGGCGCCGATCCCCCCGGCAGCTCCGGCCAGCATGAGCAATCTTCGATCACGATCGCTGAGCCCCAATTTTGTGGACAAGTACGATCCGAAACCCGCGCCGATTTGTGCAATGGGGCCTTCGCGTCCTGCGGAACCTCCGGTGCCGATGGTAATGATCGAAGCGAGGGTTTTGACAAAGGGCACACGCGTACGAATTTTTCCGCGTAAGCGGTGAAAGGCTTTGACCAGGGCATCGGTTCCGTGGCCTTCGGCTTCGGGGGCTAGCCCGTAGACAAGAATCCCGCAAAGTAGCCCGCCGATGGCGGGTACCAACAAGACAGCGATCCATCGGGTAGGTAGCTGAGGATGATGCTCAATGACCTCGGTGCCGGCAGGCGGAGGGTAGTAGCCTTCGACATTGCCTAGCGCAAAATCTTGGACCAACGTGATCAAGAAGAAAAAGAGTGCGGCACCCAATCCGGCTGCAATCCCCGCGAGGGTGGAATAGACCACCAAACGGCCGGATGCTTCGGTGTCGAAAATTGTTCGGAGATAATGAATCAGTTTTCGCAACGACCTGACCTCTCGCGACAAATTTTGAGCTGGCGGTCAGCTTCTAAGAGGATCGCACAGGTCGCCAACCTCACTACGAATCGGTTTGACCACTTTGGCATTGTTCTTAACTTAGGAGGAGGGTGAATAGGTGGGGCGATGCAAGGAGACCGACCCCGTAGGCTAATCCATTAGGTGCTTGCATACTAGGGTGGGGTCTGTCTGGTAGTGGGTTGGCCGAAAGACATATTCACCTTGAGCATGAGTAAATACGGCTTTCAGCCGAAAATGCGTAGAACACATTCAAACCTGGGACGTTGCTCCAGGCTACGTTGAAAATGGCCTTCGGCCAAACTAACCAACTACCCTGCTCGATAGAAGAGCCTCCGGCAACTTGTAAAGTTGCGGCTATTGCTGGGAGATGCAGCTATTGCAAGTTGGTGCCGGGGAGTTCGGATGGCGGCGAAGCATTTTTCGGCCCTGCAGTTGTCTTGCCCATCGCCAACGGGGTCGGCAGCCACTAAAATGAGCCCTTTGCCAGTCGGCGTGTGGCCCTGCTAATGCCCGGTCATGCGTAGAATATCGCTAAAAGCACGAGAAAGAGAGCGTGAGAGAAGATGACCGAACGGGCTTACAATTTTTCGGCCGGTCCGGCCGTGCTGCCAGAGCCGGTGCTGGCTGAGGTTCAGCGAGATTTGCTGGCTTTGCCGGGGCCTCGGGCCTCGGTCATGGAGATCAGCCATCGCAGCGCGACGTTCAAAGAGATTATTGGTGCGGCAGAAGCCAACCTTCGCAAGCTGCTGTCGATATCCGACGATTACTCGGTGCTGTTTTTACAGGGGGGTAGCCGGCTCCAGTTTTCGATGATACCGATGAACCTGCTCAGCGACGAGCGACCCTCGGCTGATTACGTGCTCACGGGCGCTTGGGGCAAGCATGCGATGAAAGAAGCCCGCAAGCATGGCAAGATGCGCGTGGTGTGGGATGGTAGCGACACGAATTACAACCGTTTGCCACCAGCTGGATCATACGAAGTCAACAACGATGCGGCCTATTTCTATTACGCCTCGAATGAAACCATTCATGGCGTTCAGTTTCCGGGGGAACCCGAGTCGGGACGTGTGCCGTTGGTTTGCGATGCTTCGAGCGATTTTCTTTACCGTCCGCTTCCGATCGACCGTTATGGTTTGATTTATGCATGTGCGCAAAAGAACATCGGGCCGGCGGGAGTAACGATTGTTGTCGTTCGCAACGATCTGCTGGAACGGTGTGATGAGAATTTGCCTGGGTATTTGAATTACAAGACGCATGCGGACGCGGGTTCGCTATTGAACACGGCCCCCACGTTTGCAATTTATGTCGTTCGGCTGATTACCGATTGGTTGCTCAACGATATCGGTGGGCTGGACAAGATGTATGCCTTGAATCAGGCGAAGTCGAAATTGCTGTACGACGTGGTTGATAGTAGCGATGGATTTTATGTTGGCCACGCCGAGACGGACGCCCGCTCGTTGATGAACGTCGTATTTCGGTTGCCTAGCGAAGAGCTGACCAAGTCGTTTGTTGCGCAAGCCGACGAGCGCAATTTGACGGCCTTGGGCGGCCATCGATCGGTCGGTGGCATCCGTGCCTCGATCTACAATGCCATGCCGTTGGCGGGCGTTGAAGCGTTGCGCGATTTTATGGTCGAATTTTTATTAGCAGAGAGCTGAGAGCCCAGAGCCTAGAGCTAAGAGCAGGTAGGGAAATTGGCTCTTAGCTCTCTGCCCTTAGCTCTCCGCTCAAAAATACCTTTCCTCTCAATCAGATATTAGCATCATGCATAAAGTTATTGTTCTCGACGATTTGGCTCAGGAAGGCCTCGATCTTTTGGCGGCAGCCGAGGGAATTGAATACGAAATTTGCACCGGGCTGAAAGGCGACGACCTTCGCAATCGCCTGATGGAGTTCGACGGGGCGATCTGTCGTAGCGGGGTCAAGTTGATGCCGGACATTTTGGAAGGGAATAGCCGTTTGAAGGCAGTGGTGCGTGCAGGCGTGGGAACCGACAACATCGACAAGCCGGCGGCGACTCGCGCTGGGATTGTGGTGATGAACACTCCGGCAGGCAACACACTGAGCACCGCCGAGCAGGCGATCACGCTGATGATGGGGTTGTCGCGAAATTTGGCCCCAGCCTACCAAAGTTTGTGCGAAGGTCGCTGGGATCGAAAAAAGTATATGGGCACCCAGGTCGCGGGGAAAACCTTGGGGGTCATTGGCTTGGGACGCATCGGACTTGCCGTGGTGGCGCGAGCACTTGCGTTGGAAATGAAGATATTGGGTTACGACCCGTTTATGTCGAAGGAGCGGGCGCAGGAGCTGGGAATCGAATTGGTCGAAACGGTCGACGAAATGCTGCCTGAGGTCGACTACGTGACGGTGCATACTCCGCTGACCAACGAAACACGTAACCTGATCGACATGCCTCAACTCGAGAAGATGAAGACGGGCGTTCGTTTGATTAATTGTGCGCGTGGGGGCATCTACAACGAAGCGGCGATGGTCGAAGGCTTGAAATCGGGAAAGATCGCCGGCGTGGCGTTGGATGTTTACGAAGAAGAGCCCTGCACCGACAGCCCGTTGTTTGGCATGCCAGGCGTAGTTTGCACACCTCATTTGGGGGCGAGCACCGAAGAGGCACAAACGCAGGTTGCTGTTGAAGCCGTTGGCTTGCTGACCGATTTTCTGACGACCGGCACCATTCGTCATGCCGTGAATGTTGCCCCGCTTGACCCGAAAACGCTCGAGTCGTTACGCGGCTATCTCGACGTCGCTTATCGGCTGGGAATGTTTATGGCTGGGGTTCAGAGCGGCGCGAAGTCGTGTCGGCTGATCTATCGAGGAAAAATCACGGAGAGCGATACCAAGGTTCTTACCGCGGCATTCTCGGCGGGCTTGTTGCAACAAGCATTGTCGGCGGAGGTCAATTTGGTGAATGCCGAGATGATGTTGCAGGAACGGGGCATTGCCCTGGCCACCGAATCGCGAAGCGACATGGGAGCATTTAGCTCGTCGATGACCGCTGAAATTACCACCGATCAAACGACCCACCGTGCCACAGGCACCGTGTTTGGTCAGTCGATGCCTCGACTGGTGGCGCTGGATGGTTATCGCATGGAAGCTTATTTGGACGGGTGTTTGTTGATTTTCACCCATGAAGATGTGCCCGGCATCATTGGCGGCGTGGGGACCATTTGTGGCCAACACGGAGTCAACATTGGCCAAATGGCGGTGGGTCGTGCGGAAGAACAACCGAGAGGCCATGCCATCGGCATTCTTAATCTCGACGCCGAGCCATCGAGCGAAGCGCTTGAGGATATCCGACAAATGGCGGCGATCAGCAGCGCGAAAGTCATCCAACTTCCGCAGGCGGGCGATCTGCCTTCGTGGCTTCAAGGGTGATTCTTAGATTCGATTGGTAGGGTGGTGCCGTTAGGCCCACCGTGTTGTCGGGTTCTCCACGAAACGAATCGATGTGCCGCCGCTTCGCTTTGGCACATCCTACGCACTTCAAGGTTGAAAAATGAGGGCGGGGCGTCCGGACCAGGATGGTCCGGCTATGGTGGGTGGCCTTATTTTCTTTGCCTGGTGAGCATTCGCTGACGAGAATCCTTCGTGCAACCGGTAGACCCTGCACGACCGGGGGAGTTTTCGGCTTTTTCCCGACCGTCAGGGGGTCGAATCTCGGCCTGAGTGTATTTTTTGACCGATATTCAGTCAGGTCTAGGGTTGTCGAAACTATTTCGGCTCTCTGCCTCGAAAGTACGCCCCCCCGCGACACTCAACAATGAATGAACACTATGGAATCGACTCTCGCTAGTTCGGCTCTCTCAGAACAAGTCGCGGGGATTCTTAGCCGCAGCCCGTATCTCGGCCGACGTCAAGTTCAGGTAGAGACCAACGAGGGCAATGTTCGTCTTGAGGGGACCGTGAGCAGCTACTATCAAAAGCAAATGGCGCAAGAGATCGTTCGCCGCGTGGATGGCGTGCAGAAAGTTGAAAATCAGCTGCGAGTTGCTTGGAGCTGATTTGAGTTGGTTTTTGCGGCTCCGGCGGCTCGTAGAGCCGCGACTATTGTGTTATTGAGCCCAAATCTTTGGCGGCTCTAGGTGCGTCCGAAGCAGACCATGCACATGTCGTCGCTTTGGGGGAAATCGCCGGCGAACTTTCGGACGTCCTCGAGCACATGTTTGCCGAGATCTTGCGAGCTTACTTGCTTGTTGCCAATTACCTCGGCCAATCGTTCGATGCCGTAGAGATCGCGTTTGCTGTTCATGGCTTCGCTAAAGCCATCGGTAAAGATAGTGACAAAGTCGCCTGGCTCGAGCTGTTGTTGATAGGCTTGGTATTGATAGTCGTCGATGACGCCGATCGGAAAGCCTGCCTGTTCGCCACCGATTTCGATGACCTTGCCGGCGGCGTTGCGTAGCATCGGAGGCATATGGCCTGCGTTGACCAAGGTGAGTTGGTTCGTCTTGGGATCGACCACCGCGACGACCATGGTGACAAACCGATCGTCCCATTCATGGCGAGAAAATGCCGCGTTGATTTCGGCCAAGGCTTTGGCTGCGTCGGGTTCGCGAGCGAGCCAAAATCGGACGTCGCTAGAGAGTTTGGCCATCAAGATCGCCGCGGAGACTCCCTTGCCGGCAACATCGCCGACGATCACGGCAAAACGCCCTTCAGAGAGCATCACGTAATCGTAATAGTCACCCCCGACCTGAAGGGCCGCCTCGTAGAATTCGAAGAAGTGGTATCCCGTCACTTCGGGCGAACTGGCGGGCAGCAACGCATGTTGCATTTGGCTCGCCACTTCTAAGTCACGTTGGAGGGCCCTTTGTTTGATGGCCTCCTCGTGCATGTGGGCATTGTCCATGGCGATCGATGCCTGGCTTGTCACCCCTGCAAGCACATGGAGATCCTGTTCGGTAAATCGGCTGAGCTGGTTACGTGTATCGACTTGAATCACCCCTAGGCATTTGCCTTCGCTATCGATCAGCGGGGCGCAAATAAGGGAGCGAATTTGAAAGTCGGTGATGCTTTCAGCCATATTAAAACGTTCGTCCACACTGGCATCGGCAGAGAGAATTGCTTTTTTGCTTTCCATCGCTTCTTGGACAATGGTACGGCTAAAACGCATGTTTTGTTCGTCGTCGGCGCGTCGAGCTTTCGACGCCACTGCTACCATCGGCCCGTCTAGGGTAGGGCGCGTGATAATAAATCCGCGGTCGGCCTGAACAAAAATTTTGAAAAGGCTTTCGAGCAGGCGGGGGAATATCTCTTTCACCGATAAGGTTTTGCTCAGGCTATTAGAAATTTCGACCATCGCTTCAATCTGTGTTTCGGGCTTGGCGGAGAGATTCCAGGAAATCGATCCCGCCTGGCCGACGTCGAGCGACGCCATGATGGTCGAGGTTCCGGTATCGTCGGTGCTGTTGTCGCGTGGCCCGAGCAAGGACGAGCCGGTGAGGTTGCGTTGCCCTAGCAACCCTGCCTCGGCTTGGGGATTACAAAACTCGAACAACAAATCGCAGATCAGCATTTGGTCGCCGTCGCGTAACGGTGCATGGTCGCCGATGCGTTGGTTGTTGATGTAGGTGCCGTTGCGGCTGCCTAGGTCTTGGACAAAAAACTGCCCCCCTTCGTTGGTGAGTATGATGTGTCGTCGACTCACCGCGGCGACGTCCAACACCACATCGCACTCGGGGCTGCGACCGACGACCCACCGCTGACCTTCGAGATCGTATTCCTTACCCGGTTGCCCGCCGCGAATAATTTTTAAACAGGTCATGTGATTTTTGTCGGAACGCTATACAGGACGTGGAGTACTAGAGGCACGAGTAAGACCAGCAATTCTACGGCTAGGTGTGCGGGAGCGTC
Source organism: Planctomycetota bacterium (assembly GCA_029259945.1). GTDB lineage: Bacteria > Planctomycetota > Planctomycetia > Pirellulales > Lacipirellulaceae > Bythopirellula. The sequence goes on from JAJDEF010000043.1 coordinate 95,815, forward strand.
AACTAACCTGTCAGGCTACTGAAGGCGAGCTGCGAGGAGTCTTGTGGGACGAGCCACCTGAATTGGGTGCCACTGCCTGGCTTGTCCAGCAGTGGAATCCTGGTACCCGCCTCACACTGCTGGACAAGCCAGACAGTGGCACCCGTCTTTCCAGCCGTGTTGAGGCCCTTGCTCGAGAAGGTGAACTACACCGGCTTCTGATAATCGTTCAAGTCTGAATGATTCGGTTCCGAAGTATTTAATGGATCACTGTGCGCTGCGCGGCACGCAGTGCGAGCATGCACTCTCTTCTCTCTTCTGGATGCTATGCAAGAACCAAGTCCGCCATTGGTGCTACCCCTGGAAGGAAATTCGGGGGATTCGGTCGGCGCGACGGTTGCGCAGATTGATGCTGCTTGTCAGATGGTGGCGGCAGCTCGCAGGACTGCTCGACAGCTTGCAGTGCAAGCAAGCTTGTTTGGTCTAACCGAATCGGAGTTTCGGTTGCTATGGCAGCTACGGACTGATTTTCAGGACAAGAGCTCTGCGAAACAAACCTGCGAGCTACTCAACCAAAAGGCATTAGGAGAGCGACTGGGCCTATCGCCAGCACAAGTGAGCACGATGGTTGAACGTTTACAAGGCAAGGGCCTTATTGTGGGACAACCCTCGGCGGAGGATCGCCGCCGTCGTGTGTGGCAACTTGCGCTGAACGGGAAAACGGTACTGGAAGCGATCGTTGCGCGGCTTGATTCGCAACTGGGCGATGAACGGCTCGCCGTCTCTGCTTACAAGGAGGAAGCGGCGTGAACGTCTTTCTTCTTTTTACTCGACGGAAATTCTCTTTCTGGGTTCTCCTGCTTGCTTGCGCACTCACGATTGGGTGTAAGCGAGACAGGACGTATTACCGCAAGCAGGCCGATCGAGAAGTGAATTGTCTGGTCGATCAAAAAGCCGTCGTGGTTGGTTCTGATCCGGGGCAATTTCGCATCCAGGTCGACCCTCGTTCGCGGATGTACGACCCGAACCGCCCAGATTGCGAGCCAATGCCGCCGGATGATCCGGCTTCGCATCGACTGATGAACTGCGTCGATTGCAAAAAGGGTTCAAAATGTTGGAAGTGTTTGTCCCGAACTCCGTTTGTCGAAAATCCGGGTTGGTACGAACATCTTCCGACCAACGAAAAGGGCGAATTGGTTCTTGATTTGCCGGGGGCAGTTCAATTGGCATTGCTTGAATCGCCCGGCTATCAATCGCAACTTGAAAATCTCTATCTTTCGGCACTCGATGTGTCGTTCGAGCGGTTTCGCTTCGACACGCAATTTTTCGGTAACTCGAATCTCTTATTCACGGCAGATGGGCGAGATCGATCGGGCACCGGCGGAGCGTCGAGTTTGTTTGAAGTGAATCCGGCAACTCCAGGTACCGGTTTCCGTGCTCGCAAGCTTTATGCCACGGGTGGCGAATTGGTGACCGGTTTTGCGAATTCACTGGTCTGGCAATTTGCCGGCTCTAACGACTACTCGAGTAATACGATCCTCGATTTTTCGCTCGTTCAGCCGTTGTTGCGGGCTGGGGGTCGGACGCGTGTGCTGGAGCGGCTGACGATCTCTGAACGAGCGCTGCTTGCCAACGTCCGACAGATGGAAAGGTTTCGACGTGGCTTTTATTTGAATATTGTCACCGGGCGGAATGCAGGCGCAGGGCCTTCGCGACGTGGCGGGGTGTTTGGCGGGGCGGGTCTGGAAGGTTTTAGCGGTGTCGGCGGCGGCGGGTTTGGTGGTTTGGGTGGCGGAGGTTTGAATTTCTTTGGTCAAGGTGGTGGCGGAGGTATCACGGGCGGTGCTGGGGCGGCTGGAGCTGCGGGGTATTTGGGTTTATTACAGACGCAACAAGTATTGCGCAATCAACATGCGAATGTGTCGGCGCTACGCGAAAGTGTTCAGCAATTACAAGCGTCTTATGAAGCTGGGCGTATCGATCGGTTTCAGGTCGATTTGGCGCAGCAGGCACTCTACAACTCGCAAAGTCAGTTGTTGACGGCAGAAACCTCCTACGAGGCGACCCTTGAAAACTTCAAACGCGACTTGGGAGTTCCGCCTGAAATGAAGATTCGTGTTTCTGACTCGACGCTGGAACCGCTTAATTTGCTCGACCCGAAATTAACAGCACTCCAGCAACGAGTGAACGAGACGCTCGACCAGCTCCGCAGTCTGCGTGACCAGTTGGTAAGCGGCGATGAACTAGCGGCAGTGCGAGATGACATCAAAGACAAAATCTCCTCGATTCTAGACAACTCCCAGCAGATTAAGAAAAATCTCGAGCAGCAATTAGCAGCCGTTCAGCAAGATTTAGAGCAACTGGAAGCGATTGTTCCCGAGCGCAGCGAAGACTTACAGCGTCTGGTCGAGCGCCCTGAAGTCGAAGAGACGCATATCGACCCCGAGTTGTTTAGTGCTGAACATTTTGAAGAGCGGGTAGCAAAACGTCGGCAAGAGCTTGCGCAATTAGAAACCCAGCTTTTAGAGAGTTGGGGTGCATTCGAACCGTTGGCAGCGGTTCGCGGTGAGCGGAGCGAGGAGAATCTTGATCCTTTGATTCGAATACTGACCAACGTCTCGGGTCAACTGCTAGAGCTTTCGCTCACCCAGGCCGGTATCCGCCTCGAAAGCATTCGATTCGAGCCTATTGAACTAACGCCTGCGCAAGCGTTGGCAATTGCGAGCGCGTTTCGACGCGATTGGATGAACGCGCGTGCGGCTTTGGTCGATGCGTGGCGGCTCATTTTCTTTAATGCCAACGACTTGTTGAGTAATTTAGACGTTGTATTCAGTGGTGATATTGGGAACACGACGGACAATCCGTTTAGTCTCCGCGATACTCGAGGTCGTCTGCGGGTAGGATTGGAGTTCGACGCCCCGCTGACTCGGCTTGGCGAGCGCAATGTTTATCGGCAATCGTTGATCGAATATCAACAGGCACGCCGTAGCTACTATCAATTCCGAGATTCGGTTTACCTGGGGCTACGCAATATTTTGCGACAACTTCGATTGAATGAGATCAACTTCGAACTACGGCGAGCGGCGGTTCATGTGGCGATTGCTCAGGTTGACCTCACGCAACTTCGACTTTATGAGCCCCCTAAGCCTGGAGAAGCCGTCGAGCTAAGCAACACGACAGCTCGCGATCTGGTGCAAGCGCTGTCGGACTTGCTGAACGTACAAAACGACTTTTTGAGTGTTTGGGTGAACTACGAAGTGCAGCGGTCGAATCTCGATTTTGATCTAGGGGTGATGGAGCTAGGGCACGACGGGCTGCTGATTGAAAACAATGTTCCGCGACAAGTCTATCTGGCGAACTTGCCGTATAATTCGGCGGACATGGGGCTCTCGATCGAAGATCTTGAAAAAACCTTGCCGGTCGAAATTTTGTCGCACGAAGTGATTGAACCAGGCAGGTCGACCGCAGACGAGCATGAAGAAAATGCAGAACCGCTTCCGGCGCCTGTGGCGGAGCCGGTTTTTGACAAAAATGCGTTCTCTCCGATTCAACGACCGACACTTGGTCCCCTGACACCTGTTTACAGGATTGATATACTGTAGGCAGCGCCAACCCTTGAGCAAACTTTCATTGGCTTTGTAGGAAGCGATGATGCCCCACCTATTTACTCATTACCGCTGTAAGCCTTTTCGCACTCCGGGTTCGGGTGTTTCAAGTTTAGCGACATTGGTAATGCTCGTGTTGTTCGTCGCTTCTATCGGGGCTGTGGGCTATTGGTGGCAGTCCACTCAGGGTCAACAAGCCGAGGGCACGAATGCCATCTTGCATACCGTCAGCCGTAGTGACTTTGTCCATCAGCTCACCGAGCGGGGTGAGATTCTATCTTCGGGGGTGACCGAAATTCGCTCGAAGGTAAAGACGAAGAACACGCCGGGGGTGGCGATTTTGCGTATTATCGCCGAAGGGACTCAGGTTGAAGAAGGCGACTTTCTTGTGGAACTCGATGCCTCGGCTTTGGAATCGGAGCGTACTTCGCAGCAGATCATGGTGAACACGGCAGAAGCTGTGGTGATCGAGGCCCGCAACCTCTACGAGACGGCAGTCATTGCCCAGAAAGAATACGTCGAGGGCACTTATATCCAGGAACGGCAGACGATTGAAAGCGAAATTTTTGTAGCGGAAGAGAATTTAAATCGTGCGAAGGAATATTTCGCCTATAGCAAGAAACTGGCGTCGAAGGGGTACGTCAACGAATTGCAACTCGAAGCGGACCAGTTTGCTGTAGAGAAGTATTTAAAAGAACTGGAGGCCGCCCAGACCAAGTTGAAAGTTTTAGACGAGTTCACCAGGGCGAAAATGGAAAAACAACTGGAGAGCGATGTTCTGATTTCCAAAGCAAAATGGGAAGCGGTTGAGAATAGTTTAAGCTTAGATATCCAGAAGTTGAAAGACATCGAGAAACAAATCACCCGATGCATGATTCTTGCGCCGCGTGGTGGGACGGTGGTCTACGCGCACGAACGCAACCATCATGGCGAAGGCGAATTTGTTGTCAAAGAAGGGGCGGTGGTTCGAGAACGCCAAGAAATCTTACGGATGCCCAATCCGGATGCCATGCAAGTAGCAATCACGATCAACGAATCGCTGGTGCAATACGTCAAGAAGGGTATGGAGGCGGTCATCGTGCCTGTAGGTCTTGATGGCTTAGAATTACGGGGCACGGTTAGTAAAGTCAATAAGTATGCCGAGCCCGCTAACTGGTGGCGAGCAAATGTCAAAGAATATAAGGCGTCGATTGATCTCGATCAAACCCATCTACGCCTTCGGGCAGGAATGACCGCCTCGGTCACCATTCGGTGTTCGGTTGTGCCTGATGCAATGCAGGTTCCTGTTCAGGCGGTTTACACGCACGGCGATCAGTTTTATTGTTTTGTCTATAGCGGAAAAAGTTGGCAAGCCAAGGCCATTGAGTGTGGCCCGACCAACGACAATTTTTTTGTCGTTGAAAGTGGTTTGCAAGTATCCGATCGTGTTGCGTTGAACCCGCGTCGTTTTCTGCAACTCGTTGATTTGCCAGACTTACCTCCTGAAGAGCGTCAACGGGCCGTTCCTCAGCGATCTGGTCCGCCGCGCAAGGTCGCCGGTAAAAGAGCATCGCGGTCGGGAGGATAAAAAGTGCAGGCTGATTCGGCGTTGGCGGCCAGTATTCACCATCTTGGCAAGGACTATGTTCTTGCCAGTGAGACGGTTCGAGCATTGCACGATGTTTCGTTTGACGTCCCTCGTGGTGATTTCATCTCGATTATGGGCCCCTCGGGTTCTGGCAAAAGTACGTTGCTCAATCTTCTGGGGTGTCTCGATCAACCGACGTCGGGAAACTATTGGTTGGGTGGTGAAGATGTCGGGTCGATGAACGACGACCAGCTTTCAGAAACTCGTGCTTTGCGAATCGGATTTGTCTTTCAATCTTACAATCTACTCCCGGCGCTCTCGGTCGTCGAAAACATTGAGGTGCCCCTTTACTATAGTGGTCGACTTTCGCCGGCGATGCGCGCGCGTTGTCTCGATCTGGCCAAGATGGTGGGACTAGAGTCACGGCTCAGCCATCGTCCATCGCAGCTTTCGGGTGGTCAGCAGCAGCGTGTGGCGATCGCGCGTAGTTTGGTGAACGACCCACAGTTCATGCTTGCCGACGAACCGACGGGTAATCTCGATAGCAAAACATCGGCAGAGATTCTTGAACTGCTTAGAAAACTGAACGACGAAGGGCGAACGATTATTCTTGTCACGCATGAAGCGGACGTGGCTGAACAAACCGTGCGATCGATCTTTTTACGCGACGGTTCGATTGTCTCGGACGAAAGGCATTAACCGTGGCACACTGGATTCGCACCGTGCAACTGAGCATCAAGAGCCTGCTGATGCATCCCCTGCGATCCGCGCTGACGGTACTAGGTATTTTCATTGGCGTCTCGAGTGTGATCTGGCTCTTGGCCATCGGCGAAGGGATCGGTCGCGCTTCGGAGGAGCAAATTGCGAGTTTAGGAGCAAGAAACATTCTCGTCCGCACGATTAAACCTCCTGCCAAAGAGGTAGGCGACGGCGGTTACGGCTTGACGCGTGATGATTATGTCCGCTTAGTAGCCACCATCCCCACGGTTTCTAAGGCGTTGCCTATTCGCATTCTTCCCAGTGAGTTTCGTTTTGGTACCCGATCGTTTGAGGGACGGCTCGTTGGTTGTACACCGGATTACGCAGAGATCACGCAATTAAAAATCGATCGCGGTCGATTTATCTCGGACGCCGATATCGAGGGAGAGATTAATTGTTGCGTATTGGCGGCAGAAACCGCAACAAGACTCTTTCCGTATGGCGAACCATTGGGCGCCAAGGTGATGGCCGACGATCAATTTTATACCGTGGTTGGCATTATGAAGTCGCGTGCGCCTTCTGCGGGGATCGGTGGTTCGTTGGCTGCTGAGGATTATTCGAAGGACGTTTATACGCCGATCACCACACTCTGGCGAAGAAACGGCGACTTGGCCATCGTCCGTAAACCGGGAAGCTTTCAGCGTGATTTGGTCGAGGTCAGCCAGATCACGCTGCAAATCGAGCAGCGCAAAGATGTGCTCAACACTGCGGAAATCGTTCGTAACACGATTGAGCAAGGCCATGCGATGAACGACTTCGGGGTGACCATCCCGCTGGAGTTATTGCAGCAAGCACGTACGACGCGGCTGATGTTTATGCTTTTCTTAGGTCTGATCGCTGCAATTTCGTTGGTAGTCGGCGGCATCGGCATTATGAACATCATGCTCGCGACGGTGACCGAACGCACTTACGAAATTGGCATCCGACGAGCACTCGGAGCAAAGCGGCGCGATATCACCCGACAGTTTTTAGTCGAGAGTACGGTGCTTGCGGTCTCAGGTGGGGCGCTTGGCATTCTAGCAGGGCTGTTGTGTCGACCTCTCTCGGTTTGGATTCGAACACTTTTGTTTCGCTGGTTTCCTGAGCCGATGGAAGCGCTGCCCGAGATCATTCGCACGGTCGAGCCACTGTTGGTTTCTTGGTCGATTCCGTTGTCGTTTGCCATCTCGGTGATGGTTGGCGTAGGGTTTGGTGTCTATCCAGCCATGCGAGCCGCGCGGCTCGATCCGATCGAGGCCTTACGGCACGAATAATGGCTGCGGCGGCAGTGCCAATGCCTGCTCTTCTGTAGAAAAAACTCTATTTTCTTGACCCACTAGCCAGGTCTTGTAAAATACAAACTAGTTCTCACAGAGCCTTCGGGTGCGCGTTACCCAAAGGTGTTTCACTGGCGGGATGCCGCTGTTTCGGAAGTCGCTAATGCCGAATCCATTTCTTAAGGTTCTCTAACCTCAGGATTTCGGCTCGCACCGTCTGCCTTGTTTTGGCTAGAGTCGCGCTCGCTTCCAATTCGAGTCACACCCTCCGACGTTCAATCACTACCGAATGTTCGGACTGTAACACTTGCGCCAGCACGGCTCTGAGTCAACTTGCTCTTTCGTGCAGACACGCGATTGATGTGGCCGATACCCAACTAGTATGAGTTTAGAAGCCTTTTTCGTGCATCGACTACTTAGGATTTCTTAAATCAGGGGGCAGTCTCATGTCTGGTAATAAGCGGTGTAGGAGAATGTTGAGATCGCGTATCTCTTCTACACTCATTCAACGTACTTTCCTTCTCTGCTTGCTGTTCTCCGTGTTCGCAAAGCCAGCGGACGCTGCGATGGTTTACGGCACTTCTGCAGCCGGCGAACTCACTGGTTCGCGAACGGTCACTGACCCAGGTTTAACGACTACGGATCTAGCCGATTGGGGTGATGCCGTAGTTTCTTGGGTGATTACTGACAACGGCAATGGAACATTTCACTACGAGTACACCTTCACGGGATTTAACAAACCCGACATCAGCCACGTCGATATTGATATCAGTGACGACGCGATTGATAACAATGCTCTCTCTGATTTGAATGCGGTGACCAACGCAACACTTAACGGAATCATTATCCCCGCAAACTTAGTCGAATTCGGCAATTTCGAGGGTATTACAGGGTCGGTAAAGTTCGACATTAGCGACGAAAATGTGACGAACCCGATTTATGCTTTCGACTCGAATCGATCTGCAGTCTACGGTCATCTTGTCGTTAAAGGCGGGCAAGAATTGTTGAACAATACTGGACTCTCAGACCCTAGCTCGATGAACTTTCTTGATTTCATACCACGTCCTAACGGAGCTATTATCATCCCAGAGCCCAGTGCGATTGTCTTATGGGGGTGGGTATTTATTACCACGGTCTATCTAAAGCGGAGACCAAATTAAAGCTAGAATTCCTTTTGCGCTATCATCCACCGACGTTTATCCCGATTTTTCAAAACAATTGCTTGCCTTCGCGCCACGGCATGCCAAGAATGGAGACATGGACGCAGTTCGCAACTATTTTTTCTGGTTTAGCTTTACTAGCGCCCGCTTCTTTCGGAGCGGTGCCGGGACCAGGGGAAGTGTGTAGCAAACGTTAAACATTTCTGACTTTGGCAAGCCCCGAGCACCGCATGGTACTCGGGGCTTTTTTCGTTTTGATCTTTCAACACACAGACGTCCGACTTATAAAACCGAAGCGCAACCCTTTCCTGGAGAGAAAACCGATGATTATCGTCATGAAACACACGGCATCGCCAGAGGACATCCAGCAAATCGTGAAAAGCGTCGAGGCGTTGGGCCTTAAGGCGACCATCATCGAAGGCACCGAACGAACGGTCATCGCTGCGGTCGGAGAAGAGCGCGTGGCAGGGATTCGTTCTTTGGAGAGTGGCCCTGGAGTGGACGAGGTGCACTCGATTGTTGCGCCTTACAAATTGGCAAGTCGTGAAGTACGTCCTGATAACACCGTGGTCACGGCGGGCAGCTTAGTGGTGGGGAATGGGCAAATCGGAGTGATCGCGGGGCCCTGCTCGGTCGAAAGCGAAGAGCAGCTTTTGGCAGCGGCCCATGCGGTGAAGGCCGCTGGCGCAACGGCCCTCCGTGGTGGCGCGTTCAAACCTCGCACCAGCCCTTACAGTTTCCAGGGGATGAAAGAAGAGGGGCTCAAGCTGTTGGCAGAAGCGAGGAATCAAACGGGTTTGGCGATTGTCACCGAAGTGGTCTCGCCCGACGATGTTGAATTAGTGGCTGAATATGCTGAGGTGTTGCAGATTGGGGCTCGCAATATGCAAAACTACCGTTTGCTCGAAGCGGTGGGTAAGTCGCACCGAGCGGTACTCTTGAAACGGGGCCCCAGCGCAACGATCGACGAATGGTTGTTGGCGGCTGAATATATTCTCGATGGTGGCAACCAGAATGTGATGCTCTGCGAACGGGGCATTCGCACTTACGAAGCCCATACTCGCTTCACGCTCCCACTGGCGACGGTGCCTTATGTTCAGGCAAGGTCGCATTTGCCGGTGATCGTTGATCCGAGCCACGGCACGGGGCATACCGACTTGGTGCCTGCCATGTCGCGAGCGGGGATTGCGGCTGGGGCAGACGGACTGATTATCGAAGTCCATCCGAATCCCGAAAAGGCACTGAGCGACGGCTATCAGTCGCTGACCTTCGAGCAATTCGAAGAAACTATGGCTGGCTGTGCGAAGATTGCTGCCGCGATGGATTGCAAGCTAGGCAATGGGTGAATTTTCTTGGCAAAAAAGTAAACTGCTAACAGGCGCTAATTTTTTTGTGGGATGGGTGCCACTGTCTGGCTTGTCCAGCAGTGGAACCCTGGTGCGCACATCGCACTGCCGGGCAAGCCGGACAGTGGCACCCGTGAAACGTCAGTATGGCCTCTGCCCGGACATGCTCACGACAAGCGCGAGCATGCACCCTGCAACGGGTAAACGTATTAGTCGGTCAACAGTAGGCGATTTTTCACCAGCCAGTCGTAGACTTTGCGTTGTGTGGCATCTGGCTGACGCACAAACACGACGTTGGCACTTGAATCGAACTGGAGGGCGGTGCCTTCGAGGGGTGCGTCGTCGGGCGATTGGGTTGTGGCAATCGCGGCTAGCTCTGCCAGTAGTCGATCGGCACCGGCGTCGGGGGCGCGCGAAAGTGAGTAGAGTTCTAATTGGGGTTGGGTGAATACTTTTTGTAGAGTGGTGATCTCAAGCATCTCCCCGGCGACGGCTCGCCAGCCGAGCCCCAGGGGTTCCAGAATTTCGTTAAGCGCATCGTGCCAAGGTTTGTCGATAGCGGAACAAGCGATTCGAGTTTGTGGCCATGCCTCGACTTCGGCGAGCGCCGGCCAATCAACCAAGATGGGAACGCCCAGTTCACTTTGCCAATACAGGACGACATCTCGAAGCGGGGTATATCGCGAAAAAGTAAATGTGGCTGGTGCTTTTAGGCGCGCAACGAGTAGGGAGTGGGCGGATGCTGCGGCGAGTTGTTTGACTGGAAATCGGCTTCGCGGCGCGAGTCCGTTGGCCAAACGATAACGCTCGAGAAAGATCAATACTTGATACTGAATCTGCTGCGTCTGTCGGATGTCGAGAGCGTCGGGTTCTTCTCGTAGCGTGCCTGCCCCACCGACTGCCTGCCACTGGGTGGGGGCAATGAGTTTTTCGATCCAAGTGGCGATCTGCGTGACACTGGTAGCCGAAGCCAGATCGTCGAGTGGGTAGTTTACATCGCGGAATTTTGAACTCTCTTTGCGAACGACCCGCACCAAGGGGCCTTCGACCAGATGCTCCAGGTGCAGAGGGTCGAGTACCGCGCGTAAGGCTTCGTTGAGGTCGACGTCGGTTGCGTCGAGCGAAACCGATCGTCGGGCGGTGATCCCCACCATCTGTAAGTGCTCGGGGGCAATACTCACGGGCACCGCGGCAAGTCGAGAAACCAGCGCAAGAAAATCGCCCAGCGGGATCTGTTTTACCTTCAAGGCAGGGAAGCGCTGCGCGAGTTGTTCCTCTGCCACGGCGGGGGAAAAGGTCTGATCTGGGTCGCGTCGCACGTTGGGCAACGTCGAGGGCAACGGTTTTTCTTGCGAAATGTCAGCTTCGAGTGGTGCCTCGTTGGTTGGCTCGGAAGCCGATTCATTGCCGGCGGACTGAATCGTTGACAGATCAAGATTTTCGGGGTCGAAGTCGAGCGGGTCGAACCGCAAGGCAACTCTTGCCGTGGGCTGTGGTTTTGGATCGAGGGTTGGTTCGTCTGGTATTTCAACCGCGGTTGCTTGCTTCTCTTCGGCAGGCACGACTGGGTTGGCTATCGGCGTGCGATCGACTGTGATGGGTGTGACTTCGATGCTCGTGAAATCGCGAGGTGTCTCGGCGATTGGCACCATGGGCGAAGTCGTGGACTCTATTTTATCTTGCACCGGAATCGCGGCGGCTGTTTGAACCGTTTGATTCGAATCACCGCGGAATAAAACAACCGCTCCGGCCAATGCTGCGCCAGCGGTAAACGCCCCTAATGTCCAAATCAACAATTTGTATTTTGCAATCGAGGGACTTACTTGCGGTACTTCCGGTGGAAGGGCGATCTCTTCTTGCTCGATGACTGCGGAAGCGATTGAAAGTTCGGCGGGCGAAGCAGTTGTTTGCGATATGCGAGTCGGCTGGATGGGCGCAGGATCGGCGGGTTGGGGTGGCAAGGTCGCGGCTGCTTCGGCGGGAGGCTCGACTTGCACCATGCTGTCGCAGCGTGGGCAGGCGACGATCTGGCCAATCAGCGATTGGTTGCGCACCGAGAGCTTGGCCTGGCAAGTGACACAAGTGATCTTAAAGAGTTCCACGTATTTTCACCGAGCCAAAGCTCGTCCGCTTCTCGGGTGACGAGGGCCTCGCAAATTCGAGGCGCCGACCGCCAATGTTCCGTGTTCCAGTATAGTTGATCACCGCCCCGATGTTCTACAGCCGGTTTCAAAACCCACTTTTGGCACGAAAATCTCCGGCCGTGGGGTACTTTTCTGGCATTTTGAAAACGCTTCAAAAAACGTCGGGCAGCGTTTCTCCCCTTTTTTTCGCCGCTGAACGCGTTGTCACGATGATCGCACCGGGTTGGTCGTCTGCTGGCTTGCGAATCATGTAGACGAGCTTTTGCTTAGGATCGGCGGGGCCGGTCGCCGTGCGGTCGGGGTTCGCCAATTGTAGGACGGCTAACAAAATGTCTACCGCCGGTCGATCGCGCAGGTTGATCGCGAATGACTGGTTCTTGGTAATCCCTTCTAATTGTAGGTCACGCCCACGGATTTCGATGGGCACTCCCATATCTTCGGAGAGTATTTCGAGGGCCTTCTGTAAGGTTTCCTTGGGGAATGACAGTGTGGTGGGGCGATCGAGCAACTCGGCAATAGATTGGGGCGGTGTTGGCCCAGACGAATCAAGGCGGTTGGCCTGCCCCTTCTCTCGAAAACCAAGGAGCATCAATTCTGCGGCAGTGAACAAATTATGCCCTGCAACACTGGGCAAATAGCAACGGGCCATGCTGATACCCTGCTCGCTACCTACCCGCGTGTGGTTGCTTAACTGACCCAACATGGCAGGAAAACGGTTTAGTACTTCTTGGCCGTAAGAATGGAGCGAGCTGTTGTCTATCGTATCTTCCAGTTCCACGGGCAAGTGTGCCAGGCGCTGTGCGACGGCTTTCAGGAATCGATGCGGCTGGCTGCTTAGAGTGATGGTTGACTGTAATTCTAAGAAAAAGTTCTCGTCCCAGTGGGTACTCAGTGCAATCGCTGTCGTTTCGTCTCCGACTAACTGTTGCAAGGCGACTTCCATGGGCTTTGCTGTTCGATGCAAAAGCGAATGGCCGCTCGCTTGCAAGAATTTGTTGGAGAAAAGTAACGTCGCGATACGATCGGCATCGGTGTGATCAACGAGCCGTTGCATGTCGCGGGAAAAAGGTGGCGGACTTGCTCCCTGTGCAATCCGTTCTTCCACCTCATTAGCAGCACAAACGATCAGAGTGCTGCCTGCTTCGCCTTTTGGCAAAAAACAAACCTGCTCGCCAACTGTTCGGCAGGGCTGTTGGGCATAGAGCGTTGCGAGACTATGAGGCAATCGCTGGGCAAGCTGCTCGTCGGTCCAAGGTTCGACAAGCTGTAGGCGTAGCGTATACACCAGTCCACCATCCTTGTGGGGATGAATCGCAATGAGCAACGAGGAGAGCTCCTGAGGTTTTGCCCCGCTGAAATATTCGACTTGGTCAATTGCCCACTCACCCCAAGGTCCCAGGGCAGCGAGCACCTTCTCGCCCTCGGGGTGAGAAAGCAGCGCTGCGGGTCGAATGTGCAAGATCAACTTGGTTCCAAGCGGGACATACCTCATGTCGAGGGGGGGGCCAGTGGTGGGAGAGATCCACAGCGTTTTGCCATCGTCGTCAACCACACCAAGAGTGGCAGCCGAATCTTTTTTAGCGAACCCAGCAAGGGGCTCAGGGGTCTCACTAGCTATCGGCGCGTCAGCTTGGTTCGAGGCCAAAGTCGACTCGTTTGCCGATTGATTTCTGTTGCTGCGAAGGAGAACCACGGTAACAAGCATGGCAAGACCTACAGCGATGGCTACCCCGATGGTGATGACACCCGGTCCGCGGCTCCGACGCTTCGGACGATCCGCGGAGTTCGGCGAATTTACGTCAATTTTCAAGGGGGCATCGGGCATGGCAAGATTTCAGTTTTTAGCACCGCCTCGTGTAAGCCGTATTACAGAGTCGTGCTTGTGAGTTGCTGCCGCAAGGCCTATTATCGAGGTTGTCACCCGGTCGTTGTCAGGGGGTGTTGCCAGCGGCGTTTAGCCCTCAGGATATCATGAAATCGTCTGAAGCGGTCAAGCTCTATTTTAATCGAGCAGCGGATCAACTTGAGTTGACTGAAAACATGCGTGCGCTGCTGCTGACGCCCAAACGCGAAGTCCAAGTGCAGATTGCCATCGAGATGGACAACGGCGATCTGCAGACGCTACTCGGCTATCGCGTTCAACACAACAATGCGCGTGGGCCCATGAAAGGGGGGCTTCGTTTTCACCCCGAAGTCGACCTCGACGAAGTACGCGGCCTGGCTTCGCTCATGACGTGGAAAACTGCGGTGGTAAACATCCCCTACGGTGGCGCGAAGGGGGGGATCGCGGTCGACGCGCGCAGTTTAAGTACGCGTGAGTTGGAGCGTATTACTCGCAAGTTTATTGACGAAATTCATGATGTGATTGGCCCCGACACCGATATTCCGGCTCCCGACATGGGAACCAACGCCGAAGTGATGGCCTGGATTATGAACCAGTACAACAAGTACCACGGCTTTGGCCCTGGGATTGTTACGGGGAAGCCGGTCGAACACTATGGGATCCCCGGTCGCGAAGAGGCAACCGGCCGTGGGGTGGGTATTATCGCGATAAAAACGCTTGGTCGTCTGGGACGCAAGCCGAAAGAAACTCGTGTGGCGCTGCAAGGCTTTGGCAACGTCGGTTCGCATGCCGCCAAATTTTTGCATGACGCAGAATGTCGGATCGTGGCCATCAGCGACCTTAGCGGTGGCTACTATCGCGAAGAGGGCATCCAAGTGCTCGAAGCGATCCGCTACGCCAACCAGCATAAGCGTTCGCTGGAGGGCTATCCTGAGGCCGAGAAGATTTCGAACGAAGAACTGCTGGAGCTGGATGTCGATTTACTTGTTCCCGCTGCACTGGGTGGTGTGATTCACGCCGACAATGCCGAGCGTATTAAGGCCCCGTTGATTATTGAAGCCGCCAATGCCCCGATTCGCCCAGACGCTGACGCATTGCTCAACGACCGCGGCGTGTTGGTATTGCCCGATATTTTGGCCAACGCGGGTGGTGTGACGGTCAGTTACTTCGAATGGGTACAGAATCGGCAATATTACCAATGGGGTCTTGATCGCGTTCGCCAAGAACTCGATCGGGTGCTCACCTCTGCTTTTGAGGAAGTTTGGGGACTGTCGCATGAACACGATGTGAGCCTGCGGACGGCCGCCTTTATGCTTGGCATCGGTCGCGTCGGTCGAGCGACCGTGTTGGGCGGTATTACGTGATTACGAATGGCAATTGATTTAGCCACAGAGAACACCGAGATAAAGGAGGGATGTTTTTTTGGGCATGCAATAGGAAACAAAGCTCCGTGATCTCTGTGTACTCTGTGGCAATTTTCTAAATTTATTACGTTCAACTTTAGCATTATATTTTTCGAGGTTCCAATGATGTCGAACGGGGCGTTAGCCAATTTGCCAATTTTCTCGGGCATGTGTGACCAAGAGCGTAAAGAAGCGCTCGGCATGGCCAAACAGGTAGAGGTGAAGCGAGGGGAGTTTATTATTCGCCAGGGAAACCTGGTGCAAAATCTGTGGTTTATTCTTGCCGGAAACTGCCAAGTGACGTGCCGTACGGAGGCCGGGTGCCAAGTGAATTTGGACGAGTTGGGCCCTGGTATTCAGTTTGGCGAGATGTCGTTTTTTCACGAGGCACCGCATTCTGCCGACGTGATTGCGTTGACCGACATGGAGTTACTTTGTTTGTCGCGAGAAGACTACGACCGGCTTTGCGTCCGCAAGAACCCAATTGCCTTTAAGCTGGCCCTCAACAGTCTGTCGCAACTCTCCAACCGGCTTCGCCGCACCGACCAATGGATCACGAATTTGGTATGCAACGAAGACCATCACCCCACGCCAAGCGAATGGACCTCGTTCCGCGAGATCGTTTTCCGGGGTGGATAGGTTGGAAAAAAGGGAACCACAGATAAACGCGGATTTACGCTGATATAATGAAGAATAGAAAAATTGCGGAATGGCTCAATTGGATGCCATTCACTGTGGTGTGCATCATCCTCTTGCTTCAGTAGTTCCAGGTTCGATCACTCTGAGACAATCGCCGCAAGGCTAATACCCCAACGGGGTTACCCATCGTAGCCCAGGGTAAGCGGCGAAGCCGCGCCACCCTGGGTACCTGTTGGTTGAAGAGAGAAGAACCCTGAAGGGGTTCCACAAATTGAGCCATCTCGGATTTTGTTTGTGTAACCCCTTCAGGGTAAGTTTTTTTTGGCACTCTAAACCCAGGATGCGCTCACTTTGTTCGCGACCCTGGGCTACGTTGTGCAACGCCTTCGGCGTAAAACTTGTGCCATGTACTGTTGGGCATTTCCAAAATTTGGAACTACCGACTTTTATTTTCGTAGTCGACCGGGAACAATGGGGGTTCCCCTCATTCAGAAAAATTGTAAACCACTAGCCGTTTTGCGACAACGATTGAAATCTCTTATGCCCGCTGAAGTGAACATTCAACGCATTGATACGAGCGATCCTGGGGCCGCCGAGCAAATTGCTCGGCTACGGGCGAAGCTTTCTCCTGAGGGCGACGTGGTGAGCGAAGCGGGGCGAAAGAAGACAATCGAGGTTTTTGGCGAGGCGCTTTCGCCCGTGCAAACGGTGGAGCGAATTTGTGGTGATGTACGGCAGCAGGGGCTTGCCGCCGTTTTAGATTACACGTCAAAACTCGACGGTGCGGAAATCGCGCCGGCGACCCTACGCGTTTCAGCCCAAGAACTTATCGCTGCCCATGACGCTGCTGATTCGGAATTTCTTGAGACCGTTCGACGGATTCGAGGAAATATTCTTCGGTTTCAAAAAGCGATACTTCACACCGAAGTGACCGTCGAGATTCCTGAGGGAGGGTATCTACGGCATCGCTATTTGCCTCTCGAGCGTATTGGAGTTTGTGTGCCTGGCGGGGCGGCGGCTTACCCGTCGACCGTGTTGATGACGGCGGTGCCAGCCCAGGCGGCGGGTGTGGAGCAGATTGTGGTCGTGGCGCCACCGACGGCGTTCGGTTCTTACAACCAAGACATGCTGGCTACCTGCCACGAACTTGGCATCACCGAAGTTTATCGCATCGGCGGTGCCCAAGCGGTGGCGGCTATGGCTTACGGCGTTGCCGGTTTGCCGAAGGTCGACAAAATTGTTGGCCCGGGCAATTTGTTCGTGGCATTGGCCAAGAAGCACGTCTTTGGGACGGTGGACATCGATTCGATTGCCGGCCCTAGCGAGGTGGTGGTGATAGCCGACGAAAGTTCGCGGGCTGATTTTGTTGCGGCAGAACTCATCACCCAAGCCGAACATGCACCTGGCTCGAGTGTCTTGATTACCTGGGATGAATCGTTGGCAAATCGAGTGGCTGCAGAGATAACTGGACAACTCGCAGGGCTCGAGCGTGGTGACTTAGCCCGCCAGTCGCTTGAAGAGTTTGGCGCGATTATCGTGGTTGCCGACCGTGATGAGGCCGCTGAGTTAACCAATCAACTAGCGCCAGAGCACTTGCAGATTTCTTGCGACGAGGGCGAGGACATGGTCGAGGCCATTCGACACGCGGGAGCCATTTTTGTCGGGCCCTACAGCCCTGTGGCGGTTGGCGACTATGCGGCAGGCCCTTCGCATGTGTTGCCCACGGGAGCCACGGCCCGTTTCGCGAGCGGACTCTCGTCGAACGATTTTTTGCGTTCGGGCAGTGTGATTCAGTTTAACCAAGAAGGCCTTGAGTCGGTGGCTGATGATATTGTGTTGATGGCCACCAAAGAAAGCTTGACCGCCCATGCGGCGAGTGTGCGAATTCGAACACGAGATGAACCGTAATGTTGAGCTGTCGTTCGTAGGACCAGGGGCAGAAACGAATGTCTCTCGCAAAGGCGCAAAGAAAGTAGAAAGTAATGTGAATCACGCAGAGCCGCAGAGACGGCAGAGAAAAAGTGTTGGGAACTAAAAACTAGTAAATATCAAAATGCTGACTGTTGGAAGGTCGTGTTCGGTTGATTCAATTTACTCTGCTGTCTCTGCGCCTTTGCGAGAGATTTTTAAGCAACCCAATGACTTTGCCCATTACCGATAAAGATAACGTTCTATGAATTTCTTTCGATCTAACATTGCTGCGATGGCGGGCTATGTTCCGGGTGAACAGCCGCAGGGTGGCAAGTTTATTAAGCTGAATACTAATGAGAATCCTTATCCCTGTTCGGCAAAAGTGCGGGCAGCCATTGGACGGGCGGTGCAGGCCGGTCTGCAAAAATACCCAGACTCGACGGCGACCGCCTTTCGTATTCGGGCTGCGGAGTTGTATGGCGTTGAGCCGGATTGGATTCTTTGCGGCAACGGCAGCGACGATATTCTTACGATTGTCACGCGCGCTTTTGTCGATGCGGGCGATCATGTTCGATTTTCTCGTCCTAGCTACACGCTCTATCAGACTTTGGCCGAGATTCAGGGGGCGAAGTGCCACGTGGTCGACTACCAAGCTGACTGGTCGTTGGGCGAGGATTTTGCCAAGCACTGCGACAAGCTACGACTCGCCTATTTGGCCAACCCGAATAGCCCTTCGGGCACAGTTATTCCGCCCGACAAGGTGGCACGCATCGCCGACGCCCTGCCCTGCCCTTTGCTGGTGGACGAAGCGTATGCCGACTTTGCAGAGACCGACTGCCTTGGGTTGGTGGCGGCAAACGAAAAAATTATGGTCACGCGAACGCTTAGCAAATCGTATGCACTAGCCGGGCTACGATTCGGTTTTTTGATTGCACAACCCCAAGTTATTCGAGAGCTTTCCAAAGTGAAAGATTCGTACAATTGCGATGCACTCTCGATCGCGGGTGCAACCGCCGCGATTGACGATCAGGCTTGGTTCGAGCAAACTCGCGCCGCGGTGCTTTCGACGCGTTCAAAACTTGCGGAGCAGCTCAAGACGCTTGGTTTCGAGTGTGTCGAGTCGCAGGCGAATTTTGTTTGGTGTCGGCACCCTAGCCACCCGTCGGAGCAGCTTTATCAGCGTCTGAAAGCGGAGGGCGTGTTGATTCGCTATCTCGAGTTCGGCGACTGGGGCGATGGGCTGCGGATTACCGTCGGCACGGATGAGCAAATTGATGCCTTTTTGGCAATTCTTAAGGCGATGGTTATTAGGCGCTAGTTATTAGGCGCGAGGCGCGAGGCGCGAGTTAAAAAAATCTTGCCGGGTGCTCAAAAAACCGTGGCTAGCGCCATGCGGCTAATGTAGTTAAGGCGTTAGAGCGTCTTCTAGTTATGCCTGTAACGTCTGTGCCGGTTTTATCTTTGGCGGGCGTTGTTTTTTTACAACTTTTTTCCCCTGGGGGCGTTGTGTTTTCGCAACGTGACGTACCCTTGTACAGGCGTGCGGTCTATTGACTGTTGGTAAGAGAACGACCATTGGATCAGCGACGCCTTCCTGCCTGAACTCCCTCCCCCCCCCTCCCCCGAAGTCGTAGGAATTGGAATCTATGAACGGCTCCTTGGTGCGCGCTTTGTTATCTGGTGGTCTACTGCGTTTGACCGTAGTGATTCTCGCCTTGTTGGCTGTCTATCCCACGGTGGCTGCGGCTCAGTACTGCACTCGTGATGAATGTGATGAGTGCAACCTGTGGAATTGCTGCCTCCGCTGTTGCCACGAATTGCCAGAGCTTTGGCTGGTGAATACCCGTTGTGCGCCACGGTGCAGCAATCTCGACGCGGGATTCAACTGTATTCGATTCAAACGATGGGACCGGTGCCGTTGCTGCTGGGTGAAGGAGAGCGTGGAATCGTTTATTGCGCAAGAAGCGTCGATGCCCACGTTATTTTATTCGCATGGGAATAGTCTCAATCATAAGAACGCGATGAAATCGTGTTGGCTAATCTACGAAAAGATGCGGTGTTGTCCTGGGAGGAAGCGGCTTGTTTTCTGGTCGTGGCCGGCGGAGCGGGTTTATAAGACCGAAAGGCTTCGCGTTCGAGAAATGATCAAAAAGAATTTGCGTATTAAATATGTCTACTCCGATTATCAAGGCTACTATATGGCCAAGTTGGTCGATCGAATGAGTCTGTCACAGCGAGTGATGGTTTCTGGGCATAGTTATGGGGCGATCAGTGCTGCTGCAGCGCTGCATTATCTTGGCGGGGGCTGTTTGAAGGGCCTTACGCTGGCGGGCGCTAAGCCGGTGGAACGACCGAACTTGCGTGCCGCGATTATTTCGGGTGCGTTTGATAACGATACGATGATCCCAGGGCACCGCTATGGGCAAGCTTTTGTTGCAGCAGAGAAGATACTAATCACCCGTAATTGCCACGACAAGACGCTGAAAAAGTGGCCCAAGACCTCCTGGACCGGGCGTCCAGCGATTGGGGTGACGGGGATCAACGCGAATTGCTTAGGCGACTTGCGTCCGAAGCTTTGCCAACAGACGGTGTATCCCGAGGTGGGGCGTTCGCACTACCTGAAGCCCCATTTGAAGACCACACGATTTGTGTCGGCCCTTTGCTGTCTGTCGTTTCCCAATTGCAGCCAGTGTGCTGCACCGTCCTTCGCTCGGAAAACCTCTTCAATCAAGGTTGGTGATCGGCTTACGCCAGAAGAGTTTCCGGAGTTAATCGGTGCGAAGCCGACGCGGCGGCGATAAGGAACTAGTCGAAAAGAACTCCGATTTTTCAGCGAAGGCCGTCCGAGTAGAAACCACGGAGTCACGGCGGGCACGGAGAAAGTAAATAGAATTCTCGGCTTGCCACAGCAAAAAATCTGGGGCCCTGCATTAGTCGTGATGGCAGAGCATTCGGTGATTTATTCCTCTGTGTCCCCCGTGTCTCTGTGGTGAATCCAAGACGGTGAACCGATTCTATTCGGCGAGCTATTTTTGCCCAACTGGTTGCGCAGCGACCTCGGTGATGGGGCGTTTGGCGCGGGGTGAGACAAAGTAGCCCTTCTGCAAAAAGCGCAAGGTGTATTGCTGGACTTGCTCGTTCTTGGGCAGGGTTTGGTGGATGCCTTTGACTTGGGCAAAATCGGCAGCGCCGACGAGCCTCGACGTGTCGACGGAGAGCAGCATGTCGTCGTCGCCTGGGATCATGGGGAGGTATCCTTCGTCATCGCCAGTGCCGCCTACGATGATTCCAAAATCAAAGCTGGGCGTGGCGAGACGTTGCTCTAGCGATTGCCAACCTTTGCCTGGCGCCAACTGCTGCACGGCTTCGCCTCCAAAGAGTTGGGCAAGCTTGTTGTCGGCAAATTTGTCGGCTACCGAGGCGCCATGATTCGGGGGCGCGATCATGACAAATCGCTTATAGGTAATTTGCGGCTGCTGAGACGCTGGCAACGAGGCGAGATCGTTGAGGCAATGCCGAATGACGACGTTGCCCATGCTGTGAGCCACGAAGCTGATGGTCTCGACGCCTTCGAGATGGTGAATGACGTTGGCGAGGGAGTGTGCGTGGTCGCCGATGTCGTTCATTGTCGAGGGGTATCCGACGTTGACGACTGCGGTGTTGCCCTCGTCTTGAATGTACTCAGACAAGCTGTCCATCCACTGCCGACTGGCTCCCAGACCGTGAACGACGATCACGACTTCTTTGGGAAGCGGGGCGAGCTGCTTCTCGGTTTTCACTGTTTCTAGCTCTTCGAGGCAATGTTCGAACGTGCCGAAGGCATAACGCCGATCATCGGGGGTAATCAGACGGTAGTGTCCGATCACCGCACTTTTTTGAATTCGCCAGTTTTGATAGACGACTTCGTCGGACCAAGTGAAACGGCCGCCCAAGGTTTTGCTGCCCATGCCGAACAAGCCAGGCTCGGCTGGGGCGGCTGTGTAGAGCAGCGCCACAAGAAAGAGACTTTCAAGGACAAGAAGTGCCAGCCAATTTTTTCGATGACGTCTCACGACGATTTTCCTCCAACTCTGTGTTGATTTCGCGACCAAGCGATTGATTGTACAGCCTCGCAGAGGGCTGGCCAACGACTAACGCAGCCTCGTTTGATACGAAAATGCGAGGGTCTAGGTTCGCTAGCAGGTGGGGAGGCTTAATCGATGGAAGGGTATTTCGGACCAGGATGGCCCGGCTATAGACGTTTTCTTGGGACGTGCGTGCGGAATCTTTGGGGCCACAAGCATGTCAGCAGGACTAGGGTAAGGGTGGTTGGCTCGGGAACCGCTGTGGCAGCCGAAGGCAAACTCGAGAGCGTTGATTTGCCTATATTGCGTTGCCAATTGAGAAAATCGACTCCGTCGACATCTCCATCTTGGTCAGTATCTCCGTTGGTGTGCAGCGCTCCGGATGACATGCCGAAGCCGACCTGCCAATTGGCCAAGTCGGCAGAATCAACATCCCCGTCCTGATCGAAGTCGCCCAGCAACTCGGTGAGCGCGAGAAATTGGTCTGCTGAAACGATCAATTGCTCACGACGACCGCTGGGCCAAAGGACTTCAACCATCGCCGAGGTGCCCAAGCCTAAACCGAATTCCAGATCTAGGCTGCTGGAGCCGGAGAGGACTTCTCGTAGTAAGCGTTCGTTGGGTTGAAGAATGCCATCGCCGTCCAAATCGGCTAAGACATAAACGCAGTCTTCTGAATCTGCGTTGCTGTCACTTGGCATGGCTTCACGTTTTGTGAGCCGATGAGCGCGGCGAAGTGTGCGTATCCGCACACTTAGGAAGTCGCCTACTCACGACTGTGTGAACTTGGCAATGAATCTATTGATTATTGATTGCAAACAGTTGACTCAACTTTTATGGTTCGCTATAACGCGGTTATGTTGGTAGAGTTTAGCGCCGTAAGATTTTGTATGTTTGGTTGCTACGTCAAAAACTCTAACGCGATTAACACCCAGGTTGTCTAATGTTCTACCGCTCGGCGGGTCTATTCCAAGACTGGTTTTGTTAGCGGTTCGAAATCTCGTTGTCGGTTTGCGGTACAAGTTTCCCTACGAGGGTTTCCCGTCTCGCTTGCCGTTGTCGAGTTCTTTCGCTGGGCTCAACCCTCTTTGGACGACCTCAATCCGTTCGGCCGCTCGCTGTGCCTTTTGGTATAGCATTTGCGGATTTCTTTGCTAGACGTTTTTCGCGTCCGTTCGAAACCGGCATACCGTCGGGCTCGGCGCAGGTCACATCGCAACTTGGAGACACCACTATGCGTACTGGGGGAGGTGCTATTTGATTGAACGAGAACGTTTACAGGAAGAAAAGCTTAATTTTTCTGAAAACTGATCTCCTGCGTGGCGGTGAAATCACCTTTTGATTCAATTATTGGAATCGGCGCAACTTGTTCGATGCAACGTAGCATAAGCGAGTAATACATTTTGTTGGAGGCAGTTCAAAAAGCGGGCAGCACATCGCCCGCGTCCTTAGATATGGAGTGTTTGCTATGAGACAGTATAGTGTGATTTTGATTCTTCTTTTGGTCGCAAGTCTGGCCAGCGGCGTTGCAAATGCCACGATTATAACTGGTTCGCAGATCACGAATGCGGGCCAAAACATGACGGTCGACCTGACAATCGACACGGTCTTGAATACGGTCTCGCTCGAAGTGACCGGGCCGGAAGCAGTTTGGTTTGGTGTAGGGTTCGAACCGTTGACACATCCAGGCGGCCCAACCACCTACTCGGTTATTACTTTGGGAGGGGCGTTCGCACCAGACGTCGAGGAGTGGGAACTCGGCACCAGTGGCCCGGTCGCCTTGCTGGCTGATTCACTCTCTGTGGACTCGAATACCGTGAGTGCCGGAGTGCGCACCGTGCAATTGTCTGGTCTCCAGGCTGGAGCCAACTACTCCTTTCCAACGATCCCGAAGACGATGGATATTTCCTGGGCCTATGGAAGCGGCGGTGGCTTCGCCTTCCACGCAGGCCGGGGGGAAACGACACTTTTACTAAGTGAAGTCCCCGAACCGAGCACGTTGCTATTGCTGGGTATCGCCGGATTGGGGGTTTGTTCTCTTAATAGAAGGCGTTAAGTCCATCCGGACTTGAACAGTCCATCAGGCCTTTCTCAGGGTCTGCGGCTCGGCACGGCCAGGAGTTACCCTGGCCGTGTTTCTATTAACATTGCCGAGCAAGCGATTCGTTTGGTAGTCCTTGATTGAAAGGTAACGCAGGGATCCCGCAGTGAAGCAGGCCAACGGTGGCTGGAACGCACATGGACTGCAATCGCCACCTGTACGCATACATGGCCAATCGGTCTTCGAATTTCTCCATAAGTCCGTGTTAGCCTCTTTTCGCGGCGACCAACCTCCTTCGCTCCTTTCCGACACCTCGTAACGCAAGGAATCGCCTTCGGCAGACAGGAGAACTTCTATGAAAGCCCCCCTGATGCAAGCTCCTACGGGCTGGAGTTGCAATCTGTTCGTGGAAAAGGACTTTGCGGTTCTCCTGATCTGTAGGGGCTCTTCACTTTTTTAACTCGATGGAGCTGCTTTGTCTCGGTCGTACCTATCTTTCATGTAAGTGATTCCCATGCTCATGACCGATTTCCAGGCTAACCCTACATCTGGGTCAAATTTTGGATCTAGCTCTTTTACCGTATCGACTAACGAATCTAGCCAAAGCTCATATAAATGCGGGGCGATGTCTTTATCTTTCTTCGCGTGACTTTCTGCAATTCCCTGCATGTAATCGGCCGATTTTTTGTGCATAAAGAAACTCAGCATTTGATAGAGTGCCAGCTTCAGCATCTTTTTTTGTCTTTTCATGTCGGTGTTTTTGAATTTGTCTCTGACCTCTGGCGATGTCGACATAAACTTTTCATAAAATTTGCTAAAAAAGAGATCGCTATCACCATCCATGCTTAACACTCTTGCATAGCTGTCGTTGAATATCGCCTCGAAGTTGGCCATCTTTAGCTCCTTGCAGAATGGACGGGGCAAGTATTTCACATCCGAAAACAGGTTTGAGTATACCGTGCCTGGATGGCCCGGCTATGGGGACTGTGCTCTCACTCTTCTGTCGCAGGGGACATTGAAGCGGAGTCGTCTTCTACAACTCGCTTCCAATGCCATAGCGTGGGTTTCGGTAGGTAGTTTTGGTAGTCGTCGCCGCGTAGGAGACCTGGAATGTCCCAGAAATTTTCTTCGTCGACTTTGTAGACGTAGGACATGCCCCGTTCGGGGGTTCCGCCCACACCGTAGAAGGTAAAGACGTGGACGTTTCCTGACTTGGTGAGTTTGAACTCGACCGAATGTTCGCCGGTGAGCGTGTTCGTTTCGATGTTGTATCGACGGAGCGTTTCAGTGTTTCCCTCAATGGTTTTGACGCTACGAATGGTTAATAGGTCTTTGTCTTGATCGCCGGGAACCAACTCCCACGAACCTTGCAGCAACTTGAGATCAGCAGCAAGACCTTTGTCGATGGGTTGCGGTTCTTCGGCGTGCGCCAAAAAAGCGGCGGTAACGATGAGACAAGCGGCGGCGAGTATTACCAGCGGTGGTTGTTTCATATTGGGGTGCCTTTATAAAGAGAATGTGTGCGTCGTGGTTCTGTGTTGTTACTGAAATATAGTGCGTTCGATGCCCTCTCCCGAAGCCGTATCGTACCATGAATTTTTAGGTGTGGAGAATGGGATATTTATGTGTCGGACCAGGATGGTTTGGCTATGGGGTCATGGCGTTCTTGGCTTCAGGAATCGCGAATCTTAAAAAAAGCCTCCCCGCCCGAATTTCTGGCACACTTGGCGGGCGTTGTCCGATATCTTGAGTCGCATGACGACAGCGACTTACGACTACGATGTGATTGTGATTGGTGCCGGGCATGCGGGTACCGAGGCGGCGCTGGCGGCTGCGCGGATGGGGGCTCGGACGGCGTTGCTGACTGCGAACTGCGATACGGTTGGACAGATGAGCTGTAACCCAGCCATTGGGGGCGTGGGCAAAGGGCAAATTGTTCGCGAAATCGATGCATTGGGCGGCGCGATGGGACGGGCCATTGACGCGACCGGCATTCAGTTTCGCATGCTCAATCGGCGTAAGGGGCCGGCGATGCATAGCCCACGGGCCCAGGCCGACAAGCGGCTTTATCAGGCCGAGATTAAGCGTATTGTCGAAGAGCAGGCGAACCTTTCGTTGCGGCAAGAGGTGGTTGAAGAGATTTTAGTCGAGGGGTCGGAGGGTGCGCGGATTGTTGGGGTGCGGGTTGGTGGTGGGGCAGAGTATCGTGCGGAGGCGGTTATTCTTACGACGGGCACGTTTTTGCAGGCGTTGATGCATACGGGCGAGACGAAGACCCCGGGAGGGCGCGCGGGCGAAGGGACGTCGAGCGGAATTAGCGGGGCGCTTACGCGATTGGGAATTCGACTTGCGCGGTTCAAAACGGGAACGCCGCCACGATTGAATGGGCGGACCATTGACTACGGCAAAACCGAGTTGCAACCGGGCGACGACGATCCGCAGCCGTTTTCGTTTCTGAATGATCGGCTGGTGGTCGAACAGATGCCGTGTCATATCACCTATACCAACGAAAAAGTTCATGCGCTGATTCACGCGAATTTGGATCGGGCGCCGATGTATAGCGGGCAAATCCAAACGAACGGGCCGCGATATTGTCCGTCGATCGAAGATAAAGTGGTTCGCTTTGCGGACAGATCGCAGCATCAGATTTTTCTTGAGCCGGAGGGCCGCCATACGCAAGAGGTTTATGTCAACGGGGTGTCGACCAGCCTGCCACGGGATGTACAAGACGCCATGTTTCGGCTGATCCCCGGCTTGGAACAGGCAGAGATCATGCGTTATGGCTATGCGGTGGAGTATGACTACTCGCCACCAGACCAGTTGCAAGTGAGTTTGGAATCGAAACAGGTGAAGGGCCTCTACTTTGCTGGGCAGATTAACGGCACAACCGGCTATGAAGAAGCGGGCGCACAGGGTTTGATCGCTGGAGCCAACGCGGCGCTCGCTTTGCAAGGCAAGGAGGCGTTGGTGCTTGATCGCGATCAGGCGTACACCGGCGTGTTGATTGACGATTTGGTGACTTGCGGCGTCGATGAGCCGTATCGGATGTTTACGAGCCGTGCGGAATATCGATTGCTGCTGCGGCAAGATAATGCGGACCGACGGCTGACGCCGTTGGCTCATGAGGTGGGGCTTGTAGACTCGGCCCGTTTTGAACGGCTTCGGCAGAAGCAGACAGAAATCGAGCGTGTGACCGGGGTGTTGGAGTCGGTGCGTCATGAGGGAACGCTGCTGTCGAAGTATCTGCGTCGTCCGGAAGTTGAGTGGCCAGACATTGTGAAACTTGCGCCTGCGTTATCTGCCGTCAATGCCCGGGTTGCCGAGCAGGTGCTTTATGATTTGAAGTACGCAGGGTATATCGCGAGGCAGAGCGTGGATGTTGATCGCCAACATCGACTGGCTGAAAAACGGATTCCTACGGGGTTTGATTATGGCCGCTTAGCACAGCTGCGGGTTGAAGCGCGCGAGAAGTTGCAACGGATTCAACCGAGCAACCTTTCGCAAGCGGGACGCATCAGCGGGATTACGCCGGCAGATATCGCACTGTTGATGGTGCACTTTGAGGGGAAGTCGAAGTCGCGACGGAAATAAACTGTGGCCGGTGATAGCAAATCGAGGGGGTCTGTGCTGGCTGATTGCACCGTGGAGTCTGCAGAGTCACCAGTAGGCCTGGTCAGTACCTGCTCACTTGGGCCTACAAATTCAGTAGCCCCCTGACACAAAAAAAGTCGCCTTCGCATGCGTGACATCGCTAAGTCTTTGCATGAATACAACTTACGACATTACGATCCATATTGACGGGTTCATCCGTCCCGTTATAATTCCCTCAGTTGGCAATTCAGGGAACTTTGGTAGGCACGGCGGATCCTGTCATCTACAAAGCCTCGCCTAACTGAGTAGTCGACAGACGTTTTAGGAGTTTACGTATACAGGGAGTAGAGGGCGAGTCGGACGGCCTATCTGTTGGTTGCCTGAGTCGCTCTAAGATCCTTCAGGCGTTGTCCCATGACTTCGCGATCTACCCTAAATACATAAGCCATCGGCTAAGGAGAGAGGTGGTTCGAACCATGAAGACCGTATTTACAACTGGCGAAGCGGCGAAGATTTGCAAGGTAAGCCAGCAGACGATTATCCGTTGTTTTGACTCCGGTCAGCTCAAAGGATTCCGTGTGCCGGGTAGCCGTTTTCGTCGTATTCCGCGCGAGCTGCTGTACACTTTTATGCGCGAAAACGGCATTCCTACCGACGCGTTGGATAGCGGTCGTCGTAAGGTGTTGGTGGTCGACGACGACGAAGATTTGACAGAATTGATCTGCGACTCTTTGGAACGTGATGGCCGACTCGAAGTGCGCAGTGTCAACAATGGCTTTGGCGCTGGGATGTTGATCAAAGAGTTTCGCCCCGACTTGATCGTACTCGACGTGATGCTTCCCGATATCAATGGCAAAGAAGTTTGCACGCTTGTCCGTAGCCAGAAGAACATGGACGACGTGCGTATCATTTGCATCTCGGGCATGGTCGAGGACAGCAAGATTCAAGAGCTCTATGATGCAGGTGCCAACGACTTCATCAAGAAGCCTTTCGACGTAGATAGTTTGATCGGTCGGATTTGTCAGCTTCTGGAGCTCGAAGCAGCGCCTACCAACTGAGTTGGTGCGTAGTGCTTTAACTACTCAAAATTGGGATGACAAAGCACTCGTGTGTATCCTGTGAAACGGCCGGGGAGCAGGATGGAGACTCTTGAACGGCAAAAGCTGGACGCCATGAAAGAATTGGCGTATGGCGCAAGCCACGAGATCAACAATCCGCTAGCGAATATTTCGGCCCGTGCGCAGGCGTTGCTACGCGACGAGACGCATCCCGAGCGGCGTCGTGCGCTCGAAGCCATTCGCCAGCAGGCGATGCGCGCGCATGAGATGATTTCTGACTTAATGCTATTTGCGCGCCCGCCGGAGCTAAAGCTTCATGCATTTGGCCTTGGTGAATTTCTCGACGAAATCGCTGAAGCAATCGACGCCGAATGCCAACGGCGTCATGTTCGGTTGACTGTCGGTGCGCCAGCCAGGTTAGAAATTGTCGGCGATCGCCAACAGCTTGGGGTAGCGCTGACGGCTGTGATTGTGAATGCTTTGGAGGCAATCGGTCGAGACGGGACAATCAATGTCACGGCGAAACACGATGAAAGTTCAACCGTTGAGATAGAGGTAACAGACACAGGGCCAGGGATTTCAGATGAGGTACGTCGCCATTTATTCGATCCTTTTTACTCGGGTCGAGAAGCAGGTCGAGGCTTAGGGTTTGGGCTCTCTAAATGTTGGCGGATTGTTACCGATCACGGCGGAGACGTAATGGTCGCGAATTGTGCAGAGCGAGGTGCTACAATCTCACTTCAGTTGCCAACGCTTGGCCCGACTCCCTAATGCTCCATCGCTAGGTACCGTCATGGGTAGAATCAACGAAACGATACGGACGGTGAATAGCACGTTTCGGACGTTGTTGTTCGCAGTTCTCGTCGTGGGTGCAGGGATCGCGGGATGGCAGGGCTACTCGCTTTATAATGAGCCGCAACAAAAGCTTGCTGAGAAGCAGCGCGAATTAGATTCGTTGCATAACGACTTTACGCAGCTTGCTAAGCAGCTCGACGTGAAAGAAAAACAACTGGTTCGCGCGCGGACCTCGCTGCGACTGTTGAAGCTAAGCCATCGGGTTGCCCGTTTTCAGGTGTTAGACCAAGTCGCAAACGAAGAGACGGGCCGCTTGGTGACGACACTTGAGTTCTTTGAGGTCAATAACGAGGGAGCCCCGATCGACGAACGGCGTAGAAGATTTAAAATTGAAGGTGATCGCATTTATGTCGAATGTTTGGTAGCAAAATTCGACGACAAGTATATCGAAAAGGCCGACCTCGATCGATCGACGGCGATTTGTCTTTTTCAGCGAATCTTTGGCGAGTACCAACAGCCACAAGAAGGCTATCAGCTCGACGAAATGGGCTCGAGCCCGACGTCCTATGCGCGAGGTGGCCAGGTGTCGGAATTCGAGCAAAAGATCTGGGACGACTTTTGGGAATTCGCCAGCGATCGCAAAAAGGCTGCGGAACTTGGGATCCGAGCTGCCCATGCGGATGCGCCGTCGACCCGCGTCAAGAAAGGGGTGACCTACGAGCTTGAGCTTCGCTCGACCGGTGAATTTACGCTGGGACCTATCGCGAACGATCAGGTTCGATAATTCCTGGCCAGGATGGCCGGGCTATGTTGTCACCCAGGTGTGAGTTATTTGCAATTAGGCGTAAACCGCCTCGGTTCTATTGGGGCGATAGCAATTGGCACGGCAATGTTGCTGGGCGACCCATTGCGGTCCGACGTGGGCCAACGACTCGGATGATCCTGGAAAGATCCACCCGTTGGGCGAAAGCACGTCGGCTAGTTTATTGAACAATGCGTGCTGATCTTCTTGAGAAAAATAGATGGCAACATTTCGGCAAAAAATTATGTCGAAGGGTCCCATCCCGGTAAACGGTTGGTGTAAATTTTTGGTTTGGAAAGTACACTTTGCGCGAATCCGGTCGTTGACTTGCCACTGATTGCCTTTTTTGAGGAAGTAGCGGTTCAAACGCTCAGGATCCATCCCGCGGCCAATTTCGAGTTCGCCATACATCCCACTCTTAGCCTTTTCGACCGCAGCGGGGGAAATATCGGTTCCCAGAATTTGGATATCCCATTGATCAAAGTCGGGAATCAAACCGGCAATGGTCATGGCGATGCTGTAGGGCTCTTGCCCGGTGCTACAGGCGGCCGACCAGATACGCATACGTTTTGGAAAAACGGTGCCAGACCTCTCATCGATTAATTCAGGAATTGCCTTGTGCTGTAAGGCTTCGAAAGGCGAACCATCGCGAAACCATAAAGTTTCGTTGGTGGTAATCGCATCGACGAATTTTTCTTTGAGTCCTGGGACGAGCTCTGCACGGACTTTTCGTACTAGATCTTTGTAATTTGCGCACTCGGCTTGCTCTGCAATGCCAGACAACCGCGAGTCGATTAAATACGACTTCGATTCATCCCAGCAAATTCCGCAAAGCTCGTCGACCAGGCCACAGACCGCGTCGATGTCTCCGGTAGTTAAACTTGACATGCAATTCCCCTCAGCCCGACTGCTCGTTGCAAACACTCAGACATCTCGCTGAGTGAAGCCACACGGTCGGTAAGCCCCGCTTCAAAAACACTGCGTGGCATTCCATACACCACACAACTTTCTTCATCTTGGGCCAAAATGGCGGCCCCTGCTTTTTTCATGAGTTTGCATCCTTCGGTTCCATCGTCCCCCATCCCCGTGAGAATGGCAGCGACCGCCTGGTCACCGTAGTGCTGGGCGATGGATCGAAAGAGATAGTCGACCGACGGTCTGCAATTTCGCTCTGGGGAGTCGTCAGTAATATGGATTGTTGGTTTGCCATCCTCGTCGGAAACTCGCATTTGCTTTCCGCCGGGGGCGATCAGTGCCTGCCCTGGCAAGGCGACCATGCCGTCGGTGGCTTCTTGAACTTCCAGCTTGGAGATGCGGTTCAAATCTTTTGCCAAGCTTTTGGTAAACATGGGTGGCATATGCTGAACAATGAGAATGGGACACGGGAAGTTGGCCGGTAAATGGGGCATGAGCTGAGTGAGCGCCACCGGGCCGCCTGTCGAGACGCCGATTCCTAGCACTTTGGGTTTTCTTCGGATCGTGCCGATTCGATCCGTCATTTTTCTAACGGCATTTTTAGTGGTTTGCACCGGTCTCGAAGCAGGAACGCTAAATGGTTTCCGTTTTCGCTGGGATACACAAGCGCGGATTTTTGGAGTGAGATCGGATTGCAATTGAATTCGGCTTTCTTCTGGGCTCTTGCCGATTGGTTTGAGGACGAAATCAAAAGCGCCCAACTGGAGAGCTGTATTCGTTGATTTTGCCCCTTCTGCGGTTAGCGAGCTAATCATAATGGTGGGGATCTTGATACTTCGTGCAGACATTTCGCGTAGCATGCCGATCCCGTCAAGCTCTGGCATTTCGAGGTCCAGAGTGATGAGATCGGGTTTCAATGAGTCAATCTTTTCTAAACCGATTCGTCCGTTCGAGGCAGTCCCGACCACTTCAACCTCAGGAATTGCTTCGAGGACGGAACGTACGAATTTTCGGTAGAGGGCCGAATCGTCAACGACTAAAGCGCGTATGACAGGTTGATTCATGGTGCGGATTGCTTTCTTCGTCGTGGCGTGCTTCTGGTCGCTAATTTTTTGCCAGCAGAATCGTAGGGTGGTGCCGTCAGGCCCACCGCTTTGGTGTTTGGAATCCGACCGAATCGATGGGCCGCCGCTGCGCTTTGGCCCATCCTACGATATTCCCGGCCAGGATGGCCGGGCTATGTGTTTTCGGCCAAGATGGCCGGGCTATATCTCAAAACAATCTTGTCCCTTTTTTAGACATTAAACTCGTTTAATAGGTCATGCAGGGAGGACGAGAGGTTCGACAGTGCGGCTCCCGACTGCTGCGTTTGTGTGGCTGCTGAAGCGGTTTGCTTAGTCGCTTGATCGACTTCGACAATACTTCGAGTAATCTCTCTACTGGCTTCGGCCGATTCGGTGACGCCTGTCGAAACCGACGTTGCGATGTCGGAGGTTTGTGTGACATTGTGTGAAATCTCTTTGGCGATGATGCTTTGCTCTTCAACCGCCGAGGCGATCGTTTGCGAAACACTGCTCACCTGCGAAATCACTTCGCTGATCTCACCGATCGAGTGCACCGCCTCTTGGGTCGAACCCTGGATGCCTTCGATCCGGTTGCGAATATCCTCGGTGGCGTCGGCCGTTTGTTTGGCCAATTCTTTGACCTCGGTGGCAACTACCGCAAAACCTTTGCCGGCATCGCCTGCGCGGGCGGCTTCGATCGTTGCGTTGAGAGCCAGCAGGTTGGTCTGTTCGGCGATATCTTGAATCACCTCGATGACCTTGCCGATCTCGTCGGCAGCGGTGCCGAGTTGACCGATGGTCTGATTGCTCGATTCCGCCAGACCGGCTGCATTGCCGGCAACGCTCGAAGCCTGTTCGGCATTTTGAGCGATTTCGCTGATACTCGAAGTCATTTCTTCCATCGCTTTGGCAACCGTGCCTATGTTGGTCGTCATGTCGCCGGTCGAAGTGGCCATGTTGCCCATGTTGATCGACATCTCTTCGGCCGCTGAGGAAACTGTCGCCGATTGGGCTGTGGTGTTACTTGCTCCATTGCCGAGCGAGGTGGCGGTCGAAGTAAGGTCCTTCGCTGTGTTAGCTAGTGAGCCACCATTTTCGATCACTTTGGCGACGACCCCTTGGATACGTTCAATAAATAGGTTGAACCACTTGGCCATCTCAGCGATTTCGTCTTTGCCCGTGGCGTCGAGCCGTCGGGTGAGGTCGGCTTCGCCCTGGGCAATTTCTTTAAGCATCGCAGCCGTGGCCTTGATCGGACGAACCAGCGTGCGAGCCAAGAAATAGGCACCAATAAGAACGACTACCGCCGAGACACTTGCGATCAACATCCAGATTGACTTCAGCTTGTTGGCGGAAGCCAGGGCTTGATGACGAGGCACGCGAACGATGGTGTTCCACTTCATGCCGGGAAAACCTAGGGCACCGGAGAGCGGTGCGTATCCGGCACATTGGTCGATTTCCTTACGGGCATGGAACGAGTTTGACAGACTGCCTGTCTCGCCATTGACAACCTTAACGGCTGCTTCGACACCTTTTTCGACGAGATTTAATTTGCCAATGACATCCATATTACGAACGACCTCTTCGGTGCCGCGCGAGGTAGGATCGCAATCGATAATGATGTTGCCATTTTCGTCGAGCAGGGTGATCTCGGCTTCGCCCAATCCACGTTGTTTCAAATCTTGGTAGAAGGAGTAGGTAATTTCTTCGGCGATGCTAAACTTGGCAACGTTCTTCCAGACGGCTACGATTTGGCCGTCCTGGTCGTAGACGGGGGCGGTAAAGCCAAGGGTCAACCCTTCGTCACCGTAGATCTGTTGAACCTGGGGATCGACCTGAAGGTGCTCGACCACAGTGCCAGTGAACTGGCCATCTTCTGATTCATAGAATCTTCCGGCCATGGCATCTTGAAACCAGGATTCCTCTGCGTAGTCGGCCTCGTAGAGACAGTCAGATTCCAAAGGTTGCCCACTGTCGTCTTTCGTGTTGACGGCAATCAGCTTGCCGTTGGTATCGATCAACAGGGTGAAGTAGTAGATATCGTAGGTATCTACGTAGCTATTCATCGCATCGATGAGCGGCGTGTTTTTACCCTGCTGATACCAAAAATCGTGGTTTTGCACTACTTTGTTGAGGCCGAAGGCCTGAACGTCGCCGTAGCGTTCGAATAAGTTTCGGTCGATCGTATCCCCAACGTTTTTTGCGATGGTGGCATATTCGCTAGCGGCGTTATCACCTAGTTCGTTTGCCATCCTCCAGGTCATGACGCCCACTACGGCAAGCGGGACTGCGGCAAATACAACACAGGTAAGCATCAGTTTGGTAGATAGTTTAAGACTCATGGTTTTCTCCGGTTGACTTTCTTAAAAGGTTGATTGAAATGGTTGAATTAGTAATTACTGGTTGCTGTGAGGGGTTTTCGTGAGTTAGTCGGTACAATTACCAGAGAGGACTTCCTCGATATTGAGGATGACCAGGATCTCGGTTTCCATGGCAAAAACGCCAGAAAAGTACTTCCCTTCCACCCCATTAATGCTTGAGGACTGTGGAGCGATTTGGTCGCTTCGCAAGGTGACAATATCTGAAATGCGGTCGACTACGAATCCGACCGATTCGTTTTGGTAGTTGGCAATCAGATTTCGGCTTTCTTTGGCAAGCTCGACTTCAGGCAATCCGAGAATCGTCGATAGATTGATGACACTCGCGACATCTCCTCTTAGGTTGATGACGCCACGCACATAGTCGGGTGCGTGTGGGACGAGGGTTACCTCGAATTCCCGGTTGATTTCTTGGACTTGGCGGATATCGATACCGAGCAGCATGTCCCCTACATAGAAGGTGGCAAACTGCTGTTCTGAAGTTTCTAATTCAGGTTTTTCTAGGAGGGTGGTAGTCATTTTTTCGTTTACTCCGATTTACTTAGTGCGAACGGTACATCGAGGTGCCGGCGCTTCTGATTTTTGTTAAGTAGTTTGCAAGACGCGATTGTTTCCTGCTTTGGTCCCAGCAAAGTTTTGCAATGAGGCGAGGAGCTTATCGCGATCCATTTTTACCTGGTAATCATCGATCCCAACTTCGATTCCGCGCTGTACGTCAGCCGCCCCACCTAGCGAGGTCAAAGCAATGACGGGCAGATGTCCCCACTCGGACGATTGCTTGACTCGATCTGCCAACTCGAAGCCATTCATGTTGGGCATTTCGATGTCGGTGACAATAATGTCAAATTCGTGCTGGCCGGATTGCAAGGTTTCCCAAGCCACCAAACCATCTTCGCAACCGACGACTCGATAGCCGCGTTCTTCGAACATGGTAGTCACTTGTTTGCGAAAGAAGTTGGAGTCTTCGGCCAGAAGAATCAGCGGAGGCTGATCATCTTGCTCGACGACGACCTCACGATTGACAAACCATTCGGGATGAGCAACCTCGGCAATCTCGAATAGGTCGATGAACCGAGTGGTCTGGTCTTCCAAGACCATCGAACCAATGACGCCCCGTTCGCGGAAAGTTTCGGTATCGATTGCTGTAGTGACCTCTCGAATATCTTCGAGTCGCGGAGTCACTAAGCCCACTTCTTTGCCGTTCACCTCGAAAACGATGACATTAAGACGCTCGGCGAGAGTTGCATCTTTTGCGGTAATGCAGTTTTCTAGCCTCATAAGCGACATGGTGCTATTGCGGAACTGGACAAGCTCTTGCCCGCCGACGCTATCGATTTGGTCAGTACGAATACGGTCGATACGAGAAATGACATCCATCGAGACGGCAAAGTGCTCGCTTTCTTGGTTGCTGAAGAGGAGCAAGTATTGCCTTTCCTTTTCGCTTTCGTTGGATAACTGATCTTCTAGTTCCATCGCGTCCTCTTCTTCAACACTGTTAATTTGCTCATGGGCTGCAATTCCCGCCACATCGAGAATCAATGCAACATGTCCATCGCCGAGAATGGTAGCCCCAGAAAGGCATGGGCAGCTCTCGAGATGGCGTCCAAGAGGTTTGACGACGATTTCTTCGGAATCATGCAAAGCATCAACGACGATACCAAAGCGTTGCTGCCCGGTATCGAGAACGAGAATATTGACGGCTCGGCTGTTATTTTGATTCGACTCGTCTGTTTGCTCTTCGTTCGCCTCGGAAGCAGAAGTCTTACTGAGAACGTCTTCGAGTCGTACGAGCGGCAAGAGATCTCCGCGAAGGCGAAGTACCTCGGAGTTCTTGATGCGTCCGATACGACTCTCGAGCTCTGATGATTTAATCCTTACTAATTCGGAGATATTAACCTGCGGAATTGCAAATCGATCGTTATTGGATTGGACGATAAGCGAAGGAATAATCGCAAGTGTCAACGGCAAAGTGATGACAATATTAGTTCCAGAGCCGACCACTGATTCAACATCAACAGTTCCGCCAAGTTTGACGATATTGGTACGAACGACGTCCATACCTACGCCACGCCCACTCACTTCGGTGACTTTTGCCGCCATGGAGAAACCTGGATGGAAAATCAAGCGGACCGCTTCTCGGTCACTCATATGATCTGCTTGTTCCTGGGTAATAACTCCCTTTTCGACGGCCTTTCCTTTAAGCTTGTTCGGATCGATACCGGCACCATCGTCTTCGATTTCGATACGGACCTTGCCAGCCTGATAGCAGGCTCGCAAATTCATGGTTCCAGCCTCAGGCTTTTTTGCTCGCAGGCGATCGGCAGGCATTTCGACGCCATGATCGACCGAGTTTCGGATGAGGTGCGTCAGAGGGTCACCGATTGCCTCGATAATGGTCTTGTCAACTTCGACCTCTTTGCCTGTGATGTTCAGATCGCACTCTTTGCCGAGTTTACCACTGAGGTCGCGGACGATACGGGGGAACTTGCTGAAGACCGAGCCAATGGCTTGCATTCGAGTCTGCATGATCGACGCTTGGACCTCGCTGGTCACTTGGTCGAGCCGCGAAGCGATTGCATCGAGCCCAATCTTCTCAGAACTTGCCACGGCCTGCATCAATTGGTTTCGACCTAACACCAACTCACCGGCGAGGTTCATGAGTTTATCGAGCACTCCGACAGGAACACGAATGCTTGCCTCTGGAGCGGTAGTTATTTTCTTGGTGTCATTTGCCTTCGCGGCTGGTGCCGAAGCAGCAGGTGATTCTGGTTGCGGTTCTTCGGGGTCCTCTTGGGTCTGCTCAGCCTGCCTTGCGGCGAGGGCTTCTTCGAATTGTTTCTCTAGGTCGATGTCGTCTACGGCAGGTGTTTGCTCTTGTGGTGTTTCGACTGATTCAGGCGTAGCAGTCGCCGGAGAAGCAACGCTGCCAGAAGCAATTGCTTCGAGGGCGGTAATGTGCTGGCTGACATCGATATCGTTGGAATTCTGGATGTCGTCGATGAGTCCCTGCAACTGGTCTGCAGCTTTGAGCATGGTGTCAATTATTTCTGACGTGGGAGTAAGCTCTAAGTTGCGCATCATGTTGAGAATATTCTCTAGACTATGCGCGAGATCGTTGACGACCTTCATTCCTAAAAAGCCTGCAGCGCCTTTGATGGAGTGGACTCCGCGAAATACCTCGTTGACGAGGTCGACGTCTACATCTGCGCCAGAAGATTCGATGGCTAAAAATTGATTTTCGATGTCCGCCAAGTGTTCGTTGGCTTCGACCATAAAGTCGGCGAGCAATTCGTCGTCCATAGCGACTATCCTTTTCTGATCCAACAACGTGATGCAATGCAAATCGAACCTGAGGGCTGACTCTACATTCCGTGAATCTGGTTAATTGTCTTATTGGTGGTTTGAGAAAATGTAGGTCACGGAACCTGCTAGGGAATTTTCCCGCGTACTTTTTTACGAAGTGTGGGGGTTTTCCTGGCCACTATAGAATGGTTTGAAATTCGAAGGGAAATGTGCCGGGAAGCTCTGTAGGGCCTAAATATCTGCCGGTTAGCGCATTCGGTCTGTCTGTAGCGGATGTGGCGATTCGAGGGTAAACCGAGCGGCTTTTGCTGCAAAAAAAATGGGAACCGTCGTTCGATTGTCGGAGCGATGTTAATGTTTGACGGCTGTAAGAGATTTTTTCGATATACCGCTGGCAGCATGTCGAGGTAGCTGCTGTGGGATATCTTTCTTTTACTGTCAGATTTTGAGGGGCACTCTCCTGCTGGCAGCATCGCAATAGATTGCTTTGTTTTCGAAGGATGGAAACTAAAATGTTGAGACAACATGGGCCCAGAGTTTGGCTGGCCGGCTTTGTTTTGCTAGCGATAGCACCTTCAGTTTATGCTGAGGATTCACAGCCAAACGTGTCTGCTAGCAACTTCGATTGGCAACTCGACCAATCGGCGCAGCAAAGCCTTATAACAACAGAGTTGGCATCTGAGAGCGACATTTTGCTCACCGCAGGTAGCTGTGACTGTGGATCGGATTGCGGATGCGGCGATTGTGTCGACTCGGGCTGTTGCGGCTGTACAGCCAAGAAAAAGAAGAAGGTGAGTCCGTGTGCAAAGTCGCATAAGGTTGTCTTTTATGCGAATGACTTTAGCTATTTGAACGACCCTTGCTACAAAGGGCACTGCTTGGGTGATTGCTTGAAGCTCAATCCCGTTGGTCAGTGCGGACGTTGGGGCACGCTTGACGTGGGCGGGCAGCTCCGTGTTCGATATCACCACGAACAGGGGATGGGGCAAGATTTATCCGGCGCTGGCACAAGGCGTTTTGAAAACACCAACCATGACTTTGTGCTCACTCGACTACGGCTTTACACAAACTGGCAAGTCAATGACATGGTTCGTTTTTATACCGAAGGGATTTTTGCCGATGCCTCGGACGATGAAGGCACTTATCAGCATCGCGGTATTGATCGGAACTACGGCGACTTGTTGAATGCGTTTGTTGACCTGAAGTTGACCGATAACACGACGGTTCGGGTCGGTCGACAGGAACTGCTCTATGGCAACCAACGGTTGGTCTCGCCACTAGACTGGGCTAATACGCGTCGCACTTTTGAAGGCGTTCGAGGCCTTTGGAAAGATGGCGACTTGGCTGTCGACGTGTTTTACACTAACTTTGTACCGGTCGTGGCGAATGATTTCGACGAAGCAGATTACAACCAATCGTTTTATGGCATCTACGGCACCTGCACTGCGTGGGAAAACGCTACGCTAGAGTGCTACTACCTTGGTTATGATGACGAAAGACAAGGGGCGCTCAACAGGGACTTTTCGCTTCATACGGTCGGTGCACGACTGTATGGCACGGTCGACGGGTGGATGTATGAAGTCGAAGGTGGTCCACAATTTGGTCGGCAGAGTGGGCTAGGACGAGATCATGATGCCGCGTTCGCAACGGCAGGCATCGGTCGGAAGATGCCAGACCATCGTTGGACACCCACTCTGTGGTTCTTCTACGATTACGCCTCCGGCGATGATGGCAGCGGTGGCGGAAGTTACAACGGCTTCAATCAGTTATTCCCATTGGCACATAAATACTTTGGTTTTATTGATGCCGTGCAGCGTTCGAATGTTGAAGCTCCGAATATCTTATTGAAGATGACGCCGTGTGAAAAAGTGCAATTACTGGCTTGGTACTGGCACTTTATGGCCAACCAAGAAGGGACCCCTGTACCTAGCATCGGAGGGCAGCCAACCCAAAACACGACGAGCAGCAAAGATTTGGGAGACGAACTTGACTTGATTGCGAAGTACAAGTTCGGGCCTCATTCGAATGCCTTGATTGGTTACTCACATTTTTGGCGTGGAAACAAAATTACCGCTCCGGATGATGCGGACTTTGTCTACGTGCAGTGGACCACCGACTTTTAATGTAACTTGCCTAGTACTACAGCGCAGAGTTGATATTGCTGAAATTGGCTAAATTGTCGAATCTTATGTCCTTGCACTTGTTCAGGAAGGACTTGGAGGACATGGCATGGACGCCAATCAGATTCGCCGGTTGAAGCCGGAATTGACTC
>JAJDEF010000044.1 GCA_029259945.1 Planctomycetota bacterium
GCGGAATATGTGGTTTTAGAGCCATTTCTGGCAGGAACAATCGCTTCAGTCATTGAAGAACAAAAATCCTCAACAGAGGTTGCAACAATCCTAGGTGCAGAGCAATTTAGCCGCAGTGGTGCTTCGGATGTCGCTAGTGCACTGACAAGAGCATCGGGTCTAACTTTGGTGGGCGGTCAGTTTGTTTTTATTCGTGGTTTGGGTGAACGGTTTTCTTCAACATTGGTTAATGGCGCTGCTATTCCAAGTCCGGATCCAACTCGGCGCGTTGTTCCATTAGATCTTTTTCCAACCAGTATTTTAGAAAGTGTCTTAGTGCAAAAAACCTACTCTGCTGATCGTCCGGGTGAATTTGCTGGCGGTACACTAGAAATGCGAACACGAGGCATACCTGATGAGTTTTTCTTTAATTTCAGCACGCAGACAGGCTATAACAGTCAATCTACTTTTTCCGATGCGCTGTCTTATAAAGGCGGTGATACCGATTTCTTGGGCTTTGATGACGGCACACGTGACTTACCTAATTCGATTATCGAAGCTTCACAAGACGGTAATATAACGCCACAAACACAATTTAACCCCGACGGAGTGTCACCTTCTGAACTGGAGATGTTGGGCGAGGATTTGTCGGATGTATGGGATGTGAATAAGAAACAAAGAGGGCCTGATACGGGATTCCAGACATCGATAGGCGATGTGTTTAATTTTGGTAATTTCAGAACAGGCTATATTGCATCTGGTGGTTGGCAGCAGGAATTCAGAAATCAAAATGAAATTAACCGGGAATTCTCTTCTTCAGGAAGACAGGAAAACGAAAGCTTGCGTTTAACCCAAGATTTTGATGTGCAGCGTTCGTGGCGTGAAGTGCAACTCACGGGTTATGCTGCAACAGAAATTGAGTATAAAGACAAACATCGCATTTTTGCCAACACGATGTTTCTCCGCCAAACAAGAGATGAAACCAGGGTAAGCCGTGGATTTACTGATCAAGAAGTCACTGATGTCCGCAGGACAAAACTTTGGAATTTCTCTAATCAGTTGCTGATGCATCAAGTTGGCGGTGAGCATACGTTTGACTGGGCAAAAGATCTTAAGATCGACTGGTTATATACCAATGCAACGGCAAAAAGGGATGAGCCAAGAACTCGAGATTTTCGTTTTGATGAGGATAGCGAGGGCAACTTTTTCTTTTCTCGAAGGGCGGACAGTAATCAGACGATAGTGGGTGATTTGACGGATAAAGACCAAAGCTGGCGGATGGATGCTGCATTACCGTTTGAATTCTCACCTAATTATAAATTTTCACTTAATGGCGGCTTTATTACACAGAATAAAACTAGGGATTCGAGAATTCAACGCTTTCTTTTCTTCCCTGTTGGCCCTGATGGAAGAAATCAGGATATTCTGTCGCAGTCTTCATTGGAATCGATTCTAAGCCCTGCAAATATTGGCCCAGACGGATTCCAACTACGCGATTCGACGCGACCCACAGACAGTTACAATGCCAGTCAAGATTTGTTTTCTTATTACGGCAAGCTGGATTCGACATTTTATGACAGAGTGAGAATAGTCGGTGGTCTGCGTTGGGAAGATAATGATCAGTTTGTTCAGACCTTTCAATCAGTCGCAAATATGAACCGGCCTATTGTCACGGAAATCAATCGGGTTGATATGTTGCCATCCGTTTCAACGACACTGACGCTTACTGAGAAGCAACAACTACGAGCTGGTTTTAGTCAAACAATTTCTCGGCCGGATTTCAGAGAATTATCTCCAGCACCTTTTACCGACCCTAGTACCAATCAGGAAACAACGGGTAATCCAGATTTAATACAAACTGATATCACCAATTTTGATGTGCGCTGGGAATATTATTTATCGCCAAATGAAAATCTGTTAGCCGGTTTTTTCTGGAAAAATCTGGCTAAACCTATAGAACGTGTTACGTTGCCAGGTGTCGCGCTGCAAACATTTCAAAACGCCGACAAGGCAAGAATTTTTGGGTTTGAGTTCGAGCTATTAAAGAATTTGAGTTTTCTTCACCCCCGCCTAGCAAATTTTTCTGTCGGTGGTAATTATACTTGGTCTGATTCCAGGGTTGATCTCCTCCCTGAAAACCTTCAGGCGCAATCATCTGCAACCAGGCAGTTGCAAGGACATTCGGCACAGATCGTTAATTTCCAAGTAGGTTATGACAACCCGGGTTGGGGAACTCAGGCTAACCTACTCTACAATATTTCCAGTGAACGCATCGTAGCCGCCGGGGTGCTAGGCGCACCGGATAAATTTGAGCAACCGTTTAATCAGCTTGATTTTGTTGTAAGCCAAAATATCAATAAATGGATGTCGATGCGATTGACCATGAGAAACCTGTTGAATGATAA
Organism: Planctomycetota bacterium; assembly: GCA_029259945.1. Lineage (GTDB taxonomy): Bacteria > Planctomycetota > Planctomycetia > Pirellulales > Lacipirellulaceae > Bythopirellula. Next base: position 2,385 of record JAJDEF010000044.1, read on the forward strand.
GTTCGTGGTAACACAAGGTGATGAAATAACCCGTGAATTTAAGAGGGGGCGCCAAATTAACCTGGGCATTCGTATCAATTATTAATCGCGTTACTTTTTTTCTTTCCGCTGACACGAGTAAATCTTGCGGGTTCATTTTTCCGCTTCTAAAAGCGGCACTCTTTATTAGATCTGCTGTAAAGATACGATCAAAAATATAGATTGCCGTGCATTTTCAGCTAAGACAATATTTCATTAAAACGTCATGCAAGCTTAATTTTATATTCATTGTTTCGTCATAAAGCTCCTATATATTCTTTGTAACTTGATATATCTAGTTATATAGATAAGTTACATTTGTATGTAAAAATTAATATGGGGGCTAATCTAATGTTTAATAGTAAAAACATAAAAAACAATGGTGTCATTGTTGCGACTTTATTACTTGCGTCAGTCGCGTTACACGGACATGCAGCAACAGCAACTTTTGATTCCGCAACAGGTATAGTTGATTTACCCGTTGTTGAAGTATTGAATGGTGCTTCATCTACCTTCTTTAATGCCAAATTGCAATTGACTGATAATAATGAACTGGCATTAATCGGCGCTGATTCAATACCGGCTGCTAAAGGACAGCAACGTAATGTCTTTGATTCCACCACGGCAGCAGTCCACATTCCAGCAATTGATGTGGGTGCGAATGAAATGTATGTCAAATTAAAACTGATTCCTGGTTCAGATCCATTGCGATTTAAATTAGACCAGTTAGTTAACAATCAATTTGAAGGATGCCCCGATTTTGCTTCACCAGGACCCACTGAAGGGAGTTGTGTTTTGTTTGGCGAGATAAAGCAGGATGTGACGCTAACAAAAAATATTCAGTGGATACTCTCTGGCGCTGTTTTTATTGGTGGTGATAATACCGAGAATTCAACATTGACCATTAATCCAGGCACTAAAATATTTGGTCAACAAGGTAATGATTTTTTGCTCATTCGACGTGGTTCCAAAATCATGTCTGAAGGCACACCTGATAATCCGGTTGTAATGAGTGGTGCATTACAACAAGGTGCTGGTGAATGGGGTGGCTTGGAGCTTCATGGCAATGCCCCAGTCAATGGTTGTAATGATGGTGTCGAGGTTTGTGAGTTGCCCAATGTAGCAGTACAAACAGAATTTTTTGGTGGTAACAATCCAACTGACAACAGTGGCGTGATTAAATATACGCAAATTCTATTTACTGGCTTTGCTGTTCGTCCTGACGAAGAGCTGAACTGCTTAACATTTAATGGTGTTGGCTCAGGAACGGTTGTTGATTTTGTGCATTGCCATTCTGGTGCAGATGACGGTGTGGAAATGTTTGGTGGCACCGTGAAGATCAAGCACATTGTTTTGACCGATATTAATGATGATAATTTGGACTGGCAGTTTGGTTGGCAAGGTGCCGCACAATATGTCTTAATTAAACAATCAGATAATGATGGTGATAATGGTATTGAAGGTGATAACCAAAAAGTTACGGGATCGCTTCCTCGTTCGAGACCCACAGTGTCAAATATCACCATTGTTGGTTCCAAACAAAATGTAAGTGCCGGTCAAGGTGCGTTACTACGCGTAGGAACGGGCGGACATATCTGGAACACAGTTCTTGTAGACTTCCCTACCTGTTTAACCATTGATGATGAGCCAACCTTTCTTAATGCCGGCACGCCTGGAAATTTGACCGGTGAATTAACTATCAATAATTCTTTCGTAAACTGTCCCAACAATTTTAAAAATGGTGAAGGTGCAACATTTTCAGTCGCAGAATGGTTCCTGTCACAAGATGGAAACCGTGAGGATGACCCGCTCCTGAATGGTTTCTTGCCGACGATAGGATCGCCTTTACTCCAAGCAGGCGCACCAGTAGTAAGTGACCCTTTCTTTGATCTAGTGGATTATGCTGGTGCTTTTAGAGATGAAGATGATAATTGGACGGAAGAATGGACTTTTGAGTTAAATTAAGATCTATATCTTATTGATTACCCTAAAAATATAGTTACATTTTCTTAGGGTAATCAATTAAATAACTGACGAATAAATCATTCGAATATTTTATTTTGTTTGTCATACAAATGACATTTTTAAGTATTAATATAAACCAATTAATCATATCTATATATATAGACATCTATGTTAGATAGAAAACAAGGCAAGCCGATCTACCGGCAAATTGCTGAAACCTTATTAAAAGATATTAATTGTCATTATCAGGCAAATGATTGCTTACCACCAGAACAAGAATTGGCAAACCGATTTTCAGTCAATCGTCATACCCTGCGCCGAGGAATTGATGAACTTATTTCAATTGGCTTAGTTGAAAGAGTCCATGGTAAAGGCGTTTTTATCCTGGATGCGCCGGTAGATTACGCGATTGGCAAAAACAGCAGATTTACAGAAAATCTGGATGCACTGGGTAAATCAAGTGATACGCAACTACTCAAAAAGCTAGAAATAAAAGCAGATGGCAATATCGCTAAACAGTTAAAACTGAATATAGGCAGCACGGTGTTGTGGTTGGAGACGCTACGTAAAGTTGAGGACAAACCATTTTGTTTGATTTCTCATTACCTTCCGCTGGAAAGATTTGGAGCTGAGATCAATGATTATCAAAGTGGTTCGCTACATGCCTTTTTTAAAACCATGGGATTTAAGCCTGTTCGCTTAAGCAGTACGATCAGCGCATTGTTCCCACGGGATGATGATGGCTTGTTATTAGTGATGCCAAAGTACTTGCCTGTTCTGCGGGTCAAAACCGTCAATATCGATACCGTAAGCCTGCAGCCTATTGAGTATTCGATAGCCAGATTTAGATCTGACAGCGCACAAATATCCATCGATATAACTTAATTTTTCTAATGAGATGAAGTCATGAAATTCAATAAACTGGTATTACTGGTCATGCTGTTAATGACTTTTTATTTCAATTCGTTGGTTATGGCAAAAGGTCTTGTTCTAGGACTGATTCCTGCTGAAAACAATGAGGAGATGGTACAAAAATTTGAACCAATGCGCCAATACATCGAAGCCAAGCTTGGCACAAAGATCAAGGTATTTACGGCTACTGATTACACCGGCGTCATTGAAGGCATGCGAAGAAAGCGCGTTGATATTGCCTGGTTTGGCCCGTTAGCCTATGTGCTGGCTGAGCGGGAAGCAAATGTCGAAGCATTTGCGGTGGGGGTTCATGCTGAAACCGGACAGTCAACTTATCGTTCGATTTTTATCGTACCAGAAGGCTCACCAGCTCAATCCATTGCAGACCTTAAAGGAAAAAATGTCGCCTTTGTCGATCCGGCCTCTGCATCTGGTGGATTAATACCAACCTATATGGTCAAGAAAGAAACCGGCATGATGCCCAAGGAGTTTTTTGGAAAATTTATTTATGCCGGGTCACATGATGCAGCAGAAATGGCGGTGAAAAATAAAATGGTTGATGCGGCGGTAGATAATGATATTACCCATGCCAGGTTATTGAAACAAGGTTTGATTACTAAACAATCTAATCGAATTCTGTTGCAATCAGATCCTTTGCCGGGTGCGCCTATGGCATACCGAAAAGACCTGCCTGAGGCGACTAAAGCCAAAATTCGCGATGCATTCTTCAATGCGCACCTGGACATGCATAAAGTCACTGGTTATGGCGAGTTAAGCGAATATGTCCCTGCCTCACCGAGTGACTATCAACAAATCCGGGATTTAGCCAACGAACTGGGCCTGACCCGCAAAAACAATCAAAAGTAATTGACTACTATGGATGCCATACATTGAGCTATCCAGGCCTACCATTTATCAAATTTTATTAGAGGGTTCCAATGTCTTACATCACACTTCGTGCTGTACACAAAACTTATCCCAATGGCTTTAATGCGTTGAACAATATCAGTTTAGATATAGCGGCTGGTGAATTTGTCGCAGTGCTGGGTTCAAGTGGCTCCGGCAAGTCAACATTACTACGCACGATTAACGGGCTGGATCCGGCTACTGATGGCGTCATTACAATTGGCGGCCACATCGTTAATAAAAATAATTACCAAAAGATTCGCGCACAGATTGGCATGATCTTTCAGCATTTCAATTTGGTTGACAGGCTCAATGTAATGACCAACGTGTTGACGGGACGATTAGCCAACCGACATTGGCTTAGCAGTTTGTTTTATTTGTTTCCGAAATGTGACTATCAAATAGCCGCTGATGCCTTGACTGAGGTGAGTTTGCTGGAAAAGGCCTGGAATCGCGCCGACACCCTGTCGGGTGGTCAGCAACAACGTGTTGGTATTGCACGGGCCTTAGCGCAGCAGCCTAAAATTATTCTGGCCGACGAACCCGTCGCTAGTCTTGATCCAAAATCCAGCGAAGAAGTCCTGATATTACTGAAAAAGATTTGTGTTGAGAAAGGAATTACAATCATTGCGAATCTACATCAAGTGGATTTTGCCATGCAATATGCTGACCGAATCATTGCTTTAAAAGCGGGTCAATTAATTTTTGATGATAAGCCGAGTTTGATGGATAAGACCACAATGAATGATATTTACAACTTGGTGAATGAGGAGACAGAACATGACGCTAAGCTGGCAGTGGCCGACATCTAGTGGCAAGCCACCAATAAGCGTGGTGCTTAGCCTTGTGGGTATCACACTGACCCTGTGGTTAAGTGCTTCCATGGTGGAAATTTCAATACCAAAGTTACTTGGTTCCATACCTCGCTTGGCTGAATTTGCACAGCACCTGTTGGTAGCGCCCGATTGGACGTACCTACCACAGTTATCGCAAAAGTTGCTGGAAACCGTTGAAATGGTATTGTTAGCGACCGCAATCTCTGTCGTAATTTCTTTTCCATTGGGAGTTTTAGCCGCCAAAAATGCCAGTCCGTATTCATGGACTTTTCATTCTGCGCGTAACCTACTTAGCTTTATCCGTGCCCTACCTGAATTAGTTTGGGCATTAGTATTTGTTTCGGCAGTTGGGCTTGGGCCTTTGCCTGGCATCATGGCACTGTCATTAGTTACTGTTGGCTTCATGGGAAAGTTTATTGCTGAGAGCATAGAAGTCATTGGCCCAAGGGCGATAGAGGCGCTTAATGCAACCGGCAGCTCTCCTTTTCAAACCATTTTTTACGCCATGCTGCCGCAAGCCGTACCGGATTTTATCGGCTCATTGTTATACATTTTAGATCACAACTTACGTGCTGCAACAATTCTAGGTCTAGTCGGCGCAGGGGGCATCGGTTACGACATGGTGATGGCAATGCGCCTATTTAATTACGAACGCATCGGCATGATTGCCGTGTCTATATATATTTTAGTCACTTTGCTGGATAGGCTATCCGATGTTTTAAGGAAAAAAGCGATTGGGAGAGTATTTGATGATAGCTAACAATTTGCCGCCTAAGCCCAAAAATTTATTCCCGGTCTGGTTGAGCGCAATTCTGGCAACACTTTGGCTTATCGTGTGGGATTTAGAGCTGGATTTTCAAACATTACTCTATGGCATAGAAGACATGGGTGAGTATTTCGGCCGCTACGGTGCCCCTGATTTCTCTAACTTATCTAGTTATCTATATCTTATGTTGCAAACATTGGCCATTGCATTTTGGGGCACTGTTCTGGCATTTGTTGTGGCCGCCGTTCTTTCACCTTTTGCCGCACGTTCATTATCTCCTAATCGGTATAGCTACCGGGTAGCACGTGAATTACTGAATTTTATGCGTGCCATGCCAGATTTATTGTTAGCGCTGATTTTTGTCACTGCAATTGGTTTGGGGCCGCTACCTGGTGTCTTCGCTTTAGCGCTGCATACTGCTGGATTTCTAGGTAAGTTTTTTGCTGAAAATATGGAGCGTGTGCCTGCCGGTAAATACGAAGCGTTAGCTGCTGTCGGTGCTAGCTTTACACAAATTACCGTATTTGCCGCTTGGCCATCAATTCTGAAAGAAGCCATCGGTAACACCTTATATATTTTTGATCGTAACGTGCGTATGGCCTCAGTGCTGGGGCTGGTCGGTGCAGGTGGTATCGGATTGGAGTTACACGACAACCTACGACTGTTTCGTTACGATGAAGCTTCAGCGCTAATTATTATTATGCTGGTTGTTATTGTGGCGATAGACAGCTTGTCATCTTTGATCAGAAAGGTAATTAACTAATGGACATACCGCGCAAAGATTGGCCGCGTGCTTTAGCAACTCAGCCAATAATAAAGATAGATGCCATATTGGCTGACCTTGGAAAGGCTTGGATCATAAAACCAGTGCAACTGTCGCAAGCTGGTTTGGCAATGCTGCAATTATGTGACAGTGCTTTTAACGATCCTTATTTTTTGGGTGAAATTCCATTAGCAACGGCTTGGATTGAGATCACCACCGAGCAAGGTGAGCGTTTTCAGGGAGCGGCGCAGCTAATGGATGACGACCAGGAAAGAATTGAAATACTGGCCATATGTGATGCCGTTCTGGCTAACCAACTGCCAGGCTGGCAGACACTTTATCGCATTATGGAAATTGGCATGAAGGAACTTGTTGAAAAACAGAACCTGCGTAACGCAATGCTGGCCAAAACACGAGTTGACTTTGATTTGTTAAACGCGACCGCTGAGCATCAAGATGATTGAGGCAATCTGGCAGCCCGAAATTCAACAAGCCGCATTCCGACAATTAGTTAAAGCTTTTTCAAGACCGGGTCAAATTGTCAATTTGCCGATGTGTAACTGCGATGTTGCACTGGCGGTACTAGCGGCCCTGGTCGATGGTGAAAGTAGCCTGGCTGATCCGCACAAGCAATTAGACAGGATGGACTGGTTGCGTTTGCAGCTAAAGGCGTTTAACCCAGAATTGGCGGCTTTTGTCGTGTGTCAAGGCAATAAGCCGGTTGATTTTGAACCAAATATTGGCACGCTTGAAAGCCCAGAGCAAGGCGCAACACTGGTGTTAAGAGTTGATGCGTTGGCGGGAGGAGAAAAACTTTACCGGCTAACTGGCCCAGGCATTAAAACTGTACAGGATATTGCACCACAAGGCCTGAATGCTACTTGGTTTAATCACCGCGTAAGCTGGAACAACGCCTTCCCATTAGGTGTAGATATGGTGCTGACGAGTAAACATAGTGTTCTATCGCTACCTAGAACAACACATATCAAGGAATTAAGCTGATGGGTTATGTTGCGATTAAAGGGGGTGGTCGAGCCATCCAAAACGCGGCTGAGGCATTAGAGCTTTTACGTGTTCAGCAAGGTGAATCGGGTCTCCCCCTGAACATTGAGCAAATCGAGAATCAACTTTATTTTCTACATAGCCGAATTGTCTCGGAGGGTGGCTTGTATCACCCGCAACTCGCTGCACTGGCCATTAAGCAAAGTCTAGGTGATACCTTAGAAGCCAGTTTTGCCTTACGGGCTTATCGATCGACTAAAGCACGTTTATTGGAAACACCTGTACACAATACAGCCAATATGCGATTGATTCGGCGAATTTCAGCCTCGTTTAAAGACATTCCGGGAGGCCAGATGCTTGGGCCGACCACCGATTACGCGCTGCGTTTATTGCGTATGGAATTGCTTAATGAAAGCACTGAACAGTTTCAAGCCGTTGCCAAAGATTTGTTGCGGCATGTACCAACAGCGACTGTGCCGGATTCGTTTCCTAAAGTTTTGGATAGTCTGAGAGATGAAGGTTTGCTACCAAATATTAATCCAGCGGGACATGATGGACCGTTTGATATCACCCGCGAACCATTGGTTTTTCCGGTGCCGCGTTCTGCAGCCCTGGCAACCATGGCACGTGGTGAAACCGGTTCTTTATTGGCGATAGCTTATTCGAACATGCGTGGTTATGGTGATGTACATCCAACGGTGGCGGAATTGCGGGTAGGCTATTTGCCGGTGATGTTGCCCCACCCGATCACTGGAGAATTAATTGAAGCGGGTGAAGTTCTGATGACTGAATGTGAAGTGGTAGCGATGTACCAAGACAATGAGTGCGCTACTAATGAGCGTAACAGTTTGCCGTCATTTAGTTTGGGCTATGGTGCTTGCTTTGGTCATAATGAAGTCAAAGCAATTTCCATGGCGATTCTAGATCGAGCCTTACAAAAAGGCATGAAAGATGGCGCCAATAACCCATCCGAAGACCCTGAGTTTGTACTTTTACATATTGACGGCATTGATTCGATGGGGTTTGCCTCGCACTACAAGATGCCCCATTACGTAACTTTCCAGTCGGATATGGACAGATTACGAACAACTCAAAGTAAACAGGAGTCCAGTCATGAGTAGTGCAATTAATTTTGCTTTCCTGGATGAGTATGCCAAACGTGAAATTCGCCGTAGTGTTTTGAAAGCCATTTGCATACCAGGATACCAGGTGCCGTATTCGTCGCGTGAAATGCCAATGGGCCGTGGTTTTGGTACCGGTGGATTACAACTGACGCTGGCGTTGATTGGTGAAGATGATTGTTTGAAAGTGATTGATCAGGGATCGGATGATTCTGTGAATGCGGTTAATTTACGTAAATTTGTTGAAATGACCTGTCCTGGTATTAATACCACCACACGTTTGCAGGAGGCGACATTGATTCAATCACGCCATCGGATCCCCGAACGTCCGCTATTAGCGCATCAGATATTGGTGCTCCAAGTGCCCTATCCTGATGCACTGGTGATTGTCGAACCGAGCGAAGAGAAACGAAAAACCATGCATGGTGAAGCCGATTATTCCCGCTTACTGGTTAAGCTTTATGAGGATATCGTTAAGTTCAAGGAAATTACCATATCACACCGCTATCCGACTCGAATTAACGGGCATTACATTATTGATCCGTCCCCTATTCCACGTTATGACGTACCCAAGTTGAATCAATCCGAATCTTTAACCCTGCTTGGAGCAGGGCGTGAGAAAAAAATATACGCCGTGCCACCTTATTGTTCTGCTGAGCCGCTGGCATTTAATGATGTGCCGTTTCGTATTGAAGATTTTACTGGCGCTAACGGAGAACGACGTACTTGCATGATTTGTAGTACATCAAATAGCTTTCTGGATGAATTTATCGATGAACAAGGCAGTCGCGTGTATCAATGTTCCGACAGTGATTATTGCGCCCAGCAACAGGAGTGCGTGCATGGATAAGATTTTGGAAGTTAGTGGCTTGTCGCAGATTTATGGGCCTGGATGTGATCAGTGTTTTACATGCACGGGGCCTGAATTTGAAACGAATATCTGTAAACACTGTAGCAGCATTGTTGCACTACACGACTTGACCTTTGACCTGTACAAAGGTGAGATCCTCGGCATTATGGGGGAATCTGGAAGTGGTAAGTCGACTGCAGTTAAATGTTTATATTTTGACCAGATGCCTTTCGGCGGCAGTGCCATTTTCTTTAATAATAAAGAACAAAAGCATTTATTCACGCTCAATCCTGCCCAACGTCGGAGCCTGCGTAATCAGCATTTCGGTATGGTGTATCAGAATCCAAATCTAGGGCTTAATTTTGACATAAGCGCTGGCGGCAATATTGCTGAGCGGCTGTTGATGAACCGGGTTCTCAATTATAGCGAAATTCGCAGTCGTGCTCATGAGCTGTTGACGCGTACTGAAGTGCTGACTGAGCGTATGGATGAGCTTCCAAAAAACTTTTCTGGCGGCATGCAACAGCGCGTGCAAATTGCCAAGGCGCTATCAACCCGGCCTTCATTGCTGTTTTTAGATGAAGTAACGACCGGGTTAGATTTGTCAGTTCAAGCAAAAATTCTGGATTTGATTTTAGAGATTCAAGCCGAGCTTGATACTGCGATGATTGTCGTAACGCACGATTTAGGTGTAACCCGGCTACTGGCTGGGCGTACGCTGGTGATGAAATACGGACGCGTCGTTGAAAGCGGTCTGACCGATCAAATTCTGGAAGATCCTCAGCACGCCTATACCCAACAATTGGTCGCCTCGGCATTGTAAGGAGTAATGTGATGATACGTAACCAGATTCTAAGTGTTGAAAATTTATCCAAGTCTTTTTTCCTGCACGAACAAAAAAAAATTATTCCATCGTCCTCGCAAATTAATTTTAAGGCTTACCCTGGCAAATTGATCGCGTTAATCGGCCCAACAGGAGCAGGGAAGTCTTCCGTGTTGAAATGTATTTACCGGACGTATCAACAGACCAGTGGCCGCATAATCTATAAAACGGCAGCTGGCGACTCGGTTGATCTAGCCTTAGCCTCTGATCACCGGGTATTGGAATTGCGTCGCAATGAAATTGGCTTTGTTACTCAGTTTTTGCATACCCTCCCTCGGCAAAAAACCCTGGATGTTGTGGCCATGCCCTTGTATCAACAAGGTGTCAGCCGACAACAAGGTCGGGAGCAAGCATCGAAGTTGCTAGCAGAATTAAATATACCCAAACAGTTATGGGAAGTGCCACCAGCAACTTTTTCTGGCGGCGAAAAGCAGCGAGTAAATCTGGCGCGTGGTTTGATTGCTTCACCCAGGTTGCTGTTGCTGGACGAGCCAACGGCCAGCCTAGATGCTCAAACCACCGACCGTGTCTTACGCTTAATTCAGCGTAAGAAAGATCAAGGAACTGCCATGTTGGCTATATTTCACCACGCTGATTTGGTCAAACGTATTGCAGATGACGTCGTTGAATTAACCCTCCCTGAAAAAACGCATTGAAAATAATATAAAGGTGCAAAGTAATTATGAGTTGTTTAGTCACTAACGCACGTCTCGTGCTTAAAGATTCAATTGTTGAAGACGCATCACTTTTAATTGAAGACGGATATATTGCAGCTATTAATCCCGTAAATGCGCAACCAAAGCAAACTATTAATTTGGCTAATCGTTATTTATTGCCCGGGCTGATCGACTTGCATGCAGATGCCTTGGAGAAGGATATCGAGCCTCGGCCTAATGTACATTTTCCGCTGGAATACGCGATTGCTCAGGCTGACAAACGTAATGCAGCGGCAGGTATTACGACCGTATATCATTCTTTATCGTTTGCCAATGCTGAACTGGGGCTGCGCAATAACACCATGGCCGCCGAAATTGTTCGTGCGATACATGCCTTTAATGACATAGGACTGGTCGATAATCGTGTGCATACTCGTTATGAAATCACTGACCCGACTGCACTGCCAATACTCCTTGAATTACTGAATGAAGGCAACGTGCATCTCTTGTCTGTTATGGACCACACCCCAGGACAAGGCCAATTTAAAGATATGCGTGCGTATCAGGATTATTTGCAAAAAAACTACCAAAAATCAGCCGCTGAAACACAGGCACTGATAGATGACAAACTTGCGCAAGCAGATGCCGCGCAACAGCGAGTGAAGCATTTGATAGCGCATGCACATCGTAAAAATATACATGTCGCTAGTCACGACGATGACTGCCCTGAGAAAGTAATGGAAATCAATGCGCTTGGTGTCAATATTAGTGAGTTTCCAATTAACTTGGAGACTGCACGTAGTGCTTACGAGCAAGGCATGAGTACCATTATGGGCGCACCCAATATTCTGCGTGGTCAAAGCCAAAGTGGTTCAATGAAGGCTCAGGTTGCCATCGAACATCAGGTTGCAACCTGTTTGTGCTCTGATTACGCGCCAGCCAGTCTGTTGACCGCTATGTTTATGTTGGATCAACGTGATGTCTTAGCGCTTCCTGAAGCCGTTAGATTGGCTAGTTTGAACCCCGCTAATACCTTAGGGTTGGACGATCGGGGAGAAATTGCGGTGAACAAACGTGCGGACCTGGTTTGTGTCGATCAAGTTGGTGATTTCCCACAAGTCAGGCATACATGGGTGCAGGGAAAATCAGTATATCAGGCAAATTATGGCGATGAATAACGCACAATCAGGGAAATTATTTTATGTGATTGGGGCTTCGGGTTCCGGTAAAGACAGTTTAATGAATTTTGCACGTTCACGTTTAGCCTCTGTGGGGAAAATTATTTTTGCGCATCGCTATATTACACGGCCACCCGAAGTTCAAGGCGAAAACCATGTCTACCTGAGTAACGAAGAGTTTAAGCATCGTAAAAAACAGGGTTTCTTTTTCATGCATTGGGAAAGCCATGGGTTATGTTATGGCATTGGTAGTGAAATCAACCTGTGGTTAGCTAATGGTTATGATGTCGTGGTTAATGGATCAAGAGCATATTTATCTACTGCTCTAGAAGAGTGCCCGGAAACGCAGGTAATTTTGGTGTCAACCTCAACCGAAGTATTACGCAAACGCCTGTTAAAAAGAAACCGGGAAACACCTGAAGAAATTGAAAAGCGTTTGCATCGTGCGACATTGCTATGCAACATTGAACATCGTCAATTGATAACGCTCAATAATGATGCCGATTTAGCACAGAGTGGCGCAGAATTTATAAAAATACTGACCAATTTTGACAGTAGAGAAGCAAATAAACCTGCACTAAGACCTGCCTCTAATCCGATGCAAATCAAGTTTTTAGGTACAGGCAATGCGCCTGGAGTACCCGTTCGTGGTTGTACATGTGATGCCTGTATCAGAGCCAATACCATTACATCGTATAGAAGAGAACCTTGCGCCGCGCTAGTAGAAATTGGGCCAGCAAAGATTCTGATTGATGCGGGTGTAATGGATCTTAAGAAACGATTCCCTGAAGATACGTTGGCGGCTATTTTATTAACGCATTTTCACCCGGATCATGTGCAAGGGTTGTTTTCATTCCGTTGGGGTGGTCGTGAAAAAATTGATACTTTTTGCCCCGTAGATGCGGAAGGTTGTAGTGATTTTTATAAAAATCCAGGCATTTTAAATTTTAAATCTCTCCACCCATTTGACGATTTTGATATTGCCGGGATTCGAGTTACCACGGTACCCTTGGTTCATTCTAGGCCCACTTTAGGCTATTGTTTTGAACATCCATCCGGCAAACTGGCCTACTTAACCGATACAGAGGGTCTCCCACAAAAAACGGCGGCATTTCTGTGTAATTGGAAGCCTGATTTGCTCGTGCTGGATTGTTCGTATCCCCCATCAGAGCAGATTCCCAGAAATCATAATGATATTACGATGGCGCTAAAATTCTTTGCGGAAATAAAGCCAAAAAAAATGTTGCTTACCCATATTGGACACCAGCTTGATGTCTGGCTTAATAATCATGAGCGTGAATTACCGCATGGCCTTGAAATAGTTCGTGATAATGATGTAGTAACACTGGAAAGATAAACAAAAATCGGGAACGTTGGGGCGCTCAAGTTTTGACCTAACGCTCGATGTCTCGGTGAACAATATAAGAATTAAACCCTTGCTTCTCCAGCCAAGGTTTTAATTTCTCAATGGTAAAGACAGAACGATGTCGTCCACCACTACAACCAAATGCCACGGTTAGGTAACTTTTCCCTTCATGGACGTAGCGGGGCAAAAGTGGTCCCATCATTTCTTTAAATTGGTTTAGAAATGACACAAAATTTTCGTCTTGTTCGATATATGAACCAACGGCCTCATTTTTTCCACTTAAAGATCTCAGTGACTGAACCCAATATGGGTTTTGTAAAAAACGAACATCCATCACAATATCAGCGTCACGCGGTAGCCCCCAACGGAATCCGAAAGAAACCAGTGAGATCATTAACTTTCCTTGATTTTCTATCCTGAAGCGACCCTCTAACGTTCGTCTTAAATCATGAATCGATAGGTCTGATGTATCGATAATAAAATGTGCTTTAGTTTTAAGGCGATGCAGCAATTCCTTTTCTTTCTGAATCCCGTCATTGACTGGCCGGTCTTTTGCCAAGGGGTGGCGCCGCCTTGTTGCAGTAAAACGGCTTTGCAAAACATTCTCGTCTGCCGTCAAAAATAAGAGTGTGGCATCTAGTTGTTTAACCGTTGCTAAAATAGTTTCTGGGTCAAAGCCACGTGTTCTCGTATAGATACCCATGGCAATCGGACTGTCTGCTTTACACGGATCTAATAGCAGTGGATTAATCATACTCAGCGGGAAATTATCAAAAACCTCATAACCCAAGTCTTCCAAATTTTTCATAGATGATGACATGCCCGCGCCAGAAAGGCCTGTAACGATAAGTATTTGCTTTTTATTTTTATCCATAAAAGTTATTAATTCTGTAATTTATCAAATTATTGGGTAATAGCTTCTCAGAAGACTGAGCAAAAGTACAGTTTGAACCTGAAGCATTGCTTGCTTGAGACTGACGAAAAAACTCGTGTCACATTTCCTTCATTTTAATGTCATGCTTTTGTCATATTAGCTTGATAGATTGGTAACACCAGAACTATTAAAACTGAGGTAAATATACATGACTAAATTAAAATCTTTTCAAACAAGACTACAGATCGTAACAGCTCTTATGCTTAGTGCGACTGCATTTAATGGACATGCTGTAGCAACAGCAAGCTATGATCCCGCATCAGGCATTGTCGACTTGCCTGTTGTTGAAGTGCTTAATGGCGCATCATCAACATTTTTTAGTGCACAGTTACAATTAGCGGGTGGCAGCGAATTAGAATTAATTTCTGCCAGTGCTAGTTTAGCAACACAAGAACAGCGTAATGTTTTTGACGGAACAACAGGCGCGGTTCACATCCCTTCTATTGTGGTGGGTGTTGATGATTTTTATGCCAAATTAAAAATAGTACCGGGTTCTGACCCACTACGTTTCACTGTTGATCAATTAGTAAGCAACAACTTTGAAGGTTGCCCGAGTTTTTCAGTGGCAGGCCCTTCTCAAGGATCTTGTGTTTTAAGTGGCGAAATCACCAGTGATATTACGTTAACCAAAAACATTCAGTGGATTCTGTCTGGTGGTGTGTTCGTCGGTGGCGACAATACCAACCATGCAACACTCACCATCAATCCAGGCACCCATGTCTTTGGACAGCAAGGCGCTGACTTTTTATGGATTCGTCGCGGCTCAAAAATCATGTCTGAAGGCACTCCTGATAATCCCGTCGTGATGAGCGGCCCATTACAGCAAACCGCTGGTGAATGGGGTGGATTAGTCATCGCAGGTAATGCGCCTGTTAATGGCTGTAATGAAGGCGTTGCATTGTGTGAAATTCCTTTTGAAGCGGTTACTTCAGAATTCCTAGGTGGCAACAACCCAACTGATAACAGTGGTGTCATTAAATATACCCAGATTCTTTTTGCTGGCTTTGCCGTGCGCCCAAATGAAGAGCTAAATGGTTTAACACTGAATGCGGTTGGTTCTGGCACAGTCATTGATTTTGTGCATGTGCATGAAGGCTTGGATGATGGCGTTGAAATGTTCGGCGGTACTGTTCAGATGAAGCACTTGGTTTTAACAAACATCGGTGATGATAGCTTAGACTGGGGTCTTGGCTGGACAGGCGGTGCACAATATGTGTTAGTCAAGCAAGCTGCGGATGATGGTGACCGTGGTATTGAAGCAGATAACAATAAAAGTGGTGATTTACTCCCGCGTTCTAACCCGGTTTTATCTAACATGACACTCATGGGCGCACCCGTTAGCACGCAAGGTGTATTGCTGCGCAGAGGGACCGGTGCAAATATCTGGAATTCAGTTTTCACTGGTTTCCCAACCTGTTTAATGATTGATGGTGCGCCGACATTT
>JAJDEF010000006.1 GCA_029259945.1 Planctomycetota bacterium
GGATGTCGCAACATTGCCATTGCCGTCGTCCGTGGTGATACTCTGCACAGTCTGCACCGGATACGGCAACTGGGTGTTGCTGTACTGCGTCGAAGGCAAGTAAGCAATCGTCGCACTGCCGCCAAACCCATTCGTCATCGAGGTCAGAAGATCGGGAACTTTGCCGTTGGCGAGAGCTACAAAATTTGGGTGACCGGGATCGGGTTCAAAATTAAGAAGGTCGGTTTTTCCATCGCCATTCCAATCACCAACGAGAGGTTGACGATTTAATAGCTTTAATGGATGGTTATTTATGGTATTTGGGGCTGTAAAGGTAGCGAATGTGCCGTCTCCATTGGAACGAGCCACTTGATAATCCAAGCTTCCAGCACAATTATAAAAATACTTGAGAATATCCGCTTTTCCATCGCCGGTATAATCACCTAGAGTATTAAAAGTAAGTGTCTCACTTCCACCTGCATTAATACAGGGTCTATCAGTCCATGGATGACTTTTTACTGCGATCTGATGAGTAAATGTTTTATTTCCGCGTGAAACAGAAAACCAATTAAAATCTTCTTCGTTATCAGGAATAAAACTAATCTCAGTAGGGAATTGACTGATGATATCTGAAAGCCCATCACCATTGATATCTGATACTTGGGGAACATGAAGCCAATCACCTCGCTCAACGAATCCTAAGCCATGAATTTTTTCAGAAAAACTACCATCTCCATTCGATTCAGCAACCCAAACAAAATCATTAACCTGAACAATGCCATCATTATCAATATATATTGGTTGCATAAACAGAAGGTCCGAATTTCCATCTCCGTTCCAATCACCGACAAGATTTGGCATTTTTGAAAAATATGGCCCTTCCCCTCCATAATATTGAGTTAATGGGGGTGGATTGATAAAATTAAAGGTTCCATCTCCATTGGAAAGTGCAACCCAAGTTCCCATAAGGCTTCCTGAGTCTGAAAAATCAAAACGTGCCAAATCTGCTTTGCCATCGCCGTTCCAGTCGCCCACGGAAGGACGTTCGATAGAATAATTGTTATGACCTGTATTGAGTTGAGCCTGAGGGCGCCAAGGCAGGGAGTTTGAAAAGGTAAAAGTCCCATCTCCATTGGAGAGCGCCACCCATGAATATTGTGGGTCGGTATTTTTATCAAGATGCAGAAGATCGTCTTTGCCGTCGCCGTTCCAGTCACCTACCTGTGGGCCTGTAGATTGTACGCCTGCAGGCGGCAGATAGGACTTAGTTGCAAGGGAAGAACCGGGCAAGGAGCACGCAAAGTTGAAAGTCCCATCTCCATTAGAGAGCGCCACCCAGGAATACTCAGGGTCTGGTTGGCCTCCCTCCAAATTCAGGATGTCGGTTTTGCCATCACCATTCCAATCACCACGAACAACTATGCTACTCTGAGACAAATATGCACAATTAGCTTGAGTTGGTGAGGGAAAAGTTGATAGAAAGTCGAATGTTCCAAACCCACCAGGCTCGTAACCCAGTGTGATTGGCGGCAACGATGTTCCACCTGTAATGTTTTTATTGGCATCAATGGTCACGTCCTTGCCGAACTGTTGTACAGTAGCAAGCAAGGATCGATTGGTGCTGGGACCTGTGGTATACGTCAGTTTATAAGCTCGCACCAAATTTCCGTTGGCGCGGATTTCAACCGTCTTGAGGCGCTTGGCGATTTTGGTTAAATACTTTGTGTAGTAGAGAGGTGGGGCGTCAGTACGATCTTCCAAATGAAACTCAACACTGTGTGTTGGAGCCAGGCTTTGAACGCTATTACCGGTATAATCGATACGCGATAGATAGGCGAAATTTTGGTCTTGAGTGTAACTGATGGTCATGTAATTGCCATGCACATCTTCCACACGATCCAAACACCAACGGATAATACGACTTACATCTGCGGGGTCTGCCATTCGCGATGCTATTGTTTGACCAAAAAGATATTTTGTCCCGGTTTTATCGGTGGCCTCAAAGTAGGGTTTGCCATCAGCGGCTGTGAGTTTCTTAACTCTTGTAAAACTACCTTCGATCTTGGCACGATATTCATCTGTCCCTATATTTACCAAGTCTGCTTTGATGCCGGACAAGCTGACCCGGTAATCATCCCCAGCATAATCCAAACCAAACTTCGTCTGCCGGTCAATGACGCTTTTTTCCAGCTTCCAACCCAGGCCCACCCAGCCATTTCCATTGGCACTGCCATAGATCAAGGCCAACTGCGGTTGAATGCCTTTTCTCCCGGGAGGTACCGCGATGGGGATGCTGGTGGTTGCGGTCCCGGTAAACAGATCGGCACGGACATTACCACCGACCGAGCCAATGGGCATGTCAACCTTCTCTTGCGCAACCAAAATTTTTGGCTGCGCCAAAAATACTATGGATAGAAGAAGGAGGGAAAAAAGAAAACGACAGGGCTTCACAACGAAGGGGATTGGCAGCATGGGTGAATCTCCGGCACAGGTTTAATTCTGCTAAATAGAAAACAACCAATTTGGAACTAAAATTTTCAGCGCTTGCTGTATGTCTTGCTAAAAAATATTCCCGAATTATGGTTTATTGTTGAACAACAGCTTGACCACACCCATCATTACAGTAGGTCCTGAAAGCAAATAGATCTGTCCGGCTCCAACCACGAAATCATTCGCTACCGGCCCAGGCCTAGCCGAAACGGAGGCACCTTCTGTTTGAGCAGGAAGGCGCGCCAACGGATCATCATCACCTCCTGTAACAGGGGTGAAAAGAAAAACAGTTGGAAATATTCAGTTGTGAACTTGTAAAAAAACAGAACCCCGAAAGCAGCTTGATGAAGGATGGGTTCTTAAAAAAAGGCAACTCAGAACTGATAGGTAATTAAAGCTGCCGGGCAGTTAAAATCTGCCAGAAAACATATATTGGCATGCCGAAAATATTCTATCGACAGAGGAATGTCAAATTTGAATTTTATTGGCTTTAAAAACCAGGGAATTGTGTCGAAAATTATTCAGCGAGGAATTTATTCATTGTAAAAACGCGAATAAACTGAGTTAAAACATTACAAATTAAGTACCTTCTTGAAAGGTTTTCGAACCGCCGCAACCTCGCTCCCCTTCAGGCTTTTAGAGGGGTTAGAGAGAGGCAAAAATAAAATGGTGCGCCCGAAGGGAAAAAGTTCGAACCAGCTTTTTCAAACCCTAGAAGAATGGAATTACCTGCTTCAAGGCTCTTCCTTGGATAATTCGCTATCCTCCTGCCGATAGCAAACTCAAAAAACAACAAATAATAGCACGGCCACCATCTAGTTCCTTAAGGAGCCGGAAATGGCCGTGTTTTGCCTTTTTTAGGAAATAATCATGACAGATAGAACCAGAATAAGACCGCCGCCCTTTTCCATACGGCTGACGGTGGAAGAAAGGGAGCAATTGAAGCACGATTCTGCCGGAATGGCTCTCGGTGAATATGTCCGCTCTCGGGTATTTGATGACAGCATTCCAAAACGCCGGACTCGCAATAAGCGTCCCGTAAAAGATCATAAACTTCTAGCAAGTTTACTAGGCGAATTGGGACGCTCTCGTATTGCCAATAATCTGAATCAACTCGCCAAAGCGGCCAATTCCGGTTCCCTTCCTATTGATCCACAAACAACCAAAATGCTGAAAATTGCATGTTCTGACATCCGAGAGATGAGACGCATGCTTATGAAATCCCTCGGACAAACCACGGAGAACTAATCCATGATCCTGAAAGCTTCTCAACGCGGCGGCGCAAGCCAGCTCGCGGCGCATCTGCTCAAGGTAGAGGAAAACGAGCATGTTGAAGTTCACGAGGTAAGCGGTTTTCTTTCTGATGATCTGGCAGGAGCCTTGCGGGAAATTCAGGCCATAAGCCAAGGGACACGCTGTAGACAATATATGTTTTCTCTCAGTCTCAACCCACCACAAGATGAAAGCGTTTCGGTGGAAGTTTTTGAAAAAGCCCTAGGCGACATTGAGGAAAGAATGGGATTGGAAGACCAGCCGCGTGTGGTTGTCTTTCATGAAAAAGAAGGCCGGAGACACGCGCATTGTGTTTGGTCCCGGATAAGAACCGATAAAATGAGAGCGATCAACCTGCCGTACTACAAAATGCAACTACAGAATGTTTCCAAGCAACTCTATCTTGAAAATGGCTGGAAGGTGCCAAAGGGTTTGATGGATAGAAAAGAGCATGATCCGCTTAACTTTACCCGCGCCCAATGGCAACAGGCAATGCGAGCAAAAGAAGACCCGAAAATCCTCAAGATCTTGTTTCAGAATTGTTGGGCCGCATCGGATAGCCGCAAAGCACTCGCGCAAGCCTTGGAAGAATACGGCTTCACTCTGGCTCGCGGTGATAGACGCGGCGTTGTTGCAGTGGACTTTCAAGGGGAAGTGTTCTCTTTAAGCCGTTGGACTGGCGTAAAGTCTAAGGACCTGATAGTCCGGCTGGGTGAACCAGATAATTTCCCCAGTGTTGAGGAAGTGAAGGCAAAGGTTTCTCAACGTATGACAAACGCTCTTAAAGATTATATTCACGAGACAGAAGAGGAAATGCAGGAGAAACTGACCCCCCTGCTTCGCAGGAAAAATGAACTTAAGAATATCCACCAAGAAGAACGGAAAACCTTGCACAATTTTCAGGAAAGACGCTGGAGGCAAGAAACTATTGCTCGTTCTGAACACCTACCAAAGGGCTTGAAAGGAATCTGGTATAGGATTACCGGGCAATACCAAAAAACATGTCAACAAAATGAATTAGATATCGATCTTTGCCGCGTTCGTGACCGAGACGAAAAACAAGCCCTCATCGACCATCAGCTTGAACAGCGGCAAAAATTACAAGCTGAGGTTAACAAATTTAAGCAACACTATCAGAGCCAACACCTTGAACTAAAAAGGAACATAGCGCACTATATGAATGCTGGAGGGAAGCTATCCTCTCAGAACACAAGGGATTTTAACTCCTATACGGAAAGAGTTTATGCGCCAGAGCCTAATTGATCCGAAAGGTAAGTTATGACCAATAATCAGTTTTGGGATAAGCTTTGTACTGAAGACTCATTACAAAAAGGTTGGCATTTAACCCGCACAGATATGCAGCAAGATTTTGCAAAGGAGCCTTTTTCAAATGAGATTTTTGGTTATTCATCCGAAGAAAATATAAAAGAACTATTGAGAGTACTAAAAACAGGGGGATATAGCCCAAAACCGCTAAAAAGAGTAGCTATTCCAAAAGGATCGTTAGGTACACGCCCAGGGACAGTTTTGTCAGTTGAAGACCGGGTTATTCTTTTCGGAGCTCTTCAACTAATCGCGGAGCACTTGGATTCAACTTTAAGTGAGAGTGTTTACAGTTATCGAGTTAAAAAAAATAAGAGAAAAGATAGTCTTTTTCATGAAGGTGACGCAATTTCTCTTCCGTTTTTAAAAAATGCAACTGTCAAAAAATATATAGACCCCTTTGATCCTTGGTATGGTTTGTGGCCTAAGTTTGATGAATTATCCAAAAAAGCTTTCCAAGAGCAAAATTATCGTTTTATGGCTACATCGGACATTGCAGCTTATTTTGAAAACATTCAGTTGGATATTTTACGTGAACAGCTAAACGACTTAATGCAGGGTGAGCAAAAGATAATAAACTTATTTATTACCTCCTTTGCCGCATGGACCTATGACACTGAGCAAGGACGTAGATATTTAAGAGGAATTCCCCAAGGAACTCAAGTATCAAGCTTCTTTGGCAATTTATTTTTAAAACCTATTGATGACGCCTTTGCAAATTTCGCTAAAGAACATGACATTAAATACTTTAGATATATGGACGATATTCGAATTTTCACAAAGGAATATGATATAGCGAGATCGGCTATTTTATTACTTGATTCACAAATAAGACGAATTCACTTGAATTTACAAACTGCAAAAACAAAAATTTATGACGAGCAAGATGATGAGATAACTGCGGTATTAATCGATCGTCGTATAACCCAAATTGATGAAATTCAAGAGGAAATTCGAGTAAGGAAAAAAAACTGCAAAAAAAATGGCACTGAACCAAATTTTTTAGATTTACTCACTAAAGCAAATAAAATACTGGAACAAAAACCTGATTTTAATAGGGATGAGCAAAAAATTAAACGGGCAAGAAAACCTCTTAAAAACATGACTGATAGAGTTTTTAGGCGCCTTCTTTCCTTATATTTGTCTATGGGAAGTGATGAACTTACCATGCTTTTATTACGCGAGTTAAAAATAAACGCAGATGCGCGATTAGGACTCAAACTCATACAGTATGCAAGGAATTTTCCTCGAAAAATTACCCTTCAAACCGAGTTATTAAAGTTTATTAAATCGCAACCTGATATTTTTCCGTATCAAGAAGCACAAATATTAGAGGCTTTGCGTTACCAATCCAGAATTAAAGATGAATTGATTAATTATTGTAAAGAAAGAATCCAAAAGGATGGTGTTGATATTTTGGTTTTGACCCATGCATTGCGTTTGATCTCAAGGTGTAAATTGAG
Organism: Planctomycetota bacterium; assembly: GCA_029259945.1. Taxonomy (GTDB): domain Bacteria; phylum Planctomycetota; class Planctomycetia; order Pirellulales; family Lacipirellulaceae; genus Bythopirellula. Next base: position 6,528 of record JAJDEF010000006.1, read on the forward strand.
TCAAGGTGATATAAAAATGGCCCAGAAACGGTATGATGATTTTGATGATGTAACAGTCAAAAAAACAGCCGCACTTATTTTAATAAGGCAACGTGGAAAAGCTAACATAGATTTTGTACGGTCACTTGTTTTTCACTCTAATGATGATCTACGAAAATTTGGAAAGCTAATTAGGGATATAAAAAATAACCCATCTAAATCCATTTACTTTCTAAAGCAGGCTTTTAAGCATCAGTATCTAATGGTTGATTACATACCCTTTCTTTATCTGATAGCAGAAAGTGCAGATGAACAGCTTGTTAAAAGTCTAATTGATCTGCTCAAACAAACAAAAGCCCATAAAAATAATATAAATATGGATATGAGAGATCGGTTAAGTGAGGTCCTAAACTATGCAGAACAAAACCTTCGTTCTCTACAGCAAACTAAACAAATTAGCTGAAATAGATTTGGGTTGCACACATGCAACCCTGCCATTCTGGCGAAGAATTGGGGTAGCAAGTGCAAGGAGGCTCCGCACGAGGGTTCCCTTTAGGGATACGTGTGGATGCCTTGCGCGCGCGAGGGCCCACGGCCCTTAGAAAATTGGCTAGTTAACGGCTATATTATAGCTGGTTATTCTGTATCTTATGCATGGATTTTTGCCATTGCTTTTTGGCTAATTTAAGGCTAATTTAAGGCTATGACATGGTCTCCAAAGTATACGATTACCGATAAGCTCCTACTTACTATCCGCGAGATAGGTGAAGCCACAGGTGAAATCAAAAGCTTCAACCTCACAGACAAAGCTCTGGCAAAGCTGGAACTGGACGCCGAAGAACTATCCTCTTATGCCTCCACCAGCATTGAAGGCAATCCACTGCCACTCACTGATGTAAAGCGTCTTTTAAAAAGTAAGTCCATTCATATCCGTGATACGGAACGCGAGGTACTTAACTACAATCAGACGCTACAAACACTCTACAAAACTGTAAAGTCAAAAGCGTTCACACTAAATATTGCCACACTTGAAAAAATACAAGGACAGGTTGTGGCTGGCCTGATGGATAACCCTGCGGACTGCGGCCATTTACGACAAGCTCCTGTTATTATCCGCAACCCACGAAAACTGGATGAAATTGTTTTTTTGCCGCCGGATGCAAAGGATGTCCGTGCGCTGATCTCCGGTCTCATAGATTTTATCAATAAAAAAATTGGCCAGATTGATCCGGTCATTCTAGCGGGGCTATTTCACCGGCAATGCGTCATTATTCATCCCTTTATGGATGGGAACGGGCGCACTACCCGAATCTTGACAACCGCAATACTTGGACAAGCGGGACTTGATCTGTTCGAGATTTTCAGCTTTGAAAATTATTATAATCAGAACATCACGCGCTATTTCAAAGCTGTAGGGCTTGAGGGAGATTATTACGAACTGGAAGAAACAATAGATTTTACGAAGTGGCTGGAGTATTTCGCAGACGGTATTCTGGATGAACTGCGGCGGGTACGCAAAGCACTTCCTGATAGTTTAGAACCACAACCACGTCTTGAACCACACCACCGCCAAATTCTGGACTATATCGATGAGCGTGGCAGCATAACGCAACGTGAATACGGGGCTATATCCTCCCGTAGCCTTGCCTCCCGTAAACTGGACTTTGAAAAATTGCTGGATTTGGATTTCATCGAAGCCAAAGGCACAGGACGAGGGACGTATTATGTGCGTATTACAAGGTAAGGTATGAAAATATTTTCTCCGGCACTAAAGCGCCAAATGAAAGATTGTATCTTGGCTATTTTCTGGCCAAGAAAAGAAATCTATTCTTTTTTCAAGGATTGCAGTGTTCCCAAACAAACTTTAAGTATTATTGATGATTGGGAGGGGAAAGGATTTTCCAGAGCAGATATGGTGAGTCAGGCTTTTGACGCTCTAAGCGATCAGTCTGATAATGGTACTCTGCACTTTAACTTAATGTTAGATTCCCTTTCCGGCTGGACGCATTTTGACGACTACTGGTTTAAGACACAGCAAAAGCTTGATTTAGGAGAAGCAAAAAAGAAAATCGAAACTTTAAAGTCCTCGAAGGAAAAAAGTGTTGATACGGCCAGAAAACGAGCGACTCAAGCAAAAGAAAAAGCGGCGGCCCTAGAGAAGATTCATAGTTCATTGGAAGAAATGAAGCAAGACTTTCATAGTATTTCTCTCGGAAGCGATACACCGCAAAATAGAGGGCACGATTTTGAAAAATTTCTAACTAAAATGGCTCGTTTTTTTGACCTAAAGGTTACCGAGGCATTCAAGATTAAAGGCACTCAAATAGATGGAACAATAAAATTCGATGGTGAAAACTATAATATTGAGGCGAAATGGCATGACCGTCTATTGAGTGATGAGCCGCTTATGGCATTCTGTCATAAGCAGGAAATTAATATGCATGGCAGAGGTATATTTATTTCGATTAATGGTTTCACTGAAGGGGCATTGTCTATGTTGGAGCGCTCATCAATAAAAAATACGGTTCTTATGGATGGAGAAGATATTGCACTGATTTTGAACGAAATGATTTCATTGCCAGATACATTGGATAAAAAAATTCATGCAGCACAGACACGCGGAAAGTTTTATATCAACCCAATAACCGGAAATAGCAAAATAAAATCATGACGTATCCAAGGACAGCCCTTCGTCGAAGCCCAGCAACCAAAACGCTGGTCGTGATCCAACCCGCGCAAGGTTGGTCTATGGGATTCCACAAGGGAGAGAGACTTCTCCCTTTGGTCGATGGGGTGCTAGGGAGAGCGAAGTCTCCCCGCGAGTGATGAAACGGCGATACGTTTCACTGGCGCATAAAGGCTCGAAGCCTGATTGTGCCACAGCCAGAGGGATGCAACGGGAGAGCGCAGCGTCTCCCTTGCCAAGGTGGTGTTGTAGTACAACACACATCTTGCGTACGTTTATAACGGTTCAGTTATTTGCAACAATTGAACTGCTGGGGAATTATCCAGCGTATGATTTGGATCGAACACATCTTTGGTATTCAAGTACCGGGTGCAAGCGGGATCGGATCATACAATTGTCATTGATCTGGACAGATGAAGGAGAATTTAAAAAATGTCTCGTACGCAAGAAAAGATAATACAAACAACTTCAAAAATCTATACTGGAATTGATGTCGGAAAAAACCAACTGGATGTTTTTATTCATCCATCCAACATCAGGCTACAGGTGCCAAACAACAAAAAAGCCATCGAAGGACTTACCAAAAAACTGCTTCAAAAAGGTGTTCACATTGTGGCATTGGAGGCGACAGGAAAATATCACTGTCTCGCACATTCAATGATGCATGAGGCTGGAATTGCTGTCGCTGTGATCAATCCGTTTCGCTCCAGGCAGTTTGCAAACAGCATGGGCATGCTGGCAAAAACCGACACAATTGATGCCCAAAGCTTAGCCCGTTTTGCCGAGCGCATGGAGCCCTCGTCAACACCGCCGCCGGATAAATATTCCAAAGCTTTGCATGAACTTCATACCGCGCGTCGGCAGGTTTCTGATGAAGTTGCAGACCTTAAGCGGCAGCTTCATACAGCTGAACACCCTGTTGCGGCACGGCAGATACGAGCCAGAATAGCCATGGGAGAGCGCCACAAGGCGGTACTGGAAAAAGAAATCCAGGGTGTTATTTCGGCGCATTCTGAACTTAGAAACAAGTTTGAAATTCTGACCTCTATTCCTGGTATCGGTCGCATAACAGCAGCGATTCTGCTTGCTGACCTGACTGAGCTTGGCCAGGCAAATGCCAAAGAAATAGCGGCTCTTGTCGGTGTCGCACCCATGAACTGGGACAGTGGCAAAAAACGCGGTAATCGCATGATCCGGGGAGGACGAAAATGCGTCCGTAACGCTCTTTACATGTGCGCCGTAAGTTGCATCGGACGTTCCGACTCCCTGGGACGCACCTATCAAAATTTGACCCAGCGCGGAAAGTTTCCAAAGGTTGCACTGACTGCTGTCATGCGAAAATTAGTCATTCTTGCAAATTCCCTAATCACCGAAAATCGAAAGTGGCAGGAAAAAAGCCCGTGCTGACAAACAGATCGAAGGCAAGCGGAGACCCAAAAAACCAATAGTGCACAGAATATTTCGCACTTTTGATTTTATTGTTCTTGATTGAACCTGTAGTAGTAGAGCTTGTGGAGGCTGTGTGAAAACGTGCAGCGTTTTCCATCAAATCCACATGCCAAAGTTCAGTCGAGCTAATGCCTGCTTAGGATTGCATTCACGCGCACAAAATTAATCAAGACTACCCTTGACTTTTCACAGATGCTTGCAGTAATCCTTATGACTGTATTTTCTGAATGAATAGAGCACTGGTCATGCTCCTTAGATGAAGGGTCACTGGCCTTTGCTATTCCGCTTCCGCGTAAACTTCCTCTATAGCCGTGATCTTATCCTGCAATGAATCCCTGAAACGGTGAAGTTGAGCAAACCAAGTGATAGCTGTCTCACTGGTTATAGGATCGTCCGGGTCCATTTCAATCGTCAGAAATTCAAACAGCAACTCTGCCAACATGGAAGGAGGAATCTCGTAATATTCTTCCAATTCATGAAGCAGGGTCGCAATCTCACCTTTGGCCAACTCCCGCTTGGGGTTTTCAGTCAAGCTCGATAAAGAAATATTCTGATTGGCGGGTTCCGTTTCTCCCATGAATTGAGATTAGCAGAGAAGTTTTGTGCGGTGCAAATTTCAGAAAGCTGGACTCTTGCGCTGGAATCCGCTAGTGTCATAGGAATAAATACCCAAACTGCGCCTACCTCAAAGATTACCGAAAATATTTTTTGCCGCTGTTTCCCAAAAGGGAAACCGCCGCATGATATAAATTAACAAAACATTTCAAACACTTAAACAACGAACCTGCATTTTTGTAGGGCGATAAGGATAGTTGTAATTTCACCATGCCTGTTGATTATGAGAAATATAAAAAATACGTGAGAGATTATGATCTCACCAAAATACAGGGGGAAGAACTTATCCAGACAGTATGGAAGACCATGGAAAACTTTGTAGATCAGGCGTTTGGTGTCCATCCGGTGCAACAATGTCTTGAATATTTTCCGAAGGATGATTTACAGAGTCCAGCCGGAAGAGTAAAATTATTTTCACTCTCCAATTGTTTTAGATGCGTTGCCGCTAACTGCGGCGATTAAAAGGAAAACGCTATGTCAGATAAAGAAACTAAAAAGGCTGTCATCTACTGCCGTGTTTCCAGCGTGAAGCAATTAAAGGAAGGAGACGGCCTCGCCTCTCAGGAAACACGATGCCGAGAATTTACTAAACACAAAAACTATGAAGTGGTTGAAGTGTTCAAAGACGAAGGCGTTTCTGGAAGTTTGATTGATCGCCCACGCATAAAAGAAATGCTTACATTTCTCAAGCGGCAAAAAAATGAACAACATGTTGTTGTCATCGATGATATTAGCCGTCTTGCACGCGGACTGGAAACGCACCTCCAATTGCGTCTGGCCATCAGTGATGCCGGAGGTAAGCTGGAATCGCCTTCTATTGAATTTGGTGATGATTCAGACAGCTTGTTGGTTGAAAACTTACTCGCCAGCGTTCCCAACACCAACGCCAAAAGAACGCCGAACAATCGAAACACCGTATGCGAGCACGGGCCATGAATGGCTATTGGGTGTTTCATGCGTCTCTGGGATACAAATACGAACGCCAACCCGGACACGGAAAGCTATTAGTGCGGGATGAGCCTGTTGCTTCCATCATACAGGAAGCTTTAGAAGGCTTTGCGCATGGCCGTTTTGAAACCCAAACCGAAGTGAAACGATTTTTGGAATCGAAAGTAGATTACCCAAAAAACTCGGATGGCGGCGTACATGTTCAACGCATCGTGGAATTGTTTTTCCGCCCTCTTTACGCCGGATATATTGACATACCCGATTGGGGAATCAATCTTCAACCCGGCAAGCATGAACCACTGGTCAGTTTTGAAACATGGCACAAACTCCAACAACGGCTTAAGGAAACATCCAAAGCACCGGCAAGAAAAGACCTCAACGAGGATTTTCCCTTGCGGGGCTTCGTCACTTGCGGAGATTGCGAACAACCCATGACGGCTTGTTGGTCAAAAGGACGTAGTAGTAAATACGCGTATTACCTTTGCCGCACCAAAGACTGTGAGAGCCGTGGGAAGTCTGTTCGTAAAGAGAAATTAGAGGGCGAGTTTGAAGCTCTGCTGATGAACCTGCGTCCTACGCAGAACCTATTTTTCATGGCAGAAGAGATGTTCAAGGATTTATGGGATATCCGCCTTAACGGTTCCAAGAAAGAGGCGGTGTCCATAAAGGCGGAAATACGGAAGGTTGAAAGCAAGGTTGGGCAATTTCTTGACCGGATTGTTGAGACAGACAGCCATACTTTGATTTCAAGCTATGAAAATAAAGTCAGAAAACTAGAGGAAGAGAAGATTCTATTACGGGAAAAAATCGAGAATTGCGGTCGCCCGTTACAGAGTTTTGACGATACTTTTCGAACCGCTATGACGTTTCTTGCTAACCCGCAGAATCTATGGGCTTCCGAGCGTATTGAGGATAAAAGATCGGTGCTAAAACTGGTGTTTGCCGAGAAACTACCCTATTGCAGGAAAGACGGTTTTCGAACCGCCGCAATCTCGCTCCCCTTCTCGCTTTTAGACGATTTGAAGGGGGGCGATTATGCGATGGTGGAGCTGGCGGGGATCGAACCCGCGACCTCTTGAATGCCATGAATGGACATAATTTTGACGTTTTTAAAAATTGGATTTCAGAAAGCACCACTAGACCTTTATTATTAATATCTTAGGGATCTTTTGGTTCACTATCATTTTTCAATCCAACCCTACCCTACTGCTGTATTTTCCCATATTTTCCTATCCATTCTGCATAGTCTGTCTACATTTTGTCTACATCATATTTTTCATTTTGACCGCTTGATTACTGTTCAAGAGGTCAACCTGTTCGAAAAACACCTAGATCCAAAGTTACCGGGCAGGACAATCAATGGGGAAAAACCTTCACATAAACAGCCGATATTAAGGAAAGGGAAATTACTATGGAACCCATTAGAGAGATTGGAGCAAGCACAAATAGAAATACACTGGCAAACACGGAAGATGCCATTAAGTTTTTATCAAACAAAGTTAAAAGCCAGATAGGGGCCAAGAGTAAAAAATGGTCCAAGGAGGAGTGGCGTGATGTGGACAGGATCATTAAAGCCTCCGTTTCTCCCATTCTAAAGGAGGAGACTAGTCCCGAAGAAGTGGCGAGAATACTGAAAAGCATTAAAAGCGGGTATGGTTGCTGGCTTGACTGGGTCGAAATGGCTCTAAAGAAGGCCATAATGGAGGTCCCGGAAGTGGGACGGGAGGAATTTTTCCAGATATACGGTGCCTTTAAAATGGCCCAATTTTATCTTTTCGACATAGAAAGAAATCACTATGCCCATGCCAACATCAAAATTAATGGAAAGGCAAAATCCTAGTGAGCGAGCTCAAACGCACTGGGCCTTTTAAAAGGGTTCAAAAGAAACTAATGAATCATTTTTGATGATTTCACAGCCGGTCCAGCACAGATTTTTTCAAATGTACGACAAAGGCCATCAATGCGGTTTGTCATGCTTTCCAGCTTTTTTTCAAATTCCTCGGTGGTCATGGGTTCGGGTCGTTTTTTATAGTCACCGGTTCTTATGGATTCGGCAAGCTCCTTAACCACCTTGGAAACTGCTTTTTTATATTCTTCTTCAAACTCTGGCGAGACTGGATATCCGTATAGATAACTTGTGTTAATCATAGTTTTGGAGGTATCTGAAATGTATCAATATTCATGAGCCAGCATGACAGTGATAAACTGTCACAAAATTTGTTTTAATTCTTCTGAGTTTTTTGTTTTTTAGTTTTCACAATAAGCGTTATCACTCACAGGGGCCATGGGGTCGGTCCACAGGTTGCCTCCGCGCCTCTTTTAAAACGATTCAAGTCTTCCGGGTCGTAAAGTTCGGGTCAACCAACACATCAATTCCCTGATTGTTCACTTGGAAGGTTTATGATGCCTTGATTTTGCAAGCTGGTCGATGCGAGTGATTTCACATCGTCCGAAAGGCTAACCGTCAGTTGGTTGAAAGGAATGACCAGTTCATTTTCGTTGCAGATTTTCACCAGGGTTGAATTGACATCTCTTTGGAAAGAGTAGTAGTCCCCCGCACCTTTTCCATCCACTTCCACAATAATTAATAAGTTTAGGGAGCTAGCTCCTGCATTATCAAAATATACGCGAATCCCCAGTAATTCGGGCGAGTCCTTTTCAAAATGATGGGCCAGATGTTTTTTTAATCCTTCTTCGAACATAAGGGGAATGTCATCGCATATTCGGGATTGTATCCCGTAGTCCAAACCGAAATGTATGACGAGAACATAACCTGTGGAAAGATTGATGGGATGCAGGGTAAGGAATTCCGTGGTTGGATAATACTTCAATGATCCCTTATGTTTGAGAACGACCTGCTCAATCGTCTGGGTCATTATTTCTCCAAACGTTTCGTCGGACAGAATGACCCAATCCCCGGTCTTCGTGGGAAACCAGGGTTCGGTCTTCACAGCGGGTCTTGAGTTTTTCCCCATCAGTTCTCCCGTCGGCATTTTTATGGTTCCCCCAGACAGACGGGTATTTACGAGAGTGGTATAAATACCGATATCTTTTACCAGAAAAGGAACGCCTTTCCAGATCAACCGTTCCCCTTCCCGCACGGTTCCAAGATCCAGGATCAAGCGTAATTCCTTTAGAAACGCCGGGATGACTTGCCGCGAACTCCATGCAACGGCGAAAAGAGTCATGATGATAATGCTGAGCAGAAGCCAGTCATCCTGCATATAAAGCGAAACCAAACCAGCAAATACCGAAATGGTCATTATAAAAACGTTGCTTGCGGCGTTGACCAGTTTTCGGACCTGGGGATTCAGTTTTTTCAGAATTTTGGTTTTACTACTTATGAGGGAGTAAGTTTTATCCAGGCCCCACCAGAACCCAAAAAAGAAAAAAAAGGCGACTAATAAATTTTTACCTCGAACCTTGAAAAAGTCTCCAAATGAATCGGCTAGAAACTCAAAAAATGATTTTTCCGTGGCCTGAATTTGATCCAGAGATCGTTGGGTTTCCTCCAGCTTGAATTTTAGTGATTCCGAATTATATTTTTCGGACAGCTTGTTTAGCCGAGTTACATAATTTTTCTTTATTTCCTTATTCTCAATGGAGTTTTTTGCGGCCAAAGCCTCAAGGTGCTTTTTAGCGTTCTCGTACCGACTAATTTGTTTTGCCAGGGATTCTTTTCTTGCTTTCAGAGTATCGACCTTCCGGGGCTTGTCCGAAATTTCGCGAATGGCCAACAGCAGGGGTTTGGTGATCTCCTGCAACTCCCTGGACCAGTCAAACTTGATTTCTTCTTTTTGCGGCAGTTCTTCTTCCTGAAGTTTCGTGGCCGCCGTTTCAAAACTCTGGTTGAGGTTGACCAATTCTTTTTCCAATTCTTCCATACGGTTGGCTATTTCCGGGGTGGAAGTTTTTTTCTTCAGGGCATCCAAATCTTTTCTTACGGTAACGATTCTTTCCGTAATTTGCAGAAGATTGGATTGATCCTTTTCCAGGTTGAGTTCTTCCTGGGTTTGCTTTTCAATTGGGACGTCTTGTTGTACTTCTTGGCCAAAAGAAAGATTTCCAAAACAAGAGAATGAGAATAAAAACAAAAGGCTAAGAATTACGAAAAAGCCTTTAGAAAACAGTAAAGAACATTGTGGCAAAGGTGATTGTTTAGGATCGGTTATTTGCATGATGTGAGAAAAAATTTTAGGGGCTGTACCAGATAACTAAGGAAATGCTATCTAATGTACATGCACAAGAGTTGATTAAGTAAAGCGAAACAGGACCGTTGGATGGGGCATTTTGTGGCCGGCAAAACAGCAAGATATGCCGCCGACCTGATAGGCGTCAACTTTAAAGCAGCGACATATTACTTTTTATTTATCATTTGTAGCCAAAATAAATTTAATCCATCTTTAAAAGCTGTCTTTAATTGTTCCAACCGTTTTGGATTTACCAATAATTTATTTTTATCAAACCAGTGATCGGATAAATATAAATTTCTATTCATTTCAATTTGAATCCAAGGTATCGGATCGTTTCCGTAATTTCTGGTGATATATCCCCCAGCAAATGGCTCGTTGATTTTCACTTCCCCCTCTTTTAAGTGAAAACTTTCCTGAAAACATTCGGCTAATTTTTCTACCCACTCATTGGGACAACTATTCCCGTAATTGTTTCCCAGACAAATAAGAGGACGCTCTTTTCCCTCATCGGGAGAAATGGAAGGACCAACAGGCTCCATGGTATGGCAATCCAAGGCTAATTGGATTTCAGTATAGATATTGAGCAAATCCCGAATATTTTTATGGTAGGGCTCGTAGTATTTTTGAATCAATGCCTCAATAATTGATTCATCGAGAAATAATCCTGGAAAATAGATGGGTTGGTCATGGCATGTTTTGGTTTTAACAATACCATCCGGATTATTGGGAGGCCGGTCTGAAGTCTCTCGATTCAAATCAATGAATGCTCTAGCGATGTCTGTTTCGATTAATGCCAGAACTTCATCTTTTATGCCATAAATTTCTCGGGTGAAGGCATCGCCATCCTCAAACAAATCCTTTTTTGAAATACAAACTCTATCTAATATTTCTTCCGGGATTTTGGTTCCGCCATGAGGAATGGAGATCAGTACTGGAAATTTAGCCATCACTCACGGCCCTTTGGCTGTGCCATCGCGCCGGATTTCGGCCACACCTTGAAACTGGTTTTTGGTCTGACATTTAAGGACGGCATGAATGGCTCCCAGGTAAAACGAATAGGCTTCTCTAGAATCAATTTTATAGCCCACTTGTTCAAGATAACGGATGATCTCTGGATCAAATCTCTCGGCTTCAATACTCAATTTGCCTCCCACCGTGCAATGAAACCTGGGTTTTTCCATTGCCTCGTCAATTGAAAGATCAGAGTCCACAATATGAGAGAGAAACTGACTCATCGATGAAAAGATGCGCTCACTGCCGGGGCTTCCCGCGACCATCCAGGGTTTACCCTTATGAAAAGCGATGACAGGAGCGACGGAACTCCAGGGAATTGCGTTGGGTCTTAAATAGTAAGGGTGCGAAGGGTCCGTAGTGTCAAGGGAACTCATGTAATTGTTATATAAGAAACCCAAACCCCGTGCCGCGACTTTTGCGCCGTACACCAATTCAATGGACTGAGTGATCCCTATGGCGTTGCCTTCTTTATCCATTACCGAAAGGTGTGTGGTGTCATTGCCTAATGAAAATAGTTCCGTCAAAGGCAGGGAAGGATCAATGTCATCTCGAATGGTGGAGGAGATATTTCTAGCAAACGTCTGGCTCAGTATCTTTCTATCGTCCGGTAATTGTGGGTAGATGTTCGGGTCGAAAGGACGTTCCTTATGATTCAATAGTCCCTTTCTAAAAATTTCAGCCATGAAATGATAGGTTTGAGCACTCCTACTCTTTAGGACTTTAGAAGGAAGATTTTTTAATATCTGCAAAACCAATAACAGCGTTCTTCCCGCCCCAGGAGGCGGGCTGGTGAATATCTTTATTTTCCGGTAATTTCTGCTGATGGGTTTCCTTTCAACAGGCCAGGGAATCAAGGCTAAATCTTCGGTGCGTAAAAACCCTTCATTAAAACGCATGTCTTCATCAATCTGTTTGGCAATCTCCCCTGTATAAAAGGACTTCACCCCATGTCGGGACAGGTGTTCCAATAACTGTGCCAAGTCTTCCTGTACAAATTGTTCTCCTACAGAGTAAGGGGTGGTCCCGTTTTTTAGAAAGTATTTGGCTCCCGATAGAGAATCCATACTTAGAAATTTTTCAGCTTCCCGGCTTTGCAAGTCATGTTGAAGCTGTGTGATGGCATAACCTTCACGTGCAATGCGAATAGCAGGCTCCAATATTTGAGACCACTCCAATTTTCCGTAACGGAAATTCAAATAGCCCAGTACCGCAGGAGTGCTGGGAACGGTCGTGGCTTTATAACCTTGGAACCTATGGGTTTTCTTATCGATGCGGTCCAAATGAGCAAGGGAAGGAACTCGGCTGGAGCCATCCAATGCTATGGTTTTACCTTCGATATGAAGCATGGCCATGGATTGGCCACCTAAGCCACTGGCTTGGGGCTCACATACCCCCAATGCAAATGCCGCGGCGCAGGCGGCATCAATGGCATTGCCGCCTCTTCGAAGCATTTCCACCCCGGCTTCTGTCGCCTCAGGGAAAGCGGTAGAGACCATGCCTCCGCTAGAGGTGGCGCATTTCCCATCTTCCGTGGGGGAGAAATTATTTTCAATATTATCCAGTTTCATAAATCGAAATTCTTGGAAGACTGATAGATAAGGTAGGCGAGAAGAACCCCCCGGTCGATAAGGCTGTCCCGAACGACGTGTTCATTATTGGACCCATAACCGCCTGTAACCGGGCCAAATCCATCAAGGGAGGGAACACCTTCTGCTACATTTGCCATGGAGGAAACCATGCTGTTCTCAGCTTTTTTGACCCTGACTTCCAATATTTTAGCCATTCTTTCTACCTTTTCAAAAAACCTGAGAGTTTTTTCGGTTTCCATAAAGGGCTTTCTTTGCGATCCTTTGGTCACATGAACTTTAATGCTATCTTGCGGCTTGGAAGCAAATATCAGATTGACCTGCTCTTCCAGCTTTTTCCTCTGCTCTAAATTTCGATAGCGAATGACAAAAGACAATGCAGCATGATAGGTGGGTTGATCTTCCATTCCTTTCGTCTGTAGTCCCGTTATGGTAATAAAAACTCCATCTTGTTCGGAATTTAATTTTCTAAGCGCGTTGATTTTTTTAGATGCAAACAGTATAGGATCGCTGACCTCCGAGGAAGATTTCAACCCTTGTTTATTTTGACGCCGGTTAACTTCAATCTCATACCTTAAAGTACCAGAGCAAGATGTCATGATCTCGCCACTCAAACCCGCCCCTCTCAATCCGACCACATAATTGGACTTCTTTGAAAGATCTTCGATGATCGGTTTTGAAGATCGCTCTCCCAACGATTCATCCGTGATTAACAGGATTCCACACTTGACCCTTTTCAAAGTTCGTGTATACCGCAAGGCTTTAACCGCACCCAACAAAACGGCAATGCCTCCTTTGCCTCTGGCCACTCCTGTACCGTATAGACGACCCTTCTCTTCAAGAAAGGCACTGTAATCTTCAAAATCCACGGGGTTGTCTAAGTTCCCAACAATAAGGATATCGTTGGTTTCTTCCATGTGATTGCTAAGGTATAAAATATTTCCGAATTCGGCTCGTGAGTACACATGACGATGAAATCCAATGGCACTGAGTTTGTTGGCGATCCAACGGCCCAGGGAATTGATGCCCTCGATATTTTGAACATAGGAGTTGATGTCCACCATTTTCTCAAGGTCATCTTCCATCGTTCTCAGATTTCCTCGCAGGTAACTTCTCAGACGTATTCGGAGCGGGTCTTTTTTGGTTTTTGATTCCGACTCTTGAACCAAAACCTGATCCATTTGCTGACCTCCAAAATAACGTTCCACCGCAACGTCCAGCATTCTATTGACCATGGATTCAAAAGTGTAACCTGCTACTTGAGCGGCATGGACATAAGACCCGGTCCCCCCAAGACTGGCCATCGAGTTCAATTCCAAAATATACAATTTCCCATCTTTATCCAGGCGGAAATCGACCCGGCAAAAATCATAAATCCCCAGAATACGGAAGGTCTCTTTCGTCAAACGGCGAACTTCTTCACTCAGTTTGTCATCAATCTGGGATGGGCATATTTTCCCCTTAGGTTTTGTAAGTTTATCTTCCAGGCTTTGAATCGCATCGGGGTCCCCTTCGAGATCAATTTCCAAAATGGGAAAAATCTCAGGATCATGATTGCCCAATAAACCCACCGCAAACTCTCTCCCTGGAATGAACTGCTCGACCAAAACCGGCTGTTTAAATTGAGCTACTAGATCGACGATAGCCGTTTTCAGGGAAGGAAGATCATGAATGACCTGGATACCCATGGAAACGGCTTCCATTTTTGGCTTGGTGATTACAGGAAAAGGTAAATCATCGGGAATTTGATCGGCATTGTAAAAAACCCAGTACGGCGCGGTGGGGAGTCCCGCCGCCTGAATCATCACTTTCGTAGTGACTTTATCGAGTGCCACTCCATGTCCCGCAGGGCTCGACCCTACATAGGGGATTCCAAGCATTTCGAGGAGAGAAGGAATATGGGTATAACGGCTGACTCCCTGAAGACCGTATGCCATGTTAAAAACCATTCCTGGCTGTTCTCCTTGAACAACCCGTGGCATAAATTCTTGCAGTTGTTCAATGACATTGATATTTCCATCAATAACTCTGACATTGTGGCCGCCTTTTTCCAAAGCGGACGCAACCTTTTCAACCGTTTTAGGATTATAGGTTTCCTGGTTTTGCATTCCAAAGACGTTGAGGACTCCTTCAACGTCTTGTGGTTTATTATAAATTACTGCGACTTTCATTTAGTTTTCCTTAGGTGTTAGAAGGTCCATTCCAATTTTTCTAAGTGTTCTATGGTGACTTAAAGTTTTTACGTCCTCACATATATTTCACTTTTTCTATCCTCTTTGCCTCTCCCTCAAGGGAGGGCATCCATTTTTTCACCATAGTGAGTGGCGCTTTTTTGGTGATGGCGCGAACGCTGTAGCCGTGGCGTAGACCCTTCGGTGCTTTGTGCGGTCATTCATCAATTCCGGCTTGACCCAAAACCTCTTTAACCCTGCGCCATAAGGATAGCAGTTTTTTCGGCTTTTAAAGCCTCGTAGATGCCGTGGATCATATCGATGTGGTCAACAGTCAAAGGGCACTGGAACGGCCCGGTATACTCCTCTGCGCCGTTTCTTGGGGGTTTCGAAGATCAGGGCTTTGTTGGCAAAATCAAAACGCCGGGGTGAGAGTGCCAAGGCTTCTGATATGCTGCAACCTGTATAATCCTGTATAATAAG
This sequence comes from Planctomycetota bacterium, assembly GCA_029259945.1. Lineage (GTDB taxonomy): Bacteria > Planctomycetota > Planctomycetia > Pirellulales > Lacipirellulaceae > Bythopirellula. The sequence goes on from JAJDEF010000006.1 coordinate 21,652, forward strand.
AAAGTATGGACATCACGTGGGGCTTTTTCTGCGGTCAAAAGGAAAGCGTCCATTTCCTCTGGGGTGAGGTAGAGGCGGTGTCCTTCGGAATCGAATAAGGTGACTTTTTCACCCATTGAAGCAGAATACCCGTGTTTTGTTTCAATGAAAAGCCTAATTTAAGGAAAATTACGGAAAGTGGACGGTTATTGAGGGATTTTCATCGGCTAGGGTCCGTGCTCGTGAAACACTATTGCCAATAGTGTTTCAAGGGCTGTTTCTGAACCGTGATAAATTTGCTAATTATAAATATAAGATATTATAAAAAAGCAGACGTTCGAGCCAGAAAAAGATAGGACTGCTTTGGGTCCAGATTCGTTTGACGACGTAAACCTTGTGCCCCAAAAGGGGGGACCTTTAAAATTGGACATAATAACTAAAACATTCATTACCATAGGAGCCATCCTGCTTTTTGCTCCGGTGATCGATGCCATCGGCCGTCGTACAAAACTACCCAGGGTTACTTTGCTACTATTATTGGGTATATTGATTGGTCGTTTTGCCCAGGACCTTTTACCCGCGTTTGGTAAGACTTGGTTTCAAGTGGTTACAGATTTAGCCCTTCTCATGATTGGATTCTTGCTGGGTGAAAAACTGGTATTCTCTTTCCTTAGAAAAAATGCTCGATCTGTGCTATGGATCTCGGTCGGTGAGGTGCTGATAACGGTTGTAATAATGTTTGCGGTTCTTTTCCTCATCGGTGTTCCCATTGAGGTCGCATTGATCCTTGCCGGGATCGCCCCGGCCTCGGCTCCAGCGGCAACGATTGATGTGGTTCATGAAGTTAAAGCAAAGGGTAAATTTACCAACACCCTTCTCGCCATTGTGGCCATTGATGATGCCTGGGGGCTGATTGTTTTTAGTATTTTATTTGCTTTTGCCCAGTCCCTGCATGGACAAGGCACCGGTGTTGACGTGTTACTAGCCGGAGCCTGGGAATTAGGCGGAGCCTTGCTTGTTGGCGTAGGTCTCGGGATTCCTATGGCCTACCTGACAGGTCGCATTCGCCCAGGAAAACCCACACTTCCGGAAGCTCTGGGCTTTGTTTTTGTTTGCGGTGGGGTTGCCCTTTTTCTGGATGTTTCAATAATTTTAGCGTCAATGGTTTTAGGCGGGGTGGTTGCTAATTTGGCTAAACATCATGAGCGCCCCTTTCACGCTATAGAAAATATTGAGTCGCCATTTTTGATTCTGTTCTTTGTGCTGGCAGGGGCATCTCTTCATATTGATTCATTAGCTGAGATTGGCCTGATTGGTGGAGCATACATAATTTTACGCGTGATCGGGCAGGTTTCAGGTGCCTGGGTTGGCGCTACTGTTAGCAAATCCGGACCCTTGGTAAAGAAGTATATGGGTTTGGCTTTAATGCCACAGGCAGGGGTTGCATTGGGAATGGCACTCATTGCAACCAACCAATTTCCCGAGATCGGTGGGCCCATTTTCCCCATTGTGGCGGGAACGACTGTATTGTTCGAGTTGATCGGTCCCCTAATGACACGGATGGCATTGGAAAGGGCGGGAGAAATCCCAACCAGATAGCCAAACTTCATTAACCACCGATACCGAGCCTTAAATGAGGAGTAATTATGATCGATCCAATAGAACCTCCCCTGGTCGGGGCCGACAATCCGGAAGAACTCAATCCACTTGCGATTGCCCGCCAGCAATTCAATCGTGCCCGAGAAAAATTAGCAGGATTGAAGAAAGGATTGATCGAGTTTTTCGAGGCACCTAAAAGGTCGGTCGCTGTTTGCTTTCCTGTGGAGATGGAGGACGGTTCTGTCCGCTCATTTCATGGCTTTAGGGTTTTGCACAGTCGCGTGATGGGCCCTGGTAAGGGAGGCATTCGCTATCACCGGGACGTGACAGCCGCCGAAGTGGCCGCGTTGGCAGCGCTCATGACCTGGAAATGTGCCATCGTTAAAGTACCCTTCGGAGGTGCGAAAGGTGGCGTTGTATGTAACCCAAAGGAATTGTCAGAAACCGAGCTCCGACGGATCACACGCCGGTTCGTTCATGAGTTGGGAGACAATATTGGTCCACACACAGATATACCAGCACCGGACCTTTACACCAATGAGCAAACGATGGCCTGGATTTTTGATACCTATGAGGCGTTACATCCCGGTGCGAATAGCCGACCCGTTGTGACCGGAAAGCCTATTGACCTGGGCGGCTCGGCGGGACGACGGGACGCCACGGGACTTGGAGCTTTTCTCGTGACCGAACGGTTCCTCGAGCTTGGCCTCATTCCTAGTATGGTGAGTGTTGCCGGAGCAACTGTTGCCATACAAGGCTATGGGCAAGTGGCCAAGGCGGCGGCTCATGCATTTCGGGATGCCGGAGCGATCATCGTGGCTCTAAGCGACTCGCAAGGCGGGATTTATGATCCAAAAGGCCTCGATCTCATGGACGTAGCTAACTACAAGCAGGAGCATGGCACCGTCGTCGGTTTGCCAGAGACCAAAACGATTACGAACGAGGACCTCCTCGAACTTGAATGCGACATCTTAATACCTGCTGCGTTGGGAAATCAGATTCGCCAAGATAATGCCGGAAGGATACAAGCAAAGCTGGTGATAGAAGCAGCCAATGCTCCAGTAACACCCGCAGCAGATGACATTTTGAGCGCGCGAGGCATCTTTGTATTACCTGATATTCTTGCAAATGCGGGAGGCGTGACCGTGAGCTACTTCGAATGGGTTCAAAACATTGAAAACGAAGAATGGGATCTTGATGACGTAAACCGCCGTCTCAAATGGAGAATGCGACGCGCCGTGGATGATGTCGTCGAGTGCTGGCGAGGATTCGATTTACCTACAGGTCTAATTCCCGAAATAGATGATGCAGAAGATCCCTCGGCGCTAGCTACATCGGATATTGTAGATCTACGAACGGCAGCACTGGTCTTAGCTGTCCGGCGGGTCGCCCAAGCAACGCTTGAACGAGGTATTTGGCCCTGATAACTAGGGTGTTAGCAACGGCTTTTAGGGGGAACACCAATAACCAGCCAACTGACCGATTGTGGTGACCTTAGAAAGGATAGCCGTGACCGCCGATTCTTTCAGAGCGAACTGTCAGATTAAATCATAATTATTACATTTTAATTTTCTTTAAAGCATTCTAATACTGCACGACGCACATCTTCCGGCTGTTCCTCTAATGCCTTTATAATTCTTTCAAAACGAGATCTGCTCTCATAAAGTTGGTCCATTAAAGAAAGGATTAAATCAACCGTCTCAAACTCGAACTTCATATCAATATGTAGTTCACAGACAAGCCTGATACGTGATATATCGACATCCTCAAAAATATAATCCGTTTGATCACGAATGGGGCGCACCCATCCGCGCGCAATAAAATCTTCCAGAACCGCACGGTCTATAAAATGATCGATCTCTGTTAGAACCTCATCAATTCTCTTCATGCGCTTTCCTTCCATTTTTCTTTGCGCGGATTATAATCGTGTTTTTCCGCCCAGTCATTCATAGTCTTTTCCAGATCCTCATCAATCTTATCCGGCATTACGATATGCACATCCACATAATGGTTACCGCCCTTAATCCCCTTACCTTTTAACCTAAATCTTTTGCCAGAATCTGTACGTTTGGGAATCTTTATTTTTACGGGACCGTGGATAGTTTCTATCTCAATCGTATCTCCCAGAATAGCTTCATTAATGCCAATGGGGACCACCGTATAAATGTCATTCAATTTTCGCATAAATAATTTATGCGGTAGTATATGAATTTCCACATAGGCATCCCCCTGCCGTCCATCCGGCAGCTTTTTACCTTTACCTTTCAGCCGGAGCTTCTGCCCTTCTTTTACGCCTTCTACAATGGTAACCCTAAGACCTTTACTATCAGGCATTGTGACTTGCTTTTTGGCACCAAGAGCGGCTTCCATGAAATCAATATTAAGGCGATAATGAGCATCTCCACTTTGTTGTTGCTGGAACCTGTCTTTAAAACTGGCTCCGGATGTACGGCCTCCAAACATTTCTCCAAAAATCCCCCCAAGGTCTTCCGGATTGATGTTGCTGCTTGAATAATAATAGCGCTCTCCCCCTGGTTCACCAGCAAAATCGCGATAATATTGTCTGTCGCCTCCCGAACCGGCATGCGCCTCATCGGCCCATTGGGGCTTGCCTTCCGCATCAATTTTGCCACTATCAAAAGCGGCACGTTTTTCCTTATCTTTCAGAAAAACATATGCAGCAGAAATATCCTTAAACTTCTCTTCAGCACTTTTGTCATCTGGGTTTAGATCAGGATGATGTTTTTTAGCAAGCTTCCGGTACGCAGCCTTGATCTCATCATCAGAGGCCGTTTTGTTTACACCAAGAATATCATAAGGGTTTTTACTCATCTGCGTTTTTCCTAACGAGCATTAGTAGTAATAGTGACGTGCATTTTGTCACCAAATTCACGGTAAGAACTATGTTACGTTATTTAATAGAGAAGTTTCCAGAATCTAAACGACAAAAATACCTAAGTGGTAAAATTTAATGACCGTTTTTTGCCAAAAACTGTCCTCAAAACAAGAGTCGCTTAACCTGGACCTGGGAAGTATTTACCGGAGAACTCTAACGCAAAAGTTTTTCTTGCTAAATTTCAACTTAGTTCCACTATCTTTTGAAAACTGACAGTGCTCATTTATTTTATGAATAATTATCAGCTTGGTGATACCCCATGCAGGAAGATTTAAAGGAAGAAGAAGGGTCTTTTGCTCTAAGTGATTCAGATATTCAAAATATCGAAGAAGATATTGAAAAGGGTCGCGAAGGAGCTGTTGAAGAAGCTATCTCCCACTTAAATGCACCGGATTGTGCTGAGCTTCTAGGCAAAGTCAGTGAAGATCATCGACAGATAATTTTGGAGCAACATGGGTCCGCTATTGATCCTGATGCCTTTGTCGAACTAGATCCGGAGCTTTGTAAAGAAGTGATGGAAGATATGGAGGCCCCGGAAGTTGCCTCCCTTATATCTTCTATGGAAAGCGATGATGCGCTAGGGGTCATCGAAAACCTTGATACTGATTTCCAAAAGGAGGTAATTCGAAAGTTACCTGTAAAAACCCGAATTTCGATGGAAGAAGGTTTAGGCTACCCTGAGGATAGTGCGGGTCGTTTGTTGCAGCGTGAGTTTGTTGCGATTCCGCAGTCCTGGACGGTGGGTGAAACAATCGACTCCCTGCGAGCATCTTCTGATGATGATATACCCGAGGTTTTTTCCGATGTCTTCATTGTTACATCGGGTTTTCAAGTCACAGGAAAAGTTCCATTGGCTCACCTGGTTCGATCAGG
>JAJDEF010000007.1 GCA_029259945.1 Planctomycetota bacterium
CAGCAAGTTCTCGGCCAAAACATTCACGCCCTCACTAAACACGATCGAAATCGTGTCTGCCGCGCCCACGGGTACCGTCGCGATTTGGGCGCCACTGCCATCGACCGTATCAAACGAGAAAGAATCGTGCTGAGAGTTCGAGCCGCTGATAACGACGCTGGTCACTTGCGGTGCAAGCCCCACAGCAGCCGCCGCTGGACTCGAATTCAAGGGAACATACCAGGCGGTCGATTCGCCAACATGGGTTTGCCATGTCAGAAAATCAGACCCGTCAACATCGCCATCGTTGTCTAAGTCAGCCAGTACATTGTAGTTCAGGTTGCCTACCAGGGTACCAAAGGCGTCCCTCCACAAGACAAGCCAAGCGGCAGCGTCTTGTGCATCGATCATGTCGTCATCGAGCTGATCGATGGAACCCAGCCACAATGCCATCGTCTGTCCGAACGCATTATCCCATAGGGTAAAATCCGCCACAGCCACATTCCCATCGCCGTTGCCGTCGGCCACGTTGTTCGGGTCGTTCGTCGTATTGGCTTCTTGCTCATAAATCAACAGGTCACCGGCATCGACGGCACCATTGCCATCGTAGTCACCAGCCAACAGCGCAAAATGAAAGCGGAATTCAGAATTGGTGCTTCCGGCAATGCCGTTACCGGTCTGAAAAACGGCAGGCATAGGATCGTCGGTGTGATCGTCGAGCGTAGGCTGCCCCGCACCGTTGGTGCCCGTCGGGTTGCTATACTCGCCATCGAGCTTGTTCCCGGCCAAGTCGGTCACCGTATCGGCCAAATGAATCGCGTATTTTCCGTCGGCCAACGGCGTGGCAAACGTCCAAGTCGCCACATTTGCAGACAAAGAAAAATTGGACGCCACCGTGCCGTTCATCGGGTTCCCACTGACATCGGTGGTGGTGACCCGCAATTCCAACTCATTGCCGCCCGCAGCAAACGTCACATCCTCACTAAACTCAATTCGCAGCGTGTTAACTCCCGTCGTAGCAATCGAACGCAACTGCTCGCCCGCCGGCACAATCGAACTAAACGCAAACGAGTTCCGAATCCAAGTCGTGCCGTCAAGAACGACGTCGGTGACGGTGGGAGGCGTGGTATCAGTGGGCTGGGATTCGACGGCACCGATGTCGATTTGTCCGAAGACCCGCGTAAATCCACTTCCGCGCTGGTCGAACTGAGGGATACCATTCACTCCAGCAATGGCAGTCGGATTACCAGCGCCGATGGCCAGACTGCCTGCCAGTGGAAGGTGCGTCAAAGTCAGGCCACCATGGTTGGCTAGCGTCGGGTTGAGGCCCGAAGCTCCAATAATTGCTCCGGGAGCAGACGCTGCTCCAATCCCATCGCACCCTGTAGTATTGCACCCACCTTTGACATCACCCAGCAGACTAAATGGCGCCGAAATGGAACCGTTAGTATTGCCGGTAGTAAAAATATAGACGTCAGGTGTGTTTGCATCCAATTCGTTGAGTATATCTCTATCTACTAAATCCGAGTTATCGGCGACAATGGTGTGGTCCAGAATGGTATGCGTTGCTCCTGTTACAACGTCTCCATTCACCTGAAGTCCTCCTCCCGCTACGAAGGATGGCGAGATTGGAAGCGAATTCGGATCCATTCCGAATCCAATTTCGTTGAAAGCAATCGTACTGTGGGCGATGCGTGAAGTGCTGCTATCCCCTCCGAACGATTTCACAGTTGAGAGGGATATCCCACCGCCACCGGTCAGCGACTGATTGTGAGAAATCGTGCTGTTAATAATGAGTACATTTTCAGCGAGCTCAGATTGCCAACCGTTTGTCAACGCAATGCCACCACCTCCACCACCTCCTCCAATAACTTGATTGCTCGAGATCGTGCTTCGACGAATCGTCAGTTGGTTCGCCACACCTTGAGCCACACCTGCAAAGATCCCACCTCCTAAAGAACCGTCAACAGGGAAGTCATTTTGGACTATGTTCCCGCTGATATTGCTGTCGACGATTTCAGTCGTACTTGAGTCGCTGCCATTGGAACCCCCAACGGACAAATAAATTCCGGCACCATATCCCGTTGTAGGGGAAGTAGCCCCTGAAATGTTGTTCGAAATCGTACTCGACCGAATAATTACCTGACTGTTATTAGTGGCCGTGAGCCAGATGCCGCCGCCCGTGAAGCCCGCATTGTTGTTGGAGATCGTCGAGTCGACGATCTCTATCTGATTACCTGTTGCATTGATGTACAGACCGCCCCCTTCGCCTACAAAACCGGTTGCACGATTGCCGCTGATCTCGCTTTCTCTAATCATCAAATCCGACGCCACCGAGCGAATGGCACCGCCCAGAGTTTCTTCGCCATCCGTCAACTTGAGTCCACTCATCTCGAACGACGTGCCAGAGACGTCAAAAATGCCGCTGCTGTTGTTGCCGCTAATCGTCAAATCAAAAACCGCCGTATCGCCCAAACCCTTGCCCGGGCCGATGATAGTTAATCCCTCCGTGATTTCCAGTTGCCCATTCGTGAGAGTGATCGTGCTCGCGTCACCAAGAATCGATGCGTCGAAGTTGATGATGTCTGGAAGATCGTCTTGCTCGGCTTTAAAGACTGCTTCACGGAGCGAGACTACGTTATCGGCTAGATCGAAAGTCGCTGGATCGTCTGTGACATTGACAGTAAACACCGCCAACATTCTTCGATCTTCGCATCTTTCGAAGCGTAGTTTTCGGCCGCCCGGAGTCTTTCGATCCGATTTGCAACTTGCAAGACCCAATTTACCGAACAGTTTGACACAAGAAGAAAGTAGGCTGCCCATGAGGATTCCGTCCCGAAATAAGGAAATGATAGTAGTTCAAATTAGTATTTTACCGCCATAGCTTCTAAGTTTTCTTGCGGCACAAAAAGAAAAGAAGACCAATCGCACCAAGAGTGAGTGTCGTTGGTTCAGGGATGATAATGCCATTTACCACGAACCTGTGGTTGGAAAACGCTCCAGTGATATCCAGCCATCCGAGTCCAGATAGTGGCTGAAAGGCAATGTAAGTAGGGTTTCCAATGTCTACGTTGTTGCGTGGCGCAGCTCCATCACCACTCGTATTAAATAGGCCACTGCCAAACACCAGCGCATACCAACCGGGATCAAGTGCCAAACTCAGGTTTCCAAAGACTTCGTCGGAGGGTACAGGAAAAGTCAATTCTGTATTGCCTAGCACGTCCGGTGTCGAGAGATCACCAGAGTCGGGAAAGTCGTTTTCGTCATCCAACGCGACAATGGCTCCAAAAAATGTGCCGTTCACCAAATCGACAAAGTGACCACCAATCTGAGTGGTGACAACTGATTGAGTTAGCTGAAATCGAACGCCCGTAAAAACGTTTGGTGTAATGTTGGTAGCGGCAACCGTCCCCTGCGCCAAACCCGTCGGCCCAAGTGTGCCACTCTCGAATAGAATGGCAGCCGAAACGGGCGGTGCCGCAAATGCAATGGCAACAACAAGAGATAAAACACGTTTCATAGAAATGGCTCCTAAGCGCGAATCGATCGTGATTCTATTCTAAGGGGGGGGGGGGGGCTGTCAATGCTTTTGTTGGTAATGACACCGATCACCTGTCGAGGCACGAAAAACCCCACATCACGAATCCCACGACGACCACTCGGGGCGTCAAAAAGGGATTCGCGATGCGGGGTTTTTCAGTAGTTCACCTAGGGTACAGAAAAAACGAACCCATGTATTCTAACCCCACCAGAGAATTCGGTCAACGATTAAGAAAAGAACTCCAGGAGTACTGCAAAGTCACATCATCCCACAACAGATTAGCCACAGAGATCACAGAGAATCCCTTATTTTCCACACTCTGAGTTCTCTGTGCCCTCTGTGGCTAGCTTTAATTTGTTTTATTGTCCTAACGACGGGGCTAAAAGCGGGTAGCCCTGGTTCCCCGCAACCAGGTCGCAAAGCGGCAAGAAGTCGGTAGCGACTGTCTTGATTTTCAAGAGGGTGAAGTAAAATTCCAGGGTTTATTTCCTTTGAGGATGGCATTGAGGATCAGGAGCAGCTTTCGCATGCAGGCAGTGAGGGCGGTCATTTTGGTTTTGCCTCGGCTGAGCAATTGTTGGTAGAACGCTCGAATGACTGGGTTGTGTCTAGTGGCAACGAGTGTCGCCATGTAAAGCCCTCGGCGAACGGTTGCTCGTCCTCCGCCGATCATCCGTTTGCCGCGGAGTGTTCCGCTGTCGCGATTGATGGGTGCCAGCCCCGCCAATCGTGCTGCTTCGCGTCGATTCAAATTCCCCAATTCGGGCATGTCAGCCATCAGCGCCGCAGCGGTCGTGACTCCCACGCCAGGCACCGAGACCAACAGCGACAGTCGTTGCTGAAACTCGGGATTGGTTTGCATCAACTGCTTGATCTGCGCGTCCAGCGACTCCAGTTGTTTTTTGTAAAAATCGATGGCTTCTTCAATAGAGCGGTGAGCATCCTGATCGGGCTGGGTTGCTAGCCGGTTTTTCTCTTGGACCAAGCTGCCGTTCACTTGCTGGCGTCTAGCACGCAAGGCACGGAGCTTTACCTGGTTTTTAGAGGGTTTTTCGTGCGGAGCTGGCTGCATCATGGCTGCGAACTCAGCAATGATTTGCGCATCGAGACGGTCGGTTTTCGCCAATTGGCCTCGGGCACGAGCGAAGTCACGAACCTGACGAGGATTGACCACGCTGACGTACAAACCATGCTCATGGAGCGCTGCCACGAGCGGTTGCTCGTAGCCACCCGTAGCTTCCAGACAGACGTGCGTCAATTTTTGTTCCATCAACATGGCAATCAGTTGTTGAGTGCCCGATGGATCGGTGGTAAAGCGTCGGCCTTGTTTACTCCCAGAAATAGCAACGTCCCAATGGTTTTTAGAAACATCGACCCCTACCCAGGTTCTTTGAGAAATAGGTTCCATCGGTTACCCTTCCTTGCATATGCGAGCTTGCTCTCTATGGAGGGCAGCTCGGGCGACTGTTCGGGCTAATACGACAGGCACGCCGACCGGCGATCCAGCTACTATTACGGTCTTACAAAGACCCAGGGTGCGACGATCTACCGGCCGGCTGCCGTGTTCTGCTTCGTTCGCTACGCTCACTCCGCAGAACACGGCCCCTTCCTTAGAACCAAACTACCTGCAAGATACAAGGGTGCGTGGTCGCCGCATTATTTGGTGCGTTACAGGGAGGAATGCGTTAACACTAGTGGACGTTCAGGCTGATATCAAACGCACCGTTTTTCAAAAACCACGCACCCTACGGGCTAACGTTCCTTTAGTTCGTACCGTTTTCGTACGCACGTATTGATGAATCCATTCAGCCCTTGGCCATGTTCTGCGAGTTGTTTCATCTGCTCGATATTGTCGAGCCCTGCACTCGCGTAGGTGTACAAGTAAACAGCACCATCATCGAATTGCACTCGAATGCGGTCATCACCCACTTCGTATGTAGCTACACCAGAGTCTCCCCCGAGGTTCTTGTATCGTTCCATGGCTCCGCGCCTCCCTATGTTGTGGCAACTGTTAGACCGCCTTACTTGTCGCTGATTGCTAATTACCTGCGCATCGGTGCCCGATAAGCCAGCAGATGCCACCGATGCCTCAGGTCGGTTTTCTAAATCGCCGCAACGACTCGCCTGCATAAAGACCTACCAAAATAGCGTGAAATGCATTTCTTGACGGTTGGCATTCATTCCAGGTGACGTCTTGGCACACTTATTGCTTCTAGGCAGTTAGCCGAGATGGTTGGCCGTCCGCGCGAATGGATCGTGCTGTGACTGCCTGCCGTGAGGTGGAGCGCTCCACCGTTCTTATGTTCATTGGCTTAATAGGCGGCTTCGTAATGTGCCTTTAATGGCGTTCATTCAATAAAGAGCTAGGGGTATTACCAAAGATGGTTTCTAAACGGACACATGGCAAATGGATAATCGTAGCAGCGACGTTTTTTTCTGTCGTTGCGCTGATGGCTTGCGGCGAACTTGCCTTTGCACAAGAAGCAGAGGCAGTGACAGAAGCCGTCCAAATCGAAGCGCCGCCCGCAACGGCTGAGCAGGAACTATCTTACACGATTAACTCGCTCATCATGTTTATCTGTGCGGTGTTGGTCATCTTGATGCAGGCTGGTTTTGCCATGCTCGAAGTTGGGCTGAATGCGGCAAAAAACACCATCAATATCCTCTTTAAGAACGTGATGGACCTGTCGGTCGGAGTTCTGTTGTTTTTCATTCTCGGTTTTGGATTGATGTATCCCGGGGGCGATTACGCAGGCAAGTGGTTCGGTTTTGGCGGGTCGGGTGTCATGGGCTGGGGCGATGCGGCCGCAACCACAGTCGATGCCACCGCCGACTACAGCCCCAATGCCGACTTTCTGTTTCAGGTAGCATTCGCCGCCACGGCAGCCACGATCGTTTCGGGTGCGGTGGCGGGACGAATGAAATTTAGTGCCTACCTTATCTACAGCGCAATCCTGACGGGGCTCATTTATCCTGTCAGCGGGATGTGGAAATGGGGCGGTGGTGCTTTAGCCGAGTGGGGCTTTGCTGACTTTGCCGGGTCGGTGGTGGTGCATGCGGTCGGTGGTTTCGCTGGGCTGGCTGGCGCGATTGTTCTCGGTCCACGATTGGGACGTTTCGTGAACGGCAGGTCGATCCCCATCCCTGGCCACAACATCGCTTTTGCCGCTCTTGGTGTGTTCGTCCTCTGGGTTGGCTGGTACGGTTTTAATCCAGGTAGCCTACTCACTTACGACGGTGCCGCCAACGCAAATATTACTTGCTACATTGCCGTCACCACGAGTTTATCGGCCGCTGCGGGGGCTGTGGCCGCCATGGCGTTTGCTTGGTTCCTGTTTAGCAAGCCCGACGTCACGATGGCGTTGAACGGAACGCTTGCTGGGTTGGTTGGGATCACCGCCAATTGCGATCAGGTCACCTTTTTGTCGGCGATACTTATCGGAGCAATCGCGGGTATCCTGGTTGTCCTTGGTATCCTGCTACTCGACAAGCTGAAGATTGACGATCCGGTCGGGGCTTGGCCCGTGCATGGTTTGTGCGGTGTTTGGGGCGGTATCGCTACAGGCATCTTCGGCACGGCGATTCCCGAAGGGCTTACTCGGGCGGGCTATATCACTGTCCAGGTGCAAGCCACTGCGGTCATCTGTCTGTGGGCTTTCGTCACGATGTTCATCTTGTTCAGCATTCTAAAAGCAATTGGAGCTTTGCGTGTCAGTGCAGCGGAAGAGCAACAAGGCCTGGATATCAGCGAGCATGGCATGAAAGCTTACGGTATGTCGTAAAAGGGCAAAAGCAATCAAGGGACACCCCCCCAAGCTTGGATAGGTTTTCCGCCTAATTCCTGTCCAAGCTGGGGTGTTCTGATTGAAGGCGGATTGCGGAATTCGGAATATGGAATTAGGATTGATGACCTGCCCTAATCCCTAGCCCCCGATCCCTAACTCCTAGTCACTATGAAACTCATCCTTGCCATCATCCAGCCCAGCAAGCTCGAAGAGGTGAAGACTTCGCTGTCTAAGGTCGAAGTCGTCCGCCTCACGATCATGGACGTTCAGGGCTTTGGCAGACAACGGGGCCAAACTGAAATCTACCGTGGCCGAGAAATTAGCGTCAATCTTTTGCGGAAGGTACAGCTTCAAATTGCCGTAAATGACGATTTCGTCGAGCCGACGATCGATGCCATTATCGAAGGGGGCCGTTCTGGCGAAGAGGGGCAACTCGGTGACGGCAAGATCTTTGTCTTGCCCATGGACGACTGCATTCGAATCCGCACCGGCGAACGTGGCCCCGAAGCAATTTAGAGCGGATATTCAGGCAGCACACCCAAACGTTTTACTTAGGACGGCGAGAGATTCGCAATTGGGCCCGCGATTGTGAGACTCGGCGATCGCGGATGGCTAGCTGGTCGTCACCAGCCGCTTGTCGGCTTAGCGTCTCTTCCAACTGCTTCTGTGCCGCATCGGCATCAATCGTGTCGGCATCGATGGCCCGATTGGTGAGCACCGAAATGACGTTGTCTGCAACCTGGACGAATCCACCATCGACGTAGTGGCGGGTGGTGTTTGTGCCGTTCGTGATACGCAGTTCGCCATACCCAAGCCGGCCAATCATGGGGCTATGGTGTTTCGCCACGCCTAATTCCCCATCGTACAAGGGCAGGGCGACGAAATCAGCCTCGGTCTCGAGTACCGTTTCCTCGGGGGTCACTACCACGCAACGGAGGGCAGCAGCAGAGTTGGAAGTCGTTTCAGACATTAAAGATTACCTTGGGAGAGAAATGACGAATGACGAATGACGAATGACGATACAAACCCATATTTTTGCAATTCGTCATTCGGTCATTTGTCATTTACTTCTGGTTCTTCTTCCACTGCTCTTCCGCCTGCTCGATCGCACCCACATACATGAAGGCATCTTCTGGCAGATGATCCCACTTGCCATCGCAGATCTCTTCGAAGCTGCGAATGGTGTCATCCAGCGAAGTGATCTCACCCGGTTTGCCGGTAAACACCTCAGCGACCAGGAACGGTTGCGACAGGAATCGCTCGATACGGCGAGCACGATGCACCACTGATCGGTCTTCTTCGGGCAGCTCGTCGACGCCGAGAATTGCGATAATGTCTTGCAGTTCGCGATAGCGTTGCAGAATGGTCTGTACGCGACGGGCACAGTTAAAGTGACGATCGCCCACGTACTGGGGATCGAGAATTCGGCTGGAGGATGCCAAAGGATCGACCGCCGGATAAATACCTTTTTCCGAAATCGAACGTTCGAGGTAGATGAACGCATCGAGCTGACCAAATGCGGTTGCCGGTGCAGGATCGGTCGGATCATCCGCTGGCACATAAACGGCTTGCACCGAGGTAATGGCACCTTTGTCGGTCGAAGCAATTCGTTCTTGCAATGCACCCATCTCACTGGCAAGCGTCGGCTGGTAACCCACGGCAGAAGGCATCCGTCCGAGTAAGGCAGAGACTTCGCTACCTGCTTGCGAGAAGCGGAAAATGTTGTCGACAAACAGCAGGGTGTCGGCACCCGTCTTATCGCGGAAATACTCGGCCATAGTAAGGGCGGAGAGGGCAACACGCAGTCGTGCACCGGGTGGCTCGTTCATCTGACCGAAAACCATGCAGGTTTGGTCGATTACGCTTCGGCCAGTATCGCCAATTTTGGCTTCCTGCATTTCCAACCAGAGGTCGGTTCCCTCACGAGTTCGCTCACCCACGCCAGCGAACACCGAGTAACCACCATGGGCTGTCGCGATACGAGCAATCAACTCGGTGAGAATCACCGTCTTGCCCAGGCCGGCACCGCCGAATAGGCCCGCCTTACCACCACGCACGAAAGGTGTGAGCAGGTCGATCACTTTAATACCAGTTTCAAACAACTCGGTCTTGGTCGACAAAGTATCTAGCGGGGGAGAATCACGATGGATGGGCCAGCGGTCGTCCGCTTTCACCTCGCCACGGCCATCGACCGCGTCGCCGAGCACGTTGAACACGCGTCCTAGCGTTGCCTCGCCGACAGGCACGGTCAACGGCCCGCCTGTATCGACGCACTCTTGGCCACGAATCAAACCATCGGTGCTACCCAAAGCAATGCAACGAACACGTCCGCCGCCCAGTTGCTGTTGGACTTCACCGGTGAGATTCACCTTGATGCCTTTATTTTCAGAGACAATTTCTAGGGCATTATAAATTGCCGGTAGTTGATCTTCTGCGAATTCGACATCGAATGTCGAGCCGATGACCTGGGTAATGTGTCCGATGTTTTTTGTTGCCGTTGCCATTTCTGATCAATCACTCCCGGCGATCTTTTGGATCGCGGCCTAAAATCCCAATTTGAAATCTGTAATCTCTATTTTAACGCTTCCACGCCGCCGATGAGGTCCATCAGCTCCGACGTGATTCTGCCCTGACGGGCACGGTTGTATTGCATGCTCAAATCTCGAATCAGCTCGCCAGCGTTTTCGGTGGCACCCTTCATCGCCACCATGCGGGCAATTTGCTCGCTCACCGCGGCATCGAGAAAACACTTAAACAGTTTGACCTTGAAGCTCGTCGGCACGACCTCTTCCAAAATGCTTTCGGGCGAAGGCACAAACTCGTAGATGGTATCGCTGCCGGACGATTTTTCTTCTTCCGTCGAATCGCTAAGCGAACCTAGTGGCAGTAGCGTTTCAACGGTGACGGTCTGGCGAGAAATACTCTCGAACTTCGTGTAAACAATATCCAAGCGGTCGAGCTCGCCTGTTGCGTAGGCATCCAAATACCGATTAGCAATCGTTTCGACTGCGTCGTAGGCGGGCTTGTCTTCGAACTGGGTGAACGCTTCGGCCAGTTCTACATTGCGGAACTTGAAGCCTCCGATTCCTTTTTTACCAGACACCTCGGCGCTACACTCGGGTATCTCGCTGTTCAGTTCATCCCAACGTTTTAGCCCATGGCGAATCATGCTGCCGTTATATCCGGCGCAAAAACCACGGTTGGCTGTCAACACCAACAGCTTGGCGGTCTTGGTCTCGTCGCGAGGTTCTAGCAGGGGGTGACTCACCGCAAGCCCCGACTTGGTTAAGTCGGCAACGAGCTTGGTAATTCGGTCGGTATAAGCGGTGGCGGCCGATGCTCGGTCCATCGCTTTTTTGAACCGCGCCGTGGCGATCAATTCCATGGTACGCGTAATCCGTCGCATGTTGCGGATGGATTTGCGTCGCCGATCTAGTTCTCTTGGATTGGCCATAGGTGGCAGCTAACAATGAAGGTCTAGGGATCTATGGAACGTCAGCAAACTAAACGGCAGCTGGCTCGGGTTCAGGGGTGGTGCTCTGAGCGGTTGAACCGCTTTCAAACTGTGTCGAGAATTCGGCCAAGCAGGACTCGATTTTTGCAATCAAGCCATCGTCCAAATCTTGTTTCTCTGTCAGTTCGTCTCGAACCTCTGGCTTCTGGTCTTGCATGAAGGTGAGGAACTTTTCTTCCCAATCACGCACCTGATCCACTGGCACATGGTCGATGTGGCCACGGGTGCCTGCAAAGAGCACAAGGACTTGATCAGCTATGTTCAGTGGCTTGTATTGACCCTGCTTGAGCAATTCGACCATGCGATAACCGCGGTCGAGCCTCGCTTGTGTCGCGGGGTCGAGTTCGGTACCCATCTGAGCAAACGCTTCTAATTCGCGGAATGCGGCCAAGTCCAAACGTAGACCGCCAGCCACTTTCTTCATGGCTTTAATCTGGGCGGCACCACCCACACGCGAAACCGAAATACCCGCGTTCATCGCCGGCTTTACGCCCGAGAAGAACAGGTCGGGCTGTAGATAAATCTGTCCGTCCGTAATCGAAATCACGTTGGTGGGGATGTAAGCCGAGACTTCGCCTTCGAGCGTCTCGATGATGGGCAGCGAAGTAATCGAACCACCGCCTAATGCATCTGACAGCTTCGACGACCGTTCTAGCAATCGGCTATGACAATAGAACACGTCGCCGGGGTACGCTTCGCGACCTGGGGGACGTCGCATGAGCAGCGATAGCTCGCGGTAAGCCACGGCCTGCTTGCTGAGATCGTCGTAGACAACCAAAGCATGACCACCGTTGAACATGTACTCTTCGGCCATCGAAGTGCCCGAGTAAGGGGCGATGTATTGCAGCGGAGCAGGGACGCTGGCTCCAGCTACGATGACCGTGGTGTAATCCATGGCTCCCGCATCACGAAGCTTCTCGATCACGCCAGCAACGGTCGATTCCTTTTGACCGATGGCGACGTAGAAACACTTCACACCGGTGTCGCGTTGATTGATGATGGCGTCGATCGCAATGGCGGTCTTACCAGTCTTACGGTCACCAATGATCAACTCACGTTGGCCACGACCGATGGGTGTCATCGCGTCGACCGCTTTGATTCCGGTTTGCAACGGTTCGCACACGGGCTGGCGCTCGGCGACGCCGGTGGCGATGACTTCGACATCGCGTCGCTTGCTGGTAACGACCGGACCTTTTCCGTCCATGGGGTTACCCAAGGGATCGACCACACGACCGAGCAATTCGTCTCCGACCGGTACGCTAAGCAGTTTGCCGGTGCTACGAACCTCTTCGCCTTCGTTGATTTGCAGGTAGTCACCCAGGATGATGACACCGACCGAGTTTTCTTCCAGGTTGAATGCCAAGCCGTTGACACCACATGCAAACTCGACCATTTCGCCGGCCATGACGTCTGCCAGGCCATAGACCTGGGCGATACCGTCGCCGACTTCAAGAACACGGCCGACATCGCGGACGTCAATATGTGAGGCAAACTGCTCGATCTCTTTTTGGATGACCGAGGCAATTTCGTCGCTGTTAAACTTCATCGAAGCGCTCCGAAGAATATGTCTTAATTCAAACTAGATATTAGGTGTTTCAACTCGACTGATTCAAAAACTGCTGTGGGTGCTGTTGAATCGCTTCCACAGCGTTGGCTAGCATGGTCTGTCTTATGCGTTCAAAGCTTGCTTTTGTCGAAGCGTCGTAAACCTTGTCACCCACTCGCACAACAAAGCCGGCGATCAGGTCGGGATTCACTTTGGTGGTCACCACGGGATCGACTCCCAACGTTTTCTGCAGAGAGTCAATCACCTCCTGAAGCAACGGCGGGGGAAGTTCTTGGGCAACCTGCAACTCGACCGACTGGTGTCCACTACGATGATTCCATAGCTCACCTGCAGAGCGAACCACATCTCGCAGAATGCCTAATCTCCCGTGATTGGACATCACCTTGAGAAAGCAAAGGGTGGAGTTGGACAAACGGCTGCCAAACACACGATCCAAGACGCCAAACTTTTCTTCCTGAGATATCAGAGCCGAACCAAAGACTTGCTCGATATCGGGAAACTTGTTGAGCACTTCGTCGACGATGGCCTTAAGCTCTTGCATCATCAAGTCTTGTGCTGCCGAATCACCGGCGGCGTCTAGGCCTGCTTTGGCATAGACGCGCGCCAATTGTTCGACACCGACGTCAAACACCGTTTCACGGGGATCATGTTTTTTTGCAGATTCGCTGCTCATCCGTTTCGTTGCCCGTCAATTCTGGCTGGGGCTACTTGCCGCCAACCTGCTAAGTGCGTCACGTACCAACTCGGCCTGTTGGTCGGCCGAGATATTCTGCTTCACAACCTTACCCGCCAAATCAACCGCCAAATTGGCGCTTGTTTCAGCAAGACCTCGCATCGCGACCTCAGCAGCTCGCTCGACATCACGCACCGAACGGTCGCGCTCCTGATCGGCAAGTTGCTTGGCCTCAGCAAGGATTTGCGACTTGGTATGCTCGGCATCGCGTCGGGCTTCTTCCAACAAGGAACGCACTTCCTGGGCAGCACTCGCCAACTTCGCCTCATGCTGCACAAGAAGCTGTTTCGCTTCTTCATGCTTCGTCGCGGCGTCGGCGATATTGCCCTCGATGCGCTTTTCACGTTCCTCAAGGGCGGCCGATATGGTTGGCCAGGCAAACTTACTCAGTACCGATAGCAAAACAACAAAGACCACCCCCGTCCAAATGGCCAGATCTAAATCGACTGCCAATGGATTGGGATCACCTCCATGTGCTTCACCATGCCCAGCTTCGACGCCATGTTCGCCGTCGGCGCTGTGCCCATGATGTGCCCCATCCTCAGCAGCCACGGACGTGCTTGGGCTAATCGCCCAAGCCCCGCAACTCAGGGCGAGCAGCAGCATCGGAACGAGTCGGCTCGCTCTCATACCTAGAACCCTCATCGTAGTTATTCTCGCAAAAAGCAGGATGTCTACTTAGTTAAACAACATACAAACGATGAGAGCAAAGAAGGTCGCACCTTCGATCAACGCCGCGGCGATGATCATTGCCGTCTGGATATTTCCAGCAGCCTCAGGTTGACGCGCCATGCTCTCGACCGCTTGGCCACCAATTCGGCCAATGCCGAGGCCTGCGCCGATGATCACCAAGCCCGCACCCAACGCGGCACCTAGGTTCATGCTAAAGCCGCTGACAGCAGCCGTAGCGGCGTCTCCAGCAGCTTCCTGTGCCATCGCTGGTCCAGCTAGGACGAATACGGCCCCACAAAATACAATAAATTTCATCAACTTGAACACGATTGAAATCTCCTTCGTCTGGGAAACTGAAAACAATTTTTTGAGGCTCGTTACCGGTAAGGTTAGTGAGGATGCACTGCCGCACCGATAAACAACGCCGACAAAAATGTGAAAATATAAGCCTGTAAAAACGCAACAAACAATTCAAGCAAGCTCAAAGCGGTCGCCCCAAGCACACTTGCAAACGTCACTCCACCCCAAACGGCTACTCCGGCGGTGGCGCTAGCGCCGATAAACGCCGTGATCACCGCCAACACCACATGGCCCGCCATCATGTTTGCTAACAAACGAACGGCAAGCACGCCGTGTTTGATAAACAAGCCAAGAATCTCGATCACAAATATCAAAGGGATCAGCACCAAAGCAATGGGCCCTGGCAAGTCCATGTGTGGCACTTGCGCTTTCCAAAAACCAATAATTCCAAGCTTGGCCATGCCAGAGCCAATCACAACCAGGAATGTGGTCAGTGCAAGGGCACCGGTCGTAGCTAATGCACCCGTCGGAGACCCCATCCAGGGAATCATGCCGATCAGATTGCAACCCAAAACAAACAGAAACATGGTCCATAAGAACGGCACAAAGCGGTCGGCGTCGTGACGGCCAATGCAAGGCCGCGCGACTTCGTCGCGAATGAATAGCAGAAAAACTTCGAGCAAGTTCCAAAAACGCCCTTTGGCGCTCTTGCCTCCACGAAGCCCTTTGGCCAAAAGCATGAAGAAGACGCAGATAAAAATCGCGATAGCGACTTCTAAAACCATGAATCTTGTGATTTGAAGGTCGAGCGGCTGGATCGTTCGGTCGACGAGGTCGATTCCCGTATTGACTTCGATCAACGGCTCTTCGAGCTGAAACGGCTGCGGTATTTCAATATGTCCGTGCGAATCTGCGGGAGTGAGCGCTCGAGGTAGGTGGAAATCTGTCGAGTCTTCGACGTGGCTAAACAGTTCCTGAGGAGCTAGTGGGTCAGACATAGGAAATACTTATAAAGTTGTTGTCAACTATTAGGCAAGGGAATGAATTCGTCTTATGGAGACATAAGTCTCTACAGAGAGAGTCACTATATAAAACAGAACTAAATAGCAAACGAATCCAAGATATTCTGACCCGCCACCGCGAAATGCAAGTAACAAACAGACAGCTAGGGGTGGGATGATTCGAACTGCCATTGCCAACAATAAACTATAGAGAGCGTACTGTCTTGGGACTTGAAGCGACCCGATGATCAAACTGCCCAGACCCGATGTCAAGCAGATGAGTACGGCAGCGCCCAAGGCGAAGCTTCCCGATAGCCCTTCCAACCAGAGCGAAAAAGGAAGAACGGCAACGCCCAAAACAACGACGATGCCAACCAACAGCATTGCGCACGACAAAAATCCGTGATCGCAGCAGCGAGCCTTCCAGATGGAGGATGGTTCGCTCACAGTTCGTCTTCCCTCTCATTTTCTTGAAAATGCGTTTTACTACTGCTTCGCGACGAATTCGCCTTGTTCGCCAAGTGAAGCAAATGCCCGAAAGCTGCAGTGCCACCGAGGGCAAAGCCAACCAACATGAACAAAGCCTTGGTGCCAAGCTTTTGGTCCAACCAATAACCGGCCAGACCTGGCAGAACCATTTCCATCGAAATGGTCATGATGCGTGAGGTCCACTGCGCGGCCCTGGCGACCGGAGACATACCATCTGGCAAACTCGGTCGGGGAGCACCTCTAGGCTGGTTACGAGACCCGGACATAGACCCCTCAATTTAGCTGTTCTATCACAGCTGTGGACGCCATTGCCATGCTCGCATTCTTCTACCAACCACGAGACCGGTCTAATCTAATTACCCTGGTATGAAGTGCAAAGGGGGATTCGTGCATTTTTTCACAAAGTCTTCTGCCTGACCTCCATTCCTTTCCTGTGAGCCATTAGGACGCACTAGAGCGCTCTGCCTACAGATGATTTGAATACCTTGCTTCGTTTCGCGCGACGTTCGTCTGGCGCAGTACCGCCTCCATGTCAATGAACGCACGTAAGCCTTTTAATTAGAGACACTTAGGTCGATTTCAAGGTTGCTTAAATTTGCATTATTCGGAACATTCTGGTACTATGAATATCGATGAATTCGTGGTCAGGAGGTTAGCAGTCGGAGGGTTCTCCTCTCTAACTTCTCCCGCGTTGATTCGACAGAGAAGGTCGCGATGCCAAGCTCCGCAACTCCATCTCGGTGGAGCCCCAGCTCGGCTACCCCCCTTAAGAGCGTCTCACCGTTGTTTGCCATTCACACTAGATCCTCGAATGGTTGACTGAGTTCGTATTCATCCCCCCCAACTGGCTCACGGACGTCCGGTAGGAAGTCCGTACATTGGCTGGACATTACCAGACCTTTCTCGGGCTAAGTTGTTGTCATGGACGATCGCCCTGTTTTCACGTGGGACGCGCATCTTTTCCAGACTAGCGTTCCGCAAATTGGAGGTACGTCCATCGATGTCTGCAGCCACACTGCGATCACATACGGCTAAAGATCTTGCGCAAATGGCCCGTCAAAGCGGCGTGCCTGGCTGGCATTCCATGCGCAAGGAAGAGCTCGTTGCCGCGTTGGTGCGTCTATCGCGTAAACATTCTTCCTCGAGTGGAAGAGTGGATCGGCTCAATGGCCAACAAAAAATCGGCACCACAACGAAAGGGCAACCTACACCAAAAAACACTAGCCCGCAGGTACGTCGAAAAATCGAACTCTTGCAGCGCAAGTTGGCCTCGATCAAAAACCT
>JAJDEF010000008.1 GCA_029259945.1 Planctomycetota bacterium
GCTACGCCCGACATGATGAAAGTTGTAGGCCCCCTTGGTCGAGTTCTTGGCCCACGTGGTTTAATGCCTTCGCCTCGAGCAGGCACCGTGACTCCAGAAGTTGCTAAGACAATTGACGAATACAAAGCTGGTAAGGTGGAGTTTCGCAACGACAAGGGTGGCAATGTTCACGCCATTGTAGGCAAGCTGAGCTTCGACCCTCAGCAGCTTTCTGACAATATTCAAGCGTTCGTAAATTTGATTGTTGGCATGAAGCCCTCCTCGGTGAAGGGCACGTACCTTCGCACAGCACACATCAGCGCGACGATGAGCCCCAGTGTAAAACTGGCTGTTTGAGCGAGAGAATTTTTCACCGTCCACTATTCACTAGCTACTGTTTACTTTCATGAGTAAGTATCTCAAAGAACTGATTACCGACGAGTTAAAAAACCGGCTTGAAGGTGTTAGCGACGCTTTGGTTGTCGATGTCGTCGGTATGGAAGCGAATGCCAACGTCGAGTTGCGTCGTACGCTGCGAGAAAAGAACATGCACCTGATGGTGGTGAAAAATAGCCTCGCTGGCCGCGCAACGGAAGGAACCGCATTGGCCCCGGTTTTCGAGGGAGCTTCTGGCACCTTGGCAGTTGTCTGGGGGGGCGAAGATATCGTCTCGCTCGCCAAAGAGGTGATGAAGCTGGCCAAGGACGAAGTCAATAAGCCATTTGCTCCGAAGGGCGGAGTGATGGAGGGTGCCAAGCTTTCTGCCGAAGATGTTCAGGCAGTCAGCAAATGGCTGAGCCGTGAAGAGCAACTCAGCCAGTTAGTGAGTCAAATATTGTCGCCGGGTGCAAATCTGTCGGCTCAGCTTACTGAGGTTGGCGGTCAACTTGCCAGCCAAATTAAGCAAAAAGGGGAAGAATAAATTTTCAGATTCTTTGAATCTGCGGTTCGTAAAGTGCAATTTTCGGGCGATTGACCCAAGTAGTGAGAAAGGGATATTAAGATGAGCGATGCAGCTGTTGCCGAGTACACAGACCAAACCAAAGAGTTAGGTGACAAGATCGTTGCGATGACGCTGAAAGAAGCGAAAGAGCTAAGCGATTATTTGAAAGACGAGCATGGCATTGAGCCAGCCGCTGGTGGAGCCGTGATGATGGCTGCTCCTGGCGATGGCGATGGTGGTGCTGCTGCAGAGCAGACCGAATTCGATGTGGTCCTCGAGTCGTTTGGCGGCAACAAGATCTCCGTGATCAAGGTTGTCCGCAGCGCGACAGCCCTTGGCTTGAAAGAAGCGAAGGATGTTGTCGAAGGTGCTCCTAGAAACGTCAAAGAGGGCGTAAGCAAGGAAGACGCTGAGAAGCTGAAGACCGAGTTGGAAGAAGCTGGTGCAACGGTCACGATCAAGTAAGTCAGCAGGTCGAAACGTCCCTACAGAGCAAAGGCTCTAGGGGCGAAAGTCTAGCGGATTTTGATTTGGATCTTTGGTGTTGTAGGGCAAAGGAATGATTATGCCTTGGCAATCAGACAACCAGGTTGTCGGCAGCACCGCCGGAATTTTTTGCGTATCTAACATTTCAACTTGGCGAATTGCTAGCGACTCCCGACCTCGGTGCGAGGTGACGGAAGCTGCCTGTCGTCAGGTTATTACCTCGTGAGAACGGAGCAGCTCGCCCCATGGCAGTTACGTCTCAGCGACGCCTAGTGACCGATAAAGTTCGTGTTTTCGGTAGTGATCGAACTGGTTACTCCATCCCCGATCTAACTAAAATCCAAACAGCTAGCTACGAGCGATTCCTCCAGTATCGCAACGGCTCGAAGGAAAAGCGGAAGGTAGAAGGCCTGGAAAGCGTCCTCCAGGAAATCTTCCCCATCGAGAGCTACGACAAGACAATTCGACTGGAGTATTTGCACTACGACCTTGGGAAGCCTAGGTACGAGCCGGACGAATGTCGGCAATTAAGGCTGACCTACGGACGGCCTTTCCGTATTTGGCTGCGCTTGGTGAAAGATCAGCCCGTCGAAGAGGAAGTCTACCTGGGTGATCTGCCGATTATGCTCGGCGGCGGTGAGTTCATCATCAATGGTGCTGAGCGAGTTGTCGTGAGTCAGTTGCATCGAAGCCCTGGAATCGACTTTGTCTCAGAAGTCGAAGCTGGCGATCGCCGCATGCACAGCTGTCGAGTGATCCCTGAACGGGGTAGCTGGATTGAGCTGAATACCACCAAAAAAGATAGTGTCACGGTTCGAATCGACCAGAGTGGCAAGTTTTCGGCGACCACCTTACTGCGTGCACTAAGCCCCAAGCTTGGTTCCGACTCAGGCATTCTGCGGGCATTCTACCCAGCGGCAAAGCAGAAGGTTGCTGATGGACGTAGCGCCGTCAAAATCGAAGGCAAAGTAGCGGTCGAAGATGTGGTGTATCCCGTCGGCAGCGAGCGAGCTGGCGAAATTATCATCGAGGCGGGACAGCGCATCAGCAAAAATATTGCCGAAGTCATTTGCACCTCAGCGGTAAAATCTGTCGAAGTCATGGAGTCGCCCGCAACTCCTCACTTGTTGAACGCCTTAGCAGACGACAATACCTCAAGTCACGAAGAAGCACTGCTGAGAATCTACCAGCGTCTTCGCCCCGGCAACCCGCCGCAGTTAGAAAAGGCTCGTACGCTTTTCACCGAAAAGTTCTTCGACTCGAATCGCTATCGCTTGGGGCGAGTGGGTCGTTTTCGCATCAATCGCAAGTTGGGCCTTAATATCTCTGAGAGCGAGATGGTTTTGCGCCCCGACGACTTGCTGGCTTCCATGCAGTACCTGTTGAAGTTGGTCGCTGGCGAAGAAGATGTAGAAGTCGACGACATCGATCACCTTGGCAATCGACGCCTACGCACGATTGACGAGCTTGCTTGCGACGAAATTCGCAAAGGTTTTTTGAAGTTGCGCCGAACCGTTCAGGAACGAATGAGCCTGAAGGACGCCGACGACATGACCCCGCGCAGCTTGATTAACCCCAAGAGTATCTCTGCCGCGATTGAGTACTTCTTTGGCCGTGGTGAATTGTCGCAGGTAGTCGATCAGACCAATCCTTTGTCGATGCTTACCCACGAACGACGCCTCTCGGCCTTAGGCCCCGGTGGCTTGAATCGTAAACGAGCTGGCTTCGAAGTGCGTGACGTTCATATTTCGCATTACGGCAGAATTTGTCCGATTGAAACCCCTGAAGGTACGAACATCGGCCTGATCTCTAGTTTGGCCATGTATGCCACGGTAGACGATTATGGCTTCTTGGTCACACCTTATCGCAAAGTTTCAAAGGGAAAGCTCACCGAAGAGGTAGTCTGGTTGCGAGCAGATCAGGAGTCGGATGCCTATGTGGCTTCGGCAGATGTGCCGGTCAAAAGTAATAAAATTTTAGACGACACGGTCGTTGCTCGTTACAAGTCAGACTTTGTGTCGGTGCCGGTCGATAAAATCGAATACACCGATGTGGCACCCGGGCAGATGATCGGGGTCTCAGCAGGTTTGATTCCGTTCTTAGAGCACGACGACGCGAACCGTGCGTTGATGGGTTCCAACATGCAGCGGCAAGCCGTCCCGTTATTGGTTGCCGAGCCACCCATTGTCGGAACCGGTTTAGAGCTTGAGGTCGCGCGTCACTCGGGCATGTTAGTCCGAGCCGGACATAAGGGGACGGTGACCTACGTCGATTCCGATCGTATTGAGATCGGCCCTGAAGTTCATCATCTGCGCAAGTTTGTTGGCCTCAATGAACGGACTTGCCAGACGCAAAAGCCATTAGTGCGTCCGGGCGATAAGGTCGAAAAGGGTGACGTCGTTGCGGACGGTGCCGCAACCTTCAAAGGCGACTTGGCTCTAGGGCGAAACGTGTTGGTCGCTTTTATGTCTTACGAAGGATACAACTTCGAAGATGCGATCATCATTAGCGAAGAACTCGTGCACAACGATACGTACACGTCGATCCACATCGAGGAGTTTGATGTCGAGATTCGTGAAACGAAGCTCGGTCGCGAGGAATTCACCAGAGACATTCCGAATGTTAGCGAGAAAGCACTTCATAATCTCGATGAGCACGGCATCGTTGGTATCGGAACTTACGTACAACCAGGTGACATCCTAGTTGGAAAAGTTTCGCCGAAGTCAAAGACCGAGCTCACCCCAGAGGAAAAGCTTCTGCAAGCAATCTTTGGCCGTGCGGGCGAGGACGTAAAGAACGATTCGCTAGAAGCTCCGTCGGGTGTCGAGGGGATTGTGATCGACACGCAGAGATTTTCACGGCGGATGAGCTTGAACGAAGACGAGCGAAAACTCTTTGAAAAGTCGCTAAAAGATGCCGAGTTGGAAGGCAACACCGAGGTGGCTGCCGCTTTCACCCAACTGGCGATCGAGATCGAAGCGGTTTTGCAGAAAAAGCTAACCGACGAAGACGGCAACGAATTGGTTCACAATCAAGAACCGCAATTCGTCGCTGACGTGGCGACCATGTTCCGGCTTGATTCCATCGATATTCGCAGTCCCCAGCGGAAGAAGGATGTCGAGAGAATCTATCGTGCCGGCTGGCCTGCTGTCGAAGAGGCAATCGATGCCCGCGATCGCCGACTAAATTCGATGAAGCGTGGCGACGAACTCCGTAGCGGCGTACTGCAAATGGTGAAAATCTACATCGCCACGAAGCGAGTCATTTCGGTGGGCGATAAGATGGCCGGACGCCATGGGAACAAGGGTGTGATTTCCAGAATCTTGCCCATCGCGGATATGCCGT
The DNA here is from genome assembly GCA_029259945.1 of Planctomycetota bacterium. GTDB lineage: Bacteria > Planctomycetota > Planctomycetia > Pirellulales > Lacipirellulaceae > Bythopirellula. The sequence continues at coordinate 4,754 of JAJDEF010000008.1, forward strand.
TCCTAGAAGACGGGACACCGATCCAAATCATGCTCAACCCGTTGGGTGTGCCTAGCCGTATGAACGTTGGGCAAATCCTTGAAACCCACCTTGGTTGGGCTGGTGCGAAACTTGGGTTCCGTGCGATTACTCCCGTCTTTGATGGTGCCACCGAAGAGCAGATCAACGACGCACTGGAAGAGGGTGGATTGCCCCGACACGGGAAGCCAAGACTATTGGACGGACGCACAGGCGAGTCGTTCGAGCAGGAAACTACCGTCGGCTATATCTACATGCTCAAACTTCATCACTTGGTGGATGACAAAGTGCATGCTCGAAGTACCGGTCCTTACTCGTTGATCACTCAGCAACCGTTGGGTGGTAAAGCCCGATTTGGTGGCCAACGCTTTGGGGAGATGGAAGTCTGGGCACTCGAAGCCTACGGGGCCGCCTATATTTTGCAGGAATTGCTGACGGTCAAGAGCGACGACGTCGAAGGTCGTACGAAGATCTACGAAGCCATGGTCAAAGGAGAGAACACGTTGCAAGCGGGAACCCCTGCTAGTTTCGACGTGTTGACCAACGAAATTCGTGGTCTCGGACTGAACATGCAGCTTGAGAAACGACAACTTTAAAAAAGCGAACCAATTCGGTACAGGGTTGGGATGGCCGCCCTGTGGGTGAAAATAAATAGCTTGGACGGCGCCGGTCGCCGGGGCACAAGTTTTATAGCCGCTGCTGATAGCGGCACAGTGAGGAGCGTCGGATGAGTGTTATTGAAAGCTCGAATTACGATCGCGTCAACGATTATGGTTCTGTGAAGGTGAGCCTCGCGCGGCCCCACGATATTCGCAGCTGGTCTTTCGGCGAAGTAAAGAAGCCCGAAACGATCAACTATCGGACCTACCGTCCAGAAAAAGATGGGCTCTTTTGCGAACGTATTTTTGGCCCTGAAAAAGACTGGGAATGCTCCTGCGGTAAATATCGGGGCATGAAATACAAGGGCATGATCTGCGACCGTTGTGGGGTCAAAGTCACCCACAGCCGAGTGCGCCGCAAACGAATGGGACACATCGAACTCGTCGCCCCAATCGTCCATATCTGGTTCTTCAAAGCGATGCCCAGCCGATTGGGCAGCTTGTTGGCCATGAAAACTTCGAGCCTCGAAAAAGTCATTTACTTCCAGGATTATGTCGTCGTCGATCCAGGTGAAACGCCACTACAGCCCCAACAGTTGCTCACCGAAGAAGAGTACCGCACTGCTCGCGAACAGTACGGCGAAGGTGCGTTCGAGGCCGAGATGGGTGCCGAGGCAGTTCGCAAACTGCTGAACGCTCTCGACTTGGTCAAACTTTCTGAGCAATTGCGGCAAGACCTCAAGGAAACAGGGTCGAAACAAAAGGCCAAAGATCTTATTGGCCGACTCAAGACGGTCGAAGCCATTCGCGACTCAGACAACAAGCCGGAATGGATGGTGTTGGACGTCATTCCAGTCATCCCGCCCGACCTGCGCCCGTTAGTGTTGCTAGACAGCGGCAACTTTGCCACTAGCGATTTGAACGACCTCTATCGTCGGATTATCAATCGAAACAATCGGCTGAAGAAGCTGGTCGACCTCAATGCACCCGAAGTGATTATCCGTAACGAAAAGCGGATGTTGCAGCAATCGGTCGATGCCCTCTTCGACAACAATCGTTGCAAGCGCCCCGTGCTTGGCAGCAGCAATCGCCCACTCAAGTCGCTAACCGACATGATCAAGGGTAAGCAGGGTCGCTTCCGCGAAAACTTATTAGGCAAACGAGTCGACTACTCAGCTCGTAGTGTGATTGTGGTAGGGCCTCGACTCAAATTACATCAATGTGGTTTGCCTAAGAAGATCGCTCTCGAACTTTATCAACCCTTCATTATTCGCCGACTGAAAGAGCTAGGGCACGCTGATACCATTAAGTCGGCAAAGAAGATGTTGGAGCGCAAGGACGAAGAAGTTTGGGATATTCTTGAAGAAGTCATTGCGAATCACCCGGTGCTTCTCAATCGTGCCCCTACACTTCACCGAATGGGTATCCAAGCCTTCGAACCGATCTTGGTCGAAGGAAACGCGATCAATCTTCATCCGCTGGTATGCAAAGGTTTCAATGCCGACTTCGATGGTGACCAGATGGCCGTCCATCTGCCATTGTCGATCGAAGCCCAAGTCGAAGCGCATACGCTGATGATGAGTACGCATAATGTCTTCAGCCCGTCCAACGGCGCTCCGATTATTAGCCCGTCGCAAGACGTGGTGATGGGTAGCTATTACCTGACGATGAACGTGCCCGACACCAAGGGCGACGGCATGATCTTCAGCTCGATGGACGAAGTTGAAACAGCTTACTCTGCGGGCAAAGTAGGCACCCACGCAAGAATCCAAGTTCGTTTGCCTCGCAATCGCACCTTACGCGAAAATGTCGAAAAAAAGGAAAATTACGGAGCCCGGATCGATACGACCGTTGGCCGCGTGATTTTCAATATGATCTTGCCGCACGGCATGCCGTTCTACAACGTCGCTTTGCGATCCAGTGAGTTGGCCAAGGTCATTTCAGACTGTTACCAATTTGTGGGTCGCCGAGCCACGATCGAGTTGCTCGACGACATGAACCAACTCGGCTTCCGTCAAGCGACTCTAAGCGGATTATCGTTTGGCACCGACGACCTCATTACCCCCGACACCAAGGGGAAAATCATCGGGGATGCGGATAAGTTGGTTTTGAAATTCAACAAGCTTTTCCAACGGGGCGTCATCACCGAAGTCGAACGCTATAACCAGGTGCTAGATGCTTGGACGCATGCTCGTGAGCAAATTACGGCCGAAATGATGGCCGGGCTGGAGACCGACCACCGAAAAGATGGATACGTCAATCCAATCTTCTTGATGGCACACTCGGGTGCTCGTGGTGGTGTCGAACAGATGCGACAGCTTGGCGGTATGCGAGGCTTGATGGCCAAGCCTTCCGGCAAAATTATCGAGACCCCTATTAAGGCAAACTTCCGCGAGGGGCTGACGGTACTCGAATACTTTAGTAGTACCCATGGTGCACGGAAAGGCCTGGCCGATACGGCTCTCAAGACGGCAGACTCCGGTTACCTCACGCGTAAGTTGGCCGACGTGGCACAGAATGTGGTCGTCACGATTCACGATTGCAAGACGACGCAAGGCATCACGAAGGGCATTCTCTATCGGGGAGAAAAAGTGGAGGTGAGCTTGGCCGATTCGATCAAGGGTCGGGTGAGTCGCGCCAGTATCGTTAATCCGATTACCGATGAAGTAATCGTTGCTGAAAACGAAATGATTACACTCAACATCGCGCGAAAGATCGAGGAGTTAGGACTTGAAAAAATCCAAGTACGTAGCCCCATGACCTGCGATGCTTCCTTGGGTGTCTGTCGAACTTGCTATGGCATGGACCTTTCCACTGGTTCGATGGTCGAAGAAGGGATGGCCGTCGGTATCATCGCTGCCCAGAGTATCGGTGAACCAGGGACCCAGTTGACCATGCGTACCTTCCATATCGGCGGTGTTGGTCAGCGCGATATCGAAGACAGTGACATCAAAGCCAAGAAAGGCGGTGTTGCCAAGTTTGCCCGCCTGAAGACAGTGAGAAACGACGCCGGAAAACTCGTCGTGCTGGCTCGAAATGGCGAAATTTCTCTGCACGATGAGCGCGGACGTGAAATCGAAAAATACGAAATCCCGTCCGGTTCGGTGCTCAATGTTGAAGAAAATAAAGAGGTCAAGCCAGGCGACACAATCTGTGAATGGGATCCTCATAGTATTCCGATTATCGCTGAGACCGGTGGTAAGGTTCGCTTCGAGGATCTTGTCGATGGCGAGACAATCCGTGGCGAACTTGACCCAAGTGGCAAGACGCGGTTTGTAGTGATGGAGCACAAGGGCGATTTGCATCCGCAGGTCGTGGTCGAAGATCCAAAGGACGGCAAGATCCTCGACTTCTACTACATGCCCGAACGTGCCCACCTTGAGGTATCAGAGGGTGATGTGATTACGCCTGGGTCCTTGGTCGCAAAAACACCACGTGAAGCTTCTGGTACACAAGACATTACGGGTGGTTTGCCCCGTGTGACCGAAATTTTCGAAGCTCGTAAACCTAAAGAACCAGCCGTCATCGCTGAAATTGATGGCGTGGTCGAATTGATGAGCGAAAAGAAACGCGGCAAGAGATCAATTATGGTCCGCAGCGAAACTGGGATCGAACGTGAGCATCTCGTGACGCATAGCAAACATCTTCGCGTTCATGCGGGAGACTCCATACGTGCAGGCGAAGCGCTGGTCGATGGCCCATTGGTGCCGCATGACATTCTTCGGATTTCTGGCGAAGAAGCGGTGCAGCAATATCTGACCCGAGAGATCCAAAATGTCTATCGCAGCCAACGTGTAGAAATCAATGACAAGCACATCGAAATCATCGTTTCGCAGATGCTAGGCAAAGTGCTCGTCGAATCGCCTGGTGATACCGAGCTATTGCCAGGGAGCGTCATCGATAAGCTTGATTTTCGTACTGCCAACGACGCACTCATCAAGTGTCTGCGAGTGACCCATCCGGGGGACAGCGATTTCAGCGAAGGTGCCATTGTACCCAAAGATGTGCTTGAGCAGGCCAACGCACAGATTGAATCCCTGGGAGGCGACGTTGTCAAAGGTGCCAAACCAAAAATGGCGACCGCCAGTACCCAACTATTAGGTATTACCAAGGCATCGGTTCAAAGCTCGAGTTTTATCTCGGCTGCTAGTTTCCAAGAGACCACCAAGGTACTGACCGAGGCAGCATTGTCGGGCAAGGTTGATCACTTGGTCGGCCTCAAAGAAAATGTGATTCTTGGGCACCTAATTCCAGCCGGAACTGGGTTCCACACAGTCCAAGAATCAGAAGTCCGAATTCATCCTGCTGCCCTCGAAGCTTTAGCTGCCGAGAAAGAACGTGTCTTGGAACGCTCGTTCCCGCTGCTAGATTCGGCACTGAAAAATGTCGAGGATTCTGCGGGTTCCAACAATGGCGAAGGGGGAGCCGTGGCTGTGAGCGAGCCGGTTGCGACCAGCGAAGTGCCAATCAACCTGGATGCCTTGCTTGGGATGGAAGCAGACGGAGCAACTCCCGAAGATTCCGCCCCCGTTGTAGAGGCACCCCTGCCAGAACCTGTTTCAGAGCAGCCTGTTGCTGAGACACCGCAGCCAGCCGAGGAGCCCGAAGCCCCGCGCCCCGACGAATCAGGCCCAAGCCTATAAGAATATCGTCCCATATCGACCAAAGCGTGCAGTTGACACATCTGCTGGGCGCGGTAGATTGATTGGTTCACCATATACCAACGAGACCTGACTCAAGCGATTTTCTATGCCAACGATTAACCAGCTCGTCAAGAAAAACCGCAGGGCGAAACGCAAATTTAGCAAATCGCCTGTGCTCGCAAAATGTCCGCAAAAACGCGGCGTTTGCTTGCAGGTTCGTACGATGACCCCCAAGAAACCAAACTCTGCCCTACGGAAAATCACGCGAGTCCGGCTTTCCAACGGCAAAGAAGTGACCGTCTATATTCCTGGCGAAGGCCACACGCTGCAAGAACACAGCATCGTGTTGGTTCGCGGGGGCCGTGTTCGCGATCTCCCCGGCGTACGTTACCAAGTCGTCCGCGGCGCGCTCGATACCCTGGGCGTCGAAGGTCGCAAACAGTCTCGTAGCCGTTATGGCGCAAAAAAAACTTAAGTAGTCTTTCCCATTTAATCACTCGATCGCTGGCAGCCAAACACTGACAGTCCCACTCTTATGGCACGTATCACCGCCAGTCGTAAACAACTCAAGCCAGACCCCAAGTTCGGGTCGCTCTTGGCCAGTAAATTTATCAATTGCCTGATGAGCGATGGCAAAAAGAGCACCGCGCAAAGTGTGTTCTACGATGCTCTCGACATCATCAAAGAACGCATCCCTGAAGAAGAGCCCATCGAGGTTTTCAATCAAGCGATTGAAAACGTGAAGCCGGCCATCGAGGTTCGCTCGAAGCGAGTCGGTGGTGCAGCCTACCAGGTGCCGATGCAGGTGAATCGCGTTCGACAGCAGTCCCTCGCTTTTCGATGGATTCTTCTGGCCGTGCGTGACAAAAAAGGACGACCCACGTCCCAAAAATTGGCCGACGAACTCGCCGCTGCTTTCAAGCGTGAGGGTGCGGCAATGACCCGTCGCGAAAACGTGCACCGCATGGCAGATGCCAATAAAGCCTTTGCACACTTCGGTTGGTAAGAGGGAGATCAACAGCTGGGGACAGGGGGCGAGGCTGCCAAGGCAATCTCGCCCGCGGTTCGCGGCTTTTTTTGTGCGCTGATTCGCGGGCCAATTTTTAAGCAATGGAGTCATGCCAAAAGATCTCACCAAGCTCCGCAACATCGGCATCATTGCCCACATCGATGCCGGTAAAACCACCGTCACCGAGCGCATGCTCTATGTCTCGGGTTCAAAGCACCGCGCTGGCGAAGTTGATCGCGGTACCACCACCACCGACGATGATGCCGAAGAAGCCGAGCGCGGCATCACCATCTACTCGGCTTGTGTGACGTTCTCTTGGAACGATATCGAAATCAATCTGATCGACACGCCGGGTCACGTCGATTTTACCGCCGAAGTCGAGCGCAGTTTGCGTGTACTCGACGGTGCGGTGATTGTCTTTAGCGCTCGCGAAGGGGTCGAAGCCCAAAGCGAAACCGTCTGGCGTCAGGCCAATAAATACAACGTGGCCCGCGTGGCGTTCATCAACAAGCTCGACCGCGAAGGGGCTGATTTCGAGTCGGTGTTTCAAGAAATCAAAGACCGGCTCGAAGCCAATCCACTAGCCCTACAAATTCCCGTGGGCTTGGGGCCGGCGCACGTCGACAACCCCTTTCGCGGAGTTCTCGATTTAGTGAACCAAAAAATGCTCGTCTTTCCTGACGGAAAAGAGGGGCGCGAGGTGCTCACCGAAGAAATCCCCGACGATCTTGCCGATGAGGCAGCCGTTTGGCGCGAGGAACTCATCGGCGAGCTCTCCAACTATAGCGACGAGTTGATGGAACTCGCCCTCACTGAAGAGCCCATTCCCACAAAGCTGATCTATCGAGTGATTCGTGACGCGACCGTCCACCAGCAAATTCAGCCGGTTCTTTGTGGTTCGGCTTTGCACGGAGTGGGAGTTCAGCCGCTGCTCGATGCCGTGGCGGCCTACTTGCCCCATCCCCAAGAGATGCCGCCCGTCGAAGGCACCAACCCTTCCCCCAAATCGAAAGGCAAGAGTAAGCAAGAAGCCGACGAGCCAGAAAAAATCTTCCGCAAGCCCAGCGCCGACGAACCTTTTTGCGGCTTAGTCTTCAAAATCCTGCCTTACAAGACAGGTGATCTCAGTTGGGTGCGCATCTATTCGGGTACACTCGCCGGCAACAGTCGCGTGTTGAATCCGGCCAAGGGAAAAAAAGAAAATGTCGCACAGCTTTGGCAAATTCATGCCAGTAAGAAAGAAGAGCAACTCCAGTCGGCGCAGGCAGGCAACATTGTGGGCGTCATTGGTTTGCGCGATTCGGTCACTGGCGACACGTTGTGCGACCCACGCGACCCGATTTTGCTCGAATCGATCGAGTTCCCCGAAACGGTCATCTCGATGGCGATCGAGCCCGAGAGCACTGCCGACAAGAAAAAATTGTCCGACGCGCTCGAGATGCTTCGCAAACAAGACCCCACCTTCACGGCCAACGAAAACGAAGAAACGGGCCAGACGCTCATCAGCGGCATGGGCGAGTTGCATTTAGAAGTGATCCAACATCGGCTCGAGCGAGACTTCAAGCTCAACGTCAAAGTCCATAACCCGCGCGTAAGTTATCGCGAAACCATCCGCGAGTCGGTCGAAGTCGTGGGCGAATGCAACCGTCTGATCAACGGCGTGCAGCACACGGCCCAAGTAAAACTACGCGTCGAGCCGTTCGACACGCGCACCGGTGGGGTGATGATCAGCAACTCGCTCGACCATGGGTTGCCCAACGAGATGCTTTGCGTCGTGCTCGAAGAGCTAGAAACCGCAGGGCAGGGCGGCGGCGTGCTCGGCTTTCCGCTCATGCGGGTGAAGGTCACTCTGTTGAGCGGCAAAATGCACGAGACCGATTCCACCGAAATCGCTTTCCGCACAGCCGCCAACCTAGCGCTCGATGCCGGCTTACGCAAAGCAGGCACGGTATTGCTCGAACCGATTATGAAACTCGAGATCTCGACGCCTGACGAACACGTGGGCGATTTGGGGGGCGACCTACAAAAACGCCGCGCGATCATCCATCAAACCCAAAGCCGGGGCAATCTGACGGTACTCCACGCCGACGCCCCGCTGGCCGAGTTGTTCGGCTATTCCAGCGCCATGCGGAGCCTCAGCCAAGGCCGCGCCAGTTGCTCGATGACCCCGACCAACTACGCCCCCGCCCCCGAAGAAATTCTCAAGCGGTTTCTGTGATTGCTGCTGTATTCCCGGCCAGGATGGCCCGGCTATGTGCCGAATGCCATAACCGGGCCATCCTGGTGCGGAACGTGCAACACCCCATCACGCCAAACTCCATCAATCAATATTAACCACTACGCCATGGGCATGCCGCTCGACATATTCCATCGCATTCTGCAAACGAACGTCATCGTCGATATACACAATAAACCGCCCCGCCGACCACAACGACTTCGCTATAGCCCGGCCATCCTGGCCGGAACCCAAACGCCGCCGATGCAATACCGCCGTCGCTGACCGACGTTTCAACCTCGCCACGACGACCTTGATCGGCTCGTCCATCGGTGCGAACAACACATGGACATGCGTTGGTTCGATCGCCATGGTCAGAACAGAGTGATTTTGCTCCTCGCAAATCTTTCGAATTGTGTCGGCCACCAAGTCGCACTCTTCGGCGGAGAGTACCACCGCATGATGTGTCATTCGTAGTCGGATCGCCGATTCAAGAAACGGGTCGGGATCGATGAGATTCCCCTGGTACCAACTCCCCCGCAGGTCGCCGTGCAACCAAGTGCCATACGTGGTGGCGATCCAGTGAATGCCCAGAAGTTGCGTCACGGCAGATATCCTTCGCCAGGGATGGATGAATACGATACAAACGTACACTATATCCGATTGATGGTCAATACCTTTTTGGAGGAATCGTCACCATTCATTTCCGGCCAGGATGGCCGGGCTATGGTCCCGATGCCACCTTTTCCCGCTGAACGTCCCCCCCCCATAGCCGGGCCATCCTGGCCCGGAACGTGTAACACCCCATCACGCCAAACCACACCCCTCACCCCAGCTCCTCGCGCAACCAAGCCCTCCGCGCAATGCCCAGCAGCAACCAACCGACAAGCCCAAACAAAATACCCATGAGTGCCGACACAGAATAGAAATAGTGAAGATATTGAGGAGCATCAGCCCAGGCCATAAAGATGCCCGTAGTTACTCCAGCGAGTACATAACCGCCGCTGATACACGCGATACTCGATCGCCATCGCGCGACAGAAATAGCAAGCGCAACGAGCAGCAATTGGGCGCTAGGCACCCACAACAGGTAGCCAATAACAAGTTTCGAGAGGTTGTATTTGATCGGCAAGCCGATAAGCATCGCCACCACCAACGCGGCACAACTAAGCGACAGCCACATCCAAGCCGCTTGCTTGGCGAGCGATTTCAGTAAACCGTCGAAGTATTCTTCACGGCTCGCCGGGCGCAGTAGCTCTTGGGCGAGGCGAGACTTCCGTTGTCGTAGCAATATCCCCGCGTTGAATGCAGGTGCCATAACGGCAGCCAAGACGAGCATGCTAATAGTTTGAAACGACTTGTCAGAAAAGTTAGTGACCTGCGATAAAATGACACCGTACACGACACAGCCAAGGCCGATCAAAAGTGCCCGAAAGATACCTGGTATTTGCCCCCATCCGTATTCCGCGAGGTCGGTTGGCGTCATGAGCCTTTGGGCCAATCGATCGTGCCAAAAGTCGGTGGATTTGCGGCCCCAGATGCCTCGTTCAACTTTGCGACCCTGCATCCGCCGCTGCTCAACCAGTTCTAACCGAGACAGCGAACCCGGTATACCCAACGGCATCACCTGATAGTCGTCCATCTCTTCATTCAAGTTGGCCAGTCGCCAAAGCCAAGCAACCACCATTCCCAAGCCTGCTAGGGCTGCCACAGCGTGAGTTGCTCCGAAACCACCTCCATCAGAAAACCAGAAGGGACTGGCGGGAGGATACATGCCACTTAGCAAGACAACCCCTATGGGCAACATGTATAAAGCAGAATTGAATTGGAGAGCGTGCAAAAACAGTCCACCAAGCAAGAGCGCAAAAGCCAGTGGCCCCAGTGGAGAGATCCCCTGCAAAAGCGAAAACACCAGCGGATTGGCGACCAGCATGATTCCCAGCACCGTACCGATCACCCTGAGGTGTGGCCCCGTATAGCCAGGAATCAACCGTGCGCGAGAATTGGCGAATTGCCATTTGGAAACGGCAACAAACAACTGCATGCCGGCGCAGATCGGTATGCCGATACCAAAAACGGCAGAGAAGAGCATCGCCTTATCAGTGTCGCGGCTCAACGAGCCAAAAAAACCAAGCAGCATCAGCAGCAAAGTCATCGGAACAAAAAACCATATCCACCGCCAGGTGGTATAAGTCAGCAGCACTTGTCGTTCGAGTTGGAACATAGCTCAGCTTCTTTCTCAATCAATAGAACCACGAAATATACGAAACAAACGAAAGATTGAGATACCCCGTGTGCATGGTTGCCATACAACTTCTTTAGTGTTTTTTGTGTATTTCGTGGTGGTTCCTTCTTTTTCATAGGAGGGACGTCTACTCAGCTACCCTCACCCATGCATCTCGATAAAAATGTCTTCCAAACTAAGATCATGTACCGTGATGTCTGCGTCCCAGGTCGTTCGCATTTGGTCGACCAAGCTCTCGTCGAAATCAGCGATGCTAACCGTAGCGGCTGCCCCTTCGACTTCGCAGCGCAAGGCACCCGGCACTGCAAAGCTACGAGGCAGCTCTTGCCGCGAAGAGATACGAAGCCGTTTCACGCGTTCTTTCAGTTCATCCAGCTCGCCATGGAACGCAATGCGCCCCTCGCGCAAAATCGCCACACGGCTGGCTACTCGTTCTAGGTCGCTGGTGATGTGAGTCGAGAACAACACCGTCCGGTTTGGTTGGTCGATGATTTCAATCAGCGTTTGCAAAAAATGCCGACGCGCGCTCGGGTCGAGGCTAGCGACCGGCTCGTCGAGGATCAGCAAATCAGGCTCATGCCCCAAAGCCAATACAATGCCCAGCGTTTGCAACTGCCCCACCGACAACGGGCCGACCCGATCTTCCAACGGCAGTTGCCACTGCTGACAAAGTCGATCGACCAGCCCGTGATTCCAAGTCGGATAGAATGCTGCCGTATAGGCAATCACTTGCCGCACGCGCATCCAGGGGTAGCTCACCATTTCTTGCGGGACGTAGCCGAGCCGTGCCTTCGACGCCGCCGAAAGGTGCCAGGCATCGTCGGCAAAAATCGCGGCACTGCCGCCCGACTTTCTCAGCAGCCCCAAGGCACACTTAATCAGCGTCGACTTGCCGCTGCCGTTTTTTCCCAGCAGCCCCAGCACCGTGCCGGTCGGCACTTCCAAATTGAGTTCGCGAAGAACCTGCTTAGAGCCAAAGTTTTTTTGTAGTTGGTCGATATCAATGGGGAGTGTCATCGCGTAGTCTCCTCGGCCGTTTTGTTAAGAAGGCGGTTCAAGGTCTCTCGGATTTCAGAATCGGCGAGCCCCAGCTGCTGGGCGCGGTGGATCGCTAGCGCTGCCAGTTGGCGAAATTGTTCTTGGCGTTCGAGAAGGGTTCCTGTGGGAACCGGTTTGAGAACACGCATACCTTGGCCACGAACCCGCTCGACGACCCCCTCGGCTTCGAGGCGAGAGTAGGCCTTGCTCACGGTCATCGGGTTGATCGAGGCCGCTTGGGCGACTCGACGAACGCTGGGCAAAAGATCGCCTTCGGCCAGTTTTTCCCCGAGAATGAGGGCATGCACCTGATCGATCAGCTGCCGATAAATCGGCACGCCCGACGAGGGGTGAATCTCAAATGGGATAGGTCGCGGGTCCATGTGTATCACTGTGCAATACACTAGGTTGGTGTCAAGAGTTGCATCGACGCTCGGTCCCGGCCAGGATGGCTGGGCTATGGACGACCCCCCATAGCCGGGTCATCCTGACCCGGAACGCGCAACACCCCATCACACCCAAGCCCCACTAAAAAAGATCAACAATCAAAGATCACAAATCAAACATCCCTTAAGGCACCATGCGATAAGCCTTGATGGCCCGCTCGATGTCCTTGCGGCTTGGTTTGGTGCGGACAGAGATATATCCCACGAGTTTCTTGTTTTCAAAGCATGGGAAAACGTTGGCCTTCACCCAATAAAGTTTGCCGTGTTGGGTTTTGTTGCAAACAAAGCCTTGCCACAATTTCCCCGCCTTGTTCGTTTCCCAAAGATCAGCAAATGCCGTCTTAGGCATGTCGGGGTGGCGAATAATGTTGTGTGGCTTGCCCTCCAGTTCGCCCTGCTCATACTCAGCAAATTTATAGAAGGCATTGTTCGCAAACGTGATTTTCCCACGCGTGTCGGTCGCCGAAATCAGAATATCGTCCTCGGCCAGCACTAATTCTTTCTCGCCCTTCGTAAATCGATCTCGAGCACGGAAATCGCTGGCTTCGACCACCGATGCCAACCGCTCCAAAGGATCGATCACGTCGAAGGTTTCCCCTTGCATGGCCATCAGCTCTAGCAAGAAGGAAAACGTTTTCGCGATCGAGCTGATTTCTTGAGATTCGTTTTCCAATTCGATCGAAGAACTAGCCAGTTCGCGAAACTTTTTGCTCGAAGCCTGTAGTTGGGCGCTAAATTGAGAGGTCTCGTTAGCAATTGCCGAGGCTTTGTCGCGAGTTGTCGAAACCGTATTGACCGACTCCTGCATGTTTTTAACCGCTTGGTTCACCCCGTGCAGCAATTCGTCACTAGCGGTGCCGATTTGCTCCATCGTGTCGCGGATCTTCTTATTGGCTTCTTTGGTGGTTCCTGAAAGTTCCTTGACTTCGCTGGCCACTACCGCAAAACCTTTGCCTGCCTCGCCTGCACGTGATGCCTCGATCGTGGCGTTCAAGGCAAGGAGATTCGTTTGATTGGCAATGCCATCGACAATCTCTACCAGCCCATTGATCGCTGCAAAGTGGGTCTCTAAAGCAGCCATCTTCTCGTTGATGACTCCCATTTCAGCCGTGCGATCTTCCGCTTCGGAAACGACTCGTCCAACAATGGACTCGATTTCTTGGACATTGGTTTGCACCAAAGCCATCCGTTCGAGAATACTTTCGAATTCCGTGCTACTTTCTTGGATCGCCTGGTTTTGATTCCCAATCGTATACGACGACGACTTGGCCACGCCCCCAAGCTGCACGCCCGCAGCACGGAACAAGATATTTCGTAGCCCCACTTTGCTAAAGTCAACTAGTGAGCCGTCCGCGGGTGTTTCCTTTTTTTTGAGTCGCCCAAATCGACGAAGTTTTGAAGTTGGTTTAGGTGCTTTGGTTTTAGTCGCTGCCATGATTTTCTGCCCTTATATATTGCCGCTGGGGAATAGTCAGTAAGTGATTCGAGCCAAATGTTCTGACTCAGGAATCAGCAAGAGAACCACCGTGTCTTTTTGGCCCAGATAAACATAGGCGCCAAATCGGTTTGAGGCAGAAAAAATAAGCTTTTATAGCCGGGGCATTGCCCCCAGACCTCCGCGCGTAACAAGGGGGTTCAAGCCACTCCCTGCGCGAATAGAACGAGGGCAACAATATTCACAGAAGCGTTTGTCAATCGTCCCGGCCAGGATGGCCGGGCTATGGGAGAATGCTATAGCCGGGTCATCCTGACCCGGAACGCGCAACATCCCATTCAACCCAAGCCCCAATTGAAAAAAGATCAACAATCAAAGATCACCAATCAGACATCCCTAAGGCACCATGCGATAAGCTTTGATAGCCTGCTCGATGGCCTTGCGGCTTGGTTTGGTGCGGACGGAGATGTACCCCACGATTTTCTTGTTTTCAAAACACGGGAAAACGCTCGCCTTTACCCAATAAACTTTGCCGTGCTGCGTTCGATTCATGACATAGCCTTGCCACAGCTTTCCGTCTTTGATTGTTGCCCACAGGTCGGCAAACGCTGTTTTGGGCATGTCGGGGTGGCGAATGATATTGTGCGGTTTGCCGGCCAGTTCGCCCTGTTCATACTCGGCAAATTTGTAGAAGGTATTATTGGCAAACGTGATTTTCCCCCGCGTGTCGGTCGCCGAAATCAGAATATCGTCCTCGGCCAGCACTAACTCTTTCTCGCCTCCCGTAAATCGGTCTCGTGCACGGAAATCACTGGCAACGACCACCGGGGTCAGTCGCTCTAAAGGATCGATCGAGTCGAACGAGACCCCTTGCATGGTCATCATTTCCATCAAGTAGAAAAACGTTTTGCCAATGGAATCGATTTCTTGGGATTCGTTTTCCAACTCGACCGAAGAACTAGCCAGTTCGCGAAACTTATTGCACGATGCCTGCAGCTGGGTGCTAAATCGAGAAGTCTCGCCAGCAATTGTCGAAGCTTTGTCGCGGGTAGTCGAAACCGTATCGACCGACTCCTGCATGTTTTTGACTGCTTGGTTCACCCCCTGCAACAATTCGGTGCTGGCGTCCCCGATTTGCTCCATGGTGTCGCGAATTTTTTGATTGGCTTCTTTGGTGGTTCCCGAGAGTTCCTTAACTTCACTGGCGACCACGGCAAAGCCTTTGCCCGCCTCGCCGGCCCGAGCCGCCTCGATCGTGGCGTTCAAAGCAAGCAGATTCGTTTGATTGGCGATGCCATCGACAATCTCTACCAGCCCATTGATGGCTGTGAAGTGCGTTTCTAAAGAAGCCATTTTCTCGTTGATAACACTCATTTCAGCCGTGCGGTCTTGGGCTTCATCGACCACTCGTCCAACAATGGACTCGATCTCCTGGACATTGGTTTGCACCAAGGCCATCCGTTCGAGGATGCTCTCAAATTCCTCGCTACTTTCTTGAATCGCCTCGTTTTGATTCCCAATCGTGAATGCCGACGAATTGGCCACGCCCCCGAGCTGCACGCCCGCAGCACGGAACAGGGTGTTGCGCAGCCCTTCTTCATCAAAGTCCAGCAGCGAGCCCGCCTGTTTGCCCTGTTTTTTGAGTCGCCCAAATCGACGCAGCTTCGAGGTCAATTTAGGTGCTTTGGTTGTAGTCGCTGCCATTATGTTATGCCCTTCATAGTCATCAATCGTAGGCGATTCCAGTCGGACGCTCCGCGTAGAGAATCGAAATAGGACCACTACGTCGTCTTTTAGTCCTGATAAACAATTAGGTTTAAATGCGGGCCTAGGTAAGAAATAACATAATTAAACAGGTTTCCTGGGGGGGGATTACCTCTGGACTGCAACGATTAGGCGCAGGCGTGCGAAATCGCACGCTAAGAAAATTACGATTACGACGATTTTCGCAGAGCTTCTACCGCCCATCCGGCCAGAATGGCCGGGCTATGGGCCCGACGCGACCTTCTCCATAGCCGGGCCATCCTGGCCCAGAAATAGCCCCGATTTTACAAATCGACGGAGCCCCACCCCAGTTCTCAGCCCCCACCGCAAAAATTTGACCACCCCCCTCAAGTTCTGCTAAACTGAGCGCCACTGATGGGGGGCACCACTCTTTCTTTCTGGAACAGGGAGAATTGCCATGTCCACACAGGCAAACAGGCCGTTTGTGCTCACGCATCTCTTTCTCGGCATCCTCGCCTTGGCGATCTATTCAGATCGTCTTTCCTTGCGAGCAAATGCACAGCCCGGCTTAGACGAAGCAGTCGCTGGCCGCCAAAAACTTGTCTCTCAGGTAACCGCTATCGGCGGGGATGTCCTACGGACGCGGCTCCGAGAATTGGCGGGCAATAACGTTGCTGAGCGAAATCTCGCACACTGGTATGCAGGCCAACTGAAATCAGGTGACGAGTGGCTCGCAATCGAGACCGTCCAGCAGGAAGCTGCGAGTGACTCCCGACTGACAGAGTATCGAAGCCAGCGAGATGAAATTTCCGACAGCGCAGCCGACCACGAGCGACTTGCCCGTTGGTGCCAAAAACAAAATCTCGTAGCCCAGGCAAGAGTCCACTGGCTTCACGTCCTCAGATTTCAACCACAACACCGCGCAGCACTCAACGTCCTGGAGCTAAAGTGGCATGACGATCGCTTGATCGCTCTCGACGAAATACCCCTCGTCGAGGCCAGGGAACGCGAATTTCAGAAGCAGAAAAAACAGTGGAAGGCAAAGGCCCAAAGGCTCCGCCGCGCTTTCGAACAGGGCGAACCCAAAGAACGTCTAGCCGCCCAAGCCGAAATCCGACAAGTCGACCAGCCAGCAGCCGTCCCGGCGCTTTTGGAAGAATTCGCCGAAAAAGGTGCCACTGAAGAAATAACCTCTAATCGCCAAGCGGTGCTCATGGCGGCACTGGGGGGGATCGACGATCCGGCGGCCGTCGAGACGCTTCTTGAGTTTGCCACCCGATCGCCACGCGAGTCGGTACGCTACGCAGCCATCGACCAACTAAAATCGAAGCCGCTACACGAATATGTGCCCATCTTGCTGTCCGAAATGCAGATGCCGGTCGAAGCTGCGGTCAGTTTCAACGAAATCGGCACGCAGATCGTCAGCTCCTACTCCTACGGCCAGGAAGGCCCCGGCGGACAATTGCTTGAACGCAACCGTCGTTCCTATCGTGAAATCCCAGGACATCGATACGTGTCGGCCCCGATTTACCGTCGGCGCGTGACTAACGTCCCACGCAAGCTAATTCGCGAAGCATATGACATTCCCGACCGTGTCCATGAAGCCTATGAGTGCAATGGTCACCTCGTTCCTACCCACATCCACCGTGGACGTCATGTGGCGGCACAGTACCAAGAGGCATACACAGAGGTTTCTTACGACCATCTCCGCAATGTCTATCGCGAGAACCGCGCCTATTCGAAAAACGCGCAACAAACAGTTCAAAAATCAAAATCGCAGGCCGCTGGGGTGGCCCAACAACTCCAGCAATTTAATCAAACTCTCGCCCAGCAGAATGAACGAATTGCCTACGTGTTGACCGAAGTTACCGGCGAAACACTCGGTACCTATCCCAAATCGTGGTGGAACTGGTGGGGCGACTACCTCGACAAAAATCCCGGTCTAGTCGCCTCGGGCGCACGGCAACAGCTCAATCAAGTTTTGCTAAACCAAAAGCCTCGTGGCCTATCTCGGGGCACCTGGGTTTGGACACGGCAAGGCCTGCGCTCGGTCGAGACGGTATTTCCTGGCGATTTTGTACTTTCGCAAGATCCCAAGACGGGCGAATTGGCCTACAAAGTCGTCGTGGCAATTGCCGCACCACGGGAGCTAACGGTCTTTAAGCTTGAGTTAGCAGACGGTTCGTTGCACTGCACCCCAGGCCATGTGGTTTGGGTGTCGGGTGCCGGGTGGCAACGGGTTAGCAAATTGCAGCCAAGCCAATCCCTACACAGCGTCCACCGCGAGCCACAGGTCACAGGCGTCGAAGAGGCTTTCACCATCGACAGCTACGACCTTTTTGTCGAAGATTTCCACACGTTCTTCGTTGGCGAGCACGGGCTTCTAGTCCACGACGCCACCCCAATTAGCCCTACCTATACAGCCCTCCCCGGCTTCTCCCCAGCCACCGTAGCCCAAGCCGCCACCCCTCCATAGCCGCACCATCCTGGTGCGGAATAGCCGCAATCATACAAATCGGCGGAGCCCCACCAAAAATAATCGGCCCTCTCCAAATAGGGCCGTTGACGCTGGGGTCAATTCAACATAGAATCTGCGATTCGTCGCTATTGCTAGTGGCGTTTATGGTCTTTGAAACTTTGATCCACACAGTCCCGAGGTAGGGAGGCAACGTGCCCGCGTCGAAGGAAGTAATTCGTATCCGAATGGAAGCCTACGATCACTCGGTTTTGGATCAGAGTGCGGCTGAGATTGTCGACACGGCCAAACGTACCAATTCGGTGGTGCATGGGCCAATTCCGCTGCCAACTCGCATCGAGCGATACACGGTTTTGTCTGGGCCTCATGTTGACAAGAAGGCCCGTCATCAGTTTGAGATCCGCACGCATAAGCGGTTGATCGATATTGTTCAGGCAACTGCCAAGACGATTGAAGCGCTCAACAAGCTGAGCCTGCCTGCGGGCGTGGATATTAAGATTAAAGCAACCGCCGGTTAATGGCGAAAAAATCGATAAGTAAGTCAGTGAAACAAGAGTTTAAGAGAATATTTACATGGTGCGGAAGTTGCGTGGGTAAGCCTCGCGTTTGCGAGTGTCTCCTGCGTCGCCTAGCTGTTTTCGGGGATTGAAGTCATGGCCACTAGTGGTAGCGTCGTCGGCATTTTGGGCCGCAAGGTCGGGATGACGCAAATCTATGATGAATCAGGCAAAGTTGTGCCAGTGACCGTCCTTGAGGCTGGTCCGTGCGACGTGCTCAGTATTCGTACCCCCGAGCGAGATGGCTACGAGGCCGTCCAGTTGGGTTATCTTGATAAGCCTCGCCGTCTAGCGAGTCGAAGTCAGCGAGGCCAAGTCGCCAAGCTCGACAGCAAACGCAGTAAAAAACGGGCTGCCGATGGCATCGAGCCTTCTGTAAAGCCAAATTGCGAGCCTAAGCGGTTTATTCGCGAGATTCGAGGCGCAGCGGGCGAACTCGAAGTGGGGTCGCAGGTTGCGGTCGATGCCTTCGAGGATATCGCCAGTGTCGATGTCATTGCGACCAGCAAGGGTCGCGGCTTCTCGGGTGCGATGAAACGGCACAATTTTTCAGGTCAGCGTGCTTCGCACGGCGTCAAAAAATGTCATCGCCACATGGGCGGTACAGGCTGTAGTGCATCGCCGGGTCGTTTATTCAAAGGTATTCGTATGCCGGGGCAGTATGGAAATACCCGCTGCACGGTCCGAAATCAAAAAGTCGTCCGTATTGATGCAGAGCGAAATTTGTTGCTTGTTCGTGGTTCGGTGCCTGGCCCCAATGGTGGGTATGTCGTCGTTCAGCAGACGAATAAGCTGTGAGGTGTAGGTGAATTGCTCGGGTAACGGTTCCTCGATCGAGAGCCTTCGGGTTAAAGTTTAGAAAATAAAGTTCAGAAAATGCCAAAACTCACTGTACATGATGTGAAGGGTAAAAAGGTCGGCACCTATAATGTCGAGCCTACCGATTTTGCTCCGCGCATTAACAAGCAGTTGCTGCACGATGCTGTCGTCATGTATCAGGCGAATCAACGGCAGGGCTCGCATCAGACAAAAACTAGAAGTCACGTCGCAGGAACAACCAAGAAGCTCTATCGCCAGAAGGGGACGGGCAACGCCCGGGCTGGTTCGCGTCGAAGCGGTATTCGCACAGGTGGTGGTCATATTCATGCGATTAACAATCGCGACTATTCCTACTCGTTGCCCCGCAAGGCGCTGCAGTTAGCTGCTCGAATGGCCTTGGCGTCCAAAGTGCGTGACGATGAAGTGACTGTGGTCGACAAGTTGGAATTTGCCGAACCAAAGACAAAAGAGATGGCCACTGCATTGCAGCATTTAGACTGCCAGGGCGGGTCGCTGTTGATCGCCACTGCAGGCAATGCTCCTTGTGTTTACAAAAGTGCCCGTAACATCAGCGGGGTGTCTGTCTCGGCTGCTGCCGATTTGAATGCCTTGAGCCTGCTTTCCGCAAAGCGGCTACTGATTACGACCGAAGCTCTCGACCAGCTCAAAGAGCAGGCCGGAGCAGCCAGTGGAGCCAATAGCTGAGTGCCCCTCGCGAGAGCTTGAGAAACCATGCCACGACATATACCACAAAAAACGAGTATCGAGCTTGAGCCGCATCAGGTGATTATTAAGCCATTGGTGACGGAAAAAGGCATGCATCGCTCGACACGTTGCAATGCTTATGCCTTCGAAGTCAATCGCTTGGCGAATAAGCAGGATGTGAAGCGGGCTGTCGAAGAATTGTTTGAAGTCAGAGTATTAAAGGTGCATACCCAAAACCGTAAAGGGAAGCCGCGTCGGACAAAGATGCGGTTTGGGCACACCAAAGATTGGAAAAAAGCCATTGTGACGCTCGACGCCGAGCATCGCATTGAATTGTTTTAGAAGGAAGGCGCTAGTTGCTAGACGTTAGTTATTTGAAAACTAGCGACTAGCACCCAGCAGCTATTATGGGCATTCGCAAATACAAACCGACTACGCCTGGCCGCCGCGGAGCGACGGTTAGCGATTTCGCCGAGCTCACCCCAGGTGCAAAGCCTGAGAAGAGCTTGCTGCGTCCAATCACCAAGACGGGCGGTCGGAATAACCAGGGTAAGATTACTGCTCGACATCGGGGTGGTGGCCATAAGCGTCGCTATCGATTGATCGATTTTCGTCGCAATAAAGATGGTGTTCCTGCGAAAGTTGACTCGATTCAATACGACCCGAATCGGACAGCTCGGATTGCGTTGCTCCACTATGTGGATGGCGAAAAGCGTTACATCATTGCCCCTGATGGTCTCACGGCAGGAGATTCCGTGATGAGCGGCCCCGAGGCACCGGCGAAGGTTGGCAACTGCTTGCCTCTCTCGAAGATGCCGCTGGGTACCACGATTCATAATATCGAATTACGAGAAAACCGAGGTGGTGTGCTTTGTCGCAGTGCCGGTACGAGTGCGACGCTAATGGCTCGCGAAGCAGGTTGGGCTCAGATATCGTTGCCCAGTGGCGAAATTCGCCGTATTCCGTCTGCTTGTCGAGCAACTGTGGGTGCCACAAGTAATGGCGATCACATGGCTATTGTGATTGGCAAGGCGGGCCGAAAACGATGGATGGGCCGTAGGCCACATGTTCGCGGCACGGCGATGAACCCGGTGGATCATCCGCATGGTGGTGGCGAAGGTCGCACCAAGGGTGGTCGCCATCCGGTGAGCCCTCAAGGCAAGCCGGCTAAGGGTGGTGCAACTCGTCAGCGTCGCAAGGCTTCGAATAAAGCGATTGTTCGCCGGCGTCGAAGTAGGCGTTACGGACAACTCAAATTAGTTAAGTAAAAACAGGTCAGGGTCGAAAGCAGGGATTTATGGGACGTTCACTAAAAAAAGGCCCTTACATTGACCCCAAGCTCTATCTCAAGGTAGAGAAACAAAACGAACAGGGTGGGAAATCGCCAATCACAACTTGGGCACGGGCATGCACGATTGTCCCCGAGTTTGTTGGGCATACGTTCCTTGTGCATAACGGGAAAGCGCATTTGAAGGTTTTTGTGACCGAAGACATGGTGGGTCACAAGTTGGGCGAGTTTTCGCCGACGCGTAATTTCCGCGGCCACAGTGGCAGAGGGAAGTAGATCAAAGGAGTTCGCATCGGGTTACCGAAGCTGACCACCAGTTAAGAGCTAAAAAATGGCATACACAGCAACTCACATGCATGCACGCATCAGCGCGACCAAAGTTCGTCCTCTCGCGGATCTGATTCGTGGTAAGACGGTCGACGAAGCGTTGGCGATCCTTCAATATCAGCCCCAGCGTGGTGCGAGGATGTTGGAGAAAGTGTTGAAGAGTGCGAAGGGAAATGCCGAAGATTTGCGAGCCCCCAACGTAGCTGGCCTACGTGTGGTGGATGCTCGAGTCGATGGCGGACCCATGTTCAAGCGAGTTCGACCGGGTGCTCGTGGCATGGCTCACATTATTAAAAAACGGTTTGCACATATTAAAATATCGATCGGTTAGGTCAAAAATTTGGTCGTTAGTCATTGGCCACAAGTCAGCAGCTAACAGCAAAGAACTAAAAAACTATGGGTCAAAAAGTCAATCCAATTGGTTTTCGTACAGGCATTATGCTGGGCTGGAAAAGCCGCTGGTATGCCTCGAAAAGAGAGTTCGCAGATCTCTTGATCGAAGATCATAAGATTCGAAAATACGCACACAAAAAGTACAAGTTTGCAGGCATCTCGAAAGTCGAGATCGAGCGCACCCGCGATGAAGTTAAGGTGATTATGTTCGCTGCTCGACCTGGGGTCATCATTGGCCGCAAGGGCCAGGAGATTGAGCAGCTTCAGGATGAGTTACAAGCGTTAGTTGGTCGTCGGATCAACATTAAGATCGAAGAGATCTCGCGTCCCGAGCTGCAAGCTCAGCTGGTGGCCGAGGATATCGCCGAACAACTTATGAAAAGAGCCAGTTTCCGTCGTACGATGAAGCGTTCGATGGAGCAAACCATGGAGGCCGGTGCCAAGGGGATTAAAATCCAGTTGGCAGGCCGACTAGGTGGTGCCGAAATGGCACGTCGTGAAAAGCAAATTTCCGGATCGATTCCGCTGAGCACTTTGCGAGCAAAGATCGATTACGGTTTCGTGGAAGCCAAGACCGCTCAAGGGCATATTGGCGTCCAAGTTTGGGTTAACCAAGGCATGTACGAGGACGAAGACGATGGCGCTGATGCCCAAGAGGGTCAAGCACAGAAAAAGCCAAAGAGGTCGTATAAGAGGTAACGCGACCCGTGGCAATCGTGTCGTCTTTGGCGAATTTGGCCTACAGGCGACCGAGGGCGGCTGGATTAGTGCTGCTACGATTGAAGCGGGACGTATTGCTGCACAGCAATACATTCGCGGTGAGGGAAAGCTCTACATACGTATCTTTCCGCACAAGTCGATTACGTCGATTCCTTTGGAAACTCGGATGGGTAAAGGCAAGGGCGAGCCCGATTATTGGGCGGCAACCGTTCGGCCTGGCACCGTCATGTATGAACTAACGGGAGTGTCGGAAGAAGCAGCGAAAGTTTGCTTTGCCCGATTGGCTCACAAAATGCCTGTCCGCGTGCGGATGGTTAAGCGTAAATAACAACATAACCGGCGAGAGGTTTCGCCGATGGAATGATGGACATGTCTCAAGCCAGTGAATTACGCGACATGAGCGATGAGCAATTAGAGCTCACCCTCAAAGAAGCGAAAGAGAACCTGTTTCGGTTTCACATTCAAGCGCAAACCGATCGGCTAGATGCTCCAAGTGAGTTGCGTCGGCAACGTCGGTTGGTGGCTCGAGTAAAGACCATTCAAACACAACGACAAATAGAAACAGCTGCAAAGTAGCACAGCAATTACCGTAGGTGGCTCACTCCAAGAGCCAAAGGCCGAGAGCTTTAAAACATGCCCAAAAAACAACTAATTGGCGTCGTGACGAGCGACAAGATGGACAAAAGCCGACGGGTAGAGATCGACCGCTTGGTCAAGCACCCGAAGTATGGCAAGTACATCAAAGGTCGTACGGTGTGTCACATCCACGACGAGGCCAACGAATCGAAGGTAGGCGACACGGTGGAGATTATTGAATGTCCGCCACGATCAAAGACAAAACGATGGGATTTGGTTCGGGTAATTTCGAAGAGTCGCCAAGTCGACATTGCTGCGATGCGTGCCGCTTCGAAATCAACAGAAGCAGAATCGAATTCAAAAAGCTAGAAGCCCTTCGGCAATAAAACTAAGCACAAATTAAAGACAAATATAAGACGCTAGAGGCCACACAATGATTCAGATGCAAACCCGCCTTGCCGTTGCCGACAACACCGGCGCCAAGGAAGTGATGTGCATCAAGGTGTTGGGGGGCAGCCGTCGGCGATTTGCACAGCTAGGCGATGTAATCGTTTGCAGTGTGAAAAGCGTGATCCCAGGTAGCGAAGTCAAAAAGAAAGCAGTCGTCCGAGGCGTGGTGGTGCGAGTAAGAGCTCCTACGCGTCGCGTTGACGGTAGTTATGTTCGATTCGATTCCAACGCGATCGTATTGATTGACAAAGATAACAATCCTCGTGGCACACGTATTTTTGGTGCGGTTGCCCGAGAGTTGCGAGAACGCAAGTTCATGAAGATTGTGAGTCTGGCGAACGAAGTGGTTTGACGAGTGAGCTAGTTTGACGGGCTCAGCCTGTTTAGTCCAAGTTAAAACAGAAACGTGATTGAAGAACGATGTTAATTCGCTCAGGAGATACTGTCGAAGTCATTGCCGGAGCCGATCGGGGCACGAAGAGTCGTGTCATTCAAATCGATCGTGCGAAGGGTAAGGCTTTGGTTGAAAACGTGAATCGTGTTTACAAGCACGTAAAGCGCAGTCAGAAACACCCGCAGGGTGGTCGGCTAAGCAAAGAAATGCCTGTGCAATTATCCAATTTGTTATACGTGTGCGAATCTTGCGGCAGCAGGACTCGCTTAGGGGCTCGCTTCACCGACGAAGGTGCGAAAGAGCGGTTTTGTAAAAAGTGTGGCGCAAATGCCGGCGAAATTTCGCCAGCACATGTTTCGCACGCGAAGAAGTCGAGCTAAAGACCCATGACACCACGATTAAAAGAACGTTACGAAAAAGAAATTCTTCCTCAGTTGCAGGAGAAGCTCGGTCGTAAAAACCGACTATCCCTGCCTAAGCTGGAGAAGATTGTTGTGAGCATGGGCGTAGGATCGGCCATGACCGACAAGAAGCACATGGAAGACGCGGTTTCGGCGATGGCCGAGATCACGGGCCAAAAGCCACAGGTGTGCAAAGCACGCAAGTCGGTAGCTGCATTCAAGCTGCGTGAAGGCGTAGCGATTGGTTGCAAAGTGACTTTGCGTGGCGAGCGAATGTACGAATTTTTGGACCGTTTGATTTCGCTCGCTTTGCCACGTGTTCGCGACTTTCGGGGCTTAAAGCGGAATGCTTTTGATGGGAACGGGAATTACAGCCTTGGGCTTACCGAACAACTGGTATTTCCAGAGCTGAATCCAGATAAATACACGCGAACGCAGGGTATGAACATTGCCTTATGCTGTTCGACCAATTCGAACGAAGAGTCGCGAGACTTACTAAAAGGCTTCGGCCTACCGTTCCAAACCGACGAAACGGCTGCCTAGGTGGTGGCGATGGGTTCTGCAGGGCAACACTGCCATGTGGAACTTGAATCGAAAGGATAAAGACAGACGTGGCGAGTAAATCAAAAATTGCGAAGGCGGAGAGAAAGCCAAAATTCTCGTCGCGGCTAGAGTCGCGATGCCGTCTCTGCGGAAGACCTCGTGCAGTGTATCGTAAATTTGGCATCTGCCGAATTTGCTTCCGCAATTTAGCGGACAAAGGTTTGATTCCTGGTGTTAAGAAAGCCAGTTGGTAGAGGCGGTTTCAAAAACTATCCCACGGCCGGAGATTTTCGTGCCGAAAGTAGATTTTGAGACCGGCTGTAAATAAAAGTTAAGGGACCCTTTCAGTAGGCAGGGGACAAAAACGCGATGATGACTGACCCAATCGCTGACATGCTAACACGCATCAGAAATGCTGTGCGCATAGAGCGGGCGCTGGTAAACATGCCACTTTCCAAGGTGAAGCGTGGCTTGGCCGAAGTATTGAAGCGAGAAGGCTATATCTGGGATTGGCACGAAGAAGATGTCGAGGATCATCCCGGCAAACAGCTTTGTATCGATCTTAAGTACGGCCCCAACGGCGAGCGAGTAATTCGCCATATTAAACGAGTAAGCAAGCCAGGGCGGCGCGTTTATAGTCGTGCAAATTCCCTGCGACCAATCCTCAATGGGTTGGGTATATCGATTATTAGCACAAGCCGCGGCGTGGTTAGCGACCGAGAAGCCCGCCAGAAAAATCTGGGTGGCGAAGTTTTGTGCGAACTGTGGTAGGAAAAACGTCCGCTGAATGATAGCGAATTGTTGAAAGCTTAAAAAAACATGTCTCGAATTGGCAAAAAACCTATATCGATTCCGTCTGGCGTCAAAGTCAACGTCGCCAGCCGTGAGGTCAGTGTCGAGGGCAAGCTGGGAAAGCTTGTCTGGAGCCACCGTCCTGAAGTCGAAGTCGCCGTGGATGGTGAAGCAAAGTCTGTCGTGGTGACTAGAAAAATCGATAACCGCGAAGGTCGTGCATTGCATGGCCTTACCCGAGCCCTCATTCAGAATATGGTGGTTGGGGTCACTGAAGGTTACGAAAAGAAGCTAGAGATTCACGGAGTCGGCTACCTCGGCGCGATTGACAACGGCGTATTGCAACTTCGAGTTGGCTTTGCCAACGAAATTCACAAGAAAATTCCGGCAGGCGTCGACGTAACTTGTCCCGATCAAACGCATGTCGTGGTCAAAGGGATCGATAAGCAAAAAGTCGGCCAGTTTGCAGCAGAAGTGCGAGCGGTGCGAAAACCTGAGCCCTACAAGGGTAAGGGGATCCGCTACGAAGGCGAGCAAGTTCGACGTAAAGCCGGTAAGACAGCCAAGTAATACATAGCCGCGCCCGGCTCTGTTTTGAGAGAGATAAAATGGATCATCATAAGGCAACTGGAAAACAGCGTCAGCGACGTCGTTACCGTGTACGAAAACGTTTGAATGGTACGCCAGAACGTCCGCGGCTGTGTGTCACCAGAAGCCATCGTAATATTTCGGCTCAGGTGATCGACGATATTGCTGGCACCACATTGGTGAGTGCATCAACGGCGGACAAGTCGTTGGCGGGTAAGATAAAGTATGGCGGTAATAAAAGTGCTGCCGAGGCGATTGGCAAAGTAGTGGCCGAACGTGCCGCCAAGGCAGGAGTCAACCAAGTTTGCTTCGACCGGGGTGGTTCGAAATATCACGGTCGCGTTGCGGCCTTGGCAGAAGCTGCTCGTGCGGCAGGACTAAGCTTTTAAGTGGATGTTTTTAAGTTGATTTTTTAGTCGAGCTTTATTGGTCATCGACTGCGATCACGCATATTTTTACGGGAGTACATCAAGCGTGGCTACGGGTTCTCGAAACAAACGACGCGGCGAATCAAAAGAGAAACGCAGTGGCGAGCTCATTGAGAAGGTCGTCAAAATCAAGCGCTGTGCTGCGGTCGTAAAAGGTGGTCGTCGATTCAGCTTTGCGGCATTGGTCGTTCTCGGTGATGGCAAAGGCAAGGTGGGCTGGGGCTATGGAAAAGCCAACGAAGTACCTCCTAGCGTGGAAAAAGCCGTCAAAGAGGGCACGCGAAATATGGTGAAGATCCCGTTGGACGAAGCCACCATTCCGCACCTTGTCAAAGGACGTTTTGGGGCTGCTCAGGTGGTGCTTGTTCCGGCCACTCCGGGTACCGGTGTGATCGCGGGCGCCGCAGTACGGGCTGTCTGCGAAGCGGCTGGTATTCACGATATTCTGACAAAGAGCTTCGGCTCGAATAATCCCGTGACGCTGGTCAAGGCAACCATTGCTGCTCTTGAGCAATTGCGACCTAAAATCGATGTCGAGCGATTACGTGGAGTGACGTTATCATGATCCTAAACGATGTTCATCGCGGTATTAC
Organism: Planctomycetota bacterium; assembly: GCA_029259945.1. Classification (GTDB taxonomy): domain Bacteria; phylum Planctomycetota; class Planctomycetia; order Pirellulales; family Lacipirellulaceae; genus Bythopirellula. The sequence continues at coordinate 32,177 of JAJDEF010000008.1, forward strand.
CAAATATAAAAAGCGCAAGCGCATTGGCCGTGGCCCGGGTTCGGGGCACGGCAAAACCGCAGGGCGAGGCCATAAGGGCCAAGGTTCGCGTGCTGGTGCGTCCAATCACCCAACGTTTCAAGGCGGTTCTATGCCGCTGGTCCGACGTGTGCCTAAGCGTGGTTTTAACAATCGCTGGGCTATGACGGTTGCGGTCGTTAACGTAGGGCAGATCGACCAGGCTTATGAGCAGGGTGAAGAGGTTACGTTGCAGTCGTTGGCAGAAAAAAATCTTGCAAAAGGCTGCTTTGACGTTCTGAAAGTTCTGGGTGACGGCGAGATCACAAAAAAGATCAAGATTTCGGCGCATCGATTCAGCAAGTCGGCAGTCGAGAAGATCGAAAAAGCAGGTTGTGAGATGGTTGTTTTACCTGGTAAAACAACCGTCGCTCAGAAAAAGCGACTAGCTGCCAAAGAAAATCGCGAAAAAAATAAGTAAAAGCACGTTCTAGGAGCCCGTGGTTCCTGCCGGAGTCAAGCACTTCCCGCAGCAGGCGATTGCGAATCCAATGCGTTCTTTGATTTGCAATTCAACGAAATAGGATCTGGCCATGTGGGATAAAATACGCGTCGTTTGGCAGATTCCCGAGCTACGGCAAAAGATACTGTTAACGCTTGGACTGCTAGCCGTTTATCGACTTGGCTTTCAAATCACGCTACCCATTGCCGATCAGGATGCGATTAAAGCGGCTAGCCAGGCTGGCGGGGTGGCCGACATGCTTCAAGCCGTGGCGGTGTTCAGCGGTAGCGCGCTGACTCAGGTCACCATCTTTGGCCTGGGCATTATGCCTTATATTTCAGCCTCAATTATCTTTCAATTGCTGGGCAGCGTTTATCCGCCGCTAGAGCAGTTGCAAAAAGAAGGCGAGTCGGGCCGTAAAAAGATCAACGAATATACACGCTATGCGACCGTGGCGATTTGCGTCATTCAGAGCTGGATCTACGTCAACGCCTATATTGTGAATATGGGTTTGGTCGATGCGGCTTATCTCGATGCGGCTGGCAATCTCGGGTTTGGTTGGAAGTTGGTTTCTGTGCTAACGATGACCGCCGGCACCGTCTTCTTGATGTGGATCGGCGAGCAGATCGACGAATTTGGAATTGGCAACGGCATCAGCCTGCTGATTATGGCAGGTATTTTAGCCCAAATGCCTAGTGCTGGATTCGATCTACTAAAGCAAGCGACCTTAGAACTTGGCGGTGGCCCTGGTGGTAAATTAGGCATCGAGCAGTTATTGCTCCTGGCTGCGATGTTCGTCGCGGTCGTGGTGGGTGTGGTTTACATCACGCTAGGCCAGCGGCAAATCCCCATGCAGAGCGCCAAACACGTCCGTGGCCGTAAGGTCTTCGGAGGCACCCGCCAGTATCTTCCCTTAAAGGTGAACCAAGCGGGTGTCATGCCTATCATTTTCGCGAGCAGCCTGCTGATGATCCCCAGTATGATTTTCAGGCAGTTAGGAAATATGAATTGGGCTGAAGGCAGTTATCTTGCCACGTTTTTCGGTTGGACCAGCAGTGCCTTTGAGTTCAACTCCTTCTTCTATGTTTTGTTTTATGTCGGACTGATTTATTTCTTCTGCTTCTTTTGGACAGCGATTACTTTCAATCCAAAAGATGTTTCAGACAATTTGAAAAATTACGGTTCATTCATCCCGGGTTACCGGCCTGGAAAGCGAACCGCGGACTATCTCGAAAAAGTGATGTTCCGAATCACCTATGTCGGGGCAGGGTTCTTAGCCTTGGTGGCGATTATTCCTACGCTCATATCCAATTCTTTGGGTGTTTCACCTCAGGTCGCCAGTTTTTACGGTGGCACCGGATTGCTGATCGCGGTGAGCGTTGCTTTCGATTTGGTCCAGAAAATTGACAGTCATTTAGTAATGCGTAACCACTCCGGATTGTTGGAATAGCCTTTGCCCGAGGCAAAGCCGCTTGCGGCTTGTGACATCGGCGGGGGCGGGTTCAAAGTGCCATGCAGATAGTTCTTATTGGGCCTCCAGGGGCAGGCAAGGGGACGCAGTCGGTTCAATTGGCTGAGTATCTCCACGTACCGCATCTCTCGACCGGAGAGATGCTGCGTGATGTCTGTAGACGCAAGACAGGAGTGGGGACGAGGGCTTGTGTCGCAATGCAACGCGGGCAGCTTGTGCCCGATGCATTAGTTAAAGAGATTCTCTTCGAGCGACTTAAAGAGGATGATTGCCGAGCAGGTTGTATCTTGGATGGCTTTCCGAGAACGGTGCCGCAAGCCGCCTCGTTTGACGAATGGCTAGAAGAACGCAAACGGCCGTTGTCGATGGTGATTGAATTGCGGGTAAGTCGAGAAGAGTTGCTCGATCGACTTTCGAGTCGGGGGCGAGAGGATGACGACCGAGAGGTTGTCCTAGCTCGGCTAGACCAGTTTGACGAGCTGACCCATCCTTTGCTGGACTATTACAACAGCCGAGGGGTCTTGCAGGTTGTCGATGGGCTGGGAACTGCCGAAGAGGTCTTTGCCCGTATCTGTTCTCTTGTTGACGAGAAAAAATAGTTTCAGTTGGTGCGATAGCTACGAGGTTGCGGCTATTGCCATTCAAAAAAGTAAAGCAGTATGACGCAGCAGATCGAACTAAAATCGAAGCGAGAAATCGGCTTGATGCGCCAGGCGGGATTAGCCGTTTGGAAAGCACATCAGATTGCCGCTGAACTGATGCGCCCTAGTGCCACGACGGCAGACATCGATCGAGCCATCGAAGAGCACTTTGATGCTATTGGCGCTGTTCCACTTTTCAAAAACTATCCAAACTCGTCTCGCAATCACCCAGCGTTTCCGGCAGTGACCTGCATGTCCGTGAACGAGGCAGTCGTGCATGGCATACCGAGTGATCGGCCATTGGAAGAGGGAGATATTGTCAGCATCGACACTGGTTGTCGGCTTAATGGTTGGTGTGGTGATGCGGCGGTGACCCATGCAATTGGTAAGATCGAGCCAGAAATACAGAAGTTGCTAGATGCGACCCGTGGCGTACTCGACTTGGCGATCGAGCTACTGCACAAGAAAAGTTTGTGGAGCCAGGTGGCCGAGCAGATGGCCCAATATGTCGCAGATCACGGATTTTCGACCGTGGAGTGTTTTGTAGGGCATGGCATTGGACGGGAAATGCATGAAGACCCCCAAGTCCCCAATTTCTCCAGCCGATCGCTTCGCGGGAGCGGTGATTTTCGCATCGAGCCAGGGCTCGTCATTGCCATCGAGCCGATGGTGAATATGGGGTCAAAAAAGGTGAAAATGTTGCCAGACCACTGGACCCAAGTCACCTCAGATGGCCGTCCAAGTGCCCATTTCGAGCATACGGTGGCGATTACCAGCGAGGGCCCCACCCCGTTGACGGTGGCTCCGACTCCTGCCGAGATTGAGGAAATGGCCGTTTGAGTCGCTGGGTGGTTAAAAAACGGTACAGGTATTGGCCGGAAGCCCTTGAACGGCAGACGCCAATAGGTCTATACTCACACGTTTCGGGTGTAGTTGCTGATCGCAAGTAGGAGTGCACGATGAAGGTTCGAGCAAGTGTAAAACGGATCTGCGATAAGTGCAAAGTAGTGCGCCGCCGTGGCGTGGTACGAGTCACGTGTACAAATCCACGTCACAAACAACGTCAGGGTTGATGCCCATCGTGGTCATGCTGCGAGCAGGTTTCTCCTTAGTGTAAGTCGAGTTATTGGAGTAGTTATAGAATGCCTCGTTTGTTGGGTGTCGATATTCCGGCAGATCGCTCAGCGGTTGTGTCGTTAACTTATCTTTATGGCGTGGGTCCCAAGGTTGCTCGGGAGCTTTGTCATAAGGCGGGCATCGATCCGCATACGTGCGCTCGTGATTTAGGCGAGGACGAAGTTGCCCGATTGGCAGCTTTGCTCGACAAGGACTACGTCGTCGAAGGGCAGTTGCGTCGCCAAGTAAGCCAGAACATTTCTCGCTTACGCGACATTGCCTGCTACCGCGGTTTGCGTCATCGGCGTGGTTTGCCGGTTCGGGGGCAGCGTACCAAGACCAATGCTCGTACTCGCAAGGGTCCAAAGAAGACCGTCGCGGGCAAGAAGGGCGTGAAGGACTTGCGTTAGGTTTCTGTTCGGGTGGTCAGAGAAGTCACGTTATTTTTTTGCCGAAGTCGTTTCGGCCGTTTCAGTTTTTGTTGGGAGTATAGTTCGAAGTGGCCAAGTCAACAAAATCAGCGAAGACCAAGAAGAGGCACGTTCGCCGCAACGTCACGGTTGCCGTCGCTCATATCATAGCGACGTTTAACAACACCTCGGTAACCATCACCGACACCAAAGGCGACACGTTGTGTTGGGCAAGTGCAGGAACGAGTGGCTTTAAGGGAAGTCGCAAGAGTACGCCATTTGCCGGGCAATGTGCTGCTCAACAAGCTGCCGAAAAGGCACGTAAGTTTGGCGTCAAAGATGTAGAAGTGCGGGTCAAAGGGCCTGGCAGCGGTCGAGAAAGCGCCATCACAGCCTTAGAAGCTGCGGGCTTAAAGGTGAAATCAATCGAAGACGTAACGCCGTTGCCACACAATGGTTGCCGACCACGGAAAAAGCGTCGGGTGTAGCGGACGTTTGCTCAGCGATGTTTGGGTGAGGGTCGCCCCGTCGCTAATAGCGAATCAAAGTCAATAACAATACAGAGTTTGTACTTAACTGATAAAGAGAAAAGATGGCAAGATACACTGGACCAGTTTGTCGACTATGTCGTCGTGACGGAATGAAGTTGTTTCTGAAGGGTTCGCGTTGCGATACCAGCAAGTGCGGCATCGAACGACGCGAGACTCCCCCAGGTCAGCAACTGCAGCGGCGTGGAAAGCAGACAGACTATGGTCTTCACCTGCGTGAAAAGCAAAAGGTGAAGCATTACTACGGCGTGCTAGAACGCCAGTTCCGTCGCTATTTCCAAAAAGCCGAGCATACCAAGGGCAACACGGGCGACGTGCTGATGAGTCTCTTAGAGCGAAGATTAGACAACGTGACACACCGCATGGGCTTCGGCCTCAGCCGCAGTGCGGCTCGTCAGTTGATTAACCACGGACATGTGACCGTCAATGGCCGTCGCTGTAATGTTTCCAGTTATATGGTCAATGTTGGTGATGTCATTCGCGTGAAGAATCGAGCCAAAAGCCTCGATTTGGTTCGCGGTGCGATCGCTGAGAAAAGCCACGATGTGCCCGATTTCTTGTCAGTCGCCGAGTCGGATATCCCCGAAGGTGTTATCGGTCGATTGCCAGAGGCAGTGGACGTATCCATTCCGATCCAAACACAGTTGATTATCGAATTGTGCTCGCGATAAATGTGGGTGACCGCAGCGAATCGAAGGATGGCTGCGTTCTATAAAGTTGAGTTGACCAAAGTTTCAATCAGAAATTTCCTTAGCCTCTAGGGTGGGGTATCTTATGCATATTCGATGGCGTGGACTCGAACTACCGAGTCAAGTGACTTGCGACGCGGCAGCCTTGACCCCCGATTACGGGAAGTTTTTCGCCGAGCCTTTCGAGCGAGGGTTTGGAACGACCATCGGCAATGGCCTGCGTCGTATCCTGCTTTCCAGCTTAGAAGGAAGCGCGGTCACTCAGATCAAAGTACACAATGCCCAGCATGAGTTCACAACAATCCCAGGCGTCGTCGAAGATGTCACCGAGATTGTGCTGAACGTCAAGTCGTTGGTCGTTAAAAATCACAGCGATTCGACCAAGGTCTTGCGTGTCGAACGCAATACGGCAGGCGAAATCACCGCAGCAGATATCGAAGCGGACGAGTCGGTTGAAGTAATCAGCAAAGACTTGGTGATTGCCACATTGACCGAGGATGTGCCTTTCGTTCTCGAAATGGTCGTCGAAAACGGCCGCGGCTATGTTCCTGCCAGCGAGCACGGAGCAGAGATCCAAGAGGTCGGAATCATTCCGATCGACGCGGTTTTCAGCCCAGTCACACGTGTGCGGTATTCCATCGAAGAGACGCGTGTTGGCCAAAAGACCAACTACGACAAGCTCACCTTAGAAATTCAAACCGATGGTTCGCTCGGCCCAGAAATGGCGCTCGTCGAAGCAGCCAAGATTCTACGCAAGCACCTGACTCCATTTGTGCAGTACACAGAGCTTGGCCCACAAGTCCATGCAGCAGCTCGTGGTGGCGCGCTAAGCAATGCCGACAGCGCTCTAGAAGCAAAATTGAATATGGCCATCTCCGAACTCAAACTGTCGGTGCGTGCCAGCAATTGCCTCGAGGTCGAGAACATCATGCATGTGCGTGACCTAGTCACTCGCACCGAAGATCAATTGCTAGAAGTAAGAAACTTTGGCGAAACCACTCTGGCTGAAGTCCAAGTCAAGCTGAACGAGTTGGGGCTCCACCTAGGCATGCGGGTTCCTGGCCAAGTTGCCAGCGTATAGTTCATCATTAATCTCGGCGGACTGACAAACGCGTCAGAATGCCCCTCGGCGACAAAACACTATGAGACATCGAAGAAAAGGCCGTGTACTTGGCCGAAGTCCTAAACATCAACGGGCCCTTTTACGCAACTTGGCCAGCGCGCTATTTTTGACCGAGCGAGACGCCGAGTTCGACGAAAATGCGCCCAAGGTCAAAGGGCGAATCATCACCACGGTCAGCAAGGCAAAAGAAGTTCGCCCGTTGGTCGAAAAGTGCATCACGATCGCACGGCGTTCGCTCGTGGCCGAACAAGCGGCTGCAGAGCACGGCACGACCGCCGAGCGCGGTACGCAAGAGTGGAAATCTTGGCGCACCAGCGACAATTGGCGTGCTTGGAACCAAGCCGTTGCACCGGTCGTGGCAGCACGTCGACGTTGCATTCGTCTGCTTGGCGACCCACAAGCCGTGAGTATTCTTTTCGAAGAGGTCGCTCCTCGCTTTGCAGATCGACCAGGTGGTTATACTCGTATTGTACGTCTTGCCCAGCCACGGCTAGGGGATGCGGGGCCTCGGGCGATTTTAGAATTCGTCGGCGTCCGTGACCGAATCGTCGAGCGAAGCGAAAAACCGTCCTTCGAAGACGACGCTCCCGCTAGCGAAGAAGCCTCTGACGAAACCGAAGAAGTCGCCGAAGAGCAAGCTTCGGATGAAGCTGCCACCGATACCGACGACGCCTCCGATACCGACGACGCCTCCGAAGCCAAAGACGCCGAGTAAGCTTCGCCCCGTCGAGTCTCCTGCGTTTCTTACATCAGCCGCTTTGGCGCTAGCCACGGTTGTTTGAGAAAAACCGGCTGCAAAAGCTATGGAAAGCCAAAGCTGCGGATTCGATTTTACCACAGCCATGCGCTGCCTCTGCACCGACATGGCCACGCGGTTGCCAGAACTACGGCATGTTGATTTAGGACGTGTTGCGATTAGCATCTGCCAAACCCGAACGGGTGGGTCGCACGGCACTTACGCATCGTTGACCCCCATGCGATTCGAGGCGGGCGCAGCCGAGAAAAAAATCCGGGGCCAACGTTTCGGCGTCGAGTCGGTCTGTAATGAAGCAGGGAGTGAATTTCTCTACATCCTGAGCTTCTATCTGCCCCGATTTCTCAACACGCCGCTTGAAGAAAAGCTATCGACCGTAGTTCACGAACTGTGGCACATCAGCCCCGAGTTCAACGGCGATCTACGACGGCATGAAGGCCGGTGCTATGCCCACGGCAATTCGCAACGTGCCTACGATGCCGAAATGGATCGGCTGACGCAACGATGGCTAGCCCTCGATCCGCCCGAACACCTGTATGAATTCCTGATCGGCAGCTACGACGTACTGTCTGCCGAGCATGGAGGGGTCGCCGGCACCCATTGGCGATCACCCAAGCTAATGCCTCGGTAGTTCTCGCATGCTATCTGCTAGCAATGCTAAAACACGTTGACAGGCTCGCCTACGAGCCTTACTCTGCCCGCTCTTTTTTACCGGAAGTTTGTTTTCTCTTCTCCTCAGCAAACCACATGCAGGGTCGCCCCCAATCTGCGCAAAGTTGCTTGTCCAGCGTCATGCGGTGGACGGCAATTTTCACACTCCCACTTTGGGTGGGCTGCAGTTCAATCTTGTCAGCACCTCCCGTCGAATTTCAAACATTGTTGCGCGCTGCGACCACCGCACCCGACAGTGTGGCACTAGAAATTTTCCACGTGCGCGTGCCAGCGGACGAACCAAAATTAGTCGAGGAACTTTGGCAATCTGTCGACGAACAACGGTTAGATATCGAGGTTCGTCACGAATTGGTTCGCAATGGATTTCGAGCAGGCGTCCTGGGCGGAGCTATGCCCGATACGCTGGCTCTCCAGCTAAATCTGCAAAGTGAGATGCCCGAGATGACTCCCGATAGGATCATTTCTGGCGAAAATGCCAATCCAAGTGTGACGCGTCGGGTACTCCAGTTGAATCGTAACAGCCCAGCCGTGATTCAAGCTTCTGAGGTCCAGAGCGAAGTCGTCGTGATGGTGAGCGGCGAAGGGGGAGTTCGTGGCGATCGATACGAAGAAGTCGAGGCCGTCTATTCGATGCGAGCTGAGCCTGTGTTGGGGCAGCAAATCTTATTACAACTCACACCCCAACTGCGGCACGGAAAGCTGCGGAATCGATACTCGGGGAGTAGCGACCAAGGCATATTTTTGGTGACCCCCTCTCGAGAGCGCGAAACATTTGACCGATTAAAAATCAGCACCGAGCTTGCCGCAGGCGAACTACTGGTCGTCAGTTGCCAGACAGAAGCGAAGGGCAGCCTAGGGCACGCATTTCATGCGGTCGACCGTCACGGCCCGGCAGAACAAAAGTTTGTACTAATCCGCCTTCTACAGATCCCAGAAAGCGAAATCCTAGCCGACGCAACCACCCCATAGCCCAGCCATCCTGGCTGGAAATATCGGAACACGCTACGGCAACATCTTCTAAATCGCTTAATTTTCGCCTGACTACCTTCTACCGAAGCCGGATTCGCCCCCTGCTCGAATACACCCAAAAGTGCTACAATACCGGGCTAGGGGAGGCTCGCTGACGTCAACAACAGGTCGTCGACGCAGCTCTACCCAACGATCCTAATTTGCCGCGGACACACCCGCCCCCATTTTATAAATTGTCGAAAAAGACGAAGGAGTTCACGCCATGCCATTAGTACCCATGCGATTGTTGCTTGACCACGCTGCTGAGAACGACTACGGCCTCGCCGCTTTCAATGTGAACAACATGGAGCAGATCCAAGCGATTATGGAAGCTGCGAAAGAAACCGAATCGCCCGTGATCGTCCAGGCGAGCCGCGGCGCTCGATCCTACTCGCAGGATAACTACCTCCGACATTTAATGCTGGCGGCCGCCGAGCTTTATCCTCAGATTCCCATGGTGATGCACCAAGATCACGGCAACAGCGCTGCGACCTGCCAGAGTGCAATCGACAATGGTTTTACGAGCGTCATGATGGACGGCTCGTTGCAAGAAGATGGCAAAACGCCAGCCGACTACGATTACAACATGTCGGTCACCAAGACAGTGGTCGAAGCCGCACACGCCCTCGGTGTTTCGGTCGAAGGCGAGCTGGGCTGTCTCGGCTCACTCGAATCGGGAGAAGGCGAGCAGGAAGACGGCCACGGCGCTGTGGGGCAGCTCACCCGCGAACAGTTGCTCACCGACCCCGACGAAGCCGAGCAATTTGTCCGCGAGACCGGCGTCGACGCTTTAGCGGTCGCGATCGGAACCAGCCACGGCGCTTACAAGTTCACCAGCAAGCCCACCGGCGACGTCTTGGCCATGGATCGTATCGATGAAATTCATCGTCGTCTTCCAAATTGCCACCTCGTCATGCACGGCAGCAGTAGCGTGCCACAAGACCTGCAAGACATTATCAACGAGTTTGGTGGTAGCTTGAAGCAAACCTGGGGGGTCCCGGTCGAAGAGATCCAACGCGGCATCAAGAGCGGCGTCCGAAAGATCAACGTCGATACCGACAACCGCTTAGCCATCACCGGTGCCATTCGCAAAGTGTTTGCCCAAACGCCCGAGAAGTTCGACCCCCGCGATTACCTCAAGCCTGCCCGCGAAGCGATGAAGCAGGTTTGCATCGCACGCATGGTCGCCTTCGGCCAAGCAGGCTACGCCACCAAGATCAAGCCGCAGTCGATCGAGCAGTACCAAGGCTACTACGCCGCAGTTTAGCCTGTCGACCTTTGGACTTGAACGAAACAAGTCGGCAGGGCAATCCCCCTGCCGGCTTTTTGCTGCAATGCCCCTTGTTTGCCGCAACGCTGCCCCATGTTTGCTGCAATGCCCATGTTTGCCGCAATGCCATAGCCCGGCCATCCTGGCCGGAGTGCTGCGATATCCCACTTACCGTGAGTGCCTAGCAAAATTTGCTTGCGATCCCCACGAACTGACGATATAGTGAACTTGGTAAGCCAAACGGCCCAGCTAGGCATTTTGCCTGCTTTATCAAACCGAAAAGAGAACTACTGAATCACCAAAAAGCTGCTAGGAGACTCTTTCGATGCAACCGCATCGGGGGCAGAGTCTGCTGGCAGCTTTTTTTCGTGGACTAACAAAAACCTTTACAACGATATTTTACCTGAAAGATTGGGGATACAGACGATGCAACGCACAACAGTTTTTGCAGCCCTCGTGGCGCTACTAGCAGCGATCGGACAGCACTCGGCAACTTTCGCGCTGCCCATCGACGATTTCAATTCATGGACCCAGGTCCAAGACCCGGCCCATGCCGGCATGACAAGTAACGTTGATAGTACCTCTCAAGTGACCCTCTCGGCTTCTGGAGCAGTACCGGCAGCTACCGACATCGGATACCAAAGCGTCGATGGCAACACCGTTGCGACCTCATCGCAAGGAAACTTTTTTTCGGCCAGCCAAGACTTTCACGTTGCGGTTGATTTTGACTTTACGGCCGCGAATTCGGTCGGACTAGCTGGCATCGGATTTGGAATTGGCGAAGACGGTGCCGGCATGAACTCTGCCGGTCCTGGACTGGGAATCCTCAACGGCGGTCCAACCGTGTTTGCCGGGGCGGCTCGCATTAGTGACGTCACCCAAGCACCCATCCTCCTTGGCCTAACTGCCACAACAAGCGGCCGGTTCTTCGTGCGTTACGAGAGCGGCACCGGCGACGTCATTTTTGGAGTGAATGCGACCCCGGGAAGTGTCATCCCCAGTCACACAGGTACCTTTAGCGGTCTGCAAAACAGTTGGAACGGCGATGACTTGCTGATCTCATTTTTTTTAAGGAGCGACAGCACGTCTACTCCTTTCTTTATTCCCCCGTTATCCGCAGGCACAGTCGACGCCGTGTTCAGTAATTTCGAGGTGCTGCAAGGAACGCCGCTGGCCGTGCCCGAGCCGGCTTCCGCAGCAATCGCGTTATTCGCCGCGCTACTCTACAGCCCACGCCGCCGTCGTAACCAACACCAAACCCCATAGCCCGACCATCCTGGTCGGAGTGCCGGAATATCCTACGTGCTAGGCAATAGAAGCATTCAAAGTCGAGTATCAGCGTCTCATTTGACGCCGTCCAAAGAGAAGGGCACCGGCTATCCCCAGTAATACCGGGGACGCTGGCTCTGGGACGCTCGTAACCGCATTGTCATAGATGCGGACATCATCCAGCAGCCCATTCAGTTGCCGATTCAAGGAAAAATGCTTTCCCATACGGATGTTACCGCTGTTATTGGTTGAAGCGACCGGAGTGCCTGTGTACGGAACTGTATTATCGAGCGCTCCATCTACGAAGATTCGCATATCAGAGCCGTCAAGCGTAGCCAGAACGTGATGCCATGTGTTATCTGCAACGATGACGTTGGATTGAACGTGCGGGAAGGTGCTGCCGTTACCATACGCGAAATCTACGCGATTTGCTTGGGAGACAGCGCTGGAAGTGCCGAACAATTGAACGGCCCAGCCGGCGTTGCCAGTACCGTGGCTACTGTCCATCAACAGTTGAAGTCCAGAACTAGAAGCGGCTTTGACCCACATGCCGACCGAAATCGTTGCGGGCTGGAGCGCCGCGTTACCTGGAACGGTGATGTAGTCGTTAATCCCATCGAACGAAAAAGCTTGTCCAATTACACCAGTGTCGTAGGTCGTGCCATTCACGAGTGTACCAGTGTGCCCGTTCCCCGTGGCATCAGCAGTCGTCCCATCGCCGGTCCAATGTGCGACAAGTCCCGCCTTCGATGCCGAGATTCCAAAGGTGAGAACTAAGGCAAGTGCGAAAAAGAAGCAACGTCGGAGAGTAGTCATTGGGTCAATGCCTGGAGAGCGTTGGTAGTAAGTGCTGAAACGTGCGACCACAAGTCACATGGTGGTGGATTTAGAATTGCTACTTGTCGTTTCTTCAAGTGAGATCCCGCCCCACCTTTCGTGTATCCTAATCGACATTTGCGAATGAAGCGAGACAATTTTTACGGAGTAACACATCCCCATGAATAGCACTGCAAGCTCCCGGGATGGGGGAGCTGGGGATTCCCTGCTGCCTCAGCATCTCTCGAGAATCTTCGTCGACAAAACCCATAGCCTGACCATCCTGGTCGGAGTGCCGGAAAATCCTACATGCCGCCGTCAGCCGCCCGTTTCGACCGATTCATCCACCAGCGCTATCAGCTTCTGCCCAGGCCGTGGGAGCATGTCTTTTTCGTCGGTGGCGACGATCAACTTATTGGCCTCATCCACACAAAACAGGGCGAGTGCCGTATCGCCATATCGGGTACAGAAATCTTCGTAGGTAAAATCTTCGCTGATCAGCGTCTTTTTGATTCGCGCGCCGGCTGCAAAACGGTCTTCCAGTTGCTTGGCGGTGATCGGCTGATCGAACAAAGTACGGCCACCCCGATAGGCGCCCACTTTTTCGGTCCGATCGTTGGACGATTCGACGGTGGCAATTTGATAAACTTCCGACCGCCCAAACCGTTCGGAAAATCCCATGGCTGCCAACGTATTCACCTCGTCGTTGGGAGTCATGGCGAGCAGCCGCCCAATGCCGCCCAAGTCGATTTCTTCCTGCACAAATTCGCTGCCGATACTCGCATACGAGACCGCCAAGCCTGCCATGCGAGCCGCCCTGTTATTACGCGGGTTCGTATCGACCAGCAACACTGGAAAACCCTCTTCGCTAATCGCGGTTGCAATCTCGCGCACGGCCGGCGAGGCTCCAGCAAACAAGATGCCCTGGGGGTTCTCGCCAGAGAGTCGCAACCAACGGGCAAGCGGCGCCAGCGACAAGCCATAGATCGTCACCGTCCCGATGATTACCAGAAAAGTCACCAGCACGAACCGATCGGCCTCAGCCGCAAGAGTCGGCTCGGCCTCTTTCAATGCCAGCGCAAAAAGCGAGCCGATGGCTGCCGCGACGATCCCTCGCGGATGAATCCAAGCCAAGAAAGCACGCTCTTGCCAACTTAACCCACCACCAAACGTCGAGATAAAAACCGACATCGGTCGAACTACCAAAATCAGCAACGCCACAAAGGCAACGCTCCGCCAACCAAGCATTTGCAAGGCTGCCATGTCGAGAGTCAGCTTCGAGGCCAGCACAATGAACAGAGTTGAAATGAGCAGCACGCGTAAGTTTTCTTTGAACTCCACCACATGGCGGATCGCCACGCTGCGCTGGTTGGCCAACAGAACGCCCAACAACGTCACCGTGACAAGCCCTGACTCTGGTTGCAAGTAATTCGAAAAAGCAAACAGCAAAGTGACGAACGCCAGGATGACCGGGTTTTGCAGATAATCGGGAATCCAATAACGGCGGAGCATTTGCAATAAGGCCAAGGCGCTCAAACCACTCAGTGTCACCCCGTAGGCCAGCGTCTTACCAAGGCTAAGCAACGATTCGTTCGCGATGCTTCCGTGGGTTTGGTGTGACACCAGTTCGAAAACCAACGCCGCAAGTACCGCCCCGATCGGGTCGTTCACAATGCCTTCCCACTTGGCGAGCGAGCCAATGCGTCGCACCGGCTGAACATGTCGCAGCAACGGCAGCACAACCGTCGGCCCGCTGACCGTCAGCAGCGCGCCAAGCAGTACGGCCATCTTCAATGAAAAGCCGGCCACATCAAAAGCGAACCAAGTCGTAAGAAGCCAGGTGAGAGCAAGCCCCAAGCTCACCAATCGAAAGACCGCACCGCGAGTTTCTTTAATCTCGCGAAAGTCGAGACTAAGCCCCCCCTCAAACAAAATGATACCCACCGCCAGCGAGACGAGCGCAAAAAACAGATCTGGGTCTGGGCTTGGTTCGCTACCAGTGAGTTTCCCCAGAACGACACCAAACAAAAGTAGCAGAACAATCGCCGGCAGCCGAAACCGCCAAGCCAGCCACTGAGCCGCAATACCCAGCGCCAAAATTCCAGCAATATAAAGAGAAGTGTCAGCCATGACTTTTCGGGGGATTCGAGTCGCAAAGACAGGATGCCACATTTTATGCGAACCCGCACAATTAGCGATAGCGATATAGAACATAGCCCGGCCATCCTGGCCGGGAATATCGCAACACACAACGGCGCACGCTCTGTGTCCTCTGTGGTTCAACTTATCGCGGTTTTACGGTGGAATTTGGCAATTTCGATCAGGACATCTAATTTCCCGCGAAACTTGCCGCGAAACGCGGAGTTCAACTAAATAGCCAGAAAACAGTATTCAACCACACTCTAATTAAAAGGGGTTCGAAATGCGGTATTTCATTGCGAGTTTAACCTTCATGCTCTCCGCTTGGTTGGTGGCCCCAGCAATTGCTGCCGAGGATGGCGAGCAAACCGACGGAGCTCTTATTACCGAAAATCAGCCCGGTGACGAAAACGACTTGGCCAGAAAGCCAGGTAAACGTGGTTCGAGAGGACAACGTGCAGATCGAGAACGTCACGGCCCACGCAGTCCAGAAGAGCTGTTTGATCACTTTGACGAAAATGAGGACGGCCAGCTCAGCCGCGAAGAATTTAAGGCACTAACCAAGGCAGTACATCAACACCATGCCCGACACGGACATGGTGAGGGCCATCGAGGTCGATCCCGAGATGAGGATCGCCCCGGTCCAGATTTCCGACCTCTGCAAAACCCAGGCGATCGTCCCGGCCCACCCCCTGAAGGTCGTCGAGGACGGCGTGGGGACGCGCAAGGTCGTCAGCAAGGCTCGCGAGAAGGGGGACGCCGCATGCCCGACCCAAACGAAGTGTTTGATCACTTCGACGCCAATGGAGATGGCCAGCTCAGCCGAAAGGAATTTCGGAAGCTCGCAGAAAAAATGAGAGAGAGACGCGAACAGTACGGACGTCGTGGCCAAGGTTCCGACGACCGACGAGGTCCACCCCGCCAAGGTGGACGCTAAGACTTCGGTCCACTAGTAATTCTCAAACAAACTACCGCCATCACCCCGCACATTGTATGCCCCCAGCTGGTGTGCGGGGTCGGCGTAGTATTTTCTGCATGGTTCCAAACCATAGCCGGACCATCCTGGTCCGAAATCTATCGGAAGGCAGGGCGGCCCAAAGCGAAGCTCCGACCCACCGACGTAGACAAGAACCAGCAAATTTCGTCGGAGTTTTATCTCTTTGCGCCCTTCGACATCAGGTAGTCGGCAAGCTCTCGATGCCCGCCGCGCGCCGCCATGGTCAAGGCATTCTGTCGAGACATATTTTTAGCATGGATATCAGCGCCGTTTTCGATGAGCAGTTCCGCCACACGAAGGTGCCCTTTGGAACAAGCCAACAACAAGGGCGTTGATCCCTTAGAATCAGTCGTTGCTTCAGTATCCGCGCCCTCCGCGAGGAGCAACCTTACACGCGCAAGGTCGCCCTCAGCCGATGCGATACGATCGACAGCGCGAGTACCAAGAGCCAGAGCGAAGTTGGTTCCGGGACGGTGGCCGCGTTCGATACAAGGATCGCTCCAGAGCCATTGGTGAATCGTGCATCGAATACCACTTGTCCCGGTGTGTTGAAGCTGCCGGGCAGGCGACTGGAGAATCCAGCCCCAGCTGGGAAAAACAAAGTGGATACTGTTCGCAAATCTTCAGCGCCGCCACTGCCAACGTCGATTTCAGCTCCGGTCAACGCAACCAGGGCCAGTTGGCCTGCGGTATTCTCGGCCCAGATGCCTAGCCGCGAGGATTGACCATCGGTCACAGATGCTTTAAAAGCAACCCGGCCAGCAGAGTTCGCTATGTGGGAAAGAAGACCACTGTACTGCCACTCGTTACCGAGTCCCGGAACGGCCTGCCCTTCCCTCGCAATAAGTTGCAACTCGCCGTTCGCATCTGATCTCCAGATGGCCTTGTCGTTCTGAACGGACACTTCGGTTCCCGTGATGAGACTGCCGAAAACGACATCTCCCGAGTCGCTGATCGCGGGGCTGAAAATTATCCCCAGAAGTTCGCCGGCATCAAGTCCTGCACCTGGGTCACCTTCACCCGCGACGAATCGAACTTGTTCTTCGTAGGTGCCGGTCCAGAGTGATTGACGAGTCAGGGGATCAGGTGCTGTAAATCCAGTCAGGCTAGCCACAAACGCCAGTTGCCCATTGCCGTTTAGCCGCAAACTAGTTGGCGAAATCTCTCCAAAGCTCACCGCTGGCGCAAAACCTGGGGCATGGTCGCCTTCACGGGTAACCAACCGTAGGCTGGATGCTGCCTTGTGAAGCCAGATCCCGTGATCGTTTTCGGTAACGATGCCCGTACCCGCGAGGGTCGAAACAAAGGCCGTGCCCCCCAAGTCATCGATTAATGGATCGAATGGCTCCTGGAAGACAACGCCAGCAGGAGTGCCTTCAGCCGACTGCCCGGCACGGGCTACCAGTCCCGAACCCCCTCCGCCAGCTTCGCTGAATACGCCAAATATGTTCGACGAGTCAACGCCGGGGCCATTCAACCAAGCTTTGAAGGCGACTTCTCCCGCATGGTTCATAACGGGTTCTTCAAGAATACCAAATTTTATCCCGGCAGGCGTGACCGGTGCGAGTTCGTCCTCGCGGGCGACCAAGCGAACTGTCCCGTCGCTTAGGTAGGTCCAATACGCTGCATCATTCGCGAAGTTGACACCGGCACCGGACAAACCACGCCTGAATGTGAGGGCACCATCAGAATTGAATAAGAACGGACGGGCGTTCATTGCCTTAAACCGATGACCATCAGCAACAGCTGGGGCCTGATCTCCTTCACGAGCAACCAGTTTCAGTCCCGAGCCTCCTGCCTCAGACCATATACCGCTGTCAATGGAAGAAGAACCGGCTGGAAGTCTCAATGCGGCTGCAAAGGCGACGTCGCCGCTGTCGTTGATAACAGGGGGCTCGAAGAACTGCCAACCGCTGGCATCCGTGGCTCCTGGCACGGTCCCAAACGCGTCGGCCACCAAACGAATGTGCGAATCTCCTGCCCAGGATATGGACGCCGAATACGTACACGCTAGCGCCGGCAGTAAGATGAAAAGCGCTGATCGACTAGTCGTGTGCAGCATACCCAACATGACGGAGCCTTTCGAACAGGTTCGACTGTTCCTTACACCTTCAGCAGCCCGAGTCTTGCTGTAACCACGACAAGAAAGTGCTCGTAACCTGTGGACGTACACACGCCTAACACTCTATTCGGGAGGTACATTAGCTTTACCTCTTTATGCTCTTATTAGATCCAATAGACGGACCACAAAACACTTCGCGTAACTTACCAGATCACCTGGATGTGTCAAGAAACTCGCGTTCATGAGTCTGTGTCTGATATCAGTTATCCTAGGCAGGACGTGGATGAAAGTCACTAAAGCCATTGTTTATTTAAATGAGGGCCGCTGACTAGTGTCTGGTAGACCTGATCCGCAACATGTTTGTTTCTCAGCAGACTTCTCCGCAACAACAGATACTCTAGTAGGTTAGGGAAAACACGGTATAGCTCAAGCTTCCTGGGAATCGCTTGTGTGAGAGGCTTCATTGGTGAGACTTAAGACAAGAGGAGTCGAAGCGATGGCTAGGCAGTGCTGTGTGGACGTGAGGGACCGCCGGGAGATGGTGTTGAGTTTGCTGGGACGTGAGGCTGCTTGATCGCTCTGAGGAGGGTGTGTCGTTAGTCACTGAGGGAATGCACAGGACACATCGTCCTTGGCTGAGCAGACTCCCCACAACATCCACCCAAGAAGGTAGGATGCACCAAAGCTAAGCGGCGGCCCACCGATTTACGTGTTCTAACGGTTCCTAGGCTACCTGACTCGCCGCTGGAAAAACAGCAAGGTCGTATTTGCCGAGCCCGGCTCCTCTATTTATACTAGAGGGTCACAACTTTCGACTTGCATCTACTCACCTTCGAACATCTGAGACCAAGCTATGCTTCGCGATTTGACGTCCTTCAGCACACAAGCGGCCTGCCTGCTCACGTTATTGCTTGGGCTTTGGGCAGATTCCTTGGCCACCGCTCAAGAGGCATTGGCCCCGCAGTTTGCGCCTGGCGTATTAACGACCATCGTCCCCGAAGTCACCCGTGACGATTTGGTGCAGGTACACGATATCATCGAGCTGCGAGCCGACAAACAACTCGCGCGTTCGCCGAGTTCGACCACCAAGAGTCGAACCCTCTACGAAATAGCCAAAGACGTTAATTTCAGAAACGACGTGTGGTGTCTGGAGTTGGCGTTCAAGCCACTTCGCATGATGCATGTCGATATTCCCCAGCCTTCGGGCAAGATGCAGCGGAAACTAATTTGGTACATGGTCTACCGTGTTCGCAATACAGGCGCTGGCTTGTCATCGCAACAACAGGAAGACGGCAACTATGCAGCCGTCAAGAAACCAGCCGATCAGTTGCAATTCATCCCGCAGTTTGTGCTGACCAGCCAAGATCGCAATCGGGCCGGAGACCGGGTTCGAAAATCGTATCTCGATCGCGTCATCCCAGCGGCAGTGCAGGCAATCCAAAGCCGCGAGCTGCCCCGGGGCGAGTTGCTCAACAGCGTCACGATTTCTGAGCACATGCTCAGCCGCGAAGGTGGTCGGGCGGAGCGTGGTTTGTGGGGCGTAGCGACTTGGGAAGATGTCGATCCGCAAATCGACTTTTTCTCGGTGTTTGTGGGCGGCTTGAACAACGCCTACGAGTGGCTTGATTCGCCCGAGGATTACCAGCCAGGCGATCCACCCGGCAAGGGGCGGAGCTTCAAGCGTAAGCTGCTACAGCTGAATTTCTGGCGACCAGGCGATGCTTTGGCCGAAAATGAGCGGGAAATTCGCTATGGCGCGGCTCCTGGCGCAGCCGAAAACTACGGCACCGGCGAAGGCGTTGCCTACCGCTGGGTTTATCGGTAGAATCGACGGGCTACAAGGGAACCTGGGCTTCGATTTGCCCCCGCTTCGGTTCCCCATCCTGCAAACCCTAGCCCCTGCTAGAAAGTCATGGCACATAAAAAAGGACAAGGTTCGAGCCGCAACGGCCGTGATTCCAACGCACAGCGTCGGGGCGTCAAAAAATTTGGCGGCGAGAAAGTCATTGCTGGCAATATTCTCATTCGCCAAGTAGGCAACAAATTTCATCCCGGCACCGGTGTCGGCCAAGGCAAAGACTACACACTCTTCGCGCTCATCGACGGTCAGGTAGAGTTCGACCGCAAAGGGCGTCGTATCAATATCATGCCCGTGGCCTAGTTGCCCGGCGAATCGACGATCCAAATCGAGGGATGCGCCATCCGCGCATCCCTTTTTTGTTGAAGAGTGAAGAGTTACGTATCACAACTCACGACTCGCAACTCGCGCCCCACAACTCACCTCATGTTCATCGATCGAGTCACCGTCGAAGTCGAAGCAGGCAAGGGCGGTGACGGCTGCGCTAGCTTCCGTCGTGAAAAATACATACCACGTGGCGGACCCGACGGCGGGGACGGCGGCAATGGCGGTAGCGTAATCGTGATCGCCACGCAGGGTGTCGATAGCCTCGCGTCGCTCGTGCATCGCAAACACTGGCGGGCCAAGTCGGGTACTCCCGGTGGCGCTAAAAATTGCCACGGCGCCAACGCCAAAGATCTGACCATCCGCGTACCGCCAGGCACGGTGGTCATCGATGCGAAAGGCGAGTTTGAATTAAAAGACTTGACCGAAGCCGACGACAGCGTCGTGGCCGCGCAAGGAGGACGCGGGGGCAAAGGCAACACGCGTTTCAAGTCGTCCACCAATCAAGTCCCGCGTGAATTTACCAGGGGCGGCAAAGCAGAGAAGCGTCGACTCACCTTTGAGCTCAAAGTGATTGCCGATGTCGGGCTCTTAGGCAAACCCAACGCAGGCAAAAGTACGCTTTTGAGCCGGGTCTCGCGTGCCCGACCCGAGATTGCCGACTATCCCTTCACCACCAAAATCCCCAATCTGGGCATCGTCCAGGTTGATCTCGACCGTTCGATGGTCATCGCCGATATCCCAGGTTTGATCGAAGGTGCCCATACCGGTGCGGGCCTTGGGCACGAATTTCTACGCCATGTCGAGCGCACCCGTGTGCTTATCCACTTGGTCGAGCCCATGCCAATGGACGAGACCGACCCCCTGCAAAACTACCGAGCGATTCGCGAAGAGGTCGAGAAGTATGATATCGATCTGGCAGGTCGCCCCGAACTGATCGCCGTCAGCAAAGCCGAATTGCCTGGCTCAGAAGAAGTGCGCCAGCAACTCGCCGAAGAGACGGGCCGCGAGGTGCTGCTCTTTTCTTCCGTCACCGGTCAAGGGCTCAATGACCTGATCCACAAATCCTACGCCCTGCTGGCCGAAGGACGGCAGCCGTCATGAGCGATTCCTCGGGCCGAGACCTGTTAGCAATCGAGGTCGGAAGCAGCCGAGTGAAGTTTGGGTGGTACCCCGATACGACCGCTTGTGAATCCGATTCAAAGTCCAGTCAACTGCCGATCGCCGCACCAAAGCTTCGAGAACCGGCAGAGTGGCTTGTGGTTGCGCACGTAGATGAATCGTCAGAAAGCTTTTTCAAGCAGATTGGCGATTGGCTCGAACAGTTAGACAATACCGACCCCCACCTATTGTTGGCGTCTGTCCACGCCGAAGCAGCCGAGCGTGTGCAAGAGGTTCTTCGCAAACAAGGCTATCAACCACTTCGTCAGTTAACGGGTGCCGACTTGCCTATCAAGACACTCGTCGAGCAACCTGAAAAAGTCGGCATCGATCGCTTGCTCAACGGCGTGGCTGCTAATCGTCTACGCGAAGCAGACCGCCCGGCGATTGTCATTGATCTCGGAACCGCCAATACGGTTGACTTAATCACCGAAGAGGGCGCATTTGCAGGCGGAGCAATTTTGCCAGGTATTGCGATGTCGGCTCGAGCATTACACGACAACACCTCGGCCCTGCCGCATTTGTTGCCCGACGCACTCAAGGCTTCGGTGAATCCCGTGGGCAAGTCAACGCTCGAAGCCATTGCGTCGGGTTTGTATTGGGGGGCGGTCGGCTCGGTCTCTGAACTTATCTGTCGAATGAGCAAAGATTTAGATCAGTCACCGCAGCTGTTTATTACCGGGGGCGATGCTCGACTGGTGGCTTCAAATGTCACCAACGAAAATGGCCCCGCACAGCATATCCCGCACATGGTCTTAGCAGGAATCTATCTCACAGCTGGGGAAGAGTCGTGAGTACCAAAGCCGTCTGTGGCCCGACTTCGGTTTCGGTTCTCACCGCCGAAGGGCGAAGTGCCATCGCGGTGATTGCCGTAGCAGGGCCCCATGCCGAAAACGCCGTCGACCAGTATTTTCAAGCGGCCAATGGCCACCCGCTTCACCAACAGCCCATCGGTCGGATTGTTTATGGCCAATGGGGCGAAACAACGGGCGAAGATTTGGTCGTGTGTCGCCGCGACGTCGGCATGGTCGAAGTGCATTGTCATGGTGGCGCCGCTTCGATTACTCAGATCATCGACCATCTCACCATCGCCGGTTGCAAACCCACAGATTGGCAGCAATGGCTGGCAGGCCAATCCAACGATTGGCTAGTGAACGAAGCCCACGCGGCACTGGCCGAGGCGACGACGTTACGAACCGCATCGATTTTGCTAGACCAATATCACGGCGCACTTCACCAAGAAGTGATTGCGATTACAGAAACGATTCGCAAAGGAGATGAAAAACTCGCGATCGAAAAAATTCGCCGCTTGCTTCGCGACGCCGAACTGGGCAAACATCTGACGCAGCCCTGGCGCGTGGTGATTGCCGGGCGTCCAAATGTCGGCAAGAGCAGCCTAATCAACGCCATCGTAGGCTACCAGCGAGCCATCGTCTTCGACCAGCCTGGCACAACACGCGATATCGTGTCTGCAACCACCGCCATCGAAGGTTGGCCCGTCAAACTAAGTGACACAGCCGGTTTGCACCAGACCGTCGATGCGCTAGAAAACGCGGGAATCGCACTCGCACACCAACAACTCGCAGAAGCAAACCTAGTGATTTGGGTCTTGGATGCCCAGGAACTCAAGCAACGAGCGGCTGAGTCGATCGTTGCGATTGTCGGCCGTCAACTAGAGGCCGCAGGCGTAGAGACACCCAGGAAATCGATACTGGTGGTCGTCAACAAAATTGATCTTCTGGACTCATCCGTTGCGGCAGATGCAAACTTGATTGCAATAAGCGCAATCGTCGGCACTGGCTTAGAACTTCTGCTGAAGAGAATCACAGATGCTTTGATACCGCATTTGCCGACTGCTGGAACCGCCATCCCATTTACTCAGCGCCAGGTTTCGCTTCTCGAACAGGCCCTTGATAGCTGCTGTCAGGGGCATCGAGTGCTAGCAGAGTCACTTCTCGCCAAACTCTTGGCCCCAAGTGAATAGCAGGGCGCCAGCATTGCTTGCGCAGAACCCCGCAATTCGTTTTTTTCGTACATTCAGCATATTTGCTACAGAGCGAGTAACCTGCGATGTCGATAACGGAAGATGGCAAGGTGCGCGAATCGAGCGCTAGGCCGTGATTCAAGCCGGCAAAAGAAAAACGGCGACTTTGGAGGGCCACCCGGCCCGACAGCAAACAGGGGAATTCCCATGCGGCAGAAAAATTCGATCTATCGGCGCTGTGTAAGCCTAGCTGTCAGCGCAGCTTTATTTGGCGTATTCGCGCTGGCCGGCACCGCAAATATTTCTTGGGCGGAGGAAACGGTCGGAAATATCGAAGATGATTGTGCAGATCGCCAGTCAACCGAGAAATCAATTCTTGTCACTTCCAGAAAGCAGAATCGCGCTGATGCCCAATCGATAGTGAACACGACGAATGGGTCAAGAAGTGCTCGGCTCAAGCCCACTGCGAATGTCTCTCCGGCGGTGCCCGATCTTGCCGAGTCGGAAGTGACAGGCGTACCCGACTTGGTCGAGCCAATACGGGTTGCTGCGTTGCCTAAAAAGGTGATCGCAAGAAAAAGAAAAGTAGCCCAAGCTCCACCTGCGAAGCTCTCGTCTGAGGTGCTCAGTTTCAATGGCATTACGCCAGGTATCTCCGATCGCCGTGACGTTTTTCGTGAGTGGGGCAATCCTCATAGCGAGTCGACCACGGCAGAGACATTGATGTATCGCTTCGATCGTCTACGGTCGGTGCGTGTGAAATTCGATGGAAACATTGTCGACGCCGTGATTGTGGCACTCGATCAGCCGATGTCGACCAAGGAGCTTACGCGCAAGCTAGGTTTAGAGGCGGTTCGCCCTGCCATTTTAACGAACAAAGTCGGTGCCCCGATTGCCCAAGTTTATCCAGAACGAGGCGTCGTCATGCGTTTAGCAAGCGCCGACCAAACCGTATGGGCAGTCGATGGGGACGACTTTTCTGAGTCAGAACCAGATACCAGCTCTCAGGTGATTAAAGTCGTCATTCAACCGATCAAGGCGGGGGGCTTTCTATTACGCGCAGAAAACAACCGCCGCAACGATCTCACCGCTTGCTTAGAAGATTTGGAGCAGGCATTGATGTTGGGCCGCACCTCTGCTCGCGTCCAATGGCTACTATCCGATGTTCATCTCACGCTAGGCCAAGCGGTGACGGCTGAACGTTATGCGGCCGAAGCAATCGAGATCGAGCCTCGCAACCATCGTTATCGACTGCACTATGCGAAATGTCTCCGTCAACTAGCTCGTTATGAAGTGGCGGTTGAGCAGGTTCGCGAGATTCTAGAGACACCCGGCATCGAGCCGCTCGTTCGTGCGCTGGCCCTCCATGAGATGGGGCATTTGGCAGCGGTCGGCTCGAAAGACGTGGCTCGGCGAGCCGTGTCATTACATACCAAGGCCATCGAAATTGCCGACAAACTGACTCTTGGCAACGACGCGAATGTCCGTCAGATTGCGAACGAATTATTGGTCGAAGCGCACCTAGCGATAGCCGTTGGCGTCGCGAAAGGCGATTGGGAAGAAAAAAGCAAGATCGTTCCGCAGTGGATCGAGCGAGCTTCGGCACTCTCCGAAGAAATGATTGCTGCGGAGCCGAGCAATTTACCCTTGCGTCTGCAGGTAGCGGTCAGTGCTTTAGCGGCAGCAGCCAGTTTTGAGCAGCCAATCGACCCGTTGCTTTGGGTCGAAGAAGCAGAGGATACCGCACAGAAGTTGAAAGAAAATACCGACGACGAGTTGCTTCGAGATCAATACGATTGGCAGCTTGGTTTGGTCTATTTTCAGGCCGCTCAGATAGAGCACCGTCGCAGCGAGCCGCAAAGTGCCGAGCGATTAGGCGATCTTGCCGATCTCAAGCTCAGCGCACTTGCAAAAGGTCGCGATGAACTGCCCGATACAAATTATCTGCTCGGCCGGCTCTATTTTCAGATTGGCGCTGTTCACGCCGTCCATTACGAAGATCATGTGACGGCATGCCAGTGGTACGATCGGGCAGCAGACTTACTCCTCGACCCAGTCCCAGTCACCACGATGGCAGCACCACAGCAGCATGGCGATGCGCTAGTCAGCATGGGCGTCTCCTATTGGCAGGCCGAGCAACGCGAGCGCGCAATCGAGCTGACCAACTCGGGGGCCGATTTAATTGAAGAAGCCGTTGAGAGTGGATTGCTGAAACAAATTGCTTTGGAAGTGCCCTATAGCAACCTGTCGGCCATGTACGAGGTTCAGGGCGAAAGCGCACCAGCCGCCAAATACTCGAAGCTGGCCAGCAAGATTTCTGGAGCAGCGTCGTCAAGCAAGCGTCGATAACGATACGTATTCCCTTCTCGGGGAATTCCACCGAGTCGACTTTCAATCCCGCCCCGTAGGGCCCCCTCTTTGCGAAACTCTTGTTTCGCCGTTGTCGTCGAGTTCTCCTGCAGAATCGTGCCCGCCCGGGCCTTGCCACGGGTTGGCAAAACACGATACTAAAGGTTCCCTAGTTTTCCAAGAAGTAGGGTGGGTAGTTCGGCTGGCGCAAAGGGCATGAAGATCAAATAGATTCATTCGCCAGCAGGTTTACCCACCTTTTTGAGCCGCAACTGAAAGGTCTTGCCATGTCACGCTCCGAAGCCGTTACTTTTGCAGGAAACCCACTCACACTCGCCGGCGAAGCCGTCAGCGCCGGTCAAGCAGCACCCGACTTCAAACTCCATTTCTTCGAAGGCGGCATGAAAGAAATCACCCTGGCCGACCTAAAAGGCAAGCCAGCTTTTTTAAGCGTGGTTCCGTCGCTTGACACAGGGGTCTGTGCCATACAAACCAAGAAGTTCAACGAATCGTTGGGCGAGTTAAACGATTCGATCACCGCCTTGACCATCAGCCTCGACCTGCCTTTCGCTATGAATCGTTTCTGCGGAGCAGAGAACATCACCAACCTTCGTTCGGCGAGCGATTACCAAGACCGAACCTTTGGCAACAATTGGGGCACTTTGATCGAAGAACTAAAAATCCTCACCCGAGCAATCTTTGTCCTGGATGCCGAAGGCAAAGTAACCTACGCCGAATACGTGCCCGAAGTCACTCAAGAACCAAACTACGACGCAGCACTCCAAGCATTGAAGGCTCAGTTGTCAGTCGCCTAGAGACCATTCAACCATCTTGGCCGAAGGCCTTAGCCCAGTTGAAGTAGGGTGGGTAGTTCTGCTGGCGCACAGGACGTAAACATTAAATAAGATGCATTCGCCAGCAGGTTTACCCACCTTTTGAGCTACACACCAAAGCAGGAAAAAAGATCACCACAGAGGACACAGAGCAGCACGGAGTGCCCAAAACTTTTCTCGGTGTTCTCCGTGGTTCAATAAATAAGTTGAAATTTATTTTTACTAGTCACGACTTTGCAGTCGTCCTTAGCAGATTACAAAAATCAAACAGGTAAAAACCAGAGGATTATTAATCATGGGATGTTTAGTTCAACAACCGGCACCAGACTTTCGGGTCCAGGCCGTGATGCCCGACGGTTCGTTCAAGGCAGTCTCGCTAGAAGATTACCGAGGCCAACATGTAGTACTGTTCTTCTATCCGCTCGATTTCACGTTTGTTTGCCCCACCGAGATCATCGCCTTCTCCGATGCAGAGGCGGAATTCAAAAAACGTGGTGTTCAGCTACTAAGTTGCTCGGTCGATAGTCACTTTACGCATTTGGCCTGGCGTAATACCTCTCGCAACGAAGGCGGTCTTGGGGATATCCAATTTCCTATGTTGGCCGACCTCAACAAGCAGATCGCCGAAAACTATGGCGTGCTACTCCCGAGTGGCCTTTCGCTACGAGGACTGTTCCTCATCGACAAAGAAGGTCTCGTTCGTCATCAGGTGGTCAACGACTTGCCCTTGGGACGTAGCGTCGACGAAGCGTTGCGTATGGTCGACGCATTGCAATTCTTCGAAGAAAATGGCGAAGTTTGTCCCGCCAACTGGAAGAAAGGCGATCTCACCATCAAGCCAAGCCCCGAGAAAAGTCGGGAGTACTTCGAGAAAGCAAATGCTTAGGACGCGGAATGGTTGACCTGTGTCATTTGCCGTAAGGGAGGAGCAACCGTGGGTAGATTTCTTGCTATCGTGATTGTGTTGGTGGCGATCGCATTGGTCGTCAACAACTTTCTTCCCCAGGTTGATCAACCAGCGGAGCAAAATGCGCCGCCCACGAGCAACTCAGGCACCCCACCAACCGAGACGACTGAACCACATAGCCCAGCCGTCTCGGCTGGAGTGCCCCTCGCTGACGACGCAGAGACCCCCCAAACGCAATTTACGGTCACGGCCGTGAGTGAAAAAGTCATGCTCGGTAGCGCTGAGCTGATTGCGGGAATTCCCGGTGAAGGCGAACTAACGATCGAGCAGATTGACGCTTGGTTGGCCGATCCGAGAAACTCCTTGTTGCTCAAGCCAACATTGCCCCTGGGTCTCGCTGTAGGTGCCGCAGAAATAAAAGGCCTCGAGGCCAATCCGCTGACTCGCGCGAAGATCGAACTAGGACGCCAACTCTACTTCGACACTCGCCTGTCGGCAGACAATACCGTGAGTTGTGCAACTTGCCATGACCCCGACCAAGGCTATGCCAAAGATACCCAGTTTGGAGTCGGCATCGAAGGACAAGAAGGCGGCCGCAATTCGCCGGTCGCCTACAATCGCATCCTCAGCGGCCCGCAGTTTTGGGATGGTCGTGCCCCTTCGCTCGAAGCTCAGGCCGTCGGCCCCATTGCCAACCCCATCGAGATGGGCAATACCCATGAAGCTTGTGTCGAGACCCTCCAAGGCATCGAGGGCTACCAAAAGCAGTTTTCCGCGATTTTTGAAGATGGAGTCACGATCGATAATGTCGGTCGTGCTCTTGCGAGTTTCGAGCGCACGTTGGTCACCGGCCCTGCGCCTTGGGACTATTACCAAGAGCTAACTGCCTTTGAAAAATCGTACGCCGACGATATCGTTGATCTTGAAGAATTGAAGGACGAAGACGAGGATCTGTACAACGAATACATGGCCCGCAAAGCATCCAGCGATGCCCACCCCATTAGCGAAAGTGCGGCACGCGGGGGCGACCTCTTTTTCAGCGACCGAGCGGGCTGCACCGCCTGTCACGTCGGTGCGAACTTCACCGACGAGCAATACCACAACCTGGGCGTCGGCATGGAAGCCACGGAGCCAGACGTCGGACGTTTTTCAGAAACCAACGATGACAAAGACCGCGGCGCATTCAAAACGCCGACAGTCCGCAATGTTTCGACCACCGCACCATATATGCACGATGGTTCGCAGAAAACGCTGACCGAAGTGGTCGAGTGGTACGCCAAGGGCGGACATCCCAACGACCATCTCAGCGAAAAGGTGAAGAAGCTCGAGTTAAGCGAGCAAGACAAGCAATATCTGGTGGCGTTCATGACCGAGGGCCTGCTCGGCGAGTTGCCTCAAGTCGCGAGAGGCCGTTTGCCAAAATAATTCAACCCGACCGTTGGTTTATCGAGCCGGACCATCCTGGTCTGAATCAACAACGTGTGCATCGACCACACGTCCCTCGACAACGTTTTCGTCCCTCGAAAAAACGTCGCCTTGGCTTTGCCAACTGGTGCTCGTCTGTACTTGCATATGCTTGGCGAACCAAAGCTGCAAGCCTCTGCGTATCCCCGCTCGAAGAGGCGGAATGAGCAGCGAAAGGCCAAGTACGTCGGTAATCACACCTGGGGTAATCAGCAGCACTCCAGCCACCAGGATCAGCACCCCATCGCCAAGTGCCTTGGCCGGGAGCAGCCCCTGGCGCATCTCGTTCTGAATACGGGATATCGCTTGCCAACCCTGCCATCGCGCTAAGCTAGCGCCGACAATGCCGGTCAGCAATACGATCAAAACCGTCGGCAGAAACCCAAACACACCGCTAAGCTGAAACAAAAGCCACAGCTCGACCAACGGCATCAAAGTGAATAGTAGAAATAGTGGCAACATTTGGTCGTCTCAAAGTTGGTAGAAAATAAAAGAACCACGCAACGGGCTCCGCTACCCTTCACTTCGCTTTCTGCGTCGACGTCCGCGAGGGGCAAACATCGTCTGAACAGCCGCGATTCCTTCCACCAATCGCTCCACGTCTGACGGCTGATTGTAAAGATAGAAACTAGCACGTGTGCTCGCAGTAATCCCCAGCAACGTGTGCAACGGCTGGGTGCAGTGGTGCCCCGCACGCACGGCAATGCCAAACTGATCGTTGAGCACCTGCGCAAATTCATGGGCATGAATCTTCTCGAAAACAAAACTAATCAGTCCGGTTCGGTGTTCTGGCCCCGGGCCAAGGATGGTTAAGCCCTCGATCTTCGAAAGCGCCTCGTAGGCCATTTGTGTCAAATAGTGTTCATGGCGCCCAATGGCATCAAGGCCAATCGCATTCAGGTAGTCGATTGCCGCCGACATCCCAATGGCCGGCACAATCGGTGGAGTGCCAGCCTCGAATTTGGCAGGTAACTCTGCAGGGGTAAAGCTATCGAGTCGCACCTCGTTAATCATGCTCCCCCCACCAAGAAACGGCGGCATCGCATCAAGCAACGATTCTTTGCCATAAAGAATGCCGACCCCCGAGGGCCCCAGCATTTTGTGCCCACTAAAAGCAAGAAAATCTACGTCCGTGCCGCGAACATCGGTGGGAAGATGGGGCACACTCTGGGCCGCGTCGACCAACACCAACGCCCCCGCATCGTGGGCCTTAGTCGTGATTTCGTCGATTGGGTTGATGGTTCCCAAAGCATTTGAAATCGAGGCGACCGCGACCAATTTCGTGCGATCGGTCAGCAGCCGATCGAACGCCTCCATGTCGAGTCGACCCTCTTCGGTCAACGGGACATGGCGCAGCACGGCGCCCGTCTGTGCAGCGATTTGTTGCCAAGGAACGAGGTTGGAGTGATGCTCCATGACGGTCAAAAGTATCTCGTCGCCCGGTTTTAGATTCGCCCCTCCCCAGCTACGCGCCACCAAATTGATCGATCCCGTGGTGCCTGAAGTAAAGATGATCTCGCGCGCATGTTCGGCGTTGAGAAGACCGCGAACCTTCTCACGAGCTTCTTCATAGAGTTCGGTGCTGCGCTCGCTTAGCGTGTGAATGCCCCGATGGACATTCGCGTAGTCATGCTCATAAACATTACGAATGGCATCAATCACTTGCGCAGGCCGTTGCGTACTCGCGGCATTGTCCAAAAAAACGAGTGGGTGGTTCTCCAAAACCTGGTTGTGAAGAATTGGAAAGTCGTCGCGTAAAGATTCTGGCAACAGTGCCGTGGGGTCAAGGGCTGCAGTGCTCATGAATCGGTCTCCTCCGACGCCGGCGAATGGACAGCCGATTGCAAGACTTTCCAAGAAAGCAGGCAACACTTTTGACGATTTGGAGTGAGTCGAGGGCCGTAAAGCTCAAGCATGTCAGACGCAGAAAACTGCTTCAGCTCTTCGATCGTCTTGCCGTACATGCGTTCCAGCAGCATCGAAGCCGAGGCTTGGCTAATCACACACCCTTCGCCTGTGAAATAAAGGTCTTCGATCTTGCCTTCGCCATTCAGTTGCAATTCGATTTTTATCACATCGCCGCAGAGCGGATTCTTATCCTCATGGACATGCGTTGCGCCCCCGAGTTTCCCCCGGTGAAAAGGGTCTTCGTAGTGATCGAGGACGTGTTCCTGATAAAGTTCTTCTTCAGAGGGCATAGCAGGATGTGAAGTGTTTGATGGTTGATGGTAGAAAACAGTGACGCCCGCCACCTCTCCAATCTAGCATCCCACATCTCATATCCATAGCCCGGCCATCCTGGCCGGAAATGTGACACGCCCCAAAACGGCTAACCCAGTGAACCCCTGTTTTCAGCTTCGACAAAGCACTAGGGGTTTTTGAAAGGTACTCCTTCTCTAAGTTGGAGCTGTAGCGACTAGCACAGGGCCACTCATTCGGGTTAGGTAAGTTGTGGTTATGTCGATTCCTGCTTGTATTATTTGCATCGAGGCCGAGCCGAAGGGAGCTATTAGGCGGTGGCGGCACCTCTTTCCAGAGAGTGCAGTCGAAAGTTGAGAGGAGCTCAACCATAGCCATCGCTGAAAAAACAAATCACGGAGGACTCACCAATGTCTCGTTGGATCAATATCCAAGCGATATCTTTACGGCTTCTTATTGCTACGATTGTCTGCAGCCCATCTTTTGTGCAAGCCGCAGAGGATGACTCTTTCCTCTCCGACACGGCATTTCAAACTTCGTTTGAAGATTCGCATGTTCAACCCTGCGCGAGTTGTGATTCTGGTACATGTGGACGTAGCGATAGTAAGTTATTTGGCCTCTTCGCCAAATCAGATCACTGCTTCGATGCGTTCATCAGCCCGATGACCAATCCGGTGTTCTTCGAAGACCCTCGCACATTGACCGAGGCTCGAGTCATTTACCTTCACCATCGTCTTCCCGGCGCTGTGGGGGGCGGAGAGGTTGATCTAGGTGCCGTCCAAATCCGGGCCGCACTGACCGAACGACTTTCAATCGTTGCCGCCAAAGATGGCTACGCAACTTCGTCGAGCCCATTGATCCGCGACGGATGGGCCGATGTCTCGGTGGGACTTAAATACAATTTGCACGCCGACCCAGTCAAACAGCGTCTGCTCAGTGCAGGCTTTGCCTACGAAATCCCGGTAGGAACCCCACGCACGTGGCAGGGCAACGGCGATGGCGTGTTCCACATTTACATGACCGGTGGAGCCGAATTTATGGACTACGGCCATTGGATCAGCGCCTCGGGGTTCCGCCTTCCCTCCGACCCCAGTGCGAAAAGTTCGGTTTGGTATTGGTCAAACCATTTCGACTACGAAATTTTCGACGGCTGGTACGCCCTGACCGAAGTGAATTGGTTCAACTACATCGGAGCCGGAACGGGAGGTATCGCCGGTGTCGAAGGTGGCGACCTATTCAATCTGGGTTCGACCGGCGTCGCTGGCAACGACATTGTGACCCAGGCGGTGGGCTTCAAGTATAAGCGGAATAAGAACCGCGAAATTGGCGTCGCTTTCGAGTTCCCACTCACCACCCGCCGCGACGTCTTTGAAAACCGCCTCACCGTCGACTGGATCTTCCGCTATTAGCAGAGACCCCATAGCCCGACCATCCTGGCCGGAAATGCAAAAATAAGAACGTCACAGGGTTTCGACCCCGTGGCGTTCTTGCTTGGCAGTTCGCATCACAACCCCAGCGACTTCGCCGTCGTCAGCCAATAGAGCTCACCTGCCCCGTGGCTAATCTCGCCATCGAGTCGCACCGCAGCAACCGTGCCTTTGGCAAATCGGATATGCGAGCTGTTATCGCTGACCAAGGCGGCAGCGAGGTAGCCGACATCGGGCGCGTGGCCGACCCAACAAACTTGATCGCAACCAGACGCGCGCGACCACTCGACCAGCGCCGAAAAATCACTGCCCGGTGCAAGCGATTCCGAGAGGGTGATTTCAGGCCGATTCGGCGTGTACTGCGCAATAATCTCAGCCGTCTGTTGGCAACGTGCGTAGGGGCTGCTGATGATCGCCTCAGGCGCAAACCCCCGTTCGGCAAGCGTTTGCACAACCCGCATATAACGCTCTGCACCTTCAGGCTCAAGCTCGCGCTGCGAGTCATCAGGCCAACGAGGATCGCCAAAATCATAAGCCCAAGCGTGCCGAGCAATGTAAATAAACATAAAATCTCCGCGATTGTCCTATTTTGTAACCGTCCACAGGATAAAAGGCGAACCGGCCTTTTCTCTGCTGTCTCTGCGACTCTGCGAGATCCCCCCCCCCTCATTTTTTGCGCCTTAGCGCCTTTGCGAGAGACTTTTACAAGAATTCGCCCATTGGTCATTTCCCCTACCGGTTCCTCCACAAATCACGATCCTCAATTTCCAACTCTTGCTGTTTCGCTCCAATCTCGGCCTTAAATCGTTTGGCGTCCAACGGGTAACCGGCCGTCGGGCGAAGGCCGTCGACTTTCACAGCCCAATAAGCGTTAAAAGCTCGCATGGCCAGCTCGCGATGATATTTTGCTGTCATCGAAGCCAACGCCGTCGGCAATTCTTCTTCGCCGCGCGTGCGAAACGTCACATGCACGCGACTCGCAGGCGGCCCCCATTGATAGTGGCTGGCAGCCCGACTTTCGTCGAGCATCTCGATCGGTTGGTCGGGAAAATGATGTTCCAGCAGCGCCGCATAACGATTGCGGCCCCCATGTTTGTCGAAGACGATGTAGGTGGGACCGGAGGTTGAGGCTCGGTCAAGCAAATCTTTGAGCAACCCGATCGAGATATGCGACAACGCAGCGCCCTTGGTGCCGTAGCGGTCGGTTAGGTCGTTGAACTCGCGCGGGAAGACCACACGGGCGCGCATATCGAGCAGCCGTACCCCCGCCGCCTCGCAGCCATCACTAAATCGAGTTTGCAATTCCGCAATTTCTTCGGCCGTGGCATTAACGGGCAGCGGGCAATCGTAGTCGGCATACCAGGGCAATTCGTGGCGATGTCCCGCAGTGTCGGCGGCCTCAAAAAGCTCTTGCCAACGAGTCGTGGCTTTGCCATCCACAACAGCCCGCGCCGTGAGCACTCCCCGTTCCAATTGCCGCAAACCGCCCCCCGGTTTGTAGAGCACCTTCGAGTCAGCGATGGCAAGCCACCCGTCCGCCGGTTTCAACGAAACAAAGCCAGCCAACCGACCATAAAGATCCCCCGACCTCTGACCCCCGACCCCCGAATCCCGCCACGCAGTGGCCCCCACCACTAACGGCCCCAAGTTCGGTCCATACCCCGCTTCGTCGATGCCGATCAATAAAGTCATGCGTAGCAGTATAACGGCACCACAGAAAAATAGCCCCGCCCTCCGGGCGGAAAACAACACCGCCACGTCATTCGCCCATCGTATCCACCCCATAGCCCGGCCATCCTGGCCGGAACACCGTCTACCCAGGTGCCATGCTCCACGCTCGCGTGGCCATACATTCTTTGGGTACGACAATCGCAGGGAGTGGTGTTGTCGTTTCGTGCCCAGAGGGCGGGGCTATGGATTGAGCTTGGCAAATGCGGTTTAGAATCCGCCACCGAGACCGCCCATCCCGCCTCTGCCGTAGTTACGGGTCATAAGCTGCCGTTCTTGTTTTATAAGTTTTTCAACGGTCTGGTCGTCGCGTAGAAGCTTCTTTCGATTTTCTGAGAGGGCGTGTTCTCGATTCGTTGAAAGGGAGTCTTCTTTTAGAATTTTTCCTACGACATGCCGCGATGTTCCTACCATAACCTTTGTAAGGGCTGCTAGCGCAGGGCCGAGAAGTTGCTCGTCGCCGTTGCGTACAACTTCTTTCAAGCGAGATTCTATCTGGTCTGAATTCGGCGAACCATTTGCGAAAGAGAGTGCGCGAATGGCATAGAGATGTTTCTTCGATTGTGCTGGGTCGTCGAGTACTTCCATCAGCCGGTCAAAGACTAGCGGACTGGCATCGTTGCGAGGAAGTAAATTGCGAGCGTATCTACGAGTGCTAGAATTTTCATGGAAGAATAAATCAAATTGCTCAGGTACTCGATCGAGGTGCCGATACTTAAGCTCTCTAAGCACAGCTAGATCGGGGTTCTTGCCCTGCAAGGCCTTTCGTGCGAGTTCAACGGTTTCAGGCCGATCTAGCTTGCGATCTCCTCGGAGCAAAACCCGGGTTGCGTGAAGCCAAAGGCCGTGGTCGGAATTGGCGATATCGAGAAGCTGTTGCCGAATTTTTTCGTCGGGCACCTGCAACCTGATAAAGAGGTGTTGAGCGAGGTAATCCCACTTTTTTGCGTCGGAGTCGTATCGTTTCATGAGCGAAGCAAACCACAACGCTTGCGGGAAATTTTTTGGTACTAGTTCTATGACACGATTCTTGAATTCCCTTTCGGCGTCATTGTCAATCCTTTGAAAGTCGTACTCTCCCGCTACGTCCAAAATTATTTCGATAGCTTCTTTGCCTCGGCCAGCTCGACCGAAGGCGGCCAGCGCACTGATACACTCGGTACGTTTTTCGGTTTTCAGTTCGGTCCGCCACATTTGACGCCATTCTTCGAATGTCTTGCCATCGTAGCGGAGGTGCGAGTAGGTCTGTTGAGCCAGCCGTTCTTTTTCTTTCGCGAGAACTTGCTCAGTGCCCTCGGTGGCTACTTCTTCCTGAGCTACCGATACATCCGCTTCTTCAGCGACACTGCTCTTTGCCGGTTGCCAAAGCACCAAGGCGACGAATCCCAAAGTGGCGAAAGTCGAAGCGAATAATGTGTTGCGAGAAACTAACATCGGTTCATCCTCCAGTTTGAGTATCCGGCGAATCCGACCGGTCAGCGGATGGTCGGCCAAAGCCGAAGCAGTAGCCAGCGATGGCCCACCAGAACCAGATGCTGCAATGGCCACAAGCAACTCTGCATACGCTTGCGGCTTAGCGGTCTTTGCAACGACCACCGCATCGCAACACTCTTCACGGTCGCGACGCACTTGCCGGCTTACCAGCCAAACCGCCGGATGAAAGAACAGCACCGATTCGACAATCCGTTGCAGTAAATTAACCAGATTGTCCCAGCGGCGCACATGGGCCAATTCGTGCAGCAACACCATTTCTAATTCATCAGGCGACCAGCCAGTAAGGGCCGCCGGCGGCAGCAAGATGAGCGGACGCACGATGCCCATCAACACCGGTTGGGCAATTCGGTCGCAAACAACGACGCCCACTTGCCGAGTAATCTGCAGAGAGGTACGCAGCCGCGAACAGGCGTCGGCGATTATCCCCGAATCGATAGGTTTGCTAATGCGTCGCAAACGTACCGAGCCGACCAACCCCGTTGCGAGTAGGGTAAAGGTAATCGGTGCGCCGAAAATCCAAACCCAGGGCAAGTTTCCAATCACTTGCCGAACAATCACCATAGCCCCGTCATCCTGACGGGGAAGCTGGGCAATGTCGGGCGTGGAAGTTCTGATTTCTGATGGCGGATTTGGAGGGGATGTTTCCGAGGGCGAATTTTTTTCCAGCCAGGATGCATTAGCGATGGTGGGGACATCGGGCGTGGTTTGGATCAACCACGTCGTGATGGCAACTGGCAGCAGCGCTAGGATCGTGAAAACGGCAAGCGAAACGCCGTAACGCATTGCCGAGTTCGCACGACGGCAGAGAAACCTTAGCGTCCCTCCGGCGCAGGCAACAACCGTGCCCAGGACAAGAAAGTAGCACATGGTCCAACCAGCCAAGTGCCACCAGGAAGTGTCGAACGTGCCGGGCCCCCAGTTTTCAAAAAACGAGTTCATCGTTGGGCCCCTTTCTTCGCGCGCACCGGGCGAGACTGTTGGTCGATAAGTTTCCGAAGTTGCGAGAGTTGCTGACGGCTGAGCTGACCCCCTTCGACAAGGTGTGCCGCAAGACGATCGGCAGCGCCCTCAAACACATGGTCAACCAGCTTGCCCACCAAGCCCCCAGCAGCCGATTGATGCGTGACGGTTGCTGACCAACGCGCCGCTCGGCCAGCTCCTTGGCGTTTCACAAGCCCTTTGTCGAGCATGATGCGAAGCATGGTGGCGACCGTTGTGGTAGCGACATCACGCTCGACGCGCAACGCTTCGCAGATCACGCTCAGGCCAGTAGAGCCTTTGTCCCAAAGAACGTGGAGAATCTCGAGTTCACCATCCGTAGGATGAACACTGGCAGGACGGGCCATGATACGGTTCCTTTTCAAACTTGTGAGATAAAGCCCGAGGATGACCATCCCTAGGCAGCCACCCAAAGACAGACCTAATTCTAACGAAATAGAATTAGGTCTGTCAAGTGCTGGTCTTTTCGACGCTCTTCTGTTGCAAGCATCCACCTCTCCACCCGGACAAAAATTCCGATGGAATCCCAATCCCCGTTCCACGACAATACACCAGCACACCGCTACCGGGTGCCATGCTCCACGCTTGCGTGGGCATGTCTGGGCGGTTGTAGGGTAGTCAAAAAAGGTGGGTAAACCTGCTG
The DNA here is from genome assembly GCA_029259945.1 of Planctomycetota bacterium. GTDB lineage: Bacteria > Planctomycetota > Planctomycetia > Pirellulales > Lacipirellulaceae > Bythopirellula. The sequence goes on from JAJDEF010000008.1 coordinate 69,031, forward strand.
CCGAATAAACGTATTCGATGTCAACGATCTTCGCGTCAGCAGAACTACCCACCCTACCAGGAACTAATGAAATTTAGCGAGCATTAGCGAAAATAAGCGGCCCCCCTTTTGCCAATAAAGTCACACCAAATGGACAAAATAGGACAAAACCCCACCGACTTTTGTCTGCGCAAATTTCCCCAAAGCCCGGGCATTGCATTGCCAGGGCCATGCCAAAGTGGACAAAACCCAAGAGTTTTGTCCGCTAAAACGCCAAACAGGCTTATTCGTGCCAAAACTCATCCCCGCAAAAAACCGAAACCCCTAGAAACGAAGCGCCAAACTCCAACGGCACCCCAGAGTTTTGTCCATTTTGTCCCAAGCGGCCGTGGCAAAATTACAGAACGAACGCCGGCGATAGACGGGTCATGGCGATTGTGCTGGCGAGACCAATGCGACAACAGAGGTAAGCTATAGTTTCGCAGCCCCTCGATCAGCTCAAACTGAGTTGAACGGAAGAAATATCTCGAAGGAAAAACTGCGCAATGAACACAGAAGTTCAAGCCGATTCCGCACAGAGGAATACCCTTGATGAGCTTGTTAGTCGTTCGCGATCGCTTTACACGCTACCTGCCATTGCCGCCGAAGTGATCGAACTGACCAGCAATCCAAAGGGTGATGTACGCGCGCTAAAAGACTGCATTGAGGTCGATCCTGCGCTGACGGCAAAGATATTGCGAGTGGTCAACAGCTCGCTGTTTGGTTTGAGTCGCGAGGTAAGCGACTTGAATCAAGCGATTGCGTTACTGGGGATCAAACCGCTAAAGCTGCTAGTGCTAGGGTTCAGCTTGCCGCAAGATTTGTTTCGCAAAGTGGCTCGAGACCAACTCGATTGGTACTGGAAAACCACGTTGTCGCGAGCAATCGCAGCCCGTGAGATTAGCGAACAATTGTGGGAGCGTCCGGGCGACGATGCTTTTCTGGCGGGATTGCTACAGGATATCGGGGTGCTGGTTTTGCTGGGCGAGCTGCAGGAGCCTTACGCGTGTTTTCTACAGCGGGTGATCGACGAACGACTCGACTTGCAGCAAGTCGAAGTCGAGTCGTTAGGATTCGGGCATACGGCACTGAGTGCTGCGTTGCTTGATCACTGGAAGATGCCGGAGTTGCTGGTCGAAGCGATCTCCGAGCGCCGTGACTGGCAGCTACTCAAACGAAAAGAAACGCCAGCCGCAGAGTTGGCTCGGATATTGCACTTGGCCGGGTTGTTGGTCGAGCTGGTTGCCCAAAACCGGCTGGACGTTTTGCCCGAGCTACTCGAAGTCGGTGAAGCCTATTGTGGGCTCGACAAAGGACGACTCTATGAGATTGTGGCGTCGTTGCATCCAAAAGTTCAGCTATTGGCAGAGGTATTGTCACTCGATCTTTCTGAGGGCAATGATTACGCGTCGGTGCTGAACGAGGCGCATACTCAAATGGCGTTGTTGACGGAGAGTGTGGCGGGGCCTTTGAGCCGATGGCATGCTAACGAAGACCAAATGTGTGATGGGATGCTGGAAGATGCCATCCGTCTTCAGAAGGCGGTCGATGCATTTTTATCTGTTCCCGCAAGCGTTCTCTGCGAGTCCGATAGCCGTCATGAAGAAGAGATAGATGATTCAAAGTCCCTGGCGTCTGTCGGAATGGCCACGGGAGAAGAATCGCCGTTAGGTTCAGGCGGACTGGCCAGCAGGCTGACGTTGGCAGTAGGGCAATGTCGATCGATGCGCCAACCTTTGAGTGTGGTGCTTTTGGGGGTCAGTACTGAAAATTCGGCAAGCGAGCAGGAAGAACAATTGATTTCACAGACGCTGGATATCGCCTCCAGCAAGATGAAAAGCGAGGGGTTCGTGGTTGACGCGGTGGGCCCGTATCGACGTGCTATGGTGCTGCCCGGCTGGGAACGGCAAGAGGCGGTGCGCTATGCTCAATTGACAATCAAGGAGGTCGAGACGGCGCTCAGTCAGTTGGAGCTTTCGGTGGAATGTGTGGCGGATGCCGGTGTAGCGACGGTCGCTTTACCGTTGAAGAATTTTTCGCCACCAAAACTGCTAGAGACCGCAAGCCGGTGTCTGGCAGCTGCTCAGTCGAGCGGGGCTAGCACGGTCAAGAGCCTCGAAATCTATTGATAGCCGGGCTCTGTTCCCAGGCCAAAGTCATATGTTATGATTCCCCGATGAGCACCTCGGTTCCACCTCCCGCTGATCAGCCCGAATCGGATCTTTCTACCGGCAAGAAGTTGACGCCATCGCCCCTGTCCGTAGACCCTTTTCACGATCCGGCAGTGGCCCATTTCCCCGAGTTAACAGTTTCGGATCTGCACTTTCGTCCTCAACGTCGGACCTTTCTTCCGATAGGCCTATTTCTAGCAACCTGCCTTTCCACATTTTGGGTAGGTGCCACCCATTGGCAGCCGATGGAAGACGCCTATCTGGGTAGTTATGTCGCGATGTGGCGGACGATTCAGATGAATTGGGGTGTGGGTTTGCAGTACATGGTGGCGGTGTTGGCAATCTTGTTGACGCACGAGATGGGCCACTTCCTCCAGACAGTGAAACACCGTATCCCCGCGAGTTACCCGTTGTGCATCCCGATTCCCTTCAACGCGATTGGCACGATGGGAGCGGTGATCGGCATGGATGGAATGCGAGCCGATCGACGGCAGATCTTTGATATTGGAATCGCGGGCCCGCTCGCCGGGTTGGTGGTGGCGGTGCCCGTGCTATGGATGGGGATTGTCGAGCTGGACCTTACGAATCTCCCGCAGCCGGGTGAATTTCAGCTTTACATGCCATGGATCGGCCAGTGGATGTTAGAGAAAGCTCATCCTGAGTGGGCCGGTCGGATTTGGATTGGGGTTTCGCAGCTGAACCCCTACTTCATGGCGGGTTGGGTCGGCATGTTGATTACCGGCCTGAACATGTTGCCCATCAGCCAACTCGATGGTGGCCATACGATTTATGCGTTGTTCTTAGATCGTGCCCATACGTTGGCGCGGTGGTTTGTTTCGCTCACGATTTTCTATATGGTCGCGAATCTCAATGAAGCGGTCATGTGGACACCGATGTTGGTGTTGGTGATCCTCATGGGCATTCATCACCCACCAACGGCGAACGATAAGGTCAAGCTCGGGCCGGTTCGCTGGCTAATAGGTTTGACCTCGCTCTTGATCCCTCTGCTGTGCTTCCCAATTAAAGGGTTTCAGCAGTAGGGCGGGCTGAAATCGGTTGAAGCCTCATTATCGTCACGTTCGTTTTATGGGGATCTGCCAGAGGCCCTTTCTGTGCCCTGCGGGCGTCTTTCCACGATTGCTTAACGTAAGCTTTTGGGATGAGGCCCCTAGAACAGCGTGCAGATTTTCATGAATTTTCGACCAATTCGCCGATCTTTTCGAGCACGTCCTCAAGAGCAACGCCGCGGAGTCGCGGTTGTTGAGTTTGCGGTCTGCGCTCCGGTGTTGACTTTGATCATGCTGGGGACGATTGAGTCGAGTGCGATGATGTTTTTGCAACAGTCCCTCAGTATTTCTGCCTATGAAGGGTGCCGCATTGCTTTGGTGCCAGAAGCCAAGGCCACCAACGTGAAATATCAAAGTGAGCTGATCTTGAAAGATCGGGGAGTCAAAGAGGCGACCGTTTTGGTCGAACCAGCTAATTTTTCGACGTCGCCAGAAGGGACGTGGATTACGGTCACTACTAGCGCACCCTTCAACAAAAACTCACTCGTCGGCGGTTGGATTTTTTCTGGACGCACACTCACCGCAACTGTGCAGATGATGAAAGAACAGTGATTCCCCTAGAGAGTAGCTATAGGTTCACCATGCGCATTTCCCAAGTTCTATATTCCAACCGAAAAGTTGGGGCACGTCGTGCTGCGGTCGTCCCGATGGTCGCAATCATGTTGCCTGTGCTATTGGTCTTGGCAAGTTTCGTGATCAACCTGTCGTACATGGAGCTTTCGCGTACGGAGTTGAGAATCGCAAGCGATTCGGCAACACGGGCGGCGGGACACAAGCTTGCGCTGACGGGTGACCAAGCCGTGGCACGTCAGGCTGCTCGCGAAGCGGGAAATCGGAACTTGGTTGCAGGTGAGCCTCTTCTACTCGATGACAAGGACTTCGAGTTTGGGGTTTCCGTGCGATTGAGCGAGGGAGACCGATACGCATTTACTCCGGGTGGGACGGCCATCAATGCGGTGCGTTTGAATGCGCGGCGAACGAGTGATTCTGCCAGCGGTGCGGTAGAGATGGTTTTCCCAACCTTCGGTGCGGTTGATTCATTTGGGCCGAGCCAGCTTGCGATCGCTAGTCAGGTCGAGCTTGATATTGCCTTGGTGCTCGATCGTTCGGGTTCGATGGCCTATGGGGACAACGAGGATTCGGTCGCACGCGCAACCGCTGGCTTAGGGCCTGCGATAGCGCCTCCAGGTTGGTGGTTTGGCGATCCGGCCCCCCCGAAATCGAGATGGATAGGATTGGCAAATGCAGTTCAAGTTTTTTTGGACATTCTCAATAAATCGCCACAGGACGAGCATGTTTCGTTGGTGACTTACAACTCGAAAGCCAAGACGGATCAAAATCTAACAACGGATTATTCGCTTATTCTCAAGGCCTTGGATGTTTACACAAAAAAAATGGAGGCGGGGGCGACCAACATCCATAGTGGTATTCAGAAGGGGCTCCGCTCGACCCTACATCCCACCTACGCAAGGAAATGGGCGGCGAAGGTCTTGATTGTCTTAACCGATGGCAAACACAACACGGGTAAAAAACCCGAAAGCGCCGCTGCCAAGGCTTTTAAGGATGGCATCGTCGTTTATACCATCACCTTTTCTAACGATGCTGAGCAAAAGCAGATGATTCGTCTATCGAAAAAAGGGGGCGGCAAGCACTTTCATGCGGCGAGTCAAGCGGACCTTCAACGGGCCTTTGAAGATATTGCCAGCAGTTTACCTACTTTGCTGACACAGTAAGAAGAAAATAAATCGAGAAACAATGGTCAATCAATCTCACAAACGCAATGATTGCGAACGTAGCCAACGATCGCCCGTGAAGTCTCGTACTGGGTCGGTGTTGGTCGAGTTTGCATTTATCTTTCCGATACTGGTCCTCTTTTTGGTAGGAACCGTGGAGTTTGTGCGGATGCATAATCTTCGACATGCCGCCGACGATTCTGCTTACGAGGCAGCACGCCATGTGATTGTGCCTGGCGCCAACGTAGGCGAGGCGATTAGCAAGGGACTGGATTTGATGAAGCGTGGCGCCGGCACCGTAGGTGCCAAAGTGTTTGTCGATCCGGCTGTCATCCTAGAATCGACGACTCAGGTTACGGTCCGGGTCGAAGTGCCGCTTCCCGGTAACAGCTTATTACCGTCGATTTTCACAGGGGGTAGGGTGATTTCGAGGGAGGTTACCCTCATGACCGAGCGAGTTCCCGTGGTGCTCGCCAATGCGCTCCCCACCCCGCCGAAGAAACCGAAGCCACCTAAAAAGCCAAAGAAACCGAAGAAGCCAAAAAAACCAAAGACAGACAAGCCTAAGAAACCCAAAAAGCCGAAAACGGACAAGCCCAAGAAACCAAAACCAAAACCAAAACCGAAGCCGAAGCCGAAGCCGAAGCCGAAGCCTAAGCCTAAGCCTAAGCCTAAGCCTAAGCCTAAGCCTAAGCCTAAGCCTAAGCCTAAGCCTAAGCCTAAGCCGCAGATTTAATGAGTGTGTTAACGAGCGGGCCTGGTTGCAAAGTCAACCAGGCCCGTTTTTCTTTTGATTAGCGGCAAGAAGACGGAGTGGCTTGGCTGCGAGTTGGGGTACTGTTCAGATTCGTGTAAAAGTGCATGCTAAGGTGCCCAAAAACGGACGTATTTGGGACTCCAGTTGTACCTAGCAACATGCGGTTCGAGCCGTCGGGCGATGTGACCGCACGCAGTTAGCCAAGGTGCAGTTGGGTCACATCTGCTTTTGAATGGTCGCATGCATTTAGTGTCTATTGCATTCCCATCAATCAACGACTTCACTCGGTTCTTCCCATATCATAAGGTGCTCTGCGAATGATTTAATTGCAGCACCGCCGTCCTCGACGGTTTCCGATTCAAAGCCTGCCTCAGCCAAATAGGATTTCTGCTCTTCGTCGAGCTGGCCGTTGTCAGCAACGGCTCGCCACCATTGCAAGTGCGGCCAGTCGCGACGAACCGTCTTCAATGATGTGCTGACCGTCCGACCGTTTGCACCTGGCGCGAATCCAGCTTGAGTGGCAATAGAAGTTAAGGTGGCAAGCTTTTCCGCTTTCTTGAGTTCCCAAAGGATATGGGCAATGGCTTGAGCACGAGTCGACGCAGTTAACATGAATCACTTCTGACAGTTAATTGTTGTAGCTCTTAGTTTTGGACACCTTCTTTTTCCTCTGTCATTCCATTCTACACTATCTGGCTCTCGCTGAGTTCTTAGATTGGGGCACACTTATCCAGCAGCGGGCGATGTGACCGCACGCAGTTACTCCTGCACAATGTCTAAGTGCACTTCTCGCATCGGGAGCCAGTAATCATTTTTCAGTTTCGGGTCGTTCGAGCGAACGATGTTCAAACTCACTTGAAGTTTCTTCAACGCCGTATCGAATTTACTCTTTGTACAGGCCAGTTCGGCGATCGCTCGCTTGCGAAGTGGTCCCGTATAGTCGGGCTCCAAGCGAATTAAGTCGTATACTTCCTGCGAGAGTGGATCTAACTCACTGACCGGCTGAAAGGCGTCTGGGTAATGCACCTTGCGAAAGTGTTGCATCTCCATCAACACCGCATCGCCTCCCTGAACCTTCCCGTAAAACACCTCATTAGGATACGTCTGCGGAATCCGAGTCTTCCAATCCCAGATTGCTACGACCTTCGGATTCCAGCCTCCAGCCTCGGGTTTCTTTTCTGACAATCCCGTGTTGTCCCACAACGACGGGTACGGCGAACTCTTGCTGCCGAACACAGTACAAACCTTTTGCTCCAGCACGAACTGAAAGGCTTCTTCAAATGTATTGATCATGAAAGGGATTATAACATGACGGTTGCGGTGTGGTTCACTATATCCTACAGCGGGCGATGTGACTTCAGGCAGTTTCAAGCAATGCTCATAACAGCAGTTTGATAAGTCGACTGGTCACCTTTTCAGCACATAAATTGGTCCACATCAACTTAAGTCCTTGCCCTGCGTTGCTTAATCCAAACTGTTATCGCTCCCAAAATTATTCCAGTGAGTGACAGAACAACTCCCCAAATTCCAGGGTCAATTTGTACTCCATTAAATGCTGCGAGGACAAACCCGAGAAACGGTATTAGTGCAAGAACTATTGTTACTGCTTCGGTGATTCGCATAGCCGTTACCTTATTTACTCGTTTGCTCAGAAGGATAGAACGCAGTAAAATCGGGCCAGGATGGCCCGGCTAGGTGGGTGCTAGTAGGAGTCGGCCGGGATTGGCTAGGTAGCTTTTTACTTCGTTCAGAAAGCGTGCGGCGGCTCCGCCGTCAACGATTCGGTGGTCGTAGGTAATCGACAGAGGCATCATCAGCCGTGGCTCGAATTGGCCTTCGATGTATTGAGGCATCATGCGGCTACGGCCCACGAGAAGAATGGCTACCTCAGGGGGATTGATGATCGGAGTCGAGTAGGTGCCGCCGATGGCGCCGAGGTTACTGATGGTGAACGTGCCGCCACGAAGGTCGTCGACGGTAAAACTGCCCGACCGTGCTGCTTCGGCCATGGTCGCCAGTTCTCGGGCAATTTGCGGAATGCTTTTACGATCGGCGTCTCGCAGAACGGGGACGAGTAGGCCTTTTTCGGTATCTACGGCAATGCCGATGTTTACATATTCTTTGTAGATCGTTTCGTTGGCTTCGGTATCGATCGAGGCATTGATGACGGGGTGCAGCTTGAGAGCCGAGGCGACGGCTTTGATCAAGAACGGCATGGCGGTGAGCTTGATGCCGCTGGCTGCGTAGTCGTCTTTGCTGTCTTTGCGGATGCGTTCGAGTTCGGTCGTGTCGACGTCGTCGAAGTTCGTGAGTTGAGGGATCGTGCTGTAAGAGGCGAGCATATTGCGTGCAATGGTTTGCCGCATGCGCGACATTTTTTCACGACGGATCCCCCCGATGCCATCCGAGTCGGGAGTGCCGGGCGGGGTAACTCCTTCTGGGGCTGCGGAGGCGGACTGTTCGTTAGCGGTACGAACATGGGCACGGATGTCGTCTTCGGTGATGCGACCGGAACCGCCGCTGGGACGCACTCGGCGCAAGTCGACACCCAATTCTCGTGCAAGTCGCCGGACGGCGGGGCCTGCGGCGGAAGAGGAATGGCCGTCACCTGGGACATCGGTGGTTGGTTGGGGAGCTGGGGGCTGGGGCGTGGGGACTGGGGAAGCGGCAGCAACGGGCTTAGCAGGTGCAGCAGGTTCTGGTGTTGTGGCTACTTCGACGGGGGCGGGTGGAGTAGGCTCAGGCGCCGGCGACTTTTCAACGGGCTCTGATTCCACGACCGCTGAAGTGGGGCTCGCCGGGGTGAGTTCTAGGATGGCGGCGCCGACGGTGAGGGTGTCGCCTTCGGAAACCAAGATTTTGACGACGGTGCCTGCTTCTGGGCTGGGGACCGGCATGGTGGCTTTGTCGGTTTCGATTTCGATCAGGTCTTGCTCGGCCTGAATGGCGTCGCCTTCGCTGACCAGGATCGAGAGGACATCGCCCGACTCGATATTTTCGCCGAGATTAGGGAGTGTTATTTGTGTAGACATGATTGGTTTCTGGATAGGGAGTCGCGTCAATTCAGAAAGGAACTATATGTTGTTGGGAATTGGTCTATCGATTGAATAACCACAGAGGGCACGGAGGAGCACAGAGTGCTATTTTTCAGCCGTTAACCATCCTGGTTATTCCTTCTTTGAGATGCATGACATTGAAATTGAGTAGGAGTCCAACTCGAAGTTGGCTTAGTTTCAGATACGATAGTAATTGTGCTTTGTGAATGGGTAATATACGTTCCACAACTTTTAATTCGAGAATGATTTCATCTTCAACCAAAATGTCAATTCGATACCCAGCGTTAATTCTTACCTGTTCATAAACGATTGGTAGCTCAACTTGAGATTCCGCCTTGAGTTGACGTTGGTGGAGTTCAAATAATAGGCACTTTTCGTAAGCCGATTCTAAGAGTCCAGGTCCGAGCGCCGAATGCACCTTCATGGCGGCACCCAAAATCTTTTCGGTGAGCTCATTCTGGGTCATCAATCTCTGCGAACCTCTGTGTCCTCTGTGGTAAATCTTTTCATCGTGTTGGTAAAAGGTTAGGCATACAGGGCAGATTTTTTTTCGGGGTCGATGCCTAGTTGTTTGACTGCTTTGGCCAACTTGCTGGCGTCGAATTGGTTGCGTTTGCTCAATTGGCTGAGGGCGGCGAGGGTGATGCATTCGGCGTCGACTTCGAAGTGGCGACGCAATGCTTCGCGTGATTCGCTGCGGCCCATGCCATCGGTGCCAAGCGAGTAGAGTCCTCCAGGAACCCAGGGGCTGATTTGCTCGGCCAAGATGCGTAGGTAGTCGGTGGCGGCGACCACCGGGCCGTCGATGCCCTCAAGCTGCTGCTCGACATACGATCGGCGCGGTGTTTTGCCGGGGTTCAGCATGTTCCAACGTTCGCATTCTTGGGCGTCGCGGCGGAGTTGGTTGTAGCTGGTGACGCTCCAGATGTCGCTGGCGATGCCATAGTCTTTGGCCAGGATCTCTGCAGCGCGGAGTGCTTCGCGGAGGATGGGGCCGCTGCCGAAGAGTTGGACCCGTGGGCCAGCGGCTTCGACGCTAGCGACCTGATACATGCCGCGGATGATGCCTTCTTCACAGCCCTTGGGCATTTCGGGCATCAGGTAGTTTTCGTTTTCGAGTGTGATGTAATAGATGGCCGTCTCGTTGTCGACATACATCCGCTTGAGACCTTCGAAGATGATGACGGCGGTTTCGTAAGCATAGGCGGGGTCGTAGGCACGTACGGTGGGGTAAGCCATGGCGTTGACAAGGCTGTGACCATCTTGGTGTTGTAGTCCTTCGCCGTTGAGCGTAGTTCGACCTGCGGTTCCTCCCAACATAAAACCTTTGGCGCGGACGTCGGCTGCGGCCCAAATGAGATCGCCGATGCGTTGAAATCCGAACATCGAATAGTAGATGAACATGGGGATCATGTTGACGCCGTGCGAGGCGTAGCTGGTGCCGGCGGCGATGAACGAGGACATGGCACCTGCCTCGGTGATCCCTTCTTCGAGCAGTTGGCCATCTTGCGCTTCTTTGTAGTAGGCGATTTGATCGGAGTCGACCGGCTCGTAGAGCTGTCCGGCATGGGCGTAGATGCCGATTTGGCGGAAGAGTCCTTCCATGCCAAAGGTGCGAGATTCGTCGGGGACGATTGGCACCAAATGTTTGCCGATTTTTTTGTCGCGGAGCAGGTCGCTGAGTAGGCGAACAAAGCCCATCGTGGTCGACATTTCTTTGTCGGGCCCGCGGCTGACGAGCTTGGTCATCGATTTTTCGTAGTCGGCAAGCGTTGGCACTTTGAGGGTGACGGGCGCCGTATTTCGGCATGGCATCGGGCCGCCGAGTGCTTCGCGACGTTCGCGGAGATAGGTCATTTCGGGGCTATCTTCGGGGGGCCGATAGAAGGGGGCTTCGGCGACCCGTTCGTCGGAGATGGGAATGCCAAAGCGTGAGCGGAATTCGCGTAGTTCTTTTTCGTTAAGTTTCTTTTGATTGTGCGAGACGTTGCGACCTTCGCCACCCTCGCCTACGCCGTAGCCTTTGATGGTTTTGGCAATGATGACGGTGGGTCGATCGGTGCATTCAGTGGCGGCTTTGAAAGCGGCATGGACTTTTTCGGGGTCGTGCCCGCCGCGGCGCATTTTGTTGAGTTTTTCGTCGGAGTAGTTTTTCACCATTTCTAGCAGTTCGGGGTATTCGCCGAAGAAATGTTCGCGGATGTATTTGCCGTCAGAGACGGTGTACTTTTGATATTGGCCATCGACGACTTCCATCATGCGTCGGGCGAGGAGGCTGTTTTCGTCTTGTTCGAGAAGTGGATCCCAATCGTCGCCCCAGATGACTTTGATGACGTTCCAGCCGGCACCTCGGAAAGCGCCTTCGAGCTCTTGGATGATTTTGCCGTTGCCGCGTACAGGGCCGTCGAGTCGTTGTAAGTTGCAGTTAATGACGAAGGTGAGATTATGGAGTTTTTCGCGTGAGGCGAGCGTGATGGCACCGAGCGTTTCGGGCTCGTCACATTCGCCATCGCCGAGGAAGGCCCAAACACGTTTGTTCGAGGTGTCGAGGATGCCCCGGTCGTTGAGATATTCGTTGAAGCGAGCTTGGTAGATGGCCATGATTGGCGCGAGGCCCATCGAGACGGTGGGGAATTCCCAGAAGTCGGGCATCAACCAGGGGTGGGGGTAGGAGGAGAGCCCGCCTCCTTCGCTTAGCTCGCGGCGGAAGTTGATGAGGTTTTGTTCGGTGAGGCGTCCTTCGAGAAAGGCACGCGCGTACATTCCCGGGGCGGCGTGGCCTTGAAAATAAACCTGGTCGCCCGCGTATCCGTCGCCACGGCCGCGGATAAAGTGATTGAGCGCGACTTCGTAGAGGGTGGCCGAAGAAGCAAAGGTGGAAATGTGGCCGCCCGGCGAAGCAGGGTCGCGGTTGGCCCGGGTGACCATGGCCATCGCATTCCAGCGAACAAAGCTTTTGATGCGCCGTTCGAGTTCACGATTGCCAGGGTAGGGCGGCTGCTTGCTACGGGGGATGGTGTTGAAGTAAGGCGTGGTGGCGGTGAACGGCAGTTCGACGCCGTTGCGGTGTGCCGTTTCGTCGAGCGCAGCAAGCAGTTGCTGGACGCGTTCGGGGCCTTTGCTTTCGAGCACATAGTCAAGCGACTCAAGCCATTCGGCTGTTTCTGCCGGGTCGACGTCGTTGGGAATGGGAGAGTTTGGCATGGCGGTATTGGTATTGGCCATTTTGACAGGTCCTTGTTTTGGAAGGAGTTGTTGGCCGCTACTTCCGGGTTTGTATTGATTCGGTTTTGAGAAACTATTTTTATTTTCGTTTTGGTCGGTAAACTTCGGTGGCTGAGCCGAGATGGACTTCGCCGGCGAAGGCGACCGTTTCGCTGAGCGTGGGGTGGGGGTGGATCGCGTCGGCGACGTCGCGGACGGTGCATCCCATCTCGATAGCGACGACCGCTTCGGCAATTAGCTCGCCGGCGCCAGACCCGACGATGCCGCAGCCTAACAGGCGATCGGTCTCGGGGTCGATGATCCATTTGGTGAGCCCCTCGGTGATGCCCATGGCGATGGCTCGGCCGCTGGCTTGCCAAGGGTATTGGGCGATGGTGACCTTGCGGCCCGATTGTTTTGCTTCTTCGGCAGTGATGCCAGCCCAGGCGATTTCGGGGTCGGTGAAGACAACCGCCGGGATGGCGACTTTGTCGAACGCCGCCGGTTCGCCGGCGAGCACTTCGGCAGCGACTTTGCCTTCGTGCGAGGCCTTGTGGGCGAGCATCGGATCGCCGGCCACATCGCCGATGGCTAGGATGTGTGGGTCGGAGGTGCGTTGTTGCTGGTCGACTTCGACGAAGCCGCGGTCGTTGATCGTGACGCTTGTGTTTTCTAGTCCAAAGCCTGCGCTGACCGGGCGGCGGCCGACCGAGATCAACACGCGGTCGTAAGCAATTGCCCCTTCGACATCGGGGCCTTCCATCTGCACTTCGACTTTTTTGCCGACGTCTTTCAAGCCAACGACTTTGGTGTTGAGGCGAATGTGGGCGAACAGTTTGCCGAGACGCTTGGCGAGCGGTTTGACGAGGTCGCGGTCGGCGCCGGGCAACAGGCCATCGGTGAGTTCGACGACCGAAACCTCGGTTCCGAGTTCGGCGTAGACGGAGCCCATTTCGAGGCCGATGTAGCCGCCTCCGATGATGAGCATGGTTTTGGGGACATCGGCGAGCTGCAAGGCGCCGGTGGAATCCATCACGCGGTCGGAGCCGATGTCGAACATGCCGGGCATGGCGGGAACCGAGCCGGTGGCCAAGATGCAATGGTCGAAGGTGATTCGTTCGCTGTCGTAGGTGGCCGGGTCGCCTCCTTCGAGCTGCACAGTTTGTGAGTCGACGAAGATGCCCCGGGCGTTGACGATGCGCACTTTACGCCGTTTGGCCAGTTGGGCCAAGCCGCCGGTGAGGGTGTCGATGACCTGCTCTTTGCGGGCGCGCATGGTGTCGACGTTGAGTTTCATTTTGCCGAAGGCGACGCCCCATTCGGCCATTTCGCGGGTTTCGCTGATGACCTTCGCGACGTGGAGCAAAGCCTTGGAGGGAATGCAGCCGCGCAGCAGACAGGTTCCGCCCAGACGCGGGTCGGCTTCGACAATGGTGACTTCAAGGCCCAAATCGGCAGCCATGAAGGCGGCGGCATAACCGCCGGGCCCACCACCCAGTACAACAATTTGTGAATGCATCGAGAGTCTCTGAACGATCGTAAAACCAATGGAATAAGCATTTTACCGCGTTTGGGGGTTCCTACAATGGGAGTTGACCAAAGGGGCGAGGTGTACTTCGCCTCAATTTTTTACCGCAGGGGACGCAAAGAGCGCAGAGTGCGGTGGGTTTTTGGGGGAAATCTAGACGGGGGGGAGAAACCTGCTAGAATGGGCCTCGTACTGAGACGGATTTAGTCTTTTAGGAAATTGAACTAACGCAAAACCCCACATCGCCAGATTCTTGTTCGGCCCTTGGCCGTAGGAATCTAGCAGTGTGGGGTTTTTTCGTGCGATTACCGTACTTACTGGGTGCCATGCTCACGCAAGCGTGGAGCATGGCACCGACCGAGTTCCCTGATGTTTTTACTCTGAAAAGGACGATCGATGAAAACCGTCACCGCTTTTGCATTCTTATCCTTAACACTTTTCTTTGCCACAGCCGCCCACGCTGTCACATTCGACTGGGCCACGGTTGGCAACGCCGGTAATGCGGGAGAGGTACAATCGCAAGGTACTTTCGGTGCTGTCGCCTATACCTACAACATCAGCAAGACCGAAGTGACCAACGCCCAGTACGTCGACTTTCTCAATGCGGTCGCCGACACCGATCCCAACGCACTCTACAGCACCTCGATGGATTCAAGCACCCAGGGCGGGATCACACGTAGCGGCTCCTCAGGCAGCTATACGTATACAGTAAAATCCGACTCCATCGGCAACGGCCCAGGCGGAACCGACTACATCTACGGCAACAAGCCAGTGAACTATGTTTCGTTCCTCGACGCAATGCGATTCACCAACTGGCTGGAGAACGGCCAGGGAAGCGGCGGCACCGAGTCGGGCGTCTACACCATCGGCAGCGGCACCGATGAAGTCCGCAACCCGAACGCGACCTATTTCATTCCCACCGAAGATGAGTGGTACAAAGCAGCCTACCATCAGAACGATGGCGTAACAGGCAACTACTACGACTATCCCACCTCAACCGACCTAGTGCCGAACAACAACCTTCCCTCGTCTGACACAGGCAATTCGGCAAACTTTTTCGACAGTGGATACACGACGGGCAATTCGAGCTATCCGATGACCGATGTCGGCGCGTACACTCAATCGGAGAGCCCCTACGGCACGTTCGATCAAGGCGGCAACGTCTGGGAGTGGAATGAAACCCTCATTAGTTCGTCTTCCCGCAGCATTCGCGGCGGTGGTTGGGTCGTCAACTCCGACGTCTTGGCCGCGTCGGACCGGAAGGGCGGCGAGGACCCCTCGATCGAGAGCATTAGCGTTGGGTTCCGCGTGGCAAGTGTCCCTGAGCCAAGTTCGCTGTTATTAGGGGCGATGGTTGGTTTGGGGTTGTTGATGCGGCGCCGGTGACCGAGTTAGTTTTTTTACCGCAGAGGACGCCGAGAGCGCAGAGGGGGTATCAGATTATTTTATCTGTGCTGCCTGGAGTTCTCTGTGGCAATCCTTTTTCACCTCTTTGAAAAAAGGGGGGGGCTCCGGCGACTTGTAAAGTCGCGGCTTTTGAGTTTGGAGCTGATGTGATTGCTACTTTTTCGGCAGGCGGCAAACGCTAATTCGTGGTCAGTGTAAATTCGGTGAGTAGTGCTTCGTCCACCAGATGCGATTTCATCAGCCGGTTGATGCGTAATTTCACAATTCGACGAAAACGGTGTAACCCGGGCTCTAGATAGTCTTGTCTTTCTGCTAGACGAACGGCAATGAACACTTGGTTACGTAAGCGATGCTTCCAGTGCTCGAGTTGTTCGATTGTCTTCTCCCCAGCAGTTTTATTCAGCGCCAAGTGCATGTGGAATGTTAATTGGATAGTCTCGTTACGTGTGGGCCGCCAGTCTTTAATGCGAAAATCACCTAGATCTGTCAGTGGCCGCAACTCTTCAATCTCTTTCGTGTCTGATGAATTGGCTTCTTCCTGTTGAGCAACCACTCCCGTGGGGAGTAGTAGCAACAGGGCGCACGATAGCCAGGCCGCAAATATCATGCGAAGGCAACTGAAGGACTGGTTAAAAACGCGCTTCATCGCTCCTCACCCCTGTTTATAGAACCGAACGGAAACTGTTGGTATGTAACTCATTGATCTAAACACGACCTCAAATTGGTTCACAAATATTGTCGATCACCAAAAGCTGACGCAAGCGGTCTTGCCCTAAAATGGGGCGGACACTGTCGATAATTTTCGCTTTCAAAATCGACCATCGGCTATCGACCAATTCTTCGAGCGAAGCGCTGCGACACACCAGCAAAACCGTGTCATCCAACATTCCCCGATGCCGAGCAACTTCCGATTTCACTGCCGATTCATTCCTCGGATCGACAACCGCCAATAGCTTGAATCGCACCTGCATCCATTGCGGCTTCGTGCCTTGTTTCGAGGCATCCTGCCGACGGGCTGCGACCGAAATGATGTAAGAGCCCAGCTCCACTTCTCGAGTCGATTCCAAGGGCGTTTCAAACTCCAGCTCGACGAGGTAGTCTTCCAGCTTTGCCTTTGCTTCACCACCACAACCGGGCAGCACGATGACTGTACCGATCAGTAGCAGCGCAACAACAGCACGCTGCACGACCTCTATAGGCGCGGAAATCGATTTGTGGCTACCAATAAACACGGCTTTTTCTGGTCCTTCTACAGCCGGTTTCAAAACCCACTCTTGGCACGAAAATCTCCGGCCGCGGGATACTTTTTTGGCGTTTTGAAACCGACTCTAAGCTGAATCTGAGTGGCCTGATATCGCATCGATTTCTCGATCGACTCGCATGGCCGCAAAACTACACTCTGCTAAGGAATCATAGGCCAAACCTGACCGCGAATCGTATCCTATGCTTAAGAAGCTCAAATCCGCATCAGCACCCCCGCTATCAATGGTATCCATAATAACGATTGTCGCTGTTACACCAGCTTCGTCGCTCGGCCAGTTAGCCATGAATTTTCATTCCACAGCATCGCAACGACTCGTCAGTAGGCGCACAAAGTGTCCACTGGTCTCGACGTTGCTTGTTGTTGTGATCGTGCCGGGATGCTTCAACGCCGATGCCATGATTGAGAAGCGACGTGATATTGCTATTCAGACCCAGCTTCAAGAAGTCGATATTGGCAAATTCCACGTCTCGATTCCCCGACCGTCAGAGCAGGTCGCGGCCGCCGAAATCCATTTCCACGTTTTCGGCCATGTTGCCACCCGTGATTTCAAGAGTGTTGAAGTCTTGCTAGAAGAACATGGCCCTGAGTTGCGCCATCGCCTCCTGCTCTCGACGCGCGCCTTGGCGATCCAAGACCTTGAAGATCCAAAACTGACGAGCCTCCGCAAACATATCGCAAGCGTAGTCAACGAAAATCTTGAGGGCAGCCCTGTGCAATCTATCGGCTTTTACCAATTTAGATTCTCTAATCTCTAGTGTGGGTGATCGTCATCCATTGAGGACCGTCTAGGTCGACGACCGCGCCGTCTCTGATGACCCTCATGGTCGTCTTCGTGATGGTCTTGAGGGCGTCTCTCGAAACCAGGTGGCGGCCCAAGTCCCGGTGGAGGTCGATGGTCACGCTCCGGGAATCCTCCTCTGCCGCGGGACGAGGGAACCCCTCGATACATTCGCTCCAGTTGTCGCTGCATTTGATCGTTCGGCAAGGCCAATAAACGTTCCTTATCACCGGGGCCCAACTCTTCGACAAAGAACGCTTCCAATTCCTTTTCTAGAGCCCCGCCAGATCGATTTCGCCCTGGCTCCTGCCAGTGATTTTGTCGAAGCATCTGGGCCTGACGCCACCAGCCAGCCAATTGTTCTCGCTTCCTCATGGTTGGCAATCGCTCAAACTGAATACGAGCTTCACGAGGCAAAGTCTCTAAGACCGCCGGGAGTAGGTGTTCCTTTATTTGCTTGGGGGTGGCAATGGACATCAAAAAGAAATATTTCCGTCGTGGATCTCCATTTAGATTCTGATATCGTTCTCGCTCACCGTCTGTCAAATCTACGACTAACTCTCGTTCCAACACTCCTAATCGCGAGTGCATCTTATGCCAAAATTGCTGTAACTGCTTCGGAGTCAACTGAAGTGCGTCGGCTTTCCTCTTTTCGTGAACCATCCGTACTACCCGATGCGCTCTCGCTGCGGCTGGCTGTTCTCGCAGCGAGTATTGCTCGCTCGCTGGCAGATGATTCAGCCATTGCTCGTAACGAACTAACGTCCCCCGTAACTCCTTGCTATCCTCCGTCGCATCAATCTCTCGATGCAAACTTCGCATTCGTACCTGCTCGGCCGGAGGCAAACCTCGGAAACGATTGAAGTTCGCCCGTAGAGTTACTTGCTCGTGGTTCGACATCTGGCTGAGCCACTTTCGGCGGTTTTCTGTCGACAAAATCAACTGCAGCTGCAGTTCCTGGTTTTCAATATCCTCTTTTGGAAGTGGCCAACCCTGATCGCCAATTCCTTGATGCAGCATTCTCAGGAAATTCACCTGCTCGAATTGGGAGTAAATATCTAATTGATAAATCACGGGCAAATCGTTCAGCAGCAACCGGTTTGGATTCGACCACGTCAGTCGAAATGCCAGCATTCCCAGTAAGATTGCACTAACTCCAAACAGTATGGTCGCTAAACGGCGTTTTCTCCGCTGCATAGGCAGAGCTTGGGTCTTCTCAGCCGCCTCCCGCCGTGCCGAGTCGACCACGATTTCCATGGTGGTCTGCAAAAACGAATCGTCGGCCCTGGTGGATGGCAGCTCATCTAGGGCTACCCACGCTCGATCAATACTCTGTAACTCCTCGCGAAAACCTTCGTCTGCCGCCAGTTGTTGTTCAACGCGTGCACTATCTGCCGGCGACAGCTCACCGTCCAAATAAGCAACGATCTGCTCAAGTCGTTCTGAATTTCCGTCTGGGGATGGTGATTGACTCATGGCTTATAAATTAACGATTAGGAATTGGGGCTTTAAGAATCCGAGTGGTTAGGTTTTGTCATCTGAATACCGGCGCTCATTGGTGTTCATCTGTGGTTCTCTCTTTCAACGCCGCCGCCTCGCCATTCCCTTCAACTTTCGCCCCTTGCTGTAGGTAAGGATCTAGCACATCTCGCAAATTCGAACGGGCTCGTGTCAGCAACGACTTCACTGCCGACGGGCTTAGCTGCATCACCTCTGCAATCTCTTCGTAGCTCAAGTGTTCGAACTTATTCAACAACACCGCCATTCGTTGTCGTTCATTCAACGCAGCGATAGCAATTTTCACCACATCTTGAAGCTCTGCCTTATCGAGTTGTCGAGTGGGCATCAATCCACTGGCAGCCAATGCAGCCGCATCCATCGGATTGCCCTTAAATTCGCCACTCTCTCGAGAAACTAGATTGACCTCGCGTCGCCGCGATAGTCCACGCAGAGCATTCGAGGCCACATTGTGCGCAATGGTGTATAGCCAAGTAGAAAACTTTGCCCCCGGCACATAGCGACCGCGCGCCCGATACACCCGCATAAACACTTCTTGGGCCAGGTCCTCAGCCATGTCACGATGGCCTACCAGATGTGTCATCAACGATACCACGCGATTTTGGTATCGGCCCATTAGTTCTTCGAAAGCGGTGGCGTTGTCAGCGCACACCTCAAGCATCAAACGCACATCGGGATCTTGCGCCGTATATCTTTGAGCGGTGGAATCGCTGATGGCCAACCGTCGTCTCCGCTAAACTCGCGTGACCGGGACAAAACTTGCCCCTTCAGTTTACGCCCACCCAAGACCGCAAACCAGAGAACTCCCCCTACAATAACCCCGAGAGCCATAGAAAGTTTCGCCTCCAATGACGAAAAAGCCTTGCTGAGACAAGACAACGTGGCCTAGGGTTGGCTCAGGATTTTACAGCAGGCTCTCTAGCAACAGACGCATTTTTCGCAACTCGGCCCGATGCTCTAGGCCCTCTTCTGGCAAAACCTGCACCGACAAAGCCCGTTGGTAGCCTGCTTTCGATAGTTGGCTAATCAACCGGCCGTAGTCGTTCTCCCCTTGTCCAACTCGCACCTGGAACTGGCTCTTGGTCGAATCTCGCATTTGCACATGCATCACGTAGGGGATCACTTTCGAGAAATCGCGACCTTGGTGTGGACCCGTAATATAATGGCTAGGGTCGAGCGACAGTCCCAATCCCTGCACATTATCACAAAGCACCGCAGCCGTATCTGGATCTTCGGTCATGCAACCGATCTGTGTCTTGAGCGCTACTAGACAACCTTCGAACGAAGCGATTCGTACTAGCTCTTGCAATCGTTCAATTTCTGCGTTAAATGGCGTCCCTAATTCAGCAGCAGGCACCACCAACGGCACCACTTTCATTGACTTCGCCAACTTGCAGCAGGCAGCAAACTCCTCGAAGTAGTGCTCTCCTTCGGTCGGATGATCCACACTCAAGGCGGCGATCGAGAGGCGATTCGAATCGCGGCACGCTTCGAGCGCCTGATCGGGGTCCGACAACACCGCCGAGGGACGCGCCCAAGTAGTCCCCTCCTCATGGATCGGCACTTCAATTGCCGTAAATTCGAGATCCACCAACAACGGCAGAATCTCCTCTTTCGAGCGATCTGGGAACGACTCTATCGACGCACAAACTAACAAACCCCAACTCCTCTCTCACTATCTCAAACAAGTCTTCTTAATGTCCAAATCCGCAACACGCCTACTGTAACGGCAAAATGGGCAACGTGGCAACACCACGGACAAACAACCTCAAACCGGGTCGTTTTGCTACCTACGCCCCCCGACAGCCATCGTTGTCCTCAACCGCTAACCCAGTAGAATGTTTACAGGCCCGCTACGGTGGGTCAACCCAAGAGCCTTTGCTAATATTGGTGCCAGCACTTGCTCTTGCATCCCCGTCGATTTCATTCTCACCGCTAGGCTCAACCGATGTCCACAACCCCTCCCTCTGACGTACCACCCTCGGGTGCCGCTCCTCACACGGGCCAGCATTCGCCACAGAACCTTGCCCCACAAATTGTGGTCCAGCAGCAAGCCACCGCGTTGGGTCGCTACGGGAAGTTTATTTTGATACTGCTAGGCTTCGCGGTCATGAGCCTTGTGGGCCTCGTCAACAGCTACCAGAGTTACTTTAGTCCGCCCGGTGGGCCCCAAGAGAAATTTCACTCGCTTGAAGCAGAAGCACAAGAAAAAATTGCAGTCGTCGAGATCGTCGGCGCTATCATGGAAGGTAATGGCTTCGTCAAAAAGCAGCTCGACCGAATCCGTGAAGATGACGATGTCGTGGCCGTCGTTCTCCGTATCGACTCGCCCGGCGGTACGGTCACCGGTAGCGACTACCTCTACCACCATGTCCGCATGTTATGCGAGGAACGCGAACTACCACTGGTCGTCAGCATGGGAAGCATTTGCGCAAGCGGTGGCTACTACATCGCCATGGCCGTTGGCGACAACGAAGAATCGATCTTTGCAGAACCCACCACCTGGACGGGCTCGATCGGGGTTGTCATCCCACATTACGACTTCTCAGGCTTGCTAGCCAATTACAATATCAAAGACGACTCGATCGCTAGCCACAAGTATAAACTCATGGGAAGCCCCACACGCATTCTTAACCAAGAGGAACGTCTCGAGGAACACAACTTATTTCAAGAACTCGTTGACAAAAGTTTTGCCCGATTCAAAGAAATCGTTCGCTCTGGTCGACCCAAGCTACGCGAAGACGACCAAGCCCTCGACAAAATCGCCACGGGGCAAATTTTCACTGCCAACCAAGCACTCGAATATGGCTTAGTCGACAAAATTGGTTTCATCGAAGATGCCATCAACCGCGCTGCGGAACTCGCAAACCGCGATCTCGCCGAACTACGCTGCATACGCTATGAAGAACCACCCGCTTCGCTCAGCACGCTGCTCAGTTCGAAAGCCAACCCACCCAGCCTGCTAAATACCGACTTGCAAGGCTTTCTCGACCTGACTGCGCCACGCGCTTTTTATCTCTACACTTGGCTCCCCTCGATCCTTTCCAACACCAGTCCCTAACAAGCTTTCCCCTTTCTCGGAAGGATATCAGCCAACTGGTAACCCATACATGACAACTGACGCCCCTGCCAAGGACGAGCCTACACATTTGCTCACCGCGATCGACGATACGCTTGAAGCCTATTGCCTCGATCGCGACTTGCCTCGTTTCCGTACCCGTCAGATTCGCGAGTGGCTGTTCAAAAAACGAGCGACCGATTGGTCGCAGATGACCAATCTCCCCCAAACGCTCCGTGCCCAGCTGGCTAGCGATCTTCAACTCTGGTCGACGAAGATCATTCGCCACACCAAGTCTGCCGATGGCACGGAAAAGCTACTAATCGGCCTCGCTGACGGAGGGCAGGTCGAATGCGTCCTCCTACGAGACCGCGTTCGCCGGACCATTTGCGTCAGCACACAGGTCGGCTGTGGCATGGGGTGCGTCTTTTGCGCCAGCGGGCTTGATGGGGTTGATCGCAACCTCACCACCGGCGAAATCGTCGAGCAGATGCTTCGATTGCAGATGCTTCTCGACGAAAAAGAACGCCTCAGCCACATTGTCGTCATGGGCATGGGCGAACCTCTCGCCAATTTAGACGCTCTGCTTCCCGCGCTCACCGAAGCGCATCGACCCGAGGGGCTCGACATCAGCGCTCGCCGCATCACTATCTCCACGGTCGGCCTACCCAAGGCAATCGACCGACTCACTAGCCTCAACTCCCACTACCGCCTCGCCATTTCGCTGCATGCACCCAACGACGAACTGCGCAATCAGCTAGTTCCCGTCAACCATCGAATCGGGATGGCGTCCATCTTGCAAGCTGCCGACAACTACTTCAACTCCTCGGGCCGACGACTCACGTTCGAGTATGTCTTGTTAGCCGACATTAACGACGAGCCAAAACATGCAAAGCAGTTGGCCACGATACTCACCGGGCGGGAAGCGCTGCTAAACATCATCCCTTATAACCCCGTCACGGGGCTCCCTTACCGCACGCCCTCGATGCCCCGTCAGATACAATTTCGGAAAATTCTAGAGGCGAGCGGCCTTCGTGTCCGCTTTCGACATCGAAAAGGCGACGACATCGACGCCGCTTGCGGCCAGCTACGCCGCTCCCAAGCCGCTCAGCAACACCTGAAGGACTCGCCGCCGCCAACTGACGGGCAGTAGTGTGGGCGAACTTAGTTCGCTGGCGGTTCTTCGACGGTCACAGGTTCCTGCATCAACAATCGCTCCTGCAGCTCTCGTAGATCTCGATCCATACGCTCTAGTCGCTCGGCCAACGCCTTTTCTTGAGGCGAAGGTTCTTGGCGAGGGGCTTGAATCAGACCACGCCCAAGGCCACCCAAACCGCGCGGCAGCAAATCTTCTAAGCCTGCATCGAAACCAAAACGCATCGCACCCCGACCTCCGGCCTGACCCCGTTGGAACAGACGTTCGGCAAACAGCCTTAAATCTTCGGGTAGTTGGGCAAGCGATTCTGGGTTGTCGCCTTCGACTACCCAAGTCTCGCCACCTCGCTTGATGGTGAGTTTAGACGGCTTGCCATTCTCCCAGGATATTGAACCCGAAACACCTGCCGGCAAAGCATCCCGATGAAACTGGTTGCCACCTAGTAGGGCGCCTCGATCAATGGCACCACCCTGCTGAAATTGCTCTATTAACTGCCGCAACCTATCTGCCTGACCACCCTGCAATTGTCCCCAAACATCCGGCCGGGGATTGGTGCTCGTCACGGCAAACTCTTCCGGCTGCTCCTCGGGAACAACCACAATGGTTTCTTCTTTGCCCAATCGAATCAATTTCAATTCCATCGGCTTGTCTCCATGTGCGCGCACCTGTCCCTGCAATACATCCATTCCATTGACCGCCGCTCCATTTGAACGAAGGATAATGTCGTGCCTACGCAGCCCCGCTTTTTGTGCCGGGCTATTTTCGATAACCTCTTCAACCACGACACCCATATCCACCGCCAACTGCAACTGCGTTCTCAGCACGGGGCTCTGCACTACGCGACCACGGATACCAATCCAGTACGCAGGCGTCTCGACCGTTTCCTCTTCAGGCAGCGCTTGGACATCATCAAACTCGGCAGCCGCATCGGGCGATATCTGAACCACGCGGCCCTCTGCCTCTGCATGCGCGACCTGCTGGGATTGCGAGCAAATTCCCGCGACCAGCACGACCGAAGCCATTAACAACGCATCCCAAGAAAAATTTCGGCGTTTCATTTCTTATTCCTCCTAGTCTATCTCGGCTCTCTGCAAATCAATCTGACCTCTGACATCGCCTCAGCTTGGATATTCGACGGCTAACGCAATGTCTTGCCTTTTAAAATACGCCGCCGCTAGCAGCTAAGTTCGCTGCCTACGTGGTAAACGCGACAGAGTCGCCCATAGCACCATTGCACCAAGGAAAAGCAAAATGCTGATGTTTTGCGAAATGCTCAGCCCCGTACCAAACACGGGTGATTCGTCCACACGAATCACCTCCAGCAAAAATCGCGAGATAGGATAAACCGTCAGCAGCAACGCAATCACCTCGCCATCTCGACGGCGAAACGGATAGAACGACCACAAAAACCAACCCAACAACCCCGCATGTACCGCGCTGTAAACCTGCGTCGGATGCACGGAACGACTTCGCGCTGGCGCCTCAACGGCGGGAATCACAAACGACTCGCCCGTGGCGATCTCGATCTTCATCGGCAGCAGCTGCTCAAACGCAATCCACATCAACGACTGGACCTCTTCAAGACGACCTACCGCTTGGCCGTTGATCGCCACTAGCTTCATGCCTGGTTCTATTCCGACGTTCGCAGCTGGCGAACCTTCGTCCACGGCAAACACCTTTGGCCGTGGATCGTCGGCTGACGATCTCGACAATCGCAAACCGACCATTCGACCATTCGCCGCTTGCTCTAGGTAAACCATGCTCTCTTGCGGAAAAGTAACCGCCCAAGGCTGTGCCGTCTCGCCACCATAGCAGCATCCGTTTAGCAAACACCCGATCCGACCAAACGCCAAACCGACCATCAAGCTCGGCGCAATCAAATCAGCGATCGCCAGCGTAGGCAACCTTCGACGACGCACAAACCACCCAAAGGCAAGCGACGCGCCGATCAACGATCCATAAACGACCAATCCCCCCTCGGTAAATTTCAACACCGCAACCAGGGTGTCTGACCAGTTGTCAAATTGAAACCGTGTTTCCCAATACTCGATCACGTAAAACAATCTCGCGCCAGCGATACCGCACACAAACATCCCGAACGCCAGCGAGAAAATCAACTCCGGATCGAGCCCCATCTGTCGAGCGCGAAAGTTCGCCATGGCCAATGCAAGAAGTGCGCCCAGCAAAACCATCACGCCATATCCGCGGATCGGTAGGCCGCCAGGAAACACACGCGGGATCGCAAAAATGACGGCTGCGCCAATAAGCAGCCCTGGCAGATAACTCATCGTCTCAGCCGACCACCCTGTTCGCCGACCAGAGACGACCATCCAGAGGCCACCGCCAGTCAACCACAAGATGAGCAGTACGCCAAAACCAAAGACCGGTGCCCCAAACCACTCCAATGGGATGCGAAATAATTCTGAGCACATACAACAACTTCCCGTGTTTTATAAATCGCCCGCTCAAGGGATCCAGGTACAACGTAGTCAGGCTAGCCGATAGTATGGTTATCAATCAATCGAGTCTTGCCCACGCGTGCCGCCAAAGCAACCACCGTAGGTCCTTCGATGCTTGTGACCTCATCCATCGTACCCTCTGCAGCA
This sequence comes from Planctomycetota bacterium, assembly GCA_029259945.1. GTDB lineage: Bacteria > Planctomycetota > Planctomycetia > Pirellulales > Lacipirellulaceae > Bythopirellula. The sequence goes on from JAJDEF010000008.1 coordinate 94,352, forward strand.
AAAGCGATGTACTCGACCTCCGTCGAAGCCAGCCTTTCCTTCATGGCCTTGGTAATCGCAGCTACCTCCGTCTCGCCTTCAGAGTACATTTTCTCAGCTAGCTTGAGCGACTGCCATAGCAAACAGCCTTGTTGCCGCTCGCTCTCACTCAAATAAGCGTTTCGAGAACTCATTGCCAAACCATCTGCCTCTCGGACGATCGGAGAAACTCGCACCTCGACCGGCAAATTCAAATCGCTGACCATCTTCCGAATCACCAACGTCTGCTGATAATCCTTCCGACCAAAGTAAGCTCGGTCTGCGGGGATGATTTGAAGTAACTTTAGGACGACCGTCGCCACGCCCCGAAAATGTGTAGGGCGACACGCCCCCTCATACAACGTCGCCACCGATCCCACATCGACATACGTCCCATGCCCCGGCTTATACATCTCGCCTGCTTGTGGGGCAAACACCAACCAGCAGCCCCGCTCTTCAAGCAGTCGCAAGTCTTGCTCCAGCACGAGCGGGTAACTCGCCAAGTCTTCGCCGGGACCAAACTGCGTCGGGTTCACAAATACGCTCACCACTGTCCGATCGCATTCAGCCAACGAAGCATCGACCAAACTAAGATGCCCCTCATGCAGTGCCCCCATCGTCGGCACCAATCCTACCGACTCACCGGCAAGTTGCGCCGCACGTACCGCCGCATAGGTTTCGGCCGCCGAACTTTCTAGTCGAATATTTGATGCACTACTTCTAGCCATGCTCTCGACTCGTCTTTGTTGAGAATCGGTAACCTATTACAACCACGCCGAATGAATTGCCGCCACGGCTTCTTGAATCACCACTGCCGGGTCATTCGCTTGAATTCTTGCCAACGGACCGATGCCAGATCGGTCGATCCGTTCACAAAGATCTTGTCGTGATAGGCCAGAAAACACAAAATTTTTATCGACTTTCTTTTTGTTTATTTTTTGGAAAAAGTTCTCGCTATGCTCCTGATCAATCGCAATGACCAAAGCTGGCTTCACCAAACACTCGACCCCTGGGCAATCTAGGAAATTTGCGCAACTTCTGCCAGCAACCAAAGCATCCCACCAAAACCCACTGACCACTGGCAACCTATCGCTGGCATTCTGATAGTCTACACCCGTCAGTCTGGTCGACAGCGTCCGTTCGTTTTGCCAATGTGATCGCTGTAATAGGCCCAAGGCATCGTCAGCCGATTTTATCGCACTCGCCTCCCCGCTGGCACCCTTCGTAGCGCTGTTTGGCTGTGTCTCCTCTAGTCTTGGGCACCCCAACAACCGCGCCAACTGACTCGCAAGCCACTCGGCAATTGCCGCATTCACGGCCGTAATCGCGACGTAACGCGGTGCTGCCCTCAAGTGCGTCAGCAAGCCCCCTATCGTCCATCCAGACCCCGCATGAACCATTTCCCCCGCAATCTCTGCTGCAGGCTCTAGGGCGAAACGACGATACGACATCCGTGGATGGGGCACGACCAGCCCAGGCGTATTGATTGCCTCTGTCCCATAGAGCAACAAATCGAGGTCAATCGTCCGTGCATCCCAGCGTTCAGTCCGTTTGCGTCCTAACGCCCTTTCGATGCGAAGGATAGCCGAGCCCAATTCCTGCGGCCCGAGGTTCGTCTCTAACAGCAACGCACCATTAAGAAAGGCTTCCTGCCCGTCAGGGCCCCCCACCGGGGTCGTTTCATGCCATCGGCTTCGCGCAATAACTTGGCAAGCAGGTAAGTCTGCAACTGCTCTCACCGCTTCGCGCAGCATCGCAGCACGATCACCTAAGTTCGAACCTAAGGCCAACAGACAACGTGTCATAGCTGCAACACGACGGCTTGAGAATTCCGTGGAGAAAATGGAGGTGGGCCGCTATCGGTATCCGTAAATCTAACGAAAAAGGGTCCAAGACTCCCTGTCCTGAACCCTTAATCGGTGTCCATCCGTGCCACTAAAAAAAGGAGGGGGCATCCGTTCCGCAAACTAGTTGCCAACTGTCGATCCAGTTCAGGCGTCGCCCCCCTTGAGCGATAGGTCGCCCCCCTTGAGCGATAGAAGTTGTTACTCAGAAGCCACGTCCACTTCGGCCCCAGTCCATCGAAAAATACTGCAGGAGAAGGCTCATCCCCCGACGAACATTCCAACGGTCACAAACAACTCCGTAGAAATCAAATAAAAAAACACAAGTTCGCGCACACCCCCCACCGCGAACACAATGATGAAACGTCAGCCCACGCCGCCCTAATCAAGCTTGCCAGCCAAGACTTAATCGTGGCTTAAGGTGAGTAAGACGGGCCACTATCCCAAAGCCCGGTTGAATGTGCTAACTAATCAATTCTTAACTTACCTGTTAAAACTCTTAACAAGCCGTAATACTTGCGAACCGCGGTTACTTTGTCAAGCCATTTGCGTTTTTTCGCACTTAATCGGGTTTCTGTTCTAAGCAAAAAATAGCTTGACAGATTTTCATTTGGGTGAACTGTACGATCTCTCGATACTCTCCTGCTTGCTTTCGCTTTGCGACGTTCTCGGCTAGCATAACGATTGCATATTCCATCTCATCCACCCAACGCACACCTTACAACAATGCCTGACACTAGTTCGTTTTCTGGCTTGCGTGTTGCCGCTTTCGAAAGTCGGCGCGCAGCCGAAATGACTCGACTCATTGAACGCTTGGCGGGCGATCCGTTTGTTAGCCCCTCGATGCGGGAAGTTGCTGTCGACGAAGACCGCCCAGTTATCGACTTCGCGAATCGACTTATCACCGGACAAGTCGACGTTGTAATCTTTCTGACTGGCGTCGGCACCCGGCTACTGGTTGATCGCATCGAACGACACGTCAACCGACAACACTTTCTCGATACTCTCTCCGACATTCAAACGGTGGCTCGCAGCCCAAAGCCGGCTGCCGCGCTCAAAGAACTCGGCATCACTCCCAATGTTCGAGTTCCCGAACCCAACACATGGCGAGAAATCCTTGCTGCAATCGATCAGCAGTTCCCCGTTTCTAACCTCGTCGTTGCCATTCAAGAATACGGCATCCCCGATGTTAGCCTCACGGCGGGACTCGAAGCACGCGGGGCATCCGTCGAATCGGTTCCCATCTACCGTTGGGATCTTCCTGAGGATATTGCCCCGCTCGAAGCCAATATCCGACGTATCGTCAACGGCGAAATCGACGTCCTTCTTTTCACCGCCGCGCAACAAGTGGTCCACCTCCTTCAAGTGGCAAATCAACTCGATCTCGAAACCGAATTACGCAAATCATTACGGCGTGTTGTCATTGCTTCAATCGGGCCCACCACCAGCCAACGGCTCCGCGAGTCGGCCCTCGCTATCGATCTGGAATCTTCGTACGGCAAAATGGGGCACCTCGTTCGCGAAACCGCTCAGCAGGCTACTCAACTCGTTCAAAGGAAAATTGCCGTCGACGCACGACTCGCCTCTTCAACTGCAATGGAAATCAACAATCAGAATGCTGCTTGGTACGATAGTCCCTTTATGCGAGCATGCCGTCGCGAAGAAGTCCCCTACACCCCCATCTGGCTCATGCGTCAAGCGGGTCGCTACATGGCCGAGTATCGGGCTGTACGCGAGAAAACCACTTTTCTTGAACTCTGCAAAAATCCACAGCTTTGCAGCGAAGTGATGTGTACTGCTGTCGAACGCTTAGGCGTCGACGCCGCCATTATTTTCTCTGACCTGCTTCCCATTCTTGAACCGATGGGGCTTGATCTAGAATTTGTCGCCGGCGATGGACCCAAAATCGGCAACCCAGTGCGCGAAGCCGCCGATGTCCATCGGATCGTTGCACTAGAAAATGTCGACGCGCTGCATTTTGTTGTCGAAACCGTTGCCCATACTCGCAACGATCTTCCTGAGTCGATTCCGCTGATCGGTTTTGCCGGCGCGCCTTTCACCCTAGCAAGCTACGCCATCGAAGGGGGCAGCAGCCGATCGTTCCTGCATACCAAGACGCTTATGTACCGTGAGCCCAGCGCTTGGCACGACCTCATGCAGCGGCTCTCCCACTCAATCGTCCTCTATCTCAATGCACAAATTGCCGCAGGCGCGCAAGCGGTGCAACTCTTCGACAGTTGGGTCGGCTGCCTCGGCCCCGAAGACTATCGCCGTTACGTTTTGCCACACGTTCAGCAAATCGCGAACCAGCTCACTCCCGGCGCGCCGCTCATTCACTTTGGTACCGGCAATCCCACTTTACTGCCACTCATGGCCGAAGCCGGCGGCGACGTCATTGGCGTCGATTGGCGGATCGGTCTCGACGAAGCTTGGCAAACCCTCGGCCACGATCGGGCAGTCCAAGGCAATCTCGACCCGCTCACCCTACTCGCCGACCGTGAAACCATCGCTGATCGCGCCACGCAAGTTCTTGATACCGCCGCTGGTCGTCCTGGGCATATCTTCAACCTCGGACATGGTGTCCTCCAACAAACACCTGTCGAAAATGTCCGCTACCTCGTCGATTTTGTTCACGAAAAAAGCGCCCGCTGAGAACGCACCCATAGCCTAGTCATCCTGGCCAGAAATACCTGTCTCACCTTCATGCTAGCATTCGCATAATCCCCACAAAAACGCACTTTTCTTGCGATCGCCGAAAAATCTGGGAACTCCTACCCGCTCGCTTGCGTCCAACCTACTAGCACACGGGGAATTTCTATTTTTGAGAACGGAGAAACCAACATGTTACGAACCCTCATTTTTTGCGCAACCGGGCTGCTCGCCCTCTTGGCGACCACGGCAATCGCCAAAGATGCCACCGTGGTTATCAACATCGAAAAAACTGGCTTTACTCAGGAGACGAAAAAATCTCCCTTTACTGGTCAGCGTGCAGCCGTCGACGTGGTCATCCTGCTCGACACTTCCAATTCGATGGATGGCTTAATCAGCCAAGCGAAAAATCAACTCTGGACCATCGTCCAACAATTTGCCAAAGCTAAGAAAAACGGCCAGACTCCGATCCTTCGTGTCGCCCTCTTCGAATACGGCAACACTGGCTTACCTGCCTCCGAAGGTTACATCCGACAAGCAGTCCCGCTGACCGACGATTTAGACAAGCTCTCTGAGGCACTTTTTGCGCTTACCACCAACGGCGGCGACGAGTATTGCGGCCAAGTGATCGACGAAGCCATCACGCGGCTCGATTGGTCGAAAGAACCCAACGGCTACAAGGCCATTTTCATCGCCGGCAACGAGCCATTCACCCAAGGCACCGTCGACTACCAACAATCCTGTCGCCGAGCCATCGAGCAGGGCATCGTCGTCAATACGATTCATTGCGGCAACAACCAGCAAGGCATCGAGGGCAAATGGCAACACGGTGCTCAACTAACCGAAGGCGAATTCTTTAACATCGATCAAGACCGTACCATCGTTCACATCGAGTGCCCGCAAGACGAAATCATCATCCGCCTCAACGCCGAACTCAACAAAACCTACCTCTGGTACGGATCGAAAAAGGCTAAGGCCCGTTACAAAGAAAACCAAGTTGCCCAAGACGCCAACGCCTCGAGCCTCAGCGAAGGCGCCGCCGTCGGACGTTCCGTTGTCAAATCGGGGCAAGCCTACAGCAATCGCGGCCGAGATCTGGTCGACACGTTGGCCGATGATGAATCGGCGTTAGAAAAAATCGAGAACGAAGAACTCCCCGAAGAACTCCAAGAAATGGCCTCGGAACAGCGCAAGGCTCACGTCAAAAAACTTGCCGCCCAACGTGCCGAGTTGCAAAAGAAAATCCAACGCTTGGCGAGCGAGCGCGAAACCTACCTCACCAAAGAAAAGAAACGTCAGGCTGAAGAAACGGGCACCGAAACGCTTGGCGACGCCATCGTTGCGGCGATTCAACGCCAGTTAACCCAATCAGGATTCGAGACCACTAGCGCCACTGAATAACTGTTCTAAAAAACGGCTCCGCGCAGCAAAACAGCCCGGCGATTTTCGCTCGGGCTGTTTTTATTTGATTCAAACTTTCATTTCTGCCTGCGCTCAGGCCGAAGGGCGACGATAATACTGGTAGGCTGATAGCACTTCGTACAGATCTCGCGAGATCGTAATATCGTCGTGCTCGAAATCGCCCAACCAGGTTCGCTCGCTTTTGATCGCCTCAGCAATCAATGGCAAGGCTTCGCCGACCGAGACGGTCACCACGTCTTCTTCCACGTGATGTGAGATCTCTGTTTCTTCTGGACCGCGAAATAGCTTCAAATGGGTATTCTGCATTGTCGTGGGTTCCTTCCCATCGATTCGTTTTTGTGATCAACGACGCGCAGACCGGCACTCCGACCTAGCGACACAACGCCCCCCTCGTGTCTGTTGTATCGGCGGTGCCGCCAGTGAGCTTTACACCAATTGGCAGGAAATTACTGCCTTTTCTGCTTGCGCCTGCTAGCAAGTCCGTACTACGTATCGCGCGGCTCCGCTGAATGGCAGTAGAGAACACCTACCAATTCGCGTAGGATACCTGCAAAGCCAACGAAAATGGAGTTGCTAGCAATGAATTTCAAAGAACGACTACACCGAGCCACCGAACGCGGACAGCAAGCCAAGAGCGCTCAAGCCCGCAAAGAAGCTGCCCAAGCACTTAGCGAAGAAGAATGCAAGCGTCTGCACTCCAGCTATCGTCGAGAGATCACCGAGCATATCGAACCCTGCTTGCATCAGTTAGCCGACAACTTTCCCGGTTTTAATTTCGAAACGGTCGTCGACGATAAGGGCTGGGGCGCAGCCATCCGCCGCGACGATCTCTCGCTCAACGCGGGACGCCGAGACAACCTTTTCAGCCGTCTCGTCCTGACCATCAGCCCCTACAGCGAATACCACGTCCTCGACCTCGTCGCGAAGGGGACGATTCGCAATAAAGAGAATTTCAGCCGAAATCACTACCAATTACTCAAAGATGCCGACCTCGACAGCTTCAAGCAACTCATCGAACAGTGGGTACTCGACTACGCCGAGCAATTCGCCGCCAACGATTCCTAGAAAAAATACCCAGCGCCCACAGAACAACGGCAAAGTCGGTACGACCAATCAAAAGGCAGGAAGAAAAGATTTACCACAGAGGACGCAGAGCAGCACAGAGTGCATGAAAATAAGATTTTCTCAGCGTTCTTTGTGGTTCAGCCAATTTTTTAATCTCAGGCAATTACGACTTTGCCGTTCACCTGCTAATCCAAGATGAAGGTTTGACAAAGCACCAGACTCTGCGCTCTCCGCGATCGCTGCGGTAAATCAAATCCTTAGCCCTCATCATCTGCCAGTGCCAACTGACGCAACGCATCAAGGCATTCCAGCACCGATTCCGATGACGTATCGCGCCAATTTTCTCGCCGATGGGCAATAATCGCCAACTTAAAGCTTTCGAAGGCCTCCGCCAAATCGTCGGGCAAGCTCTCCACATTCACATTCAATCGCGTCCGCTTCTCGACCGGTAAAATTGCATCAGACTCTGGCGCTTCTGCTTCTGCAGACGGCGAGTCCTCTGACGATTTACTGGGCGACTCAATCGTAGCGGTCGTCGGTGTCACCCCATCAGTACCCGTCATCGGCTCTGTTTTGTTCTCAGAAACCGAAGCATCCTCACCGACTGACTCTGCCATCTCGGTGTGATCGAGGTCCGTTTCCTGCTGTTGCTCTTCAGGCGGGGTGCCATGCGTTTCCCAACGCTTGCCTCGCATCTGGGACACGGACCAACTGTTATGAATGCTCCCCTCCAGCCACATCTCTGCATCGTCCCAATCTAGCGCCGCCTGAAAGTGACTCCAATAAAGCCCCGAATACTGGGCAAACACTTCGCCAAACCGTTGATGAACACGCCGTAGTCGTCCGACATGTTGACTGGTCACTCCGCCCACCAACTGAGCCCAGGCTTCGTCTGAATACTCGGTGACTGCCACACCCTCAGCCATCAACGCATCGCGCCAATCGCAGATGATTCGGCCCTTTTCCCAGTTGGTGGTACTCACCAACTGGTTCCATTGGCCAATAAATCTGGTCGCCGTCTCTGTCGAGGCGGTCGACTCTTCACGCTGCTCACCATCGACGATGGCCTCTGTTGATTCGTTATTTTCTTGCTGGGTAGACGACGATTCTTGAGGTGTCATCGCGGGAGATTCCTTTCGAAGAGTCCTTGTATCGGTTTCAAAATGCCGAAAAACTATCCCACGGCCAGAAACTTCTACTCCGAAATCTAATTCTGAAACCGGCTGCAAAGTCTGGTCGCGGGGGCGGATTCTAGCATGCCCTCTCCCCCGGCAACTACCTGTCGAAACCCCTCCGCAGGCAAGAAAAAGCAACTCCAGACTCGACGGCCAACGCACAACCCTTACCGCAAGCAAAATTCACTTGAGAGCGCACACCCCACCAACACACACCCTAGAAAAAAAACGGGGGATAAGCTGTCGATGAAGCGGTCGTGACGTTGCGAAGAAAGACAATCCCACGCATGAAGCCAAGAGGCCATACCCCCTTCGGACCCTTATTCCACTGGCGCCCGCTCATCCGACTCAAAGCCACAACTCTTATGAGCCCCATCACAGAACGGACGGTTCTTCGACGCTCCACAACGACACAGGGCAATCGCCGGCTTGTCAGGATTCACAGGGAACGCATTCCCTTGCGAGTCGTTTAACGTAAACGACCCTTCCACTAAAAAGGGGCCGTTCGGGCGTACAGATATTTTTACATCGGCCATGAGAAAACTCGTTTCTTACACAGATGGGGGAAGCAATAAAACCACACGACAATGTAACGTCTTCAGCCCTCTTTACCACCAACCTTCTCACGACTTCGGGCCTTCTTACTCGCCGCAGCCGGTTTCGCCGTCTGCTGGGCTGGGTGCAATATAAAAAGCACTTGAATCCTCTCCATAGCTTCCAGCTTTCTCGCCCCGCCTACCACACTGCCACCCTCTCGATCATCATCACTTACCTCGCCGTAAAGACGTTGGTCGGTTTGGTAAGCAAATAACATATTACGCATCTGCTCGGCAGTCCCTTCCGCCAATACTTCTCCCACCACAGCAGCTTTCCTCTTAGATTCCATAGCAGCCGCTAGCTGTCGATTTTCCATTCTCAAACTACGCGCTCGCCCCACTTGAGCCGCCGCCTTCCGTTGCATTCGGTCAACACGCACAAGACCGTTACTTACTAACAACTTGTCGAATTCCGCCACGCCACCCGCCAGCACCAGATGAACCTCCTGAATCGGCACCACGGGCACTGTGGGGGCAGCTTCCGCCATGTCAACCGCTGCAGCAGAAGACTCTGGAAGCACCGTTTTCGCAAAGGTAGCTTCATTCTCAAGCATCTCCTCATCGACTTCCGCATCCGCTGCCATCGATGCTTGCCATTCAGGGGCCGGTTCTGCAGCCTCCTTCCGACTCGCGTCTACTGACGCCAGGGGCTGTCCGTCGCGCTCCTCGGTCGGCTGAAATACCATCAACAACAGCCCTGCAGCCAACGCCATCGCGGCCCATCCCCAACGCCGCACCCCACGCGTCGCTCGACCTTCTCGCGGCAATGTGACGGTCCGCTGCAACACCGCCTCGCGTAAATCCTTGTTCGCCGTCTCACATGGCATCGCTTGCAAAGTGTCTGACAGGGCACGCATTTCTTCTACAAGCTGTTTTGCTTTGGGATCAACGCTCAGCCGTTGCTCGACCTGCGCAGCCTGATCGCCGCTCAGCTCGCCATCGACATAGGCGCTCAGCAATTCATCGTCGAAAGCATCATTCGCTTGGGTGTCTGCCATAACTATTTCCAGCGCAGCGGCTTACTCTCTCTCAATTAGGAACGCTCAACTTCGTCGGGCAACATGGCCTGTAGCTCTGCTTTCAACTGCAATCTCGCACGAAACAATCGACTCCGCACTGTTCCAACCGGCAACTGCAATATCTTGCCCATGGTTTCGTACGAGCAACCTTCCATTTCGCGCAGCACGAGTATCTGGCGATGCTCCGCTCCCAATTTTAATAGCGCAGCCTGCACGACTTCAACTCGCTCGCGTTCTATCATCCCGCGTTCTGGACTTGGCTGGCTATCCATCGGTTCCTCACCAACTTGCGTCTTTGTCTCGTCAACTGAAGCTACCGGTCGCCGTCGCCGACGATGACTCAACGCCAAATTCATTGCGATCCGATACAACCACGTCGAAAACCGTGCCGCTCCTCGAAACGAATCCAATTTCACAAACGCCTGGACAAAGGCGTCCTGTACCACATCCAGCGCGTCTTCTCTCGACCCCAGTACGCGCACCAGCGTGTTGAACAACCGATCCTGGTAACGCTCGACCAATACGCCAAACGCCTCGGGGTCGCCTGCAAGCGTATCCTGCACGGCTTGGTCGTCATCGGGTAGAACATCGTCGCTCAAGCTCGGCTCCACAAAATCTTAGACGTCATCCACGCCCCCAAAGTTCCCGTCGCAAAAACAACCGCCATAGCCAAGCCATCCTGGCTTGAAATCCCCCCCAAACCGCCCCATTTTTGCTAACATTGAACCATGGATCCGCTGCTCTGGATAGACGATGAACTCGACCGACTCGAAAGTGCCGACTTGCTGCGCAAACTACCCCCACCTCTGCAAGCGGCAGGGGCCACGGTCGAAATCGCGGGGGTGCAGGTCGTCAACTTCGCGTCGAACGACTACCTCGGCCTTGCCGCTGACCCACGCTTAATCGAAGCGGCCGCCAGCGCCTGCCAACAACAGGGCGTCGGACGCGGCGCAAGCCCTCTGGTTAGTGGCCGCTCAGAACTCCACGATCAACTCGAAAAAAGGCTCGCCCAGTTTTTTAAAGTCGATGCCTCGCTGCTGTTCCCCACCAGCTTCGCCGCCAATGCGGGAATCGTTCCCGCGCTTGTCGACCGAGGCGACGCCATCTACGGCGACGAAAAAAACCACGCTAGCATCATCGACGGCTGCCGACTTTCCCGTGCCGATCGACACATCTACCCACACACCGATGTCGATGCCCTCGAAAAACTACTCGCCAAAAGTGAGCCGTACCGACGCCGACTCATCGTTACCGACTCGCTCTTCAGCATGGATGGCGATCTCGCCCCTTTGCCTCAACTCGCGGCTCTTGCCGAAAAGTATGATGCCATGCTCATGGTGGACGAAGCCCATGCAATTGGCGTCTTTGGCGATCATGGGCGCGGTGTTGCCGAACACTTCGCCGCAACCAATCCCGTACTCGAACAGCACATTCATATACGCGTCGGCACCTTCGCCAAAGCGCTCGGCTCGGCGGGCGGATTCGTCTACGGCAGCGCCTCGCTCATTCGCTGGTTGGCCAATCGGGCTCGCACCTATGTCTTCTCTACCGCGCATCCTGCTGCGATCAGTGCCGCGGGGCTTGTTGCTCTCGACCTCGTCCACGCCGAACCTGACCGCCGAGCCACCGTTCTCGAGAATGCCCAATACCTTCGTGACCGACTTCACGAACTTGACTGGAATACCGGCGCGTCAGCCAGTCAAATCATCCCGCTACCCATCGGCTCACCTGCCCGCACCATGCAAATCTCTCAATTCCTTCGCGATCGCGGCTTTTGGGTTCCTGGCATTCGCCCCCCCTCGGTCCCGCCAGACCAATCGCTCCTCCGCTTGGGTGTCACCGCCGCGCACACCCGTCAAATGCTCGATTCACTAGTTTCGGCCCTGTCTGAGTCACAAAAAATCGCTGTTTAGCCCAACTGCCTACGCCTGTAGTATGGGGACAGATCGAACGATTTTTCCATCCGATCTGAACCACCCCCACCCTCAGACGCGATACGTCTGAAATTGACGCAAGTAGTATCCTCATAAAAACTTGACGCTGCCCCAAGTCCTACTTACGATCGAACTTACGGGGGCTTACTACAGCTACCCCCCTGTAGAACATTTGCCCGCCACCTCATACTGGTGCGAGCATCTACTGCCCCCTGTGCTTTGAAAGGAAACTCCTTTGACGCTGGTCGTACAAATTGTGTTAGTGCTCGCCCTGCTGGCCGGGATGATCGCGCCTTTTATTGGCAATAAACACTGGCACTGGAGCCAGTTAACACTTGTTGTTTGCATTACGCTCGCTGGCGTTGGATTCTTGTTTCTGGCTGCCGAAACGGTTCGCACCCATCATGTCCTTCGCGCAAAATTACCGAAGCTGGAAAAAGATCTAACCAATGCAAACACACAACACGAAAATCTCCTCCACGGTTCAGGCGATACCCAGGGCACCCTCGATCTTGAGCATCGCCTGCAGATGGTTGCCCGCGATCGCGGACGCGTTTGGCGACAAGTGATGCCCGTCGGCGAAGTCGACGACCAAGGCCAAGTCGAAGTGAAAATCGCACAACCCAATCCTCACGGCTTGGCCGAGAGCACGATCGTTTTTGCTTTTGAAGCGGTCGAACCCAATCTCGACGACCCCACTGCTGCGGTCGAACCCTCCACCGGCAAACAATTCCTCGGCGAATTCCGAGTGATCGAAGCCAAAGACTCTGGCGTGGTTCTTGAACCTGTCCAGCTCATCAATCCACGTACCGGCCAACGACTCGTCGAAAGCCCAGGTCCCTGGAGTCTCTACGAAACGATGCCTGCTGATCGACATTCCCTCTTTGCAGGCATGCCTGAAGAAGAGTTGCGGCAAATGATGCCCGCCGAAACGGTCGACGAATATCTTCGTCACGGCACGCCCGCCACAGCGGACGACAACGAATTCGAAGTGGTCGGCCTCGACGAAAATGATCAGCCCCTCGGCCCAGAAGACCTCGATCAAGCTGTCAAACGCCTCTACGATCGACCGCTACGCGACTACGCCTACCTTTTTGCCGAGCTAGCGCAACAGCGTGTTCTACTGTTGGCAAGAACCCAAGCAACCACCGAAGACAATGCCAAACTCGCCGAGTCGATCGAGAGTGCCCAACGACTTGGGAAATTTCGCCAGGAGCAAAAAGAGATGCTCTCCGCTGACCTTGATGGGATGCAACACGACCGCCAAGCCATCGAGACCCATCGTAGCCGGGTGCTCAATATGCTTACTAACGCCAGAAAACAGATCGATGAGAGACTCAAAGAAAACTCGCAAATCGCTCGACAGCTGACGAATCTTCAACTCGGCCAGATTCAGCAGATCAACCAAACCGCTCCTGCTCCTGCCGGCGTCGAAACTCCCACCCCCTAGCATTCTGTCAAACGGTGCTATCGCGGACTCCCCTTTTCGCCTTGCCCCTCGCTCTGTACCCTTGCTGTCATGGGACTCTACGACCGAGACTATGGACGCGATGATGGCCGTTGGCAGCCGGGGATTCACCTCGGCGGGGCACGCACGCTCACCACCAACCTGGTGCTACTGACGGCGGGCATCTACCTCCTTCAGATATTCACGAATGGTTGGGTCACCAGCCTTTTCTCTCTCCACGGCAATGCACTCGCCCAGCCCTGGCGAATCTTCGAGTTTCTCACCTACGGCTTCCTGCACGATCCCGGGCATTTCCCGCACATCCTCTTCAACATGTTCGGCCTCTGGATGTTCGGGCGTACGGTGGAATCGAGATATGGCCGCCGCGAATACTTGGCCTTCTATCTTTACGCCATCGTATTTGCGGGAGGTGCGTGGTACGCCGCCGAGTTTTTTGCCAACAAAACACAGATGCCTATCCAAATGCTCGGCGCATCGGGGGGGCTTAGCGCCGTCTTGATTTTGTTCGCGCTCAACTTCCCCCGACAAAAAATCTATATCTTGGGCTTATTTCCCATCCCTGCCTGGGCCTTTGCCATCTTTTTTATCGGACACGATTTTTTCGAGGCTCTCAATCGAACGAGCAATGTAGCTGTCACCGCACATCTGGGCGGTGCGCTGTTTGCTTATCTCTACTTCCGCAACGGATGGAAACTCGAACAGTGGCTTCCACAAGGCTGGTCGCTTCCACGACCACGATCGCGCACGAGTCTGCATATTCACAAACCCACCGATCATGATTCTGAAACCGAACAACGGGTTGACGAAATCCTGAAAAAAATCCAAACCGAGGGGCAAGACAGCCTCACCTGGCGCGAACGACGTACCCTAGAAAAAGCAAGCAAAGAGTATCGCAAAAAGCACTGACCCCTGACCTCTCATCCCTAACCGTATGCCACGAAGCCGACACCGATACTGGTGGGCCCTTCTATTGGTTCTCCCCGGGCCGATCGCGCTCGGTGTACGGCACTTCGAACGCATCAGCACTGCCGCCCCATCTTTCTCTCCACTCGCGCTCGACACCTCTGCAGGAATGGTTCTCATCCCTGCCGGCACGTTCGTCATGGGGAGTCCTCGCCCCAATTCCGCCGACCAACGACCTGCCCACACCCTGCAGATTGATTCCTTTTGGCTCGACGAAACCCCGGTCACGAATCGCCAGTTTGCCCAGTTCGTCGGGCAGACAAATCATCAAACCACGGCCGAACGGCAAGGGCATTCGCAAGTCTTCGACCCGCACACCGGCATCGGTCAGCAAGTCATCGGCGCCAACTGGCAACATCCCAAAGGCTCCACAAGTTCGCTCGCCGGCAGAGAAAACTATCCTGTTGTCCACGTCTCGTGGTACGACGCCAACGCCTACGCCGCTTGGGCAAACAAACGACTACCCACCGAAGCCGAGTACGAATTTGCTGCCCGTGGCGGCATCAACGACAGCCGCTACCCCTGGGGCCACGAATTGACGCCTCGCAAGCAATATCGGGCGAATTACTGGCAAGGCACGTTCCCTGGCGGCAATCAAAGCGATGATGGGTTCTTGGGGCTCTCACCGGTAAAAACCTATCCGCCTAATCGGTTTGCACTCTACGACATCGTCGGCAACGCTTGGCAGTGGTGCGCCGACCGCTACCAGCCTGACTACTACGGACACAGTCCCACAAAAAACCCGGTCGGCCCTACCCAGGGCGAAAATCGCCTACGTCGAGGCGGAAGCTGGCTTTCCACGGCGACGAACCACCAACTAAGAATCGCCCATCGCAGCCCCGCCCTTCCCAGCCAAACCTCCAACCAAACCAGTTTCCGCTGCGCCAAATAATTCGGCGTTCAAGTCCGTGTTCATTTGCGTCCATCCGTGGTAAATCTAGGGGCGCCATGAACGCCTCACCTAAAACCATCCTCGTCACTGGTTCTACCGGCTTGATCGGACCCGCTCTCGTCCAAGCTCTCGAAGCCGCCGGGCACCAAGTCGTTCGCGCCGTTCGCCGCGCGGTCAACGACCCAAAAACAGAAACCGAGTGGGATCCCGCCGCCGGAAAAATCGACCGCGACCGTCTCGAAGGTCTCGATGCGGTCATCCACCTCGCTGGCGCCAACATCGCTGGCAAACGTTGGACCTCTGCCTACAAGCAACAGCTTCTCGACAGCCGCACCCAAGGCACCACCCTGCTCAGCGAAACCCTCGCCCAGCTCGACCGCAAACCGGCAGTCTTCGCCTGCGCTTCGGCGATCGGCTTTTATGGCAATCGGGGCAACGAGCAGCTCACCGAATCTTCGCCCCCCGGGGATGGCTTTCTGCCCGAAGTCTGCCTGCAATGGGAACACGCTTGCCAAGCGGCCCGCGATGCAGGGATCCGCGTCGCCAATCTACGCATCGGCGTCGTGCTTAGCCCCGACGGCGGCGCGCTCTCTAGCATGCTCACCCCATTCAAGCTCGGCATGGGCGGGCGCATCGGCAATGGCCACCAGCATTTCAGTTGGATCTCGCTGTCCGACGTGGTTCAAGCGATTCCCTTCATCCTCGCCAACGACGCGCTCGACGGCCCGATCAATCTTGTCGCGCCCCACGCCGTCACCAATCGTGACTTCACCAAGGCCCTAGGTAAGGTGCTCCGCCGCCCGACTATTTCCCCCATGCCCGCCTTTGCCGCCCGGCTGCTCTTTGGAGAAATGGCCGATTCGCTGCTCCTAGCCAGCACCCACGTCCTACCTCAAAAATTAACTGAAGCCGGATTCGATTTCCAACACTCCAACCTAGAACCTGCTCTACGCGGTCTGCTGAAAAAGTAAGAATTGCGCCAAGTGCTACACAACCGAAACGTGGATGGTTACGTTCAAACTGAAGCGACTGCGGCTGCTTCGACCATGCGTTGTTCGGCGAGTTGGGTGTCGAGGGCGAGGCGCATGGTGACACTCCAGCAGCCGTTGGCGTCGGCGACGACGTGCCAATGAGGGACGACTGCAACCGACTGATGGACAAGCTCGAAACCGCCTTCCGATTGGCTGACTGTTTCGACGGCATAGGTCCATACAGAAGTAGCTCGATCGAATGCCAGGCCCACATCAATGCCGAGCCATTGGTCGACCAAGCCTAAGTGGTTCGTATCAGCCAAGTCGAGCTGGTTTCCTAGTTGGCCAAGGGAATTCCCTTCGGCATCGCGGAAGTATCGATCATCGGCGCCTGACGGTAGGCCGGCAAAATTGAACTCCGGCGCAAAATGGACGGGGACATTAGGCGGCAAGTTCTCAAGGAGGTATGCAATCTCAAGCACCGCTTCGTCGGCGTTGAGCGTCACTCCTTTGGTGATTTTTAAGGGATGTCCCAGGACGTTGCCTTCTCGAACCAACTGTAGCTGCATACGGTCTTTGCTGCGACGCAGTTTGGCCTCGTACGCCCCATGCACAAAGTCGCCCTGCTCAGTGGCCTCGCCCGACGCGACATTCGTCGGGGAAACGTCTGGAGGATAGAAATGATCGACCAGCGAATTGCGTTTCCAGCTATCGCAACCAAGCCGTTCGTTGAGGCCTTCCTGTTTGAACACTACGCGGTCGTGGATGCTGGCCACATCGCCTTCGGCAGAAGAAGGGCCTTGCAAAACTTTGCGATGGTAAGACTCGGAACGGCGAGTGAGTGTTGCTTGTAGGTTGTGGCAGATCGACTTGACGTCGAGTTCGTAAAGCTGCCCACCCTCAACTGGCGCGATCAATGTCATCAAACGTTTGTTTGCCAAACGGATTTCGGGACGTCCATCTAAATTGTAATCGTCAGCATCCAATTCAACCCAAGATTGCTGATCGGCTTGCCAACCACGGCCCTCGGCTTGATCGAGCAAGTTATCTGCAGCAATCAAATGATTGTAAATCGCGTTGCGAAGGTGTGGTAAATAAGTGCCTCCGAACGCCCCATGCCAGAAGCCACAATTGCATTGTCCACGGTAAAGCTCCAGTCGAGCCTGATCGATCAACTCGCCACCGCCCCCCTGGCGAACGACCTCTTGCAGTCGACCACTGACCATCTGCATGCGGGAATACATCTCGTTGGTTTCGGGATATTTCACTTTGAAATTGCGCCAGAATCCGCCGCGCACGAATGGTGAAATACGCTGCCACTGGCCTTGCTGCTCAAGATCGTGGTGGATGTCTTCGTATTCGTTAATTTTGGCTGCTGGCAAAGCCCATTCGGTCATTTCCCGATAACTGCCTTCGGGAATATAAAGTTTGCCGAGTGGCGGAACGCTGCCGATGGCCTCGCTAGGAGTCGTGACTTTGAGCCAATCGTCGTTGGTCACCAGGGCATCGAAAAACTGCGCCAACCATCCGCGATCGTAGACGTGTTCTTTGGTGCCTGGCCAAGTACCAAATTTCTCGCCATCGTCGCCAAAAACAACGACCGCCCCAGGGTGGCTTTCAGCGATCTGGCGGAGATAGTTGATACTTTCTTCTGGCTGCTGAAAAGGAATCATGTAGCGCATTGGTTCGCTACCAGGCAGTACCTTGAGAACATTGGTGTTGTCTTCGGTAACGTAGTAGCCGTGGAGCTGCTCTTCGTTCAGACCGGCATTTTTGAAATGGAAATCGTCGAGGAGGGTGTATTCGATGTTTGCGTGCACTAAGTCGCTGGCCATCGATTGTTCCCACACCCGTTCAGGCACCCACATGCCACGGATCGTTGCCCCGAGACGTTGCTGTAGCCACTCGGTGTAAGCGGTAATCTGGCCCACGCGATCTCGCGAAGGAATCATTGCCAGAATGGGCTCGAAGTAGGCGCCGCCAAGAATTTCAATCCGACCGTTGGCAACAAACGCGGCTAGGCGGTCGACGTATTCTGGATGATTGGCATCGAGCCATTCCATCAACGAACCGCTGGTGTGCAGCCCGATTTGTAGCTGCTCGTAACGTTCAAAAACGTCAAGGAATGGCAGGTAACTATCTTGGTAGGCTTGCTCGAAGACGCCGTCAAAATTGCCGACAGGCTGATGGTTGTGCAGTACGAGTACAAGACGTAGCGGATGATTCATGGTGATATTGGATGGCTGTCGCGTTTGAGAGTGTACTATCAGTCGGTGGGTTTCTCTTAAGATTGCTGGTCAGCGAGAGTTCGGCTAGCAGGTAGCTGCTCATCTTTATGGATTGATTGGCAAAATCGACCGACTCGGTCTCACCAGATGCTACAGACCTCAGAAGCACCGAAGCCAACCCATCTTACTGAATCAGCCTATCTGCGTTTAGACCGCTGCTTCCAGAAGCATTTTAGCCGCTCTTTCTGGCGAAAGTGGATTGATAAAGAGCCCTGTTCCCCACTCAAACCCCGCTAGATGGGTAGTTCGCGGTACGATTTCTAGGTGCCAATGGTAGGGTGCCGATTCTTCTTCACCAAAAGGCACCGTACGCAGAAGGAGATTGTACGATAATTCTGGCAACACAACATGCAGTTTTCTGAGGACTTGGTTTAGAACTTTTGCTAGCGAAAAAGCGTCGTCGTTGCTTAGCTCGCGATAGTCTGACTGGTGCTTGGTAGGCAGAATCCAGGTCTCATAGGGCTGCCGTCCAGCGTAGGCACAGAATGCCGCGAATTGCCCCTCTTCGAATACTAGTCGGGTGCGCTGATCGAGTTCCTGGGCAAGCAAATCACAAACTAGACACCTCTGGTGGCGTTGGTAGTACTCACTTGCGCCCCGCATTTCGTTTTCTAAGGCTGCCGGTATAAATGGAAAGGCAACGACTTGGCTATGGATATGCTCAAGCGTGGCCCCTGCTGCGAAGCCAACGTTTTTGAATATCTGTACATAACGTATTTGCGGATCGGTGGACCAATGCTTCAAACGATCTCGATAAACTTGCAAAACAGTTGCTAGTTGTTCAACGGAAATTTCTGTGACATCTTGGACATGACGAGCTGACTCGATGATCACCTCATGCGCACCATAGGCTTGCTCTGGCGGAGAGAAAGGGGATTGCACACCACTCGATTCAGGGATTGTTAAATGGGCTGCCACCGCTGGATACTTGTTCGGAATCACCCGAACCTGCCAATTACCAACCTTGTCGAACACCTCGAGCGACGGGCTGGGTGTTTGGCGCTCGGCTCCGACACAAAACGGGCAATTGTCTTCCGCTGCGGCTTGCCGTGCGGGTGTCGAACTTGGTACGAGAAAATCGCTCGGTCGACCGGCGCGCCCCTCGACGATTAGCACCTTTCGACCGGAGATTGGATCTGTACGTAACTCTGAAACCGGTACGTAGGTCAACTCAGAACCCCTTGATGCGCACGAGAGCACGTTTTCTCGTAGAGCTCAACGTATTGCTGAGCACTATGGTTCCAAGACCAATCTTGCTGCATGCCCGTTTTCACGAGTTGTTGCCAAGCTGCCTTGTCAGCGAACAGGCTGCATGCTCGGTAGAGTGTTTCTGAAAGAGCTAACGAGGTGTACTCAGAAAAGCTGAAACCGGTGGCCGTGCCTTGGGCGAGCGTTTCGGATGTAGAATCCACCACGGTATCGGCCAAGCCCCCCGTTGCCCGAACGATCGGGACGGTGCCGTACTTCAAGCTATAGAGTTGATTGAGTCCACAAGGTTCGTATTGGCTGGGCATTAGAAACATGTCGGCGCCGGCCTCAATCTGATGGGCCAGTTCGTTGGAAAACTCGAGCCGAACGGCAATTTTTTCGGGATGATCGGCAGCTAACTGCCCCAGCACTTGATGATACTTGGGGTCACCGGTGCCAAGAATTACCCACTGGGCGTCTGATTGCTGGGCCCATTGCTTCATCACTCGAGCGATTAAGTCAAAGCCTTTTTGGTCGGCCAGTCGTCCCACTGCGGCAAGCAGTGGTTTGTCGGGATCGACGGGTAGACCCACCTCTCGCTGTAAGGCCACTTTGCATGCTGCCTTGCCCGTTTCGTAACTCGTCGCGTCATAAATATTCTTGCCCAAAAACGAGTCGGTCGCTGGGTTCCAGTGTGCGTAGTCTGCGCCGTTGAGGATGCCAAACAAGTCTTCCTGCCGATGCTGGAGCGCGCCTTCGAGACCACAACTGAGCGGGGGACGCATAATTTCAGACGCATAGGTGGGGCTCACAGTGCTCACGGCATCGGCAAAAGAAATCCCCGTCTTCATGAAACTCAAGTTGCCGTAGAACTCCATCTGGCGCCAGTTGAAGTATTTCCAATCGATGCCGGTGAGCGCCATGTCCCAGTGCCAAAAGTTGCCCTGGTAAGCCAAGTTATGAATCGTGTAAAGCGAAGCAATGGAATCGAATGGCGGTCGCTCACTGTACAACGTCTTTAGATAGGCTGGAATCAGCCCAGCGCACCAGTCGTGGCAATGAAGTACTTCGACCTCAAGATCGAGCGCCACGATCGCTTCGAACACCGCACGACTAAAGAACGTAAATCGCTCGCAATTGTCACGATAGTCTTCGCCGTCCTCTCCGTAGAGCTGGGGACGATCGTAGTAGTTCGCCTGCTCGACAAAGTAGACTGGCACCTCTGAGTTGGGCAGTTGACTGCGAAGTATTCGTCCCTGAACTCGCTTCTGGCCGATCGGCACTTCGATCGTGATGCCCGTCGACTCGATATGGATTCCCGCCTCGAAGACTTGCCGAAAGGCCGGCAGGATGAGTGTCGGCTGATGCCCGAGCTTCGCCAATTCGCGAGGCAGGCTGCCGCAAACGTCTCCTAAGCCACCGGTTTTAGCAAACGGCACTGCTTCAGCAGTAGCGAACAGGATGTTCACGGCGATTTCCTCATGCCGAGGATTCTACAAAGTTGGTAAAGACGTCTTATGAGCGTAGCAAAATGAGCCTGCGAGGGGTAGCTCGTTGATAAGGCCTAGTGCTCTATGGTTATCTGGTTTTTAGCAGGCGATCATATTCCTCGTGCCGACCAATCCAGACCCAGAGAAAGTCTTTGTCATCTTCCACAGCGAGTGCTCGGTGATGGAGGCCGACCCTTGCTGACCAGAACTTGCCGATTTTTTTGAGGTGTAAAGAAGGGTGGTCGGGATCTCCCTGAACAAGCGAAAAGTTTTTTCTCGCCAGCTTCTGAACATCGGCGGAGAGGCTCTCGAAACAGGTCCAAAAGCGGTTCGTGGTTCGATGCATCCTACAACGGCCTCAATTTCCCTTGTTTCTTCTCAGCCGTAGCCTCGTCAACCAAGAAATCCAGTTTCCCAGAAGAAGCGTCCTGTGCTAATTGTTTATCCCATGCCTCCCAATCGCGTTCACGAATCCAGCCTACTAGACGCGCATACTCTTCGCGAGGAAGTGACTCGATAGCAGACTGAATTTCATTAATTGTTGTCACAGTACAGGTCTCCTCAACGCTCGCCAACATGCATACTTCACTGGCTCCACCTGTTTCGATTATACCCCAAGACCGCTCTCGACGGCAAAGAGAGAATAATGGGCTTGAGCGTGGGCAGTGAAATTGTGATCACTAAAGAAAACGTTACTTGGAACCCCTTTTTTGAGGTGGTGAAAATGCCGTTTGCATCCCGACTTCTACGCGGGCTGACCTACTACCTCGCTAATCGCTTCGGCTACCCGCTCGATATTCGTCGGCGTGAGGCCTGCCACGTTAATGCGGCCCGAGCCGACGATGTAGATTGCATGTTTTTCGCGAAGGGTCTCGACTTGGTCTTTGGTGAGCCCGGTGAACGAAAACATGCCGCGTTGGCGGGTGATGAACGAATAATCGCCGGGTACGCCTTGGGCGGCTAGTGCCTCGACCAACTGCTGGCGCATGCCGTTGATGCGCTCTCGCATGGTAGCGACTTCTTTTTCCCAACTGGCTCGTAGGGCGTCGTCTCGCAACACGCTATTGACGATCGCTCCGCCATGGGCTGGTGGGTTCGAGTAGTTCGAACGAATCACGCGGTTCATTTGGCTTTGCACCGCACTAGCCGCGTCGGCTGAAGGGCAAACAATCGAAAGGGCCCCTACCCTTTCGCGGTACAAACCAAAATTTTTGGAGAACGAACTGCACAGCAACAATTCTGCTTCAGGCTGAGCGAAAGCTCGCAAGCCGGCTGCGTCTTCCTCGATCCCATCGGCAAACCCCTGGTATGCGAAGTCGAGTACGGGCAGTAGGCCTTGTGCGTAAACCGCTTCGGCGATTTGCTTCCATTGTTCAGCAGTGGGATCAATCCCCGTTGGGTTATGACAGCAGCCGTGCAACAAGATGACATCGCCTGCTGGCATCTTGCTGATCGCTTCGAGCATCGGCTCGATTGCCAACCCGTTCGATTCTTTGTCGAAATAAGGATAGCTTTTCATCGGTACGCCAGCGGCGACAAAGATGTTTGGATGGTTGGGCCAAGTGGGATCGCTTAGCCAAAGGGTGGCGTTGGGGAAATTGGTCTTAAGAAAATCGCCCGCCACTCGCAACGCGCCTGTTCCACCTGGGGTATGGGCAGTGGCGATTCGGCTCGACTGCACCGCTTCGTGCTTGGCACCAAAAGCTAGTTTTTGCACAACCTCTGCATACTCGGGCGCGCCGGGGATTGGCAGATACGACTTGCTCGTAGCTGCCTCGGCCAACCGTTGTTCGGCAATGCGAACCGACTCAAGCGTGGGTGTCGCGCCCAACTCGTTTTGATAGACCCCTACGCTCAGGTTGATTTTTTCGCTTCGCGGGTCTTCGCGAAAAGCGGCTGTGAGTCCTAGAATGGCATCGCGCGGGGCGGGTTGAATCGCTTCTAACATCAAATTCTCTTGCGGATAAAATGAAATCGGTGGGTAGTGGGCACGCCTAAAAAATATCACGTTCGCCGGCCAGGCCAAAATCTTGGTCGTTGACGCTGTGCGCCGGCTCATGCGACAATGATAAGCCCTGTCGACAGCTGTTCCAAGTGGTGCCTTGGCGTTCTCGCGTCAATGGGCATGTCGACGTCTACCCCATAGAATGCAAATGCCTGCTCCTAGGTTCGGAATTTGGCTAATCGGTGCCCGTGGTGGCGTTGCAACCTCGACAATCGTTGGGCTAACGGCTTTGCGTCGCCAAATGACCAGCGAAAAGGGGCTAGTCACCGCTCTTTCTTGTTTTTCGCACCTTTCTTTTCCCGGGTGGGACCAATTCGTCGTGGGTGGACACGAAATCCGCCAAACTACTCTACGCAGCGAGGCAGATCGTCTCTACCGCGAAAGCCGGGTGTTTGATGCTGATCTACTGGCTGCCTGTGACGAAGATTTCGAGCAAATCGACCGCAACATTCAGCCCGGTATTCTTTGGAATGTTGGCCACACAATCCGCGAACTTGCTCCGGGGGATGCTGACGACCAACTTTGCCCCCGCGATGCAATTGCTCGTGTAAAGTCTGACCTCGAAGAATTTTGCGAACAGCACAAGCTCGACCACGTTGTGGTGGTCAATCTCGCTTCGACAGAGCCACCCCCTGCCACCTCGGTCTGGCCATCCACTTGGTCAAAAACCGAGCAGTTGCTCGACAGGCCAGAATGCCCGCTGCCCGCCAGTAGCCTCTACGCGATCGCAGCTTTAGACCTGGGGATGAGCTATATCAATTTTACGCCCTCGTTGGGAGCCACACCTGCCGGGATCGATGAACTGGCCCGACTGCGAGGCACGCGCCATGCTGGTCGCGACGCCAAAACGGGAGAAACGCTTCTCAAAAGTGTGTTGGCCCCCATGTTTGCATCGCGCAACCTCGAAGTTTTAAGCTGGGTAGGACACAACATCATTGGCAACCTCGATGGCAAGGTACTGGACGAACCTGGCAACAAAAGTTCGAAAGTACAAAGCAAGGATCATCTGCTGAAAGAGATACTGGGCTACGCGCCCCAGACGCTGGTTTCTATCGAACATATTCACAGCCTTGCCGACTGGAAAACTGCCTGGGACCACATTCATTTTCGTGGCTTCTTGAATACCCGGATGATGCTGCAATTCACATGGCAAGGCTGTGATTCGATACTTGCTGCCCCGCTGGTACTCGATTTGGCACGCTTCGCCTTAATCGCACGAGAACGGGGAGAAACCGGTGCTTTGACGTTCTTGAGCAGCTTCTTCAAAAGCCCGATCGACGTTGATAGCCAAGCTTTTGCCGATCAAACTCGTCTTCTGGAAGCCTGGGCAGCACCAACCTAGAGGACACCATCCTTTCCTCCATACCGGCCTGCGTTGACCCCTAGGCTTTGCCATGATAGCCTGTCTCGCTCATTATTCCCTCCTTTCGGCAATCTGAATTGCCTCGACAGGTCTCTGCCAGCGGGCTTTTCAGCCTCTTATTGCTGGTTGTTCGACCAGGAAACACACTCATAGTGGCCACAAATCAAGTCGAACCCGACGACGCCTCGACCCTGCCTCCACCAGCAGAGAGTTTCGATCAGCTCGATCTTTCGGAGGTGATGCTCGATTCGTTGGCTGCGGCGGAATACCACACTCCTAGCCCCGTCCAGGCAGGAATCATTCCCCACGCCATCAAGGGTATCGACGTGCTAGGCCAAGCACGGACGGGAACCGGCAAAACTGCCGCCTTTGCCATTCCTATCCTAGAGCTCTATGGCCAACCTGCCAAAGGACCCAAACCTCGCTCTTTGGTGCTCGTACCGACGCGCGAGTTAGCTGTCCAGGTTTGTGACGAAATCAGCAAACTGGCGAAGGGGCGAAAAACTAAATGTATAGCCGTTTATGGTGGCAAACCCATACGTGCTCAGATCTCACAGCTTGAGCGCGGGAGCGATATTGTCGTTGGCACACCAGGCCGAGTGATTGACCACCTATCTCGCGGGACACTGATTCTTGACGAGCTTAAATGTGTGGTGCTCGACGAAGCAGATCGCATGCTCGATATCGGTTTTCGACCTGACATCGAAAAAATCTTGCGGCGTTGTCCCCGCAAACGCCAGACCTTGCTGCTCAGTGCTACGGTTGCTCCGGGTGTCGAACGCTTGGCAAAGCAATACATGACGAATCCTGAGGTGATGGATTTTTCTCCATCATCCAAAACTGTCGATACGATTGAGCAACACTATTTTACCGTGGAAGAAGATCGTAAGTTTGATTTGCTCTTGCGACTTTTAGAGCGAGAGAAACCTGAGCAAGCGATCATTTTTTGCCGCACCAAACGGGGCACCGATCGCAATCATCGCAAACTG
Source organism: Planctomycetota bacterium (assembly GCA_029259945.1). GTDB lineage: Bacteria > Planctomycetota > Planctomycetia > Pirellulales > Lacipirellulaceae > Bythopirellula. The sequence goes on from JAJDEF010000008.1 coordinate 119,691, forward strand.
TCGAGAAAGTTGAAGGGCGTCGACTGCATTCATGGCGACATGGCGCAATCGGCCCGCGACCGCGTGATGCGAGATTTCCGTGGCGGTAAAGTTCGTATCCTCGTTGCGACGGATGTCGTTGGCCGAGGAATCGATGTGACGAACATCTCACACATCATCAACTATGATCTTCCTCAATCCTCAGACGACTACGTACACCGCGTAGGACGTACTGGGCGCATGGGGCGCGAGGGCATTGCGTTCTCTTTCGTAACTCCTGAACAAGGCGATGAGCTGACCCGGATTGAGATGTTGATCAACACCTTGTTGAATCGCGCCGAAATCGAAGGCTTCCAAACCGTTGCCCAAGTGGCACCACCTCAGGCAGACTCTTCGGACGACGAAGAAACGCCCAAAAAACCACTGCCACCAGGCAAACGTGCCCCTCGCCGACATCGGCGTGGTCTCTAACCCCGTGCCAATCGAAGCGGTTCGAAGTGTCGCGTTAAATTCGCCCTATTCTGCGGCAGTGAATTCTTGACGTAAAAATTCCGCCGCCGTACCCCACCCCTTCGCGGCTGCCTCGAAATCCACCTGCATCGCTCGCACGGTACGAGGAGTTTCCACTCGTGGCAATTGCTCGACGGTAGGGTTCAAGGGGATCTGTGCGCTCGGCCCTTTGGCCAACATGCCTTCGACCATCGGGCTAAGCAAAAAGTCGACCAACTGTTGCGCAGCTTCCGCGTGACGTGCGTCGGCAATAATCGATACTGTGTTCGGAATGAACAACGTCCCTAACCGATTCTCACCCTGGTCGGGATAAATAATAGCGACCGGATACCCTTGCTCAATTTCAATAATGGCATCGTCGGTATCTGTCAAACCGAATGCAAGCTCTCCCATTGCAACTCCACGTGCCACCTGTTTGTTACCAGCCATCACCCGAACGTTGCCTCGAACCTTACGAAAAAAATCTTCGGTTCGCTCTTTTCCCCATGCGACAAACAAGCAAGCCGCATGACTGGCAGTGGTGCCTGCCAATGGTTTCGCGATTCCGACTTTGTCTTTCCATCGAGGGTTCGTTAGGTCCAAAATTGAAGTCGGTCGTTCTTCTTCTGCGACCAAATCAGTGTTGACGATCAATACCCGTGCCCGTGCTGCAAAGCCATGCCAAGTCCCATGAGTCGAGCGATATTGTTGTGGAAATACTGATGCACCTGTTGCGTGATACGGTGCTAACAAGCCTGCGTGGTCGAGCCGTAGGGTGTTGACGATCTCGTTATTCCAGAATACGTCGCATCGGGGCTGTGCGTGCTCGGCAAAAATCGCTTGGGTGAGTCCCACGGACTTTGTCGATTCGGTGTCGAATTTACCGAGAACCTTGATCCCCGTTCGTCGGGTAAATTCTGCAAAAACCGGTTCAGAGAATTCCTGATCCAGTGCGGTGTAAACCACCACACTGGGACCGCTAGCCGGGCGAAAGAGCACAAGCCAAACCACCAACAAGCCTAGAACACCTAAACCAATTGCCACTTTGATAGCAACGTGGCCTCGCCTAAAATATCGATACTTGAATCTCGCTGATCTCTTCACTTGAGTAGCCTTAATTCCGCATTTGCACAATCATAGATTCTGAACAGCACCACGAGTACAATGACCATCGTACTTTTCCCTAGGAGTAGAGGCTACCGTGAAACTGTTGTTGCTGGGAACTGTCGGTTACCACCCCAATGATCGTCGGCATACTGCCTGCCTGATGCTTCCAGAGCTTGGCGTCGTGCTTGATGCAGGGACGGCGCTCTATCGGGTTCGCGAACATCTGATCACAGACACGCTGGATATCTTTCTCACGCATGCGCATCTTGACCACGTCATTGGACTCACCTTCATGTTTGATGTGCTTCATCAGCGAGAAATGAAGCATGTCCGTGTTCATGGCGAGCAGCCCAAGCTCGACGCAATCCGTACACATCTTTTCTCTAAGCATCTTTTTCCTGTCTTGCCACCGTTTGAGATGCAACCGCTCGCCTCTAAAGTCACTTTGCGTGATGGAGCAGTGCTCACCCATTTTCCGCTAAAACACCCAGGTGGTTCCCTTGGCTTTCGCATTGACTGGGATGATCGATCGATGGCCTATGTCACCGACACGACCGCCTCGACCGATGCCGACTACCTCGAAAAAATCCGTGGGGTCGATCTCTTGATCCACGAATGTCACTTCGGCGATGGCATGACCGAACAGGCGGAACTTACGGGCCACAGTTGCCTTACCTCAGTCGCACAAGTTGCCGCCAAAGCCAACGTAGGTCGTTTGGTGTTGGTCCATCTCAATCCGATGAGCACTGACGATGAGAAACTCGATATCGACAGCGTCCGTAAGATATTCCCAGATATCCGGATAGGCACCGACAACCTCGAACTAGACTTCTAAACTCAAAGAGCAGTGCCTAACAGCCATAGGTATTTGTAGTCGGTCTGTCGAACGGCATGGCCGCGAGCCCTGCCAGTGGCCCACCTCTGGCCTGCATTCGCAAGGTACTATTCGCCTACTGAGGCTTGCTGAAGCCGCAACCTCACCTTTTCTATCAGGGGAAACGCTTATCAATTCGACCGATTACTCGGTAAACTAGGCACCGTGAAACTTTGATTTGTCTTTGGAAGAGTGTTCTGTCATTGACCCTTGCGAGCGGATTGGGATACGATGCGCGCTTTAGTAGTTTGCCTAGATTGGTTGCTTCGCCGGGAGCGGCCTATTTTACCTACAAGCACCTAACCTCACTAGAGAAGCGGAATCCATGGAAGAGCAGAGTTTCAAAGGCGTTAGCAGCGTGTTGCTAGCGTCGCTGGTTGTGTTGTTGATTGGATGTTCGTCGAGTACTGAAGAGAAAGTATTGCTCCCCGAGGCGAGTGCCGGTGAAGATTTGAAGGCGGAAGCCGCACCTTCTGGGCCTGTGGTGCTTGGCAATATGGTCGAGCCTTTTGACTCTCCATCGCTCGAGGAGTTGACTGCGAGCCATGCGTGGGTGGATCGAACGGTGGCCGATTCGATGCAGCGGATGCGTGCACATCAGGCAAAACTTTCTGCGCCGGAGCTGTCGGCAAAAGAAGCGTTGGCGTTGCGGAATGACTCGTCGGAGAACAACGCGAAGATTCTAGATGCACTGGGTCGACTTGCGCCGGTGGATGGCGCAGGAGTGAACTTCGAAGCCGAGATTACATTGCTAGCCGAAGGCGATTTGAAGAGTACCAACCCGCTCTTGCTGAGTAGTGTGGTTGAATTTGATTACAGCGGATTAACCGGTTTTGGTTTGTTTGGTTTTGATTGGACGTTGGAGAAATATGCCAGTGCTGACACGGTGATTTCCTGGCAAACGAGTGAAGATCGGTTGGTCGACAAAATTATTATGCGGGATGACCTGACTTGGTCGGATGGGACACCCATCACTGCCCACGATGTTGCTTTTACCTTTCGAGCGATTATGACCGATCAGGTGATTGTGCCAGCAATTCGCCAAGGGATGGATAAAATTCGTTGGGTGGAAGCCTACGATGATAAAACGATCGTGTTTTTTCATAAGGAGGCGTTGTCGACGAATGATGTGAACATGAGTTTTTCAATTATCCCTCAACATATCTATGAAAAGACGATACCCGAAGACCCAACGCTTGCTAGAAGTGCTGATCATACGAGATACGAAGACGCACCCGTTGTGGGGGGGCCGTACATGCTGACCAAGCGCGTACGAGGGCAAGAGTTCGTGCTAGAACGTCGCGAGGAATATTATCTTCACGATGGCGAGCGCGTGCGAGAAAAGCCTTATTTCAAGACGGTTCGGTTCAAAGTGATCGAAGACCGAAACACGGCACTGCTGGCATTAAAATCGGGTGATTTAGATTCGTTGATATTGATCGCTGAGCAATGGAATGGTCAAACTGGTGATGATGATTTCTATCGGCATAACATGAAGGCAAGTGGGCTGGAGTGGACGTCTTTTCATTTTTGCTGGAATACAAAGACGCCTTATTTTTCGGATAAACGTGTACGGCAAGCGATGTCGTATGCGGTCGACTACGACGAAATGTTGAACACAATTTTGTATGGGGTCTATCAGCCGAACCGCGGGACGTTTCATCCGACCTCGCGCATGTTCCCTAAGGATGGGCCCGAGCCGTACCAGCAAGATTTAGATCAGGCGGAGGAGTTGCTCGATGAGGCAGGTTGGGACGATAGTGACGGAGATGGAATTCGTGACAAGATGATCGACGGCCAACTGGTGCCGTTTGAGTTTACTTTGATGGTGGTGAACTTTGAGGATCGGATTAAGATTGTCACGTTGATGAAAGAAAGCCTGGATTCGATTGGCATTGTTTGTCACGTAAAGCCAACTGAGTTTACGGTGCTCACCGAGATGCAGCGAAACCATAAATTCCAGGCTGCTTTTGCGGGGTGGGGGAGCGGTGCTGACCCAGATTCGACTAGCAATATCTTTGTGACCGAAGCGGGTCGCAATTACGGAGGGTACTCGAACTCTCGTGTGGATGATCTTTTTGAGCAGGCGCGTCGAGAGTTTGACGAAGACAAACGATACGAATTATATGGAGAGATCCACAAAGAGATGTGGGAGGATCAGCCGTACACATGGCTATTTTATCGCAACTCGTTTTACGGATTCAATAAGCGTCTTAGAGGCTATAACTTCAGTCCACGGGGACCGTTTCATTATGGCCCAGGTTTTAGCAGTTTCTACATGCCTGCTGCGGCCCCTTGACCGGGGAAGTCGAAAGGGAGATTTGAGTGGCGATGTTGCCAGTATGTCAGCGAGAATGGGTGCGGACGGTAGAACATGGCTAGTTATTTAATCCGCCGCTTGGCACTGGCGTCGTTGACGTTGCTGTTGATCACGTTTGTGGTCTACGCGTTAATTCGCAATATGCCTGGAACGCCATTGACGGCTGATCCGGCCATGATGGATCCGAGCAAGCAGATCAGCCCCGAAGAGATCGACCGACTTAATCGTTTGTATGGGCTCGATAAGCCGTGGCATGTGGCGTATTTTTCTTGGCTGAAAAATGTGGTGCAGCTCGATTTTGGACGTTCGATTAGCCAAAACAACGCGCCTGTGGCAGAGTTGATTCGCGAACGCGTGCCGGCAACGATGTTGCTTTCGGTGAGTTCGTTGGTGCTGACCTATTTGCTTTCGATTCCGCTAGGTTTGTGGTCGACGGTAAAATCGGGGACTCGCACGGAACGCACGGTGAGTACGGTGCTGTATATGCTGTACTCGTTGCCTTCGTTTGTAGCGGCTCTTTTTTTGCAGATTCTTCTAGCGGTGAAACTGCAATGGCTGCCGTTGTACGGGATGAGCTCTGATAACTTCGAGACGCTGTCGACGGTGGGCAAGACGTGGGATGTTTTTCTTCACGCTTTGATGCCGATTATCTGTTTTACGTATGGCAGCTTGGCCTACTACTCGCGATTTATACGAGCGAATATGCAAGAGGTCGTTCGGCAGGATTATATTCGGACAGCTCGGGCAAAAGGTGTTTCGCCGGGGGTAGTGGTGTGGCGGCATGCATTTCGGAACACCCTTATTCCGCTAGTGACCTTGATAGGTTTGACGTTGCCAAGTTTGTTGAGCGGGGCGGTGATTTTGGAGCAGATATTTACCTGGCCTGGGATGGGGCGGCTGTATTTCGAGGCCATTGGACGCCGCGACTATGACACCATAATGGGGCTGACGTTGATGTTTTCGGTGCTGACCCTGTTGGGGCAATTGCTGGCAGACCTGCTGTACGCGGTGGTTGATCCGCGGGTGACTTATGATTAAGGACCAAATGCCTGAGCCTACGAACAACATGATGATGGAAGAAAACGACCAAGCCTCGTTAGGGTTCTGGGGCGAAGCTTGGCAGCGGTTTCGTCGTCGCCGGTTGGCGATGTTGGCGTTGTGCTTCGTGGTGTTTATGTGCCTGATGGCGATGTTTGCCCCGTTGATCGTGGGGACGAAGCCGATTGTTTGCAAATACAAGGGCAACATCTACTTTCCTTGCCTTGGGTACTATAATCGGAGTTGGGAGAATCCGATCTTCAGAAAGGATCGCTTTCGGAATAGGTACCCCAAAAATCTGAAAACGAAAGACCCAGAAAGTTGGGCATTTTTTCCGCTGGTTTATCAAGATCCCTATCGCCGCGTGCGTGATGGCGAATGGGAAGATCGGCCAGGGAACCCCTCGGGAACGGACGGATCTCCGAGTCGGCTCAATTGGTTTGGTACCAATCAACAGGGATACGATGTGTTTGCCCAAATGGTGCACGGCACACAGATTGCGTTGAGTGTTGGTTTTGTGTCGATGGGGATTGCCGGGGTGATAGGTTTGACGATTGGTGCGTTGGCAGGCTATTTGGGTGGGTGGGTCGATGTGTTGTTGAGTCGGGTTATTGAGTTGGTGATGTGTATTCCTTCTCTGGTGTTGATTCTTGCACTGGTGGCGATGTTGGATGATGTGACCAATTTCCATTTGATGGCCATTGTTGGTTGCACGAGTTGGACGGGTATCGCGAGGCTTGCGCGCGCTGAGTTTTTGAAATTGAAGCAGATGGAATTTATTACAGCGGCGCGAGCCATGGGTGCGAGCCGTTGGCGCATTATGTTTCGCCACGTGCTGCGAAACTCGCTGGCCCCGGTGTTGGTGCCAATTACGTTTGGCATTGCCGCAGCGATATTGATAGAGAGTGGCCTAAGTTACTTGGGCTTTGGTGCCTCGCCACCGAACCCCAGTTGGGGGACGTTGCTCAAATCGGGCCGTTCGACGATTCAACAAACTTGGTGGCTGATTGTGTTTCCTGGGGTAGCGATTTTTTTGACTGTGTTGGCTTATAATTTGATTGGTGAAGGGTTGCAGGAAGCAACCGATCCGCGGTTACGGCAAGATAGCCATTGAGCAATGTGGAATGACGAATGCGGAATGACGAAGCTGAGAGAGGGTTTTTAGAAAAAGTGGTTGACTTGCAATCGAATGTAGCGCTAATCTTTCCTGACCCCTGACCCCTGACCCCTGACCCCTGACCCCTGACCCCTGACCCCTGACCCCTTATGTCACAAGCAGTAATCGATGTTAACGATCTTCGGACCTACTTTCACACCGACGAGGGAGTGGTGCGTGCGGTGGATGGGGTGACGTTTCGCGTGGATGCTGGGCATACGCTGGGCATTGTTGGTGAAAGCGGTTCGGGCAAGTCGGTGACTTCGCTATCGGTGATGCAGTTGTTGGCATCGTCGGCGAAGATTGAGTCGGGCAAGATTGCACTGCTAGGGAAAGATTTGGTGGGGTTGCCCGAGCCCGAGATGCGGGGCATTCGTGGCAAAGAGATCAGCATGATCTTTCAGGAGCCGATGACTTCGCTTAATCCGGTGTTTACGGTAGGCAATCAGGTTGCTGAAGCAATTATTCTGCATCAGGGGAGTAGTAAAGAAGAAGCTCGGCAGCGGACGATCGAGTTGTTTCGCGAAGTGGGCATCCCCGAGCCTGAGCAGCGCGTCGATTCGTATCCGCATCAGATGTCGGGAGGGCAGAAGCAGCGGGTGATGATTGCGATGGCGCTGTCTTGCAATCCAAAGCTGTTGATTGCCGACGAGCCGACGACTGCTCTGGATGTGACTATCCAGGCACAAATTCTTGACATGCTACGGGAACTTCGCGACCAACGTGGGATGGCGATTTTGTTTATTACCCATGATTTGGGGGTCATTGCAGAGATCGCCGACGAAGTGTTGGTGATGTACCAGGGCGAAATGGTTGAGTACGGGCCGGTGCTAGATATCTTTGCCAGTCCCAAGCACCCGTATACCAAGGGTCTGTTGGCCTGTCGGCCGCGGCTGGATAGTGAGTACCGCCGTTTGCCGACGGTAGACGACTTTATGGAAGCCGAAGAGGTGGAAGGCCATCTGCAAGTCGTCGAAAAGCAGATGGATAATGCACGGCTGAAGGAGCTTACGGAGCATGGCCGTGGGCGACTTTTGCACAGCAAGTCGGAGCTGACCGAAATGGGACATCCCTGGGACCACACACCCAGAGATGCGGACACAACAGCCATCGACGCGGGGACGAAACCGCACCTAGAGGTAGAAGATCTCAAGGTACATTTTCCCGTTCGTCGGGGGATTTTGTCGCGAGTGGTCGACCACGTTCGTGCAGTGGATGGAATTAGTTTTCGGGTGTATCGCGGGCAGACGCTTGGACTGGTGGGTGAGTCGGGATGTGGTAAGACGACCGCCGGACGGGCGATCTTGCGACTGATTGAACCCACGGGTGGTTGCGTGCGATTTGATGGGGTTGATCTTTCGACATTGGGAACTCGGAAACTACGTGAGATGCGCAGCCGCATGCAGATCATCTTTCAAGATCCGTATGGTTCGCTGAATCCACGAATGACGATTGAGTCGACACTGACCGAGCCGATGGTGATCCAAGGGATTGGGGGATCACGGAAAGATCGACGAGATCGAGCAGCCGCATTGCTGGAAGAAGTTGGTATGTCGTCGATTCACTTGCGACGCTACCCGCATGAATTTTCTGGTGGGCAGCGTCAGCGGATTTGTATTGCCCGGGCGATTGCCGTCGAGCCGGAGTTTATTATTTGCGACGAGGCGGTGTCGGCCCTGGATGTTTCCGTACAGGCACAGGTATTGAATCTTCTGAACGATTTGCAGGACAAGCGAGGCTTGACTTACATCTTTATCAGCCATGACCTTAGCGTTGTGAAGTTTATGGCTGACATGATGGCGGTGATGAATCAAGGCAAGATTGTGGAGTTTGGCCCGTCGCAAGCGATCTATGCTGAACCTCGTGAGGAGTATACTCGCCGTTTGATTAGCGCCACGCCGAACGACGATTTGGAGCATATTCGTCATCTAGTCGAGCAAAGAAAGCAGCGACGTCAGGCGGCTAGCTCGACTTAGCGGATTTCTGATATCAGAAAATGACAAAACCGCGTGGAAAGCCTGAGGGGACTAGGCTTTCGCACGCGGTTTTGCGTAGGAGGGACTTCTCGTTTGGAATAGGACGACGCATGTCTTGGTCCGAAAAATTCAGATTACTGCCAAGGAAGCCATAAGTGATTTGTATGAAACCAGTTGCAATAAATTGGACTGCAGAAGCGAAAGGGTTCCCCTGGTGGGATGGGGGTAAATTTCAACATAAGAGACCAGGGCATGTTGCGAGAGAGCAACAGAGAGGCTCACCTGCTGGCGTGTACTAATGGGCCCGCAGGGCCCACTTCGCTACGTCCTAGGACGACATCTTGGGCGTGGCGTCCGGCGGCGTGCTTTCGATCTTCGTTGAGATAGAGGTGGTCGATGTTTTCTTGCGACAGAAACAGCTTGATATATCGGCTGCTGAGATCTTGAAAAAGAACGTTCTGACCGCAACCCTCGTGGTTGGCGCTTTGGAAGCCTGCGACCGAGAGACTGGGAGTATCCGCCATCATGGGCGCGGTATTTAGTCGGACAAAACGGACTTGGCGATAGGTACCCGCTCTGTCGTTATAGCCCAGGCGATAAGCATAGCTACCCGCCATGAGTTTTTGGACTCGTGCGAGAACCTCTGTCGACATGGCGTCGAGTTGTTTTTGGGTGGGGATTTGTAATCGTACGCGGCCAGCGAAGACGTCGTCGGCGAGGGGCGAGGAAGGACAGACGAGCAATTCGGCCAGTTGTTGGCGGTCGAGGATGCCACTGTCGGCAAGTTTGATGACAAAGATACCGGCATTTTCATTCGATTTCACGTGTGGCAGGCCGTGGCCAAACTTGTCGGCGTATTCAACCAGAGAAACGCCCAGCTGGTAGAGGTTGTTTTGGCAATCTATTCGTCTGGCCGAGTCGCGACTATCTCGCAGGGCGGGTAGGAGGAGTGAGGCACCAACGATCAGTACTAGGACAGCAACGGCGAGATCGGTAATGGAATAGCGTTTTTTACCGACAAGACCATCGCGAGATTCGGTGAGGGTGGCCGACTTGTGATTGGTACCAGTGTTATGGCGAACAAAAGTACAGGTTCGATTGACGAGGTCGCTGGGAGGGAGAGCGTTTTTAGGATCGGTGGCGTACTCTTGCATACACCGGCGAAGTCGCTCTAACTCGTTTTTCCAGATGGGGTCGTTTTCTAGCCGCTCCTCAATACGTTGGCGTTCTTGCGGAGGAACGTCGTCCAAGAGATAGGCAAGGAGTGAGTCTCTCATTTCCTGGGAGCCTCCCAGGTGTAAAACACAAGCCTGACACCTTCGAAGGCGTCAGGCTTGTGAATAAACTTAGAGGCAGCGAGGCAGGGCACCCATTGGTAGGTTGCCATCAAGCCCAGCATCCAACCTAAATGTTTAAGAACGTGAGGCAAGGTGGAATTCGCGCCACGACTGACCCAATTGTCGAATCGCGGAGTGAAGTCGACTCTTGACTGTACCGACTGGTACCGACATGACCCTAGCGGCATCACGATACTTCATCCCCCGAAAGTAAACCAGTCTGACGGCGTTCTGCAAAGGATCTGGCAATCCGGCCACTTCGTCACGAACCCACGCGGCTCGTTCTTGGCTTTCGACGACCTCGAAGGGACTGGAGTCCTTGGTGGCAACAACCTCCATGAGGGCCCCAACATCCTCGCCTCCGGCACTATGCGTCTGGTCGAGACTCAGGCGTCGGTGACGGCGGTTTCGACGTTGGGCGTCGATCGCTTGGTTGGTTGCAATCGTGTAGAGCCAGGGGCGGAATTTGCGACCGGGCTCAAATAGATCGCGTTTCAAATGTACTTGCAGGAAGGTAGTCTGAAAAACGTCTTCTGCCATCGCTGCATCAGACAAAAAACGCCTTAGGTAGTTGTATAGTTCTCGTTCGTAGCGGGAAACTAGCTCAGAGAATACGGTCGAGCTTTCGGTCGACTGATACTCGATGAGTAGCTCTTCGTCACTAAAACTGCCCATAAGACGCTGCGAAGCAGCGGTGGATGGGGTGGTCGTTTCGGTCAAATCTTCCTTGTGGTGCTTTATCATTTCTACGAACTCCTCGTACCGAGAGTTCGACGATAACCAGGAGAAAATCCTTTCTCCCTTCCGTCCGATATAAAATCCGCTGACCCTCACCAGTAAACCGAGGCGAATCCATGGGTTGCGAAAAGTGTGGCGCCGGTCGTCAAAAGCCAAATTTTGCCACATTTCCCCGCTGCGGGGTAATTTTTGCAGGTGGCCAACTTGGCACTTGACTCGTGTTCCGTAGTGAAAAGCAACTTCTGTGCCACTAGGTAAAACGGAGTTCCATTTTACCTAGCTAGCAAACCCCCAACTACTGAATAGCCAATCTCTTACGCAGGACAGTGGGGTGTTCGTTCGGAAAAATCGATATAATTTTTCGTCTGTCATTATTGCAAAAAGCGATAGAGAGAACAGAGTTTTTTCTTAATTTTGGGAGCAGTTGTGATCAATTTTGCTACGTTTGTCTCATTCTGCGTGGCCCCTATGATGGGGGGATGGTTTTCCCCAAGTGGAGTTTGGTCGTACTGGTTTCTCTGGCATTAGGCGGGTTTTCTGGGGGAATAAGAGCAAAGGCTGCATTGCCTTTTGCCAGCAAGCGACCCAGACTTGCGCATGTGGGTACCTGGGAATTTACCGCCGAATTTAGTTTTCTTAATTGTCGTGACCGAACGAGACAAGGGTGGGATGGCGTGCTTAAACCCGTGCGACACGGTTGCCACCCATGCGGCGGATGAGGCCGCGCATTTCGAGGACGTGGATGGTCGACAGCACTCGGTGGACGGCTAGCCCGCTGGCGACGGTGACGTCGTCGATAAGAGAACCTTGGGTATCGATTGCGCGGAGCACTTTTTGTTCAATTTCGTTGAGTGTTACTTCGGCGGGGACTCGCAGGATAGTGCCATCTTTTTGCTCAGCCTCATGAGCCATCGGGCCAAGTTCTTCAAGGACGTCGTCGATCGAAGTGACAAGTTTGGCGCCGTCGCGTAGCAGTTGATGCGGGCCATGCGAGAGACGACTATCGATGGGGCCTGGCACAGCAAAGACTTCACGGTTTTGCTCCCATGCGTGTCGGGCGGTAATGAGAGCGCCTGAGCGATCGGCAGCTTCTACCACAATCGTGCCGAGAGTCATGCCGCTGATAATACGGTTGCGTTGAGGAAACATCCCGCTGATTGGAGGCATCGTAGGGGCGGCTTCGCTAAGTACGCATCCTTGTTGCGAGATTCGATCAGCTAGGTTTGCATTTTCGGGCGGATAGGGTTTGAGCACCCCGCTGGCTAAAACGGCGATAGTACGTCCCCCGGCTTCAAGGACAGCGTGATGGACAGCGCTGTCGATTCCTCGAGCCATGCCACTGACTACGGTAAATCCGGCCGTGGAGAGACTAGAAGCGAGTTGTGTTGCTTGCTTGATGCCGTAACGGGTGGCATGACGGGTACCGACGATGGCGATGGCAAGGCGGTCGACGGGCAGTAGGTTTCCGCGAGCGAACAGCACCCCGGGCGGGTCGTCGATTTCGCGAAGCAAGGGAGGGTACTCGGCGCTCGATTCAAGGAGAATCCCGATGTTATTTTCGTGGCAAAGTTGAATTTGTGCGTCGACATCAATTTCTTGCTCGGCGAGTACAATCTGTTTGGCAAGTTTTGGGCCAATGCCAGAGACCGATTGCAAGTCAGATGAAGAAGCGGCGAGGATGCTTGCGGGCGAGCCAAAACGGGCCAGAAGACGCTGTCGCATTAGGGGGCCAATGCCGGGAACCATCGCCAGTCGTAATTGTTGGCGGATGGTGGCGTCGTGGTTGAGATGTGTTTCGCTCACAGGCTTAGTGCCCTAAGGTACTAGCGATTCTAAGATATCGTCGGTGCGAATATCTTTGACAAGTTCGACGTGCCCCATGCGATCGGGTAAGACAAACCGTAGCTTCCCTTCGTCTACTTTTTTGTCGCGCCGCATGAGGGTGATTAGGTCATCATGATTATGATCTGGGGTCGCAGTTGGCAAGCTGAGTGATTCGAGAAGTGCATGTTGCCGTTTGACAAAATGGGCGTCCATACGGCCTAAGCGAGTGGCTAGGCGAGCGGCGCACATCATGCCGATCGACACGGCTTCGCCGTGCAGTAGTGAGTCGTAGTTGCCAGCGGCCTCGAAGGCGTGTGCAAAAGTATGGCCGTAATTCAAAACGGCGCGCAGGCCAGTCAGTTCACGCTCGTCTTGCTCGACCACATCGGCTTTGAGTCGGCAGCATCGCTCGACCACATAGCGGAGTGCTTTTGCTTGACGGTCGTTGATGGCCTGGGTGTGCTGTTCGAGATATTCAAAGAAGTCGGCATCGAGGATCACGCCATACTTGACGACTTCGGCTAGGCCGGCGCGGTATTCGCGGTCGGGCAGTGAGTCCAGAACGTTGACGTCGACCAAAACGCCCAGAGGTTGCCAGAAGGCACCGACCATGTTTTTTGCGCCAGGCAAATTGATGCCAACTTTGCCGCCGACAGAGCTGTCGACTTGAGCGAGCAAGGTGGTTGGAACCTGAAAAAAACTTAGCCCACGGGTAAAAGTGGCTGCGACAAAGCCGGCTAAATCGCCGACGACCCCGCCGCCCACGGCGAGAACGATCGACTGTCGATCTGCTCCTTCTTCGAGCATGGTTTCCCAGAGATCGATAGCAACTTCAGAGCTTTTGCTACGTTCGCCGGCATCGACGACTAAGAGGTGAACTTCCCATTGATCGTCGGCAAGTTGGTCTCCCAGCTTGTCGGCATAGAGAGCATCAACGTTGTCATCGGTGATGATTATTGCGTGATTCGATTTGGTACGTTCGCGCAGAAAGGGCACCAAGTGGGTAAGATTCCCGCTGCCAATTTGGATGTCGTAGCTACGCTGGGCCAAATCGACTCGAGTAATGTTGGCCTCGTTAGCCACGATTATTGGTCCTTATGTGGAAAAGGTTGGGTAAGGGGTCGTAGGTGATTTTTAGGCGCTGGAAATTGTTTCAAATCGTCCCCTAGCTGATGCGTTCGAGATCTTCGGGCGTAACGACAATGCGACGGCAAAAGCCGGTGTGTGTACGCACATATTCGAGTTCAGCAGCTTCGTCGGGGCTTTCGTGGAGTAGGGCTTCGAGCCGGACGCGTGTGCGAGGGTCGGCCTCGTAGTCTTCGGGCCATTCGGTTGCACATTCTACAACGAGCGATTCGCGGTAAGGGTCGAATTTGTCGGCCATAGGTCAGGTTTCCGATTCTCTACGTGTCGGTTTGCAAAAGTGACAGTATACTAGGCGATCTAGTGCCGCGGAAAGCCGTCAAGCGAGATCATTTTACAGCCGGTTTCAAAACCCACTTACAGCACGAAAATCTCCGTCCGTGGGATACTTTTCTGGGTTTTGAAACCACTTCCGGGTAATGCAATGGATCAATCAGGGAAAAAACTAGTTTTTGTGTTGGCCGGCTTGGCTTTGGCGGCAGGGGTGACTTCGTGGTGCTATCGCTACGAGGCGGCTCATCAAGCCACGGCTTTCTGGGGTACGGAGTCGGCACCACTGATTGCCCAACCTGCGCCGGTTGAAATCTACGAATTGAAGCTGCTTGGTGGAGAGGGTGCGTCTGAAAAGGAAGCTGGGTTACTCAACCTTGGGCGAAGGTATCAGGTAGGCGATCCAAGGGAACTTACCAATGCTCGCGGGATGGTGCATCTACGACATGCGCTGATGAGCGACAGCAATTTTAGGTGGGAAATGCCTGCTGAGTCTGAAAAAACCGATTGGCGGTGGTGCTTGCGGTTTTACGATGCGAAGCATGAGGTGCGGGTTGTGTTGTCAGCTGATTTGGCAACTATCGGGCGAATGACCACGGGAGAGCCGTTTCCGATAGAGGCTTTCTCATGTCGTCCGATGACGGAGAGTTTGCAGGTGTACTTCGAGGATTTGGGGCTCATCAGTGCTAGCACTGTGGAATAGTGCTCTGGGATAGGGTTCAGTCGGTGCCTATAATCCGCCGCCCGAAAAAAATAGAGAGGGGCAATTTGGCAAGGGACCGGTACCTATCGAGAAGGACTGTGGAGCGCCATGCGATCAATTGCGATCATCAATCAAAAAGGTGGGGTAGGTAAGACCACCACGGCGGTGAATTTGAGTGCCGCATTAGCAGCCAGTGGGCATCGCGTTGGGCTGATCGACTTGGATCCCCAGGCTCACGCGTCGCTGCACTTGGGGCTAAGCCCCATGCAAGAGTTGCCGACGGTTTACGACTTGCTAACCAGTGAGGTGAAACTTGCTGAGATTTGGCAATCGGTAGGCGAGAATCTCAAGGTGGCTAGCTCGCATATTGATTTGGCAGCTGCCGAGGTGGAATTGGCGGGTGTGGTTGGCCGTGAGGTAATATTGCGCGACAAGCTAGCCTTAGAGCGGGAGCAATTCGACTATGTGTTGATTGACTGTCCCCCTTCGCTGGGGATTCTTACGCTCAATGCCCTTTCGGCCGTGGACGATGTTTTTCTGCCGTTACAGCCGCATTTCCTTGCCCTTCATGGTTTGAGCAAACTCCTTCAGACGATTGATTTGGTTTCGCGACGGTTGAATGATCGGCTACGTCTGGCGGGTGTGATCATGTGTCTCTACGAGTCAGGGACGCGATTGGCAGCGGAGGTGACGTCGGATGTGGAATCGTTTTTCGACGAGGCGGCATCGACAGAGTCTGCCTGGCGGGATGTGCATTTGTTTGCGTCGCGGATTCGACGAAATATCCGCCTGGCAGAGGCACCAAGTTTTGAGCAATCGATTTTCTCTTATTCACCCCAGTCGGCGGGGGCAGCGGATTATCGCGCCTTGGCGGACGAAGTGATTTCGATGTATGCCGCGAAGTTGCAAAAGGGATCGTCTGAGTCCCTGGGCGAGAGTCGTTTGGTGGCGTAAGCAGCAGCCCGTTTATTGGGTTCTTCTGATTCTTGAATTACGGCGACTTGTCCTGGTGGTACCGTTGCGCTTGGGCAAGATTTATCGACTCCGTAATTCTTGCTTGTCAAAGATTGCAGGTTGCGCCGGTTGCTCTTCTTGCTAGCAAGAAAACCTTTGCTTAGATCGTTACCCTTTCCGATGGGTGGCAGCAGTGTCGGTCGATGGGATTTTAGGGACGGTGTGGACTGTTCCTCAGCGCACGATATGACCACCCCGCCAATGCAGCCGGGACGCGAGAGTTGGATAGTCATCTATTTCTCGCGTCAGGCGTGCGTAGGCGTTTTGGCCCGCAAGGATGTGGGCGACCCACCGCAAAGGAGACGATTCGAATGCGACTTTCTAGGACTTTTAGACGCTGGCTGGCGGCACTGTCTGGGGCGATTGTGGCCCTGCATGGGGCTGGTTTTGCCGATGCCCAGTTTGCGCCGATCAGCAATCCCAGCCAAATCAATAGGCAGCAGCCTACGGCGTACAATCAAACCCAGAACTATGCACAGGCTCCGCAGCCTCAAAGTTATCCGAAAACTCAGGGTTATGGTCAAACTCAAGTTTATGGCCAGCCTCAGGCGAATGCTTATGTACAGGTTCCTGGCAATAGGCAGGTTCAGCAGCAACCGCCGACTTACAATCCTTCACCGAGCCAAGCTTACGGTCAGACCTCAATGTACCGCCTGCCCCAGGTTCAGCCGCAATACACCGCCATGGCTTACCAGGGCAATCAATCCGAGGTGCTGTATCAACCGGCTGAAACCGTGGTACCCAGCAGTGCCCCAGTAGGACCGAGCATTGTTTCTGGCGCACCGAGCTGTAATTGTCAAACAGCTCCAGTTGCGAACTATACGCAGGCAGCTCCTATTTCCAATTACGGAGGGTGCGCTACGGGTAGTTGCGGCTACGACACATTTGCCGGTGGCCACGGTGTGGGCCGATGGCTCGGCTCGCATCGCAACTGTGGCCGTCGTTGGTTTGGTGGCATTTATGGCCTCTACATGGAACGTGACAATGCCAACGATGTGTCGTTGGCTTTTGCGAGTTCGACCGCCAATGCGCCTCCTTATTACCCAACAGATTCAGAAATTTCGTTGAGAACCTCGAATGCTGACATCGGATTCCAAAGCGGTGCTGAGGTGCGTTTTGGCGCAACCTTAGGAGGAAGCCATTTCGGTAGTGGTTGTAGTGCAGGCGGTTCTTGTGACTCGGGTTACAATACGTTTGCGGGTGGGTCTTGTGGTTGCCCTACATCGTGTGGGCCGACACATGCTTGGGAAGTTGTTTATTGGGGACTCGAAGAAGATGAGGGGACAAGCCTAATCACCGACATTACAGGCGACGCGACGCGTATCTACGGCATGGTCGATTTTCGAGGTTTGGAGTACGACCCAGGCACCGGCTATCGCTCGGTCAATGTCTATTACGACTATGGACCGCCAACCACTGATTACAGTACACCGTACGATGTCGAAGTGCGATCGTTTACCACGCGTAGCCGGTTTTCAGCTCAGAACATAGAACTCAATCTATTGCGATTGCCCGTTTTGAGTGGTGGCTGTGGATTGGGAGGGTGTGACTCGGGTGCCTGCGGCTGCGACTCAGGTGGCTGCTGTGGCAGTGGAAGCTGTGGTTCGACTCGTCCGCGTTATGAAGTCACCACGTTGGTTGGTGCTCGATATATGCGATTTGATGAAGACTTTTACTTCCGCACGGACTACGAGCGAATGGACACCAATGCAACCGGTTATTTGGCCTACAACTCCGAGGTGGATAATCACTTGATCGGTTTGCAATTAGGTTGCAACGGCGTCTATCGTATGGGGTGTTGCGGTCGGTGGGCTCTCCACTGTAATTCGACAGTCGGTGTTTATGGCAACCGGATTGAAGCACATCAGTGGATAGCTTCGCCAGCGGGTAACGTGAGATATGTCAACGGCACTAATGCCAATTTCGACATCGAGTCGAAAAAAGACGATGTGGCGATGATTGCAGAATTGCGTCTTGGTGGAAGCTACCAGTACAGCTGTAACTGGCGATTCTATGGAGGTTGGCGGGCAATCGGAGTTACTGGCATTGCCTTGGCGACGGAGCAGATTCCCACCGCGTTCATCACCCCGGGCCAAGTTAGTCAGGTCGCCTCAAACGGTTCGTTAATCCTTCATGGCGTCCAGGCAGGTGTCGAGTACACCTACTAGGCAGACAGGAATTACAGGAATGTTACAAACCCCGGTGAGTGCTATGCACTTGCCGGGTTTTTTTTCTGCCGGATTTAAACCCACTTTCGGCTCGGAAATCCCCGGTCGTCGGATGCTTTATGAGAGTTGCAAAACTGCTTCTAGTACATCCCGGTAAGGTTCTGAAAGAGCGGGTCGTTTCGTAGAGGGTCGAAGTCGGGTTCGTCGGGAATGAAATCGCGAAAGTTCCCGTCGATATCTAGGGCATTGGATAGGCAGCGCAGAGCCTGATGTGGGGCATGAGCTAGGCTCCAATAGCAGGCCAAGTTGTAGTGCAGGATTGCTTGGCCAGGTTCTACGTCTACGGCATGCTCCAGCGACTCGATGGCGCGGTGGACAAGCCCGACGCGTTTGTAGCACCAGGCGAGAGCCATCCAGACGTGGATGTCGTCGGGGATGAGTTCCAAACTGCGGCGGAGGGGCGAAATGGCCTCGCGATACTGACATAACTCACGTAGACACTCGCCCAAGAAATAGCAAGCGCAGGCATCGTTATGCACCATCTTGCTGTGGCGCTGTAGCGATTGCAGGGCGTGCGCAGGCATACCTAGTTCGAGATAGCCTTCCGCTTCGCGGCGGATACGTATCAGTCTTTTCCTGACAAGTGTTGGCATCATAAGCAACTTTGGCAACGAGCACCTACAAGGGCTAGCCTAGTAATGCGTCTCTAGTACGCGTTTGCAGCCGGTTTCAAACCCACTATTGGCACGAAAATCTCCGGCCGTGGGATACTTTTTTAGAGTCTTGAAACCGCTTCTAGTAAGTTAGTGGACCGAACGTCCGATTGGATGAGTTTTGTGAAAAGCTACTTGATTCTACTCGGTAAATGCGCACCGTCCAAATTATGCGCGTCAATTCGTGTCGTAACTTGAGGGCTGATAAGCGATAACGAATTGAAAAAAGAGTTGCGCGAAATTTTCGATTGATTGGACAAAGTAAACTCTTGCAACACACGTTTGGGGTGTGTAGGGCTTGAGGGGGACTTGGCCGCTTCTGAGGTATCGGTTGGCAGTTGATATTTACTTCTGAGCGAAGTTTATTCCGTTTCGCATTTACCACAGATTTTCTTAGAATGTGGTGTTCTTGCTACAATTTCGTAGGGCTTTGCTGGTCGCCTTGATTGGTTTTGCACGACATTTCTAGGGTTTTCTTGGCCATTCTGGCTATTCGCAGCTTTTTCCGCAGTAGCGGGCATGAGGCTTGCGTTCTGTCTCGTCGACGTCGCCGCTTTCTCGGCTTTGGTTTTTCGCGTCTCTAGGGAGTCTCGCCTTTGTATCGTTCGCTGCTGACCATCACTGCCGTTGCTGCAATAAGCTATTGCTTGGCTCATTTCGAGCAGGCGCTAGGACAAAAGCCCGCTTCGACAGACTGGGTACGTACCTCAGATGGATGGCAGTCAAGCGCCGTATTGCGGTTGGATGAGCGATCAAACACCTCTCCGGCGTTGCATCCGGCGCTTGTAGCCAGTTTTCTGCTAGGGGCATCCTTGTTTGGCCTATTGGCATTTCCAAATCGAGTGCCAAGGTGCCAGCAGGCAGCGATAGGTCGGGTGCGGCGTGTAAGAATTCGGGGTTCTCGACGCAAGGCCACGCTTGAGGCTTGATAAGCCTGTTAGGGTGTAAAAAGAATTTCCGGCAAAGAAAATCGGGAATTTTGCACGAAATCTCTGGCTAATCGCCACTATTACTTCTGGATAAGCTTTGGCCCGTCGTTTCCATCGGACAAAGCGCAAGTTCTTATTTCAGAGGTATTTCGATGCGACTCACTCTCCGTACTCTGTTGGCTTATTCCGATGACATTCTTGATCCAGCCGATCATGAAGAGCTTGGTAAAAAGATCGAAGCAAGCGATTTTGCTTCTGAATTGATCCATCGTGCACGAGACACAGTGCGGCGGCTACGGCTTGGTGCACCCGATGTGTTGGCTGACGGTGGCGATGGCGTGTTGGACACAATTTGCGTCTCTGATGCCAACGCGGTAGCGGAATATTTGGATAATACGATGGCGTCGGAAGATGTCGCTGATTTTGAAAGGACGTGTCTTGAGATAGGCAACGAGGCAGATATGCATCTGGCAGAAGTGGCTTCCTGCCACCATGTGCTGACCATGGTGTTGGGCGAGCCTGCGGAGATTGGTACGGATGTGCGTAGGCGGATGTACGAACTGTCGGCGGACTTAGTTGCGGGTAAGAAGTTGCGTATCGAGCCTGCGCATGTGCCTCCGCAACAATCGGTAGCTGCTCCGGTGGCACCTCCCGAGGTTCAATTGCCTGACCCAAGCGAAACGGAAGTGCCCGACTATTTATTGGAAGCAGCTCGGGCAAATGGGCGAGGGAAGCGAAGGCTGCTGATCGCGACGCTGTTATTAATTGCGGGAGCTGTGGGGTACTTTGCTTTTTCGCCGGTTGAACAACCGTCGGCTCCGGCGGAAATCGCAATGGAAGATTTGGCAGGAATTGAGGGAGAGTTGGAGATCGGGGGATCTGATGTAGGGGTGAACAGCCCCACTGGCGTCGTTGCAGGGAAAGAAGGCGAGGCACCTCCATTTAAGACCGATACGGAAACGGCAGGGACGGAAGCCCCTGCGTTTAATTCGAACGCAGGCGTAGACAGTCTCGATCTGACGGTAGAGATTCCCAAAGTCGCAGTGGACAATACGGAGACAACTTCCAATGTGACAACAGGGCCTACCCAGGAGTCGGAGCTTCCGGAAGTGACTGAGCCCGTAACGCCGGCTGATGAAATTGAAGGAAACGAAAGCGAAATCGCTGATGGATCTTCACGAATCGCTTCTACTGCTGGGTCGAGGAGTAGCGTGTCAGGTGACACCCAGGAGACCGCAGCCAAATCAGCCAGTCCAGTACAGTTGGGCAGTTATTTAGGGAACAACGATGTATTGCTTCGACATGATGACGCGTCTAACCAGTGGATACGACTGCCCCCCCGAAGTGCGATCTTGACGGGAGATCGGTTATTAACATTGCCGACGTTTCGTACGCATGTTGTGTTGGCTGATGTGAACACTTATCTATCGGGTGGTACGCAGGTGGTGTTGGCGGTAGAGGGAGAGACAAGTGAAAAGGAGGAGGTGGATTTGAGATTGGGCATAGCCTATGGAAAGCTACTTCTCAATGCTGGTTTAAACGGGAGTCAGATTGAGTTTCATGTTGGGGAAGATCAACATTCGTTTCGGTTGTCGGGCTCAACGAGTTTGGCAGTTGAAGTGCGACGCATTTTTGTGCCAGGAAACGACAATGAAAATCAATCCTCGCCAGTCGAGGCGGTTTGGTATCTCACAAGTGGTAGTGTCGATTGGTCGGGGATGTCGGGAGAGACCCGGTCGATTGAGGCCCCGGCGACTTGGAAAACGGTTGATGGCATCGACGATTTGCCACGGGCAATCGAGGATCTTCCTGAATGGATTGATCGAGAGCCGATGACGGATACGCAACGACGAGCGCGCACGTCGTTGATAGATGAGTTGGAGCCGGGGATGCCAGTCCGGCTTCGTTTACTGGAGCTAAGCGATCAAGACGAGAAGGGGAGAAAGCGAGAAGTACGAACCTTGGCTTCGGAGGCGAGTGTGTACATTGGTGAGTTTGAGCCATTTGCGAAAGCGCTTAGCGACAAAGACCAAAAACGTGCTTGGAGAACGCATATCACTGCCTTGCGGCAGGCATTAGCTTTGAGTCCTCATGCGGCGGCTGGGGTACGCGAGGCGTTTGTGAACTTGCGAGGCGAAGCTGCCGGCGGGGACTTGATGGAGATGGTTGCTGGCTACAGCCAAGACCAAATTGGTCGAACGCGGGAGGCTTACCAGGATGGGGCAGTGTCAAAGCTGATTCGTTGGCTGGAGAATGACAGCCTCGACTACCGAGTACTGGCCATTCACAATTTGAATGATATTAAGGGGGTCGAAGGACCCGCTTCTTTGAAAGGATTTCGGCCGGATGGCCCCCTTCGGCAGCGCAAAATTTCGATTGCCAAGATCTGGGAGGGTTTTGAGTCGAATGAATTTTTCCCTAGCCGCTAGCAGGCCAGAGGTTTGAAAGCGGTAGATTTGACATTGGGGACCATCGCTGCCGTGAATTTCAGCTAGCTCGAACGGCCATTTACCCTGGAGAGGCCGTTTTTCGGCCTAAAATCGAGTGGCAAGAGCCGGTTTGTCGGCCAGCATAAAAACCGCTAGAATGAGGTTCTTAGCAGGATCGGTTGCCCGTTTAGCCGAGCAGCTGATTCTGCAGCTAACTAGGATTTTAGAGCATTGAGCAAAGGTGCCAATCGTGCAACTAAGTATTGCTACACGCCACGGACATTTAAGTGAGGCGTCTCAGGAAAAGTTAAAAGGTCGAGTTGAGAAGTTGGGTCGCTATTTCGACCGATTGATGTCGATCGAAATTATCGTAGATATCAGCGACCCCCAATCCCCGCAAGTTGATATTAAAGTATCCGCTGAGCATAAACACGATTTTGTTGCTCATGAGAAGTCGGACAGTCTGCTCGCTGCTACTGATGGTGCGGTGCAAAAAATCGAGCAGCAATTGCGGAAATACAAGGATCGAGTTCAGCAGAAACATCGAAAACCGCAGTCACGTCGGGAAGAGATGCCTGCCGAAAGCGACGCGGTAGAAGAGTGAGAAATTAGGGCAATGCAGAGGGTGTTTGCCGAAGAAAAATCGAACGTAACGGTGCTAAGTAAGCAGCAATTCACAACAGAGACGATAGTGGTGGCACGGCCTGAGATTGTGTTTTGCCGTGAGTCAATGACCATCCAAACCGTCTGCGACAGAGCAATAGAAGGATAAGTAGAGATTATGAAGTTTGTTGATTTTATGAGTCGCGATGCGATTCGCACAAGCATTGACGTTGACGACAAGGAAACGGTGATTCGGACAATGGCATCGGCTTTGCTCGAAGCCGGAAAAATTTCAGAAGAAGAGTACGAGAGCACCGTCGAGGCGATCCTCAAGCGAGAAGAGCTTGGTAGTACGGGCATCGGTCGTGGTGTTGCGGTACCGCATACTAAGCATCCCAGTGTGAGTGAATTGGTTGGCACGGTGGCGGTCAGTGAGAATGGAGTTGACTTCGATAGTTTGGATGGCGAGAAGGTCCACCTGCTATTTTTGCTTGTTTCGCCACCAGATCGTCCTGGGGATCATCTCCGAGCGCTTGAAAATATTTCTCGTCAATTACGGGACGAAACTTTTTGCCGTTTCCTCAAGCAGAGCAAGACAGCAGATGAGGTCTGGCAGTTGCTCGAAGAAGCCGATAATAACCAGTTTGTTTAAAGGACCAAGCCAATTTATTCAGCTGTTGGCTGCATGGTAGCTGAGGCTGGTGAATTGATTTGGAGGCCTTCATGGAATCGCCGGTCGTAGAAAGATCCGTCGTGATAACAAATCCACAGGGGCTGCATGCGCGGCCTGCCGATTTGTTTGCTCGGCTGGCGATGAAGTTTGATTCAAAGATCGAAGTGATTCGTGACGACCATTGTGTTGATGCCAAGAGTATTCTGCACATGCTGACTTTGGGTGCTGCTCAGGGGACTGAATTGATCCTGCAAGCCCAGGGGCCTGATGCAGAGGAAGCACTTGATGCGATTGCACGTTTGGTTGAAAGCGATTTTGCAGCCGATGAAACACTGAGCCAAGGGAGTTCGAGTTAGTAATTAGTGCCATTCGGCGATTTCTAATGAGAGATTGTCAGTGCGTTCTCAATACTCGTACTCTCTTTGGCCAAAAACACGTGCGTCCAGCGGAAGTGCTGGTCGGCAAGCGTGCAGCGCGGGAATATTAACTTGATATTCTTCGAAAGACGACTGATTGAAATCGGTTATTTCTGATAGTCGTCTGAGGGAAAGTGCGTGGCTAGTTTTTAACTTGGTTGAAGACGCAGTCTCGACATTGTTCCTGTGAAGTTGATTTTTCTGCTTAGCATGCGACCCGTCTGCCTACGCTGGCGTTCGGTATGAGGGCGCAATGGACCGCCTCCAAGGTATTGCCGTATCGCCAGGCATAGCGATCGGCGAGGCACTCGTTTTAGATAACGAGGGATTTCGGATCCCTCGGCGGTTCCTTCCGCGCGATGTGGTCGAGCAAGAGCTTGAGCGATTGAACGGTGCCTTTGCCGCGGCTGTCGGCGAGGTGGAACACAATCGTAAGCAAGTTGCCGATCAGTTGGGCGACGAATATGCGGCGATTTTCTCTGCTCATCTGCAGATGCTTCGTGACCGTCGATTGCACGAAGAAATCGAAGAGATGATTCGTGATCGTCATTACTCTCCTGAATATGCGGTCAGTCGGGCTCTGCGCCGCTATGCCAAAGTCTTCCAGTCGTTAGAAGGCGAATATATGGCAGAGCGAGCAAACGATATTTTTGATATCGAGAAGCGAATTCTCCGCAATTTGCTTGGAGCTAGTCGCGAGGAACTATCGCAAGTGACTTCGCCAGTGCTTGTCTTGGCTCACAATCTGACACCCAGCGAAACGGCAAATCTCGATCCTCAATTTACCTTAGGCTTCGTCACCGAAATCGGCGGGCCTGGTAGCCATACCGCGATTGTGGCGGAAGGTTTGGGAATTCCAGCGGTTGTTGGTGTGGGGTCGTTTTTGACCGATGTGTCTGGCGGCGATACGGTAATTATTGACGGCGACCAGGGACAGATTGTCCTATGTCCCGACGAAGAGACCATAGCCCACTACCGTCACGAAGTCGAAGAGCAGCGGTCGTTGGCAGTGAAGCTGGAGACGCTGCGTGATCTACCTGCCAAGACGACGGATGGAGTAGTGATCCAGTTGCTGGGGAACATTGAATTTCCCTACGAAGTTGAGCCGTGCCAGCAACGTGGGGCTAGTGGGATAGGCCTTTACCGCACGGAATTTTTGTACTTGGGTCGCGAGGATGATCCCACCGAGGAGAGCCACTACGAAGCGTATGCATCGGTTGTCCAAGCGATGGGTGATAAACCGGTGATTATGCGAACTCTCGACCTGGGTGCAGACAAGATGCGGTCTTTGCCAGGACCAGAGGATGAGCGGAATCCTTTTTTAGGTTTGCGAAGCATTCGGCTTGCGCTGCGGAATCGCGATTTGTTTCGGATTCAGTTGCGAGCGATT
This sequence comes from Planctomycetota bacterium, assembly GCA_029259945.1. Classification (GTDB taxonomy): domain Bacteria; phylum Planctomycetota; class Planctomycetia; order Pirellulales; family Lacipirellulaceae; genus Bythopirellula. The sequence goes on from JAJDEF010000008.1 coordinate 144,980, forward strand.
CTTCGCGCGAGTGCTTTGGGTGATATTCGCATCATGTTCCCACTGATTAGCACCATCATGGAATTTAGACAGGCCAAAATGGTGCTGGCCGACGCGATGGAGGATTTAGAGGAAGCGGGCCTGCCATTCGATCGTAATGTCAAGGTTGGCATGATGGTCGAAGTTCCTTCGGCGGTGATGATGATGGATCGTTTTGTGGAGGAGGTCGACTTTTTCAGCATTGGTACCAATGACCTGATTCAGTATTGCTTGGCGGTTGATCGCAGTAATAAGGATGTGGCCAGCCTCTACACGGCTGCAGACCCTGCAGTGATTCGGATGATCGATTTGGCTGTAAGTACGGCTATACAGCACGAAATACCTATCGGTATGTGTGGTCAAATGTGCGGCAACCCGATGTATACGATGTTGCTTATCGGGCTTGGGTTGCGAAGTTTTAGTGTGACTCCGGCGGCAATTCCCGAGGTGAAAAGGGTGTGTCGGAGTGTGTCTGTCGAGCAATGCGAGAGTATTGCCGAACGCGTGCGCCGGTTGGAAAGCGCACAACAAATCAAGACGATTTTGAAAGAAGAACTGACGAAAGTATTTCCGGAGTTTCCGCTGTAGTGCCGCGTAATTCATGCATGCACCATGCAGAAGCGAGGAAAACCTAATGACCAATTTTGTTATGAATAATCGGAGGCCAAGACGAGCCGTAAGCATCGCCTGAATTGCAAGTTGAACGAAGTATGCCACCGTTGCTGAGTAAAATCGCGACGATTGCTGGCAACGAACTTGCATTTCGGACATCGGCCGCCGGTTGTTCCTATTCCAGATCAAGAGATGCTGCAATGCTTTCCCACAAGGTGAAAGTCTTCGTAGTAATCGCTAAGAGAAAGTTGAATTATGAAACAAGAGATGTTGATAAACGTCGCGCAGCCGGAAGAATGCCGGATCGCGATCGTCGAAGATGGGCAACTCGAAGAACTTTATGTGGAGCGAAGTAGCCAAGACAATTACGTGGGGAATATCTACAAGGGTAAGATCGTTAACCTTGAGCCGAGTATCCAGGCAGCGTTTGTCGACTTTGGCGTTGGGCGAAACGGTTTTTTGCACATCAGTGATGTCGAGTCACAGTACTTCCGCCAAGGGGGTTACGATCCTGACAAACCCATTCAGCCTGATGGAACCCAAAATGCCCCGAAGAGGGTTAGTCGGGAGGACGATAGTGACGGTGGGAGGTCGAACGGGAGCGCAACTGCGACAGCACGTCGAGTTCGGCCGGGTGTTCGGCCGCGGATCAAACCGCCGATCCAAGATATTTTCCGTCGGGGTGACGAGGTCTTGGTGCAGGTTATCAAAGAGGGAATTGGAACCAAAGGGCCAACCCTCTCGACTTACATAAGCATCCCTGGGCGCTATTTGGTGCTGATGCCGGCGCTGGGAAGGATTGGTGTTTCTCGCAAGATTGAAGACGACGAGGATCGTCGTCGATTACGTGATATTTTGCGAGAACTCAACCCGCCGAAAGGCGTCGGGTTTATCGTTCGGACCGCGGGTACCGATCGTACGAAAAAAGAATTGTCGCGGGACTTGGCCTACCTGCTTCGCCTTTGGAAAGTGATTGTGCGGCGCATTAAGAAGACGACCGGGCCGATCGATATCTACGAAGAAAGCGACATGATCATTCGCACGATTCGCGATATCTTTACCGGGGATGTCGATGCCATTCACATTGACGAGCCCGATGCGTTCGAACGAACCAAGGAGTTTTTGCAAGTTGTCATGCCTCGATATGTCAATCGGTTGCACCTTTACGATGGCAAGGAACCTTTGTTCCATAAATATAAGTTGGATGAAGAAATCGCCAGCATTAACCAACGGCAGGTGCCGTTGAAGGGTGGCGGGTCGTTGGTGATTGATCAGACAGAGGCCTTAGTGGCCATTGATGTGAATAGCGGTAGCTTTCGCACCGACGGGACAGCCGAAGAATCGGCGTATAAGCTCAACCAGATCGCGGCCAAAGAGATCGCTCGGCAGTTACGGCTGCGTGACCTGGGTGGTGTCGTGGTCAACGACTTTATCGACATGCGAAGAGAACGTCATCGTCGTTCGGTGGAGCACACGCTTCGAGATGCGGTGAAACGCGATCGTGCACGCACCAAAATTTTACGTACCAGTCCGTTTGGTCTTATCGAAATGACCCGTCAGCGGATACGCCCGAGTTTGAAGCGTAGTGTTTACCGAGAGTGTCCCGGCTGTACGGGTTCAGGCCTGGTGAAATCGGCGGAGAGCATGGCGCTTGAGGTGATCCGAAAGTTGCTTCTATGCAGCCATCAGGATCGTATCGCCAAGATTTCGGTCACCGTCGAGGAAGGGGTGGCAAGCTACCTGAATAACCGAAAACGGCGGGAATTGACGAATATGGAGGATGAGCACGGCCTGCAGGTCTTGGTGCTCAGCCGCGAGGATGTTTCGCCAGAACACCTGAAAATCCAGTGTGAAGACAGCTCTGGACGTGAGGTAAAGGTTAATGTTTAGGGGCAGTTTAGCCCCAGATTGAGCCGGATAGGTGAAACCATTAATCGGTTCCTCTGGCACCCCCTCGGCGCAACGCAGAATTTGAGATATCCTACAGGGCTCGATTTTAATGTAGCCGTTTCCCAATTAAGCACAGAAATACGAACAGAACCATGTACGCAATTATCGCCGACGGTGGCCGTCAGTACAAAGTGGAAGAGGGTCAGGAGTTGACCATCGATTTTCGCGAGATCTCGGCCGGCGAAAAGCTGACCTTTGAGAAGGTGTTGGCGGTGAGTGACGGCCAAGGCGATCTCAAGCTCGGTGCGCCAACCTTGGATGGCGTCAGCGTCCAAGCCGAAGTGCTTGGCGCCGAAAAAGGCGAAAAGCTGGTCGTTCAAAAAATTCGCCGCCGAAAGAATTCTCGCCGCAAGACGGGACACCGTTCGGTGTATACACGCGTGAAGATCGCAAAGATCTCGGCGTAGAGCTAATCCGCAGTTCGCAGAATGGAATCCATTCTGTCATTTCTCCATAGCCGGGCCATCTTGGCCCGAAAAAGACGCCACAGCGCGTGCTGATTTGTGTGCGATAAACGCCAACTTGCGCCCGTGTTCCAGGCGTGCGATGGCCCAAGATTGACGGATACCGGTCGGGTTAGCGAAAGAAATATGTCAGTCGATCCTCAGTGTAAACCAATAGATATAGAGGTTGCTAGGTTCACCTTCATACCCAGTCGAAGTCCAGTTCCCTAACTGATCCACTTGCAGAGGCAAGAACCGGTTTCGATTCAACCGCAATCCCATTTCCGGGTAGAGTCTCCGGCCAGCATTCAGATGTTGTTGGCGATTTGGGGGAGTGCGCAGGATAAGGTGTTTGATCGGTGCCGAGTGCCCATTTCTTTTCGTAGAATTTTACTCTCGAGAGTGAAGAGCAGTGACGTGGTTCGGATTGTCGCGAATCACCGAAAAGCAGGGGGTAAACTCAACTTTGGCGAAGGCCGATTACGGCGGTGCTAGCAAACTACATTCGACACAACCTGTTGTATGATAGCACCTTAGGAAAACCACAAAACACGATTGACGAGTCGGTTCAATTCTGTAAGATCATGCTCCTCGACCACCTGGATGTTGTAGTTCGATGGGCATCTTCTACAATATCTAGTGGTTATTACTGAAAACTATCTCGTTTTTTACGAGTTATGTCCCTAGGGACGCAAAATCTTGTGCAGGTGGTTGACCAAGTGGGTCGACACAGATTGCAGGACGACTGCACAAGTGTACATTAGGTAAGGATGCCCTTGTATCTAAATCGACAACAGGAGGTTTGCCGTGTCTACAGCTGCTGAAGTAAACATACCCCGTACTGATGCTGACAGTGTGGAGGTTGCGAAGAAATTTCATGGACGTTTGAAGTTCGATGCGACGTTCTGCCCGGAGGATGTAGCTGATCCGTTCGACACGGTCACTTGGGAAATCCGCAGTGCTGCGATCAAGGGCGAAGATGGCGAAGTACTATTCGAGCAAACGAACTGCGAAGTTCCTTCGTCGTGGAGTCAGTTGGCCACGAACGTCATTTGCAGCAAGTATTTCTACGGTGAGGTTGGCACCGACGAACGCGAGTACAGCGTTCGACAGCTAGTGCATCGCGTTGCCCGCACGATTAGTGATTGGGGCATGGAAGATGGTTACTTCGCAAGCACTGAGGACGGCGAACGGTTCTATCGCGATTTGTCTTGGCTCTGTTTACACCAGCACGGCGCGTTCAATTCGCCCGTGTGGTTCAACGTTGGTTTGTATCATCAATACGGTGTTACGGGTACGAAGTGCAATTGGTGTTGGAATCCTGTGACGCAAGACGTTCAGCAGCCAGAGAATCCCTACGAGTTTCCGCAAGGCAGTGCCTGTTTTATTCAGCATGTTGCCGACAATATGGAAGACATCATGGAGTTGGCGCGCAGCGAGGCCATGTTGTTTAAGTTTGGCTCAGGGACGGGAACCGACTTGTCGACGTTGAGATCGCAGCGCGAAAAACTATCGGGTGGCGGCAATCCAAGTGGGCCGCTTTCGTTCATGCGGGTGTATGACCAAATTGCCGCGGTGGTGAAATCAGGTGGCAAGACTCGTCGCGCGGCGAAGATGCAATCGCTGAAGATTTGGCATCCCGATGTGATGGAATTCATCGAGTGCAAGTGGAAAGAGGAGCAGAAGGCTCACGTATTGATCCAGAAGGGTGGCTACGAGGCGAACTTTAATGGCGAAGCCTACAGTTCGATCATGTTCCAAAACGCGAACCTTTCGGTCCGCGTGACCGACGACTTTATGCAAGCCGTGGAGAAGAACGAAAACTGGACCACTCGGTGGGTAACGGATAGCAAGATTGAGGGGCCAACTTATCCGGCACGCGAAGTCATGAACCGCATGGCGGAATGTGCTTGGCACTGTGGTGACCCTGGAGTGCAGTACGACACGACGATCAACGACTGGCACACGTGCCCCAACAGTGGGCGTATCAACGCGTCGAATCCGTGTTCAGAGTACATGTTCCTCGACGATACCGCGTGTAATTTGTCGAGCGTTAATTTGTTGAAGTTCCGCCGCAAGGATGGCACCTTTGATGCCGAGCGTTATCGATCGGCTTGCCGCACATTCTTCGTTGCACAAGAAATTTTGGTCGACCATGCTAGCTATCCAACCCGAGACATTGCTCGGAACAGCCATCTGTTCCGTCCTTTGGGTTTAGGTTATTCGAACCTGGGTAGCTTGCTGATGTCCAACGGCATTGCCTATGACTCGGAAGAAGGTCGGGGTATTTGTGGCGCAATCACCTCGCTGATGCACGGCACAGCTAACCTGACGAGTTGTGAGTTGGCGGAAGCGGTTGGCACCTTTGATGAATACGAAAAGAATCACGAACCGTTTATGCAAGTGATGCAGATGCATCGCGATGCGGTCGACAAGATTAATCCTGAGTGCCCGGGTTATTTGCGAGAGGCGGCGTGTAGCTCTTGGGACGACGTGCTTGCGGCTGGTCGCGTTCACGGTTTTCGCAATGCCCAGTCCACGGTGTTGGCTCCGACCGGTACGATCAGCTTTATGATGGACTGCGATACGACGGGTATCGAGCCGGATATTGCTCTGGTGAAGTACAAACAGCTGGCCGGTGGCGGCATGCTAAAGATTGTGAACAAGACGGTGCCGCTGGCGCTCGAAAACTTGGGCTACGATCAGCCAGAGATCGAATCGATTTTGGCGTACATCGATAAGGAAGATACGATCGAAGGCGCCACCGATTTGAAGCCAGAACATCTGCCAGTGTTCGATTGTGCGTTCACCGCCCGCAGTGGTACGCGCAGCATCGCTTGGCAGGCGCATGTGACAATGATGGCGGCGGCGCAGCCATTTTTGTCGGGCGCGATTTCGAAGACGGTAAACATGCCGCGTAAGACGACGGAGAAAGAAATTGCTCAGGCCTATCTCGATGGTTGGAAGCTGGGGCTCAAGGCTTTGGCGATCTATCGTGATGGTTCGAAAGACAGTCAGCCGCTGAATACAAGCACCGAAGCTGATCAGGCCAAAGACAAAGAGGCGGTCTTGGCGAGCAAACCACGTCGCGAGCGATTGCCTGACACGCGGCAGTCGATTACGCATAAGTTTAGCATCACGGGCCATGAGGGCTACATCACGGTTGGCCTGTTCGACGATGGTCGGCCGGGCGAATTGTTCATCACGATGGCCAAGGAAGGAAGCACCATTGGCGGCTTGATGAATGCTTTCGGCACCGCGGTTTCGATGAGTTTGCAATACGGTGTGCCGCTGGAGGACTACGTCCGAAAGTTCTCGCACATGCGGTTTGAGCCACAAGGCTATACCAAGAACCCCGATATTCGAATCGCGAAGAGTATTATCGATTACATCTTCCGCTGGTTGGGCATCACTTTTTTGCCTGGCTACAAAGAGGCCAACTTGGGTTTGCTGCCCAAGGAAGCGAAGAGTAACAACTCGGGAGCAAGCGGAGATAGCGATCTCACCGAGACCAAGCCCGTCGACAAGAAGTCTGGCGGGCAGGTGGAGGCCAAAACGGAAGGCGCAGTGGAGAGGTCGGAGGCTGGAGGTCAGAGGTCAGGGGGGGATAGCTCGGAGGCGTCCTCAGTGCACTCCAACGGCCACGCAAACGGTTACACCAACGACTTTAGCACGAGGTTGCTCGAACGGGCTGGAGCGATGTTTGAGGACGATGGTGGTGGTCGTAGCGAGCAGTTTGCCGGCTTCCAGGTCGACGCCCCCAGCTGTGACAACTGTGGCTCGATCACCGTTCGCAATGGCAATTGCTACCTGTGCCACAACTGCGGGAATTCGATGGGATGTAGTTAGAGGAGGCGCGAGGCGCTAGTTGTGAGGCGCGAGTTAAAAAGCTAGCAACTACTTGAGTGACAACGGACGGGTACCGGGGCGCGAGCGCCGGTGCCCGTTTTAATTTGGGGCCAATCAGCCCACCACATCAAGGCGTTGGCCTTTGCCGGGGGATTTGCTTAGTTGAGCGGTGGCGTTGAGGAGTTCGAGGGCGGCTTCGCCTTGTAGTTTGGTGGCTTTCTGCGATTGGGCAAAGAGAGCGTAGCCGATCTGCTGTCGGACGGCAGTCGACTTGGCTTGCAGGACGGCGTTGATGGCGCTGTTGATTGAGTTCATCCGATGATTCTTCCACTGTAATTATCGGTCACAGAGCTGGGTGCTTCGGCCGAAAAACGGCCTGAGGGTGCCTTTGTGGCAGGGCGAGGGTTGGTAGATTTCTCCGAGGCCGTACAATCGTTACTAGTTTTGAAGCCGGCTATAAATCATTACGGTTCTCTATCATGATAAAGCTCTCACGAAAATCGATCGTTGGCGTCGGTGTGGCGGTGTTGGTGCTGGCCCTTGGGGTCAGCGTGGTGGTCTTGCCCAACGAATATCCAACACGACAGTCGGCGACGCGGACGTTTGTCATCGAGGAAGACTTCACCAAGGTTCGTAAGATTATGGTTCGCACGAATGCGGCCAAAGAGATCATTACGATGGGTGGAGGAAGCGAGTTTGTCGAACAGCGTTGGACGGGCGGCAGTGTCGATCCAGGTGAGAAAGATTTTGGCAAGTTGCTGATGCGCAACGTGCTATCGAGCGATCCGAACTGGGGGTTAGAGCTAGATGGCACGCTCAAAGTGCGGACGCTGGACGACTACGTGGGGCAGAACGTGGTGACCTTAGAGCAGCATGTCGAGATTGTCCCCGATCATCTCCAGTCGGATACCGATTTGATTGAAGGCTCTGAGCGTTTGTTGGACTACGAAATGACGACACGGCTTGAGCGAGAGGAGGGGCATACCCTGGTTACGCTGAAGCTGACGCAGGAGATAAAGACCCATGCCCCGTGGTTTGCTCATGGCATTGCCGACAGGCGGGTTCGTGCGTCCGTCGAGCAAACGCTAGCGAATCAGGAAGCGGCGATGCGTGAGTTGATCGAAGAAAATCGCGACAAGAATTGGCTGTTTCCGTTGCGATGAGTTCTACGCCGGGTGCAAGCAGGGTCTGCTGCCATTGACTGGTTTGTGGAATCTTTCTAAATCTTGCTGTCCCTTTGCTCTGATAATGCGCCCCTAGGAAAAGACCATGGCAACACGCCCAAAAACGAACTCCGCGACTGCTAGCATTCCGGTTCCAATGCTCGACGTAAATCGTCAGAACAGCCCGCTTCGTGCAGAGGTTGATGCCGCGATTGCCGAAGTGTGTGAATCGGGTGCGTTTGTTTATGGCCCCGCTTGCCGGGAGCTCGAGCGCGCGTTGGCGGAATACTGCGGTGCGAAATATGCCATTGGCTGTGCGTCGGGCAGCGACGCCCTGCTGTTGGCTTTGATGGCCTTGGATGTGGGGCCAGGCGACGAAGTGGTGTTACCCAGTTTTACGTTTTTTGCCACGGCCGGTGCAGTAGCGAGATTAGGGGCGAAGCCAGTTTTTGCCGACATCTTGCCGGATACGTTTAACGTGGATCCCGAAGACGTAGCGCGCAAGATCACCTCATCCACCAAAGCAATTATGCCAGTGCATCTATTTGGCCAATGTGTCGACATGGAGAGCCTGTCGGCAATTGCCGAAGAAGCCGGCGGTATTCCAATTATCGAAGATGCTGCCCAAGCGATTGGGGCGGAGTACCAGGGTCGACGCGCTGGATTTTTAGGAAAATTCGGATGTTTCTCGTTTTACCCGACCAAGAATCTTGGTGGCTTTGGAGACGGTGGGATGATCACCACCGACGACGAAAGTGCCGCTGAGCAACTGCGTGTTTTACGAGATCATGGCCAGCATCCACGGTATCACCATTCGATGGTTGGCGTGAATAGCCGCCTCGACACAATTCAGGCGGCTGTACTGAATGTGAAGCTGCCTCAGCTCGACGGTTGGGCAGCGGGACGAAATAGCAATGCTGAACGTTATGAAAAAGCGTTTTCGAAACCGCGATTTGAAGGTGGGTTGCAAGTTCCTACGGTTGCCGAGGGTTGCCTGAGTGTTTGGAATCAGTATACCGTGCGGGTGGCAGAGGGTCGCCGCGATGAGTTGCAGGAATATCTTGCTTCGCAAAAAGTCGGGTCGGCGGTTTACTATCCCATTCCGTTGCATCGGCAAGAGTGTTTTGCAGAGTTAGGATATCAGGAGGGAAGTCTCCCGGTCACCGAGCAAGCGGCCAGAGAAGTTCTCAGTTTGCCAATCTTTGCCGAGCTCGAGGCAGAAGAGCTCGACCAAGTGATCGAGACGGTGGGCAAATTTTTTGCCGAAACGAACGCCAAGGGTAGTTGTCACCGGGCGGCGTAGTGGACGCCAAGGGGTGGGACGATTTCAGTCGTCGGTCTTGGGACGCTTGAAGTTTTTGGCTCGACCGCTAGGACGCAGCGCGCTGAACGCGCCTGCGATGATGCACAAGATAACAAGTCCCCAGGCCATGGTGGGTGCTTTCTTAGAAGTTCAGGGTGGTTAGTCAGTTCGTTCGCCCGGGGGCAATGCTCCACTCCAGTCTAATTGCTGCTGAGGTCTCAGCCAAGTGGGCCAGGACGACTGTAAATTCGGACCCTAAACCAATAGCGACTCATTGGACCACAGGGGCACGGAGAACACAGAGAAAAGCTTTTTTTAGGTACTCTGGGTTCTTGGTGTTCTCTGTGGCAATCCTTCTTTCTTTTTTGATTGAGTGGACCGACTTCGCAGTTTTTCTGGGAAAGATGCTGAGTTCGTTTGGCTATCAATTTTCAGGCGGGTTGTGAGGTGGCTCCCAGCAGGTCATGGAATGGAAATGCTGCCTCTCGAAACAGGCGGGTCGGCATCGCCAGCGTTTGCCACTTGGCAGAAAGAGGCCGAGAGAATTGGATGTAGTCGGCCAAGCGAATGGCGAGAAATGCATAGCGGTGTTCGCGGAAGGAGTAGAGCTGCTCGGCTGCAAGAGGAGATTTTTCTCCGACGATGTCAAAAGCAAAGACCAGCAGCGAACAACTGCCGACTCCCAGTTTGTCTTGCCATTGCGACATGCTTTGCAGGTCGTCGCGGGTCGACCAATTGCGCCAATACTGTTTATGGCGTTCGCCCGACGGAAAGCGGCGTCCCTTGATGTCGATCAACAGCGAGACCGAATCGCAAGGCGAGACGATGAAGTCTAAGCTTTTGAGCGACCCGCGAGTCACTAAAGTGCGTCGCTGTTCGTTGACGGCAACATACGCGATGCGGTGCTCGCGAAGATACGACTCGAAAGCTCGCTCATAGTGATTGTGGCGTTTGACCATGATTTTTTATTATGGGGAGGATCGGGCGAGGTTGGGGGAATTTTCTTGTGCATTGTAGGTGAAGAGGATTGGTGGAGAGAGATTAGTTGGGGAGCTGAAGAGTGACAGATGTTTGTCACTAGGAGCCGACAGAGTACAGGTTCTAAATAGACTCTATTTGGCAAGAATGCTTTGAATCTCGGCGATTAGAGCGGTCGCATGGTTGGTGTAGGCAACGGTTTTGCTATTGCCGGTGGTCAGATCTTTTACTTGACATTCGCCTGCGTCGAACTCGTCGTCGCCGATGACCAGCGCGATTCGAAAGCCGCGACGGTTGGCGTATTGCAGCTGTTTCCCAAGTTTTTTGGCCTCGGGGTAGAATTCGACCGCGATGCCTGCTTCGCGTAGGTGGGTGGCCAGCTTTAGGTAGTCGTTGCGCCGATCGGCAGCAAAATAGGGGATGAAGACTTGAGCGGTTGTGGATGTCTGTTCAAGCCGTCCTAGTTCTTCGAGTGCGGCAAGCAGGCGGTCGAGGCCTAGTGACGCTCCTACGCCGGGAAGCTGTTGCTTGGTGTAGAGGTCGGCCAGATTGTCGTATCTTCCGCCACTGGCTACGCTGCCGATGCTGGGCAGTTCGTCGAGTGTGGTCTCGAGCACGATGCCTGTGTAGTAGTCCAGCCCGCGACAGACGGAAGGAGCAAACTGGATGCGGTTTTGAGCTTCGGGCGGAAGTGCATCTTGGGCTTCGGGCGAAAGTGCCGCAGAGACGGCGGCGAGGGCTTCACGCAGTTGGGCAACGCCAAGCTCGCCCGTTTCGTTGCCAGCGGTGAGCGTCTCGGCTTCGGCAAGCATTGCTTCGTTGGAGCCAGCGAGGGCTGTCAGGGCAAGTAGCTGATCCGCTTGGTCGGAGGTTGCCTCGGCGGTTTCGGCGAGTTCTTTTCGGACGCGATCTTCACCGATCTTTTCCAGCTTGTCGAGCGCACGGAGTACGCTGTTGGCTTTGTTGCTCAGATCTAGCTTTTCTAACAGTCCATTGAGAATGCCGCGGTGATTCACATGGATAGTAAATTCGCCGACGTGGAGTGCCGAGAGTAAATCGTTGATGACCAAGATCATTTCGATATCAGCGGAGAGCGAGGTGGTGCCGATGGTGTCGAAATCGCATTGCATGAACTCGCGGTAACGACCCCGTTGGGTATTCTCGCCCCGCCAGACGTTGGCGATTTGATAGCGTTTGTAGGGGGTGCCAAGCTCTTGGATGTGTTGAGCGACAAATCTTGCGAGCGGCACGGTGAGGTCGAACCGCAAGCCTACGGATCGACCCCCGTGGTCCTCGAATCGATAGAGCTGTTTGTCGGTCTCTTCGCTGCCGTTGCCTAGCAGGATTTCTAGGTGCTCTAACGAAGGGGTGTCCATCGGGCAGAAGCCGTAGGAACGATAGACTCGCCGTGCGGTCTCGATAATCCATTCCCGCGGAATCATCGTTGCGGGCGGATAGTCGCGAAAACCTTTGAGTGTGCGGGGTTTTATTTTTTCGGGCATGGGAAACCGGCTCTAAAGTACTGGCAACAGTTCTGGTTTGCGGCTTCGGATGCTTTTGCCTTTGGGTTGGATGACTGCTTCGGTGTAGTCGCCCACTTGTTCAGCGGTTTCGAGATAGAACTCGTAGGTCCAGTCTTCTTCGTATTCACAATTATCGGTCGTGTACGCGCGACAGATCTCGGGCCGCGTGTCGTAGATGCCGCACATATTGTCGTCTTTTAGGTGCTTGCATTTGGTGTGAACCAATAGGTACCAGTCGTCGTCTTCTTTGAATACCGAAGCCCGGTCGTGCAGCATGAACCAGCGCAGGTACTCAAGTTCTTCAAAGGTGTCGGGAACTTCGATCGGGAGGGCGAAGTAACGGCAGCATTTGGCGGTGCAGTATTCGCATAATACTTTTCCCTTCGGGAGGTTCTTTCGGTCAATGCGTTCGACACCAAATGCTGTGGCCATGATCCGTCCCTTTTATTGATTGATCGTCGCGATTCAGAAAAACACCTGAGAACGCACAACTTATCACGGTAGGCTAGTGCTGAAAAGGACGTTGAAAAAGCGGCCAGCGTTACCTAGTGGCTTGGCTGTGGCCCTGCCTTTTGGAGCATGCGTAGGATGCTTTTTTCGTCGGTGACTGCGAGGAGCTCAGGATGGCTGAACCACCTTAGGTCGTTGGATTCGTCGCTGAGGACGAGTTTTTGCCCCTCGGCTGCAAGGACGAGGAAACGGATGTCGTGGTGCTCGTGGGCATCCTCAATCACCGTGCCCGAGCTGTTGGTTCTGGCGGGAATGAGGTGGACGTCGACATCGAGGGGAACGATTTCGCCTTGGGTTCGTAGAAGCTCGATTTTGGTAAGGCCCGATTCTTCGCGTACCTCGCGCAGTGCCACGTTGGCGATATTGGAATCCCCATCGGCGTGGCCGCCCGGTTGAAGCCAGCGGTTCAGTTTGCGGTGGTGGACTAATAGGCAGTGACCGTGGTCGTGTGACAGCACCCATGCCGAACCAGTCACGTGACCGGGGCGGCAGGCGCGCTCGAAGCAATCGGGCGAATGGGTAACAAGCTGCTTGATCTGCGCCACCACATCCGATTCGTCGCGGTATTGCTTTTGGTACCGCTGGAGCATGTTGAGTAGTGGTTGACGGTGCATAGGTTCTACAGCCGGTTTCAAAACCCTCTTCTAGCACGAAAATCTCCGGCCGTGGGATACTTTATTGGAGTTTTGAAACCGCTTTTAGGAGTCGGAAGGATTGGAGATGATCCATTTGGGGTCGTTTACATATTTTGTCTGGATGATTTCAGCAACACGAGTTTGCGGCCAAGAGGTAAGTGGCTGATTGGCGTCCCAAACAGTTACCAGCGATTGCTCTATGTCTGCGCGTGAGACTGGCAGGTTAATGATGAATTCCTCATGGGTGCGCCTGTCACGATACGCAGGTTGTCTTGTGGTTGGGCCGAGCAGACGGCTGATTTGGCTTAAATCGAAGTTGTAGAGTAGGGTGCCGTGATAGAGGAGGTGGTGGCGTTTGATTCGCAGCGCGTTGCCCGAGAATTTTCTTGCTGTCTTTCCGGTGGGATTTGGACCGAGAATGAGGTCGCTAATTCCAGCTTTTGCCACGGTGGGTACAAAAGGGGAGAGAGCCTTGGTGAGTCGTTCTAGCACAAAGTGATGAGCAAGATCGACGGCCCGGAGTTGTGGGTAGGAGGCAAAGTCGAGAACCACGGCATACATCAAACAGCCGGGCCCAGCCACAATCGTGCCGCCACCGCTGGAGCGTCGGAGTACGCCAATGTGGTTTTGCCGGCAAGTGTCCAGGTTTACCTCGACATGGGCCTTGGACGAGCGTCCTAGGACGATGCCGTGGCTTGGGGCTTCCCACAGGCGTAGCACCCCGCCCGCGATTTTTCTGGCTTCGTGGGCGTCAAGCAACGCCTCGTCGAGAGCGAGATTTTCTGCCAGTGAGTCGAGTGTGAGAGACAGAAAACGCATAGGTGGAGTGTGTGCGATTTTTCCTGGATTTGTCAGGCCTCGCAGGCGGTGAGGCTCTCTGTTAGTCTGGGGGATTACTGGTTGCTTAGGCGGCTGAATTTTTCGCCTAGTAAACTTGCAGCCTAGCCAAGTTCCCTACCATTTTGCCACGAACTGACATGTCGTCCAACCCAGTCTCTTCGAATTCGGATTCTGATTCAGGGGCAAATCAGCCCCTTTCGACCGACGAACTCTTGCCACCGGTCGAGCCGCCCAATGCCGGGTTTATCCTGCAATTGTTTATTGTGCCGGGATTGATCGTCCTGGTCGTTTTTTTAGGCGTGCTGGTGATTGGCTGGGCACGATCGGCGACAGCAGATCCCGTGGAAAAAATCCAGGCGCTTCGCGTCGGCAATCAGTCGCGATGGCAGCAGGCGTTTGAGCTGGCACAGATGATGCTCGGCAACGGTGAGCAGTCGGCAGAGATTAAAAATAATTCTGAACTCGCCAAAGAGGTGGGCGTGTTGCTGGAGGAGGAGTTTGAGGCGAGGCGCGACGATGATAATTCGATCAGCCTACGCTATTACCTGTGTCGAATTCTTGGTGAGTTTCACGTCGACGATGGCTTGGATGTCTTAATGCGAGTGGCCCGAGAGGATGGCGAGCGCGACGTGCGCCGCGAGGCAATTAATGCGATCGCGGTGTTGGCGCATTCGCTTCGCTCGTTAGATCCGCCCCAGTTGGGCATCCAACCAGAATTGATCGACACACTGGTGCAATTGGCCAATGATCAAGACGAGTTGATTCGGTCGCAGACGGCTTATGCAATCGGGGTGGTCGTGGGACAACAGGATGCCGATCCACAGCTGATCACCGAGCTGGAAAGGTTGGCGGACGATCTTTTTGTCGATGCACGCTACAACGCTGCCATCGCGCTGGCTCGGCGTGGGAATTTGCATGCGGTCGAGGGGGTGTCCGAGATGTTTGATGCAGAGGCTGTGGCGTTTAGTATCGCAAAAGAGAAGACGCCGGCTTTACAGGCTTTTAAGCGGAACACCATGTTGCGAAACGCGATCGAGGCGACGCGTCTTTTGTTGAAACAGAACCCGGAACTGGATTTATCTGAACTCACCGATACAGTGCAGCGATTTGTTGAAACTGCATCGACCTGGACCGAGCCTGCACCTCTGCCCGAAGCGTTGGTCCAGCAAGCAAAGGATTTGTTGGCAAGCGGCACCAACTGAGCCGAACGCGATGTAGGGAGTGATCCCGCTAAATACTCAAAGCGGCTAGGTGACCCAGTTGTGTTAAATGGTAGCGGTCGTGATGATTGTAGCGTTCGCGTCGTGTGGATTTCTTGCTTGTGCCCAGTTCTCCCATTGATGGGGTGATGCTAGCTGAGACAGACTGGATGAGGGCGAAGCCCATAGGTTCCCGGTCAATTGTGGGTCTCACGCGAATTTGGTGGTTTGCTAGCAGAATTTTCTAGGAAGCATCTAGTTGCCTGGGCGCCTTTTGTCCGCAACACTTCAGTAGAGACGGTTAATTCCGATGGCGGCGTTTCTTGTTAAGCGAGGAAGGCTGTCCAGGCAAGTCGGATGGACCTGGTTTTTCAGAGGGCCTTGTTTAGCAGGGAGTCGCAGCACCAGGCGGCTCCCATGATCTTTTCAAATAATTTTTGGTATGGGGTTGAAGGTATGAACAGCAAACGCTGTTGGTTGTCGTTGGCTTTGTTTGTAGCCATGTTCTGTTTTTCTGAATCACAGAATGTCGCAGCACAATGCGACGTGTGTGAGCAATCAGCCTTTCGAGTGCAGTGCCAGACTGTTTACGAGGAGCGGCAAGTTACCGCTTATCGTTTGCAGCAAGAGACGGTTTATGAGCAGCAACAGGTAACGCGCAAGGTTCCTGTGTGGGAAACACAAGCCCGCGAACGGCGTTACGCTGTGATGAAGCCGGTGCGAGAGACGAGCGTCCGCGAAGACCGTTACGTCGTAGAACGTCCCGTCTGGGAGACTCAAGTTCGAGATTGTAGCTACAACCGTGTTCGCAACGTGATAGAGACATCGCAACGTGAGGAGCGATATGTGGTGCAGCGTCAGGTGTGGGAAACCAGCGAACGTGAAGAGCGCTATACCGTGATGCGCCCAGTGACCGAGACGATCGAGCAAGAACGTCGTTACACGGTAATGCGGCCCGTAGTGACCTATCAAACACGCTATGCCGATCAGGGCTGTTATGTGGATCAAGTTTCGTACGTTCAGGGCCCGTCTGCCCGACGCCGACTGACTTGGATGCCGGCCTCTCCGGTAGTGAATCCGATCACGGGTGCGTTGCAGTATCAACGTCCAGGTTTGGTGTGGGCGAATATTCAAGCACCGCCACAACAGGTGGTGAACAAAGTTTGGAAACCAAATCTTGTAGCTCAACAGGTGCCGGTCACTCGGTACTGTCCACAAGAGGTGGTTCAAAAAATCCCGGTACAAGTTTGTCGGTATGTGCCTGAGCAGGTCGTTCGCAAAGTCCCTGTTCGAGTTTGCCGTATGGTGCAGGAAGAACGTGTCCGAATGGTTCCGCACACCACCTGCCGTCAGGTAGTCGAACGGGTTGAGCGTAAAGTCCCCGTCCGCGTTTGCCGAATGGTCAAAGAAGAGCGGGTGCGTCAGGTGCCTGTGACGGTATGCCGTTATGTCCAAGAAGAGCGTGTCGAGCGATATCAGGTACGGGTATGCAAAATGGTTGAAAAGAAAGAGACAATCAACGTGGCCAAGACGGTCTGCCGTAAGGTGCCTGTGACCTACACCTACCGCGTGCCTCGGACGATTCTGATGCGAGTCCCTCTGGACCGGCCTTGCTGCGGTCAATTCAGCGCTAATCCAGCGAAGACGGCCACTAAGTTGGTTGCGATGCGAGTCCCTGCTGAGCAAGGAAAAGAGGGAGAGCCTGTTGTCGACCTAGCAGATGCTTCGTAAACCGAAGCTGAGATTGCTTGGGAGGGGCTCGAAAAGCGTTGACAACTGCAGGTCTGTGCCGGAGACTACAGGGTTGTCGGTTTAGCTCCCCTCACATGACTATTTGACATGGCTTCCTCCCCACATTCGGCTGCAAGTGCCACCGCGATCGAGAAGCGTCTGTCTGGCCAGCGGGTTGCCTTTGTGGGTAAATTGTCTGGTATGACGCGTCCTGAAGCACGTCAGGCGGTGGTGTCTCAGGGGGGCGATGTGGTGGTCGATGCGTCGACATCTGCAACGCTGGTTATCCTCGGAGATGACTGTATCGATTTGGCAAGTGCGTCAGATACCGATAATTTGCTCCATCAGCAATTGCGTAGCGATGTGGCAGCAGGCCGTGCCGCGCTGCTACGCGAGTCGGAGCTTTGGCGTCGTTTAGGAATGGTCGAGGACGACCAGGATGTAAAACGCTTATATACGCCTGCGATGTTAGCCGACTTGCTTGAGGTGCCGGTGACGGCAGTTCGCCGTTGGCATCGTTTTGGGGCACTGGTAGCTTGCCGTAGTGTGCGACGTTTGCCTTATTTTGACTTTGCCGAAGTCGGCGTCGCGCGGCATCTTGCCGCATTATTGAATGCAGGCTGTTCGCTTCGCGTGATCGAGCGAAAGTTGGGTGAACTTTGCCGTTCGCTCCCCAATGAGGATCGCCCGTTAAGCAATCCGGCTTTGGTGGTCTCAGGTCGACAGCTGTTTTTGCGTCGCGGCGACGATCTTTCTGAGCCGCATGGTCAGTTGTTGATGGATTTCGATAAGCCCAGCGCGATCGATGACGAGCCTTTTGGGCAAGAGCAGTTGTTGTCGATTACCGATACGAATGCGTTGCCACAGGAGCCCCCGGAGTTTGCGGACGTGAGCCTTTCGATGCTTGATCAACTGCAGCGAGAGGCAGTGGAGTGGGAGGACGAAGGAGAACTAGAGCGAGCAGCCGAGACCTATCGTACGATGTTAGTAGCAGGTGGGCCGACGGCAGAGATACATTTTGCCTTGGCGGACGTGCTTTATCGCAGGGGAGATCTACCAGCCGCTCGCGAACGTTACTATGCCGCCGTGGAGCAGGACGAAGAGTATGTCGAAGCACGGGCGAATTTGGGTTGTGTCTTGGCAGAGAACAACGAGCTAGAGCTAGCCGTTGCGGCGTTTCAGGGAGCTTTGGCATATCACCCTGACTATGCCGACGTCCACTATCACTTGGCCAATTCTCTTGATCTTCTGTCGAGACAAGAAGAGGCTGAACGTCATTGGTGTACGTTTTTGGCGTTGGCCCCTGAGAGCGCTTGGGCAGAGGCTGCACGGATGCGTTTAGACTCGGAAGTAGAGGGTCCAAAAATTGTTTCTGTACCCACGTCCTAGGGGTTTTAGGGAGCCTTCGCTGGTTGCACTTCGTGACGTAGCGCTTATTCTAGAGTATCGCACGTAACCTCAGATATTGTTGTTTCATATCAGATAGGCACCGATGCCCGAAGTTCTGTTCCATTACGAGCGAGTCAATCCTACTAGTTGGGCCTATCTGTCGTCGCTGCTGATGTTGGCATTGTTCTTTAAGTTCAACCGACTAGCGAGCATTCGAAATCTCGATTTGTTTTTGTTGATTTCGCTTGCGCCTGGACTTTTATTGGTGCAGTGGTCTTGGGAAAATGCGGGGATCGCAGAAAATGCCCCGGTTATCGAGTACATGGGCTTTGTTTGGCTTTTTGCGGCAGGGACTGTGTTGTTGATACGTCTATTGCTTGACCCAGCCATGATTCGCCGCCCTCTGCTAGAGCCGAATCTTGATGCTGCTGGGTTGGTGTTTCTTGGTGGGGCGTTGTTGTTTTTTTTGATGGCCAATGTAGTAACTGGTGAGCCTAATGCAGACGACCTGTCACCTGCCCGCCAAGCGGAAGAATTTAGTGAGGGGGAGATCGCGATTGGTGGACCTCAGCAAGATAGTTTTTCTACGGATGGACCAGGGTTCTTTTTTCTGTTCAGGCTTCCACGTATTGCAACTCAGACGGTCATCGGTGCGGGCCCGCCGCAGGGCGAAATTTCTGAAGTAAAAAGAGATCGGCAAGAACTGCAGATCAGAGAAGCAACGGCGAGAGTGATGGCGATCTTGTCACACGTGATGATTGTTCTAGGGGTTATTTTTATTGGCTATTGGCATTTCGGCAGTGCAACCGCCGGTATTGCATCGGCAACCATGTATCTCATGTTGCCGTATACGGCGCTTTGGACAGGTAGTGTCGAACATGCGCTGCCCGCTTCGCTGTTGGTGTGGGCCGTCTTACTTTACCGACGGCCAATGTTGGCGGGGATACTGATCGGCCTTGCTTCAGGGACGGTCTATTACCCTGCGTTTTTGTTGCCTTTATGGTGCAGTTTCTATTGGCATCGTGGCCTCAAGCGATTTATTTCGGGCGTCCTGTTAATCATTCTGGCACTAATTATTACGATGGCATTTACGGCGACCAGTACCGAGCAATTTTTCGATCATTTATTTCAAATGTTTGGCTTGCGATTACCGACGATGACACTGCTCGAGGGTATTTGGAAAACGTGGAGCCCTTACTATCGGTTCCCGATCATGGCAGCTTTTGTTGGGCTTTCGGTAGGCTTTGCGGTTTGGCCAGCCGAGAAAAATCTGGGAACTCTGCTATCTGGTACTGCGGCGATTATGCTAGCCGCCCAGTTTTGGCACGCCTATGACGGAGGCGTTTTCATTGCTTGGTATCTGCCGCTGTTACTGTTGGTTATCCATCGGCCCAATCTAGAAGATCGAATAGCAATTACTAAGCTGACCGAGGGTTGGCTGATTGAACGACGTAATGCCAAGGCGCCGCGAGCTTAGGGTGGTGAAAGTTGGCCGAAAATCCTTATTCGGGGTCGTTCAATTCGTGAGGGTTGATGCCGACATCGACAATGCTGCAAGCGACGATTGGCTCTAGCCCCAGCTCGTGTGCTTTGGCTACAAGCTCTTCACTATCACTGCCCGGATTGAGCCATAGTTCGTCACAACCTTTGGCAGCAATTTCTTCGAGAAGAGACAATCCCACCATGGGTGGAATGTAGAGGCTTACTCGGCTAAGCCGTTGGACGGGCACGTCTCTTAGATTCTGATAGACAGAGAACCCTTCGATTTCGCCACCTTTGGGATTCACTGGGTAAACGTCAAATCCCTGGGCTGCATGGGCTCTTACGGACTTATTGCCAAACTTTTTTCTATCGGTGCTGGCTCCGATAATGGCAACGGTCGGTTTTGACATCACAGGCTCCATTACGAGTGTTGGCAGAATGCATTATTTGTCGCGTCGGGCGTCGACATACTCATGCACTTGCTGGTTGATGTACCACCGTCGCCAGGCTCTGCTGTTGTATTCAAAATCCTGGCCGCCAGAAAGTTCGACAAGTGCTCGACGTACTTCCAGGTTTCGCTGGTCAATTTTATGTATTTTCTGTGAGCCACCCATGCTAAGGCCCCCCCCCCCATTGCCATCGCGAGAAAACGATGCGTTCATATCGCCGGGTGGGGCGTCACCATTCTTGTACTTGTGAGAGGTTACCAGCGCATCAATGAGTGGGCTTATCGCTTCGGCATTGCCTATCTCCTGCAGTGCTTCCGCGGCACGATTCACCATTTCATTGTCGCGATGTTTCAATACTTTTACATAGGGTACCAAGCTGATGGGCTGGTGATACCTAATGAGATGGCCCAAACATTGGAGACGGACCTCGCGATCTGGGTCGTTGAGCGAGAGATCAACCATGGTTGTTGGAGCCAGCGGATGTCTAAGTGGGGCTAGTGTTTCAATAAGTAGATCGCGGACTTGCTGATCACGTTCGTTCCCCAAAATTTTTACGAGAGCAGGAGCCGCATGGGGGTCGTTGGTTTCCGAGATCATTTGGGCTGCTTCAGTTGAGCGACGATTGTCGAGCCAACCTCGCCAACGCCGAATTTTCCGAAGCCAATCCGTTTCTTCTATCTCTTGTTCTTTTTCGTTTTCGCGTAGTGCGATATCTTGGGTGGTGCGGTAGGCTCCGTCAAAACGAACAAGACCACGTTCGACCATGATTTCATCCTGGGTGAGCCAATGTCCGTGATGTCGTTGAAAGCCTAGGCTGACTCGCGCTTGTTCGTCGTTCGGCTCCAATTCGAGTAAACGTCGGCGATGATGGTCTGCTAATTGATGGAGCTTTGCTTTCTTGCACCAGTCGATCATCTTGCGGTGTGTTGCTGCTGTGTCGGGTAGCGAACGATTTAATTTCACATATTCAAGATAACGTTCATCTTGTGCGACAATGCGGCGGACTTGTTTTCGGGTGAGAGTGACAGTCGCGCCATCGGCAGTTTCTACGACGTACTCGCCATTACCGCCGCGATCGATGAGTGCACCGGTAATTTGGCCACCGTCTTTTAGCTCATAGACGTCTGCCTGTGCCCTGCTCACAGCGAGCAGCAGCGAGCAGGCGATAGTCAAGATTATTGACGTAAGAGTATTCATCGCTATCGTTTTATCACAATCAAGTGGTTGCTAGCCCCAGGGGATCTATGCTCAATTATAAGTGGTAGATCTGAACGAAGTTGGTACAAATTTATGACAAGCCCGTATGAAAGTCCATCGGCGGAGGAACACAGGAAGAATTCTCCTGCTTCCGTAGGGTGTGCCGTGGTGACGGTTAGCGATACTCGTACTTTAGAGCAGGATTCTAGTGGCCGTACGATGGCCGAAATGCTGGAGGCTGAGGGGCACCGGGTGGTCGAGCGTACGATTGTTCCTGATGAACCGGCGGTAATAAAGGGGCTTGTTCAGAAACATGTCCAGACACCAGAAATTGAGGTCGTGTTGCTGACAGGTGGTACTGGCGTTGCCGCTCGGGATCAAACCACGGATGCCATCGCCGGCTTATTGACGAAAGAGCTGCCGGGCTATGGCGAGCTGCTGCGGATGCTCAGCTATCAGGAAATTGGTGCTGCTGCCATGCTCAGCCGCGCTTTGGGTGGGGTTGTCGATCAAACGGTGGTGCTGACGATGCCCGGCTCGACCGCGGCAGTACGACTTGCCATGCAGAAGCTCATTCTCCCGGAGCTTGCGCACATGGTCTCGCTTGCCGGACGCTAGCAGCGGTTGACCGTCTTTGCAGTGCTAGCAACTTAATAGTGCCAATCCCGTCTGGCCCGAATTTTCGATTTTCAGTAGCCTCCCGCGTCGATCTTGGGTCGTCGTGGTCAGGTTCTGAACAGCACTTGGCAGCGATGGTGTTGCCAGGGTCATGGAATTGACCCACTCGCTCTGCCCAAGGAGGGGCCGTGCAACGATTTTTATCGATAGCGACGCTTGCCGTGATGGGCGGGCTTGGTTTCCTCTTTCTAAAAGGGGGCGGTCTTGACCAAGTGATTGTTGCGCCGCGCGCGAGCCAACCACAGTCGGCGATCGAAAATTTTTCTGCGCCGAAGCCTTCGAATTTACAGTCCCCATCTCCATCATCTACGGGCAATGGCGGTGTAGCGCAGGTGTCGGCTGGAGCTGCCAAAGGCCCGACGATTCGTATTGCTTCGTTTAATATCCAGGTCTTTGGCAACAAGAAGGCGAGCAAGCCGTATGTGATGAATACACTCGCCGAGATTGTGCGGAAGTTTGATGTGGTCGCGGTCCAAGAAATACGTTCGAAGAATCAGTATTTGATTCCCAAGTTTGTCCAGCTCATCAATCAAGACGGCAGAAAATACGACCATGTGATTGGGCCTAGGCTTGGTGATACGACGGTCAAAGAACAGTACGCCTATCTGTTTGATACCGAGCGGATTGATATCGACCATCAGAGTGTCTATACCGTCGGCGATCCAGATCGTTTGCTTCATCGGGCGCCGCTGGTGGCCACGTTTCGCACACGGGGAGTCGATCCCGACAATGCGTTTACGTTTACTTTGGTCAATACGCATACTGACCCCGATGATGTTCCAGAGGAACTTGCCGCGTTGGCAGAGGTTTACCGAGTGGTGCGCCGTTCTAGCCGAGGTGAAGACGACATCATTCTGCTGGGCGACCTAAATACCGACGATCGTCGGTTAGGACGATTAGGACAACTGCCCAGCATTACTCCACTGATCGCCGGAATTTGGACGAATACTCGGCAGAGCAGCCAGTATGACAATCTCCTCATTCATCAGCCGTCGACCAGCGAGTACACGGGCCGATCGGGTGTCTTTGACGTGATACGGTGGTTTAATCTGACGCAAGAGCAAGCTTTGGAAGTGTCTGATCACTTCCCTGTTTGGGCCGAGTTTAGCGTCTACGAGCGCGACCAAGCGGGTCGTATTGCTAGTCACCGCCGGAATGCAAGTCGTTAACACGACTTCCCAAATTTTCCTGTGGAATTTGTGCCACTTAG
This sequence comes from Planctomycetota bacterium, assembly GCA_029259945.1. Classification (GTDB taxonomy): domain Bacteria; phylum Planctomycetota; class Planctomycetia; order Pirellulales; family Lacipirellulaceae; genus Bythopirellula. The sequence goes on from JAJDEF010000008.1 coordinate 168,139, forward strand.
CGTGATACGCTTGCGTTCACATTGATGGTATCAAACTGAGCCCGAGTGCTTTTACAAAGCACTAGCAATTGGGCATCAAGAGAGCCCGGTGTTGGAAATAGGTTGCCAACGTCGGGCTCTTTTTGTGTGCCTAGAGGAAATGTCCACGTGGAAGCAGCGAATCGCAATCTGGTGAGACTTTCGCAACAGGCGTCGAAGATACGTAGTGGAGATTTGTTGCTGTTTCGTGGTCGTGGCCTAGTGTCGCGGCTAATCGGAGTCGCAGGGCGAACTGATTACACACATGCTGCTCGCGCAATTTGGTGGGGTGACACGTTGTTTTGTTGTGAGGTGCGAGAGTTAAAAGGTGGGCGAGCCGTGACGCTTGCGAGTCAAGTTAAGAAGTACGCGGGTTTAATTGACGTGTTTGAAGTGAATCCGAGCCGGCGTTGGCGAAACTACGACCGCTGCGGTGCGGTGCGGACTATGCGGCGGCTGGCAGGCTGCGACTATGGATATCTTGGCGTTCTTAAGGCAGCGCTACAGCATCTCCCACTGTGGCGATTCTTAGTTCGCCCAGATATGAATGACAAAAAGATGACCAGCCAGCCGCCCTTTTGCTCTCAGGCCTGTGCCATGGCCGATCGCGTCGGTGGGGGTGTCGACCCGGTACCACATTTGGCAGACCGGGTCACCGAGCCAGGAGATCTCGCGCGTAGTCCGTTCTACCGTTACCGCTTTACCTTGGCAGAGGGTTGAAATGACGGTTTGTCTTTGCAGAAATCGAATTCTACGGCAGCCGATCATTTGGCATTGGCTCGTCGTGGCGCTGATTAGCTTCTGTATGTTGGCTCACGCGGATGCAGCGGAAACTCGCTCAGCCGTCTGTCGTGTCTATCACCAATGGAATGGTCAAAACAACATTGGTAGCGGGACGCTGATCGATCGAACTAGCGATGGCCGCCAGGGTTTGGTGCTTACTTGTGCCCATTTGTTTACGGAAGGCACCGGCGATATTGTGGTTGATTTTCCTGGTAGCAAATCCCACGGCGCCAAATTAGTAGGAATCGATCGTCAAGCTGACCTCGCGGCACTTGTCATTGCCAATCCAAGTGCTACGCCCGTTTCTGTTTCTATCGATGCTGCCCAGACGGTAGAGCTTTATGCCTGTGGTTACGGGGCAAATGGTAAGTATCGCTGTGCCAGAGGTCTTGTTGTCGGACAAGCTTCTGCATTGGGGCAGACAAGTTTGTTGATCGGCGATGGCGTACGATCGGGAGACTCAGGGGGAGGCGTTTTCGACAATCATGGCCGCCTTGTGGCGGTCGTGTGGGGTGAGGCTCAGGGGGTCACCTACGCCAGTTCTGGTCAGCCGTTGCGACGTTTTCTTGCTCGTGCCCTCGGGCAACCGGCTGCGAATACCATTAGCTGTCCGAATGGCCTCTGCCCACTTCAACGACCGTCTAGGCCGGTTGTTGGGCCTAGTGGGAGTGCTCGAAAACCACAAGTGCAGCCGCCGCATGACCCTCGCTGGGATCAATTGCAGGCGGCGATTCAACGGTTGGAAAATACCAAGCAGGATAAAGGCAACTTTTTGACGCGGGATGAGTTGCCTGATGTGAGTGGTTTCGCGCGGCGTGAAGACGTGGCTCGAGTTGAGTCGGAGTCAACTAGCCGTCACCAGTCGATCATTGCGAGACTGGCCGCTATTTCATCCGGCAGAGGATCAACAGTAGGAAAAGCTGCTGGGGCCGCAGCCATCAGTTTGCTCGGCCTAAGTGGCCCGGCCGGCTGGGCCGTTCTCGCCGGCGGAACGATTGGCGGTTGGCTCATTGGTCAACGGATGCGACGTAAAAATCGCGGCGCTGGGGGTCGCCGCCGCGAAGTGTTTCCAGGCTAAACAGGCGTGTCGTTGTGACCACACGGAAGAGGAGGTCACCGCAAAACAAGCGGTGCATACGTTTCGAGAAACAAAACAACCCATCGAGCGCGACGATGCTGAGGCTCGTCAACTTTTACAACTTTCACGACTCGAAGGACGTGATCCGTTACAAGATGCAGTTGCAGGACGCCTTGCACTCGACCGACTCGATGCGGTTGCCGATGGCGAGGGTGACCCGGACGAAGTCCGTTGGGCCGACGCACTAAGGCGAGAGCTACGCGAGCGATTTAACGACATTGCTCCCACCAAGTTTGAAGTACCTCGTACTTAATTTAATTTTGTAAAAAGAATGATTGAATCATCCATACTAATTTGAGACTCCTTAGGAGACCGAATCATGCCAGCAGGTGACCCCGGAAAAGAACAATTTCGCCGATCCATTACCGAGTTTCGTAATCTGCATATCGTTGCGGCATTGGGGCCGCTGCTCGATTTTCGGAGTGAAGTCGTCTCGAACGATGAGTTTGGTGTTCGTGGCGGTTTAGACGAAACGACGAAGAACCACTATGTCGAACATCTACTGGCGAGTGATCGCATGCGTCGACGAGTGACTTACAATCCAGAAAAAACGCCGTTAGGTGATCTCATCGAACAGGCAACGAACTCGAATGAAACGTTACTTGGGTCCACGAATCCTTTTGGCGGCGATGAAGTCCAAGAGGCTCCAGGCGGTTTGGTGGCCTTGCCTTGGGCACTAGATGGCACCGATTCCAATATCCCACTGGCCAGTCAGCTCAACTTTCGTAGTCAGAACGCACTCATCCTTTTGGGAGCGGTCGATCGCGCGGTCGTGAATTGGACTCGGCTCGAGAGTCGATTTCGTAGCACCTTTATCTACGTCAAAGATTCGATGCGAATGTACGGCAATTATTTGCAGATTTTGGAATACCTTAATGCGTTTGCTGGCGATGCGAACCGAGTGGATATGGCGGCTGGAGTACGTCCGACTGAGGAACCACTTGGCCCGACCGATTCTCCGAATTTGAGAAGTGAAACGGCCGGTGGCAGCTCGCGTAGTTAACACAAAGGCAGACCAGATTTGACCAATCCGCAAAGAATAGAACTCGGATGGCCCGCTGCGGCAACCATGATTGCAGCGATGATTGGTGCAGCAGCTACCTCGATCGCTTGGGCGATTGTCCCCGGTGCATCTGCAGACGAGGCGGCTGGAATTCGCTACGCAACGTCGCGTGAAGTGGGTGAAGTGAAAGCGCGGCTGGAGGCAATCGAGCACTCCAGCCGCCAGTTGCGAACCGAGTTGCGAGGAGATATCAGAGAGTTACGTGAATTAACACAGCAGCTGCTCAAGCAAAGTTAACCAACGGAGAGGATGTTTTCGTGCAAATTCGCGATCGAATTAAGGAGTTGCGGCGGGTACGGGCGGGCGATTTGATTCCCCACGCTAAGAATTGGCGTACTCATCCCGATGCACAGCGTGATGCCTTGAGAGGCGTGCTCGCCGACGTAGGCTATGCCGACGCACTCTTGGTGCGAGAGCTTCCTGCGGGAGGTTTGCAGATTATCGACGGACACCTGCGTGCAGAAACCACGCCAGACGTTCAGGTGCCCGTGCTGATACTCGATGTGACTGAAGAAGAGGCGGAGAAAATTTTACTCACGCACGACCCACTAGCCGCCATGGCAACTGCCGATCAAAAACAAGTTCACGATCTGATCCAGTCGAGTGCGTTTGAAAACGAGCATGTGACAGAAATGCTCAACCAGCTTGAACGCGATATCCAGCGGTCAAACCAGGCATTGAAAGACCCCGTGGATGGTGTTGAAGTTGAGATTCCCGAGTTGTTTCAAGTGGTTATTGAGTGCCGCAATGAGGAAGAGCAGCAAACGATGTATGAGCGGATGCGAAAGGAGGGCTATCGATGCCGAGTCTTGACCTTGTAGTGAGCTGCCCGGTATTCGATTCATTTCGTGTCCAGCAAGTGGCAGGCATGTTTGATGTGTCGCTTGCCGATAAGTGCACGGAACAGTTCAAGGTGGATTTGCCATCGCAGGAAGAGTCATGGCAGATCGGACTCATTGTGGGGCCTTCAGGCAGCGGTAAGAGCACCGTGGCACGCGAGGTTTATGCCGGAGAGCTTTACGGCCAGTTTGAATGGCCCGCTGACAAGGCGGTGATCGATTGTTTCGGAGATATTCCGGTACGACAAGTGGTCGAACTCTTCACCGCGGTGGGGTTCAGCTCACCGCCTGCTTGGGTAAAGCCGTATCACGTATTAAGCTGTGGCGAGCAGTTTCGTTGCGATCTTGCTCGTGCGTTGGGATCGAAAAGCAGTGGCTCCAATGATTCGAGCAACATGACAGAAACGCCATTGGTTGCTTTCGATGAGTACACCAGCGTAGTTGATCGCAATGTGGCGAAAGCTTGTTCGATGGCCATCGCTAAAGGGATTCGAAGCGGGGCGATTCCATGTCGGTTTGTTGCAGTGACCTGCCACTATGACGTGGCAGAATGGCTTGAGGCTGACTGGGTACTGGACATGGCCACCGGGCGGCTAGAACGGAGGCGTCTTCGGCGTCCCAGTATCGACCTGGAAATCCATCGCTGCAGAATGGCGGCTTGGAAATTGTTTGCGCGCCATCACTATTTAAGTGGTTCGTTAGCACCTGGTGCCCGTTGTTATTTGGCGACTTGGCAAGGAGAACCGGCTGCGTTTTGTGCAACCTTGTCGGTAATTGCTACGAAAAATCATCGGCGATTCACGCGAATTGTCACATTGCCTGACTATCAGGGTATGGGAATTGGAATGCGTATGGTTGCTGCCGTCGCGTCACTTCATCGCCAGGACGGGTATCGAATCAACGTTACCAGCAGTCATCCTGCGCTGATTCGTCACTGTCGACATTCAGAACAATGGAAGACGGTTTGTGTAAAGAAGACGGGTTCCAGCAAGAGTTTGTTTTCGTGTTTTAACACGTCGGCCAAGTATCGAAGCTCTACCGGCCGAGCGGTGGTGTCATTTGAATACGTGGGTGCCTAGCGTGATAGTTGGTTCACTCATGACAAAAAGCTATTCCCGAATGTTGTTTGCGGCACAAGAACGATTCGCCCCTAAGGCTCGCGAGACAGCGGCCCCGGATTCGCTCGGCACGCTTTCTTGGGGTCGGCGATATCTTGTCGAGCATTTTCGTCGGCCGCCATCGCAGATGCACCGTTGGTTAGGAGATCAACTCGATAGTATTCGAGAAAAGCGAGGAACGAAGATTAATGTCATCGGGCCGCGTGGCGGAGCAAAGTCTACGATTGGCACACTTTGCTACGTGTTACGCGTCGCGGTTGAAGGTTGGGAACCATACATTTGGATTGTTTCTGATACCAAGAACCAAGCGCAAACGCATCTGGAGAATATCAAGAACGAGCTGGAGGAGAATGAACGTTTAGCACGAGACTACCCAGAGGTCGTCGGCCAAGGCCCCTGTTGGCGAGCAACCACTTTGCAATTAAGGAACGGGACGGTTATCGAATCGTTTGGCACCGGACAACGATTGCGAGGACGCCGTCGACGGGAGAATCGACCCACACTGATCATTTGCGACGACTTGCAGAACGATGCACATATGGCCTCGGCAGCGCAGCGTGAAACTAGTCGGCAGTGGTTTCACGGTACGTTGCTCAAGGCGGGGACGAAGAGCACGAACATCGTGAACTTAGCAACGGCGCTGCATCGTGACGCACTAGCCATGCAATTGCATCGCACGCCGGGATGGGAGTCCACCCAGTTTCGGGCAATTCAGCGTTGGCCAGATGACACGAAGTTGTGGGCGGAGTGGGAGGAGATTTATTGCGATGTCGAAAATCCCACTGCCCGTAGCGAGGCGTCTGCTTTTTATCGTAAGAACCAGTCCGATATGGATCGTGGGGTCGATCTGCTGTGGCCTGAGGAAGAAGACCTCTACACGCTCATGAAAATGCGTGTCGAGGAGGGACGCACTGCTTTTGAACGCGAAAAGCAAAGCTCGCCGATTGATCCCGAACGATGTGAATGGCCAGAAAATTACTTTGGCGAGCATATTTGGTTCGATCAATGGCCCGAACAACTGCAATTCAAGACCCTAGCCCTTGACCCCAGTAAAGGCTCGGATGCCCGGCATGGCGATTATTCGGCGCTAGTGGTGCTTGGTGTTGATCGACAGGGGATTCTCTATGTCGAGGCAGACTTGGCTCGTCGGCCCACACCCCAAATGGTTGCCGATGGGATTTCGCTATGCCAAAAACATCGAGTCGATGCCTTTGGCGTAGAGGCAAATCAGTACCAAGAGCTTTTGGCGGGTGAATTTTCAGCCGAGTTCCTGCGGCGCAACATTCAGCGATCCTCGCCCTTGGCGATCCATAATTATGTGAACAAGCAGCTACGCATTCGGCGGCTAGGGCCCTATTTGTCTCAGCATCGTCTGCGATTCCTCAAGAGAAGTCCCTCCACTCAATTGTTGGTAGATCAATTACGAGACTTTCCGCTTGGCGGTCATGACGATGGGCCAGACGCGTTGGAAATGGCTTTGCGATTAGCCGAGGAGCTAAACCACCAAGGGGCAGTGGATGACGGGCTAGGTAGCCGTATTCCTGTAGGCGATTAGCAAGTAGGACTCGCGAGGTTGCTTTGGAATTAATGAGTTGTGAACTATTTTATGGAGGACGAAGAGAATGACCGAGTCGATTCACGCCGATCGTTTGGAGCACCGCCTGAGCGAAGCTTGTGATGCGTTGTGGGATCAGTTAGTCGATCCACGTGAAGCATATCTTGATGGTGATGGGGTCTGGTGGGATAGCGTTTATGTGGAAGGACATTCTACGGGAGCTTTGAGTGTTCCTTTTAGCTCAGAGAAGCATTTGGAAGACATCCGGCATCAATCGCGGCATTTGGCCACAAACAATGAGTATGCGATTAACGGCATCGAGAATCGCATCAGTTATCTCATCGGTACGGGACACAATTATCGAGCTTCGAGTCGCAAAGGAGCAGATGGGTCTGCAGGATTAGAAGCCGATGTTCAGCAGGTGCTGGATGAGTTTTTGGAAAAAAGCCGCTGGCACGCACGCCAGCAGGAGATCGTCCGCCGAATGGATCGCGACGGCGAGGTCTTCCTGAGATATTTTGTCGATCCTGACGGAACGACCAATGTCCGATTCGTAGAACCAGACCAAATCCAAACGCCCAAGGAATTAGCGAACTTTCCAGCCGCAAGTTTCGGAATCCGCACTGAACAGAACGACGTGGAATCGGTGCTCGGATACTTCGTTGATGGCGAGTTGGTGGATGCTAGTGCCATGCAACATCGCAAGGCGAACGTTGATGTGAACGTAAAACGCGGCCTGCCATTGTATTACCCCGTGCGAAAGAATTTGCGCCGGATAGAGAAACTCTTGCGTAATATGAGTGTGGTCGCTGAGATTCAATCGGCGATTGCGCTGATTCGTAAGCATCGGGGCACTACTCGTAATGGTGTTGAACAATTTGTTGCGGATCAAAGTGTTACGGCAAATTCTGGAAGCCGGGCGAAGTCTCTTTCTCAATACGCCCCAGGTACAATCCTCGATGCACCTGCTGGCTTGGAATATGATTTCCCGGCATCAGGAATTGATGCAAGTAACTTTGTTACCGTGCTGCAAGCGGAACTCCGTGCGGTTGCTTCTCGCCTGGTCATGCCTGAGTTTATGTTTACATCGGACGCATCGAATGCCAACTATGCTTCGACCCTTGTTGCTGAAGGGCCTGCAATAAAGATGTTCGAGCGATTGCAAGCGAATTTGAAGAATGATGACCGTCACGTAATGTGGCGGGTGCTAAAGAATGCAGCTGCGGCAGGACGGCTACCTCGAGATGTTCGTCAACGAGTCGATATTCAGATCACTCCGCCATCACTTCGAGTGCGAGATCAAACTCGGGAGTGTAAAGTAGAACAGATCGCATTCGAAAATGGTTTGTTGTCGCCCCAAACTTGGAGTTTGCGATTGGGGTTGGATTACGATCAAGAGCAAAAGAATATTTCAATGCACGGCATTGAGGCGACGTGAAAAGATAGCTGCACAACCGTTCTATGACGTGTTCGTAATTTGCCGGTGGCTAAAAGTAGTTAATGAAATGGCGTGACTGATTTGTTAAGCTGTTGCATCATGAGAGTAACAAAGCAGATCGATATCAATGAGAAGAATAGCCGGGCAAAAGCCGAGTTTGCCAAAATGATTGAATCGGTTAGTAGTCGAGGTTTTTTTGGATCAGCGAGTGTTACTGTCAGTATTCAGGATGGACACATTCAGTTTACGCGAGTGGCTGTCGATCGCATGATTCGATAGTGTGAAATCGGGTAGCTGATTTCAAGTTTGTTAAGGTATTGTACTGAGCTTGTGCCGTGATGTCGGCCAAGTATCAAGTCGAGCCCCGTTCGAGAGATTTCCTAGGAAAGTCTCGAGCGGGGCTTTTTTGTGCCAACATTTTTCTTCAACAAGAGGAAAGGGCAAAATGGTAGAAGCACTGCAAGAGTATTTCGACTCACGTGACGTCACGGTTCGGGTTGATCGAGGCCAGAGTGTTTTAAGAGGCGTTAAACTTATTGGCTTAGAGTCGCGAAATGGACGTCGATATCGTGATTCGACCTTGGATCAAGCGGCATCGCTCTACGAAGAGGCGAAGGTCAATGTCAACCATCCCAAAGAGGGGCCGTTGTCGCCCCGAGATTATCAAGATCGCCTAGGGGTGATTCGTGGTGTTGAGCAGCGGACTGGCGAAGGATTGTTCGGCGACCTTCACTTCAACCCCAAACATGTTCTGGCGGAACAGTTGGTTTGGGATGCAGAGCACAACCCTGGCAATGTGGGGTTTTCTCACAATGTCTTGGCACGGCTGTCGCACGAAAGCGAAACCACGGTGGTCGAAGAAATTACTCGTGTTTTAAGCGTTGATTTAGTTGCGGATCCAGCCACCACCCAGGGGCTTTTTGAGCAGGCCAAAGAATCGGCAGCCGCGGATGAGTCAACGCGGTTGTCATCTTCGTGGGATGCGCTCACGTTGGAAACCGTGAAATTGCACCGCCCCGATCTGTTTTCAGAGATCGAATCGTCCGAGTTGGAACAACTGCGAGCCCAGTTGGAGGTGTCACAAGCACAAGCCGCGATGCTTCAGCGCCGACAGCGGATCGTCGAACTACTCCGCGAACACCAGTTGCCGGTCCCGGCAGAAGAGATGTCGCCTACGGAAGGATTCGATGAGGGAAGCCACATCGTTAGCCAAGCATTTTTTGAGACATTGATGGGGGTGGATGACGGGGAGCTTGAAAGTCTGATTATCGAACGGGCCGAGTTGGTGCGGAGTGTATCACACTGGAGTCATCGTCTTGCCAGTGTTTTGGGGCCTCAATCCCGCGATCAAATGTCGATGTTTGCAGCGACAAGTCCTGAGGGTCCCATGGTTCAAGATTTTGCGAAGTCGCTAAAGACGATGCGTCATTAAGCAAGAGGTCTCGCTCGAATGAGTGGTTTGGCGAGTAGCTTCTTTTGAAGAAACCCATTACCTATTTAAAGCCGGAGGAAAAAAGAGATGGCAAACACGATGCGTTGGAGATATGGGGATACAAGCCCAGTTGTATTACCGACAAATACGAATTACGAGGTTAATATCGGGGATTTATTGTACTTAGAAGTCAATCACGTTCGCCCTTCTTCAGCCCAAGCTGACCAAGCGACACTGATAGCTAACCAAGAGCTGTTTCATGACAAGTTTGTCGGCATAGCGATGCAAAGCTCCCCGGCAGGTAATTCTGATCCTGTGCGAGTTGCCACACGAGGTGTATTTGAGTTCGATAGCCCTCTGTCGACGCATGAAGTCGGCGAATTATTGGGTGCTAACGAGGATGGAACTGGAACGCAGTTGGAAGAGCAAAGCGTCATTGGAGTCGCGACACCCAATCTGGCAATAGGCAGATGTGTGAAGCGAGTTGCGACCGCGAGTACACGCGTCCTTGTCGATATTGTCAGCACGGTGGTAAGTGGAGGCCCTCAGGCGGCGGCTTAACCTTTTTGGATGGTCGAGCAAGGATGAGTAGATTTCAACTAGCTGACAAGTCATAGATCAAAACCAGATAAACAAGTATAGGAGAATTTTCGTGACACTCAATTATCGCGAACTCAAACGACGCTATGATCTCGATGGTGCCGATCGAACGGTTGATCATCTTTCCGAGTCATTGCGAGAAGGGCACCTTTGCCCCGAAGATTTTAGTCTACGCGACTTAGCCGAGGCGCTTGTGCCCGATGGTCGCCAATGGGTGAGAATGCTGGATCCAAGATCCAGTGGAAATGTTAGTGTGACAGAAGCTGGCGATGGCGTTGATGTCACGGCATTCTTGAACATTACTGGGCAAGTTATCTATTCCAAGATACTTGATGCCTACGAACAGGAAAATTTCGTCGCCTCGAAACTCGTGCAGCATATCCCCACCCGACTTGATGGCGAAAAGATACCTGGTATTTCGCGTGTTGCAGACGGCATTGATGAAATCGCGCCTGGGATGCCTTATCCGAACCTTGGCTTTGGCGAGGACTACATCGAAACCCCTTCGACCGCCAAGCGAGGATTTATTGTGCCTGTAACAAAGGAGGCAATTTTCTTCGATCGTACCCATCTGGTTTTAAGTAGGGCAGCTGAAGTTGGCGAAGTATTGGGTCTCAATAAAGAAAAGCGAATTCTTGATGTTATCATCGGGGCGACCAATAACTACAAAAGCAATGGCGTTAGCTCAAACACCTATTCCACGACGGGATCGTGGGTCAATGAACTCGCGGTCAACGAGTTGGTTGATTGGACCAACGTCGATGCAGCCGAGCAACTTTTTGCCGAAATGACCGACGACCATACGGGCGAACCTGTGTTGGTTCGAGGAACAACGGTACTTGTCATGCCCGCCTATCGGCACGCAGCACACCGTGTTTTTAATGCGGCAGAGATTGCTTATTCGGGAGCAGGCTCACCCACTGCGACGACCGCCTCGAATCCGCTGGGGAATTACCAAGTTGAAGAGAGTCGCTTGGCTTATCGTCGAATCTTGTCTTCGGGCGTCATTGCTGCTGACGCAAAGAAATGGTGGTTTGTGGGTGATTTCCGCAAGGCATTTGCTTATATGGAAAATTGGCCAATTACCATCACCCAAGCACCAATTAATAGCGAAGCCGATTTCAATAATGACATTGTGCTGCGATTCAAAGCGAGCGAACGCGGCGCGGCAGCGGTCTTGAATCCGCGGTATGTCGTGAAGTCTACCGGTTAAACGCGCAGTTAGGTCGAGGAGCCGGCACAAGCGATCTTGTGCCGTGCTCCCCACACCTTTCGTCTTCTCCAAAGATAATCTGGATAGGAGAACATAATTCATGGCATCAGGCGATTCATTGCTTTTGTTTGATCCACTTTCCAATCGACCACCGGTAGCAAATTATGCGTCTGTGGATTTGCGGAATGGATTCGTCGTGTTGGATTTTGACGATGCGACCAACGAAACAGCCCAATTCCTTGCCGTCTTACCCAGCCACTATGGCGGAGGACAGTTATTGGCAGTTGTGACTTGGACAACCACTACGGCTATTACCGACAATGCAAAACTTCGGGTTGAAGTCACTCGCCTTGGCGGAGGTGCCAGCCTTGCTGTGCTACCAGCAGTCGATGGGAGCGTTGATATGACGGTAACCGCACCGGTTACTAGTGGGCAATTAGTTCTATCCCAGTCATCCGCAATACTCGCAGGTAATGCCGTTGCCGGTGACCAACTGTTGGTGGGGCTCACAAGACTTGCAGCCGACGTAGCTGATGTGCTGGTGGGCGATATCGAATTCGTCTCGATAGAAATTCGCGAGGTCTGAGAATGGCATTTTCTGTCAACGCCACCAATCTGGTTTTTAGCACAATAGCGCCAATCGCTGGCTATCCGTTTTCGTTAATGGGTTGGTTTCGTGTGCCCGACGTGAATATGCAATTACCTCTAATGGGGATATGGGATGTTTCTGGCGTAGCGCAAAGCAACGTATTGTTTGCAGGCGATACGACCAAGGTTGCGATGGCAAAGGTAAAGAACGGCATCTTGGAAGCTGTCACAGAGTCGAGTTTGATGACTCCAGAAACGTGGCATCATTTAGTGGCCGTCTATGCGTCGGATACGCTGAGGGTAATTTATCTAGACGGCGTCAATGTGGAAGTGAACACCGACAATGTTCCAATAACACCGCTGAATTTGGCCTATTTCGGCAACTATGCAGACGGCGTGTTTGTTGACATCGCTGAGGTTTCGATTGTCGAGGCAGAGGTGAGCGCAGAGCAGGCAGCGGAATTAGCAAGTAGGCAACCAATGTTGTCAACACCGCTCGCAAAACATGCTGTAGCCTATCAAGACTGCATTCGCCAGCGGAATCACCCTGGCCTGGGGCCTGCCTTCTCCTTTGCAGGAGCATCAATAATCGTTGATCACCCCAGCATTCTCCTTCCGACTAGAGGTGTCTCGGCGGTCATGCCAGTGAGATTTAGAGGGCCATGGCAAACAGACCAAACAGAGTTACAGGCATCGTCGACTGACATCGGTCAGCTTGCTATGGCTGGTGTTGTGTCCCAAAACTCAATTCTTTCCGGAGAGGTAACTAGCTGATGGCGGTTGCAAAAGATATTCACGCGACGGTGTTTCGTAATGCTACGGCGACATTCATGGCACGGGTAGAGAATGCTACTGGCCAGGCGATTAACCAAGTGTCAATTGCCTCAATTCGTTACACAGTCTACGAACTTGATTTTAGCGATCCCAGCATACTGCTACCCATCACGGGTCACGATCAGGCGTTGCTTTTGAAGACGGATGTCGTATTCGACACTTTGCAGCTGGATGCTGTCTGGACGGTCGACGCTATAGGATACAACTTCAGGCACGAGCTAGATGTTTCGCTCAACGAGGCGTTTCCAAAAGCAGGCGGAGTCTATCAGGTCCGCTACGAGTTGACACCTGTTCTAGGGCAGAAGATTGTATTTCGATTTCATATGAGGTGCATTTAACGATGGCTACTGAAACAGAGCAAATCGCGTCGATTCGTAGTTTAACCTTGGCGCAGTTAGAGCAATTGCGAGCTAGCCCTAAGCCAACCTATTCCATCGATGGGCAGCAAGTCTCTTGGACCGCCTATATCGAGTCATTGCAACGGACGGTGGATTGGTGCGATTCAAAACTAGCAGACTACGAACCGTTTGAAGTTCAATCTCAAGGGATGACGGGATGATTATCGATCACAATGCGGCTACCGATTTCTCAGACATCATAGATGGAACTGAAAGTCTGGTTTTACGCCGGCAAAATAACTTGCAAAGTGTGTCGATCATCGCTGCTCGGCGTCAAAGTGTGGTGACGCAAGAGGCGGTGCCAAGTGGTGGTGCAGCCCAGCAAGCTGATGCGGTATGGCATTTTCCGCTGCCTGTTGGAGAATTGGCTCCCAAATTAGGCGATGCTTTGGTAGATGGACAAGGTGGTCGATGGACAATTCTTGAAATTCGAGAGTTGCCATCACTGGGGCGTTGGAAATGTGAGACACGCGAGTTGAGCGTTGCTTACGGCTGCGTAGATCGCGTCGATATTGAACGCGCGGTTTGGGGAGATATTGGTTCAGGCCCCGAAATCGTTGCTTGGGTGTATGCCTTTACGGCACTACCCGTCAAAATCCAGCCAGAGGACATGAAAGTCGTGGCTGGTTCGGTGCCGACTGTGACCAACTCGCGGTTCCACATTATTTTGAGCGAGTCGATCTTGTTAGAGCCGGATGATCGGTTTCTGGCTGAGGATGGCACCATCTATACGCTAGAATCTTATGAGCAGACTGATCGTATCGATGCATTACCGATTGCAAAAGTGTTACGGCAGGATGTTTGATTTACTCAATGGAAGTCACTTCTCGAAACAACATCGCGGTGAATTCGCGCATGAGATTTGCCTTGTCACTCTCTAGAATGACCGCAACTTGGTACATTAATTCCTGGCGAGTGTTCATCTCTTTGGCTGATGCGAGTGTGCCTTCTTTCGTGAGCTCGCCCCCAACGGCCATGCGGCTGTATAACTCATCAAAATCGGTCTGTGTCCAACTCGCAAATAGGTCCGGATGCTCACCAATCACATCGGCGACGATCGGGTTGGTGGCACGATCGAACAGTGCTTGCCCTGCTTGATAGGGGTCTTTGAATAATTCGTCGGTCGAGACGCCGAACCCCTCAGCCAGTTTATGCAGCGTACGGGCATGTGGACGCGAGACACCCTCTACGATGTTTCTTATAGTCCGATGGTCAAGGCCCGTCGCTTCGACGACTTCGAGCAAAGTCATGTCTAAGCGAGCCATCAAGCGCCGAACGTTGGCGCCGTGGAGTGTGCGGAGGCCGGTCGGTAGGGTTGAAGACGGTGTCCTAGGCACGATGTGAACTACCAAGAATTGTGAAGGATTCCCCCATGCGGGTCACATATACACGTGTATAGTATATGGTCGGATAGGTCAAGGGCATTGATCGTATCAGGCGGTGTGCATGGGGGGGGTTATGAGTCATAATGGCAGGCTATGCCTTACTGTACGTCCACAGATGCTGAAACAGATACTGCAGAGCGATTCTGCATTTTAGGGGCCGGTACGTCTGGATTGGCCGTGGCCAAGAACTTCAAACAGGGCGGACTTCCGTTTGATTGTCTAGAGCGAGAGGACAATATTGGCGGTAATTGGTACTTCGGGAAATCTGCAAGCAGCGTCTATGCTTCGACGCATTTGATTTCGTCGAAACAGCTCACGGAATACACCGATTTCCCGATGCCGGAGGAATACCCCGAGTTCCCTAATCACCGGCAAGTCTGGGAATACTTGTGTCGTTACGCCCAGCGTTTTGGACTTTACGAACATATCAGGTTCAATACGACCGTCACGCGAGTTGAACCCTGTGTTAAGGGTTGGCGAATCTCACTAGCTGACGGAACGGCGAGTATTTATCGCGGTGTGGTCATTGCTAATGGCCATAATTGGGATCCTCGTATGCCGAGTTATCCGGGCAAGTTTACGGGCGAAATTTTACATTCGGCCGACTATAAAATCCCAGACGTACTCCGAGGTAAGCGAGTGCTGGTCGTAGGGGGAGGCAATTCGGGTTGCGATCTGGCAGTGGAAGCTTCGCTTCATGCAGACAAGGCGTTTCATAGTATGCGTCGTGGATACCATGTGTTGCCAAAGTTTTACAAAGGCAAACCCATCGATCAGTGTGGCGAGTTTGTCCTTTCTCTTCGCATGCCCTTGTGGGTACGTCGTTTGGCGGCAGCGATGGTGATCCGTCGGGTTTTAGGGCCTGCTGAGCTTGCTGGCTTGCTACGTCCTGACCACCGATTGTTTGAGTGCCATCCGATCATCAATTCGCGGCTTTATCATCAAGCGGCACATGGCGATCTCGCCATTCGACCTGATATTGCAGAACTCAAGGGTGATTGCGTAAGGTTTGTCGATGGCACCGAGGAGTCGATAGATCTGATTCTTTATGCGACAGGATTTCACCTAAGTTTTCCGTTCATCGATCAAGAACATTTGAACTGGTTCGAGGGCCGGCCGCAGTTGTTTATGAACGTATTCCATCCCGATCGGGACGATTTATTCATTGCCGGGCTAATCCAGCCAGATAGCGGACAGTGGGGGTTAGTGGACTACCAAGCTCAATTAATCACTTGCTATCTACAGTCGCTCGAAAAGAGCCCCACAGCAGCAAAATGGTTCGGTAAGCTCAAAGCCTCAAACGCCACGAATTTGAATCAAGGGATTCGCTACATGGATACCCCGAGACATCGTCTAGAAGTCGAGCATTTTTTCTATCGGAGGAAGCTCAAGAAAATGATCCAAAAAATGGCTAAGAACCTGTAGCGACGGTCTCAATTTTCAACTGGTTTGAGAACAGTAGTCGTTTCCTCATGTAGTCGCAGGTCAGAACGATCCACCGTAAGTCAGTTGTTAGCAAGCTTAAACCAGTCGACATCCCCGGCCAATTCTTGCTGCTGATACCCCACCGTTGTCAGCAATGGTGCCTCGCAGCGAGTTGCGATTTCCGTCGCGTTCGTTACCACGCTGGGGTCGTCCTCTCGCATCGAGGTTTGATTCAAGATAATTCCCGCTATGGGTAACTCTGGGGCAACGGCCTGCGCGGTGATGAGTGTTTGCAGGGTGGCGTTGATCGTCCCCAGTTCGTTGGCAGCGACCACAACCAGCGGTAGGCCCAGGTCATTGGCAAAGTCCGCGTTGTAATCTTCGGCACTCAGCGGCGACATCAGTCCGCCAGCTCCTTCGACCAGCACCAAGTCGCTCCGCCGCTGCCAATATTCGAGGCCAGATCGCAGTAGCTTGCGGTCAACCTCTCGACCCTCGGCGGCCGCTGCCTGGGGTGGGGCCAGCGGTTGCTCAAAACACTGGGGGCAAACGTGGTGAAATTCGCCAGGTCGCCCTGCCGCATCCCACAGTATTTGAGCATCCGCCGCAAACAGAGTCTCCCCTTTTCGTGTACATCCACTCTCAACCGGTTTGTAGACGCCGACACGATGGCCCGCCGCGACCAGCGCTCTGGCAATCATCGCAGCGACATGCGTCTTGCCAACGCCTGTGTTTGTACCTGTGATGAACAGTCCTGGCATGATTAGCTTCGTCAAAGCACGAGGAACTCTTCGACCGCTTCGCGCATCGCTTGGCGATTGGCAGCGGCACCGGTCCAAATTTCAAACGCAAGCGCTGCCTGCTCGATCAGGAGTGTGAGTCCATCGATCGTAGGGCAGTCTCGGTCGGCGGCAGCACGCATCAGCCACGTGTCGGGCGGATTGTAGACCACATCAGCTACGACCGTGGTCTTGTTCAATTGATCGATTGAAATGGGTAATCGTTCTTTGCCCACCGGCGTGGCATTGACGACCGCTTGGCAGTTGGCATTGAGAACCAGGGGCGCATTTGCCAAAAGCGGTTCGACGCGACAGTTTTCCAGCGGCGTTTCGTCTAATAAAGTTTTTACGAGCGAGGCAGCCGACTCAGGTTGCCGACAGGCAAAAATGAGTTCGCGCACACCCATCAGCGAAAGCTCAGCCCCGATGGCACGAGCCAGACGTCCCGCTCCCAGGATCGTCACGCATGCACCTTGCAAGGCACCAGCTTGCTCGAGCAGTTGACGCAAGGCACGACCTTCGGTGTTGTACCCATGCAACTTGCCATCGACTTGCTGAATGCAGTTCACTTGCCCACTAATGCGCGCTGCGTCGCCCAGTTCCTCAAGATAGGGTTGCACTTGAGAACGGTGAGGCGGCGCGAGCATCACGCCGTGGAAGCCAAATATGCGAGCCCCACGCAGAGCACCCTCAAGTTCTAAAGCCGAAACCTCGAACGTCAGAAATCGCCAATCCAAACGGGCCGCCCTGAAAGCTTGCTCCAGCATATACTGGGTGGGATTGCCGCCCACGGGCGCACCCATCAAACAACATACATCTTGTTGGGGCTGATTACTCACACGGCTCTCGGTCGGGGAAGGGGACGCTAACGGGTCAGCACAATCGGCCAAACAGCCTATTCTGACCACCAAGCCGCCAGTTTTCAACGCCAGCTGCAAAACACTTGGTGGGCAGACCACTTATAGAAGCTAGGATTCTTATGGGAGGCGTCTCTGACGCCGATAATCGCAACCTTCGGCGTCAGAGACGCCTCCCACAGCAAATGGAGTCCATTCTCGACCACCAAAACGTCCCATGTTCATTACCCAACCCCTAACTTGGCTATTTATCACAGCGACCATCATGGTCGATCTGACGCTGATGGTCGTTCGAATTGATACGGAGAAATATTGGGCAGTTGTTTTAGCGTATGGGTTCGGGCAAGTTGCTGCGCTGGCGATTTGGGCTGTTCGTGGTCGTATTCATCGTTTGCTGCGAGTAAGCTGCTTCGTTCTTGCTACGGGGCTGTTGGCTCACTTCATAGACCCTCGTACGTACGACTGGCCGAGAGCAGTCTTCATCTATGCCATGTCCATCTTTATTGTTGCCTTACTTATTGAAGTGGTGCGTAACATACCTAGTGCCAAAGCTGGTGACATCGATCAGAGAAAACGGTGGCAATTTCCTGTCATCGAGTTTTTTGGCTGGACGATCATCATAGCCGTGGTGAGTCTTGGTTGCCGCGAGATGGAGTTCAGAGAGGCTTTTGATGGCCCAATATGGCTAGGACTTGTTGCTTTAATCGCGGTACCTATTTTGTTGGTGTTGTTTACCCGAAAAGATCTGCGCGATCTGCGGGTAATCACAATTCTGATAATCGTCGGCGCCGCAATCACTGCTGAATGGTATATCACCTTTTTCATTGTCGCCACGCAAGCAGCCTACCTAGTCGCTTGGATGACCGTACTCACGTTCGACAACATTTT
The DNA here is from genome assembly GCA_029259945.1 of Planctomycetota bacterium. Classification (GTDB taxonomy): domain Bacteria; phylum Planctomycetota; class Planctomycetia; order Pirellulales; family Lacipirellulaceae; genus Bythopirellula. Next base: position 186,490 of record JAJDEF010000008.1, read on the forward strand.
ATCCGAAGTCAACAAGGTGCAGGAAAAACGGCAAGACGAAACCGATGCAACCAATCCCCCCAAACTCTACGACCCCCATCCAAAAGATAAATCAGGATATCAGTCTGTACCCGACGACATTGCCTAACCTCTGCGGTAAAAAAGATTAGGCCGTAAACCACCAACGGCCACCAATGCCATCGCGAGTAGGGATGCCGAAGTCGGCTCTGGAACTAGCCCCCCCAAGGCGCTGGATGCGATAGTCACCGCGTCGAGTTCAAAATTCAGCGAGGTGCCAACATTGTTGTCGTCGGCCACACTGAATCGAATCCACGAGATTTCGTTTAACCCCGTGCCAGAAATGTCGAGCCAAGTTCCGCCGCCCGAGCCCGCCAACACGTCCAGCACATCGGTCGCACTGCCGTTGAAATAGTCGAGCCCCGCAAAGTCGTCGAGGACGCCGGTGAAGGGTTGGTCGAAATTAGCGGGTACCGCGCCAGGTGTACCAGAAAATGGATTAGTCAGATCGGTGTAACCGCTGGTGGGGATGTCAAATAATTGCTCTCCCAAGCTTGTCCAAACCAATCCATCTTCGCTCACTTCCACCAATGCCGAATCGGTGCCAAACGTACTCACCGGCGCTGCACTAGCCGTCGCAGCAGGGTTTGAGAAATCGCCATCCACGTCTGCGATGGTCGCGTTGGTAAAGATGCCCAATTCTGGGCCCGATGCATCCGGCGTCACCAAATTTGACAGCTGCAAAGTCAGATGTCCCCCCTCGCCAATCGAAACCAATTCGGTGTTAAGAAAAGGCGAATTGAATGGAGACACAACGCCAGGAAAAACGCCTTCGCCCGTAAGTCGCTCGGGCGAGCCTAGCGCAGTCGCGGGATCAATATACCCACCCGGCGCCGGGGTACTCCCTGCGTTGTAAGAATCAACAAACAATGCCGTGCTAAGTGCGAAGGCATTTGTGGGGACGGCAACCAAGATAGTTGCGAACGCCATCGCCGCGAATACAAAGTAGTCTCTCATAAGGTCAGTCCTTTTCCATCAAACTAAGGAAATCAAAAGGTGCCAAAGGTTACGGTAAAATTTCATTGTCTTCGGTGGCAAGCGGATTTAAGGAGGAGGCAAGTACCCCAAAGTAGCAGCCCAATGCTACTTGGCTCAGGAACCGTCGCACCGGCAATACTTGCTGAACCAACGGCAGCCGTCAGGCCGAATTCAGCGCTCCAAAGTTGTAGGTCGTTGCCATCGACCGTTCCGTTGCCATCCGCATCGCCTTGGGCGAGCATCGCGCCAGAAGCGATGCCAAAGCCTCGTTGCCAAATAAGAAAATCGGCCCCATCAACCTTGCCGTCCAAGTTGAAATCAGCAGCCGGGCCAGGAGCCGCAGCCGCAACGGGATTTTCTGCAAAGGCGGCAAAGTTGAATGTTGGCGAGAAGGTCCAGCTATCCCAATCGCCGTCCGTTAGCGTTCGCGATGACATGCCACCGCCGCTATCTACCCAGCTCCCACCAGCAAATGGATTGCCTAGACCAAGTCCATAGTGCCAAAAGCCCGTGAACCAGCCCTCGGCATAATGGTCTGCAGCATCTGTCGAGACGGCAGCAGGGGGAGGATTGTCAGGAGGTCCGCTGAAGCCGATGCCCTCGGAGTCGAAAACGGTGCCGTCGGTGATGCTAAATGCCGAGTTGTTGTCCAAATCATAACCCAAGCCGTACAGCGTGACTCCAGACGGGCTTGGCGTACTCAACTTAGCAAAGAGTCGATCGTCAGCCGCCAACACTTCCAACAGCATGTCTTCGCCGGTAGCCGTGCCATCCCAACGGTAGCCCCAGGCAAGCGACTCGTCGGTCGTGCTGGAATCGTCCCAGTCGATTACCAGTGCTGCCCGGTTAGCTCCCTGACCAACCCAGTAGTCGATGTCATCCAGCGTCGTGGCGGTTCCTGCCGACGTCGACGAGGCGAATAAAAGCAACAGCACGCCAGAAAAGTAAACTCTGGAGCGTAGTGGGTATTCTCGCTTCCGGCGATGGGGAATGTTAAGGTGCATCGAATAGCTCCCCTCCAGCACGCGTGAGAATGGACAACAACACCGACTGATCGATGGACTCATGGATGAATTTCACATGTCCATCGCAGTAGACGACGCCTGCCACTTCGGGGTGGGGGCTGTAGATTTCATTGTCGGGCGATTGGTTAATGCGAGTTTCTTGTCCCTGGGCTAAGCAGTTGTGTCCATTGGCCCATTCAGACTGGTAGTTCTGTTCGTTTTGGTACGTCTTCCCACCCAAAATAAATTGCAGTAGCGAAGTGCGCCTGACGCATTCAGCCACGATGACAGTGTGTGCCATGCCGTCGGTGATTTCAGCAGGCCGAGTCGGCCATTCGTAAAGCAATACACCAAGAGCTTGAGGATGCCGCAGATATTTACTCCCCACAGGGGCATTCCAGGCGTCGATACCTTCGATGCCAGACATGCCTCCATAATCGGTGGGCGCCATTTGGTCGGAAGTCCAAGGCTCGCCAGCCGAACTGGGGCAGAGGAATGTGGGAATAAGCGTAGAAACCGCCTCACGGTTGTTTGCGTGATAATACGGCTTGGTATCGTCATACAGTTGTTTTACCTGTTGCTGCTCGATGAATGGTAAGAGTCGAAGATTCCAGGAGGTCCACTTTGCAGGAGACTCAGCCACTTGTGGGTTGCAATCGACGCAGCCGACCGGAAAATCGCCTTCGGCCGATAAGTAGCTGTTCAAGCCAGCGCCAATCTGACGCAAATTATTTTGACATTGAGTTCGCCTTGCAGATTCACGCGCCGCCTGGACGGCTGGCAGCAGCAATCCGATCAACACCCCGATGATCGCAATTACCACCAATAGCTCCACAAGGGTGAAACCATGTAGGGGCCGGCTGCTACGCGGGTCGTTACCAAAAACAAAAAACACGTTGGGCCATTTCTGGCTCACGTAATCGCTGGGCATCGTTCATCGAAGACGGGCTAGCGCTTAGTCGCACCATGGCGCAAGCACAAATCAGCCTTAGCCCTCAACAGCTAACTACGTAAGCTCGGTAGAAAATGGTGATTCACGCGGCTTTCATCCCTCGAGAAAGCACAACATACAACGTGTTGGTAGGTCTTCTGACTTCCAAGCTCAAGCGGGGCTAGGCCTTCTCGCCGCGGGAGCAAAAAACGAGTCGCTCACGTTCGACAATGGCTAGAGATATTTGCCGCGCTTGATCCTGCTTGGTCACAGCGGCGGGGCCGTCCCGGAATCGCACCGGAGTTCCCTGTTTGTTGGCTCAGACAGCACCTGAACCAACCACCAACACACGATCAATACAAGCGGGAGTTTACCGCGAAGCGTAAGGACTGTCAAACACCCTATAAATTGGCTTGAAATAGCACCGTTGTCGTTGGCGCAGATTTGAATTCGTCGCACAGGCCCATAAAAAAACCCCGATGCGTTATGACGCACCGGGGTGGAATTTTTAGGATTGTCGAATCACAGCCTAGTCCAAAAAGCCGGAAAGCTCTTGGCTGCGGCTTGGTTGTTGCAGCTTGCGAACCGCTTTCGCTTCGATTTGACGGATACGCTCGCGAGTCACTTTGAAAATGTGCCCCACTTCTTCCAGCGTGTAGCTGTAGCCGTCGCCCAGGCCGTAACGCAGCTTGATAATCTCGCGTTCACGGTAGCTCAGCGTTTTCAGCACTGCGGTGATCCGTGTACGGAGCATCTCTTGAGCAGCACCGACCGCCGGGCTCTCGGCACCCGAGTCGGGCAGTAAATCGCCAAAGTGGCTGTCTTCGCTGTTGCCCACAGGGCGATCAAGGCTGATCGGATAGCGGCTCATCGCGAGTACCCGTCGTGCTTCGTCGACGGTGCAGTCAGCAGCGAGAGCCGTTTCTTCGATTGTGGGCTCACGACCCAGTCGCTGTAGCAATGCTCGCGATACGTTTCGCACCCGACTCATCGTTTCGACCATGTGGACCGGTATGCGGATGGTCCGACTTTGATCGGCTACGGCGCGAGTAATGGCCTGACGTATCCACCAAGTCGCATAGGTGCAGAACTTGAAACCACGTCGATATTCAAATTTGTCGACCGCTCGCATCAAACCAGCGTTGCCTTCTTGGATTAGATCCAAAAAGCTCAAACCTCGATTGCGATATTTCTTGGCAATGGAGACGACCAAACGCAAATTACCTTCAGAGAGGCCGCGTTTAGCACGTTGGTACCTCGAGTAAACTCCTTGCAGGTATTTCACCCGATTGCGCAAGCTCGTGGGGGACTCCTGGGTCATCCGTAGGATGTTGCGATATTCCATCAAGAGGGGCTTGCGTTCTTCCATCGGACAGCGGTTTTTTTTCATTTTGTCGAGTTGCTTTTTAAGCTCATCGACCCGGTCGCTGAAATCTTCGATCGCCGCGATCATTGGTTCGATGCGCTGCGTGCGAAGGCCAAGTTCTTCGATCAACATCACCGCCCGACGGCGACGTTGCGCTAGACGAGCCCAGGCTGCCCGCCGCTGCGACATTTTAATCGACTTGCTCGTTGCCGTGCGATAGTCGTCGGCGTTCTGCTCGAGAAGGATTTCAAGCGTACGCAGATTGTGAGGCAGGCGGCCTAGGATTTGCTCCTTTTCGAGCCTATCAGTCACCGATACTTGTACCGTCCGGTCGAAGGGAAGTTCGCCCCGGTGGACTCGGCTCAACACTTTGTAGGCGGCTCGAATCACAAAGTCGCAGGCCAAAAGCCGACGCCGGAAGTCGGTTCGCGTCTTCTCAATACGACGAGCAAGGCTGATCTCTTCTTGTCGTGTCAGCAGCGGTATTTCGCCCATCTGAGTCAGGTACATGCGCACCGGATCGTCGGACCAAGATTCTACATCGGGAGTTTCCTCCTCGGCATCGCTGCTAGTATCTGCATCGCTCTTGCTAGCGGCATTCAGGTTCGAGGGCGGATTCGAGTCGTCCGTATTTGTAACGGCACCGTTGCCCATCGACTTCGTGGTTAGTTCTTTTTCGACATCTGCGGCTGCAGAGTCTTCGTCCAGTTCGCGATCCAATAGTGTGTCGTACAAGGTCAACACTCCTCAGCAGTGTGGTGTTATCGATTGGGGGGGTTGTGTTTTATGGGTGGCTACCAACAACGGGAAGCCAGCAAGGGAGCCGACGCGATTCGAATTTGCCATCATATAAGGATTGTCGCTGTGGGCAGCAAACCAAGCAGGAGCCTGGAACGTGCCTATCAGACGCTGACAGAATCTGGCAAATCGAAGAAAATTACGAACCGCAGTAAACAAAGATGTCCCTCTGAGACTTCTAGTGCTAGATAACTAATTCTAACACCAAGTCTCCTACAGATTAAAAGGTTTCGATATTTGGAAAAAAATTACGTTTACGTCGAAAAAAACATGTCATTCGACAGCAACTCGACGCGTTTATTTTTACCTAAGACGTACAGTCGGAGGATGTTCACAAATTTGCTGGCAGACATCCCTTCTGGTATGTCGTACTTTCGTTGAGTGGTTGCCCGATCACCCGAGAAATGCAGCCTGCATTATCAAAGGAAGAATTAGCCCCACCAACAAAAAAACGAGAGTTTGCCCCGACGAGGAATCAGGCTACGAACTCTGCCTGCACTCGCCTTACCGGGAGACTCTCACACCAAAATTTGTCGACGCGTCAGTAAAGATTGCCGTTAGGCGAGGGGCCGCTTAACCACGCACGACCAGCGCCGCTGCGCTGGAGGGGGAACCAGTTAAGCCGATCCGCAAATAGGGGGGGCTGACTTTCTACGACTGTGGAGGGGGGAGAATCTTCAATCAAATCCAGCTACCTAATTTTATTCACAACTACAGGGCGGTCTATAGAAAAACCGGAAAAAACCCTGCAATCAAACCTCGCCGATGCCCCAAAAACGACCTGCCGAATACGAGCCAATCGCCACAGGTCGTTTCCAGATAAGAAGTTACGCGAATTTTCCCTGGTTTTCCCGCAGGAAGTACGTTCGTGAGACGGGTGAATCACGACTTCACTACTTGAGTAATTCGTCTCGAGTCTCGTCAGCGACGGGGATCCAAACCGAGGAGAGGCGTCCTGAGGTTGCCAGATGATGGACGGATAACGTTTCTTTGTCGACGACCACCAATAGCCGTTTCAGCAAACTATCGGCTTGAGCAATGTACACGTTTTGGGTTTCTGACAACTGCCATCGGTTCCAGCGATCGAGGCCCGTATGCTCGCCTAATATCCAAACCAACCGGGGGTCGTCCTTTTTTATTTTCGACATCTTTCGGCAAGCGGTACACACTTCGCGATCAAGGGCCGAGCGACTTACCTGCTCTCGACACGTCACGCACGAGGCAAACTCGTCTGCGAGCGCTGGTTGCCCAGACACGGGGCATTGTTCCGTAAACTCTTCTAACACTTGTTTCCCCGTCACACTGCAAGTGACTAACTCTTGCCGAAGAATGCGTCGCCCCGAGTGGTCGCAGGTGGTGATTTCCTCGACCGCGTCGACACGCCCATCGTCGGTTGCTGCCAAGTGAAAGGTGCTGGCTCCTGAGTGTTGTGCAATAAAGGGTTGCGGCTGGATCAGTGCAGCCCAGCCAGAAAACGGTAAGCTGGCTGTTGTCTCCTCAATATTGAATTGCAATTGGCCGCTGGCTTGTTTCACCCAAACCAGGGTGGCCACCAACGGATCGATGGTCGCCGCAGACGGATCGCGCGAGGTAGAACTTTGGGCAGCTACACGTCGGCCCGCAGCAATCAGCGAATGGAGTGCTGCATCGTCTAACCGCGGAGGGAGCTTGGCAATCGGCTCGACTTCCATAAGCCCTAGTTTCCCGGCTAGCTGGTCAGAAACCGAGGTCCCATCATGGGCAACAAAGAGGTGGCGAATGACCGTTTCGCCACTTTCAGTGGCTGCGAAGCTGAGCCTCAAAAACGGAAAGTCAGTAAGCTGACATCCACCCAGATGAACTTGACCACCATCGACCCGATAACCATCAAACAGCCGCGCAGAGATATTGTTCACTGCCAGGGGTTGTTTGATTGGCCGTACGTGTAGTGCGGGGCCAGTAGCTTTCAGTCGCTCTAAGAGCCAAGTAAAAAACCGGCCTCCAAGTTCGAGAGATTCTAGCTGCTGATCCGTCGAACCGCTTTGAAGTGGGAGTCGCAACTCCGCTTGGCCTCCAAAAGCCGCACGATCGGTCTCGCTTAGTCGCAATCGAACGACCCCATCTTGTTCGACCGTGTTCAACTGCAGCTGCACAAGTGCCCAATGCACAAAATCCACAACGCTTTCGCGGTGGCTCGATTCGGGGACGACTGTTTCAGAGGGTGATGGGGGCGAAATACTCACCGGCGGTTATCAAAAGGTCGAGGGGCTTCAGGTGATCCAGCCATCGTCGAGTAGGCTGGCGAACGATAGCTAACGATTCTCTCTACAATTGCAGCGATTGCGAAGACCTACAGGGCACGCTTTTTCAAAACATAGACCACGTCTTCAGATGCGGGCCCCACCTCCAGAGGATTGCTTATGTCATAACTAAAGTCATAGCATTCAGTTACGTCGAATGTGCCGATGCTGCGGAGTAGGTCGGCCATTTGGAGATGGGTGTACGTGCGAAAGTGAACTTCGTCTTTAATTCGGAATTGTCGGGTCGGAGAGTAGATATCAAAGCTCATTCCCACGGTCTCACGCCGACACTGCAAATCGCAGTCCGTCACCCAAAGATGCGAGATGACGGCCAGATTTCCTCGGCGAGCCGACCAACTTTCTTCTTGCATGGGCTCGATTTCAGTCGGCGTGAGATGCAAGCCTAGCACATAGATTCCGCCGGGACGAAGCGCCTTGGCAACACATTCGAGATGGCGTCGGGCTTGGGTCTCGGTCGCCAAATGCCGAAAACTGTTGATCGTATTAAACGCGGCATCAATGGGCTTGGCGGTGCAAAAATCAGCCATGTCGCCCACGGTCGCAGCGCGAGCATAACCATTGCGATCCAGCCGATCGTTGCAGTAGTCGACCGCTTTTGGGTTGAGATCGATCCCACCAATCTGGTAGCCAGCATCCGCGAATTTGACGAGCAACCGCCCCGTGCCGCAAGCCGGTTCGTAAACGCGCTCTATCGTGACATCAGCGTGCTTCTCGAAACAGTCTTCCAAGAAGTCAAACTCCGCCTTCCAGTCCGAGCCGTATACCAAATCATAATATTTCGGGTAGTCGTAAAGATTCCCCTGAATGGTTTCAAGCGTCATAGGGTAGAGTGTACTGACAGATTCGACCAAGAAAAAGGGTTGCGAAGGATGGTCAAAGATCAAACCTCTCCTGCATACGGGTTCAGCGAAATTTTCTTTTTGATCTCGGCCTTTAGCTGCTCGAGTACCGACTCTTTGTCGGTGTTTTCTAAGATTTGGGTGATCACCTGTTTGGGCGATTCGTTGCCCCAGCTTGCGCCATGTTGGAAGTAGTAGCGAGCTGCCTGACCGACGATGTACGAACCGTAACCAGCAGCAGCTCCTTGTGGCAACGCGGTTGCCACGCTGCCGTAGCCGACCGTCAAGGCTTTGAAAACCGAGGACGTATAGGTGACAATCGCCTCGCTTAACATCACCCAGCCGGCCGCTTTTAAGATCGAGGTCACCAGCGATCTTGCGTTGGCGGTGGTGATACCCATGCCATAAATGCGACCCAAGGTCACCACCATGGTGGCGTCCACCGCCGTACCGCCTAGGATGTCAACGGCCGGAAGTGGATTAAGAGCAACGGCCAACGACTTGATCACGGCGAACTTCCAGATGGTACCGGCGGCGGCTTCCTCGCGCAGTCGTACTCGCAGGGCGGCCATCCGATCGCTCTTGTCCGCCGCAAACATTGCCGCATTGAGTGCCAACAGCGACTTACCCTCTGCGACCAGCACTTCTACGATTCGCGTCCTTAGTTCTACGATTTCTGGTGCTGGTTTTCGCCATTCGCTGTTTGAGTTGCCATCGGGTGATTCAACGATGTACTCCACGTCGCGCGGATCCGCCTGAGTGACAAGAATATTCTCTGCCTCGACCATGCCCGCCAGCCGAGGCCCACGAAACACGCTCAGCAGTTGTTCCAGCTCTTCCTGCCGATAGAGGTCAGCTTTGTTCAGCACGAGTAAAATCGGCTTATGGCTAGCGACCAAGTTTTCTAACGCAGAGAACTCGGTGTCATTCAAATCCGAATCAGTAACAAACAGCACCAAATCGGCTTGGGCTGCCGCAGTTTCAGCCATCTCGGCACGTTGGGCACCATCGACTTCGTTCAGGCCAGGTGTATCGATCAGCACCACCTCCGAGTGGGCAAACCCTGGTACGCAATAGCCGACACCTTCCCACGGCACATGCCACAGATCTTTTGTCCACCCGCCTTGGACATTCACTTGCGTCAGAGCATCTCCCACCAGGGCATTGATCAGCGCCGACTTCCCGGTACTGATTTCACCGAAGACGACAATCTCAACGCGTCCCGACTCCAGTTTTTCAGACATCCGTGCAAGTTCATCCAAGTCGCGCTGCAACACACGGCGTTCTTCGTCGCTGCACCCTTCAAACTGCCCGATAGCATGCCGCACCGAGTCAATCGCGGCTTGGTAGTCGTTGTCGACATCCGTCGACGAGTTGGCATGAGGAGGTTGATCGCTCATCGTTCCTCCTTCTGTCGGCGTACTGAAAATTCGCGGTGCCCAAGTTGCACAATCTTTCGAAGCGATTCGGGGCGGGTAAGTCGTTGCCATTCGTCGCGCGCAAGTTCTGCCATGCCGCTGGCGGGCGGTTTCATTTCCTGTTGAAAGTACACCATAAAAACATTTCCGATCCAACGCGTCACCACCGCCTGCACCAAGCCTTGCACTAGCCCACCTGCGATGGTGCCAATCCCCGGCACGGTTTTAAGTAACGCACCAACACCGCTGGCCAAGGCTGGGCTGGCGGCAGTCACACCGATCATTGCCACCAAGTTCTTCCCCAGTTGCTCAAGCATTTTCACTACCGTATCAGCGTCGATCGGTTGCTTATAAATTCGCGCAAGTTCCAACACCATCTTCACCGTGATCGCGCTGCCGCCTGCAATGTCTAAGAGCGGGATGGGGTTGAGGCCAGCAGCCCCACCGGCAGCCCACATGTGTTGGTGAATCACTTGGTTGGCCTGGGTGTCGAGCACTGCACGCACACGCTTTTTTGCCTCGTCGACCAGACCACGAGATTGCAGCAACAGATTCGCTAGCAAGAGGTTCCGCCCGTCTTGCGTGACGGTTTGCATCAACCGTTGTGCCAAGGCCTGTACATTCGTCGGTAGTTCTACCTGCTCAACAACTTCTTGCCCCTCGGTCGTCACGCGAACCCGCGGTCGCGTGACCGCATTAGCCCGAACCGTCACCACGTCTGCCGCCGTAATTTTTGGTAATTGTCGGGCAATTTGCGAAATAAGCTGTTGCTGTTGTTCGTCGTCGTACCAATCTTCTTTGTTCAAGCATACGACGACCCGCTTTTCCATCTCGCTAAGTTTACCAACCAGCTCCGCCTCATAGTCCTTCAACGGCCCATCAACCACTAACAGAACCAAATCGGCATCCTTAGCGGCCGCAGCCGCTTTAGCGGCCCGGCTCTCCCCACGCACTTCAGCCAACCCCGGAGTATCAACCAGCACCACCTGATCGTTCCCAGGCCAAGAGATTTCACCCCGAATCGAGGTGGTACCACCTACCACGTCCGAGGCAAACACCTGTCGCCCCGCAAGGGCATTCAGCAGCGATGATTTACCACTAGAGATAGTGCCAAACGCAACGATCTCGAGCCGACAGCTCTGTTGTTTTTTTTCTAGCTCGGTCAAGCCCTGTTGGACTTCTGCTCGAAGTTCGGCCGAAGCGTTTGTGTCGTCGGCAAATTCATGGCTCGTGGCCAAATTGTCTTGAAGCTCACTTTGCCGTTGCGCAACGGTCATCTCGCTGGGGTTCTTTGCTCGCCGTTCTCGGCTGCGCTGTTTGCTGAGCGAATTCCGAAGTACCCGTACCACCGCCCAAAGCGAGATCCCACCTAGCAACACGCCGCCCACAATAACCAGCGAAAGATAAATGGTCGCCACGCGCGGGCTAGTTTCAACCAATCCTTGATAGCTTGCCACAATCGCTGGTAACCATCCCATCAGCGCATAGCCAACCACGGCCAGATAGACGATCAACAGCAGTCCAAATCGTTGGGGAAGACGTGCCATGAGTTTTTCAGAAAAGATGGGTCAGTCGAGTTCCACGAAGAGTGTTTCGTATTGGACAGAAAAATCTTGCTATGGATTATTATAACCACTGGTCAGTATAGGGGTTGCGACCGCCGCTGACTGTGGCGAATGCGGTACGGTAATATTACTGTCCCGTACAGAACTTTAGGAGTTAGGCCGGTTGTCGAGTCAATTCGCAAATAGTAGCCTATACGCACGTATAGTCACTCTGGCTTATCGCCGATAGACTCCGGAGCTAGTTATGTCTGTTTCCTTGCCTACTGCAGATTCGCCACACGTATCGGTCGACGACGTCCGCGACGTTGTCAGCCGTCAATGGGGCTACGATTCTTTTCGTCCGTTGCAGCAAGAGGCGATCGAAGCGGTGCTCGCCGGTCGCGACTCCGTGGTCGTACTACCCACCGGCGGCGGCAAGTCGCTTTGCTTTCAGGCGCCAGCCTGTTGCCTTGAAGGTTTGACGGTCGTGGTGTCACCGCTCATCTCGCTGATGAAAGACCAAGTCGATGCGTTGCGTACCAATGGCGTTGCGGCCGCGTTTTACAATAGCTCGCTAGCGCCGGGCGAGCGAAACACGGTGATCGAAGCCATCCGCTCCGACGCCCTCAAGCTGCTCTACCTTGCGCCAGAAAGCTTGCTCACCGAAAATATGCTGGCCCTTCTTGGTGGCGTGCCGATTGCGATGTTTGCAATCGACGAAGCACATTGCATTAGCTCCTGGGGCCATGACTTCAGACCCGAGTATCGCGGCCTCCGCACCCTGAAGCAACGATTCGCGAACGTTGCCGTTCATACTTACACGGCAACCGCGACCGAGCGTGTCCGTCGCGACATTGCCGCGCAGCTTGCGCTCCACGAGCCGGCGATGCTGGTCGGCTCGTTCGATCGGCCCAATCTTAACTATCGTGTCCAGCGCCGCGAGCGTGGCATGGATCAAATGCTCGAGGTCATCGAACGACATCAAGACGAGTCGGGCATCGTTTATTGCATTTCCCGTAAGGAGGTCGAGAAGACCGCCGCCGCACTAAACGCACTGGGGCATTCCGCCGTTGCCTACCATGCCGGGTTGTCAGACACCCAGCGAATTCGCAACCAAGAGGCGTTTCTCGAAGAGCGAATCAACGTGGTGGTGGCCACGGTTGCTTTTGGCATGGGCATCGACAAATCCAACGTGCGATTCGTCATCCACTCAGGCATGCCCAAGTCGCTCGAAGCTTATCAACAAGAGAGCGGCCGCGCAGGGCGAGACGGCCTTGAGGCCGATTGCTGTCTCTTCTTCGGAGGCGGCGATTTTGGTGTCTGGAAACGACTCATGGCCAATTCGGGCGAAGCTAACGAGCCTGCGCTCGAAGCACTCCAAGCCATCGATCGTTTTTGTAATTCAACCCAATGCCGTCACCAATCGCTCGTCGAACATTTTGGCCAGACGTTCGAGCAACACGATTGCGGAGCCTGTGATGTTTGCCTCGATCAAATCGAGCGCGTCGACGACCCGCTGATTATCGCGCAAAAAATCCTCTCCTGCGTGGTCCGGCTCGAGCAAATGTATGGGGCCGATTACACCGCTCAAGTGTTATCTGGATCGAACGACAAACGAATTCTAGAAAAACAACACAACCAGCTCAGCACCCACGGCATTTTAGAAGAGCATCCCAAAATCGCCATCCGCAATTGGATCGAGCAACTCATTGGCCAAGACTGTGTTCAAAAGGTGGGCGAGTACAATCAGCTGCATCTGACCGATTTGGGACGGCAAGTCCTACGCGGCGAACACACGCCAACGCTTCTCAAACCGGCTCCAGCAAAGCAGGGCAGGGGGCAGCGCACCACCGACCCGGCGTCGTGGGAAGGCGTCGATCGTCCACTCTTCGAGTCACTTCGCGAATTGCGTCGCGAGATCGCCAGCGAGCAAAGTGTCCCCGCTTACATTGTCTTTGGCGATGCAGCGCTCCGCGACATGGCCCGTCGCCGACCGTCGACCGAAGACGAGTTTCTTCAGGTGCAGGGTGTAGGGCAGAAAAAGTGTGAAGACTACAGCCTCCCGTTCCTCAGTTGCATTAACGCGTACTGCACGGAAAATTCGCTCGCAACAAACATCACTACCCCGCCCCCAACCAAGAGCCCCTTCCCAATGAAAACTGCTTCAGCCATCGCCGCTTTCCCTCTCTTCGCCGAAGGCAAAACCATCGGCGAGGTGGCCCAAGAAATGGGCCGCGCCGAATCAACCGTCCACGGCTATCTCGACCAGTATCTGCATCACGAGCAAGTCACCGACCCCTCGCCCTGGATCGACGATGCAACAGCAACCTGCATACGCGAAGCAATCTCAGAAGTCGGCAACGAACGACTCAAACCAATCTTCGAGCACCTCGGCGGCGACATCCCCTACGAAAAAATCCGAATCGTAGCCGCCTGCTTGGCAAACGCCGAGTGAAACATCCCCTGCACTGAAAAAAGGGGTGGCACCGACACTTGTCCGCAAAAAGTTCTGCCAACGAGAGACCGCTATACGGACACGTGTCGGTGTCGCTTGCGACAAGAGGCCTCATCTAGATGTAAACTCTGTCTGGCTCCCGTGCTACGCACACCGAGGTAGTTCGCGGTCAGGTTCAGCGGATTGTTATGACACGACTGCAATCTGGGCTCCAACCCGTCGTGATAAATCTGGCATCCTTGCCGTCGCGACCAATCGACCAAATTGACAGACCATGTTCTTTGTCAGCAAGAAATTTTTCGCGATCATCGTCTTTTGGCAAGTAGCGAGAAAAAAGAATCTCCGTGCCATCTTGTGACCAACAAATTGGCCCCCGAGTGCCATCACTATAGTCAGCAATGATCTCAGAAGTTCCGCGAGAGATATCCAACGTGGCGATTTTGCACAATAATCGCATCATCCTCATGCGTCCAAGTTCATCATCTGCCACCAGATTGGGGGCAAACATATTTTTGGGATCGTACGCGAGTATCGCCAGTGCCTTTCCTTCAGGTGAGTATCGAGCCACGCTGATAACCAAGTCTGTAAGGTTATGCTGGATTTTATGCAAATAGTTGCTGGCAATCGTAGCTGTCCACTCAGAACCCGCGAGAGCGCCTACGCCAGCTTTTGCTCGTGCGTCAATCGCTTCAGCTAAATTAAACTCATACAGCTCAGTTGTGCTTTTTTGTAACGACAGCTTGTTCTGTCGGTGGAGGAGCAATAGCCGATGTCCATCAGGAGACCAATCCTGCACAGACCAGATGCCCCTTGTTTCAAGAACGAAGTCAGTATTCGATCCATCAATACCGGACATGCAAATCTGACTACTTTTGACCTTGGGCTGGAAGAAACCGCGATTGTGATCGCTTGAGAGTATCGAGAATGCGATTTTCCGGCTATCCGGTGACCAAGCGAACTCCTCGCCACAATCCGGGTTCACGATCCGTGTCCAATTGCCGTCAACGTCGCCGACCCACAACATTGGGCGCAAGGTGCCCTGCCATTTTGAGTACGGCTTCCCTTGTTCGTATACCCATGAAGCAAAGTATTTTCCGTCGGAACTTTGGCGAGTCCAGTGCGGCTGTCGCATGAGGGTCACGCCCTCTGTGAATGAGGGTACGTCGCCAATCGTGCCACCAAATATCGGCTTGATCTCCGTACCGTCCAGTTTCATCCGGTAGAGAATGTTGTCGCCGGAGCGATGTGAAAGAAAGGTTACAATGGGCTCAGCCTTGGTTGCAGCAACTGGCTGTGCGTTCAGGACATCGGATTGAAACGCCAACAGCACGGCTACGACGAAAGAGCACATATGTAAGTTCATGATTTCATTCAAGGACATAACTTGTTATGCGACACAAAAAATGTGCATAAGCCCTTGACTATGAATCCCTCGACTTGGTGCATTTGCCGTGTCTCTGGCTCAACCATTTTTTATACGAGGTCTGGCTCTCGCCTGAGGGCTTGCCAGTAATCAGGTTTTCTACGCTGATATCTTCGTCGAGATCGGGCCAATGAATACCGCGACCGCCCGCTGTCAGTTGCCAGTGATTACGTTCTTCGGTCGATCCATGCAACAACCGTGGGTACCATGCAATCGGAACCGAAATCGTGCGGCCATCGGCTAGCTGGCAAACCAGCTGATCCTCAGTAACCTGAACCTGAACTGCAGTCGCGGACGACGTATCAACCGTTGAAGAACTCATTCCAGCCTTTCAATAAACTTTGTTGGTTCTCTACAACTATTTTCTCTATCTTGTTGATCTCGCTGGCAGTAAATCTGTGGCTACTTTGTAGACGGATCGGGTCGAGCCAAAACTTTGCCTCACACTCGTCGCGTTCGACATGTACATGGGGCGGCTCATCTTGGTCACCGGCGTAGAAAAACAGCCGGTAAGGACCGCTACGGAGTACAGTAGGCATCTCTCTATAATACGACGACTTTGATGTTCGAGCAACTACGTAAGAATGCTGTCATGGCCTCATACCAACCCCCAGCGCTTCCGCAGCCACCACTCGCCACCCAAAATCCCCACCAACATTAGTAGCAACGGCCAAGTATCCCACAAGGTGCGCTTCTTCGAGATCTCTTCTTCAAACTCGCTCGTTCGTGATTTGAGTTGCTCCAGTAAGCCCGGCAATTCTTCCGGGGCTAGTCCACGGCCTCCCGCTTCTGAGGTGAGATTTGCCAACGAAGCGAGCAACGTAGGCTCCGCTGCCGGTTGGTCGAGCTCCATGTCTTGGTCAGGCACTAGGAATCTTGCTTCGGTCGTGCCCAGCACGGCACCCCGATCGTTGGCGGTGACCGTCACTCGATAATCGCCGGGCAAGGTGGTTTCGCCAAAATTTCCCACCAGCTTTTTGCCCCGACGACTGGCGTTAACCGTCACGCTGCTCCCATCGGGTTTTTGTACTTCGATATTGAACGTTGCCGAAGAGACCGGCTCGCGTTTGTCGTCGAATGCGCCGAGTGAAAAATGCACTTGGCTACCCCGTTGATAACGGCGACCGTCGAAACGTACCCACACGGCTTGTCCATCCGTTTCATCTTTGCGACCCAACCACAACACTAGCTGTCGCCAAAAGCGGCGATGCACTTCGCCAAACCCTTCCATCTGCCAACGCCAAGTCGAGTCGACGGCCAGCGCCAAGTTTCTACCTTCTCCCCAAGCACCGGTCACCAGCAACGGCCAACGCCCTGCATTGTCCGATTCAGCAATGACCCGTGCATTGGGCCGCAACATCGAGCGATCCAAACGATTCGCCCCGTCTAAAAGCGGCAGGGCCTTCCAGTTCAAAGGATTCTCGCCATCGTCATCCAGATTCAAGATAGGATGTTCGAGTCTGCCCAAGTCCGTGGGTACCAAACGCAACGGCGAAAAATGGTGCATGTCTTTTCGCAAAGGTTCGCCAAAGTTTTGCCGTTCTGCACGGCCAATCCGAACCGGCAACGCGTTGCCCAACGGCGAACCACGAAATCCGCCCGGGCCGAAGCTATGAAATCCACCCAACATGGCCAACCCCGCTCCGTTTTCCACATCCAAAGCAATCTGTTCCCATGATCGTCGGTCGAGCGCCGAATCGTCGAGGTCGCCTAATAAATAGACATCGTACTTGCCTTCGCGAAGTTGCTGACGAATGTCGAGTGGACGTTTCCGGTAATCGAATAGTTCATACTGCACATCAATGTCGGCATGGGCGGCAAGCGCCCCCCGGATAAATCGGGGTTCAATGCTCGGCCCACCACCGATTCTCGTCGCGCCGACAAGGTAAAGCACATTCACCCCCCCCTTGAGCACACTGACAAACGTACTTTGTTCGTTGTTGTTTGTTGCCAACTCGCCCTCGGGCGAAGTGATCTTCACCGAGATCTTATATTCGCCCGGCACCAAGGGTGTATGGGAGAGCGAAACCGGAATTCGTCGTCGGTTGCTTTTTATCAGCACCTGCCGAGTATCAACGACTTCCATCTCGCCCTCGACCGACTCCCATAGCAACTGGACGTTGACGGTTTGGTTGACATAGCCATCGGTTCCCACGGTTGCCTCAACATGCACCGGAGTTTCAGCGAAAACCGTATCGCCGACGAGCAAATCCTCGATTCGCAGATCAGATTGCAATCCTAAGGCAGGCTTGCCAAACGTAATGGTGTACAGCGGTGTCCCGTCATTCGCCAAACGTCGGGCAACCGATTGCGGGGGAACATCGCGCGGCGCAAACGCCCGTTGTGCGCCATCGCTCATCAACAGCACGGCAACGATCCTTTGCTGGGCCTCGCGTTGCAGGACATCTTCCAACGCCGATCCAATAGCCGTTTGAGGCCCATCGGGCTTTTCGGGCAAATCCGCTTCGCCATCGTTCCACTCAGTGACGGTCGTTGTTTCGTCAAATCGATAGAGTCGTAAATCCCACGACTCCGCCAGTTCAGAAAACTGTGATTTGGCAGAGTCGAGCGCAGTCCGCAAGGCATCCCATCGCGATCGATTGCCTACCGAGTCAGCAATTTTCATGCTTCGCGAGCTATCGACCATCAAAATCAACGAGCCAGGCAGCTTGTGGATCTCGGTGGCTACGAGTGTTGGTCGCAACATGGCAAACAATAATAGCAAGGCGGTTCCGCTGCGTAATGCGATAAGTGTCAGACGCTGTTGTCGCGACAACCGACGCGCACTGGGGCCAACCAACAGGGCCAATATCATCAGCCCAGCGACGACTATCAAAAACCACGGGCCACCCACAGGGTCGACGCTCCACGAAGTCATGGCGTCTCCCGATAAAACCGATTGCCCAGCAGATGCTCAGCACCCCACACCATCGCAACGAACATAATTGCCCAAGAAAATAAACTACGGCCAGTTCGCCCGATGTCGACGTATCGTTCGATATCATCCAGCGTGGTTGCCAGTTTGAGTTGATTCGAAGGTAAGGCTTCGGCAATCACCTCGGGAGCAACCCGCGCAAGTTGGCTGATCGCTGGCGAAACATTGACACTAAACCCACGGTCTAGCTGCCGACTTTGGCCGCCCGAGGCCACGCGATAGTTGCCCAGTTGATAGGTGGTGCTGATGCGAATCGTATCAGCACCGGGAGGCAACGACCGCCGTAGCGATTCACTATCAGGCGGATGCAACACAAAGCTAGAAACCTGGTGGCGCGGTGCAAGCCGTAAGTTGACGGTTTCTCCAGCATAGAAATCGAACGGTTGGTTCTCGCTCTGTGCTAAGTAGCTCACCAATTGATTGCTCAACGCAACAAAAGGCCAAGGCTCTGGCCCCGTGGGCAACAGGTTCCAGGGTTCACGATTTTCAAGCTCCAACGGATCAGAAATCGAGGTGGCAAGCGTCAGAACTCGGCCGCGACCTACCGGCCGTTCAACCAGTGCCGCTTGATGGTTGGCAAAGCGCGCGACGATGTAAGCATCGCCTGCAAAATTGTCAAATTCCCAGTACTGCAAGACAGGATACAATGGCCATGGAATTTGCTCGGCATAGTTGCGTAACCCCATGAGGGCAGGATGATCTAACCGTTGTGGTCGGAGGTACGTGGCATGGCGAGACTTTCGCTTCAGCGTGCCGGGCAACAATTGCTGGGCTGCGTTGCTATTAAAGTTACTGAGTCGGGCATGGTGCCCCAAGAAAATCCCGACACCGCCGCCTTGCTCTGCGTACTCTGCCAGCGATTGCCAGAGTTCCTCGGAAAGGGGCGGAGGATCAAGGAGGCAAACCGCGTCGTAGGTATCGAATCCGATTGAGCTAGCCTTTGCAAATCGTTCGGTCACGCATTCAAATCCAACCGTAGTCGGATCAGTAATTAGCGAGGGGCTCAGGGCCTCGCGTAAAAACAGCGCATCGGTCTTCCGTTCGCCTAACAGCAATATCTTTGCCGCTGGGCGAACTTCGATGGTGAAGTAGCGCGTGTTGTCAGCATTCAAGGGGTCGGCACCCGAGAATTTCACCAATCCCTGGTGGGTTCCAGCCGGGAAATCACCTAGCTCAAACACGGCTCGTCCCAAACCATCGGCTCCGATTTCGACGATCTGCTGTCCGCGTTTCACGGGCTCGCCATCCGTGTCGTTAAGAAAAAGCTCAACCAGTGGAGCCTCCGCCAATCCAGTGACTCGAACTGGAACTTCAACCCGCAGGGGTTCACTGGGGCGGAGTACGCTGGCATTCAATTCCAAGGGCAGCAAAGCCCGATTGCTCACTTCTTCAACACCAACGTCCACCAGATAAAGTCGTACGTCGGGCGCATCGGTAAGGGATTCATGAATCGCCTGCAACGAAGATTCGTTCAACGATTCGATACTCAAATCGCTAAACAGAAACACTTCCTGACGGCGTTCTTCTTGGTCGGCCACCAGACGAATCGCTTCCTGCACCGCATCTACCAACGGACGGGGATTGTTTTCCGTCGCAAGATTGTGAATTCGTGACTCTGCGGTACCAAGATCAACCACAAAACCGGCCGACGATCGACTACGACCGATCACCGCGACTTGCGAATTTTCGGGTAACTGGTCGATCAACCATTGGGCCATCTCTTGGGCTTGCTGCTGGCGGGTGCGATTTTGAAATACATATTGCATACGCACCGAGTTATCCACCACCAAAGCGACTGCCAGCGGAGCACCCTCTTTGCCACGCAAGCCGCTCCCTTTGATTGTGGGACGTGCTAGCGCCATGGCTAACCCGGCAATCAACGCGCACCGCAGAGCAAGCAGCAGAAGATGGCGAAGATTGAACCGTCGTCGGTTGGCTGCCTGGCGTTTGCGAATAAACTGCAGCGCCGGGAACTCCAGCTTCTGCGGCTGCCGACGCATCACCAGATGGAGCACTATCGGCAGCGCAACCAACGCGATTCCGCCAAGCAACGCCGGGGTTAAGAAGCCCATCGTCTATCCCCAGTTTCGACGGTTAATCAGATACTCAGTCAGCGCTCGATCGAATTGCATGCTCGTATCGAGGGGGACGTAGTCGATGCCAATTTGTCGGCACTCCTGCTCGTAGCGAGAGCGAAACTTGGCGATCTCCTCAAGGTATTCACTGCGGTACGCATCGGCATCGACTTCGATCGAATCGTTGGTTTCTGGGTCGTGCAGTTCCACCAAGCCATCGAACGGGAAGGCAACTTCGGCTTGATCGAGAATATGGAAGAGGATCACATCGTGTCCGCCATGTCGTAGACGTCGCATCGAGGCAATCACTTCGTCGGGGTCGGCCAATAAATCGCTAAATAACATTACTAGGCTGCTATGTTTTAGCATCGCGGCCAATTGGTTTAAGCTCTGGCCAATGTTCGTCTTGTCACGCGGTTTGAGCTTGGCGAGCATCGATAAAATATTGCCAATCTGTTGCCGCTTCGACTTAGGTGCCAAACAGTCGATAATTTTTTCGCCAAAAGTGACCAAGCCCACAGGGTCGTTTTGGTGAATCATCAGGTAGCACAACGCAGCTGCTAAGCAGATCGAGTACTCAAACTTTGTCAGTTCCTGTTCGTGGCTGTAGGCCATCGAAGCACTCAAGTCCATCACCAAGTAGCCTGTGAGATTCGTCTCAGCTTCAAATTTCTTGATGTAGTACTTATCGGTTTTCGCATAAACGAGCCAATCGATGTCGTCGGGATTGTCACCAGCCGCATATTTGCGGTGCTCGCTAAATTCCACCGAAAACCCATGAAACGGGCTCGCGTGCAGACCTTGCAGAAACCCTTTCACAATAAATTGCGCGCGCAAATCAAGCCGAGAAATCTGTCGGATGACTTCAGGTTTCAGATATTGCTCGACAGCAGTCATAGGTGCGTTTGATTCCTATCCCTCGTATTTCGGAATCTCTGGAGTGGGAATCTCTTGCATCAACCGCCGGATCAAGTCTTCTGTGGTCATCCCCTCGGCTAAGGCTTGAAAGTTGGTACTCACGCGATGCCTGAGCACGGGGATCGCCACTTTCTGGACGTCTTCAATCGCGACCGTAAACCGACCATCCATCGCCGCCAACGCCTTGCCGCCGTGGATAAGAAACTGCCCCGCACGTGGACCCGCACCCCAATCCACCATTTCACGAATGAAGGCAGGGGCCGACTCATCCTTGGGACGAGTCGCTCTTACCAAGGCAGCCGCATATTGAATGATGTACTCGCTCACGGCCACCGAACTCACTAGCTTTTGCAAATTCAAAATCGCCCGAGTGGAGAGAATCTTTGTCACTTCGGGTTTCTCGTGGCGAGTTGTCGAGGCCAGGATGCGTTCCTCCTCTTCCGCCGAGGGATAATCCACCTTGATGTTAAACATAAACCGGTCGAGCTGGGCTTCGGGCAAAGGGTAGGTGCCCTCCTGCTCAATCGGGTTTTGAGTGGCAATTGTGAAAAAGGGTTCTGGCAGCGGGTAAGTCGTTTGCCCGATCGTCACATCGCGTTCTTGCATGGCTTGCAGCAACGCAGCCTGAGTCTTGGGCGGGGTACGATTGATTTCATCCGCCAATAAGATATTGGTAAACACCGGACCTTCTACAAATCGAAAGCTCCGCCGGCCATGCTCGTCTTCGTCCAAAACGTTCGTGCCGGTTATGTCTGAGGGCATGAGGTCGGGCGTAAATTGAATGCGTTTGAATTTCAAATCAAGAATCCGCGCCAGTGTGCTAACCATCAAGGTCTTGGCAAGCCCCGGTACACCTTCCAACAAACAGTGTCCTCGTGTGAAGATGGCAGCAAATATTTGCTCGATCACCTCATCTTGGCCAATGATCACTTTCTGCAGCTCTTGCTGCATGACGTGTCGATGCTGACGGAATTCTTTCAGGATATCGCCAAGGTTACGGGTTTTAGTGGTCAACGTACCATCCTTACTCGAGTCACAAGGTTGTTGATTTCCGGCGTAAATGCCTAGACGCAATTCTATCGGTCGAGGTGAAATGGGACAATGTACGCTACCAGCGTGTATTGTTTCCCCAGCTAGCGCACCTTACGATGAATTTGGACTTCCACCCCAAATACCTCAAGTTGTAGGGTGGGTGGTTCTGTCGGCTGAGTTGGTGGACCCCATCGTTTGCTAGGATGCCGGCAGGTTCACCCACTGTGCGAACTCAGCAGCAGAAAACGATTCGATGCCGTGCCTAACCAAATACCGACTCTGCCTGTGTATTGCCATCGTCTTATGGGGCAGCGGTACACCCTCGTTATTTGCCCAACCGGCAGGGCCAGTCACGGCAGAGCAAGTCCGTGCGGCTATCGAGGGCGGCACAAAGTACTTATTAAGTGAGCAAGATTCCAGACGAGGTTCTTGGAATGAATTAGCTCAATATCCAGGAGGCGTCACGGGGCTTTGCACGCTTGCCCTTTTGAATTCTGGTGTTGAACCCAACGACCCGCAAATCCAGAAAGCGCTCCGTTATCTACGCAAGATCGAGCCCTCGAAAACTTACAGCGTGGCACTGCAAACGATGGCCCTCTGCGCCGCTACCCCACGTCGCGATCTTCTGCAAATACAAAAGAACGTGCGCTGGTTAGAACAAACGCAGTTATCCGCAGGCGATTGGTCTTATCCTCCAGGATCAGCAGGCGACAACAGCAATTCTCAATTCGCGGTTCTCGCGCTCCACGAAGCCGAGCGTGTGGGCGCTAAGGTCTCTCTCGCCACATGGGAGCGAGCTGCCGAATACTGGAAAGGTTGCCAAAATCCTGATGGCTCTTGGGGCTATAAACCACAATGGCCCGACGGTTCGGGCAGTATGACCTGCGCTGGAATTGGCGCGATGGTGATTAGCACTGGCCATGCAAACAATCCGAACGCTGAAGTCCACAATGGCCTGGTCCAATGTTGCCGACCCCAGGAAGACGACGATTCGCTCGAGCGTGCGCTCACTTGGCTCGGACGCAACTTTTCAGTTCGTCGAAATCCAGGACGTCGTGGCAGCGGGCATGTCTGGCATTATTACTACCTCTACGGCCTAGAACGCGTGGGTCGACTCACCGCCCGACGCTTAATTGGCGAACACGACTGGTATCGCGAAGGGGCCGAATTTCTTATCCAACAGCAAGATCAGTTTAGCCACCTTTGGGCCGGTACAGGCCACGCGGAAGACAACCCCCACATTAGTACCGCGCTGGCGTTGTTGTTTCTTTCCAAAGGTCGTCGCCCTGTGTTGGTGGGCAAGCTCACCCACGGGCCGGGCGAGGATTGGAACAATCACCGCAACGACATTGCGAACCTGACCGCCCGCACCGAAAAACTCTGGGACATCGATCTCACTTGGCAAATCATCGATCCAAAGTTTGCCGCCGTCGACGATTTGTTGCAGGTGCCGGTGTTGTTTCTCAGCGGCAGTCGTTCGCCCGATTTAACGGGGCAAGAGAAAAAAATGCGGGATTACCTCGATCGCGGTGGTTTTCTCTTTGCCGAAGCCTGTTGCGTCGATGGCAATCAATTCGAAAAAGGTTTCCGCAGGTTCCTCGATCGCGTATTTCCCGAGAAAGAATACCAGCTCCGCCGTGCAGGGCCCGAACATCCGTTGTGGCGAGTCGAAGAACTTGTTCGCGCGGATTCGCCTTACGTCAGTCGACTCTGGACCGTGGAATATGGTTGTCGCACGTGTGTAGTGTTCTCCGAAATCGACCTCTCTTGCTACTGGGAACTTTACGGAAGGGGCCGACAACGTGGCTTGCCCGACACGATCAAAGGACGCTTGGCCGATGCGAACGCCGTAGGGATCAACGTTTTGGCTTACGCCACCAATCGCGAACCCAAGGGCAAAGAGACAGCATTCACAGGCACCAACAATTTAGTGGAACTTAACGCCGCGGGTAGCCGTGGGACCATTCAAATTGCCAAGCTTCAGCACGGAGGTGGTTGTAACGATGCGCCCGGCGCACTCGTCAACTTGTTGCGCGCAGCAGCACAAGGCGATCTCCAACTTCGAGTCAGCACCACAGAATTTCCTATTCGTGCCGATGACAAACAGTTGTTTCGGTTCCACATGGCATTTATGCACGGCCGACACGATTTTCGGCTGACGCCCAGCGAACGCGATTCGCTCAAACGCTACTTAGAGAACGGCGGCACACTGTTTGCCGACTCGATTTGCGCAAGCAAAGAATTTGCAGCAGCATTCCGACGAGAAATCCAAGCCACCTTGCCAGGAACCAACCTGCAGCGAATCCCCGCCGGAGATCCACTCTTCAGCGATTCGGCAGGTAAGTTTGACTTGCGGCAAGTGAATCGTCGCGACCCGGTCGAACAACGGGCCGATGAACCCCTCCGAACGCGCGTTCGCAAAGTCGAACCCGAGCTCGAAGGCATCGTCATCGAAGGCCGCTGGGCGGTCATCTTTTCGCCCTACGACATCAGCTGCGCCCTCGAACAACACGAATCGCTTGAATGCCGAGGTTACACCATCGAAGACGCCGCCCGCCTCGGGCTCAATGTGCTGATGTATTCGTTGAGCCCAGATGCGGGCGATTAGCCTGTAGGGTTGGAATCATTCGAATTAGTTCCTCTCGCAAGTTAAGTTGCGAGCGGCTAGATCGCACATTTTCGCGCCAATGTGCAACGTTCCACGTCCTTCCCGTGGGTCAAATTTCGCGTCTCCAGCCAATCGTTTGATGCTAGCGTTCTCAGCACGCATCCTTTGGTGACGTAACTTGCTATGAAATAACGAGTTGTGATCTTGTGTGAAGCGTCCAAAGCGACTTGACCCCTATCGCCTGCCGCACCTATAATTCGCCGCCCAAATTCTGGGCCCTTACTTTTCGTAACTCGTAGTCCTGCTTGTTGTTGTGTGCGTCCGGCTATGCCGTTCGCATGCTGCCAGCAGACGTTGTCAGGAAGAGACTCTTCTGATCATTGCGCGAATTCCATCGCGTTGTTGTTTCGCCGCTCGTTTTATGCGAGCCGTTTCGTCCTGCGCGCTTTTGTTTATCACGATGCCGATGGTTAGCTTTGCAAGCGACATCAGCACCATTGCCGCCGACTCCACACAGCCCATTACGATCGCTGCGGATTGGTGCTGTCGTTGGCGTCAGGGCGTGTACGATGTCTACCACCTTCGTGGTAATTGTTACATCAACCAAGGCCTCACCTACGCTCGCGCACCCGAGGCCGTTCTTTGGATCGATCACACCGCAGGAACAAAAAGGCCGACCAAAGTGATTGCGTATCTCGAATCCGACACCAAAAAACGGGTTGTGGTCGACTATCGTCAAATAAAGCAGACCGATAGCAAAGCCAAAGCTTTGGGAAAAGAAGAAGCCGCGACCTGGTTCGAGCGACTATACACCACAGCCCCGTTGCGATTGAAATTGCCACAAGCAGCTCCTGAACCAACATCGCGACCTGCCATCTACGATCGTGGTCTAGCGCAGTTCGACCCCCAGCGACGCCGGCAACTATTGCTAGCGCAATTCACCGAGTTTGCGCCAGTCCCTGATGCATCTCAGCCACTGCCAGTCGGGATGCGCCGACTCCAAATTTCACCTCGCAACGATTCCTCCCCAAGTTTCGAATCGCGCCCCCAGCCCAATGGCGAACGAATCACGGTTCTTTCCGGCGGAATCCGGGTACTCATCGATGGCTTACCCGCGACAGACGCCCCAGCCGCATTGGGGCCCATCGGTACGGTCGACATTTCGACCGATCGAGTCGTATTCTGGTCCGGCGGCGCGGAACTGGGATTCGGTGGCTCCTCGTTTCAATCGCAAGATTCCCCCATGGAAATTTACATGGAGGGCAACATCGAGTTTCGACAGGGCGACCGAGTGGTGTATGCCGACCGCATGTTCTACGACGTGCGTCGTCAGATTGGCATCATCCTAAATGCCGAACTGTTAACGCCGCTGCCTAGGGTCAACGATTTTGAATATCAAGGGCTCGTTCGGCTACGTGCTTCGGCCATTCGCCAGCTCGACCAGTCGCATTTTTCAGCGATCAATGCTCAGGTGACCACGAGCCGGCTTGAAGAACCCTCCTACCATTTCGCTGCCAACGAGATCGCCTTCCAAGACGTGCAGAGTCAGGTTTTTAATCCCAGAACCGGGGAACCGGTTATCGAACACCAACAGATGGCCGAGAGTCGTGGCAACTGGGTCTACATGGGTGGCCTTCCCGTTTTCTATTGGCCAACGATTGCTACCGATCTGCGCAAGCCATCGTTCTTTATCGATGGAATTCGAGTGGGCAACGACAGCGTTTTCGGTACCCAAGTAATGGCCGACCTCGACGCCTACCAATTGTTCGGAATCCGCAACGCGCCGCAGGGAACCGAATGGGGGCTCAGCATCGACTACCTCAGCGATCGGGGCGTTGGGCATGGGACCAACTTTCATTACGATCGTGCAGAATTGCTTGGGCACGATGGTCCCGCTTGGGGCAGCTGGGATTTTTGGGGCATCAAAGATACCGGGCTCGACAACTTGGGCGGGGTTAGTCGTCGCACGATTGTTCCGGAAGAAGATTACCGCTTCCGACTTTTCGGGCAACACCGGCAACGTTTTCAAAATGGTTGGGAACTCACCGGCGAGGCCGGCTTCATCAGCGATCGGACTTTTCTAGAACAATACTACGAAAGCGAATGGGACGAGCTTAAAGATCAACGAACCGGATTACGGCTTAAAAAGCTCACAGACAATCGCGCGATCGCGATCGAAGCCAACGGGCAAGTCAACGATTTCTTTACCGAAACGCAGTGGCTACCTCGTACAGATCACTATTGGTTGGGCGAGTCGCTCTTTGGCGATCGAATCACCTGGTTTGAACACTCTCAGGCCGCCTATGCCAATATCAACGTCGCGACGACGCCGACCAATCCGGTGTTGGCGGGCCAATTTACCACGCTTCCTTGGGAAGCCGATGTCGAGGGCGAGCGACTCGTCACTCGCCAAGAACTCGACATGCCCTTTAACCTCGGCCCGGTCAAAGTCGTGCCCTTTGTGTTGGGCGAACTTGCCCATTGGGGCGAAGCACTCGATGGCGACGATTTGCAGCGTGCCTACGTTCATACGGGCGTCCGCGCCAGTATTCCTTTCTGGGCTGTCTTTCCAGAAGTTCACGATTCGCTATTCAACTTAAATGGTTTGGCACACAAAGTGATTTTTGATGCGGAGTTTTCCTATGCCGATGCCACGCGCGATTTCACCGAACTGCCGCTCTACGATCCCCTAGACGACACCTCGATCCTCGAGTTCCGACGCCGCATGCTTACGGTACCCCCTACGATTACGGGTCTAAAATTCGACCCGCGCACTTATGCTCTCCGCACAGGGATCCAGGGATCGGTAACCTCACCAACGACCGAAATCGCCGACGATCTTATGACGCTGCGGCTAGGAATGCGCCATCGCTGGCAAACCAAACGTGGCGCCCCAGGGCGTCAGCATATCGTCGATTGGCTAACAGTGGACTCGAACGTGGTTTGGTTTCCAAAACAAGACCGCGATAATTTTGGCCAGGAGTTTGGGTTGGCCGACTACGACGTTCGTTGGCACCTAGGCGACCGTTTCACAATCATTTCCGATGGAGCGGCAGATTTCTTTGGCGATGGCCTGCGCACTGTTTCTGGTGGTGTGTTGCTTAATCGACCCTCGCGCGGCAATGCTTACTTTGGTATCCGATCAATCCATGGTCCGATCACAAGCGATGTGCTGATCGGCAGCTATAGCTATCGTCTTAGTCCCAAATGGATATCCACCGCCGGCGCCACCGTCGATCTAAGTGATGGGGGCAACATCGGTCAGTCCTTCTCGATGACTAGAATTGGTGAATCGATGCTGGTCACGTTAGGGATTAACGTCGATTCGGCGAGAGACAACGTGGGCTTTCGATTTTTGGTCGAACCACGATTCTTGCCCAAGCTACGGCTCACCAGCATGACCGGTATCGACGTGCCCCCTGCCGGGGCATTTGGGTTGGAATGATGACTAGTCCAGCCAATCTTGTGCTTCGAGTCGCTCGGGCACATAGACTTCGGTGACGTAGCTGATGTCCTTGGAAATCAGCGATTCGACTTCCAGCTTAAAGTCGTTTTTCAACATGCGTTGAATCTCGCTTTGCCACTTGCGCTTCTTCTCGAACCAGGGGTACTTAGCGATCTGCTTCGCTCGCTTTTTGTCATTATCGTTCAGCGCGATTTTCACACTGTCCGACAAATCACAACGTTCAAAGTCGATGCTCCGCAGCCCAAGATACTTGGCGTCGGGAACTGCCATCCGCTGCGATTCAAACGCCAGATTGATCGAGCCCTGCTTCAGCACGCTGTAAATATAGTATCCCCACGGGTCGTTATCTAAGACACAATAGATGGGCAGCTTCAATTCATTGTGCAAGCGATGAAGCATACGCCGCACACCCCGTGGCGGTTGGCCCGCCCCGTGGGTAAGAATGCAATTATGCTTTTCCCAGAACTTGTCTTCGTTAAAGCGTTGCCAGACGGTTCCTTTTTCGACATGGAGGATAAACTTGGCATCGCATTTTTTACGGCTGAGTTCGATGACTTCCGGTTCCACGATCGAAGGAATGGCATAACCACCGGAACCCATGCGCGAACAGTCGATCACATCGCCGCGATCTCGTAGCGTAATGTTGCCTACCATGGCACCTCGATTTTCAGCATACAGGTGCAGCTCTTCACGAATCGAGTTCAATAGCACCTCAACGTCTTCGATAATCGTGTCACACTCGTTTTGCTCGTCGAAGGTATTTTCCTTCGCACCATCGATGGTGTGCTTGAGCATGTAGTACAGACCTCGAAGACTGGTCGTCTTGCCTTGGTCGAGCAGCTGCTTGCAACCGCTGGCAACCAATACCGTGCGCATATAGGCTTTGGCCTGCGAAAGATCGAACAACTGTCGGCGATTCTTGTTGTTGCCCATTTCAAGAATCCGCTTACGTGGGCTGTAGTGGATGTTCGAAAGGGTACGTGACGGAATATCGACATACGGATCTCGCCTTGCATTGGCGGCTGTCACTACCCGATCGGCCAATCCCGTGAGTCGAGCCATGGTTTTCTTATCCCTAGGTGTCAACTTCACCTTGGGTTTGCGCGGGGTGGTCGCGGGTCGTTTCTTTGCCATCGTTTCTCCGTAGCTAGCCCTGGGTTAACGAGTCGAGGCCAGATAGTACGTTGATTTAGGGTAAATTGACGGACGAGTTGTTTCACTCTTCGGGTTCGTCTTCCGAACTGCTTGCACGGTTGATCGCTGCCGCGTGGGTTGACGGATCGACGATCAGTACGTTGTCGCCGAGGTTCATCTCCGCGGGTTTTTCTTCCATAGGGCGGCCCCGGTCGTCAAGTTTCACATCGGCTTCGGCCGTGCGTCGCTTCGCAACTTTGACGAGTTGTTCGTAGAGTTCCGCCTGTTTTGCACCGTTGATTTCGCTTACCGCGGTCGAAACCTCCTTAAGATATCGCAGAAATACCTCTCGACGGTCTGATTGCTGCTTCACTCGAAGTCGACGGCGCAAGTACATGCCCAGCTTGCGTCCGACCGCCTGTAGTCCAAGTCGAATCTCTTTTTGGATCTCCGGGTAATTGGCAATCGCTTCTTTCGATTCACTCGTGAACGGAACCCAAACACTGGCCACATGCACCATCAACGAAACGGGCCCACGCGGAAGTGAACCTCGCGATTGCCCCAGTCCATAGCTTCGCCAATTGGTGCCGACCACCATTTGCGTCACGGCACAGGCCGCTTGCTGAAACTGCAGCGGCACGCGATTGGCATAACGCATGACCTCCATCGATTGCCCGTCCGAGATATTCACGTTCCTCATCGCTGAGAATAGTTTTTCGACGCCAGACGGCTTGAGCTTGCCCGGCGCTTGACGCGTGCCTAAAGCGGCCGCCTTAATGATCTTGTCAGCCGACTCTGAACCTAGGCCGTTAAACGTGTGAATCAGAAACTGGCGAATCGTGCGAGCGTCGGTTTCTTCGAGCAACTCATTGAGCAGATCTTTGGTCACATTCTGCGTCGGTGCCGACCCGCCATAGGCAAGGCCAACCTCAATTTGAAATGGATTGCCTCGATAAACGGCCGGCGGGCGGGTGGCGGCCGTATAGAACTCCGCCGGTACTACGTGATGCAGACCTTTGAGAATGAGATCCTCGCCGATAGGGCAGATGCAATCGGTCGAGGGGTTCGAGATTTTCGTCTTTTGGATGGCCTGATAAAGAGCGTCGACTTCCGATCGTCCCACTTTTCCCGTGTTGCTTCGTGTGCTGACCCCCGCAGTTTGGCAAATTCGCTTCGCCACGGCTGGCGTTACACGCGAGAATTTTGTGCGGAAGAATTCAGAGAGGCTCATTCTCTCGGAATCCTCGAGGATCGTTGCCAGACGGCCTAGTTCGATGCCGTAAGGGTGGGGTTTGATTTCCTTCGGCTCTTTAGGCAATGCGTTGGTCGACCGTAGATAATCGTATTCATAATCATCAGAATCGAGGAAGTGCAGCGTGACATGCGGATTCGCGATGGCGGTTTGCTCGAGGTATTCTCCCACGCTACCACGACCGCGTACGAACTTTGCTTGCAGTTCGATGGTCACGCGCGTGCCGTGCGGTTGATCGACCCATTCGATGCCGTGTTTCTCGATATACTTGGTACCTTTATCACCTGGCGGAATGTCGACTCCGTCGCCTTTGCCGTTAAGGATTTTCGGCTGATTCTTTTTCGTGTCGATTTGAATTTCGTAGTAATGCGAAGGTTTACGCACCGAAACTTTCGAGATGATTTTTACAGGCTTACCGGTTGTCTGCACGCCGTACATACCAGCCGCGCTAATGCCGATACCCTGTTGCCCACGACTTTGACGCAGCCTGTGGAACTTTGACCCATAGAGCAACTTGCCAAAGATCAGCGGAATTTGTTTCTTGAGAATGCCTGGCCCGTTGTCTTGGATGCCCACCTTATAGCGGTCGTTGGACGTCTGTTGGATGTGGACCCAAATCTCTGGCAAGATGCCGGCTTCTTCGCAGGCGTCTAGCGAGTTGTCGACCGCTTCTTTGACGGTGGTGAGCAGCGCCTTGCGTGGATTGTCGAACCCAAGTAGATGCCGGTTCTTGGCAAAGAACTCGCTGACAGAGATATCCCGTTGACTCGCAGCCATTGCCTTGGCCGTGGTCCGGCGCTTGGGCGCAGCACCGTTGCTCGCAGCAGTCGACGACGCAGCACGTTTCTTCGTGCTCCCAGGCTTCTTCTTTTTCAGAGGTGCTTTCTTCTTACGTTTCGCGGTCGCCAAGGGGGCGTCTCCGTATGTTGAAGTGTCATGCCCGCAGGAATCAGCAGGGCTTGTGGTGGAAAGGAGCTTGGTAAAGTTTGGTGGTTCCGAGGATTATAGCGGCAAAATCGGTGCTTACCCAGGGCTTGTTACTAGCAACAACTCGCACAAGAAGTACACCCGTTACGGCCCGCCTACAAAAACTCATCGTCAGGACCCCTCCTAGCCGACATGCTACTTAGAGACCCCGCCGGCCTCCTATTTGCGGCCACCCACCTGTAGGGCTCAAAAATATTGTCCACCCAGACGACTCTGCTTCGACCCAAAGTGCCGCCGACAAATAGAGAGTCGGTTGCCGATATCAGCAGAGTCTACCGTCTATACCAAGGAGGGGATTCATGGTTACCCGATTGATTGGTTCGAGCTTGTTTGCAATTTTGTTGGCTGGTGTCTGGCAGTGTGGCCAGGCAACTGCCGTGGAGGGGCACTGGAAACGAACGATCAGTTACCAGAACAAGAGCGATCTGTTTTACAACAATCAGGTTGGCCCTTGCCCTAGTGGAACTGCCGCGCAGATGTATGTTGCGCCACTTCCCGTACCAGCAAATGTTGGCCATACCTATACGACCTACCAACCGCTGATGCCGCAAGAGTTTCTCAATCGCCATACCCGTTCGCACTATGCCTACCAAAAAGGCGCAGGGTGGTCGCGTGCCAAAGTTCGCTACCGTACACGTGGTTTGATATGGCAAGACATTGTTCACAATATCAGCAGTCGCTTTTAAACCGAAGCCGAAAACTACGAGAAACAAAGGACAGTAACGTGTTCAAAAAAATACTATTAACTCTTAGCGTGGTGGTCGTGGGCGTGGCCGTCTACGCAGCTCCCGCTGAAGCAGCCTCGCCGTATTTGCGGTCTTCGAAACGTGCCCAAAAATACAATTGGCACGCCAACTATGCCCATTCCGAGTATGGTCGTCCCGTGGCGTTGGTCGTTCCGCCGACGGCAAACCTACAGACTAACTGGAGTTGGGGTGCGTCTAGCTCGCACGTTTCACGTATCGATCACCAGTTTGGTCGCAATTACCCAGGTCCAGGCCCGTTTGGGGGTAATTTTCGCAACACGCCTCGATGGCCAGGTAGCACGCACCATTTTGGTGTCTATCATGTGCGTGCCCCATGGTACCCCACCCAGCGATAAGGCGAGTACAGTCCTGCCCACGCGGCCCCTGCTTACAGAATCGGTGTGGGAGCCGGGTGTTGCACCGGAGCAATCGTTCTATAATCATAGGCGTTGAGTCTTCAGCAGCGCCACAGAGCGGCTGGTCCAATCAAGGGTGACACGTTGAATCTACAGATCATTCATTATCCCCATCCCACTTTGAGGCACGTCTCGAAGCCGTTGAAGCGTGTGGATAACGAGCTGCGCGAGATGGTCGCGCAGATGTTCGAGTTAATGTATGAAAACGAGGGGGTAGGACTCGCAGCCAATCAGGTGGATCTTCCTTATCGTTTGTTCGTTGCTAATCCTACCGGCAATCCCTCAGATAAAGACGCTGAGCGTGCGTTTATCAACCCGGTGCTCAGCGGCGGCAAGGAGCAGGAAGAGGGCGAAGAAGGCTGCCTGAGCATTCCTGGTGTGTTGGGGCCGGTAGTTCGCAATAAACGCATCACGATCGAAGCCTACGACCTATCGGGCGAATCGTTTGTGGGTGAAGTCGAGGGGCTCTTTGCGAGAGTCGTGCAGCACGAGATCGATCATCTCGATGGAAAGCTCTTTATCGACCGTTTGGCACCTACTCAGTTTGCAGAAATCAAGGACGAGCTCGAGGAATTTGAATTCGATTTCCACAGCAAGCGCGATTGTGGCGAGATACCTTCGGATGAACAGATTGCCCAGCGTTTGGAAGAGCTAGAGCAATTGCGGACTTAGCCGATAGTCGGTAGGGGGCTGAATGCGTATCGTTGTCTTAGGAACGGGTCCGTTTGCCGTGCCATTGTTGCGGCGACTTAGTGAATCGCCGCATGACGTGGTTTGCGCCGTTTCCCGTCCTCCGAAAGGCAGACGTGCCGCACCAGCGCCGGTTTACGTTGCGGCTGAAGAACTTGGCATTGAAACTTGGTTGCCGGAGACCGTGAATTCGGAGGACGCACGAGCCAAGCTGGCCGAGTATGCTGCTGATTTGCTGATGGTGTGCGATTATGGCGAGATACTCAAATCGTCAACATTAGAAGTGACGCGGTTGGGCGGGATTAACTTGCATGGTTCGCTGCTGCCCAAGTATCGTGGGGCGGCACCGGTGCAGTGGGCGGTTCTGAATGGCGAACCCGAAACGGGCAATACGATCATTCAAATGACACCGGGGCTCGACGCAGGGCCTAGCCTTGGGGTTCAGCGTATTGCTATCGACCCCGACGAGACCGCCGGCGAGCTAGAAGCTCGCATGGCCGAGTTGGGTGCCGACTTGGTTCTCGATGTGGTACGGCAGCTGGACGAGGGAGCGACTCATCCTGTCCCGCAGGACAAGAGTCTAGCGACGAAGGCCCCTCGGCTGCACAAGCAGCAGGGCGAGATCGATTGGGCGCAGACGGCTCAGCAAATCAAGAATCAAGTTCGCGCGTTGCAGCCTTGGCCGCGTGCTTTCACCCATTGGCAGCGTGCAGAGGGCGAGCCGTTGCGGCTGATTGTTCACCGCACGGTCGTCGAGAGCACTACGCCTTTTCCGTCCGAGGCTTTGCCAGGGCAGATCGTGGCGGTGGAGCCCATGTTGCTGGTAGCGACTGGCGAACATTGTTTAGGGCTAGAGCAAGTTCAGCCGGCTGGAAAACGGGCAATGGCTTCTGGCGAGTTCTTGCGCGGGTATGCTGTGCAAGTGGGCGACCGATTGAGTTGACTAAACGAGCTGCAGATCGCTTTGGAACTGGGGCACTTCGTCGAGTGGCCCGCCCGTCCAGGCGAGAGCGGCCTCTTGGTCTTCCGCCGAAGGGAGACTCCACTCTGGCTGGTAGCCAAAGACCTCAGCAGCGGGAGTCGACCGTAGGGCTTCGCCTAAGATCTCGAACTGATCGATGGTTGTCAGTGTGGGGTGGTTGATACCACAGGCGTGGCAGAGTCGTAGTAGTTCTTTGCGGAACGACACCAAGTAGTTGGCAAGCCGTGCGCTCTTTAGTTCGGGGTCGAGTCCACGCATGAGCCATTTGTTTTGGGTGGCAATGCCGGTAGGGCAGAAGCCGGTGTGGCAGCGCTGGGCTTGGATGCAGCCAATCGAGAGCAGCGCTTCACGACCCACGTTGATCATGTCGCAACCAAGACCAAAGGCGAGTAGAGCAGCTTCGGGGAATCCAAGCTTGCCCGAGCCGATGAACACGACATCTTGGTGCATGTCGAGTTGAACGAACTCGCGATAGACGCTGCTCATGCCACGTTTGAAGGGCATGGCGACGTGGTCGGCAAACACGAGCGGCGCCGCGCCGGTGCCCCCTTCGCCGCCATCAATGGTAATAAAATCAACGCCCCGTTCGGTGGTGGACATTTGGTAGGCGAGGTGTTGCCAGAATTCGATTTCGCCGACGGCCGACTTAATGCCGACGGGCAGGCCGGTTTCGTCGGCCAGCAGCTCGACGAAGTCGAGCAGGCTGTCGACATCGTGAAATTCGCTATGGCTGGCGGGGCTTGCGCAGTCTTGGCCGAGCGGGATGCCCCGAGCAGCGGCGATTTCGGGGGTGATTTTTGCGGCAGGCAACATTCCGCCGACGCCCGGTTTGGCACCTTGGCTGAGTTTGATTTCAAGCGAGCGGACGGGGTTTGCCGTAACGACTTCTTTGAGTCGGTCGAGGCTGAAGCGGCCGTTTTCATCGCGGCAGCTAAAATAGCCTGTGCCGATTTGCAAAGTAAGGTTGCCGCCCTGTTTGTGGTAGGGCGAGACGCCTCCTTCGCCCGTGTTGTGTAATGCACCTGCAAGTTTGGCGCCACCGTTGAGCGCTGCGATCGCTGGGCCGCTTAATGAGCCGAAGCTCATTGCAGAGATGTTGATGACCGATTGAGGGCGAAACGCTTTGGCGCGACCACGTGCTTGGCCTAGGACTTTGGCACAGTGGAGCGAATAGGTTGGGTCGTGACCGGGTTGGCCCGATAATGGGTTGGAGAGTGGAAAGGTGCTTTGCTTGATAATCAGATGGTTGGTGTGCTGTTCGGCATCGACGGTGGTGCCGAAGCCGAAGTAGTTGTTTTGTTTTTTCGACGAAGCGTAGACCCAGCGGCGTTGGGCGCGGCTGAAGGGGCGCTCCTCGTTGTCGCTGGCGACGATGTACTGCCGAAGTTCGGGCCCGATGTGTTCGAGCCAAAAGCGGAAGTGTCCGACGATCGGAAAGATTCGCAAGATGGAATGCTTGCGTTGGAAAATGTCGTAGAGCGCCAGCCCAAGGATGGCGAGTAGACTGATGGTTAATATCCAACCCATGATCGATTGCCCTAGGGAAATGGCGTGGTGTGAAAGTACTCATCCCCATACGTTATGGCTAGAAGCTGCTGGGAAAACATAGCTTTTAATGCGCCCTGTGAAGCGGTCGCGAGTTGGGTGCTTTGCCTCACCTTCGCGCTGGGTGGTGACGATTGGTGCGGATGTGTGGAGGTTGAAGGTCGCGGGGGCAGAGGGGATTTTGGCATGGGAGTTGGTGACAAAATGGACAAAAGTCGTTGCTTCTATCGGTGGTTGAGTCTTCGTTTGCAGGGGTTTCCTGTTTTTGAGGGCGCGGGTTTTGGCACATATATGGCTATTTGGCGTTTTGGCGGACAAAATGCTGGGGTTTTGTCCACTTTGGCATGGCCCTGGCACTGCAATGCTTGGGCTTTCGTGAAATTTGCACGGACAAAAGTCGGTGGGGTTTTGTCCCATTTTGTCCAGATGGTGTGACTTTATTGATAGGAAAAGTAGACCGCTGATTTTCGCTAATTCGCGCTAATTTTTTGTGTGATACGAATGGGTGCCACTGTCTGGCTTGTCCAGCAGTGGAACCCTGGTACCCACATCGCACTGCTGGACAAGCCAGACAGTGGCACCCCGTGGGATTCGTGTTTCAGATTTTCAAAGAGCGAGTGCAACGGTGTGCGGGTGTATTGTCGTGAAATGGTAGATTGGATTCCAGCAATAAATTTGGCCGGGTGGGGGATGTTTGATTTGAGATTGAAGATTTAAGATCGTTGATTCGACCGGAAGAATTACAGGAGGGTTCGTATATTGGCTTATAGCGAAGATCTTGCTGAGCGGATTCGTGCGATCTTGTCGGATGTCGACGGGGTGACCGAGCAGAAGATGTTCGGCGGGATTGCCTTTATGGTTTGTGGCAACATGTGTTGTGGCGTGTTGGGCGACGAGTTGCTGTTGCGCCTTGGGCCCGATCGGACGCGGCGTGCGCTCAAAGAGCCGCACACGCGGAAGATGGATTTCACCGGCCGTGTGATTAAGAGTATGCTTTTTGTCGGGCCTGCGGCAATCGAGACGACGTCGGGCTTAATGCGTTGGGTGAACAACGGAGTCGATTTTGTGTCGCAGTTGCCGGCGAAGTGAAGTGGGCTGCTCGTGTTTTTGGTGGTGGTGATTTACCGCAGAGGTCGCTGAGAGCGCGGAGGTAATTGTGGGGTGGCATCCTACTTTGTTAGGTTAAGTAGGTGAAATGTCCTTTCCTTCGATGGGGCACCCAAATTTCCCAACGACATTTCCAAGTCGTTCTATTTCTTTTTTGGGCATTGGAAGATCCAGTGGCAAAAATACGATGTGGCGAAGGATATGTTTCGCACCGGGCAATTCTACGGTGTTGGATTCAGAATTGTCGATTGCGAGTTGTAAACTGGAATGCGTTGTCGCGTCAAATCCGCAGCTCCAGAGTTTATTTACCAGCAGCTTGGGCTGATCTACCATGACAGCGAAAACCCAATAGGTGGGGCATCTCGCCTGAAACCCAATCGGTAGTATTTTGTCATTTGCTTGGGAAATAGATCGAATTAATCGTTCGCCGCGGCTTTTGCGTAGCTCGATTGCGTTGGAGTCAAAACGACGTATTTTCTGAGCCAGCAGGCTGAGCAATGCGTCAGAGGGTTGCTTGCGAATCCGGTCGAAAAATGCCTCTCCAGCAAACCCTTTGGCCATTCCTGCTGCCATCGAGTCATGGTCGGATCCGACGGCTCGAAATCCCAATCGCATTGCAGCAGCAATGGGCCAGCTAGAAATCGTTTTGACAAAAGCGTATTTCAAGATTTTCTTCAGGTATTCCCGTTTTGGCTGAATGGGCCATTGGCGGTGATTTGCTTCCAGTTTTTCTTTCAGTAGTGGGTCGCGGACGAAAAGTACGGCCCCGCCTAGGGCGGTGTTTGTCTTGATCGAACCAAAGCTGAACATGGAAACATCGGCCGATTTTGAACCACATTCATGGTTTCCGACATAAGCTTGGGCGCAGTCTTCAATCAACATCAGGTTGTTGCGTTTCGCGAGGTCCGCGATCTCTTTCATTTCACACTGGCCACCCATTAAATGAGCGATCACAATGGCGCGGGTTTTGGGGGTGATTTTTGATTCGATTTCCTCTGCAGAAGGCGAGAGGGATTTCCAGTCAACATCGGCACCAACGACCATCAGTCGGTGTTTTTTGGCAATTCGCGGCATATCACGAATCGTCAGTCCGGAAAAAATGATTTGCGAGCCAGGTTGCCAGCCGACGGTTTGTAGCAGTAAATCAAAACCGCTTCTTACCGAAAGACACGTAAAGGTGTCGTTGGATTTGAAGCTTTGCGCTATTTCGATTTTCGCCCGAGAAGCGGGTTGCGGCCAAACACAATAGTACAGTGCAGTGACCAGCTCAGTTGTCTTGATTTCAATTCGTTTACGAGCCCACATCGCTACGCCCACAACGTACTAAATGGTCTATGTAACACTCGATAGTATCAAGTCTGTTAGAGCGAGTGAAGCGAAGTGGAACTTAACGCAAGTGCGCAGGGTGCGCTTCGCTTGCTGCGAGAACCCTGTAATAGTAGCGTGGTTCGGGCCAGGATGGCCCGGCTATGGGCGGGGTTGTTGTGAGGTGCGGAATGTTTTGGTGCTGATTTGTCGCGCTTATTGGTTGATAGCACAGGTGATTTCGGGTCGCCTTTGGGGCGGGCTGGCGTGTATCATGGAGGGCTCGATATCGTTAGGCGTCGAACGATTTTTTTGTACGGAGGGATCGTGGCATGGATCGCTGGGATGTGTTGATTGTGTTGGTGGCTGGTTATGTGGCGGTGATGGCGTTGGTGCGCCTGATGGCGCGACGGCATAACGAGCTGGTCGGCCATGTGCGCGAACAGATTGTGCGACAGCGTGGTCAGGCAAAGCCGGCGAAGAAATCGAGGGACAACGCGGATAAGGATGCGGCTTGAAGCTAGTCACAAAAAAACAGCGCACAGTTTTTTGCAAAAGTAATTTTACCGCAGAGGACACAGAGAGCGCAGAGGTTTTTTAAGGGATTCTCTCTGCGCTCTCCGTGTACTCTGTGGTGAATTAAAACTAATTAGAAGTAGACCCGTGAAAAAGTTGTATATCGAAACGGTTGGTTGCCAGATGAATGTGCTCGATAGCGAGCTTGTGGTGGCCAGTTTGCGCAAAGATGGCTACGAACTGACCGACCGCAGCGACGATGCGGACACGATCTTGTTTAATACGTGCAGTGTGCGGCAGCATGCGGAAGACAAGATTTACAGTGCGTTGGGACGTTTGAAGAACGCGAAGCAGAAGCATCCGGGCAAGGTAATCGGCGTGTTGGGCTGCATGGCACAAAAAGATCAGCGGCTGATTTTTGAACGGGCACCGTATGTCGATTTGATTGTGGGGCCTGGGCAGTTGCATCAAGTGCCACAGTTGATCGCAGAAGTTCAGGCGGGTAGCGGGCCGCAGATGGAAGTGAGTTTGGGCCGTAAGGAGGGCACGCGGACCGATGTCGAGCAGAGCCACGAGAGCTTTGATCCGATGCGCGACCCGTCGATGCGGCCGACGCCCTATCAGGCTTATGTGCGGATCATGATTGGTTGCGATAAGTTTTGCACGTATTGCATCGTGCCTAGTGTGCGTGGACCCGAGCAGAGCCGTCCGCCGCACGAGATTTTTGCCGAGGCGCGGCAGTTGGCGAGCGAAGGTTGCAAAGAGATTATTCTGCTTGGGCAGACGGTGAATAGTTACCGCTACACGGAGGGTGACCAAACGACGCGATTAAGCGATTTGCTTTACGAGCTGCACGAGATCGAAGGGATAGAGCGAATTAAGTTTATCACGAATTATCCGAAGGACATGACGGACGATTTGTTGGAGGCGGTTCGCGATTTGCCCAAGTGCGCGAAGTATTTGCATGTGCCGGTGCAGACAGGTTCGAACCGGATGTTGAAGCGGATGAAACGCGGGTACACGGTCGAAGACTATTTAGAGATGATGGGCCGTATTCGTGAGTGGTTGCCTGAGGCAGCGGTGACGAGTGATTTTATTGTTGGTTTTTGTGGCGAGACGGACGAAGATTATGAGCTGACCAAGCAGCTGGTTCGTCAGCAGCGGTTCAAAAACAGTTATATTTTCAAGTACAGCGAGCGGCCGGGGACGAAGGGTGCGGAGTTGTACCCCGACGATGTGGCTGAGGACGTGAAGAAACGTCGGAATAATGAGTTACTGGCCATTCAGAACGAGATTAGCGAAGCCGACAATCAGCCGTTTATTGGGCGGGATTTGGATGTGCTGATCGAGGGATTGAGCAAGACGAGCATTAGGAAGCAGGATGCCGAGGGCGAGCAGGTGCAGCTGACGGGGCGGACGATGTGTGATCGGATTGTGGTTTTTGATGGCAATCGTCGACAAATTGGGCAAACGCTGCCGGTGACGGTTTACGATGCGAACGTCCATACGCTTTTTGGGTCGGTAGTGACTCAGCACGTAGGGCCAGAGTTGTTTTCGCTGGAACCGGCAAAGTGATCATACCCAGAACGACGGCAAAGTCGGTACGTTCAATCAGACAGGAAGAAAAGATTTACCACAGAGGACGCAGAGCAGCACAGAGTGCCTGAAAATAAGCTTTTCTCTGTGCCTTCTGTGGTTCAGTTAATTTTGTTTTATTTCATGCAATGGTGTTTTTGCAGTTCTTCTGTTGATCATCCCTTGGCAGTATGGTTAGGCGGCCATTTCGTTGTAAGATAATAGCGATGCAGGTCGATCATCTAATTACGTTGCTGGATTCTTCTGAAGTAGCAGAGTCTTGGCTTGCGCCGCTGGGGATTGCGAACTCGCGGGCGGCCCATTCGGCGATTTCGAATTTGGCGGTCAGCGGTTTGCCGTTGGATTTGCTGGGGACGATTTGTGACCAGTTTGCCGAGGTTGCGCCGCAGTTGGCCGACCCCGATCGGGCGCTGCATAGCCTAGAGCGATTTCTGTTGGCGGCTCGAAGTCCGCTTTCGATGGCGGCACTTTTTGAGCGGGATCCGCGTTCGTTGCCGAATCTGTTGTTGATGTTTAACAGCAGCCAGAACCTAAGCGACCAGCTATGCACCGACCCCGAAAGTTTTGATTTACTGCGGATGACTCAGGGTCGGCCAGTGGCGCGAGAGGTGTTGGTAGAAGAGCTGGTGAGCAACGTCCGCACGATGACTCACCAAGCGGATGTAATGACGGCATTGCGGCGATTTAAGCGGCGCGAGATTTTGCGTATTGCTTACGGCGATATTGTGCAGGGGTTGCCGGTGTCGCAGGTGACTCGGCAGATTTCGTATGTGGCCGATGCGTTGGTCGAGGCGGCTCTCGACTTCGCGCTGCGAACCGTGACTACGAAGCATTCTCACCGTAATGGGCAGTCGTTTTTGCGTCCTCGGTTTGTGGTGTTGGCGCTGGGAAAGCTTGGTGGCTTGGAGCTGAACTATTCGAGCGATATTGATCTGGTGTTTCTCTATCGGCCTGCGGACAGAGCTGATCCGGCGCAGCAGCACGAGACGCAAGACTTTGCCAACCGAGTGTCGCAGGAACTCATTCGGCTGTTGACCGAGACGACCTCGCTGGGCTTTGCGTACCGCGTGGACATGCGTTTACGGCCCGACGGGCGGCAGGGCGCGGTGTGTAGTCGAGTCGATCAGGCACTGACGTATTACGAGAATCGGGGTCGGACCTGGGAACGGCAAGCCTATGTCAAGGCTCGGGCGATTGCTGGCGATTTGGAACTGGGGAAAGAGTATCTCGCGGAGTTAGCGTCTTGGGTTTATCGGCGGTATCTGAGTCGGGCCGACATTGCTGGTATCAAGGCGCTAAAACGGCGTATTGAAGATCGGGCCTCGGATCGTGGCGTGGCCGAGAGCGACGTGAAGGCGGGTCATGGGGGGATTCGCGATGTCGAGTTTGTGATTCAGTTTTTGCAACTACTGAGTGGCGGAGTTGAGCCGAGTGTGAGGACGGGTAATACGCTGGAGGCCATCGATCGGCTCGCGAAGACGGGGGGGCTCACGCACCAAGAGCGCGCGTTGTTGGACGAGAACTATTGTTTCTTGCGGACGCTCGAACATCGATTGCAAATTATGTATGACCTGCAGACCCATCAATTGCCGACCGAGGCGGATGATCTGGGCAAGGTGGCGATGCGTATGGGATTTGTTAGCACGCCGCACGTTACGGCGTTGCAGGCGTTTCAGGCCAGCTACCAGCAGCGGACCGAGGTAAATCGCAAGATTCTCGACCACTTGTTGCACGATGCTTTTGGCGATGATGCGGAGAGTGAGCCTGAAGTCGATTTGGTGAATGATCCTGCCCCGTCGCCGGAGGCCATCGACCGGGTGCTGGCGCCTTACCAATTTAGGGATGTTCATGCAGCCTATGAAAATCTGATGTCGTTGGCTGAGGAGCCGATCCCGTTTCTTTCGTCGCGTCGATGCCGTCTGTTTTTAGCGTCGATTGCGACACGGTTGTTGACGGCGATTGCGCAGACCCCCGACCCCGACGCAACTTTGGTGACTTTGA
The DNA here is from genome assembly GCA_029259945.1 of Planctomycetota bacterium. Taxonomy (GTDB): domain Bacteria; phylum Planctomycetota; class Planctomycetia; order Pirellulales; family Lacipirellulaceae; genus Bythopirellula. Next base: position 228,914 of record JAJDEF010000008.1, read on the forward strand.
GTCGCGTGAGCGATTCGCTGGGTGGGAAAGCGGCGCTTTGGGAATTGTTGAGCAGTAATCATCCGACGTTGAATCTTTATGTCACCCTGTGTGCGGCATGTCCCTACTTGTCGGGTATTTTGACGAGCAACCCGGGGATGATTGATGAGTTGCTTGATAGTTTGTTAGTCGACAAGTTGCCAGAGCTGCAGTCGCTCGAAACGTTGCTGGCGGAGTTGACGCGTGGGGCAGAAGACGTGGAGCCCATTTTGCACAGTTTCAAACATTCGCAGCATTTACGAGTTGGGGTGCGAGATATTCTTGGCAAAGACAAAATCGAGGCAACGCATGCCGGGCTGTCTGACATCGCCGAGGTTTGTCTGAAGAAAATTATTGCCGACGAAACGGAGCTTCTTGTTGACAAGATGGGCGAGCCACAGATTGGCGATTTGGCTGATCTGGCAGAGGGCGAGGCCTTGCCGCCTTGGCATCCTGGTGCCGATCGCGTTGGCGAGCGGTGTGAGTTCATTGTTCTGGCGTTGGGCAAGCTCGGCGGTCGCGAGCCCAATTACCATAGCGATTTGGATATTGTGTTTCTCTATGAGGCCGAGGGGCATACGGGTACGGATCGGCGTGGTCGTGGTCTCTCAACGACGAATAAGCACTTTTTCAGCGAGTTGGGGCAACGAGTGATGAAGCGGGCAAACCGCTTTGGTCCGCAGGGTCGGCTTTATGAAGTCGATCCCCGTTTGCGACCGACGGGGCAGAGTGGGTCGCTGGCGGTTTCGTTGGATGAGTTTGTGCGCTATTTCCAAAAAGGCAGCGGCCAGCTTTGGGAACGGCAGGCGCTGAGCAAGTCGCGTGTGGTTACCGGGTCTTCGGACGGTGTCTCGCGAGCAAAGGTTGCGGTTACTGCGGCGATTTACTGCAAACCGTGGCGAGCAAGTGACGCGACTGCGATTCGTTTGATGCGACTGAAATTGCAAGAGACCGCCTCGTCGCGCAATCTCAAGCGAGGCTCTGGCGGCACGATGGATACGGAGTTCATCGTGCAGATGTTGCAATTGAAGTATGGCGAGGAAAAGCCCGAGGTGCGTGTGACGGGCACCTTGGCTGGACTGCAGGTTTTGGGGCTGGCGGAGATTTTAAGCAGCGAGGACGTCGATTTTTTGCGAGATGCGTATCGTTTCCAGCGAAGTGTCGAAGCGAGGATTCGCTTGATGGACTCGAGCGGTCGGCATGAGTTTCCAGAAGAGGAGAAGGAGCTAGCCAAGCTTGCTTTTCTGGCTGGCTATTCGAGTGGCGATCAGTTGGGACTTGAAGTCGCGGAAACTTTTCGACGCGTGCGCGAGATATTCTTGCGGGTATTCGAGGTGGCCGAACGGGACTGATTCATCGCGCAGCACATTCGGTGGTGTCACAAAAAAAGCCAAGGGGGTGTGACCCCTTGGCTTTGGTATTTTTATCGGTAGGAATTTCTCTGCTCAGACCATGTCTTTGAGAGCTTTGAGAGGCAGGATCTTAACGACATTGCGGGCAGGCTTGGCCTTGAAGATGACTTCTTCTTTGGTGAAGGGGTTGATGCCTGGGCGAGCCTTGGTCGCTGGTTTGCGAACAACTTTAATTTTAGCCAGACTAGGAATCGTGAAGATGCCAGGGCCGCGGCGGCCTACGTTTTTGCCGATCAAAGCCGAGAGGTCTTCAAACAAGCCGGCCACTTCTTTTTTGGTAAAGCCGCTCGATTCGGAGAGCGAGGTAAGGATTTCTGATTTCGTCATCGGCTTCTTGGCCGGTGCAGCCTTCTTCTTCTTGGCCATGGGTAGTCCCTCTCTTGAGAAATGTAGATAGTTAAAGGAAGCACATAGTAAAGTGTTGAATCGCGGTATCGTCAATAGAAGCTGGCGGTGTTCTTGCTAAAAGAGTGCGAGAAATATGGAATTTTCGCTTTTGAGTGGGGTGGGGATGTTTGATGTGTGATTTATGATTGTTGATCTGCAAAAGCTCATACACTACGTCCTGGGTTAGGTTATCCCGTAGAAGATGCTTTTTGCCGCTTTGTGGGCAGGTTGCGGGGCTACCTGATACTCCGGCCAGGATGGCCGGGCTATGGGGTTTTGGCGAGGAGGGCCTCGTGGGACTCGGCGGAGAGGACGAAGATTTTTCCGTCGCCGATACGGCCGGTGCGGGCGATTTCGACCAGTTTGCGAATGACCTCATCAGAGCGGGAATCGTCGACCCAGGCGGTGATTTGTACTTTGGGAAGAAAGGCGTGCGAGTATTCGGTGTCGGTGTATTGGTCGAGATAGCTCTTCTGCCGGCCCATGCCTTTGACTTCGCAAACCTCGACTGCTTCGAGCGGGGCACGACGAAGGCTATCGAGAATTTTTTCAGCCAGAAACGGTTTGACGATGGCGATGATTTGTTTCATGGCTGATCCCACGATGAGGTAGCAGGAGTTATTACCACAGAGACACGGGGGACACAGAGAAGAAAAAAATTGATGAATTGTTGTGAGTTGAAATTATTAGTCTACCAGCCGCTGTGTTCTCCGTGGTGAATCAAAAGCAGAGAAGTGATTTTTGATCTGCGATTTAGCTGAAGAAGTTTTCGCCGAAGAGATCGAGTTCGGGGCCGGTTTCGACTTCCATGTCACCGTGGACGGTCACCTGGCAGGCCAATCGCATGGTGTCTTCGTTGCCGACATAGGCCATGCACGGAATCGGATCGACACCGAGAGGGGTGACAGGTGTGGGGACAGGGCAACGGAAGCGAACTTTTTCGACGATGCCTATCTTGCTGGCGTTCTCGGTGCCTTTGACGATTCTTACGCGGCAGGTGCCACATTGGGCGTACCCATGGCAGTTGGCGATTTTGTTGATGCTGGCGCCAAAACCATTGAGACCTTGGTGGGTGTTGACTCCCGCTTTGATGGCCTCTTTGCGGAGATTTGCTCCTTCGGGAACTTCGATCTCTTTTTGTTCTTTGATAAATTTGATAACCGGCATGACGGGTTCGACCCTTCAAAGGAAAATCGAATGGATGGCTTGGGGCACTGCTACCCCATTGTCCCTGAAAAGGGTACGATAACTTACCGCGCAGGCGGACTCCGGAAAAGTGGAAACTTCGTCTCAAAATGGAGCCTAAATTTGAGGCGAGGGCGGCAGCCGTCTTTGCCTAGAATCCTTAACCTAGACAGAAAGAGCCATGGACAAGGGCTATTCGAAGCATCAGCAGAAGATCATCAAGAACTACTACGACAATCGGGGAGCGATTTCGCTTCAGCGGTTAAGCGAGTTGGTGACCGACCTCTATTTGGCCGAGGGGAAAACCCGAGTGACCAAGTGGAAACAGGCCATTGCCGCCCTGGAGAAGCTGGGGATCGGGCCGAAGCGGATCGAGCATTTACGCGAGCAAGACGACCCTGCGCTGCTGGCCAAAGTGGTTGAAGAAATGATGGCGAAAGAATAGAGGTACCGGAAGAAAATTCATGAAACAGTATCTCGAACTGCTTGAGCGGATTTTGGACGACGGTGTCGTGAAGTCGGATCGTACGGGAACTGGTACCCGTAGCGTGTTTGGTCATCAGATGCGGTTCGATTTGTCGAAGGGCTTTCCGTTGGTGACGACCAAGAAGCTTCACTTGCGATCGATCCTATACGAGCTGCTGTGGTTTTTGCGTGGTGATACGAATATTAGTTATTTGCAAGATCATGGCGTAAAGATTTGGGACGCTTGGGCGGACGACGAGGGAAATCTTGGGCCCGTGTATGGCAAGCAGTGGCGGAGTTGGGCGGGGCCCAACGGCGAGTCGATCGATCAGATGACGGAGTTGGTCGAGACGATTCGCACCAATCCAGATTCGCGACGGATGATTGTCAGTGCGTGGAATGTGGCCGATGTTTCGAAGATGGCGTTGCCTCCTTGTCATTTGTTGTTTCAGTTTTATGTGGCCGAAGGACGCCTTTCTTGCCAGTTGTATCAGCGCAGCGCGGACGTGTTTTTGGGCGTGCCGTTTAACATTGCTTCTTATGCACTGCTGACGATGATGGTGGCGCAGGTCACTTCGCTGGAGCCGGGCGATTTTGTGCATACCTTTGGCGATGCCCACCTTTACGACAATCATTTGGAGCAAGCCCTGCTGCAACTGCAGCGCGAGCCGCGAGCGTTGCCAACGATGTCGATCGAACGGCAAGTCGACTCGCTGTTTGATTTTCAGTTCGAAGATTTTCGTTTAGAGAATTACGATCCGCACCCTCATATTGCCGCGCCAGTGGCGGTGTAGGGGTGAGGAACTAGTAGACCGACACAGCTGAATTGAGGGGTGCCACTGTCTGGCTTGCCCAGCAGTGGAGCCCTGGTACCCGCTTCGCACTGCTGGACAAGCCAGCAGTGGCACCCAACATGGCAATCCAGCCGTGTTGAGGAACTACTGACTTTCTAATTTCAATCCCCAGCCCTCACCATGTCTCTCACTCTTCTTGTTGCCGTTGCTGAGAATCGAGTGATTGGCCGTCAGGGCGAGTTGCCTTGGCGGTTATCGGCAGATTTGCGTCGGTTTAAGCGGCTGACGATGGGACACGCGATTTTGATGGGAAGGAAGACTTGGGAGTCGATCGGCCGGCCGTTGCCGGGGCGCACGTCGATCGTGATTTCTCGGCAAGCCGATTATCAGCCTAGGTTTGACGAGGTGCAGGTGGCTTCGGATTTGGACGCGGCGCTGGCGCTCGCAAGCGAAGTAGGAGACCAGGCGTTTGTGGTTGGCGGAGCGGGTATTTATGAATTGGCGTTGCCGCGGGCAGATCGGTTGCTGTTAACTCGTGTTCATGCTGGGGTCGAGGGGGATGTTTTTTTTCCAGAGATTGATTGGAGCCAGTGGCGACTGGTTGAAGAGGAAAAGCACCCCAAAGACGAGAAAAACGAGTTTGCTTTTAGTTTTCAAAACTTCGAGCGAGTGGAGTCATGACCCAGAAAGAAAAATCGCGTTGCGAGTGGGTTGGAAATGTGGATGCTCGCTACTTGGCCTATCACGATGAAGAATGGGGCGTGCCGGTTCATGAGGATCGAAAACAGTTTGAGTTTCTTATCCTCGAAGGCGCTCAGGCGGGGTTGAGTTGGTGGACGGTGCTGAATAAGCGAGAAGGCTATCGCAAAGCGTTCGCTGATTTCGATCCAGAAAAGGTGGCGCGGTTTACCAAGAAACGCATTGCGAAGTTAATAGAGAACCCGGCCATCATTCGCAATCGTCTTAAAATCCATGCCGCCGTGACCAACGCGCAAGCCTTTCTTGCCGTGCAAGAAGAATTTGGCAGTTTTGACGATTACCTTTGGCAATTTGTGGACGGGCGTGCCTTACAAAACAAGTGGCGACGTAGCAAAGACACTCCGGCAACGACCTCGGTTTCGGATGTTTTGAGTAAGGATTTGAAGAAGCGAGGGTTTAAGTTCGTGGGCAGCACGATCGTTTATGCCCACATGCAGGCGGTGGGGATGGTGAACGACCATCTGGTGAAATGCTACCGGCATCGAGAGTGTGCGCGGATGAAGTAGGGGGATATTTACCGCGGGGTTCGCAGAGAGCGCGGAGTTTTAATTCAGCATGCGATTTTGTTTTTCGAGTGCTCCTTGGGGGCTGTTTCGCGGCACGGCTTGCTGAGAGTCGACCCAGGCGATGGTTTCTTGCAAGACTTTCCAGCGTTGCAACGGATCCCAACATCGCTCGCGTTTTTCTTCTTCGAGTTTCTTTAGCTTGTTATTCATGCTTGTTATTCGCCGGACTGAAGAATCTCACGTAAAAATCGTATCCGCTCGTGCTTTTGCTGTGGCTTGGATAACGCCAGTTGACATTTTAGCATATCGTTGTCTGAAAGACCTCGATAGTGTGTTCCTGCCGCTGTTTTTTCTTCGAGGCTTTTTTGCCAGGATTCTTGCCAAGCGTCTAAGCCATTGACAGAGCGCATGATGTCGATAGCTCCGTGTGGACTGTTCAGGCAATAGACAGCTTGTTTGGCGAGCCAGTCTGTGGGCAGTTCACTAACAGGAGCCCAGTTGTCATCGGTACTTCCCCACTCGGCGTCGAGATTGGCAAGCGTTTGCTCACATCGGGCGCGATTTTTTTCGGTGTCTTCGATCCAGAAATCGACATCGTAGGTAAGCAAAGGCCGGTGCCGCAGCATGAAATTCATGCCACCGATCAAGAGGTAGCGAACGTCGTGATGGTTCATCGCAGCAAGGATTGCATCGATATTCATGCAGTCATTCTAGTGTAAGACATTATGTCAGAACAGCGCTTTGCTTGTGGCGGCCAGCGAAGCTATTTTTATAGCGAAGGAGCTAGAAGGCTCGTGTTTCGGCGATTGAATTTGCGTTGAGGGCGAGCATGGCTAGGCGATCGAAACCGAGGGCGCAGCCTGAGCAATTGGGGAGGCCTTGTTGCATGGCTTCGAGGAGTGACTCGGGTAGCGGCAGGGCAGGGCGACCTTCAATTTGGCGCTTAGCGTTGACTTGGGTGAGACGGCTGCGTAGTTCGGCGGCGTCGGTGAGTTCGTCGTAGCCGTTGGCCAGCTCGATGCCAGCGACGTAGAGCTCGAATCGGCGGGCGACGCGGATGCCATTGTCACGACGTTCGATTTTGGCCAAGGCGGCTTGGCTTGCTGGGTAGTCGTAGATGATTACGGGGGTGTCTTGGCCTAGGTGGGGCTCGACTTGTGTGGCGAGTAGCAGGTTGAGCCACTCGTCGGGATCGTCAGCGCGCATGTCCGCGGGGATGGCGATGCCGAGTTCTTTTGCACGAGCGGAAAGTTCGCTGGCGGTAGCCGAATAGGGACAGATGCCGACGTGTTTGGAAAAAGCTTCGCCGTAGGTGACTTGTGTTGCGGAGGAGGTGTCGAGGAGCGCCTGGCAAAGTTGGTCGAGCAGCGACATGCCGGCGTGTATGTCGTCGCCCTCGCGATACCATTCAACGATGGTGAATTCGGGGTTGTGTAGTGTGCCCTGTTCGCCCGCTCGGAAGGAGCGGGTTATCTGGAAGATGGCTTGCATGCCATCGGCGATCAGGCGTTTCATGTGGAGTTCGGGCGAGGATTGCAGCCAAGCGATTTCGGCGTTGGCGGTTTCGACGGCGAAGGGATCGATGTGGAGTTCGGGAATCACCTCGGCAGCGAGCAACGGGGTTTCGACTTCGATAAAGTCGTGTTCGAGAAAGAATAGGCGGAGGGCGGCGAGAAGATCGCTGCGGTGTTGGAGTGTTTGGAGCATATTGAAATGACGAATGTGGAATGACGAAGTGTGCCGAGGGTGGTGGTTTATTGGTTGTCGACGGGTTGGCCTGGTAGTAGAGGAGGCATGGGGCAATCGAGCATGTCGGAGATGCCGCGGAGGAGTTCGGCTTCTCGGATTTTTACTTCGTGATCGGCACAGATGGCGACCGCACAGGCTTCGACCAAGCGGCCCCGATGTTTGGCCGAGACGCGTGTCAGTTCGTTGAGCGCCTGATCGAGTTGCTGTAGGCCACATTGCCCAGGAGGTAGCAGATTGATATTGGCTTTAGGCAAGTGAACTGCGGCGGCAGCGACGGCTTGGGCGGCCTCGCCCGCCGTGTTGCCAGCGTAGGCAAGGGTGGAGAGGAGCACGGAGCAAGGCTTGCTGAGCCGTTGTAGGCCATAGTAGGCGATGCGCGGTGCGGCAGCTTCGTCGAACTGTGGGCGCAAGTGCCGTAGCAAGATGCGATGCAACGTCCACTCGAACAATGCGATTCGATTATCAGCTTCGACTAGTTTTGTGAATGCTTGAGAGAATTCGGCGAATTGTTGCTTGGTCATTGCTCGTAGGGCGGGTAGCGACATGTCGACCAAAGGAAGCCGAACGCGAGCGTCGAGTTGGCTGATGGTGGGCGTGATTTTTCGGGTCAGTTCGACGATGTCGGAGGTAGTCGATTCGGCGAGCGCTTGCATTTGGACAGTGCGGACGGAATGTTCACGATCGAGCAGTAGTGCGAAAATGACCGCGCGGGCACCGTAGGGTTCGTGGACTGTGTCGACAATATCGTCGGGAAGTTCGCGAACTAGCTGGTGGGCATATTGGCGATGAATTTCAGTAGGGTTGCCGACTTGTTCGGCGGCGTTTTCGACCACCGCGATGGGGAGTTGGTCGACAGCGGCGCCGACCAAGCCCGCTGTGCCAGCGATCTCAGCGATTGCGATAGGCGTCGCAGGCATTTCGGGGAATTTGCCATCCCAAGCAGGATCGAGCCGGGTGATTCGTTGGTCGAGGGGCGGATGGGTGGCCATGAGGCCGGTGAAACCTTCCCAAACGCCCTGGCCAAAATACATGTGGCTCATTTCGGCAGCGTTGGGATGTTTTAATATCGAGCCAGTAATTGCGGCGCCGATGCGTTTGAGCGCGCCGGCGATGCCGCCCGGGTTGCGGGTGAACTGCACGGCGGAAGCATCGGCGAGAAATTCTCGTTGTCGAGAGACGGCGGCTTTGATGAGGTTGCCCATCAGCGAACCGATGCCGCCGATGATAATGAGCGCCAGTCCGATGAATAGAAGGGCCGAACCGTTGTCGTTTTTTGAACGTCGGCGGCCGCTGTAGGCGGCGGAGCGGAACAGGATGCGTCCGAGGAGACCCAGCAAGAGGATTCCGTGGAGCACGCCAATCAATCGGATGTTGATTCGCATGTCGCCGTTGAGGATGTGGCTGAATTCGTGGGCGATGACGCCTTGGAGTTCGTCGCGCGAAAGTTGTTCGGCGGTGCCACGCGTGACGGCGACGACGGCATCGCTGGGCGAGTAGCCGGCGGCGAAGGCGTTGATCCCCTGTTCGTCAGGGAGCATAAAGACGGGTGGTACTGGTACTCCTGCGGCGAGGGCCATTTCTTCGACCACGTTAAGCAACCGGCGTTCGACGAGGTCGGTGGTGTTGGGGGCGAGTCGCATGCCGCCGACGTTTTCGGCCACCGTGGTGCCGCCGCCGTTGAGTTGGGCGACCTTAAAGAAGCTGCCGCCGACGATGAGCAGGAGAGTGATGGCGGAAGCGCCGATCGGAACAGACCAATCGAAGGTTGCCTTGAGCGGTGGAACTGAGGCAGAATGCGTGGCGGATTGGGAGTACTGCTCGAATCCGCCGACGGCTAGCAGAGACACGAGGAATACGGTGCTGACGATTCCGACCACAGCAATCGCAAATAGCACGACGAGCCACTTCGTCGAGCGGCGTGCTGCGGACTGTCGCTCAAAAAAGTCGGTGGCCATAGGCAGGGGATTTAGCTATTTGTTTTTAAGAAGAAAGAAATAGCCACAGATTGCAGGCGGAGAGCTAAGAGCGGAAAGCTAAGAGCTGTTTTTTCTCTCTGCTCTCTGCTCTAGGCTCTTAGCTCTATGCCCTGTTCATCTGTGGTTCCAATTTAATTGCGGATTAGAATTCTACCTTGGGTGCTTCGGCGATGGTTTCGCTGTCGAATTCGAGCAGTTCGGCGTCTTGGTTGTGGCCGAGGAAGTTGGCGAAGAGGATGGGCGGGAAGGTTTGCCGGTAGGTGTTGTAGGCGGTGACCGAGTCGTTGTAGCCTTGCCGCGAGAAGGCGACGCGGTTTTCGGTCGAGGTGAGTTCTTCGGTCAATTGGGCCATGTTTTGGTTGGCTTTGAGGTCGGGGTAAGCCTCGGCGAGAGCAAACAATTTGCCGAGACTGCCGGTGAGCATTTGTTCGCTGAGAGCCAATTCTTTCATCGCGGCGGGATCGCCCGGTTTGGCGGCTGCCTGTTGCAGGCCGCTTTGGGCGCGGTTGCGGGCATTGATCACCGCTTCGAGCGTTTCTCGCTCGTGGCTCATATAGCCTTTGACCGTCTCGACCAGATTGGGGATGAGGTCGTAGCGGCGTTTGAGTTGGACTTCGATTTGCGAGAAGGCGTTTTCAAATCGATTGCGAAGCGTGACGAGCCGGTTGTAAACACCGGTGCCGTAGAGGAGTAGGAGTAGTCCGCAGCCGGCGATGACGGCCAGAATGATCCAAGGTAATGACATGGAGTATCTCCTTGTGGGAAGAACGAGTTACGGCTATTGGTGCTTATTCGCTGGTTGTGTTGGAATCTTGGCAAAAAACTGGTGAAAGCCACTTATTCGGGGGCTTTGGAACGCTAGATGTATTCGCCGGTCGAAAAAATATGCTCCAGGCTAGCCATTGTTATCTTGCTGCCGAACAAATACCAGACTCAAGGTAGCGAAGAATAGCAAAACGCAAGAAGTGGGCTCAGGCACAGCGTTGCCGGCGGCGATCGCTGGGCTGGTCGTGCCGAAGTTGTTTTGCCAATCGGTAAAATCGGCCACATCAAAGGTGCTGCCAAAGCCCCGTTGCCAGCTGAGCAAGTCGCTGCCGTCGACGTCGTTGTCGTTATCAAAATCGCCGGTGAGGGTGGGGGCTATGATGTCAGGTGCTTCGCCATACCACCACGAGATGGCGTAGTCTTGGGCGGGAGCAAACTGCTCGTTACGATAGACCCAGATTTCGTAGTTATCGTCAAAAGGTATCTCCGCGAAAATGTGTTCCACGGGACTTACGATACTATCAGAAATCGCGATATCGTCGTCACCCACATCAAAGGTTCCAGCAGGAACCAGGTAGAGGTCCAAGTTGGTTAAGACATCGTCCAGGTTGGTGTACTCTTGGAAGGTGTCGCCCACGTCAAACGCGCCGTCCCCGTCGATGTCGGACGCGAAATCGACTTCACGGTCCCAAGCGAGTGTGATCGAGATAAAGTCACCTGCCTTGAGCGGCTGGTCGAGCGCGTACTTGTTGATCGGAAAATTCGTGCCGTCGATTGTGCCGTAGTCCCAACCGATGACCGGAACGTCGCCCACGGTCGCAGAACCAAAATGGCCATTGACCTCATGCTCGCCGGCGGCAAACTGTTGCAATGCCCGTTTGGCGTTGAGGTGGCCTGTGCCCATTTCCTCGTCCAAGGGGATTTCGGTGGGGAAGAGGCTGGCATTACCTAGGTGGGCGGGCGAATCGAACCAAGTCGAGGTGCCGTCCTGTTTTATGACGGTCCGTTCCATGCCAAGGTGTTTGCCCGTGCCGCTGGTATCTTCGATTTTGTCGGCGGAATTCATCAGTACCGATTTCATTACTTCGTGACGGCGTGCCGTCGGACCAGACGCTACGGTACCGCCCCAGTTTGCAGCGCCTGCGGCGATTTGCGCATCGCCATATTCTTGCAGCAACGCGACCGTGCCTGTTACGTGCGGTGCAGCGTAGCTGGTGCCACTTTTTGTATCAACGGCTCCTCCAACGTCGGCAAGCATAATGTTTGCCCCCGGAGCTATTAAATCTATTGGAGTACGCTCCGGTTCAAATAGATTGAAGGGAGTAAACACAGCATTGGTACTTGCGTATTTCTTAAAGACATTTCCTACTCTTTCTGAGGACGCAACGGTTATCCCATTAAAATTGTCAGCAGGTGAATCAGCGTTAGCTGGTGAAACGTCATTTTTCCAACCAGCTACATAAAGTACGTCATGAATAGATGCTGACCAATCAACGAACTGCGAAAACGGTGAATTACCATCAGGATTGCCAATCATAGAAGGCAACTCTATTCCAAAACTCAGGTTAATCGCTCTGACATCTCCATTGTTTCGCGTTGCAATAAATTGCGAAGAGATAGACCAAGAATCTGTCTCGGATAGCCCTTCGCCATTGTTGAAAATCCCCGCCGTCGAAAATAAGTCTGCATTTTGTGCGACACCCGGGATAAGTGCATCCTTGGAAATAATTACCCCCGCGACTTGTGTCGCATGTGCAAGTGGTTGAGGGCCTGACAGATCGAAGATCTCAACTTGAGAATTTGCAGTAGGATTTACACGATCGTCCAACAGAAACACACCTGTGGGAAGCGTGCCAAGCCTTGAGTTGCTCGGATTGTCAAAACCTGGCCTTCCAGACCGCTGCAATTCCACTTGGCCAATACTGATCCCGTTTCCGGTATAGGGCACACTCACAGAATTGATGCCATCTTCGCTAATGCTATCCAAGCTTGCAAAAGCATTGGTAACACTACAAGTTGCAAACAGCATTGCGCCGAACAACGTCTTGAGTAAATTGCTCATTGGATACCCTCTTTCATTGGTTTTGATGTGGTGTGTGGAAGGCGCAACTTTACTTATTAGATTTCTCGTCGGGCTTGTCCACAACTACAAAGGAAAAAGGTCGACAAATAATATGCTCCTCTAGCCCAGGTTCAACAGGCGACATACTAAACCTGTCCGTTTTTTTCTCCCTAGCCTCCCTTGCGACGGCCCGAATCATCTTCACTTGATAATCTCCAGCCTTCAATTTTCCGCAAGGAATAAACATGAGTTTAGTGTGGAGATCGAGGAGCCTTCGATTCTTTAGTAGGTAATGAATTTCAAAGACGCTACCTTTTTGCTCTATTTTGTCGATAATGACCGCAGGAGAGGTCAATGAAGTAAAGAAGATAATCGACACCTCACTTCCCACAGGAAATTCGTTCTGAGGTATTTCGCCCTCGACAAGCACTCGATGAACTTCTGGTAATGCTTGACGATCCCTGCCACTTACGGCGAAACCTGGAGGCGGTTTAGCCTTCCTCCCGTGTGGCAACTCGCGTACTGCTTGCTCAATTTGAAGTACAAGAGATTGCGCCCTCTTACGCCGTATTTCCTCGATTCCCTCTGGAGTGGAGTACCGTTTCATCTTTTCGGGCGTATCTCGATAGATGTGTAATTCTGGCTCGAGTGCGCGTAAGCCCCCGCGAAAAAGTCCAGCAATCTGGTCGAGCGAGATCACCACCGTCTCGGCTTCTTCCGGTTTCTCCTCATTGTCAGCCGCATTGGTGCAGCCGATACCGACAGCTAGCCAAGCCAGTGTCACCGCCCACATGCCAACCCCTCGAAACCAATTCATAATGCATCTCCTCGAACGCTTTGTCGTTAGGTCGGTAGTTTAGCAGAATTCTACGGAAAAGTCAGCAAACAGTTAGTAGGGTGCGTGATCGTCGCGTTATTTGGTGCGTTACAAGGGAGTAATGCGTTAACGCTAGGTGGGCGTTCAGCCTGAGATCGAACGCACCGTTTTTCAAAAACCACGCACCCTTGTATCTTGCAGATAGTTTGGTTCTAAGGAAGGGGCCGTGTTCTGCGGAGTGAGCGCAAGCGAACGAAGCAGAACACGGCAGCCGACCGGTAGATCGTCGCACCCTGGGTCTTTGTAAGACCGTAATAGTA
>JAJDEF010000009.1 GCA_029259945.1 Planctomycetota bacterium
AGTGGCACGGCGACGTTAGTCATTATCGCGCGCAAAATCGCCCGCGCCGCGTGGTCCATTCATCGCTATCATACGACTTTTAATCCGGACCGACTCACAAAAGGCTTGACGTAAACCATAGAATCTCAAACAGCTCTCGCCGAAAAGTCGATTCGGGGTTACGGCTCCGCCGCATCCAAGGGCGGCGATCCCCACAGAATGAAAAGACCTCAAATGCAGAACTCCAACTTTTCTGGTTTCTCGGACCACGCCAAACACATCTACCCTGTCATTTCGAGTCTTACGAGAAATCTTGAATGTGGCCGAACTACAGATTTCTCCCGGGGGTCGAAATGACAGAGAAAAAAAAGACCGCTTCCCCATCCACATTTCTTTTTCTTAAATATGTTGTTCTTGGTATTTCACTACCTTCGTGCGCGGCCGGGACGCTGCCCCGAATCCTACCGCTTTGGCGAAGACTGTCTGAGCGGAGAGGTGGCTTTGCACCTCGGAGCGAGTTTCTGAGCCATCATGATTCGGGGTTGTGCACGAGTTCCCCGTCGTTCCGCGCACGGGCAGAAATGGTTTTGCCACCTTTTGCCGAAACAAAAGGTGGTCGTCTGCAGGGGCGAAACCCTGCTATAAAAAAATATTCAATCCCTTTTCAAACACAACGAGCCCCACACTTAAAAGTGTGAGGCTCACTCATCATCGCGCGTTTTCATTTCTTCCAAAATGGAAATTCAGTTACATCGCCTTCTTCCGTCGCCAAGCCACAAGACCCGCAAGGCCAGTACCGAGTAAAAGCATCGTGCTGGGTTCGGGAACTGGATTGGTCAACACATCTCCATCTCGTACGGCCCAGGCAAAGGAATTGCCATTCTTGCCACCAGCTGCCTGTTCACCGTCCTGGAAGTTGAAGTCCCACGCGAGGGTGGTCGCCGGCGCGAACTCCGTACCAGACCAATACTCGTCGATCCCCAGCTCGTTATCAAAAAACGGGCCAGGAGTCGCTGCGGTAATGCCTTCTACGTTGTACAAATGTCCCATCTCACTGCCGGTACAGCCAGAGCCAACGCCTTGGATGGGAAAACCGCTAAAAAAGACTTGGCCCGAACACTTCGCATCCGGTTGCGTCGTCGTCGGCAGTCGCCAATTATTGAACCCTTTGTAATTCGCCGCATTCATCCCCGCGATCCAATTGTTGGCGGTTGTCCAGCTCATTCTACCAGTTGAGCCAATCTCACCCGCGCCTGGGACTACCCCAGCACTTTGCGTCAGCCCAAACTGATTCGTCGCTGCCAGATGGGCATCTTCTAGCCATGTGATGTTGAGATCATCGTCATAAATCAATCCGTTACCCCGATCGATCAACGCCGCTCCCGCCGGCACCACCGCCACACACGTCAATAACGCTACACTCAGTAAGCCTTTTGTCCATATTTTTTTCATGGAATGACCCCTTTTCCGTAAAAGTGAATGGTTGTTGAGGGGGCAGACCTGCCTGCCCAACCGCCTTAGTTTCTTTTATTGAAGGACAATACGATTTGGGTGCCAAAAATGATGGGATACGTCATCTCACGTATAAATTGTTGGGTTGGGTTGGGTTGGGTTGGGTTCAGTTCTTGTCCAGTGTGTGCCACGTTTAAGCCGCGCCCGTCAGACCGGCGGCACAAACCTTGTCAAAAATCCTGACACCCCTTTCGCAGAAACAAGAGGGAACGAGCAGGAAGGCGCACCACTAACGAGGCAACGAAGCTTAACGGACGCAAGTGGAAATTGTTAATTTTCTGGACAGGTAGCAGGGAACGAATGATGATGCGATGGAAAACAGCGCGACCTAACTTCGTAACGGTCGCTATTGATGAGGAGTATGGCGCATTGGGGCAAACCCCTCTGCGTGTTTCACACCAAGGAAAGATTCCCGACATCCCCCAAACGAGGGAGGCATGGTGAGCCCGTTTGGGGAAAATCTGTTGGAAATGAGGCTGGATCTTGACTGAATATCTTTTCAGGCGATTATGATAGGACACCTCTTCTGATTTACAGATGACAGCATATATGATAGCATCTATTTGATGTCCCCTGTCATTGTCGTCGACACGAATGTCCTCATTTCTGCTCTCATTGGACGTGGAGGGCACAGCCGTCAAGTCATTCGTGCCTGCCTCAAAGAAGAATGCGTTCCTCTGATGGGGACAACACTGTTTCTAGAATTCGAAGCGGTGATGGGAAGAGAAACGTTATTTAAGAAATGCCTCCTCTCGGAGAACGAACGACGGACCTTATTCGATGCGTTTCTTCATGTCTGTCGATGGGTCAATGTGTATTACACCTGGCGACCTAATCTTCCAGATGAAGGAGACAACCATATCCTTGAATTAGCCGTGGCAGGGGGAGCTGAAAGCATCGTCACGCAAAACACCAAAGACTTTCAAGATGGAGCCTTGTTGTTTCCTGCAATAAGGATTCTTCACCCCAAAGATTTTCCTGGAGGATAAACTCATGGCCACCTTAACGATTCGTATTCCGGACACTACACATGCCCGGCTTCGCCAACTGGCACGACATCGAAAGATCAGTCTCAATAAACTGGTAGAAGAACTATCCACCGCAACCTTGGCACAATTTGATGCGGAAGTTCGGTTCCAAGTCAGAGCCCGCCGTGGCTCTCCGACCAAAGGACTCCGCATCCTAGACAAATTAGAGCCACCCAGACAAAAAACTAAGCCCAGACGATAACTTCGCTGCTTCGCATTTGAAAGCGACTTCGCTGGATTCAAAACACCCGAAACATTTTTCTTGTCCCCCGAAGGCATGGCCCCGGCCTTCACAAAAAAGAACCCACGTTTTCCCTGTTTAATTGACGCCTTTCACCGCTGAAAATCTTGAGCCTCACACCACTGGGGGGGGATTAATGTTGTGCCCTGCCGTTCTAATGCGTCGTTGGGCCGCCGCCCTGAATCCTACCGCTTTGGCGAAGACTGTCTGAGCGGAGAGGTGGCCTTGCACCTCGGAACGAGTTTCTGAGCCATCCTGTCCTGAGCCTGTCGAAGGATTCGAGGTGGTGGACCAGGTCCCCGTCGTTCCGCACACGGGCAACAATGGTTTTGGTTACTTTTGCCGAAACAAAAGTAACTCGTCTGCAGGGGCGAACCCCTGCATCTAATTATTCTTAACTTCGACAACAAAAATTTGAGGGATATTTGTTTTTACAGCAAGAGAGGCTCGGGGCTGTACACCAGAGGTGACCCAGTGTACAGACCCGAAGAACAAGGACGAGTTTCCAATTAGCGGACCAGGATGCCACCATACTGGACAAAGAATGGAACGAAGACTAGTGAGAGAATAGCCGACAGTTTGATCAGAATATTGAGCGATGGACCCGAGGTATCTTTCAGCGGATCTCCAACGGTATCACCAACCACTGCGGCTTTGTGAATGTCAGTCCCCTTACCACCCAGGTTTCCCGCTTCAATATATTTCTTGGCATTATCCCAGGCGCCGCCACTATTAGAGGAAGAAATAGCAATCACGCCACC
>JAJDEF010000010.1 GCA_029259945.1 Planctomycetota bacterium
TGTTAATCAGCGTGCAAAAATGACCCCCTTATAAAAGAAAACAGCGTCGAAAATTGACCCCCCTATGTTAAGTATCCGTGATCAAGTTGGTCATGGAGGATACGGAGGATGCTCGTAGTGGAGACAATTGCAAAGATACGCCGCTACTTTTTTGTAGAGGGGAAGAGAATCAAACAAATATCAAGAGAACTTCGGATATCCCGCAATACCGTCAGAGGTGTGATTCGAAGTGGCGCAACAGCGCACAGTTATACCCGAGAAGATCCGGCTTGTCCCAAGATCGGGGATTTCAAAGAGAGGCTGGACACACTACTTAAGGAAGACAAGAAGCGACCCAAACGTCGCCGTCTGACCGCGCAGAGATTATTCGAGTTACTCCAGGGTGAAGGGTATGAAGGCGCCTATGACAGTATTCAGCGCACTGTCAAAAAGTGGCGTCATCAGGAAGCAAGACAGCCTGATCAGGTTTACATCCCTTTAAAGTTTGCGCCAGGTGAAGCCTATCAGTTTGATTGGAGTCATGAAAGCGTCATTTTGTCTGGTATTGCACAGACGATCAAAGTTGCACATTTTCGTTTAAGCCACAGCAGAATGTTTTTTGTTGTGGCCTACCCCAGAGAAAAACAGGAGATGGTTTTTGATGCACATAATCGCGCTTTTCCCTTTTTTGGAGGCACATGCAAACGAGGGATATACGATAATCTCAAAGCAGTGGTCGACCGTGTACTTCGAGGCAAAGAGCGGCGGTTCAATGACCGATTTCTTCAGCTGTGCAGCCATTATCTCGTTGAGCCGGTCGCCTGTACTCCTGCGGCAGGATGGGAAAAAGGACAGGTTGAGAAGCAGGTAAAAAACGTGCGGGAATGGCTTTTTACCCCCCGTCCTCGATTTCAGAGTTTTGATGAGTTAAACGCCTGGCTAGCTGACCAGTGCACTAAATTAGCTCAAAAACGCTTACACCCTGAGGATAAAGGGCGAACGATATGGGAAGTCTTCCAGGAAGAGAAAAGCAGCCTGATTCCAATCACCACCCCGTTCCAGGGTTATATCGACACAGAGTGCCGAGTATCCAGCACCAGCCTGATTCGATATGACCGCAACCACTATAGCGTAGACAGTAAGGTGGCCGGAAACACCGCAACGGTACGCGCCAGCGCTGATCGAATCAAAGTCATCAGCAAGGGAGAAGTTATTGCGGAGCATCCCAGACAATTTGGCCGGGACAAAGTGGTCTATGATCCCTGGCACTACCTTGATGTTCTCAGCCGTAAGCCTGGTGCGCTAAGAAATGGTGCCCCCTTTCAAGAATGGGCTTTGCCCGCAAGTTTGCGCCGGGTCAGATCCACGCTTTCTAATCGACCGGGGGGTGACAGAGCGTTTGTGGAGATTCTTTGCAAAGCCCGCGAACATGGCTTGGACTTGGCTGAGAAAATTTGCACAAAAGCAGTGGCCGAGGGCGTCATCCGAGGAGAAATCATTCTCAATATGATTGCCAGAGATCTTGAGCCTCCCCCGCTAGAGTCAGTCGCTGTTCCGGCTTCCCTCAGACTGAGGATCGAACCAACCGCAGATTGCTCACGCTACGATGCACTCCGAAAGGAGGTGCTGCATGGAACGACATAAGCTCATTGATCTGCTTCGAAAATTGAGATTGCATGGCATGGTCGCAGCCTTTGATGAAGCCGTCACCCAAGGTATTCGGCGCAACAATACAGTTCAGGAGATTTTATTGATGCTCTGTCAGGCAGAGGATGCCGAACGTAAAGCCCGGTCAATAAGCTATCAGCTGAGCATTGCTAAGTTTCCTGTGCATAAAAATATCGACACCTTCTCGTTCAAAGAAGCGCATGTGAATGAGGGCCTCATAAAGGCGCTCTATTTGGGAGACTTTTTGGAAGCGGCAGAGAATTTAATCTTCATCGGTGGCACAGGAACAGGGAAAACACATCTCGCAACAGCCATTGCGATCCAATGTATCCGACTTGGGAAGAAAGGACGGTTCTTTAGCGTCGTCGATCTTGTCAATAAACTCGAACAGGAAAAGCTCGCTGGAAGAAGTGGGTCACTCACAAGACGCCTTGCCAATATGGATTTTGTCGTCCTTGATGAACTGGGCTACCTGCCTTTTGCTCAAGCGGGCGGAGCCCTGCTATTTCATCTAATCAGCACGCTTTATGAGAGGACTTCTCTGATCGTAACGACAAACCTGAACTTCGGCGAATGGGCCAAGGTCTTTGGAGATGCGAAAATGACCACCGCATTACTGGATCGACTGACCCACCACTGCACCATTATAGAAACAGGAAATGATAGTTGGAGACTCAAAAAAAGGAAGTAATATTTTTTGTTTTTGGGGGGTCAATATTGGACGCTGAAAGGGGTCAATTTTCAACGCTGATTGACAGCTTATACTCTTGATCGTGAATCAAAAATCACACTTTCTGGAAGTATTGATGTTCCCAACCTAACGGAAAACGTTCGTTTTTCGTTACTACCACTGTCACACCAATTTGAGACATTATTCTGAGAGTATTGTCTCAAATTTCGAGGATAAAACCTTAAAATCAGATCAAAATCGAGGGGCAAAGCTCTAAATATGAGACAGAATTACCAATACTGTCTCATATGGAAAATCTTAGCCATTCCTGTTATTTTATCCACGTTATACCTTTGAATATTTTGAATTAAAAACGTATTATTACACCTCAAATGGGTAGAATTACAAAGCAGAATTTTTATTGTAATTCTTCAGGATGGAGTTCTAATGGGTAATAAACAACCAAGAAGAATATTAGCGCAACCTTATGATTATTCTGTACAAGATCTAGTCAACAAAATTACAGACGGGGATGTTGATTTAACACCAGATTATCAACGAAATTATGTCTGGGCTGCTAATGATGAAAAAGAGAACAAAAGATCGAGGCTAATCGAATCCCTGTTGCTAAATATTCCAATCCCCGTGATCTATTTTGCGGAACAAGCAGAAACATTAAAATACGAAGTAATCGATGGACATCAGAGGTTGAGAACTTTTCAAGAATTTCTAAACGACGAGTTTAGCCTTACTAAATTAGAGATTAGAGACGATGTAAATGGGAGGCTGTATTCAGAACTTAAACAAAGAGATAAAGATGAAATTAGAAAAAGATCAATAAGAGCAATTGTGATTCTTAATGAGTCTGATGAAGAAATTAAATATGAAGTTTTTGAACGCCTAAACTTGGGAAGTCTTCAACTCACTGCGCAAGAAATTCGGAATAATACCCTTAGGGGGAAATTTAATGACCTTTTAAAAGAATTAGCTGATGATAAGACTTTTAAATCACTCATTAAACTCAGATTAAAAAGTGATAAGAAGAATATGGCTCATGAAGAACTGATATTGCGGTTCTTTGCCTACTACGGAAGTGACCTAAAGCGTGCAAACCAATTAAGCTATTTTTTGACTAAATATATGAAGGACAATAAAAACATGGGTTCAGAGCAAATTTCAGCTCTTAGAAGCCTATTCCACACCACTATAAAAAAAATTAATAATTACCTAGGCAATAAGGCATTTTCTATTTTTCAGGTTAAAACTGGGACATGGAATACAACATCAAATAGGATTGTGTTTGAAACGGAAATGTTAGCATTCTCTCAAGTACACGAGAAAGACATAGCCGTAACAGCGGAAGAATTTCAATTAAGATTACAAAACTTCATAAAATCTGATACGAATTTCCGAAAGGCTTTAAATAGTGCTGGTGGGCGGAATATTGAAGAAAGAGTTAGTACTGTACAGGATTTACTGACCAAACCTAAATGATCCATCAGCGCATTGAAAGTATAATTGGTGTCCTTAACCAATTTGATGAAAATGGCGGAGAGCCTAAAAATGATACAGAAAGATATATTCTAAAATCAATGTGGGTGATGATGCTTTCTGAATTTGAGGGGAGTATCAAAGACGTTGTTGAAACTTACATTGATAAGGTAAAGACCACTGGAATTGAACAAATACACGCTTGCATTTTATTAAAACAGTTCAATCCTAGAACTGAGGGAAAGTCAGCAGTTGATAACCTTATTTTGGCATACAAAGAAGACCCTACGAATATTACTTATGATAAATTTACCAGAGATTCCAAACCAAAATATAAATCAAAACCTGTAGAAAGATTATTCAATTCTTTGGGGATATTCTTTTCTGAAGAAGAACTAATCTCATTGAGGCAACTTAACAGTATAGCTTCCACAAGAGATGAGATTGCACACGGAGACCATTCAATACAAATAACTACAAAAGAGTTGAAAAACAGACTTTTAGTTATTGAAGATATTTTCAATATGCTAAAAAAAAAGCTCTTTCCTTCAGGAGAGTAACCATAAAACACACAAACATTGTTCTCTTATTAGGCTGAGACAGAATTACTCATTCTGTCTCATTTATACGCGACCTGCTGAAAAGGTTCCCCTCGTTTGTGTGGACTAATCTGAATCATTACTTTTTGGTTCAAGCGTTTCAAAAAATCGAGCAATTTATCTGTCGTGAACCGGCTAAAATGACCGTTTAAGAGGTGAGAAACTTCGGCTTGTTTGACATTCAGAAGCGTCGCGAGTTCACGTTGTTTCATCTTTTTTTTGTTTAATATCTGTATAACATGATAACCAATCATGGCACGAGTCTGTAGTTCCTCGGCATTTTCAAGCCCAAGATCCGCAAAAACATTTCCCGAGCTTTTTTCAAACTCAATCTCCTTTTTTTTATTTTCCATTGCGCTCAAGCTCCTTTGCTTCCCTGTACCGCTGCTTAATGAGATCAAGGTCTTTTTGGGGCGTTTTAACGCCTTTCTTGGCTTTCTTCTGAAAAGCATGTAGCACGTAAATTTCATCTCCCAACTGAACGGCCTGGACACAGCGATAAGCTTCTTTGTCGTATTTTAGAGCGATTTCAAAAACACCACTGCCCAGCCCAATAAGGGGCTTTACATCTTTTGGCATTTCCCCAAATTGAATCAG